>CAWGJE010000024.1:0-80404 GCA_963822855.1 uncultured Solirubrobacterales bacterium | reverse complement strand
TCCCGGCCCCGGGGACGAGGAGGTCCAGGTGCAGGAGGCCGACGTGGTCGAGCCAGATGTAGAGTCACCGGTCGAGGAGATCGCCGACGCCGAGGTTGTGCCGAAGAAGTCGATTGAGGAGCAGGCATCCCCGATGACTGCGCGGATCATGGAGAAGATGCGGGCGCAGGCGGTTGACGAGCAGGGGTTCGGTGTGGGCACGCATCGTCGCCGGGGACGTTCGACGCGAGAGCGCCGGGGTTCTGATGAGCGTCTGGGATCAGGTGTGCAGCTCTGATGCTGGTGGCTTCGATGCTCCCGGTGCTGCCGGCGACGGATCGGGCGGAGTTCACTGCGCGCCTGTTGAGGGAGATCACGGAGCTGTCGGCGTGGGCGGCGATGGTGGCGAGCGATTTGGATGATCGGGCCGAGCGGGCCCGCCTGGTGATGATGCTGGTGCAGGTTGAGCGGTGCCTAATGACTTTGCGGGTTGGGCTGCATGAGGCAATAGCGAGAGGAATGAGAAGTGAGTAGGAGTCAGGTGTCCGAGGAGTAGATACCCGAAGCCGGTTCGGCCGAGCGTCCGCGCCACGCTCGAGGCGGGAGAGACGCTGACGCTCGATCATCTGCGTGCGGCCGATGTTCGAATCGACTATTTGCTTGCCCGTATCGGGATCACACCTCGGCATCTCGAGGATTTCCTTTCTGGCGGCAAGCGTCCGGCGGGGTGGGTCATGCGGGCGATAGCGGAGGCGGCCGGCGTAGAGCCCGAGGTCCTATGGCCGCTCCTGGATGGCGGTCCTTTGCACCGCGGGTCACTTGACGATGACCGTGCGCGTAGGGCAAGCGACAGAAACCTTGGCGCCGGCGTGTCCCGCGGCGGCCGTCACACGAATGAGGAGTTTTGACAATGACTGACACCGAGAATTGGGTTGGACGATCGGCCTGAGCTTGCCCGTGAGGCGGGCACCCCCACTGGCCTTTTTTTGTGGATGAGAGCCTCCGGAAAGGCTGCCGATCAGGCCGTCGCGGAGATCGCACACCGGTCGGGTTACACGGCCGGCTACAACATCGAGCGCCTGGCGCGCCAGTGCGCCCGTGCCGAGGAGCGCGAGCGGGAGAGGGCCACGGCACCGCAGCCGGCGGCTAACACTTTCCACGCGGAGACGTTGACCTACCGGGTATTGCGCACGGGTGGCGGCATGCCAAGAGGTGAAGCGCTCGAGGAGACCGCCAGGCGTTTCAGGCATGGACCGGTGAACCGGCCGGCGTTGGAGGCGAAACTTGCGGAGGTCGAGCGGGAGTTGCGGAAGGCTCGGCCGCCCGTGGAGGTATCCGCGGTCGCCCAAGACGCAACGCGGAAACTGGCGGAACTCGAACAGTGCCGGCTTCGCTTGGCCGCGGACGCCTTGGTCGATTCCGAGATCCGCGCCGAGCTGGAGGCCGTAGAGGCCGACATCGCGTTCACCAAGCGCACATTGGAGCTGGTGAGCCTCGCCCGGACCGCACAGCAGGAGAGAGCAGCGGCATGATGCCGCTCGGTACCGAACCCGTGGAGGCCGAGGCGAGGGCTCGCGAGTTGCGCGCCGCCCTCCGCGCTTTGGAGGGATCGTGAAGACCCGCAAGTGAACTCGGAGCTTGTCGTGCTGAAGGCCGAGCTTCGGCGGGTGGAAGGGTCGCGATGAGGCGGACGATTACCTACCTCCTGCTCGTCACCGCCGACAGCTTCGGCCGACGGGTAGCCGTCGATGATGTCCGGCGCACGAAGGGACGAAACGCCGTCGGCGTCAACATCTCTCGCGTTCCGGTGGCTGCGGCGCTCGTTGTCGACGGCACCGACGCAGAGGTGGTGATCGCTACTGCCAACGGTAAGGTAGAGCGGCTTCGAGTCGGGGACGTGCCCACTCGACGCCGCTCGACCCGAACACCGGGCGGATGTCCAAGGGGCTGCGAGTGATCCGCCTGGAGCCGGGGGACCGAGTGGCCTCAGTTGCGCTGTCTACCCCGGTAGAAATGCCTCCTCCCGCCACGAACGGCGGTCCGTGGGTCGGTGGCAGGGTCGGCCTCGAGGATGGGGAGAGCGTGGCTCAGGCGACCGTCTTTACCCGGGTACTGGACGTCGCCGAGATCGAGCCCGGCGGAGAGCCGGCGATCCCGGCCGAGGAGTGGGCGCGAACCGAGGTGCATCGCCACTCGTCGTACTCGTGCGTTCACTGCGGGGCGTCCCACCCGGACCCCGAAGCGGTCTACGGCTGCATCGACCGTCACGCAGCATCGGAGTTCGCGGCGACCGTGGGAAGGGCGGCATGACCAGGCCGCGTATCGCGGCGTCGTCGTGTTCAAGGCGGGCAAGCCGATCCAGTGGCACGATCAGCCGAAGCCGGCATCCTTCGACCGGGCCGAGCGCGAGCTCGACCGGTTGAACGTGCCGGACGCGAGGCGCGGGTCGACGAACTCCGCCACGGCGACGTGAGATGGTCCCGGCCGACGAACTGGTCCGCCGCATGTCCGGGCGGGAGCTGCCCGCTGCGGGCGCCCGCGTGTCCAGCGTGAGATCGGCCGTATCCGGGACGGTAAGCGACTGCACCCGGTGCTGGCAGTGGGTGACGTGATCGTGGATGGCGAGCACCGCCTCGCGGCCGCTCATCGAGTGATCCGTCCGCGCCGGTTGCTGTCGTCCGTATCGCAGGAAATCAGACTGAAAGGAGAGACCAGATGTCCAAGAGCAAGATAGAAATCAACCATTCAAGACGCCGCTGCCGCAGCTGTATCGCGGGCCGTCGCGGACGAGCGGCCCGACGTACGGGAACGATCCGGCGTTCGACGGACTGGCGTCGAAGTGCCACGCGCTTGCCGACGGACCGGCGCTGCCGATGACGGCCCGGCCTTGCGAGCGCAATGCAGGACGGCGCGGTCACGAGTACGTACCGCACGAACACGAGCAAGGTTGAGCAGTCGCTCGGCCGGATGCTGAATTGCGCAAGCGCGACGATCTCACTCCCGACGCGCAAGCCGCTGTCCGCAAGGCGTCCCGCGACCTGCAGACGGCATATTTGCACGCTGTGTCACCTGGTGCGGCGCAGAGTGTCGAGGAGTATGCGCGGCGGATGCACGCCGATATGCGGCTCAGACCGGCGGTGTCGGCCCCGCTGTGGTTGGTGAGGACGCAGCGATCCGGAAGGCCGCGGCGAAGCTGCAGAAGGCCGACTCCAGCCTTGAGCGAGTACGACGCGCTCGAGCTCGCATACAAGCAGGCTGTGCTGCCTGAAATGTCAAGCGTGGCGCTCCTGGTCCGCCCAACTGGTGCAGCGCCCGAACGCGCGGGAGTAAGCCCCGCGCGGGGCGTCCCGCGGTCCCGTCGCTGGCAGTACCCAGCGGCGGGACCGCGGGCAATCTTCCACCACGTGCGCTCGGCGGGGTCACTGTCATCGCCCCGATTCGTAAGCGCGCCGCACCGCGGCTTGCCCGCGGTCACCAGCTCGCGGCCCGTCGGTTTGCGTCCCTTCCGCGCCGGCGGGACCGCGAGCATCTTTCGATCGTCGTGCTCGACCGGGTCGGTGATAGTGGTGCCCGGTGCTGAGTGCGCAACCGCGCGAGGGGCATGTCCTCGCGCGGTTCGCTCGTGTCCCGTCCGGCGTGTTCTTGGTTCCTCGCGCCGGCGGGACGCGGGCACTCGTTCAAAGGAGCTGACCAATGACTGACGCGACTGTTGATCTTCAAGTTTCATCACCGGTCGGCGAATTGCGTTACCGGCCACAACCACCCGTGGGCCGACGAGGGCCCACATGGGATGCGTTTGCAATGGCAGCCCGACCACTTCGGATGCTTTGAGGCTTGTCTCCACCATGCTCGGCGTCCCCTTCGACGAGGTGCCGGCCGCCTCGAGGGCGACCACACGAAGCGAGGAGATCGAGTACGTGGCACGGTTCGACGCGTGGCTCGCGGAGCGCGGCTACCGGATGCGCGTGGGCCGATCACCCGCGAGGTACTGAACCGTTTCTGGATCGGTGTGAGTGTCGATCCGCGGCCGGGCTGGGATCACACGGTGGTCTGTTCCTGCCGCTCGATCCTCCACGATCCGAGCTTTGCGTTTCGGGCTCCAGTTCGCGGACGCCGGCCTTGAGGTCGAGCCTGTCATGCGACCTGGACAAGGCGATCATCTTCGACCGATTGGAGTCCCGATGACTACTGCCGTACTTGAACCCGAGCGGACCGTTGAGGAGCTGCCCGGTGACGTTCCGTCACGGCTGCGGCTGATCGTCACGGACACGTCGGGGAACAATCAACTCGGTCTGATCTGGGGCTTGCGGTCCCGCTACTACGACTCGTCGGCCACGGCCGCTCTGTTCTACGAGGCCGAGGCGCTGACGCCGGTCAACGGCGCGGCGGTGATCACCGGGGTATCGGGAGCTTCGGGCGGGAAAACGGTGGCTATCACCGGGATTCCCAGCGGGTCGTGGGTGTCGATGCTCGCGACGACGATCGCCGCGACGACAGGCAATTGGACCCATCAGGGGTCCTATCGGGTGTGGGCGCGCTGCTACTCGGCCACCGGAACGCCGCAGCTTCCAGTTGCTGTGGGGCGTGGGCTCCCTGTCCGTGCCAGTCACGAACACGTCCACAACCATCCCCGCGACCAGCGGCTTCTACCTTCTCGACTTCGGGGAGGTCCGGATCGACGGGCCACCCGTAGGTACTGCCCAGTGGCTCGGCGCTGTGCAGGTGTACTCGCCCACTGGGGGCGACTCCGCCTCGGTCGACTGTATCTACCTTCAGCCGCTCGACGACGGGGCGGGGCAGCTGACCTACGTGAACGAGCCCCCCGCATCGTCGATCAGTTGGCTAAGAGCCCTAGCGCCGGCAGCAAACGACGCCGGCACGGGCACTGTGGCATCGAGCAATCCCACCTACGTATTCGCAGAAGACACGTCGTACGCTACGGCCACGCTGACCAGCGGGCAAACCTCAGAGTGGCTGAAGCGACCGGCTACGGCTTCAGCCTCCCGTCAACCGCGACGATCGTCGGTATCGAGGTTGCCGAGTACTGGAACCTGATCTGGAGCGGCAGTTTTTACGCGACACCACTGTCCGCCTTGTGAAAGCGGGGACGGTCCAATCGATTGGTCCACGGTCTACCAAGGCGAAACGTCTTACGGGAGCGACAGCGTAGACACCTGCGGTGGCGCTGCGGATCTTTGGGGGGGAGCTGGTCGTATTCCGATATCAACAACTCAGGTTTCGGCGTAGCCGTTTCGCATCAGGACGTGTCGAGCGCTAACGCAATGACGTTTCGAGATCAACTACCTGTGGCTCAGCGTTTACTACACGCTCTCAAGCGGCTTCACCGTTGTCGCAGGATGCCGTTTGCTATGCAGACCAGTCGCTCGAGATCAGATCACGATGCGATGTGCCGTGAAGGCTCGTCCGGCACGATGTACGGAACGGTCTCGCAGGTTATCGGCGATCTTGCCCGGATGCCCCCGTCGGGGATGGAGGGTCGGCCCTGCCAGGTCTTCATCAAGCCGTCTCGCGGAGACTTCAACACGCTGCCGGACGCCGGACTTGACGGGTTCACGGTGGAGCCCATCTACAGGCCGAGTTGGATTTTCCGTCCGTGAGCTCGAGAGAAACCGTGGTCCCGACCGCACAGGAAGCGCTCCGCGCGAGCCGGGAACGCCAGGACTTCGAAACCGCCGTGAACCTGCTCGGGGTCAGCCTTTTGGTGCCGACGACGAAGAAACTAGCCGACGGTACGACCGGTATCTGGTCCGATTCCCACGAGGCGACGACTGCTGGACCGCCTGCGTGGCCTCGTGCCTCCAGGTTCCAATCAGTCAGGTGTACGACAGCACAATCGACAAGCGCCTACGTCGAGGCGAGACGCCCGATGCGATTCTTCAAACGGTAACCGCGGAGTTTGAGGAGTGGCTGACCGGCCGCGGCTACCGGATGGTTACCCACGGGGACCTGCCGCCCGAGGGCCGATGGATCGGGGTGATCGAGATGGGCTTCGGTCGCGATCACTGCTTACTCATGGCCGACGATCAGGTGTTGCTCGATCCGACATCCGACTTGGGCCTGCCGGTCCGGATGTTCGGCCTCGAGGATTTGGCCTACGGCGTGACTTTCGAGAAACTAACCGAGAAGGAGAACTAATGGCGTTCGAAGCTTCCAATGGCAACCCACTGGCGCGAGGACGTTGACCCGATCCAGTGGGTCACGGAGCTCGCGAAGGCTGTAGAGCGCGAAGAGCAGCGCGAGGACCCAGCCGGGCCGGAGCATCGCCCGGTCCCGCGCACACCGTCGTAGGCGCGCACAGCGTGGCAGAGATGGGAAGCTACACGCGGCGGTCGGGACTGAGCTCCCACGGATCAAGCTGGACGGTCCAGCGCGGCGCCGGCCAGTTCTCGTGAGCCCACGCGAAGAAGCTGGCGCCGTCGGGAAGCGTGACCTTGCCCTGGCTCGTGCTGAGGACGAGCCAGGGTCTCTCGGCGTCGTATTCCGTCACGGTGTAGCCGAACTCGCGCATCGAACGTATGTTCGCATACGGGAGGCTTCCGCCTCGTGATCCGTTGATCCTGGGAGAGGTCCCGAGTCCGGCAGTGCGAAGATTTAGGGATTCTGCTTCTTGAATCCTTATCCGGGCTGGGTATAACAGACAACAGAGCGGACGAATGCACGATTTAGACGGGTCCTCGTAGGACCGATGAGAGCTTTGAGAGGACGACCACAATGAGCGCGACGACTTGGACCGAGCTGGAGACCTACCGTCAGCTGCTACAGGAATTCGAGCGGCGTAACGCGGACTATCAGAAGCGCCTCGAAGCCTATCGGGAGGCCGGCGAGGAAAATCCGGAGCTCAAGACTCAGCTAGAGCAGGAGTTCAGCGAGATCGACTCGCTTTACAAGCGGCTCAACGAACTCCGCGGCGAGATTGCACGGACGCGCGACGCACCGCCCGCGTAGCTGCGGCGTCCTAGGAACGACCTAGACGGGCTCGGGCGGCTTCGGAAGCGGCTGCTGAAGGAGCTTGTCGGCGACCACCTCGACAGGCTCGAGGTCTTTTGCGGCCTGGAGAAAGCGCGTGCTGAGGTCGATCCGCGTCCAGATGTACCCGACGAGGAAACCATCTACGGCTGAGTAGATCAGTAACGCTACCCCGAACGACTTCGCGCCGGATCCGTCCCCTAGCCCCGGCGCGATCGAGTTGCCGATCGCGCTTACGGCATGCGGGAGTTTGCCGAGCTGCACAAGACCAAGGCCAACCAGGATCTTGGTCAGCCAGTCCGAGATCTGGTCCAGGTTGGTATTCGTCGCAAGGTGTCCCTTGCCACCGGGTCGATCCAGGGTCTTCGGCAGACCGAATAGAAATCCGAACAGCATGCCGGCGAACAGCGCGGCCAACCACGCGGCCACGGCCACGGCAAAGACCGACCAAAACGTGGGATCCCCCGCGAATGTCTCCAGACGCCGCGTAGATCAGTGCCGCCACGAGCCCCGCGGTCGGAGATATAGCGATGAAGCCTCGAAGGCCAGGGCGCCTAAGCAAGCTGGAATTCCCCATTGGGTGCGGACGCTATCCGTCGTTTGCCAATGCTTTTCCGGCCGACCCAGGCGGATCGATACGGCGAGCTTGTCAAGCTCCTGCATGCCACTGCAACGCCCTCCTTGTCCGTGACCGACCCCGGCGGAATCCTATGTCGCCGGGGCAGCGGGTCGCAAGTGCTCTCGACCGGGCCAGCCCCCCCCGTAGAACAAGGGCCGACGATGGCTCAACGAATGTTGCGACCGCGCGGCGCTTGCCGACCGCTCCGGCGCGGAGTAGGGTTCCGTTGCAATATCAAGCGCCCCCGCGACCGCGACAACGGCCCGGGGGCATGGCACCAACGAGGTACCGTTGATGCGCTCTCAAAATATCGCGTGTGTTGGGTTGTCGGGAAGCGACTTGACGCGGTTGGAGCGAGCTGGTAGGGGGCGCAGGGACGCTGGTCGGTGCCGACCAACAAGGAGGGCAACATGGCCGTTGTTTTGACGCTCCACCAGGGTGATGCCGAGCGGACGTTCAGTCAGCACCCGATCGAGATCGCGCGCAGGGCACTACTGGAAGCAGCGGACTTCGAGGAGCGGTCTGGCGGAGAGACAAGCGTTGACTGGGCGGCGCCGCTGCGCCGCTTCGCGAACGCGCTCCCGGAGCGCGGGATGGTGGCGTGATGGCGGTTCTCGAACTTCACCGCGGTGGACGCGACCCTGAGAACGTCGCACGGGTCGAGGAGGATGCCGCGCGGCTACTCCGAGAACTCGCAGACGCGCTCCCCTGTGCCGACTCCCTCCAGCTGCCGGCCAACCTGCTGGCGGATGCTCTGGCTCTCCGCGTCGGTAGGCGCGAGTTCCAGCAACGGCGCGGCGCGCGCAACCCCTCGGGTTCGCTCAATGCCTCGTAGCTCGCTTACGTCGCAGCTCTACCGAGCCGCAAGGATCTCGAAGCGAGCCGATGCGTGATGGCGCTTGGAAAGGCGGATAACGTCGGGCCCCGCCGCGCTGTCCCGACGAGGGCTTGGTTCGTACTTGCCGTGGTAGCGCTTCTGATCGGGGCTGTCTTGGCGTTTCTTGCGATCGGCACAGCGCACCGGGACTCGTGCGCGCTGACCACGTCGGACCTCAGCGGTTGCAACCTTCTGCCGTGGAGCGGAAACACGTCAGGCTTCGGCAGCGGGCAGTGACGAGACCGGCCACGAAGGAGCGCCCGAGCTTCGGCTCGGGCGCTCCGGCGTTTTACAGGTGCAGATGCAGCGCGGAGCCGTCGGGCGCGTTCCACACGTGCACCTCGACGTGCTCGGTGCGGGCCGGCTCAGGCGGATGCTCGAGCGCGTCGGCGATCTCCGTCTCGAGCTCGTCGAGCGTGATGTCATCCGCGACGTAGCGAGCCCGTAGGCGAGAGCTCGTTCTCGGCTCGCGTTGAGCGCGTAGGAGCGCTGGGAGCCTCCGGGTGGGGGGAAACCCCTACCGACTCCTCCGGCGCGCTCCTGCCGGCTCGGGCCAGCCTCCTGAGCCCCCACGACAGGAGCGAGAACCCCAGGATGGTGGCGAGTACGGTCATGGTCGCATTCCCAGAAGCGCCTTACCGGGAATCATGACACCGCGGTGCCGCTTGCGGAATGGGACGTAGCGGCACGATTCGGTCGCCTCGACCGTGAGCTCGTTGGGACCGCTGTACTGCCAGGTGAGCTCGACCGTGCAGACGTAGCGGCCGGGGATGATGGTTGCCACACGATGGCCGGCCCTTACGGCGGCCGGGCTGGGTCCGGGCGCGGCTGGAATCTGTGGGCCTGCGCCGGCGCGGCGAGCGCGAGGACGACGACCACAAGCCCGCAAAGGGCTGCCGTTGTCCACGCGATGTCAACGAACGCAGCCGGACGCGCCAGCACAGACCAGCAACGACGGCCCGGCGCCCGCCACGAATCCCCTGCAAATACGGAACGGCGCGATACGTGTCGGCATCGGCCAGCATGGATGGTGTAGAACGGCTCCTTATGGCAGAGGCCGGGCCCTCGATGGACGCTCGCGTGAGGTAGCTGAGCGACCTCGACCTCAGGCAGCTGCGGTACTTCGTGACCGTCGTTCGCGAGGGTCAGATGACGCGCGCGGCGCGGCGTCTTCAGCTGGCGCAGCCGGCGCTGTCGCAGGCGATCGCGCGACTCGAGTCCCAGGTCGGCGTCAGGCTGCTCGACCGCAATCCGCGCGGAGTGGCCGTGACCCCGGCCGGCGCGGCGTTCCTCGAGAAGGCACAGGCCACGCTCGACGCCGTCGACGAGGTCAGCGCGACCGCTCGGTCCTGGGCGCGCGAGGAGGCGGGCCGGCTCCACGCCGGGTTCATGAGCATGACCCCGCCGATGATGGCCGGGGACCTGTTCGCTCGGTTCATGGCTGAGCACCCTGACGTGACGATCGAATGGCGCCAGCTCGGCTACCCGACGCTTGACGGGCGCGCGTGGCTTAGCGACTCCGACGTGGCGCTGATCTGGTTCGCGCCGAGCGCGGCGGGCCTCGCTAGCCAGGAGATCCGGACGAGCCCGCTCGTCGTCGCCATGGCCGAGAGCCATCCGCTAGCCGACCGCCCGGAGTTGACGGTCGGCGAGGTGGTCGATGAGACGTTCCCGGGGATCGTCGACTGGGCCGACCCCGTGTGGCTCGGCTATTGGGGCCTCGACGCCTACCGGGGCGCGCCGGCCCGCCGCACCGATGACGACGCGATCACGCCCGAGGAGGTGGCGTCAATCGTCGCGTCGGGCCGGGCGGTCACGACCGTCCCCGAGCTCGTCGCGGTCCCGTTCGGCCATCTCGGGATCAGGGCGATCCCGCTGACCGACGCCGAGCCGGCCGTGCTGACGCTCGTGTGGCCGCAGGGAGCGCCGACGCCGCTGGTCGCGAGCTTGGTCGAGACGGCACGGCTGATGTCCGGAACGAACTTTCCCGAGCCCGCTGATCCACGCGCGAGAAAAAACCCTTAACTGTCCGTTGATTCACATGTATGTGGAGAGCCTCCGCGGAGGTGACCCCGCTCGTGCGCGCCGGCAGGCGGGGCAGGGCGCCGCTCGCCCGGCACGCACTTCCCTCGATGGACGACAACGCGAACATAGACATCGACATCGTCGAGTACGACGACTTGGTAATCGTCTCAGTCGAGGGCGAGGTCGACCTGTGCGCGGCGCCGTTGTTCGAGGAGTCGCTCGCGATCGCGGCAGCTACCGACGTGCCGGCGATCGTCCTCGATCTCGATCGGGTGAGCTTCATGGACTCGGCCGGCGTCCACGTGCTGCTCCAGTTCTCGATCTCCGAACAGAACCGCAACCGTCTGACGCTCACGTGCGGCTCCTCTCAGGTTGAGCGCCTGCTCGAGGTCACCGGTGTGCGCCGCTACCTGTCCTTCGGGCCCTCGCCGGCGCCGGAGCTGGGCGGCGGCCGGCCGACGGAGCGCCTGCACATCACCAGCGACTGACGGGTTAGAGCCCGTCGAGGGCGTCGTTCAAGGTCGCGCTCGGGCGCATCGCCGCCGCGACCTTCTCCACGTCGGGAAGGTAATAGCCGTCGATGTCGACCGGTGCGCCCTGTACCGCGGTCAGCTCCTCGACGATCTGCTGCTCGCCCTCGGCGAGCCGGTCGGCCAGCGGCCTGAACCGATCGGCCACCTCAGCGTCGTCGCCCTGGTCGGCCAGCTCCTGGGCCCAGTACAGAGCCAGATAGAAGTGAGTGCCGCGGTTGTCGAGCTCGCCGACGTCGCGTGACGGCGAGCGATCCTCCTCGAGCAGCCGGCCGACCGCGCGGTCGAGCGTGGCCGCCAGCAGCTTCGCGCGCCCGTTGCCATTGCTTTCGTCGAGCAGCTCGAGGGACGGGCCGAGCGCGAGAAACTCGCCGAGCGAGTCCCAGCGGAGGTGGTTCTCCTTCAGGAACTGCTGGACGTGCTTGGGGGCCGATCCGCCCGCGCCCGTTTCGAACAGCCCGCCGCCCTGCATCAACGGCACGATCGACAGCATCTTGGCGCTGGTGCCGAGCTCGAGGATCGGGAAGAGGTCGGTGAGGTAGTCGCGGAGCACGTTGCCGGTGACCGAGATCGTGTCCTCGCCGTTGCGGGCGCGCTCGAGCGTCAACCTCGCCGCCCGCGCGACGTCGAGGATCTCGATCTGGAGACCGTCGGTATCGAGCGACTCGAGCGCGGGCCGGACCTTGCGGAGCACCTCGGCGTCGTGAGCGCGGGTCTCGTCGAGCCAGAACACGGCGGGCGTACCCGTTTCACGCGCGCGCGAGATCGCCAGGCGCACCCAGTCCTGAATGGGTGCGTCCTTTGTCTGACACATGCGCCAGATATCGCCAATGGAAACCGCGTGCTCCAGCAACGTTTCGCCGTCGTCGGTGCGTACGACCCTCACAGACCCGGTTTCCACGATCTCGAAGGTCTTATCGTGCGACCCGTACTCCTCGGCCGCCTGGGCCATCAGGCCTATGTTCGGCGTGCTCCCCATGGTCGCCGGGTCGAATGCGCCGTGCTGGCGGCAATCCTCGACGGTCTCGGCGTAGAGCGCCGCATAGGAGTGGTCGGGGATCACGAACTTGGCGTCCTGCTGCTTGCCGTCGGCGTTCCACATCTGGCCCGAGGCGCGGATCGCCGCCGGCATCGACGCGTCGACGATCACGTCGCTGGGGGCGTGGAGGTTCGTGATCCCGCGCGCCGAGTCGACCATCGCGAGCGGCGGGCCGCTCTCGTACGCCGCCTCGATCGCCTCCTCGATCGAGCCCCGCTGGTCAGCGGGCAGCGCCTCGATCGCCTTCAGCAGCGCGCCCAGCCCGTCGTTCGGGTTGACGCCTGCGGATTTCAGCGCGTCGCCGTGCTCCTCGAACACCTCGGCGAAGTACGCGCGGACGGCGTGCCCGAAGATGATCGGGTCGGACACCCGCATCATCGTCGTCTTCAGGTGGACCGAGAACAGCACGCCGCGCGCCTTGGCGTCGGCGACCTGGTCGGCTAGAAACTGCTGGAGCGCAGCGCGGCGCATGACCCCCGCGTCCAGGATCTCGCCGGCCTTGACGGCGGTCTTCTCCTTGAGCACGGTGATGTCTCCGTCCGGGTCGACGTGCTCGATCCGGACGACGCCGGCCCGCTCGACGGTGTGCGATCGCTCCGTGGCGCGAAAGTCGTCGTCGCTCATCGTCGTGACGTGCGACCGGGACTCGGAGGACCACTCGCCCATCGAATGCGGGTGCTGGCGGGCATGCTCCTTGACCGACGCCGGCGCCCGGCGGTCAGAGTTCCCCTGCCGGAGCACGGGGTTGACCGCGCTTCCCGTGACCTTGTCGTAGCGCGCGCGTGTGTCGCGCTGCTCGTCGTCGGCGGGCTCCTCAGGGTAATCGGGGATCGCGTACCCCTTGCCCTGCAGCTCCTCGATCGCGGCCTTGAGCTGCGGGGCCGAGGCGCTGATGTTCGGGAGCTTGATGATGTTGGCCTCCGGGGTCTCGGCCAGCTCGCCGAGCTCGGCGAGCGCGTCCGGGACCCGCTGGCACTCTTCGAGCGAGTCGGGGAACTGGGCCAGGATCCGCGCCGCCAGCGAGATGTCGCGGACTTCGACTTCGACGTCGGCCGCGGCCGCAAACGCGCGCAGGATCGGGAGCAGCGACTGGGTGGCCAGCGCCGGCGCCTCGTCGGTGAGGGTGTAGACGATCTTCATGGAGTTCGGCAGGGTAGCGGTGCTCCAGGGCTAGCCGTCGAGGGCGCGCGAAAGGTCAGCCCACAGATCCTCGGCGTCCTCGAGGCCGACGCTCAAGCGGAGCAGGCCGGCCGGTACGCGCGCCCCTTCGTATCGCGCCCGGGACTCGAGCGTCGACGCGACCCCACCGAGACTGGTCGCGTTCTCGATCAGCTCGAGCGAACGCTCGACCCGGGCCGCGCTGTCGGCGTCGGCGACGTCGAACGACAGCAGCGGCCCGAACGCGTTGACGTAGCGGGCCGCGATCGGATCGCCAAGCCCCGGATAGCGCACGCGCTCGACGTTCGGGTGGGCCTCGAGCCGGCGCGCCAGCTCGAGCGCGGTGGCGGACTGGCGCGGGACCCGGAGCGCCAGCGTCTTCATCCCGCGGAGCATCAGCCACGTCGGGTCGGGCGCGGCGACGATTCCCGAGGTTGTGCGGAACACGAGCAGGCGCGCGTGATCTTCGGTGCGAGCGCACGTGACCACGCCGATGAGCGCATCGTGGTGCCCGGCGAGGATCTTCGTCCCGCTGTGGAGGACGAAGTCCGCACCGTGCTCGAGCGGGCGCAGCAGAACCGGGCTGAGCACGGTGTTGTCGACGACCACGACGGCTCCCGACGCGTGCGCCTGACCGATCGCGACGTCGAGATCCGGGAAGGTCAACATCGGGTTCGAGCACGGCTCGAACCACACGAGATCGGCGTCCGGCGGCTCGCCGGTCTGGTCGAACTCCTCGACCTCGAAGCCCCAACGCGACAGCTCGCGCATCAGGCCGACCGTGCCGTAGTAGCCGCCACCGGCGACGGCTACCGTCGACCCGGGTTTCAGCATGGCCAGCAGGAGCGCTGCCGTGGCACCCGTCCCGGATGAGAACAGGAGCGCGTGCCCGCCCTCGAGCTCGCCAAGCAGCCGCTCGGCCTCGGCGCCGACCGAGTGGGCCGCGCGCTGGTAGAAGAACGGACCGGGCGTGGCGTCGACAAAGGGCTGGATCGTCGCGCGATCGAGCGGGGGCAGGCCGCCGCGTGCGAGCTCGGTGTCCCGATTCATGGGCGAGTCTGCCACGCGCCTGAGTATGCCGCGCCAGGCTCGGCCGCCGGTCCGCGAGGACATTTCGACGGGTATCACAGTTTGCGGCACGTACCGTTCTATCCGTATGACCGCGGTCGCCCCTGCCGTCTCCCGAGACTCTCGCGAGCGCACGCTCGTGATCGGCGCGGTCTCGGTGACGGTCTGCGTGTGGGCGTCGGCGTTCGTCGCGATCCGCTTCGCGGACCGCGAGTTGTCGGCGGGCGCGCTCGCGCTCGGGCGGCTGCTCGTGGGCAGCGCCGCGCTCGGGATCCTCGTCCTGGTGCGCCGGGCGCCGCTCCCGGGCCGCCGCGAGCTGCCCGGGATCGTCGTCTGTGGCGTCCTCTGGTTCGGCCTCTACAACGTCGCGCTGAACGGGGCCGAGCAGCGCGTCGACGCCGGGACCGCGGCGATGCTCGTGAACGTGGGGCCGATCCTGATCGCGATCCTCGCGGGCGTGCTCCTGCACGAGGGGTTCCCGCCAAGGCTCCTCGCGGGCTGTCTTGTCTCTTTTGCCGGCGCGGTCGTGATCGGAGTCGCGACCTCGCGTCACGGCTTGCACGACACCTTGGGCGCGGTCCTGTGCCTCGTGGCGGCGGTCGGCTACGCCGGCGGCGTCGTCGCGCAGAAGCCGGTGCTCCGCCACGCCTCTCCGCTGTCGGTCACGTGGCTCGCGTGCACGATCGGGGCGGTCGCCTGCCTTCCCTATGCTGGCGCGCTCGTCCACGGAATCGGCCACGCCGGAGCCCCGACAATCGGCTGGATGATCTACCTCGGCCTCGTGCCGACCGCGCTCGGGTTCGTCCTCTGGGCGTACGCGCTGGCCCGCACGACCGCGGGACGGATGGGGTCGACGACGTATCTCGTGCCGCCGCTCGCGCTGCTGTTCGGGTGGGCGTTCCTCGCCGAGGTACCGCCCCCGCTCGTGTTCCCCGGCGGCGCCCTGTGCCTCGCCGGCGTCGCGCTGGCCCGCACTCGCAGCCGCCGGTCCGGCGTCGGATAACGGGTGTAAACCCGCGCGTAGCACCCCCTCCGCTTGTGCGGTAGGCGGGAAACCCGAGCATTCGATCCGCAGTTACTACGGATAAAGGCCATTCGCCACATGGACGATGACATTGGGCAGATAACCGCTGTCCACGGAGGCGAAGCGATTAGTAATGACCGACAGGTCAGCGGGCCACACGGAGACCACACGGAGGTCACTACTACCATGCAGCGCAACACCAGAAGGATCATCGCGGCTGTCGCCGTGATCGCTCTGCTGGCGGCCGGAGGCGCAGCCTTCACGAACCAGCTGTCGGGCCTTGACGGCAACAACGCCAACATCGGTTTTGGTAGCGAGACCGTCACCGGCGCGGCCGCCACCAACGTCAACTACGCCCTCAGCAGCGATGGCCAGTTTGTCGATGAGGTTGCCGCAACCCTCACGGGCGACTTCCACACCGGCTACACATTCACGGGCGCCGTGACCGACGGTACCGGTCACAACGGTGCCGGTGGCACCATTGTCCAGAGTGGGACCTGCACCGCGGGTTCCTTCACCAGCGGCAGCACGGTCGTCACGTGCGAGTTCGAGAGCACTCCCGGCACAGCGACCACCGGTGTCCTCGCGGACTCCGTGGACGGCTTCGAGCTGTCAGTGGTCGGCAACAACAGCTCCGGCACGAGCGAGACGCTCGGCGGAGGCTCGCAGATCAACTAAGCGGTCAGGAGAGCCCGGACGACTGGTCCGGGCTCTCCCCTCTGCATCAGCCGGATCGCGAATGAGCAACGATCTTGAAGCGAATTCGTCTGCGTTCCGGCCTGGCTACGCTCGCGGTCATCATCGCCGCGGGCGTGGCGTGGTTCTACTTCGCCCCGACCAACATCGGCGGGTCCACCCGCTACGTGGTCACGAGCGGGGTGAGCATGGAGCCGCGCTTCCACACAGGCGATCTCGCGATCGTACGGCCCGCCACGAACTACCGGGTCGGCGAGATCGTCGCTTACTGGAGCACGTTACTCCACACCGTGGTGCTTCACCGCATCATCGCCAGGGACGGCAATAGGTATGTATTCAAGGGAGACAACAACCACTTCATCGACCCTGTCCGTCCTACACGCTCTGAGCTCCTCGGCACGCTGTGGCTGCATGTGCCGCACCTCGGCCGGGTGCTCCAGATGCTGCACACAAGAGTTGTCGCCGCGCTCTTGTGTGCTGTCGTCGGCCTCCTGACGCTCTTCGGAGTGAAAGAGAGGGGCCGGCGGCGTAGACGCCGCCGGAAAGGCGCCGTCGGATCGGGTCGCCGGGGAATCCCAATCGTGAATAGCCCTCGAGACCAACGCCCGTTCAACTTTCGTGCGCTACTCACCGCGTCGGCTGTCGCCGCCGCGGCTTTTCTCGTGCTCGGGGTCGTTGCGTTTTCTCGTCCCGCCAGCCGAGCCGTCCCGGCCAGCACTCCCTACACGCAGTCGGTCAGCTTCGGGTACAGCGCACAGGTCCGTCCCGGGCTCGTATACCCGAGCGGAAACGTCACCACCGGCGACCCGATCTTCCTCAGCCTCGTCCACGGCGTGGGCGTCAGCATCGACTACCGGCTGAGCGCCGACGCGCCGGCCAAGATCACCGGAACCGAGGATGTGCTGCTTGAGCTGACCGGCCCGAGTGGGTGGACGCACCACATCGTGCTCGTCCCTCGCACCCGCTTCGCCGGCACACACACCGGCACCGAGGTGACACTCGACATACCACACCTGCAGTCACTGCTCGACAAGGTCGCAGGGGTCATCGGCGCCGGGACCGGAGCCGAGAGCTACTCGATCTCGGTCGTGCCTCAGGTCCACGTCAAGGGCACAGTCGCGGGGAAACCGGTGGACACGACCTTCGACCCCGCGCTGGGGTTCTCGCTCTCGCCGACGCAACTGGTACCTAATGGAGTCTCGGCAGCCGCGAGCGCCGTCGGCGCGGGTGGCACGCCCGGCGCGGCGCCGAAGGTCGGCTACAGCCAGGCCGTCTCAGGCGCCGTCCCGGGCGTCCCCGGCAGCGCACCGACCACTCTGACCGTGCTCGGGGTCTCCCCCACGATCAGCCTGCTGCGGTGGCTCGCGCTGATCGGGCTGCTCCTATCCGTCCCGATTGCAGTGTTCGCGTTCCTGCGCAAGCGCGGCGAGGCGTTCGAGGAGAGCGTCAAGATCCAGGCTCAATACGGGCACCTGCTCGTCCCGATCGTCGCCGGCGAGGACCTCGGCTGGCCGCCGGTGGACGTGTCGAACATCAAGGCGCTCGCGCGGCTGGCCGAGAGCGGCCAGCGGCTGATCCTGCACAACCGGTCGGGCCACGTCGACACTTACATGGTCAACGACGAGGGCACCGTCTACCGCTACCAGGTGAAGTCCTCAAAGGTTGTCTGGGGCGAGTGGACCGACGACCCGGTTCCGGTCCAGCAAGCCGCCGAAGCTGCTTGATTCTCGCGGCGTCGTCGCCGGCGTGGTGAGGCTCGGTCCGGGCGGAACGGGGCGGTTTGCTGCGTTGTGCATGGAAGGGGCGGCCGGTGGGGGACCCCCCGCTGGCACGGGCCGAACGCACCCTCGGATCAAGCCGGCGCAGGAGTGACCCGGTAAAGCACGACACTGTCGGGCGGAACCAGCGCACTGATCGCGCCCTTGCTTCGCTCGGTAGTCCCCGCCCACAGATCGTGGATCGTGTAGCTCGCGGCTGAGCGGAGCCCCGCCTTGCTGGCGCTGGTGGTGATCTCGAGCGACTGCGCGCCGCGATTGAGCAGCGCCACCGCGGCCGCCCCGCCCGCGAGCGGCTTGCTCCACGCCTGCCCGGACCCATCTTGCTCTACGACCGTGCCCTGGATTCCGAGTGGGTCCTGGTCGACCGCGATCACCTGCCGGTTCTCGAGCATCTTGATCGTCGCCGGCGGCAGCGCGCGCGGGTCGCTCCCGAGCATCAGCGGCGCCGCCACGATCGCCCACATCGAGAACTGCGCCTGTGCCTCTGCGCTCGTCATCCCGAGCCCGGGCCCGAGGTAGTCGGGGTCGTTCCAGTGTCCGGGTCCGGCCGCGGTCGGGTGGGAGGCGTCGTGGTCGAGGTTGCGCAGGACGTTCACAAACTGGATGCTCTTGTTGAATCCGATGTCGGTGTCGGTGCGCCAACTCTGCGCGATCCGGGGCGCCCACCGGTAGTTGGAGTACGCGGAATTGGCCAGTGTCGGGAGCGTTCCGTTGATCTGACCCGGGACCCAGAAGTTGCACACGTTGAGCAGCAGCGTCCGGTGGCTCGAGTTATCGGCGAGCGCCTTCGCGAACTTCACGTACGCCGGCTTGGGCACGAGCCCAGCCTGGCCGGCGCCGCAGAAGTCGACCTTGACCGCGTCGAACCCCCAGGCGGCGAACCGGTCCGCGTCCTGCTGGTAGTGACCGAGCGAACCGACGCCCTGACCGTGACACCCGCTCTTTCCCGCGTCGGTGTAGATCCCGGCCAACAGGCCGTGCCGGTGCAGCCAGTCGGTGAGCCACCGCAGGCCGTGAGGCCACTGGTGGCGGTCGATCACGATCTCGCCGCCGCGGTCACGCTTGCCGCTCGCCCAGCCGAAGTCGAGCCACACGATCCGGTAGCCGGCCCGGGCGAGCCCCGTGTGGAGGAGCGATTTGGCCACGGAGATGATCGTCCCCTCGTCGAACACCCCACCTACGCCGTAGTAGGTGTTCCACCCCATGTACGGGACTTCGGCCTGCAT
Source organism: uncultured Solirubrobacterales bacterium (assembly GCA_963822855.1). GTDB lineage: Bacteria > Actinomycetota > Thermoleophilia > Solirubrobacterales > Solirubrobacteraceae > Palsa-465. The sequence continues at coordinate 61,398 of CAWGJE010000024.1, read as the reverse complement.
CGGTTCGGGCGTTCCCGTCGGCGCTCCGCCCCCACTCGTCGACGGGCTCACGGGGCCGCCCGTCGGCGGGCTGACGGAGCCCCCGAGCGCCGATGCCGCAAGTACAAGCCACGCCACCGAGACAAGCGGAAAGACGAGGAGCCGGCGGCGATAACGCGACACGATCTCAGCCCCGTCAGTTCCCACCCCCGCCGCTCCTAGCTCGCGAGCCGGTAGCGCAGGTAGACCACGCGCGAGGAAAACGTCCGTGTCTGGACCAGCTCCAGGTTGATCGGGTCCTCGAGCTCCGGGAAGAACCGCGTGCCCCCGCCGAGCACCACCGGAGAGACAAACAGCCGGTACTCGTCGATCAACCCCAGCCTGGCGCACGCGCCGGCGAGTCCCGCCCCGCCGACGCCCAGGTCGTTTCCCTCCTGCGCCTTGAGCCGCGCGACCTCGTCGCCGAGGCCGTCGCGCAGCAGCCTCGTGTTGCCCTCGACGGCCTCCAGCGACCGCGAGAAAACGATCTTCGGCAACGCCCGCCAGATCCGCGCAAACTCGAGGACCGGCTCGGACGCGGCCGCATCCTGGTCGGCGGTCTCCCAGTAGACCATCGTCTCGTACAGGCCGCGCCCGAGGAGGTGGCCGCCCAGCTCTCGCGTCTGCTCGGTGTGGAATCGGAACAGCTCGTCGTCGGGCACGGTCCAGTCGATATCGCCCCCGCGCGTGGCGATGAAGCCGTCGAGCGATGGGTTCATCGAATAGATCAGCTTGCGCATCACGTTCCTCCGTTCTCGGCGCCGCCCGGCAGCAGCACGCTTCCCAGGATCCTCCGCTTGCGCCCCGGCTTGGGCGCGTTCGCGAGCCGCGGCTCGAACACGCGCGTGATGTCGCGAAGCAGGTCCCGGAGCTCCTCGTCGTCGAGCCACATCCCGGCCAGGTTGTAGCTAACGCCGTCGCGTACCGGATCGATGTCTCCCTTGGCCAGGTAGCGGTCGAAGTCGCCCAGCAGGCCGGCCACGAACGCGACGAAAGCCTGCCGGTGGTCGTCAACGGTCATCGTCTCGAACTCGCCCACGCCTATGTGTGCCGCCCCGAGGCGAAGGATGTACGTGCGCTCGACCGCACCGCGCACGCGGCGTTCGGACACCACGCCAAGCACGCCCGCGTCGACCAGGCGAGCGATGTGGCGATACAGGCTTGCCGGCGGGACGTCCGGAAGCTCAGCGCGGAGCTCGCCAGTCGTCAGCGCGCGGTCACCGAGGAACGCCTGGACTATCCGGAGTCGGACCGGGTGCAGAAGAAGGTCGGCGGTGGACACCAGGGGCGTAACACTACGGCCAGCCTTCGTCCCCCGGGCCGTCTCGCCGGACGCCCGCTGGCTCGCGCCAGGCTCGACGGGTCCCGCTAACCCGTCGCCGCGTCGTAGCCGAGCCCGATCAGCCGCTCCGCGGCGTCGACCTCTGGGAAGATCGAGTCGGGCCGGGGGTACTCCTCGCTGGTCAGCGGGCTCGACAGGATGAAGTCGGCGGTCGCGCGATTGCACGCAGTCGGAACGTTGCAGACCACGGCGATCCGAAGGAGCGCCTTGACGTCGACGTCGTGTGGCTGGGGCTCGAGCGGATCCCAGAAGAAGATCAGGAAGTCGATCCTCCCCTCCGCGATCGCGGCGCCAACCTGCTGGTCGCCGCCGAGCGGGCCGCTCAGGAACCGGTTGACCTCGAGTCCGAGCTCTGCGGCCAGCAGCGCGCCGGTGGTTCCGGTCGCGTGAAGCTCGTGCGCGGCCAAGGTGCCGCGGTTGAACCGGGCCCATTCGAGCATCTCGGTCTTGCAGTTGTCGTGCGCGATCAGCGCGATTCGTTTGCGGCCTGGCATCAATTTGACGATCTCACCCATGGGGCATGACCTCGCAGTTAGATTCCGGTGTGTCTGGGGACGCTAGACGGGCGCCATCCGTCAGAACACGCGCACGCGCCAAGAACCCCCCAGTTGTCTGCCGGGGATCCGGCTCGTCCCTAGGATCAGCCCGTCCGGCGGTTGCCCGGCACCCGGTCGGCGATCCTGCCAATCGGCTCGAGCGAAGACCGCAGCGAGCCCACGTTTCCATCCAGCGTCTCAATCGAAGCTAGCAGGCGGTCCATCAGACCCGCCAATCGGTCGATGCCGTCGCCGAGCGTCTCGATCGGTCCGATGTCACCGAGTCGATTCCGCACAGGCTCACGGCGCCGCAACCTACTACCGGACTCGAGCGCACGCGCCGCCTCCAGCAACGAAACGAGACCGGGCCGCCGCGACGGCGGCCCGGTCTCGAGGGCCCTGGCCGTGGTCCGATCAGCCGCGGTGATGCTGCTGCGCCATCGCGAGCAGTCCGTCCGTGTTGCCCTGGGCGTCGGCGTAGAAGCCGACGAGATCCCCGTTGTCGTTTACACCGTTGATCGTGGTGGCGCCGATACCGTGCGGATCATCGACGGTCTGGAAACCGCCCCACTGCGTCCACGTGAAACCGTGAGTCTGGGCGCTCGAGCCCGTGCCCACCTGGTAGACACCGACGACCTCGTCGTTGTCGTTGATCCCGAAGGCCTGAGTCATGCTCGAGCCCGGGACGCTCAGGACCGTCACTCGGCCGTCGCGGCGGAGCAGGTACCCGACGACCTGCCCGTTCGACGAGTCGCCCGTCGCGTCAGTGCCGAATCCGGCGATATCGCCCTGGTTGTTGATCCCGGCGGCGGTCGGACCGGTGATGCCGGACGGCGTGATCTCGTTGAACGCGTCGCGGTTGATGTCGAACGAGTACGCGTGCGTGTTGCCGTTGGCATCGTTGTAGAAACCGACGGCGATGTTGTGGTCGTTGACACCTAGCAGCTGGTCAGCCGGAGGAGTCGCCGGGCTGTTGGTCGGGAAGTCGCCGTCGATGAAGTAGCCGTGCTCGGACACGAACCCACGGTTGTCATTCACCGGCGTCGTTCCACCGTTGTTAGTCGTCGACCAGAAGCCGACCGTGACACCGCGATCGTTCAGGCCGGTGACCTGGGTCTGGACCGACTCGGGCCAGTTCTCGCTCCGGTAGTTACCCTGGCCGTACGGGGTGGTGAGCAGGTAACCCTGGTTCGGGTGACCCATCGCGCCCGAACCGAAGTAGCCGGCGATCACGCCGCGCTGGTTGATGCCGAGCAACTGGTTGAACGTCGCATCGGTTTGGTTGTCAAGGGTCTCGAAGCGGTACTTGGTCGACCCGTGAGGGTGCTGGTGCGCCAGCGCCGGGCTCGCCACGGCGCCTGCGCCGATCACCGGGGTGGCGGCCACGAGCGCGACGCGGGCCCACTTCGCCGCACGGTTCCGGCGGCTGGCCCTCGAGGCGCCCGTCGACGAGCGCGCGTGCTTCTTCGCATGCTTGTGCATGAGTACTCCTTATCTGAGATGTGACAGAGGTCACACCGCGCGGCGGAAGAGTTCACTCACCTTCTTCTCCCGGCCCCCACGAGGTGCCGACATCTCGATAAGACGCGGCTCGCCTCGGGCGCATTCCATCGGGATCCATGAAAGATCTCTTACGCCGCCGGGGAATGTCCGGATGCGTCTCTGGGCCGGATACGGACGGCGATTAGGCACGAGATCGGGATGGAATAAACGCCCGCCCGGAGGCGTCTATCTAACCGTGGGGTGCGCCCTCAGCGGCCCCGCGACACGGCGCAGATCGCGCCCTATGATCGGATCCCAAGCCATGCCAGCCAACCCCACCCCCGAAGAGCACGACGCCATCGAGATCACGCGGCTCGTCGACGATCGCTCGGTCGACGTCGAAGGCGCTGGTGCCGGCAACCTGCGCGGCCGGCCCGAGGTCCGCCGGCAGGTCGAGTCGCAGCGGCGCGTTTCCGACGCACTGAGCACCGGTGGCCCGGCGGTTCCCGATGGGCTCGTTCGCGCCGTCGAGGCGAAGGTGCAGGAGCGATACGGCCGGACCGCGCCGGGCTCTCGGCGGCGGGCACTGAGGTCCGGATCGCCGTGGCGGCCCGCGATCGCGGTCACCGGCCTCGCCGTGATCTGCGCCGCGATCGTGATCGCAGTCGCCGGGACCGGCGGCGGCAGCAGCGGGCCGAGCATCCCCGCGGCCGCCGGTCTCGCGTTCGCGCCCTCGGTCGGGCCCGCACCGACCGCTCACAGCGCCACGCTGCTCGACGTCTCCTACGGGGGCGTGACGTATCCAAACTACGCGAAGTTCTCGGTTCCGCCGACCGGCACCCGCACCGACCGGATCGGCGGCCGGCCCGCCCTGACCGTGTTCTACCGCCTGCCGAACGGCACCCGGCTCAGCTACACGGTGTTCTCGGGAAAGGCCGTGCCGTTGCCGAGCAGCGCCCGCGTCGTGCGCTTCGAGGGCGTTCCGCTGCGCGAGTTCTCGACCTCGTCGGGGTTGTCGGTGGTCACGCTCGTGCGGTTCGGCCGGACCTGCGTACTCGCCGCCCGGACCAGACCCGACGTGGTCCTCGGGCTTGCCGCCGCGCCGGTGCTCGAGCATCCGAGCGCATAGCGCGAAGCGGTCAGGTCGTCAACCGCTCGGCGATCTGCCCGCGACCGCGGTGCAGTCGGCTCATGATCGTCCCCTCCTTGGTGCCGAGCGCCTGCGCGGCCTCGCGGTAGGACAGGCCGAGGACGTCGACCGCGACGACGGCCTCGCGCAGCGGCTGTGTCAGCTCCTGGAGCGCCTCGTACACGGCGGCGCCCTCGATCGACTGCGCAATCGGATCGTTCGGCGCCTCGATCGCCTCGATCTCCTCGCCGGCGGGCGTCACCGCGACTTCGCGCTTGCGCCGCCCTGAGCTGATCCACGTGTTGCGCAGCACCCGGAGCAGATACACGACGTCCTCGTCGCGGCGAAGGAAACGCGGGCGGCGGAGCACCCGTTCGAACGTGTCCTGGACTAGATCCTCGGCCTCCTGCCGCGACCCGGTGAGGCCGTACGCCGCGCGATACAGCCGGGCGACGTGGCCGCCGAGCGATTCGGGATCGAGTTGGCGCGTGCCGCCCTCCACAGCACCGCCCAGTCTCACAAATCCGGCGGCAAGCTTGCGGAAAGCCGGTACCTCAGAGGTAATTGCGCCGGCGCAGGACGCGCGCTACGTTCGGAGCATGGCCGTTGACACCGCTCTGGCACAGCCCGCTGCTGCACGCACGTCGATCGGGGATCTGCTCCGGTCGTGGCGGCGGAGGCGGAGCCTCAGCCAACTCGAACTCGCGCTCGAGGCGGACGTGTCGGCGCGTCACGTGAGCTTCCTCGAGAACGGCCGGGCGCGACCGAGCCGGGACATGGTTCTGCGCCTCGCCGAGCACCTCGAGATCCCGCTGCGCGAGCGCAACCGGCTGCTGCTGGCCGCGGGCTACGCGCCGCAGTATGCCGAGCGGTCGCTCGAGGCGCCCGAGATGGCCCCCATCAACCAGGCGCTCGACCGGTTCCTGCGCGCCCACGAGCCCTATCCGGCGGTGATCCTCGATCGGCACTACAACCTGGTCTCCGGGAACGACGCGGTGGGGGTCCTGACCGAGGACGTGGCGCCTGACCTGGTGGCGCCGCAGGCCAACGCGCTGCGGGCGACGCTCCACCCGCTCGGGATGGCTCCCCGGATCCTGAACCTGTCCGAGTGGAGCGCCCACCTCATGCATCGGCTGCGGCGCCAGGCGGCGATCACGGGCGATCCGGAGCTCGAGCGCCTCTACGAGGAGCTCGCCACGTATCCGGGGGTCAGCGTCGAGGCGCCGCCTGACGACCGCGCCGGCAACGACATCGTGCTCCCCCTGCGCATGCGCGCCGGCGACCGCGAGCTCGCGTTCTTCAGCACGGTCTCGATCTTCGGCACCGCCGCCGAGATCACGCTCGCCGAGCTGACGATCGAGGCGTTCTACCCCGCGAACGCCGCCACCGCTGCCCACCTCCTTCAGGGCATCACCGGCCCCTGACCGCCGCGGCTCCGCTCCCTGAGCCGCGGCGGCTCCGGCCCGCCATCCCTAGGCGGCCGGCTCGAGGAACCCGGTGACTTCCCGCATCCGACCGTCGTCCGCGGTCCTCGCGAAGTCCACCCCGACGGCGACCGCCTCGCCGGCGGGCGACCCGAGCGACCATGTGAATCGCACGCGGTCGTGATGCACGTCGGGTCCGGATACGAGTGCGAAGCGATGTCCGGGGTACTGCTCCTGTGCGGCACCGATCATGTCGCTGATCTCCTGCACGCCGTTGCCCGCCATGATCGGATCGAGATAGCTGGCGTCGGCGGTCAGCACCCGGGCGACGAGCTCCCGCCGCCGCTCCGGCTCGGTCTCGTTCCACATCTCGATATAGGTGCGAACGATCGTGGTGGCGTCTGACATCTTGGGTCTCCTTTCGTAGTTGCCAACGCCGCCAGCGTCGCACCCGCCGCGTCCGCTGTCGATTACCTGCCAGGTAGGCCGGCACCTACCTCAACCCGCGTAAGCTGGATCCGCAGTGGCAACGCGTTCGGAACCACAAGAGGCCCCACGCCCGGAGTCGCCCGAGGCCTCGATGCCCGATGAGCTTCATCCACGGCACCTCATCGTCCGGGTCGTCGAGGTGACGGCGATCATCGCGCTCGGCGCGATCGCGATCACCGCGCTGCCAGGACTCGGCGACGTCAAGTCACGGTTCGAGAACGCCGAGGCGGTCTGGGTAGTAGCCGTCGCCGTCGCCGAAGTCCTCTCGTGCCTCGGCTACCTGCTCGTGTTCCGCGCGACGTTCTGTTCGAGCATGTCCTGGGGTCTCAGCTACGACATCGCGATGTCCGAGCAGGCCGCGAACTCGCTCCTGCCTGCCGGCGGCGCCGGCGGCCTCGCGCTAGGCGTATGGGCGCTTCGTCAGGCCGGCATGCCGACCGCTCACATCGCGCGCCGGACGGTCGCGTTCTTCGTGATCACCAGCGCCGCGAACTTCTTCGCGTTGATCGTGGTCGGGATCGGGGTGTTCCTCGGCATCCTTGCCGGCAAGGGAGGGTTCGTCCTGACACTCGTGCCGGCGCTGATCACCGCGTTCGGAGCGCTCATCGCCGGGTTGAGCCCACGGCTGCTCCGCGCGCTCGGCCAGCGTGGCGCCGATGCCGACCACAAGACCCTCGGTGGGCGCGTGCGCCTGACCCTGCGGGCATGGCTTGTGGCGGCTGCCGACGGCGTCGACCAGGCGATCGACTTGTTGCGGACGCACAGCTTCGGCGCGCTCCTCGGCTCGTTCTCCTACATGGCGTTCGACATCGCGGCGCTCGGGTTCGCTTTCGCCGCCGTCGGTCACGTTCCCACGTTCGGCGTGCTGGTGCTCGGCTACTTGATCGGCCAGCTCGGCAACCTCGTGCCGCTCCCGGGCGGGATCGGCGGCACGGAGGGCGCGCTCGTGGGCGCGTTTGCGCTGTACGGCGTGAACGTGTCCGATGCCGCGGCCGCCGTACTCCTCTACCGGCTTTTCCAGCTGGCGATCCCGGCGGTGCTCGGCGCGCCCGCGTTCGTGATGCTCCGACATCGCCTGATGCGCGAGGAGAAGCCGGCGTCGGTATGCGCGCCGCTCGGAACCGACGCGGCGTGACGTCCCGGCTAACCTAGAGTAAGCAGCGTTTTTACGCCGCGAACCTCTTCTAGAAAGGACGGCATTGGCCAGAGTCTGGGTCCTCGACACCGAAACCAAAGGCACCGGCGCGAACATGGTGCCGCTGGATCGCGTGCTCAAGAAGCCGGGGTCCGATGAGGTTGCGGTGCGCGTTCTCCCTCAGCCAAAGCCGCCCGCAGCGAAGCCGCCCGAACCGCGGCAGCCGAGACAGTTCAAGGTCGTTGACGTGATGACCCGCGAGGTCCTGGCCGAGGGCGCCGATCTCAGAACCACGGTCGAGCTCCTCGACGACGTCCGCAGCATCGTCGACGTGACGATTTGGGTGTGGCAACCGGAGGCCGAGCGATGGCGGATGCTGACCCTCGAGGAGACCCGGTCCCTGTGGGAATACCGAGGCGCCTTGGATGCCACCACCGCGCCCGCGGGTTGAGCTGCGCTCGCCGGCGCCGACCGATCGTGAGGAGTATCTGGCGGCGATGCGCGCCAGCCGGCGGTTCCACCGGCCATGGGTGACCTCGCCCATCACGGATGAGGGGTACGACCGCGTGCTCAGCCGCGTTGAGGATGCTCGCTACGAGCCGCTGTTCGTCTGCCTCCGCGACACCGGTGAGCTCGCCGGCTACATCAACATCAACGAGATCGTCCGCGGCTCGTTCCAGAGCGCGTTCCTCGGGTACAGCGCGGTCGCGGCGCACGCCGGCCGTGGGTACATGAGCGAAGGGCTGCAGTTGGTGCTCGCGCGGGCGTTCCGGGATATGGGCTTGCACCGCCTCGAGGCGAACATCCAACCGGGGAACGCGGCGTCGCTCGCGCTCGTCCGCAGAGCGGGGTTCGTTCACGAGGGCACGGCGGAGCGCTACCTGAAAATCGGTGGGCGGTGGCGCGATCACGAGCACTGGGTGATCCGGTCCGAGCAGTGGCACGAGCGTCGGCGCCGGCGGTAGTGGTGCCGTTCAGGCGTCGGGGCCGAGGATCAGCTCGACCAACTCGCCCGCGCCGCGCGGGGGCAGCGGCTCGCCGGTCATCAGCCGGCGGTAGAAGATCGCCCCGAGCAGCGCCACCGTCGCGAGCTCGGGGTCGAGCCCGGACCGGAACTCGCCTGCATCGACGCCACGCCCGATTAGGTCGATCAGCGCCTGGCGCCGCTCGGCGTTGTAGCGGTGATGGAACGCCTGCACGCGCGGGTCGCGTTCCGCGCCCTCGATCAGCGCCGGGATGCAGCGGGACCACGTCGAATCGAGGACTACCTCGGCGACGTGGCTGAGGAGCAGCTCGACGGATTCGCGAGCGGTCCGGTTGCCGAGGTCCGGAACCATCTGCACGTGGAACGTCTCAAACGCGTCGGCGATCAGCGCGAGCTTGTCCGGCCAGTGCCGGTAGATCGTCGACTTGCCCACTCCGGCCCGCGCCGCGACCGACTCGATCGTGACTCCGCCGTAGCCCTTGTCCGCAAGCTCCCCGACCACAGCCTCGAGGATCACGATGCGCGAGCGCTCCACCCTCGGGTCGGGCCGCTCATCGCTGCGCGCGCTCATCAGAATCCCTTAATAGAACGTTGACGTATCGCTGCGATACGCGTACGTTTCGTATTCAAGCACCAGCGAGCGGGAGGAGCACCGAATGCCGAAGGTCAGCGTCCGCTACATCGTCGACGACGTCGACGCCGCGATCGACTTCTACTGCCAGCGGCTCGGGTTCGACGAGGTCATGCACCCCGCCCCCACCTTCGCCATGCTCTCCCACGGAGACCTGCGGCTTGTGCTCACCGCCCCCGGTGGCGGGCCCGGCGGCGGTCAGGCGATGCCCGACGGCACGGTGCCGGCGCCGGGCGGATGGAATCGCTTTCAGCTCGAGGTCGCCGACATCGAAGCAACCGTCGCCGGCCTGCGCGAATACGGCACCCGCTTCCGCAACGACATCGTCGCCGGCGTCGGCGGCAAGCAGGTGCTGATCGAGGACCCGAGCGGCAACCCGGTCGAGTTGTTCGAACCGACGATCGCCGAGGCCCGGCTCTCTTAGGCTGACCCGCCGGCATCCCCTTCGCCCCGGAGGCGTGTCAGAAGTGGGCGCTCCGGGGCTACTCCTTCATGCCCTGCGTGCTCGTCCTGCTCGACATGCTCTGACCACCCGACATGCTCGTCGTACTCGTCGCGGAGTGGCTGCTCGTCGGTCCCATCATCGCCGCCATCATGTTCGGGGTACCGGGTATGACGATCGAGTGGTGCACCTGCCGCCACCAGACGTAGGCGTCGACGTGCGGTGCGCCGCTCAACTCGCCGAGCACGCGGCCGTCGTCGTGGGTCCAGACGAGGTACAGGTCGGAGTCGTCGAACGTGCAATACACGCGGCCGGCGGCCTTGTCGTCGGTTATCTAGCCGGAAGTGAACTCACTCATGGGGTCGCTGCCTCCAGCATCCGCTCGATCGAGGGCGCCAGCAGCCCCGTGATCGCCGCCGCCGTCTGCGCCGGCGGCCCACTGGGCGCGGTCACGTGGCTGATCGCCAGGCGCACGAGCGTGTCCGCCAGCGCGTCGAGATCGACCGTGGCCGCTTGCGGCCAGTGGACTCGGATCGCGTCGGCGACGCGCTGGCTCGCCCATTCGAGGACCGGACGGCTCTGGGTGGTGACCAGCGGCAGTAGGCCACCCGTGCCGTCGTCGCCGAGCAAAAGCCGCACGAACGGGTCGCTCGTCGCGATCGTCAGGAAGCACTCGAGCGCGGCCGTCAACGCGGCGATCGGGTCGTCCGCGTGCTCGGCGATCGTCTGCTCGACGGCGTCGAGCAGGCGGCTGCTCTCGCGGATGACGAGCGCCTGCCCGAACTCGTCCCGCGTGCCGAACTCGTTGTACAGCGTCTGGCGGCTGACGCCGCCGGCGGCGGCGATGTCCGCCATCGTCACCTGCGCCCACGCGCGACCGCGCAACTCCTCACGGCCTGCATCCAGAAGCCGGTCGCGCAGCAGTTGCCGGACCGCCCCGCGATATGACGTCGTCATCCAGCGGGACCGTAGCGCGCGAGCACGCGTCCGCGAGCCCGCGGGTGGATGTTCGCGCGGGTCGGGTCGCCGCCGTAGTGGCCGATCAGGCGCGGGTCCATCACCCGGCGCCACAGCGGTGGCACCAGCGCCATCAGGATCATGCCGGCGTAACCGGTCGGCAGCTGCGGCGCCTCGTCGAAATGACGCAGCGCCTGGAAGCGCCGGGTCGGGTTGGCGTGGTGGTCGCTGTGTCGCTGAAGGTGGTAGAGCAGCACGTTGGAGGCGACGTTGTTGCTGTTCCAGCTGTGTTCCGGCCGGGTGCGTTCGTACCGTCCGTCCGGCCGCTTCTGTCGCAGGAGACCGTAGTGCTCGAGGTAGTTGACAACCTCGAGCAGGGGGAACCCGATCACCATCTGCAGCAGCAGGTAGGGCAGCACGACGAGCCCGAACGCGGCGGTCAGCGCGCCGAACAGCACCACGGTCATCGCCCACGCGTTGAGCACGTTGTTGCGGATGCTCCACCAGCGGCGGCCGTGGCGATGGAGCCATTCGCGCTCGAGTTCCCACGCCGAGACCAGGCTGCCCTTGACGGTCCGCGGCAGGAACGCCCAGAAGCTCTCACCGAGCCGGGCGCTCGCCGGATCCTCGGGCGTCGCCACGCGGACGTGATGGCCGCGATTGTGCTCGACGAAGAAGTGACCGTATCCGCTCTGGGCCAGCGCGATCTTGCTCAGCCAGCGCTCGAGGCTGTCGCGCTTGTGGCCGAGCTCGTGGGCGGTGTTGATCGCGATCCCGCTCACCATCGCCTCGGTCAGCGCCAGACCAACCTTGTCGACGACGGTCAGGTCGCCGCTCGCCCACAGCCAGCACGCGAACACGAGACCGGCGTATTGGAGGGGCAGGAACGCGTACGTGCACCACCGGTAGTAGCGATCCCGCTCGAGCCACTTGAGCACGCTGTCCGGGGGGTTCTCGGAGTCGAGGCCGATCAGCAGATCCAGCGGCGGGAACACGCCGAAGATCAGAATCGGCCCCCAGAACCAGAAGAGCCAGAGCCCGGTGAGGTGCACCAGCCCGTAGACGATGAACGGAAGCGTCGGCACCACCACCCCGAGCAACCAGGCGTAGCGCTTGCCGTCCCGCCATGCCGCCGGCTGTCCGTCGGGCGCGCCCGCCCGAGCGCCGGCGGTGCAGTCCTCAGTCCCTGCCAAAGAGGTCATCCGCGTCTCCTTCTGTTTGCTCGACGCGAACAGCTTTACACAGATCGGCTATATGTCAAGTATCAAGACAGCAGCGCGATAGCTGTCAACGACGCGTGTCGCCGCTACCTCCGCCCAACGCGCAGACGTTCAGCACGCTCAGAAGACGTTCAGAAGACGTTCAGAACGCTCAGGCGATCAGGGGCCGCGGTGTGAGCGCCGCCGCACACGCCAGCAGCACCGCGACCGGCATCATGAACACGCCGACCGACAGGATTCCGAGCACGCAACCGGCGCCCAGGATTGCGATCAGCGTCCACGCCAGATATCCGCTGACCGCGCCACCGCGAGAGCACTGATGATGAAGCGCGATCCACACGAGCGCCGCGATCGCAACCGGCGCCCCGATCACGAACAGAACGTTGACGCCGTTGACCTGAATGAGCGTCTGGCCCGGCAACCCATGAACCACGCCCGAAGGCGCGGACGCCGTCTCCCTGCTGTACACGGGGACCACGAACGCCCCCACGACCAGCCCCGCGCCCCACGCGAGCGCGCCGGCGGTGAGCCAGAACGCCTGTCGGCCGCGCGCGAGTGAGTCCCCGTCCACGGCGCGCAGCTTACGCTGGTGCAAAGCCTCAGACCAGGCTCTGATACAGCTCGGACGTCTGCTCGGCGATCATCGGCCAGGAGAAATGCTCGATCGCCCGCCGGCGGCCCGCGCGCCCCATCGCGTCGGCGCGCTCCGGATCGCGGACCAGCGCGTTGACCCGCTCGGAGAAGTCATCGGCGAACCGCTGCGGATCGCGCGGCGCGCCGGTGCCGTCGTCGCCGGGCTCGATCGGCACCAGCAGGCCGGTCTCGTCGTCGTCGACGACCTCGACGATCCCGCCGGTAGCGGTCGCCACCACGGCGGCCTCGCACGCCATCGCCTCGAGGTTGACGATCCCGAGCGGCTCGTAGATCGACGGGCACGCGAACACGGTCGCGTGGCTCAGCAACTGGATCACGTCGACCTTGGGCAGCATCTGCTCGAGCCACACCACGCCGTCGCGCTCGGCCCGCAGCCCGCCAACGAGTCGCTCGACCTCGGCACCGAGCTCGGGAGTGTCCGCGGAGCCGGCGCAGAGCACGAGCTGAGCGGCGGGGTCGAACGTGCGGGCTGCGCGCAGCAGGTACTCGACCCCCTTCTGGCGCGTGATCCGGCCGACGAACACCACCGACGGCCGCTCCGCGTCCACCCCGAAACGCTCAAGCACGTCGGTCCCTGCATCGGGGGAGTACTGCTCGGTGTCGATGCCGTTGTAGATGACCCGGACGCGCTCGGGGTCGATCGCCGGGTACACGCGCAGGATGTCGTCGCACGTGCCCCGGGACACCGCGATCACCGCGTCGGCCGCCTCGAGCGCGGTCTTCTCGGCCCAGCTCGAGATCGCGTACCCGCCGCCGAGCTGCTCGGCCTTCCACGGCCGCAGCGGCTCGAGGCTGTGAACGGTCGCCACGTGCGGAATCCCGTGGACGAGCTTCGACAGATGGCCGCCGAGGTTGGCGTACCAGGTGTGGCTGTGAACCAGGTCGGCGTCCGCGGTCCGCGCGGCCATCGTCAGGTCGATCGACAGCGCGCGAAGCGCAGCCAGCGAAGGCTCATCGCCGGCGAGCGCCTCCCAGGCGTGATGATGGACGTCGCCCGTGCCCCATGCGTGGACGGTCACATCCTCGAGCCGCCTGAGCTCCCGCGCGAGATATTCGACGTGCACCCCTGCGCCACCGTAGACCTCCGGCGGGTACTCACGGGTGAGCAGCGCCACTCTCAATCGACGACCTCGCCCTTGGGGATCACGACGATGCCGGCGGCCGACACCTTGAAGCGCTCGCGATCGGCCTCCGGGTCGACCCCGACCCTCGCTCCGTCGGCGACCCGCACGTCCTTGTCGATGATCGCGCGCCGCACCACCGCGCCCCGGCCGACGTCGGCGCCGTGCATCAGGATCGAGTCCTCGACCTCGGAATAGGAGTGCAGATGTACACCCGGCGAGAGGATCGAGCGCCGCGCCACCCCGCCCGACAGCACAACGCCCGCGCACACCATCGAGTCGAGCGCGTGGCCACGACGGCCGTCTTCGTCGAACACGAACTTGGCCGGCGGAAGCGGATCGAGCCAGGTCAGGATCGGCCACTGGAGGTTGTAGAGGTTGAAGATCGGCGACACCGAGATCAGGTCCATGTGCGCGTCGTAGTACGCGTCGAGCGTCCCCACGTCGCGCCAGTAGCCACTGTCTCGATCAGTGGCGCCCGGGACGTGGTTGGCCGCGAAGTCGTAAACGCGCGCCTCGCCGCGCGCGACCAGCATCGGGATCAGGTTGCCGCCGATGTCGTGATTCGAAGTCTCGTCCTTGGCGTCCTCGGTGACGACGTCCATCAGCGCCTCGGTCGTGAACACGTAGTTGCCCATCGACGCGTACACCTGATCGGGCGCGTCTACGAGTGGCTTGGCGTCGGTCGGCTTCTCGCGGAACGCGTCGATTCGACGACCGTCGGACGCCGTTTCGATCACGCCGAACTGGTCGGCCTGCTCGATCGGCGCGCGAATCGCCGCCACCGTCACCGCGGCTCCGCTAGCGATGTGCTCGTCGACCATCTGGCGCGGGTCCATCCGGTAGATGTGGTCGGCGCCGAACACGATGACGTGGTCGGGCCGCTCGTCGCGGATCAGGTTGAAGTTCTGGTAGATCGCGTCGGCGGACCCGACGAACCAGCGAGGCCCGCGCCGCATCTGCGCCGGAATCGGCGTGACGTAGTTGCCGAGCAGCGGAGACAGCCTCCACGCCTGCGACAGGTGCCGGTCGAGTGAGTGGCTCTTGTACTGCGTCAGCACGGCGATCCGCAGATACCCGGCGTTGACCAGGTTCGACAGCGCGAAATCGATCAGCCGATAGACGCCGCCGAACGGCACCGCGGGCTTGGCCCGGTCGGCGGTGAGCGGAGCCAGCCGCTTGCCCTCCCCGCCCGCGAGCACCATCGCGAAAACGTCTGTCATCTCAGCCCCCGAGCGCCGCGTCGACGACACCTTGGGCCTCCTCGAGGATCTGCTCGAGGTCCTGCGTGCCCTTGAAGCTCTCGGCGTAGAGCTTGTACACGTCCTCGGTGCCCGACGGCCGGGCCGCGAACCAGCCGCTCTCGGTCACGACCTTCACCCCGCCGAGCGGCGCGCCCGACGGCGCCGCGGTGAGCACCTGGGTGATCGGCTCGCCCGCAAGCTCGGTCGCGGTCAGGCTTTCCGGCGACAGGCTCCCCAGCACCCGCTTCTGCTCGGCGGTCGCGGGCGCATCGATGCGGCGGTAGGCCGGCGCGCCGTAGCGGTCGGTCAGCTCTGCGTACACCCGCGCGGGGTCCTTGCCGGTCCTCGCGGTCATCTCGGCGGCGAGTAGACACATGATCAGTCCGTCCTTGTCCGTGCTCCAGGGCTGGCCGCTGCGGCGCAGGAAGCTCGCGCCGGCGCTTTCCTCGCCGCCGAACCCCAGTGTCCCGTCGAGCAGCCCGCCGACGAACCACTTGAAGCCGACCGGCACCTCTTCGAGCCGGCGCCCCAACCCGCCGACCACCCGGTCGATGATCGAGCTCGACACCATCGTCTTGCCGACGCCGGCACCCTCAGACCAGTCGAGGCGAACGCCGCCGAATAGGTAGGAGATCGCCGCCGCGAGGTAGTGGTTCGGGTTCAGCAGCCCGGCCTCACGGGTGACGATCCCGTGGCGATCGGCGTCGGGGTCGTTGGCGAACGCGACATCGAACCGGTCCTTGAGCGCGATCAGGTCTGCCATCGCGTCAGGCGAGGAGCAGTCCATCCGGATCTTCCCGTCGTGATCGAGCGGCATGAACGAGAACGTCGGATCGACCCGGTCGTTGACGACCTCGAGGTCGAGTCGGTAGCGGTCGGCGATCGCCTCCCAGTACGCGACGCTCGCGCCGCCCAGCGGGTCGACGCCGAGCCGGATCCCGGAGCCCGCGATCTCGTCGAGATCGACGACCGCCGAGAGCTCCCCGACGTAGGCGGTGAGGTAGTCGTGGCGCCGTGCCCGATCGATCGCCTCTTCGAAGGGCAGGCGCTCGATCCCGCCCACACCCGCGCGGAGCAGCTCGTTCGCGGCGTCCTGGATCTGCCGGGTGACGTCGGTGTCGGCCGGGCCGCCGTGCGGCGGGTTGTACTTGAACCCGCCGTCCTCGGGCGGATTGTGAGACGGCGTGATCACGACGCCGTCGGCGCGAGTGCCGCCTCGGGCATTGTGCGTCAGGATCGCGTGCGAGACCGCCGGCGTCGGGGTGTAGCCGTCCTGGGCGTCGACCGCGACGTCTACGCCTCGCGCCACGAGAACCTCGACCGCCGTGCGAAACGCAGGTTCTGAGAGCGCGTGTGTGTCGCGGCCCAGGAACAGCGGTCCGTCGATTCCCTGCGCGGTCCGATATCGGACGATCGCCTCACTGATCACGACGATGTGAGACTCGGTGAATGTTCCCGTGAACGACGTGCCCCGGTGGCCCGAGGTCCCGAACGACACGGCCTGCGCGGGGTTCGAGGGATCTGGGCGCTCGTCGTAGTACGCCGCTATCAGCCGGTCCACGTCCACGAGCATGTCTGGGGTGGGACGGCGGACCGCGGGTTCTGTGCCAGATTCGGTCATTGCGGCCGGAGTTTGTCAATCCTTGAGCACCGCCGGACGGCTCGTTCGTATTTCCCGGACGCTCGGGCCCGGAGAGACGACTATTCGACCAGGAGCGGTTCTAGTAACCGGTGCGGACCCCGCAGCGCCACCGCGACTGGATCGTCCCGGTGAAAGCCGCGCCCCGGCCGCGGCTCGGTGACGATGTCTCCGACCGCCGGGGTGACCCCGCATGCCGGGCAGTGCGCGGCGTCGTCGAGCATCGTGCCGCACGTGGCGTGCCTGAAGGAGCGGCTGTTCGGAAGCTCGTGGTGGTCGCCCCAAACGACCATCGCATGCAGCACCGGCCACAGATCGCGGCCGGCTTCCGTCAGCTCGTAGAGCGAGCGGCCCGCGTGGTGAGGGTCGGGCCGGCGCTCGAGGATCCCGTGCTCGACGAGCCCGTTCAGGCGGTCGGACAGCACCGCCTTCGGGATGTCGAGGTGCACCTGAAAGTCGCTGAAGCGCCGGACGCCGTACAGGGCGTCGCGCACGATCAGCAGCGTCCACCGCTCGCCGACTACCTCCAGCGCGCGGGCGATCCCGCAATCCTGGCCGACGTACTCCTTTCCAAGCATGGCGTCATCTTAGCGCACATGGGTTCAATCATCGAACTCTCTGTGCTAGGGTGCCCGACCATCGGTTCGATTACTGAACTCACGAGGAGGACTCTGATGACGACCATTGCCGCGCAGCGGCTCCAGCGAGACCGCCTCACAACACGGACCGCAGACGCCGAGGCCGGCCGCACCCTCTGGGTCGCCGGGGCAGCGACGCTGCTCGTGCTGGCCGTATTCAGCGCTGTCGTGACCACGGTCGGCGACAGCCTCCGCTCGCTCCACGGCGACGTGTCGAGCGAGACGTGGACTCTCAGCGGGATGAGCCTCGGCCTCGCCGCCGCCCTCCTCACCGTCGGGGCGCTGGCGGACGAGTTCGGCCGCCGCCACGTGCTGGTCGTCTCGACCGGTTTGCTCGCGCTCACGAGCGCGCTCGGCGCCGTCGCCCCGAGCATGGGCGCCCTCATCGCCGCCCGCATCCTGCAGGGGGCAGCGGGCGCCGGCGTCCTGGCAGCATCGCTTGGCGCGATCGGGCACGCCTTCCCGACCGGTCACCAGCGCGCGTTTGCCGCCAGCGTGTGGGGCTCCTCGGTCGGAGCCGGCATCGCCATCGGACCGCTCGCCGCCGGCGCGATCGCAGCGTGGCTCGGGTGGCGCAGCAGCTTCTGGCTCGAGGCCGTCGCGGCGGCCGCGTTGGTCGTGGCGATCACCGGGCTCGAGGAGTCGCGGGCGTCGACCAGGCGCTCGCTCGATCTCTCGGGCGCGGTCGCCCTCGCCCTCGCGATGGCGAGCCTGACCGCCGGGCTGATAGAAGGCCGCCAGAGCTGGTCGGCCGCGCCGACGATCATTCCGCTCGCGGCCGGAGTGGTCCTGCTCGCCGCGTTCGTCGCGATCGAGCTCCGCAAGCGCGATCCGATCCTCGAGATCGAGCGATTCAAGAACCCGCTGTTTCTTGCCTCGCTCTCCGGCGCGCTGTTCACCGGCCTCGCCGTGATCGGCCTGATGAGCTTCACCCCGCTCCTCCTCCAGCGCGCCCTCGGCGTCAGCGTGATCGGTAGCGCGGGCGTGCTCGCCGCGTGGTCTACGACGAGCATGGCCGTCGCGCTCGCCACCCGCCGACTGCTCGGCCGCCGGAGCGCGGCCGCGGTGCTCGTGATCGGCTTCGCGGTTTCCGCCGTCGGTGAGTTCGCGCTATCCGGCCTTGGCGTCGGCTCGTCTTGGACACGACTGCTCCCCGGCCTCGTGATCCTCGGGATCGGGAGCGGTGTCGTCAACGCCTCGCTCGGACGGCTCGCCCTGGAGTCGGTCCCGCGCGAGCGCGCCGGCATGGGTAGCGGCGCCAACAACACCGCCCGCTATCTGGGCGGCGCCGCCGGCGTAGCGCTCGTGGTCGCGCTCGCGACCGGCAGCGGAGGCGCCGGCGCGGCGGGACTGCTGGCGGGCTGGAACACGGCGGTGATCGTGTGCGGCGCGCTGTGCCTGCTTGCGGCGCTGATCGCGGTTGCTTGCCGCCCCGCCACGCAGGTGATGACGATCGACATGCCGCACGCTCGAGGGGTTTGGCAGGTAGCGCAACGCGCCGGGGCGCGGACGCGCCCGGGCTCCCGATGCAAACATTGGGGTGTGTCCGCCGAGCCACAGCCCGAGCTCATGTACGCGGTCGTCGAGGCCTCCGAGGCTCGCTCCCCGCAGCTACGTGAGCAGCTTCTCGACATGTGGGTGGACGTGACCAACGCCGGCGGCGCGGTCGGGTTCACCGTGCCCGCCGACGTCCCCGCGGTGGCGGGCACGCTCGACGCGGCGCTTGATCGAGTGGGCGCGGGAACCGACCTGCTGGGCATCCTCCGCCGGAACGGCGAGGCCGTCGGGATGGGATTCCTCGTCGACGGGGGGTCCCCGCTCCGGCGCCACTGGCGCACGATCCTGCGGCTGATGGTGCGTCCGGAGCTTCAGGGACGCGGCGCTGGCCGACTCCTGCTCGAAGGGCTACACGGGACCGCCGTGGACCTCGGACTCGAGCAGCTGATGCTGACGACACGCGGCGGAACCGGTGTCGAAGGCTTCTACGAGCGGTGCGGCTACACGGTGGTCGGCAAGCACCCGGGGGCGATCAGGCTTGCCCCCGGCGACGACCGCGACGAGCTGTTCCTGGTCTTCCGGCTCTGACCGGTGGGCGGCCTCACGCCCCAACAGCTTCGGCTGCCCTATCGCCCGCCGTGTGACGTCGCCGCGCTGGTGCGATTCTTCGCCGCCCGCGCGGTACCCGGTGTCGAGCACATCGACGGCGACGTGTACGTCCGCAGCATCCGCCTGCCGGGCGGGTCGGGTGTCATCGCGTTACGCCCGGGCACCGGCCGCAGCGACGACGATGTCGACGCCAAATTGTGGCTGACCGACCCGAGCGACCTCGACGCGGCGGTGGCGGCGGCCCGGCGCCTGCTCGACCTCGACACCGATCCGGCGCCGATCGTTGCCGCACTCGGCAACGACGAACTGATCGGGAAGATCGTGCAGAGCGCCCCCGGGCGAAGGGTGCCCGGCCACGCCGGCGCGGACGAGATCGCAATCCGTGCCGTGCTCGGCCAGCAGGTTTCGCTTGCCGGCGCCGCGACGCTCGCGGCGCGGCTCGTGAACGCATGGGGCGAGCGGCTCGAGCAGCCCATCGGATCGGTGACGCACCTGTTCCCCTCGGCCGCTGCTCTCGCGGAAGCGGACCCCGACCAACTGGCGATGCCCTGGTCGCGCCGGCGGGCGCTGATCGGCCTGGCCAGGGCACTCGCCGACGGTAACCCCGTGCTCGACACCGGCGTGATGGCGCAGGACGAGATCGAGCGGCGTCTCCTCGCGCTGCCGGGCATCGGACCCTGGACGGTCGCCTACATCGCGATGCGCGCGCTCGGCGACGCCGACGCGTTCATGCCGACCGATCTTGGGGTTCGCCACGGCCTCGAGCGCCTCGGACACGACGGCAGGCCGCCGAGCGCCGAGCGCATCGCGGAACGCTGGCGTCCTTACCGTGCGTACGCGACACAGCACCTGTGGGCGCAGGCCGCCTCGTCACCTCACACGGCGTGAACGGTGACCGTTCCATGCCAGCGATGACAACCACGACACACAAACCACCCCGCCTTTACACATACCTACCGAGCCCGATCGGCCGGTTGTTGCTGTGCGGCGACGAGGCGCGACTCACCGGCCTCCACACACTCCCGGCCGCCGAGAACGCGGAACTCCTAGATGGCCGGCGCCGCGCGAGCGCGCCGTTCGCACATGTGCGTGACCAACTCGACGCTTACTTCGCCGGCGAGCTCGTCGAGTTCGACGTCACGCTCGACCTCGACGAAGCGACCCCCTTTCGCCGCAGCGTGTGGAGCGCGTTGCTCGAGATTCCGTACGGCGAGACGATCAGCTATGGCGAACTCGCCCGCCGACTGTCCCTGCCGACCGCCGCGCGCGCAGTCGGCGCCGCGAACGGGAGCAACCCGATCTCGATCATCATCCCCTGCCACCGAGTGATCGGCTCGAGCGGGGACCTGACCGGGTACGCCGGCGGACTCGAGCGAAAGCGGTATCTGCTCCGCCACGAGGCGGACATGAGCCACCTACCTCGCTTGACCAGTTGCTGAGCTAGCGGGCGATACAGGAGCAGAGCGGCGACAACGAGCACTAACAGCCCTGAGGCCGCGAGCGCTCCGGTGAGACCGAATGCTGCCAGCAGCGGGCCAGCGATCAGGGAGCCGGCGACGATGCCGGCGATTGACGCCGGGAACACGAGACCGTAGGCGCGGGCCAGGACCGAGTCATCGAGCAGCCGCGGCAGCGCTGTCTCGGAAAGAACCTCGCCGACGACCATCCCGCCACCGCCGAGGAACGCCAGCCCGAGCGCCAGCGGAAGCGTAGGCGCGAGGCCGAGCGCCGCGAGCGGCAGCCCGACGAGCGCGAGCGCACATGCGAGCGTCCGCCGCCACCGTCCAGCCGCCTCCACCCGCGCAGTCACGATCGCCCCGATCACGCCGCCGACACCGAACGCGCCGAGCATCAGGCCGTAACCGCTGTCGCCGGCTCCGACCTTCCGACTGACAAGCATGAGCGTCACGGTCAGCAACCCGTATACCGCGCTGCAAGCACGTCGGCAGCGACCAGCCTGATCGCCGCCGGAGCGCCTCGGAGCGCGCGTGCCCCCGCCGCGATCTCGGCGAGAACGCGCGGGTTCGCCGCGCCGGCATCCTGTGCGGCCGGGCGGAACTCGCGGCCGGGCGCGATCGAGACGATCGCGGCGGCGGAGCCCAGGAACGTCAGCGCGTTCAGCAGGATCGCGATGGCGGGCGTGGACACCAGCAGCACGATCGCGCCGAGCGCGGTCCCGGCGACGATGGCGGCCTGGCCGATTCCGGCGCGGAGGGCCTGCGCGCGGGGAAGCTCTGGTCGCCGACGAGCCGGGCGGTGCAGGCGGCGACACAGGGAGGCTCGACGACGCCGATCGCCGTCGCAGCGGCCGCGATCAGCGGGGCGAAGATCACCGGGAGGCCGAGCGCGGCCACCGCGGCGAGTGCTACCATCAGCAGCGCCCTGGCGATGTTCGATGCAATGATCAGCCGCCGGCGGTCGTAGCGATCCGCGAGCACGCCCCCGATCGGCCCGAGGACCACGACCGGGAGCACCCGGCCAGCGGTGGTCAGCGCGACCCAGGTCGCGGATCCGGTCCGCTGGAAGACGAACGCCAGCAGCGCGACGTTGTAGAGCCAGTCACCGCATGAGGAAACCGCGAGGCTCAGGAGGATCAGATGGAAAGGCCGGCCGCCCGGCAGGCGGAGGCGCTGGGTGATGGCTGAATTGGTCATGGGGAGAGCATCGATGTAAGCCCCATCACCACACATCGGGCAGCGACCTAGTCTTCGGACTCAGATCCGAGGGCTGGGTACCTCAGACGGCACCCAGATGCCTCAGACGTCGGGCGAATTCCGAATCAGCCCGCGCCGGTGCGCCATCGCAGCCGCTTCCACGCGGGTAGACACACCGAGCTTGAAGGATGTTCGAGACGTGCACGCTGGCGGTCTTGCGAGATATGAACAGCCGCTCGGCGATCTGGCTGTTCGATAGTCCGTCGGCGACCAATCGCAGTAATCGATCTCCCGCGTGGTCAGGGCCAGCCGGCTGAGTTCGTCTGGAGTCGTCGCCCCCGGCGGCAAATCGTCCACGGCACCGTTCTCGGTCGGGCGCAGACGCGCCCGGCGATCAGGGCCTGGATGTCGTCGAGCAGAGAGGCAGCGCCCATCGAACGCGCCAGCCCAAGCGCTCGGCCGCCGATGCCGACGCCGCCTCGGAGTCACGTGTGCTGTGAGCGCCTCGGCGTTCCGCAGCAGAGCGTAGGCGAGGGGCAACGGCTCGTTCATGAGACGGCACGCGGCGCACCCCCGGCGCCCACGCGTCGGCCTGGGCCTCGCCGGACAACCGGGCGTGCTCGGCACGGACTAGGGCGCGGTGGCCGTGGTCTGCGGGAGTGGTCGACTGGGGTGCGCTCGGCTCGTCGCGAAGGACGGCGATCCGCCCCGCGGCGTCTTCGGCGGGACGTCCGTCGTCGCGGGCGGCGAGCGCGCGCTCGGAGTCGATCCGGGCACCCGAGTGAGAGCAGCGGCCACTTGTAGCGCGGCTCCTACCCGGCATCGACTCCCGCCAGCGCGCGATCTACGATCTCCGCCGCGACGTCGAGGTCAGCGCCGGAGCGGGGCAACTCGGCTCCATCCAGGCCAGGGGCAGCGTGATTGCGCCGCCGCGGAG
Organism: uncultured Solirubrobacterales bacterium; assembly: GCA_963822855.1. Taxonomy (GTDB): domain Bacteria; phylum Actinomycetota; class Thermoleophilia; order Solirubrobacterales; family Solirubrobacteraceae; genus Palsa-465. Next base: position 38,615 of record CAWGJE010000024.1, on the reverse strand, counting down.
TTGCGCAGGTGACGCCGCGACTCCTTCAAGTCGAAGCACGCCTCCTGCCGGCCGTCCGGAGACGGCATGAGCTCGGCTCGTAACAGCAGCAGAGCACCCGCGAACACGCCAGGTGCCTCGCTGGAGGGCACGGGGCGGCCAGCGCCTCCTCCCAGTGCCCGGAGCGGAACAGTGCCTCCGCCTTGTTGGCGCGTATGAACGCCCCGCGGTCCGGCCGAAGCCGGGTTGGTCAGCCGGGCGATTCCTCGCTCCGCGGTTCCCCCGCCTCGTCGTAGCGGCCGAGCATGAGCTGTGCGTCCGAGAGACGACGCACGCACGCGCGGCGGCCAGGCGAGCCCTCGCGGTCGGCCTCGTCGATCGTTTCCTGCATCAGGGCAGACCGGCCTCGACATCGCCGCCGTAGATCATCGCGGGAGCCGGGTGACTTGAGCCTCGAGCTTCTCCTGGATGGCGCCGACGGCCTCTGCCACTTCGAGCGCGCGCGTCGCCAACTCTCCCGCGCGCTCGAGTGATCGACGCGCGCGATCGCGCGAGCGAACGAGGCGAGCACCTGAGCGCTGACCCGGCTTGGTAGGTGCGGCGGGAGCAGCTCCACGCCTGCTCTAGCACGGCCAGCCCCTCGCCGTCGCGCCCGAGATCCGCGAGTAATACGGCGCGCAGCACGAGCAACGTCGCCCGCCGCTCGAGCGTTCCTTCATAGCCGATGTCAGCTGAGCGCCGGTCGCCGGCGCCCGCGTCCCGCGCCCGCCCGCATCGCCGCTGCCGCGGCGGCCTCGAGCAGCTGCGCATGGTCGATCCCAGCGCGCTCTGGCGCGTCCGGTTACCTGGGTCCAGAGCTCGAGCGCTCAGCTCGAAGTGGCGCTGGGCGGCCGAAGGAGCGGCGAAGCAGCGGCGGTACGCCCGCCCCGCCCGCACCGAGGCGGGGAGCGCGCGCGGAGGTCGTGCGCAGACTAGCCAGTGATGGGCGAGCATCGAGCTCGCGTCGAGGTCGGGGCCCGGGGAGCTGGGCGTTGTTCTCGATCGCCTCCGCGTAGGCACGGTGCAGCTGCGTGCGCTCGCCTGGAAGCAGATCTTCGGAATCGCAGCCCGTGCCAGCGCGTGCCGGAATCCGTACCCGCGACCGGAGCGGTCGACTACGAGCAGCTGTTGCTCCACCGCTTCGCGCAGAGCGGCGTGTAGCTGCGCGTCCGGGAGCCCGGCGACGATCGCAAGCAGGCGGTCCGGAACCCAGCGGCGGCGGCCGAGACCACGCGCAACACGTGCCGGGCATCTCGGCAGAGAGGAGCTCGGCCCGCGCCAGCAGCTACGTCGCGCAGGACGGCGGCAGGTAGTCCTGGTCGACGCGGCCATCGCGGACGGCGCCGACGTAGTTCCTCAACGAACAGCGGGATCCCCTCGGAGCGTTCCGCCACGAACTCGATCAGATCGGCGTCGGGTCGCTCCCCGAGGATCGCCTCGATCTGAGCAGCGACGCGCGCGCTCGAGGCGTCGTAGTCGAGCCGCTCGACGATCCGCTGCTGCTCCCAGCGTGCTGCCATCCGGCGGAAGGGATGGGCGCGATGGAGCTCGTCGGACCGAACGCTCAGCGCGAGCAGCAGCCGGCTGGCGCTGGTCCGCGCGACGAGCAGCGCGAAGCAGGTCGAGCGTCGCGCTGTCCGCCCACTGAAGTCCTCGAACACGAGCATCAGCGGAGCGCGCGCGGACAACCTGGCGTTCGATCACACCGAGCATCAGCTCGAGCAGCCGCGAAGCATCGCGCTCGCCCACGGGCGCAGTCGGCTGGTCATCCTCGAGCTCGGGACCAGGCGCCCGATCTCTCCTCGCGCGGCGCCTAACACGGCATCGAGCTCCACCGCGGGCAGCTCGGCCGCGAGCGAGCGGATCATCTCCACCACCGGCGCGAACGGGATCCCGCCGCCGTCTAGCTCGACGCAGCCGCCTACCAACACGCGTGTGCCGGCGCCCCGAGCCTCGTCGATGAGCTCGTGGACCAGCCTCGACTACCAACTCCGGCTTCCCCGCCGACGAGAACAGTCACCTGTGCGCCGGCGAGGACGTGTCGAGGGCGTTGCTCAACGACCTCAACTCCCCCTGTCGCCCCACCAGGACGGGGCTCACGAGACTTCCCGCCACACGCTTCATGCCAGGAGCCGAGCCGAGCTATTTTTTTGGGCTTGTATAATTTTATTTCAGGACTCGCGCCGGTCAACTCGTGTTACAGCTCCCGGAGTACCCGGTCCACGTCGTCGCGGTTGAACCGGCTCAGGCTGGCGGTGACGGGCTCTGTGCTCGGCGGCGCCGGGATGTCCTCGGGCACCCACCAGCGCCGGCGACCAAGGCCCTCCACAAGCCGTCCGATTTCGAGCGCGCTATGGGCTCCCACGGCGAGTGAGGGAACCAATCGTTCGATCCGAGCGAGCACGCTCTCCGAGAGGGGGCGCAGGTCCTCGTCCGCGCACGCTCCCGTCAGGGTGACGATCAGGCGCTCGAGGAGCTCCCGATCTCGTCCGAAGAATCCGAACGCCTCGAGCGCGGTCCGGTCGTAGCGGGACAGCGTCTCCGCGAACGCGAGCCATTCCTCGGTCCGAGCCAGTTCGGCTCGATCCGGGCACTCGAGCACGAGTGCCCCGGGGTGCAGCTCCGCCCACGTCGGGGCGAGTCGCGGCGGCGTCAGCCACTCGGCCACGCAGTCGTCCAGCGTGTACCACGCCTCGAGCAGGAACACGGGAAGGGGCCCGTCGCGCTCATCCCATGCTCGCCGGGTCGCGGCGAGGACGTTCGTGGCCAGGTTGTCCAACTCGCGAGCCTGGGGTCCGTCGCCGCGCCCGGCGAGGGTGGCGCCGATCGCCAGCATCACACGGGCCACCTCCCGGTCCTCGAGCTCGCGCGCCAGCCCGTGCAACCGATCGCCGATCGCGTCCCAGTCCGCGTCGGTGATCAACAGCGGGAGGATCCGTTCGCCCGCGACCCCGCCGGCGCGCGAGAGCGCGAGCGTGATCCCGTCGACGCCCGATGCGGACAGGAACCGTTGTCTGCCATGCGGGTCTTCGCGCAACTCATCGATAACGAGGTCGCGCCAGCTCGGGTGCACCCAGCCGATGCCGAGTGGCGTCACCCTGAGGAAGTGATCTGTGAGCCGGTCGATCAGCTCACCCACGGGACGGCTGAGACCACCCGCGTGATGGCGACGGACGACGGCGGCCAGCTCTCGCTCATCGATCAACCCGGCGGGCGCGTCCAGCAGGGAGGCGAGGAGCTCGCGGTGCTCGGGCTCAAGAGCCCTGAACGAGGTACGCATCGCGTCCGTGGGCGAGGCGAGCTCTCGCTCGACGATCGCATGTAGCCGGCTGGTGTCGTCGGCGACCAGGTCGGGCAACTCGTCGAGCCGGTCGTTCACAAACCTCCGGATCCGCTCCGGAGTGAAATGTGGGTGCTCGACGATCGACAGCCCGGCCGAGCGGACCAGGGCTCGAGCCGAGCCAAGGGCGCCGCGGTTCTTGGCGTGGCGGAACAGGATCAGCGTCTTGTCCGCCAGATCGAGGTTGCTGGCGTCGACGAGTACCTCGCCGGGCGTCGGGAACCGCTCGGCGCCGCTTTCGCGCTGGACCCGGCGTAGCCCCGCCTTCAACGGCGCCGGCCGAGAAGTCCAGATCAGCCAGTGCTGCGGGTCGAGCATCTCGAGCAGCCGGCCGAGTCCGCGGGCCCAGCGCTCGGCCGCGTCGGGGCGGTACTCCGTCGACCCGAAGGCATCATCGGCGACGAATACCTGCCGCCGGCCGCGATCGAATACGCGCCAGACCTGGTCGGGGTCGCTGCACTGATGTGCCTCCCAGCCATCGGTGAGGTGCGCGAGCGCGAGCATCTCCGCGATCGCGGTCTTTCCCATCTCCGGCGGCCCGGTGAGGACGACAAACCGATGCCTGTCGAGCACGGTCCGGGCGCGTTCGTAGGCGGGCGTTGGCCAGAACACGCGCGCCAGCTCCTGAGCCCGCTCAACGTCGAGCGACGACCGCCGGCGCACATCTGGATCAATCAGGGCGTCGAGGTCTCGCAGCCCGAGGACCGATGGCATCGCCGCCCGAAGGCTGGGATCGCGATCGAGGCTGGTCGAGATCTCCTCCGCGCCGAGCACGACGCTGCGCTGCTCGCGCGTCCCTGTATCCCAGCTCAACGCCGCGCGGGCGGCGTCGCCGTTCAGGTTCGTCAACACCAGGAGCGCATCCGCGGGCCGGACTCCCGCATCGGCGCGCGCGACCACGACGTGATCTTTGAACTGCTCCAGACGCCGCTCGAGCGTCGGCGCGTCGCGAACCCAGATTGCCGCCACTGCCACGGGCCCCCGGAGCCGCCGACCCCTGTCCCGGAGCGCGACGTCGTGATCGACCAGCGCCACCGGTCCGGCATTGGGGCGACCACGCCATCGCAGATCCGCCAACCCGGTCTCCGACTCCAGCACCAACGGACACAGTCGATCAAACTGCAGAAAGCCGAGCGCATCCAATTGGTACGGAGCATCCGTCACTGTGAAGATCCTCCCACGACGCGCAAGCCCGTAGGATCGCATCGTGAGCACCGGGAGTGACGTTTCTACGATCACTGAGGTGATCGCCCGGATGGAGGCGATCGATGCCGCGCTGCCGCGCAAGGACGGAGTCGCGATCTTCGATCGGCTCTATCTCCAGGTGACGCTCGCCGTCGACTCGGCGAGCTCCGGCACCGAGTTCGAGAACAAGGACTTCCTCGACCGCCTCGACGTCGTCTTCGCTTGCCTCTACTTCGACGCCGAGGCGACGATCGACTCCGGCACCGGTTGCCCGGTCGCCTGGCGGCCGCTCGTCGAGACTCGATCGGAGGCGCGCGAGCCGATCCAATTCGCGCTCGCCGGCATGACCGCCCATATCAACCACGATCTCCCGATCGCCGTCGTCAGCACCTGCGAGCAGTTCGGGCTGGCGCCAGAGGACGACAGCGCGATCCACCGCGACTTCCAGCGGGTCGACGGTCTGCTCTCCACCGTCGAGACGCAGGTCGCCGGCTGGTTCGACACCGGCCTGATCGCCGACATCGAGGACGTGACGCCGAAGAAGACCGACGAGGCGATAGCGATGTGGTCGCTCGCCACCGCCCGCGACGTCGCGTGGGATCACGCGCAGGTGCTGTGGGGATTGCGGCACGCCGGCTTCGTCCGCGACGGCTATCTCGACGTGCTTGCCCGCGCGACCGAGCTCGCCGCTCGCGCGATGCTCGTCTAGACCAGGCGCGAGCTGCGGTTGAGATGATTGGCCTGTGCGCGTCGGGCTGTTGCATCCGGGAGAGATGGGCGCGGCGATCGGCGCTCTGCTGGTCGACCGCGGGCACGATGTGCTCTGGTGCCCGCAGGGAAGGAGCGAGGCGACCGCACGCCGGGCGACCGCAGCAGGCCTTCGGGGCGTCGAGCACGTGCTCGACGCCGAGGCGATCCTGTCAGTGTGTCCACCGCACGCGGCACTAGACGTCGCGCGGTCGTTGGCGGGCACGAGCGCGCTCGTGATCGACGCCAACGCGGTGTCTCCGATGACCGCCGATCGCATCGGCGAGCTGATCGGCGATCGCTGGGCGGATGGCGGTATCGTGGGACCGCCACCACGCCGCGAAGGTACGACGCGCCTGTACCTGTCGGGGCACCACGCGGTCGAGGCGTCACTCCTGTTCGAAGGCACGCTGCTCGGAGCCCGTGGTCCTCGACGGCTCACCGGTGGCCGCGTCCGCACTGAAGATGGCGTACGCCGCATGGACCAAGGGCTCGGCGGCACTGCTGTTGTCCGCGCTCGCCAGCGCGCGAGCGACGGGGGTCGAAGAGGCACTCCGAGCCGAGTGGAAGCGCTCGCTACCCGAGCTCGGCGCTCGTTCTGAGCGGGCGGCCGACTCGGCCGCGGCCAAGGGATGGCGCTGGGTCGGAGAGATGAACGAGATCGCGGCGACGTTCGCAGCCGCGGGACTCCCGCCCGGGTTCCACGAGGCGGCGGCGGAGATGTTCGACCGCGCCGCTCGGGAACCAGAGTCAGAACAACCTTAGGGTCACCACGCACCACCTCGCCCTGACGTTCTGAGTTGGTTCCGTCGACAGCAGCACAGGGGAACGCACAGCGTCACATCTGGCGTCAGCCGGGAGTCATGCAAGTAGGCCGATGAAAAACGACGCGATCGGGAGTCGAAACTGAGGCCACGAATTCGTCATCTAGGCAACGCTGAGAACACGACCCGACAGGAACGCCAGCATGGTCTATCCACACATCCAATATCGCGGCCCGGGAAGTCCGGACCTGACCCCGTCAACTACGTCAGAGAGCACTCGCGAGCTCGACAGCCGCGTCACCGACGGCATCCGCGTCCGCCTTCTCTGGCACCCGGATGACGGTCAGGTGTCGGTGACCGTCGAGGAAGCCAAGTCCGGCGTGATATTCGACCTCCCTGTGCGCGACGGCGAACGGGCGCTCGACGTCTTCCACCATCCCTACGCGTACGCGGCCATACGGCGGTTCCGCGACAATGCCGACGATGAGGCTCGCCTTCGCGTTCACGCGTCAAACCGGTTCGGTTAGCGCACTCACCCGACGGCAGGTGCTTTGGCCGAGCCGCTGACGTTCGAACGAGCGAATGTGGTCCAGAAGGCCCTCAGGCGGCTGGCGGCCAGCGGGCCGGGAGCCTGGCTGTTCGCGCGTGTCCTTCACCGAATCGACCGGCCGGTGTATCGACTCACGCGTGGACGTCACACGTTCGCCAACTTGCTGTCCGGTATCCCCGTGGTACTGCTCACCACGACGGGAGCGCGCACCGGACGTCCTCGAACCGTTCCGGTGCTCGGATTGCCCACGGCCGATGGTCTCGCGGTGATCGCCTCGAACTTCGGCCAGCAGCACCAGCCCGGCTGGTACTACAACCTGCGGGCCAATCCAGAAGGTTCGGTCACGGCCGACGGGCGGTCGCGTCAGGTTCGTGCCGTCGAAGCCGAGGGTGACGTCCGTCGCCGGATCTGGGAGGAAGGACTACGCGTCTATCCCGGCTGGGCTCAGTACGAGCGCCGCGCGTCACACCGGCGGATCGCCGTGTTCGTGCTCGAGCCGGTCGAGCCCTCGTAGACCGACGGACTCATCGAGCGGCGGTCGGCAAGCGCCGGCACCCCGGCAACCTCGACGTCCCTCCGCCTACGCGGTGGCCGCTGCCCGGACCTGGGGCAGGCGGGTCTCGGCGACGAGCGTCGAGCGGCTGATGACCACAGCGGCGAGGTCGTCGTTGCACTCGTCGGAGTCCGTCTGGACGCGCTCCACGAGCGCCTGGGCGCTCAGTCCCTGATCGACCAGCGACTTGAGGTGCGCGCGACCGAGCTGCGCCCCGTTCCGGCGGGCCTCGGTGAGGCCATCGGTGAACAAGCACACGCGCTCGCCGGGCGCCAGCACCCGCGAGAACTGCGGCCAGGTATCCCCCATCCCGAAACCGAGCGGGGTCGCCGCCTGCTCTTCGCGCTCCGGCTGACCCGCGATGATCGGCGGTTCATGACCGGCCTTCGCCCACGTCAGTTCGCCACTGGCATGCTCGTAGCAGCAGATGACGACCGTGGCAAACCCGTCGCCAAGCTCGCCGGTTAGATACCGGTCCGCGCGGGCCAGCACCTCGGGCAGCGAGTGCCCCTCCCCCATCAACGTCCTGAGGGTGTAGCGAACAAGCGCCGCATGGATCAGCGACTCCCGCCCATGCCCGGACACGTCGCCGATGATGATGCCCGTCCGATCGGGCGAGAGCGTGAATACATCGAAGAAGTCGCCTCCGGCCGCGAGCCCCTGGGCCGGTCGATACGCCACCGAGACGTCGAGTTCGCCGAGATTCGAGGGCACCGCCGGCAGCAGCGCCGACTGAAGCACGCCGACATCTGAAAGCAGCGCCTCCCGCTGGCCCGCGAGCGACCTGGCCCGTCGGCTTTGCAGGTAGGCGTTCAGCGCCATCGCTGCCGCGATGACCGCGAACGCGAGCAGCGCCACCAGAAACGCCGTCGGCAATTCCTTGACCAACTTGCCGAACGTCCCGGTCGCTGGGGCCGAGCGCGTCGACGCGGTCGAGGGCCGCGTGACCGCGCTCGCCAGCGTCCCGTGCTGGTCCGACGGCGCGTTTGCGAGCGCGACCTTGCCCGGGTTGCTCGGCGCGGTACGCGACACGGCACCGGCATGGTGTGCGTTCCCGCTCGTGGCGCTCCCGCTCGCCTGCCGGGCACGACTGGAGGCCCCCCGCGGCGTACGCGACGTCGACCCCGTGCCGGACGCCGACGTCCCCTGCACCGACGGAGCAGACGACGCCGAGGCGTCGCCTCCGGCCCCCGGCAAAGACGATGTCGACCCCAGGTGCGGCGGCAAGACAGGTGACCCGACCGTCGGCGTGTGGACCGGCGGGATCGAGGGCGTGCTGACGGACGGAGTGGTGATGCTCGGCGTCGTTGTCTTCGGCGTCGTGACCGGTCCGACGGTCACCGAGGGGACGGTCACCGAGGGGACGCTCACCGTTGGGACGGAGACCGTCGGGACCGAGACCGTGGGAACCGACACCGTCGGAATCGAGATCGTGGGGACCGACACTGTCGGCAACCCGGCCGTCGAAGCGCTGCCCGCAGCGGCCGCCGTCGACGCTCCCGCCGAGACGAGCAGTGCGCCGGACACGGCGAACACGGTCAGCCGTCGAGAGCTCATGAGCCGACTCGCCGCCTGCCTCCGCACGACCTATGAATAAACGAGGGCGTCGAGATTGAGCGCAAACAGAGCACCGGTCCTCTTCTACTCGCCCGGAAAACCCGCCACCTTGAGCTTATAGCACCCCTCCGGCCGCCTACGGCCGGTTCCCGGCGGAGTGGATCAGCCAAGCAGTCGGCGGAAAGCGCCGTCGCTGTTCGCGGTCCCCGAGTTCGAGACGAACCAATCGACGATCCGCGCCCCGACGCGCTTGAGGCAATCGACGCCGAGCGGGGCACAACTCGGGTGCGCACCCGCGACCCGGTAGTAGTGGTGGAAGCCGTTCGAGATGTCGTCGAGGCGAAGCGTTCCGGCGCAGCGCGCGCTGATCCGCCACGTACCGGCCCGCTCGCCACGATCGACGACGACCGTCAACCGCTGGCGCGACGCGTGGCTTCCGGACGCCGGGGTGAGATAACCGCTCCAGGTGCCGACGATCGACGTCGACTGTGCCGCACCGATCGGGCCGGCGAGGACCAGCGCGGCGGCCGCCGCGACGCACGCGACGAGCACGGAGACGCCGATGCGACGCATGACGCGATCGTACTGGCAACCGTGGCCGCGAAGCGCTAGGTGCGATCGCTGAACCAGAGCGCGACGGCGGTCGCGAGCGTCACGAGGCCAATCGTTCCGAGCGCGGCCGTGAGGCCGTGCCCGACGGCCGCGACACCCGCATCGGCAATGCGCGCGCCGGCGACACCCACGGCCGCGGTGAACAGGGCGCCGGCGAGCGCGACCCCGAGCGCCGTACCGAGCCCTCGAGTCATGTTGAGCATGCCGCCGATGACCCCTGCGTGCCCTGGAGGCGAGGCTGACATGACCTCGGCGTTGTTGGCCGGCGTGAACAAACCGAGTCCCACCCCGGTCACCGCGAGTCCAGCCAGGATCCCGGCGGTGCGGTGCTCGACCGCGATCGTGAGCATGCCGCCCGCTGCCAGCATCAACCCGCCTGCGGTCAACCAGCGAACGCTGACGTGAGTGACGAGTCGGCCGGCAATCGGCGCGGTGATCCCGATCGCGACCGGAAGCACCGCGAGTTGCAACCCGATCTGCGTGGCACTGTCATGGTCGGCCGAGAGGTAATACGGGACGATGAACAGCGTCCCGAACAGCGCCAGGTAGGACACGAGACCGCTGCCGAGACCGGCTGCCAGCCCATGGCGCCGGAGGATCGAGAGATCGATCAGGGGCGCGATCACCCGTCGCTCGCGCCGGACGAAACCGGCCGCGGCGACGACGCCGCCGGCCAGGCACGCGAGCAGTACGGCATTGGCGTAGCCCTCCCCGCCGGCGAGCGAGAGATACACGAGCGGTCCCATAGCCGCGAGCGCAAGGAGCCCCGCGCCAAGGCCGTCGGCCGCACCGAGTTCGCGACGGGATCTGCTCCGCGGCAGCAGAAACCACCCGAGCGCGAGACCGATCAGTCCCGCCGGGAGGTTCACGAGGAAGATGAATCGCCAGCCCGCGAGCGAGAGCAGGATTCCGCCAACCGCGGGTCCGAGCGCCAAACCGAGCGCCTGCGCGCTCCCTTGCACGCCGATGGCCCTCCCGAGCATCCGCCGAGGCATCGCCTCTGCGATCAGCGCGACGCTGTTGGCTTGCAGCATCGCGGCTCCGACGGCCTGGAGCACCCGCGCGGCGACGAGGATCGTCAACGTCGGCGCCAGACCGCACAGCGCGGAACCGACGGAGAACACGCCGAACCCATACACGTAGAGCAGCTTGCGCCCGACGGCATCGGCAATCCGGCCCACGGTCGCGACGGTCGCGACCAGCACCAGCAGATAGGCGAGCGCCACCCACTCGACTGCCCCAAGCGTCGCGTGCAGGTCGCGGCCCATCCGGGGCAGCGCGACCGTCACGATGCTCGCGTCGAGCTGGCCCATGAACGCGCCGATGCATACCGTCGCCACCACGTACCAGTGCGCGCGCGGGCTCTCGCGCACCGCCACTGGTCTCCTCGGCTCGTGCAGCAGGTGGTACCCGACCGACCTCGTGGACAACTGGGTGTCGAGCAAGCGCCTCACGAATCCATTTCAGCGCTCCTTCTCGTATAGGTCAAAGACATAATTATGATTGAATCGACTGTGATTTCCTATGGATGAGCGGCGATTGAGCTACTTCCTTGCGGTCGTCGAAGAGGGCAGCGTCACGCGTGCCGCCCGGCGCCTCCACGTGGCCCAACCATCGCTGTCCCAGACCGTCCGCGGCCTCGAATCAGAGCTGGGCGTGGAGCTGTTTCATCGAGTGGGACGGGGCTTGCGCCTATCCGCGGCGGGAGAAGCGCTCGTCGGTCCCGCCCGTCAGGTGCTCCGCGCGATCGACGAAGCCAGGGACGCGATCACCGGAATCGTCGAGCTGAACACAGGACGGCTGGAGATCGCCGCGCTGGCGACACTGGCCGTCGACCCAATGGCGGATCTGATCGGCCGATTCCGCGAACTCCACCCCGGGATCGAGGTCCGCGTCCACGAACCCGAGAGCGCCGACGGCATACGAGCGCTCGTCCAGGACGGAACCTGCGAGCTCGGTGCCGCTCACCTGCCGCTTCCCCCCGGGCTCATCGCCCACCCGCTCGGCGAGCAGGAACTGTTGTTCGTGCTGCCGCCCGAATCGATGCCTCACGGCGACCGGCCACTCGGCGCTCGCGAGCTGGCAACCACGCCGCTGGTGGTCAGCCCGCCCGGCACCTCGACTCGCATCCTGCTCGAGCAGGCGCTCACGGCAGTCGGCGTCGCCCCGCAAATCGCGGTGGAGACCGCGGCACGCGAGGCAATCGTCCCGCTCGTCCTCGCCGGCGCCGGCGCCGCGTTGCTCCCAGCATCGCTCGCGCTCGAGGCACAGCGGCGTGGGGCCGCCGTCCGCAGCGCGAGGCCGAAGATCACGCGCGCCGTCGGGCTCGTCCACCGGGCCTCGCGGCTATCGCCGACGGCGGCCGCCTTCCTCGCGCTCGCGGACGCCCCGGCTACGGACGTCGAGGTCGGCGTACCGCGTGCCGGTGGGTGACGGCGGAGCGCGGCGGTCGGCCGGTGAGGGCTCTCGCCCCTCGCCTACGGGGCCAACGGGTCAGCTCACCTTCTCGGAACCCGCGGCGAGAAGAAACACCCAGGCGTTGAGAAGACCGGCGAGCAGCGCGCAGACGTCGACGGCGGCGAGCCAGTACAGGCCGCCACCTTCCCTGATGATCAGCGACAATCCCCCGAGGATCAACGCGACGGTGGTGATCAGGCGGGGCGACAAGCGGTCGACCATGACCATCGATCGCGGCTCGTCTTCGACTGGGTCAGTACCGAGCGCGAGCATCAGGCGGCCTACGAGTAGACCGAACACGACGATCTCGACACCAAGGGTCGTAGGGCTCTGTCCCGGAATCACGAGCAAGATGCTGCTCACGAGCGGGACGACGAACAGCACGAGCGCCTGGCCGGCGCGGCCGCGATGTGCCTGCGATGAGGAGAACCAGGCGCTGTTGACCGAGACCGCGACGAACAGCAACCCGGTCAGAGTGGCGGCGCCACCGACGACCGCGACCCCGTAGTCGGTCCAGGCCTTGATGTCGAACGCCATCGGATGACCAAGCGTCGTCGGCCCTGATGTCAGCGGCGGCGAAGCCCCTACAGGTTGGCGAGGCTGAGGTGGAGGTTCGCCCCGAGGAGGATGAGCGGCCACAGGGCCGTTGCCACCACGGCCGAGAGCACCTGGGACAGGCTGCCCAGGTTGGCGTAATAGCTGTGCTGCGAAGCGACGACGACGCCGATCACGACGTAGACGATCCAGGCCAGACGGGGCATCGGATCAGTTTCGCCGGATGCCGGCGCGATCCTTCGCGACGCCGGCCATTCCGGACGCGTCCGGACGTGGTAGTTATGTCGCGCGGATGTACATCGAGCACGTAGCGCTAATCGTCGACGACTACGACCCAGCGATCAGGTTCTTCGTCGACATCCTCGGCTTCGAGTTGATCGAGGACTCGCCGGCCCTGACCAGCGCGCGTGGGCGGCCCAAGCGCTGGGTCGTCGTGCGGCCGCCGGGCGCCACGACGGGCCTGTTGCTTGCACGTGCCGACGGCGATCGCCAGGAACGAGCCGTCGGCGACCAGTTCGCGGGCCGCGTCGGGCTCTTCTTGCGGGTCGACGACTTCGAGAGTTCCTATAGGCGAATGCGCGAGGCCGGAGTCGAGTTCGTCGGCGAACCGCGTGAGGAACCGTACGGGCGTGTCGCCATCTTCCTCGACATCGCGGGCAACCGGTGGGATCTCCTCGGACCCAGCTCAAACGTCTGAGCGCGTCGGTGCAACCGTCGCCTCGAGCGCCAGGTCGACGGCGCGCCGCGCGTGAAGCCGGGTGGTGTCGAACACCGGGACCGGCGAGTCGTCGGGCCCGACGAGCAGGTCGATCTCGGTGCAGCCGAACAGGATCGCTTCGACGCCCCTGTCAGCGAGGCCGCGCATGATCCGCCGGTACTCCTCGCGCGACGCGTCGCGGATCACCCCCACGCATAGCTCGCTGTAGATCACGTCGTGCACCAGCCGCCGGTCTGGCTCAGGCGGCACCACCACCGCTAGACCGTGGAGCTCACGGAGCCGGCCGACGTAGAAGTCCTGCTCCATCGTGTATGCCGTCGCGAGCAGGCCAACTCGGGTCATGCCGCGAGCGCGCACCGCGTGCGCCGTCGTGTCGGCGATGTGGACGAACGGCACGTCGATCACATCGGTGATCGCATCGGCGACCTTGTGCATCGTGTTCGTGCACAGTACGAGCAGCTCGGCGCCGCCGGCGACGAGCGCGCTCGCTTCGCCTGCGAGGCGCTTACCCGCGCGGTCCCAGGCCCCGTCGCGCTGCAGCTGCTCGATCTCGGCGAAGTCGACCGACCGCAGCAGGCAATCGGCCGAGTGAAGACCTCCGAGCCGCTCGCGCGTCGCTTCGTTGATCAACCGGTAGTACTCGGCCGAGGATTCCCAGCTCATCCCTCCCAGCAGTCCGATCCGCTTCATCCGTCGGAATTCTTACGGGAGCATGAGACTCAGAGCGGGATAATCGTTTGGTCCCAGGTCGGTCAGGCCAGGAGGTTGGTCGTGGGCACCAAGTTCTTCTCGCACCGCACCCCCGGGCGAACCGGGGACGCCGGCGCTGAAGGCCGTGCGTCGACGACCACACTTGAAGGACGTGACCATCAGCAAAAGCTGGTGCTTGACGCGTTGCGTCGAGCGGCCGGCGCCCCGGTGAGCTATGCCGAGCTACGTGCCGTGGGCATCGATCTTCCGGCCAGCGTCGTGTCCGAGCTCGAGCTGGCCGGCGTGGCCGTCGAACGCTGCGTCGGTGAGGGGACGGGCGTCGTCGGGGTTCGGCTCGATCCCGCAAACGAGGTCACAGTGCATACGACGCCCGACCCCGAGGAGCAGTTCCGACCTCCCTTCACTCGGCGCCCGCCGGTCGATCCGGTCAGCCCGAAGCCAGCCGCGGTCAACGCTGGTAAGCGCGTCCTCGCTCTCGCGGCACTGGTGGCCGGGATCGCCGTCGTGGCCGCGATCGCGGCGATCGCGGCGCCCGGAGGCGGTCGGCGAGCGGCGTTGCCAATCGCCAAGCGCTCCCATCCGCGCCCGGTGGCCGCTGCGAGCGGTCCACGCGCGCCTCGCACGCGCGCGTCCACCGGTTCAACCTCCACGGTGCCGGTGTCGCCTGCTCTCGCCACCGAGCTCGAAGCCCAGGGGCACAGCCTGCTCGAGGCCGGTCGGTATGGCGACGCGGTTCCCGTGCTGAAGCGCGCGGTGCTCACCACCGGCGAGACGCTCCGCGCGTGTCTGGAGCCGGCGAATTCGACATGTCTCACGTATGCCTATGCGCTCTACGACCTCGGTCGCGCGGAGCGACTGAACGGCGAGCCGCAGGCGGCCGTGCCGATCCTCGAGCGCCGGTTGCAGATCGACAACCAGCGTTCAACCGTCGGAGCTGAGCTGCAGCTGGCGCGCCAGGGGAACAGCTGAGGCGACGCCGCGCTAGCGCTTCGTGAGTTGGTTGTACGCAGACTTCGTGGTCGTGAGGCTCGAGCCGGCGGTCCCGATCGTCGTGCGGTGACCGTCGGCGACCCCGCTTCCCTGCTCGCTGGTCCCGGGAGCGGGTGGACGGATTCGCAGGAGCTGGTCCAGTCGAACCCGAGCGGCGCCGACCTGTTCGGCTATTCGGTCGCGCTCGACTACCTGGGTAACGTCGCGTTGATCGGCGCGACCGAGCGGAACGGAACCGCGGGCAGCGCGTTCGTGTTCGCCGGCAACGGCACGCTCACCCAGCAGCGAGAGCTGACCGAGCCGGGCGCGGAGCCGGGCGACGAGTACGGCTTCTCGACGGCCGTGGACGCCCTGGGCGACCAACTCGTCATCGGCGCCCCTTACGCCCCGTATAACGGCACCTCGCAGGGCGAGGCGTGGGCGGTCGCCAACCCGATCGGGTGACGGACCCGCGGGCGTGCGCCCGCGAGTAGGCAGGGACTGAATGGCCGCCGGCTGACCGCCGGCGGCCATTTGGGCCCTGAACCTCCCAGACCGGCTCGGCTACGTGCCGACGCGTTCCTGCGACAGGTTGCGCCGCCACAGGTCGAGCGTGCGCTCGAAGTGGCGCTCGGTGGCCCCGGCGTCGTGCACGGGAAGGTCCGCCATCGCGAACCCGTGGGTCGTGCCCGGCAGGCGCTCGACCACGCCGGTGACCCCCTGTTCGCGGAGCTCCTCGCGGAAGCGATCGACGTTCTCGGCGGTCGCCGATTGGTCGGTCTCGGCGAACGCGAAGTAAACCTCGGCCCGCACGTCGCCGAGCGCGCGATGCGGCGAATCCGGCTGGTCGGTGACAAGCGCGGAGGGATGGATCCCGGCGGCCGCGACGAACTCATCCGGCATCGCGGCGGCCGCATGTAGGGCCATGCGCGCGCCCATGCAGTAGCCGACGGAGACCTTCGGACCATCGGCGGCGGCGGGGTCGTCCGCGATCGCATCGAAGATTGCCTGCGTGTCCGCGACCACGGCGTCCGGCGTCACGCTCCCGACGATGCTCATCAGCCGCGCCCGGTAGGCCTCGTCGCCCATCCGCGAGAAGTCGAACGACAGCTTCTCGCCGGACCGGTAGAACAGGTCAGGCGCGACGCAGTAGTAGCCGTCGGCGGCGAACCGGCGCGCGTTGACCTTGACCTGGTCGCGGTAGCCCACCCCGTCCATGTAGAGCACGGCGACGGGGAACGGGCCGTCGCCGTCCGGATGGGCGATGTACGTCGTCATCTCGCCGTCGCCGGTCGAGATCCTCATTTCCTGCTCGTACACAGCTCCTCCTTCAGTTCGAAGGGTGCGACGGTCACCACCACTTGCGCTCGCGCGCCTTGTCGGTGCCGCCGGTGGTGTCGAGCGCGTCGAGCGTGGCCATCTCGTCGTCGGACAACGAGAAGTCGAAGATCTGGGCGTTCGCCTCGATGCGCTCCTGGTGGATCGACTTCGGCAAGACGATCGTTTCGCGCTGAAGGCACCATCGCAGAAGCACCTGCGCCGGCGTCCGCGCCACGCGCGCGGCGACTCCAGCGACGGTCGGATCTGACAGGTGCCGACCGGTTCCGAGCGGGCTGTACGCCTCGACGGCCACGGAGCGGGCCTGGCATGCCTCGAGCAGCGCCCGCCGGTATTCGAACGGGCTGAACTGAACCTGATTGACGGCCGGCGACGTGCTCGCGATCGCGATCACCTGCTCGAGCTGCTGGACGCTGAAGTTCGAGACTCCGATCGAGCGCGCGAATCCCCGCTCGCGCGCCGCCTCCATCCCCGGCCAGGCCCACGTCGGCCCACGTCGGGGCCAATGGATGATGTACAGATCGACCTGGTCGACTCCGAGGCGGCGGAGGCTGCCCTCGATCTCCGCGACCGGGTCCCGGCGGGCCGGATAGAACTTCGTGGTGATGAAGACCTGCTCGCGGGGGAGGCCGCTGGCTCGAAGCGCCCGCCCGACGCTCCCCTCGTTGCCGTAGGCCTGCGCGGTGTCGATGTGCCGGTATCCGGCCTCGAGCGCCCAGCGGACCGCGCGCTCGCACTCGGCACCATCGGGAACCTGCCACACGCCGAGCCCGAGGACCGGGATCTCCGTGCCGTCTGCGAGGGTGCGGTGCTCGCTACCGGTCACAGGCCGACCATCAGCCGAGCACGATCTCCGCGGCCTGGCGGAGCATGGCTTCGTCGCCTTGGATCAGAAGGGTGGTCACGAACGAGTCCGTCCACGCTTCGAGCTCATCACGGATCTTGTCCGCCGGCCCAAGCAGGGACATCCGCTGAATCAGCTCGGACGGGATCCGGGCGGCCGCCTCGTCCTTCTTCCCGTCGAGGTAGAGATCCTGGATCGCGACGATGTCGCTCTCGTAGCCCATGCGAATCGCCACGTTGGCGTGAAAGTTCTTGCCGCCCTTCGCCCCCATCCCACCGAAGTACAGGGAGTAGAACGGGCGGACCATGTCGACCGCGGCCTCGACGTCGTCGTGAACGATGAACGGCACCATCGCCGCGACCTCGAACTCGTCGGCGCTACGGCGGGCGCCGGGACGGGCGAACCCTTCCGCCAGGGCATCGGCATAGAACCGCTCGTGCGGGCTGAGCAGCATCGCGACCCAGCCGTCGCATACCTCAGCGGCGAGCGCGACATTCTTCGGGCCCTCGGCGGCAAGGAACACCGGGATGTCCTCGCGCAGCGGGTGAATCGACGCCTTCAACGGCTTGCCCAGCCCCGTCACTCCCGGCCCGTCTCGCAGCGGGAGTTGATAGTGCGGCCCGTCGCTCGTGACCGGCCCTTGCCGAGCCCAGATATCGCGCAGGATCCCAACGTATTCGCGCGTGCGCGCGAGGGGCTTCTCGAACGGCATCCCGTACCAGCCTTCGACGACCTGCGGGCCCGACGCGCCAAGGCCGAGGATGAAGCGCCCGCCGGAGAGATGGTCGAGCGTCATCGCCGCCATCGCTGTGGCGGCGGGCTGACGTGCGCTCAGCTGCACGATCGCGGTGCCGAGCCGGACGCGCTCGGTCCGGCTTCCCCACCACGCCAGCGGGGTCAGCGCGTCTGAGCCGTACGCCTCCGAGCACCACACCGAGTCGAATCCCAGTCGCTCCGCGTCGGCGATCCGCTCGGCAGCGTCGGCCGGCGGCCCGCCTGCCCAGTAGCCCGTGTTCAAAGCCAGTTTCAGTTGCTTACCCATGTCGCTAACCAGCGAGCAGCCTGAAACCGTGGTCCCACGCGCCTCGTGCGCCCCCAATCTTGACCCAGACGATGCAGATCGCTTCGAGCTCGCGCGAGCCTTCGATACCCCCGATGTCGACCGTGTCGGACCACCCGAAGTCGATCAGCACGTTCCGCACGGTGTCCTTGGCTTCCTGGTCGTCGCCGGCGATCAGCATCGTCGGCTGGCCCTCGCTGAAGCTCGGGTCCACGAAGTAGGGATTGCCGATCGTGTTGAACGCCTTCACCACGCGGGCGTCGGGCAGCGCGCGTTGGACGCGTTCGCCGAGTGAGTCCTCCCCGGAGATCGACAGCTTGGGCGGGAAGCCTCCGGAGAAGTCGAGCGGGTTCATCGCGTCGATCACGACCTTGCCCCTGAAGTTGTCCGGGCCGGCGTCGGCGATCGCCTCCTCTGCCGCACTTCCCAACACCGCCAAGACGATCAGCTCGCCGTGCGCCGCCGCCTGCTCGAACGAGCCGGCTTCGATGCCGCTTCCATCGCCGGAAAGCCAGTCGCGCAGCTCCGGCTTACTCGGGTCGCGGGACCCGATCATCACTTCGTGACCGCGCCCGCAGAATGCTTCGGCCAACCGCCGTCCAACCTCGCCGCTTCCCAACACCCCAACCCGCATCTGCGCCAGCCGGCCGTCCGCCATCTTTGCTCCTCTCGCGCGGTGTGCGATTCGCAATCTACTAAGTGGTCTCGTTCGCAAGCACGACGAGAGACAGGCGCGCGCCCCGGCTACGCTTCGGTGCCGTGAGGCTGTGCGCACGGAAGCCCGTCCTGGCCCTCGCGCTCGTGCTTGCCGGTCTGACCCCATCGGCGTGCGGCGCAAGCCAGACGAGCACCACGACCCGCACGATCTCGATCCCGGCGTCGGCGACGGCTCGGTCGAACCCGGCTGCCACGAAGCCGTCCGCCCCGGCGCCTCGCGCGGCGCCGCCGGTCGCACTGCCGCACGTGGGCGCGAGCCAGCGCGTGCCGGCCACCGGCACGACGTTGATCGTGACCATTCGCTCGGTGATCGATCCGCTGCGAGGCTCGGGCACCCCGGTTGTGCCGGGCATGAAGCCGGTGGCGATCGTGGTGTCGGTGCGAAACGCGGGACCGGGCCCTTACGACAGCTCGGCCACCGGCGACTTCTCGCTTGATTCCCACGCCGGTCAGGGGTCGCCGCTGTTCGTCAAAAAGGGGACGTGCCAGACGCCGCTGCGGGACTTCATGAATGCGATCGCGGCCGGCGAGCTGCGGACGGGATGCGTGGCGTTCTCGATCCCGAGCGACCAGCACCCGACGACGGTCGGCTTCGCTCCGGACGGTGGCTCCGGCGGCCGGCGCCGGCTGTGGTCGGCTAACTGAGCCAGGCCCGCCGCCGGTTTCTCGGCGCGGGCCTGGTCAGCGACTTCTGTTATTGCGCGGAGCGACCCCTCCGTCGTCCCTAGGAGACGTTCACCGTCGAAGGCGATGACGCGAGTCCGTTTGCGACCACGACCAGCGTGCTCCTGCCCCGGGGAGTGTTCCCTGGCAGGGTGAACTCGGTCGATGACCTGGTACCGGGGTTGACCGACACCGAGGTCCAGTCGTGCGTCCGGGCGTACGTGACCACGCCGGTCGCGGAGTTGGTGATCCGTACCAGGGGGAAGTTCGTGTTGTCCTGGACGTCATCACCGTAGACGGCTCCCGGATCCAGCCCGGCCAGCTGCTTGCCGGACAGGCTGTAGGTGCCGCCTCGCCTGAGGTTGTTGTCGCTCAGCGACTTGATCGAAGGCGCCCACGCCGGGTTCGGCGCGCCGCTCCCCGTGTACACCTCCATCTCGCTGCTGCCGTCGTTGTACAGCACCTGCCCGTTCGGCAGATCGAGCATCCGCGTTGCATACGAGGTGTCGTTCTCCGCGTTCGGCGCGTCCGGTATCTGAGTCAGCGAGTTCGAGCTCGTGTTGTAGATCCAGAAGTGAGTCGGGATGTTGTACGTGCACGCGCTGGCGTCGAACAGGACGTTCCCATCCGGCAGGGTTGCCGCCGGTCCATCGGTGCTGGCGTACTGCTCGCCGCCGACCAGCGGGATGGGTGGCCCCGCGGCCCATGAGCCCATCGTTCCGGCCTTGAACTGATACAGCGCGGTCTGCGCCGGCGTGTTCGTGGTGCACGGGTTTGGATATTCGTCCGTGCTCGTACCAGCCCCGACCACGAATACGTTCCCACCCGGCACCTCGGCCTGCGGCCCGATCTCGACAACCGGCCACGGATTGAGGGGGAAGCCGTTGGGGGCCTCGGCCCCGGAGAAGGTCCACGTGTTGCTGCCCGGGTTGAACAGCTGCGAGCCGCCCACGGCTGCCCACACGTCGACAGTCAGGACCTGGCCGCTCGGCTCGAGCGTCCATCCTGAGAGTTCGTCCTGCGTTTCTAGGCTGCGTCACCCTAACGGGACGCGACGCAGACCGTTTCGAACTAGTTCGGTGGGTCAGATATCCGACAACGTGAGCAGCGCGATTGGTTGTCACGCCCGCGCGGCCGTCGGTGTCTTCTTGCCTGAACAGACCCGCGGACATGGAGGACGTCATGGCACTACGCGTTCCGAAGGCGGAGCTCGCCACCGGGCTCAGCGAAAGCATGATCGAGCAGTTCGGCGCCGTACCCGAGCCCGTCGAGGTGGTGTCGCACAACCCCAAGGTCGCCGAGTTCGCGCTGGAGCTCGCGGGCAGGGTGAGCGCGTGGGACGCGGTCGACGAGAGCCTCAAATCGTTCGCGCACATGGCGGTCGCCGCGCAGGTTGGCTGTAGCTGGTGCCTCGACATCGGCTACTTCCAGGCCCAGAATCAGACCCTGGACATGGCCAAGGCCAGCCAGGTGCCCCGCTGGCGGGAGTCGCATCGGTTCACGCCGCTGGAGCGCGACGTGCTGGAGTACGCCGAGGCCATGACCACCACTCCGCCGAGCGTCACCGATGCGCTGTCGGCGCGCCTGCTCGATCGGCTCGGCCCGGCGGGGATGATCGAGCTGACGGTGTTCGTCGCGTTCTCGAACTTCTCGACCAGGAGCAACGTCGCGCTCGGGGTCGAGTCGCAGGGCTTCTCCTCCGCGTGCGAGATTCCGCTGGCCGCGCGTCCCGAGGTTGCGGCGTAGCGTCGGCGAAATGAACGAGGACCCGTTCGTCGCCCATCGCAGCCTCCTGTTCACGGTCGCCTACGAGATGCTCGGCTCGCGGACCGACGCCGAGGACGTCTTGCAGGAGGCGTGGCTGCGGTGGGCCGACGTCGACCAGTCGCAGGTGCGCGACCCGCGCGCGTACCTCGTCCGAGTCGTCACGCGACAGGCGCTCAACCAGATGCGCACGTTGTCCCGACGCCGCGAGCAATACGTCGGCGAATGGCTGCCGGAGCCGCTGCTGACCAGCCCCGACGTCGCCGACGACGTCCAACTCGCGGAGAGCGTCTCGATCGCCATGTTGACCGTGCTGGAAACGCTCGGGCCGACCGAGCGGGCCGTATTCGTACTCCGAGAGGTGTTCGAGATGCCCTACGGCGAGATCGCCGAAGCCGTCGGGAAGTCGACGGTCACGGTCCGGCAGATCGCACGACGAGCCCGCGAGCACGTCACCGCCCGCCGCCCGCGGACCCACGTGAGCCGTTCCGAGCAGCAGGCCGTGGTCGAGCGGTTCCTGGTCGCGGTGCGCACCGGGCAGCTGCAGGAACTCATGGAGCTGCTGGCACCCGACGTAGTTTTCATCGCCGACGGCGGCGGGCTCGCCCGCGCCGCGAGGTCCCCGATCCGCGGGGCCGAGGTGGTGGCGAGGGCGCTCGCGCGTGCACATCGAGTCGTTGCCAAGCTCGAGACGACGACCGTGTGGCTCAACGGCGCGCCCGCCGGCCGAATCGAGATCAACGGCGAACCGGCCGCGGCGAGCCTCGTCGTGGAAAACGGGCGGATCACCCGAATCTACGTGACGGTAAATCCACAGAAGCTGACGCGGCTGGACGAACCGGCCGAACTCGCCCGATAAGCCCACTGACACGGGTGTTCGCTGACTAGCCGCTTTCGCCGACGCTCGCGGGATTGAGCAGGGTCCCGCACAGCGCCGGAGCGGTGGCATCCTGAGACACCGCGCTGTCGAGCTCGCTCCGGTTCAGGACGTTGTCGTAATGGCCGCTGTGGTCGTAGTCGATTCCGTGCACCACAATCACCCCGTTGCCGTTGCGGATCGCGTTGGCCGCGGCGGTCGTGAGAGTGATGGTTCGCTGGTAGTGGATTTCCCCGGTCGTCGGATACCGGGTGAACGCCAGCATGCTGTTCATGCTTGTGTCGCCGCTCAGGGTCAGCGCGGCGGCCATCGGTCCGTAGTACTTCAGACCATCGTTAGTGCTGATGGCGAGATGACCGCTGTACAGCTTGGCGGCCGACGCCGGCGGGCAGATGCCCTCCCCGAACGCGTGAAGGTGCATGGGATGGGACCCGCCGTTCAGCAGCCCGGTGGTGTCCACGGTGAACGTCGCAACGTCGCCGTGCAGGGTCACGGCCGCGGTCCCGCTGCCGGTCACCTGGTTGTCCGGGACCGGGCGGAGAACCGCTTGGAACAGCTGCCCGGCGCCGCTCGTGGAGCTCCCGGACGTCAGCACGACCACGACAACCACCACCACCGCCGCCGCGACGGCCACGAGCCCCGCCACCGCCCACCAGTACCGTCGCAGCCAACCGCCGCCATCGCTCTTAGGGGAACCGGCGGGTCCCTCGGGCGCTCCTCCACCCGCCGCCGCGCCCGCACCCGTCGCTTTCGTCGCCGCGCCCGGCGCTGCGCCCGGCGCCGCCCCCGCCGCGGACCCGGCGGTCGCCCCGGCGGCGGTCGGTCTCGCGTCGCCGGTCGCGACCATCGACGGCGCGCCGCCGTAGCGGGTCCCGCTCAGCGCCGCAGCGGCGTCGCGCGCCAGATCGCCCGCCGAGAGGTAGCGGTCATCCGGCTTCTTGGCCATCGCCTTCTGGACCACCGGCGTGAACTGGGGGTACTCGTCGACGAGGGGAGCCTCGAGCACGGGCGGCGGATCGTGTACGTGGGCGAACATCGTGGCCAGTGTCGTGTCGCGCACGTACGGAACCTTCCCCGTGAGCATCTGGAAGAACATGCACCCGAGCGCGTAGACATCGGTGCGGGCGTCGGCCGGATCGCCGTTGACCTGCTCGGGAGCCATGTAGTCAGCGGTGCCGACCAGGCTCCCCGCGACGGTCAGCTCCGCCATCGTGCTGCTGCGCTTGGCGAGTCCGAAATCGGTCAGGTAGGCGCGCTCCTCGCCGTCGCGGATCGTCAGCAGGACGTTCCCGGGCTTGATATCCCGGTGCACGAGGCCCTTGGCGTGTGCCGCGTCGAGCGCGAACCCAATCTGGGTCAAGATCTCAACCGCCCGGCCGGGATCCAGGGCCCCGTCACGCAGCATCAACTGGCGGAGGTCCTCGCCGTGCACGTAGTCCATGGCGAGGAACAGGAATCCATCCTGCTCGCCGGCATAGCGGATCCCCACCACATTCGGGTGATCGATCGAAGCGGCGATCTGCATCTCCCGCTGGAAGCGCCGGCGGAACTGCTCGTCATCCGCCAGCTCCGGAGCCAGCACCTTTAGCGCGTAGACACGGCCCAGCGCGACGTTCGTCACGCGATAGACGACGCCCATCCCGCCTTGCCCGATCTGCTGCTCGATGCGATAGCCGCCGAGCTCCGTGCCTCGCTCCAGGCGACTGCCCCTTAACGACATTCCCTGGATCTTGGTCGGCCCGCGCGAAGACGTCAAGGTCCCCGGTTCCCGCACCGGCGATCTCGGAACGAGTCAGAGGCACGAACCGGCTCGCCGGGCCGCGCGAATATGATCGCGGCGTGATCCAGCACGACGCGTTCGTGGTCGAGCCGTGGGCGATCCACGAGACTGCGCTTGATCTCGAGCGGTTGGCGCAGACAGAGTCGGTGTTTGCGCTCGCCAACGGGCACGTCGGGATGCGTGCGAACCTCGACGAGGGCGAGCCGTTCGGGCTACCGGGCACCTATCTGGCCGGGTTCTACGAGACTCGGCCGCTGCCCTACGCCGAGGCCGGCTATGGCGATCCTGAGGATGGCCAGACGGTGGTGAACGTGACCAACGGCAAGATCATCCGGCTGCTGGTCGAGGATGAGCCGTTCGACCTGCGTTACGGCGAGTTGCGCAAACACGAGCGGGTGCTCGACCTGCGCGCCGGGGTGCTTCGCCGCACGGTCGAGTGGGTCTCGCCGACAGGGCGTTCCGTTCGCGTCTCCTCGACCCGAATGGTCTCGTTCCGGCAGCGCGCGATCGCGGCGATCCTGTACGAGGTCGAGCCTCTCGATAACGCGGTGCAGGTCGTCGTTCAGTCCGAGCTCGTCACCAACGAGACAGTGCCGATGGACGAGCAGGACCCGCGGGCGGCGGCTGCCCTCAGCTCGCCGCTGGTCTCGGACCTGTTCTCCGACCACGACCTGTACGCGATTCTGGTTCACACGACGAGGTCAAGCGGCCTGACCGTTGGCGCGGCGATGGATCACCGGATCGATGGACCCGCGGATACCGAGACCCGCATGACGAGCGGCCCCGATCTCGCTCGGCTTACGATCACCTCGACACCGGCGCCGGGCGCGCCTCTGCGCCTGACGAAGTTCGTCGCCTACGGCTGGTCGGGCACGCGGACCGTTCCGGCGGTCCGCGACCAGGTTACCGCGTCCCTGGCCGGCGCCGTTCACACCGGCTGGGACGGGGTGCTCAAGGAGCAGCGCACCTATCTCGATTCTTTCTGGGCGGCTGCCGACATTGAGATCGACGGCGACGCGGAGCTTCAGCAGGCGATCCGCTTCGCGCTCTTTCATACGCTCCAGGCGGGAGCGCGCGGCGAGCGGCGGCCGATTCCGGCCAAGGGACTGACCGGTCCCGGCTACGACGGTCACACGTTCTGGGACACCGAGGCGTTGGTGCTGCCCCTGCTCACGTACACGCGGCCGCGCGCCGTCGCGGACGCGTTGCGATGGCGTCACGTGACGCTGGACCTCGCGCGCGAGCGGGCGCGTTCGCTGGGCCTTCGCGGTGCGGCGTTTCCGTGGCGGACGATCGCCGGCCAGGAATGCTCGGGCTACTGGCCGGCGGGCACGGCGGCGTTCCACATCAACGCGGCGATCGCGAACGCCACGGACCGCTACCAGCTGATCACCCATGACGAGACGTTCGAGCGTGAGGTGGGTGTCGAGCTACTTGTCGAGACGGCCCGGCTGTGGCGCTCGCTCGGCCACCATGACGCCGAGGGACAGTTTCGCATCGACGGGGTCACCGGGCCGGACGAGTACAGCGCGATCGCCGACAACAACGTCTATACGAATCTGATGGCGGCGCGGAACCTCCGCGCCGCTGCCGACGCGGTCGAACGACACCCGGACGTGGGTAAGCAGCTGGCCGTCGACGACGAGGAGGCCGCGAGCTGGCGCGACGCCGCGACAACGATCTTCGTCCCCTACGACGAGTCGCTCGCGGTCCACCCGCAGGCAGCCAACTTCACCCAACACGACGTGTGGGACTTCGACTCGACCCCGCCGGAGAACTATCCCCTGCTCCTGCACTACCCGTACTTCGACCTGTACCGCAAGCAGGTCGTCAAGCAGGCCGACCTGGTGATGGCGTTGTTCTTCGCGGGGGAGGCGTTCACCCCCGAGGAGAAGGCTCGGGACTTCGCGTATTACGAGCAGCTGACAGTCCGCGACTCGTCGCTGTCGGCCTGTATCCAGGCGGTCGTGGCCGCCGAGGTTGGCCACATCGAGCTGGCCTTCGACTATTTCGCCGAAGCCGCGCTGCTCGACCTCGACGATATCGAGCACAACACCCGGGACGGCGTTCACATCGCTTCGCTAGCGGGGGCGTGCATTGCCGCGCTCGCCGGCTTCGGCGGGCTTCGCGACCACGACGGGCTGCTCAGCTTCATGCCCCGCCTCCCGCAAGCTCTGACCCGCGTCGGGTTCAACCTCCGCTGTCGCAAGAACACGCAGATGCGGATCGAAGTCGAGCAGACCCCACAGATAGCGTTCATCAGGGGTCTTGGCCATCGCCTTCTGGACGATCGCCGTGAACTCGGGGTACTCGTCGACGAGCGGAGGCTCGAGCGGCGGGCGGCGGGTCATGCACGTGCGCGAACATCGTCGCCAGCGTCGTGTCGCGCTCGTAGGGGACCTTCCCGGTCAGCATCTGGAAGAACACGCACCCGAGCGCGTAGACGTCGGTCCGGGCGTCGGCCGGATCGCCGTTGACCTGCTCGGGAGCCATGTAGTCGGCGGTGCCGACGAGACTCCCGGCGACCGTGAGCTCCGCCATCGTGCTGCTGCGTTTGGCGAGCCCGAAATCGGTGAGATACGCGCGCTCCTCGCCGTCCCGGATCGTCAGCAGCACGTTCCCGGGCTTGATGTCACGGTGCACGAGACCCTTGGCGTGCGCGGCATCGAGCGCGAACGCCATCCTGGTTCAAGATCGCCACCGCCCGGGCCGGATCCAGGGCCCCGTCACGCACGAGCAAATGGCGGAGGTCCTCGCCGTGCACGTAGTCCATGGCGAGGAACAGGAACCCTTCCTGCTCGCCGGCATAGTGGATCGCCACCACGTTCGGGTGATCGATCGAAGCCGCGATCTGCATCTCCCGCTGGAAGCGCCGGCGGAACTGGTCGTCGTCGGCCAGCTCCGGAGCCAGCACCTTGAGCGCATACACGCGCCCGAGCGCGACGTTCGTCACCCGATAGACGATGCCCATCCCCCCCGACCCGATCTGCTGCTCGATGCGATACCCGCCGAGCTCCGTGCCCCGCTCGAGGCGGCTCCCCCTTAAGACATGCCCTGGATCTTGGTCGGCCCGCGCGAAGACGTCAAGCTCCTGGACCCCGCGGCCTAGCGACGTGCGAACTCGCCCGAGGCCGCGAACCGGCGCGCCGGCGCGCGCCGAATATGATCGCGGCGTGATCCAGCACGACGCGTTCGTGGTCGAGCCGTGGGCGCTGCACGAGACTGCGCTTGATCTCGAGCGGTTGGCGCAGACAGAGTCGCTGTTTGCGCTCGCCAACGGGCACGTCGGGATGCGTGCGAACCTCGACGAGGGCGAGCCGTTCGGGCTGCCGGGCACCTATCTGGCCGGCTTCTACGAGACTCGGCCGCTGCCCTACGCGGAGGCCGGCTATGGCGATCCCGAGGATGGCCAGACAGTGGTCAACGTGACCAACGGCAAGATCGTCCGGCTGTTAGTCGAGGATGAGCCGTTCGACGTTCGATACGGCAAACTGCGCAGCCACGACCGCGTGCTCGATCTCCGCGCCGGGGTGCTGCGTCGCGTGGCCGAGTGGGTCTCGCCAACGGGGCGTTCCGTTCGCATCTCCTCGACCCGGCTGGTCTCGTTCCGGCAGCGCGCAATCGCGGCGATCCTGTACGAGGTCGAGCCGCTCGACGACGTGGTGCAGGTCGTCGTTCAGTCCGAGCTCGTCGCCAACGAGACAGTGCCGATGGCCGAGCAGGACCCGCGGGCGGCGGCTGCCCTCAGCTCGCCGCTGGTCTCGGACCTGTTCGCCGACCACGACCTTTACGCGACTCTGATTCACACCACGAGGTCGAGCGGCCTGACCGTTGGCGCGGCGATGGATCACCGGATCGATGGACCCGCGGACACCGAGACCCGCGTGACGAGCAGCCCCGATCTCGCTCGGCTTACGATCACCGCGACGGCGGCGCCGGGCGCGCCTCTGCGCCTGACGAAGTTCGTCGCCTACGGCTGGTCGGGCACGCGGACCGTTCCGGCGGTCCGCGACCAGGTCACCGCGTCCCTGGCGGGCGCCGTTCACACCGGTTGGGACGGGCTGCTTAAGGAGCAGCGCGCCTATCTCGATACTTTCTGGGCCGCCGCCGACATCGAGATCGAGGGCGACGCCGAGCTTCAGCAGGCGATCCGCTTCGCTCTCTTTCATACGCTCCAGGCAGGAGCGCGCGGGGAGCGACGTCCGATCGCCGGCCAAGGGATTGACCGGCCCCGGTTACGACGGTCACACATTCTGGGACACCGAGGCGTTCGTGCTGCCGCTGCTCACCTACCACGCGGCCGCGCTCCGTCTCGGATGCGTTGCGCTGGCGCCACCAGACGCTGGACCTGGCCCGTGAGCGAGCACGGTCGCTTGGTCTTCAGCGGTGCGGCGTTTCCGTGGCGGACGATCGCCGGCGAGGAATGCTCGGGCTATTGGCCGGCGGGCACGGCCGCGTTCCACATCAACGCGGCGATCGCGAATGCCACGGACCGCTACCAGCTGATCACCCAGGACGAGACGTTCGAGCGTGAGGTGGGCGTCGAACTGCTCGTCGAGACGGCCCGGTTGTGGCGCTCGCTCGGCCATCATGACGCCGCGGGCCAGTTTCGCATCGACGGGGTCACCGGGCCGGACGAATACAGCGCGATCGCCGACAACAACGTCTATACGAATCTGATGGCGGCGCGGAACCTCCGCGCCGCTGCCGACGCCGTCGAACGACACCCGGACGTGGCGAAACAGCTGGCCGTCGACGACGAGGAGGCCGCGAGCTGGCGCGACGCCGCGACAACGATCTTCGTCCCCTACGACGAGTCGCTCGCGGTCCACCCCCAGGCAGCCGGCTTCACCCAACACGACGTGTGGGACTTCGACTCGACACCGCCCGAGAACTATCCCCTGCTCCTGCACTACCCGTACTTCGACCTGTACCGCAAGCAGGTCGTCAAGCAGGCGGACCTGGTGATGGCGTTGTTCTTCGCGGGGGAGGCGTTCACCGCCGAGGAGAAGGCTCGGGACTTCGCCTATTACGAGCAGTTGACAGTCCGCGACTCATCGCTGTCGGCCTGTATCCAGGCGGTGGTGGCCGCCGACGTTGGCCACGTCGAGCTGGCCTTCGACTATTTCGCCGAAGCCGCGCTGCTCGACCTCGACGACATCGAGCACAACACCCGGGACGGCGTTCACATCGCTTCGCTTGCCGGGGCATGCATCGCCGCACTCGCCGGCTTCGGCGGGCTTCGCGACCGCGACGGGATGCTCAGCTTCACCCCCCGCCTCCCGCAAGCGCTGACCCGCGTCGCGTTCAAGCTCCGCTGTCGCAAGAGCACTCAGCTGGGAATCGAAGTCGAACCGACGCAGGCCACATACTCGCTGCTGAAGGGCGAGCCACTCGACATCCATCACCACGGACAGCCGGTGACCTTGACCAAGGACAAGTCCGTTCGCCGCCCGATCCCGCCGGCGCCGGCGCTCGAACGACCCACGCAACCAGCCGGTCGCGCGCCCGCGCGCAGGGGGGTGCCGACCGACAAGCAAAAGCAGCCCGAGCTGTGCCCCTGGTGGCGATTAGGGGACCAGGACGACTTTGCCGACGTTGCGCCGTTCGGCGATGAAGCGGTGCGCCTCGGGCGCTTGGTCAAACGAGAAGGCCGCGGCCACGACTGGCTTCAGCGCGCCGTCCTGGAGTGCCGGTATCAACGGCTCGATCACCCGGTCGAGGGATCCCTCGGCGTCCCACCACGCCAGGACGTTGAGCCCGAACACGCCCTTGTTCTCGCTCATCACTCCGAGACCCTTCCACCAGGGCATCGACGAGAACGGGCTCTTGGCCAGGGTCTTCAGCGCTGCCGGCATGCTGCGCTTCTCCCCCGTCTGCACCTCCGACGCGCCGTACATGATCAGCCGTCCTCCCGGACGGAGTAGCCCGTAGTCCTTGCGAAAGCTCGACGGGCCGAGGGCGTCGAAGGCGACGTCTATCCCTTCACCCCCGGTGAGCCGGCGTACCTCCTCCGCGAAGTCCCGCGTGCGGTAATCGATCGGATGGTCGACTCCCTGCTCACGGATCGCGTCGTGCTTCGATGCCGACGCTGTACCGAATACCTCGGCACCGATGCGCTTGGCGATCTGCGTCGCCGCGATGCCTACGCCGCCGGCCGCGGCGTGAATCAGCACCCGCTCCCGCGGCTTGAGCCCTCCCATCACGACAAGCCCCGCCTGGGCGGTCGCGTAGTTCACGGGGAACGCCGCGCCCTCCTCGAAGGAAAGCTGCTCGGGCAACTTGTAGACCATGTTCTCGGGTACGGTCACCAATTCCGCGTGTCCGTTGAAGCGCGTACCCGCGAGGACCCGCTCACCCGGCGAGACCGCATCGACCCCGGCCCCTACCGACTCGACTTCACCCGCGACCTCGTAGCCGACCACGCACGGGACCTTCGGCGAGTCCGGGTAGAGCCCGGTCCGCGCCATCGTGTCGGCAAAGTTGATCCCTGCCGCCTTCACCGCGATCCGCACCTCACCGGGCCCTACCGGCGGGTCCGGTCTCTCCTGGACCTGCAGAACCTCGGGGCCTCCGAGCCTGGTGATCACAACCGCCCGCATCGACGCGACGACTCTACGCGAATCTGACACGCGACGCGCTCGCCGCCTACTCGTCAGTTCCCGGTGCCCGTGGGAGCCGAGGCCAAGCCGGTCTGGTAGGCCAGGACCACGGCCTGGACCCGGTCGCGCAGCCCGAGCTTGCGCAGGATGCGCGCTACGTGGGTCTTGACGGTCGCCTCGCTCAGCACCAGCTCCGCGGCGAGCTCGGCGTTGCTGAGGCCCTTGCTGAGTAACTGGAGGACCTCGAGCTCGCGTGGGGTCAGCTCCGACAGGTCGCCGTGTACGGCCGGCGGCGCGGATGGCGCCGATGCGAACCGTTCGACCAGCCGGCGGGTGATCGACGGCGCCAGCAGGGCATCGCCCGAGCGGACGGTGCGCACCGCGTCGACGAGCTGCTCAGGGGAGACGTCCTTCAGCAGGAAGCCGCTCGCGCCCGCGGTCAGCGCGTTGTAAACGTACTGGTCGAGATCGAACGTGGTGAGGATGATGATCCGGCAGTCGGCGCCGGCCGGCCCGGCGAGGATCCGCCGGGTGGCCTCCAAGCCGTCCATCCCCGGCATCCGGATGTCCATCAGCACGACGTCCGGGCGGTGCTCGAGCGCGGCGGCCAGCGCCTGTCCGCCGTCGGCTGCCTCGCCGACGACCGCGATGCCCGCCGCGCCGAGGATCATCCGGAAGCCGCTGCGAACGAGGGCCTGATCGTCGGCGACCACCACGCGGGGTGGCGCGGCCGGATCGGTCACGGGCCTGAGGTCACGGCGACGAGTCCGTCGCGACCAGCCGGTGCGGCGGTGCCGCGGCGTGGCGGTGCAGCCTCGACCGGGAAGCGCGCGCGGACGATCCACCCGCCGCCACTGCGGGGTCCGGCGTCCAGCACCCCGCCGTAAAGCGCGATCCGCTCGCGCAGGCCGATCAGCCCGCGCTTTGCTCCGGCCGGGACCGCCGGCGCAACCGCGAGGATCGGCCGGCCGCTGTCGGCGACCTCCGCCACGAGTTGGCCATCGCCGTAGTTGAGACTCACGGTCGTGGTCGGTTTGCCGGCGTGCTTGATCACGTTCGTGAGCGCTTCCTGGATTACCCGGAACACCGCGAGGTCGAGGCCCGGCGACAGCTCGTGGGGTAGCTCGCCCACACGTAGATCGATCGGCAGCCCGGCCGCGGACAACCGGGCGACCAGCGCCGGGAGCTGAGCAAGACCCGGCTGCGGCTCGAGCTCGGCTGGCCTCAGGGCGTCCGGCCTGGCTGGGTGGGGGTCCAAATCCCCCTCCGGCCCGTCCGTGGGGCTGAGCAGCCCGAGCAGGTGACGGAGCTCGGTCATCGCCGCGCGCCCGCTCGTCTCTACGGCCAGCATCGCCGCCCTGGCCTCGCCGGGCGCCTCGGCCAGGACCTGCCGCGCGGCGCCGGCCTGCACGATCATGACGCTGACGTTGTGTGTCACGACGTCGTGCAGCTCGCTCGCGATCCGGGCCCGCTCGAGCTCTAGCGCGCGGCGCGTGGAGGCCTCATGCTCGGCGAGCATCCGATCGCGTTCTGCACCGGCGTGGACGGCGTACCCGACGGTCACGGTCAGCGCTAGTGACACCAGGATCAGGAGGGCGGTCGTCCCCCAGAGCACGGCGCCCACGATCACCCAGATCCAGGGCACCGTCACGAGCGCCGCCCCCCGGAAGCGGCTATGCATGACGGCGGAGTAACCGGCGAAAACGACGATGCCGAGCGCGACCGGCTTGACGTTGTATCGCGTCGCGAGCACCTCGAACGCCAGCAGCACGCATGCCGCGAGCGGGTATCGCCTGCGGGCCGCGAGCAGCGCGCCCGCGACCAGCAGGGCAACCCCTATTCCGCCACCGTGGACGGTCAGGCGCACCACAAGGACGATGAGCGCGGCCAGCGCCGCGTCGACGTAAAGGTCTCGCCGCGAAGGCAGCGATCGCGGCTCGACCGACCGCGCGAACTCGACCGCAACGCGGATGCGCTGGCGCATGGTCGTGAGCGTGCGCTCCTGCACGAATTGCATTATGGCCCCGGCCGCGCGCCCCGTCATCCGCCTCGCTACGTAGTTACGTACCTCGCAAGGATGATCCCGGGGCGCCGCTACCCCGGATGCGGTACGCGAAGTTACATCGCCGGGCCGACGACAGATCACCGAGGGCTCCGTACGTTCTGGCCATGGACGCTCTAGTGCAGATCAACGACGTGACGAAGCGCTACGACGGGTCGGAACAGCCCGCCGTGGATGGGATAACGCTCGAGATATCGGCTGGGGAGGCGGTAGCCGTGATGGGCCCGTCCGGCAGCGGAAAATCGACGCTCTTGAACCTGATCGCCGGCTTGGACCGGCCGACGAGCGGGACGATCGCCGTGGCGGGCAAGCGGATCGACCGGCTCAGCGAGACCGGGATGGCCCGCTGCCGGCGGGGTCAGATCGGGATGATCTTTCAGTTCTTCAACCTGCTCGACGACCTGACCGTCGCCGACAACGTTCTGCTGCCGGCGCAGCTGGCCGGGATGCCCCGTTCCGACGCACGGGCCCGCGTGAGCGAGCTGCTGGCCGCGCTGCATATCGAGCACCACCGCGACGCTTACCCGGGCCGGCTCTCCGGCGGCGAGCGCCAGCGGGTGGCGATCGCCCGCGCGCTCGTCAACCGGCCGGCGGTGCTGCTGGCCGACGAGCCCACCGGGGCGCTCGACACCGCCACCGGAGAGGAGATCGGCCGGTTGCTGCTCGAGCTCAACCGCTCCGGGCAGACGCTCGTGATGGTGACCCACAACCCCGAGTTGGCGGCGCGCTACACCCACCGCGCGGTCCACCTGATCGACGGTCGCATCGCCCAGCGGACCGGTGATCGGCTCCCGCTGGTCCGCGCCGCCGGGGTCCTGTGATGCGTCTGGGTGCAGTGCTCAGCGCGGTGCGCGGCGGAATCGGCCGCCGGCGGTTTGTCCAGACGATCGTCATCGCCCTGGTGTTGGTCGTCTCCACCGCGTCCTCGGTCCTCGGTCTCGCCCTAGTCGCCGATTCTCACGCGCCGTTCGATCAGGCCTTCTCCGCCCAGCACGGCGCGCACGTGGTGGCCGCAGTCGACGGCTCGCGCGCGACGCCGGCGCAACTGGCCGCCACCGCGCACCTCCCGCAGGTGGCCGCCGCGGCCGGACCGTTTCCCGAGACGAACGTCACCGCCACCGATTCCTCCCCGGGCTCGCTGGTGAACCTTCCGCCGCTCACCCTGGTCGGCCGGGCGACGCCCGGCGGCCCGGTCGACGACATCACGCTGCAAGACGGCCACTGGCCGCAGCGCAGCGGCCAGATCGTGATGGAGACCAACACCGATGGGTTCGGGGCTGGGATCGGTGACACGGTGACTGTGACCAGCGCGCCGGGGAAGCGGCGGCTGACGGTCGTCGGCCTCGCCACATCGGTCTCGCGCTCGGCCGACGCCTGGGTCGTTCCGGATCAGATCTCGGCGCTGAGCGCGCCGGGCACGCCGGCCACCGCGGAAATGCTCTATCGCTTCCACAGCGCCGGCACTGCCTCGGCGGTGAGCGCGGGTACTGCGGCAGTCACAAGGGCGCTGCCGGCCGGCGCGGTGACCGGCACACAGTCGTACCTCGACGTTCGCACCGCGCAGCATGATCAGGTCGCGGTGTACGCGCCGTTCGTCGTCGCGTTCGCGATCATCGGCCTGGTCATGTCGGTGCTGATCGTGGCCAATGTGGTCAGCGGGGCTGTGATCGCTGGTTACTACCGGATTGGGATCCTCAAGAGCATCGGTTTCACGCCGGGCCAGGTGATCGTCGCCTACACCGGTCAGGCGATCATGCCGGCGGTGGCCGGCTGCCTGGGCGGCGTGGCACTCGGCAACCTGCTGTCGGTGCCGCTGCTCCGCAAGACCGCCGACGTCTACGGCGTCGGGCGACTTGGAGTGCCGCTATGGGTGAACCTGGCCGTCCCACTCGCGATGTGCGGTCTGGTCGTGCTGGCCGCGGTCCTGCCGGCGTTGCGCGGCGGCCGGCTCAGCGCAACGCAGGCCCTGGCTGCGGGTCGCGCCCCACGCACGGGCCGCGGCTATCTCGCGCACCGCTTGCTGGGCCGGCTGGCTTTGCCCCGGCCGGTGACGATTGGCCTCGCGTCACCGTTCGCCCGCCCGGCCCGGATGGTGGCGACGCTTGCGGCGGTTCTGCTCGGCGTTACCGCCGTGACCTTCGCCGTCGGGCTCGTCACCTCGCTCAGGCGCGCCGTAGCTGACCTGGATCACACCAAGACCGAGCAGGTACAGGTCTACGACAACGAACCCGGACCGCCGGGCCCGGGGCAACCCGGCCGATCCCAGCCGTCGTCTTCCGCCCGGTTTCAGCGCGTGGTCACCTCCGCGCTTCGCTCGCAGCCTGGCACCGCACACTACGCCCTCGAGGAAGATAACCAGTACATCAAGGTGTCCGGGCTGGTGCAGCCGATTTCGGTGACCGCGTTCCTCGGCAACGCGCGGTGGATTTACACGATGTCGAGCGGCCACTGGTACACCGGCCCGGATCAAGCGGTGGTGCCCAAGCGCTTCCTCACCACCCTCCACATCTCGATCGGCGACACCGTCACGATCATCGGCGCCGGCGGCCGCACGGTCCCCGTCCGGATCGTCGGCGAGGCATTCGACCAGGACCACCAGAGCCTCAGCATGCTGACCGACTGGCAAACGCTCACCGCCGCCGACCCGGGCCTCGCCCCCGATCCGATGAACGCTCAGTACGACGTCGGCCTGCGGCCCGGCACGGATCCCAACGCCTACGTTCGCGCGCTCGGCCCGCAGCTCGGGTCGAATTACGGCGTCTCGGTCAACCAGAACGGTGGCGGCGCCACGGTCGCGATTGCGCTCGCCGGCACGCTCACCCTGCTGCTGTCGATCGCCGCGGGCCTGGGGGTGCTCAACGCCGTGGTGCTCCACACTCGCGAGCGCGTCCATGACCTCGGCGTGTTCAAGGCGGTCGGGATGACGCCTCGCCAGACCGTCGCGATGGTGCTCTGCTCGGTCGCCGGCACGGGTCTGCTGGCGGGCGTGCTCGCGGTCCCCGCCGGGATCCTCGTGCACCAGCACGTAATCCCGGCGATGGCCGGCGCCGCCGGGCTCGGCGTCCCCGCGAGCCTCCAGAACGTATACGGCGCCGGCGAGGTCGCGGTGCTCGCGCTCGCCGGGCTGGCGATCGCCCTCGCCGGCGCGCTGCTGCCGGCGGGTTGGGCGGCGCAGTCGCGCACGGCCTCGGCGCTGCGAGCCGAGTAGCCAACGTGTCGGTGAGTCGCTCCGGCGAAGGTCCCGCCCGTGCCGCGAACGTGTGTTCGTGGCCGGGCTAGACTTCATCGTGTGTCGCTCGTCTTCCAACCCTCGCTATTTGGCTCCTTTGGCGAACTCGGCATCGCCGATGTCGGCGACGCCGTCGAGCGCCGTCCCCTGTCCGAAGGCGCCTGGATCGACCTGCGACCGGGATTCATCACCGCTGCGGACGAGCTGTTCGACGCGCTGGCGAGCGCGGTGCCGTGGCATGAGGAGAAGATGCACATCTACGACAACACCGTGCGCGTCCCGCGGCTCCTGGCCCGCTACGCGGAGGGCGAAGCGCTCCCTCACCCGGTGCTCGACGAGGCCCGCACGGCGCTGAACGCCCACTACGCCGAGGAGCTCGGCGAGCCATTCGTCAGCGCCGGGCTGTGCCTGTACCGCGACGGCAACGACAGCGTCGCCTGGCACGGGGACCGCATCGCCCGCGAGAGCCCGCGCGACACGATGGTCGCGATCGTCTCGCTCGGTGCCACGCGACCGTTCGGGCTACGGCCGAAATCCGGCGGCCCGGGACTGCGGCTCCAACTTGGCCACGGAGACCTGCTCGTGATGGGCGGAAGCTGCCAGCGGACCTGGCTGCACGGCATCCCCAAGGTCGCGAACTGCCTCGGCGCACGGATCAGCATCCAGTTCCGCCCTCACTGGGGCGACAACCTTGGCAAGCCCACCGGCGAGGCCGCCAGCCGCCCGCGGTCGCAAGCGTCAGGGTCCGTAGGAGAATAAGTCGTGGAATTTGACGAGTGGCTGGGCGTGTCTGGCGCCGCCGGCTCGCCGCGATAATACCGGGAGTATTTGAGGGTGAGCCGGTGGCGTCAGGCGCGTCCAGACGCCGTCAAAACCGCGAAATTATTCTTCTACGGATCCTTAGTCGCCGGGACCCTCGACCGCCCGTAATCCGGGCCGGGTCTCGGGCGTCGATTCGTCGAGCTCCGCGGACAACGCCTCGCTCTCGAACTGGGCGAGTGCCTCCTCGCACGAGGCGACGGCCGCGGCGGCCTCCTGACGCCCAGGCGCATCGAAGTAGTCGCGCCCGCGAATGGCGGCGAGCCATTTCTGGTAGCGGGCGAGGTCAGCGTCGGACTCCTCCAGTTCCGTGTAGGTGGTCCGGCCGCGGCGACGCTCGAGCTGGAGCTCCTCGTGGAATTGCCGCGTGCTCTCGACGAGCTCGTTGTATTCGTCGGTCCGTTCGCGTTGGATTGCGTCGATGACCGCCGCTTCCTGCTTGGGGTCCGTCAGGCGGATGCGGCGCATCTCGCCGTGGCCGCCCTCCTCCCGCAATCGGGTCACCACTCGAGCTGCGGTGCGCGTGGTCTTCGATGTCGCCGGGAGCAGGCACACGGACTGCTGGATGTAGTGAGCGCCGAGGCTGCGCAGATTGCGCCATGCGTACACGCGGAGTGTCGAGCTTCCGCCGGGCGGGGTCGAGACGGTGATCAGCAGCCAGTCGCGCTCCACGGTACGTTCATCATTCCAGACGCCGAGGGCCGTCGGGGACCGGCCGGCCCTAGCAATGGTAGCGGCGGGCGTTACCCTCATTACGCACTGTACGTTTCATCGTGAGCGCAACCGCGGCGTGAATGCACCCGTTACCGTCATTACGCATCATGCGTTTCATTGCGAATGTAACGCGGTGAAATAGCCGGATGCCTGACCTGTCAGGTCGGTAACTGTCCAGGTGGTCAGTCCGGGGTTGACGCGGTGTCCCGGTCGTGTTAGGGAGTACAACCGTTAGTGCCAAAGGCCACGCAAACGACCGTGTAAGTCAACTGATTGAGGGAGGTCTAGATGGGTTTTCTGCTCCTCGGTATCGACAGCTTGATCGCTTGTTTTGCCGTTGGCGCACTCGTTAGCCGGCGGTCGTGGGTGTCTTACGCCGCGCTCTTCGGGGTATGCGATGCAGGTGGATTCCTACTCGGGACGGCGTTCCATTGGAGCATCCCGGACAGCACAGCCAACGTTGTCGAGACAGCGGTCCTGGTCGGCTTGGGCTTGTACTGGCTCGGGATCGCGTTGTACGCCCGGCGGATTGCCGAGACCCGGTGGGTGTGGGCACTTCCGTTCGTGCTCAGCATCGACAACATCACCTACGGTCTGATCGACCACGCCTGGTCTCACTCGGTCGCGGTCCAGGCCGTCGAGCAGCTGGTCTCGAGCGCGCTGCTGGCGGGCATCGGCCTTCTGGCAAGCGCCGCGGTCATGCGCGTAATCCCGGGGACGAAGCAGCGGAGCGCCACCTTTGCCGCAGGGTTCGCCGGGGCCGCCCTGATCGTCGCGGCACCGATTTTGCTGGCCGTCGGGTAAGCGGGACGGAGCAACCTCTCCTGCAGACAGGATTCTGGTCAGCGGTCGCCCGGGCGCGAGTTCTCGTCCGGGCGCCGTTGGCCTGTGGGCGCCGGTTTGCTGCGTTGATCAGGTTGGGAAGGCCCAGGGAGTTGCCGCCTCGCGAGACCGACGGCATCCGAGCCGACCTCGCGGCATCCTCGCCCAAGCATCAGTTCGGGTCGGTCGGTCGCCGGAGCGCCGACGTTGCCGCTCGCGTCGATCGCCACTTATCGGGCGTCTCGCCGGTTGTAGAGATGTCTCGCCCACACATACGCGGCGGCGGTGATCACCAGGCACCACACGATCGCAACCAATCCCACACCGCCAACGTGCTGGTTGGCGAGCAGACGACGCACGGTGTCGGTGATCGGCGTGAACGGCTGGTTCTCAGCGAACCAGCGCAAGCCCGCGGGCATGGAAGCGACCGGTACGAAGCCGCTGCCGAGAAACGGCAGGAGGATCAGGAACATCGGCATGTTGCTCGCGGTCTCGACGCTTTTGGCTTTCAGGCCGAACGCGACCGACAGCCAGATGAGCGCGTCCGCCAGCAGCACGAGCAGCCCGAGTGCAGCCAGCCACCTGAGT
>CAWGJE010000023.1:0-122439 GCA_963822855.1 uncultured Solirubrobacterales bacterium | reverse complement strand
TCGCCGACCGGCTCGCCGACGACCTGAAACTTGCGGGTCGAGACGCCGGCGAGCATCCGGTCCATCACCGCCCGCGTCAACGGATCGCGGTCGCCGAAGTACTCGTAGGCCTGGACGGGCAGCTCGCGCTCATCATCAGCCGTGCGCATCCTCGGCCGGCTGACCTCGACGCGGCGACCACCGAGCGTCATCGACCCGTCCTCGTGGCCGTGACGCTTCGCCGTCCGGTCCGGGTCGTGCTTGCCCTTCGGGCCCACGACCTCGGTCACCTCGGCCTCCATCAACTCGTGCACGACCCGGAGGCCGAGCCCGACCGACAGCGCCAGCAGCCCGTCCCTCGCCGCCCCGACCAGCTCGCCGAGCGCTTCCTGAATCTCCGCAGGCAGCGGCAACTCCGACACGTCCACAGTCGTGACGACCTGCGGTCCGGATACCTTCTTCATGGCGGTCCTCCTGTCCTCTCGGACTTGGTTTAGTCGCCCCGAACGCTCCCAACTGGAGCGGACGAGGCGGGAGGACCGCCACTCAAAGTTCTACGAGGTTCCGGACAACCTCGTGGCTTGGGGACGAGGCTCGCTACGCGGGTCGCGACCACTGGGAATGACGCCGGAGCGAACGGCATCCCAGCCGAGCCACGGCCCAGCGCTAATTACCGACGGCGAGTGGTCACGGCTCGAGCAACGAGCGGCCGCTCATCTTGGAGTGACGGCTCCATCCTGAGCAGCCCAAGCACGGTCAGCGCAACGTCGGCGAGGGTTCCCTCGGGCCTCAGGCCGACGCCGCGGGCCGTGACGATCAGCGGCACCGGGTTGAGCGAGTGAAAGGTGCTGGGGCCTCCGTCGGGCTCGAGCATCTGCTCGGCGTTGCCGTGGTCGGCGGTGATCGCGCATGCTCCGCCCGCCGCGTGGACCGCCGATACGACCCGTCCGAGGCACTCGTCAACCGTTTCCACAGCGGTGACGGCAGCGGCGATCACGCCCGTGTGGCCGACCATGTCGGCGTTGGCGAAGTTGATCACCGTGAAGCGGGGATGCTCCGCTGCGAACGCCTGCTCGAACGCGGCCGCCACTTCACGCCCGCTCATCTGTGGCTTGAGGTCGTAGGTGGCCACGTCGCGCTGCGAGGGCACCAGCGCACGACTCTCCCCGGGCAGCACCTGCTCCTCGCCGCCGTTGAAGAAGTACGTAACGTGGGCATACTTCTCGGTCTCGGCCACGTGCAGCTGGCTGGCGCCGGCCCGGGACACAACCGCGCCGAGTGTGTCCGCCGCATGTGCTGAGCGGTACGCCACTGGATACGGCCATCCGTGCTGATACTCCGTCATGGTCGCGAGCCGTCGCACGTCTGACGCGCCACCGCGCCCGCGCCACCCGGGGAGGTCCTCGGTGCCCTCCCCGAAGCCGGGCTCGGCCAACGCGCGGACGATCTCGCGCATGCGGTCAGGGCGGAAGTTGAAGCACAGCACGCTGTCGCCGGCGCGGATCCGGCCCTCTGAGCCGACGACCGTGGGGATGATGAACTCGTCGGTCTCGCCGCGCCGGTAGGCGGCCTGCGCAGCCGTGGGCGCATCGGACGACCTGTGCTCGCCCCGGCCGTGGACGAGCAGGTCGTACGCCGCCTGGATACGCTCCCAGCGCCGGTCGCGGTCCATCGCGTAGTAGCGACCCGCGACGCTGGCCACGCGGCCCGTTCCCGCATCACGGCACCAGTCCGAGAGGGTGCTCAGGTAGCCCTCGCCCGCCGTCGGCGGGGTGTCGCGTCCGTCGGTGAAGCAGTGCAGAACCAGATCGGGGACGCCCAGGCTACCGGCGAGCGCGATCAGGGCGCGCAGGTGCTCGAAGCCGGAGTGAACGCCACCGTCGGAGACCATGCCGAGCAGATGCACGCGCTCGGTTGCGGTGAGCGCCGTCCGCACGACCTCGTTCGTCGCGAGCTCCCCGCCGGCAACAGCGTCGTTGATTACGGTCAGCGTCTGTGGCACGACCGCGCCAGCGCCGAGCGTCAGGTGGCCGACCTCGGAATTTCCCATTTGCCCGTCGGGCAACCCAACGCTGGCGCCACTCGCGCTGAGCTCGGCGTGGGGGTAGGTGGCCCACAGCTCGTCGAACACAGGCGTGTGTGCGAGCGCGATCGCGTTGCTGGGACCAGGGGGCGCGATCCCCCAACCGTCCATCACGACCAGGCACACGCAACCGACACTCGAGCGGTCGGGGCCATCAGGCAGGCTCACGGGGCTGGCGATCTCGTTCTCCAGGCTGCGGCGGGTCTCCTCCATCGCGCCGCGCTCCTATTTGTCTTCAATTGAGACGAAGGCGTCCCGTGCGCCACCGGCACCTTACCTCAGGGGTTAGGCTCATGCGCGAGCCTGCTCGTGAGCGCGCCCGAGCCATCATCCGAAGAGGCAGATCATGACGCTCATCCAAGCCCAGCTGAAGGACCGGATCGGCACGCTCGCGTTCGATCACTACGCCAAGCGCAACGCCCTCGGCGCCGACCTGATCGCCGAGATGCTCGACAACCTGGACGAGTTCGCCCGCCAGGAGGTGGGCGCGGTCGTGATTCGCTCCGCAAGCGACCAGCCGGTGTGGTCATCCGGACACGACGTCGACGAGCTGCCGCGTGCGGACCTGGATCCGATCCCCTACGACGAGCCGCTCGAGATGCTCCTTCGAGCCGTGAAGCGCTTCCCAGCGCCGGTGATCGCGATGGTGCACGGCTCGGTGTGGGGAGGCTCATTCGACCTCGTGATGGCGTGCGACATCGTCCTCTCCGACGAGACGGGCGCGTTCGCCATCACACCCGCAAAGCTCGGACTTCCGTACAACACGAATGGTTTCCTGAACTTCATGAGCCGCGCTCCGCTTGGGATCGTGAAGGAGATGTTCTTCACCGCGGATCCGATCTCGGCGGAACGGGCATTGCGCGCGGGTTTCG
Organism: uncultured Solirubrobacterales bacterium; assembly: GCA_963822855.1. Classification (GTDB taxonomy): domain Bacteria; phylum Actinomycetota; class Thermoleophilia; order Solirubrobacterales; family Solirubrobacteraceae; genus Palsa-465. Next base: position 119,505 of record CAWGJE010000023.1, on the reverse strand, counting down.
TCAACGAAGTGATCCCCGGGGCTCAGTTGGAGGAGCGCACCTACGCGATGGCACGGACGATCGCGTCTCGTTCCGCGGCGGCGGTCGCGGCGGCCAAGCAGGCGATACATGAGCTGAGCGACTCAGTGACGATCAGTCCTAGTACCTACGAGAGGCTCCACGGTCTGCGCCGTGACGCCTATTTCGGACCGGAGTACCGCGAGGGCATCCAGGCCTTCCTGCAGAAGCGCCCACCAGACTTCGAGGCCGCGCGTGCTCGCGCAGGCGGACGGGGCAGCGAGACCCCGCGACACTCCACCGACGTCGACATGAGCACTCGACTGGGGCGCCTGCCGAGTTAGAATCGAAGTCGGGCGTAGCCGTGAGCTACCGAGAGACCGATCATCTGCGTGTCCTGATCGCCAACGAGCGGAAGGATCGTCTTGCGATCGTCGCCCCGATCGTGGTCGGACTCGGTCACGAGGTGATTGCGCGCGAGATCGAGGTCGAGGACGTCGGGCCGGTGACTGCCCGGGAGCGACCTGACGTCGCGCTGGTCGGGCTCGGTGAGAGCTCCGAGCACGCGCTCGGGCTGATCGACAAGATCGTCCGCGAGGCCTCCTGCCCCGTGATCGTGCTCCTGCACGCGCCTGATCCCGCGTTCGTCAAGGAGGCGTCCAAGCGAGGCGTGTTCGCGCACATCTCAGACGCCGACGTCGAGGATTGGCAAAGCTCGATCGACATCGTGCTGCGCCGGTTCGCCGAATATCACGATCTGGAAGGCGCGTTCGGACGCCGGGCGCTGACTGAGCGAGCCAAAGGCATCCTGATGGAACGCCACTCCATCGACGAGGACAGCGCGTTTGAGATGCTCCGGGAGCGGTCACGCACAGCTAACCGCAAGCTCGTCGACCTTGCCGCCGCCGTCGTCGACGGCCACTCCCTACTCCCCAAACAACCGCAAGCCCCTTCCGGGACCTAGCGCGGACGTGGGCGGCTAACGCACCTTCACGCCGGCGTCGGGAAGGTGTAGGATGGGTTTCAGCTTCGCCTCAACCTTCGGCGGGCTACGTTTTTCCGGCTCCAGCGCTTGGCCGGCCTGACCTCGGGGTCAACCCAGCACTGACGCGTCGCTCGTGGCGCGCAGAGGGGATTGCCACCAGACCCACCGGCTGTCGCCGATGCTCGGATCGCGGGCAGGCGGACCCCACAGGGACGCCATCGAAGATCAATCAAAGGCAAGGCGAAGCAAATGAAGGCTCTCGTTTATCACGGTCCGGGTCAGCGCGGCTGGGACACAGTCGCCGATCCGACGATCATCGATCCGACCGACGCGGTCGTGCGGGTTGACAGCTCGACGATCTGCGGCACTGACCTGCACATCCTCAAGGGAGACGTACCCGACTGCAAGCCCGGCACCGTGCTTGGTCACGAGGCCGTCGGAACCGTGCTCGAGATCGGAGCGAACGTCACCACCGTGGCGGTCGGCGACCGAGTGCTGCTGTCCTGCGTGAGCTCGTGCGGCCGCTGCCGCTATTGCAAGGAGAGCCGGTACGGCCAGTGCCTGGGTGGCGGCGGGTGGATCTTCGGCAACTTGATCGACGGCCTACAGGCCGAGTACGCGCGCGTCCCGTTCGCGGACAACTCGGTTTACAAGGTTCCCGACGACCTCAGCGACGAGCAGGTCCTGTTCCTGGCCGACATTCTTCCTACCGCCTACGAAGTCGGCGTGCTCAACGGCGCGGTCTCGCCGGGCGATGTCGTGGCGATCGTCGGCGCAGGCCCGATCGGTCTGGCGGCGATCCTCACCTCGATGCTCTACACGCCCGGGAAGATCGTGGCGATCGACCTGGATGACAACCGGCTCGAGAGCGCGCTGCGGTTCGGCGCCGACATCGCGATCAACAACGGCCGTGAGGACGCCACCGCGCGCGTGATGGAGCTGACCGACGGCGGTGCGGACGTCGCCTTCGAAGCGGTCGGCGTGCAGCAGACGTTCGAGCTGGCGACAGAGCTGATCCGGCCCTGTGGACGTGTGGCGAACATCGGCGTGCACGGCAAGCCGGTAACACTTCACCTGGAGACGCTCTGGACTCGTGACGTCACGGTGACGACCGGGTTAGTCGATACGTACACGATCCCGCGGCTGATGAAGCTGGTCGCCAGCGGCCGCCTCGATCCGACGATCTTCGCCACCCACCGGTTCCCGCTCGAGGACACCATGGGCGCCTACGACACGTTCGCCGACGCCGCGTCCACCAACGCGCTGAAAGTCGTGCTCCACGGCAGCGAGCGCGATCCGAGCTCCAACGGGCATATCGCCGCGGGCCTCGTGGCCGGAGTCGCATGAGCACGATTTCTGGGTCACCCGAGTACATCCCCAAAGAAACGAGATTCTCATGCCGGTACGAGTAGCGATCAATGGCTTCGGCCGCGTGGGCCGGTGCGTGCTTCGCGCCGCCTACGAGCAAGGTGCCGACATCGAGGTGGTCGCCATCAACGATCTGGTCGATGCCGCGACGCTTGCGCATCTGCTCAAGTACGACTCGGTCTACGGGCGGTTCCCGGGCGAGGTCGCGGCTGACGCGCGAGGCATCGTCATCGACGGCGCCCAGGTGCGCACGTTGGCGGAGACCGATCCCCTCGCGTTGCCGTGGGAGAAGCTCGAAGTCGACGTCGTGATCGAGTCCACGGGAGCGCTTCGCACCCGGGCGGCCGCTGCCCAGCATCTGGAGGCCGGCGCCCGCAAGGTGATCATCTCAGCTCCCGCAAAAGGCTCCGAGCCGCCGGACGCCACGCTCGTGTTGGGGGTGAACTTCGACGACGTCTATGACCCCGACACACATCACGTCGTCTCGAATGCCTCGTGCACCACGAACTGCCTTGCCCCTGTCGCCATGGTCCTGCACAACGCAGTTGGGATCGAGCACGGGCAAATGACGACTGTGCACTCCTATACGTCTGACCAGAACCTGCTCGACGGGCCGCATACGGATTTGCGTCGTGCGCGCGCGGCGGCGGTCAACCTGATCCCTACCTCGACCGGCGCGGCCAAGGCGCTCGGACTGGTGATCCCCGAGCTCGCGGGCCGGCTGAACGGCATTGCCGTGCGCGTGCCGATGCCCACCGGCTCGCTCGTGGACCTGACCGTGGAGACCAACCGGGCGACGAGCATCGAAGAGATCAACGCGGCCTTCGAGGGGCTCGCCGATCACGGAGCGCTGGAGGGGATCCTTGCCTACACCGAGGATCCGATCGTCTCCTCGGACATCGTCAAGTCGTCTTATTCGTCGATCTTCGATGCCGCGCTGACCTCTGTTGTTGGCGGTACCCAGGTGAAGGTCGTCGCCTGGTACGACAACGAGTGGGGATACTCGAGCCGACTCGTCGATCTCGCCCAGCGCGTGGTCGTGCCGGTCGTGCAGCCGGCGTAGCGCTTTCGTGGCCGCGCTGAACGCCATTCTGCCCCAAGGACCGGCCCGCGAGGTCCTGGCCCGGCCGAGATCCAGGCCGGCCCCCTGTTCGAAGTCAAGTAGGAGGAATCATGTCTGAAGCGGTCATTGTCGACGCCATCCGGACGCCGATTGGGCGTGCGGTCAAAGGGACGCTGAGGGACATTAGGGCTGATGACCTCGCCGCGATTCCGCTGCGCGCGCTCGTCGAGCGCAATCCGGAGGTCAATTTCAAGGAGACCGACGACGTCATGATGGGCTGCGGTTTCCCCGACCACGAGCAGGGCTACAACGTGGGTCGTAACGCGCTTCTGCTGTCCGGGATCGACCATCATGTGCCGGCGGTCACGGTCAGCCGCTTCTGCGCATCGTCGCTGCAGACGATCCGGATGGCCTTTCACGCGATCAAGGCGGGCGAAGGCGATCAGTACATTGCGGCTGGCGTGGAGTGCGTGTCGCGTGGCGCGGCGGTGACTCTTCCGGCAATGAATCCGCGTATCGACGGCACGAACGGCACTGGGTACAACGTGTACATCCCGATGGGGCTCACGGCCGAGAACGTCGCCGCGCGCTGCAAGGTCAGCCGCGAGTCCCAGGACGAGTGGGCGGCGCTGTCGCAGCAGCGCGCATGCGCGGCGCGCGAGAGCGGCCATTTTGACCGGGAGATCGTGGGTGTGGACATACCCGAGCTCCACGACGCCGGCGGTGACGTGATCGAAGCACACACGGTCACCAGCGACGACGGGCCGCGTGAGGGCACAACCGCGGAGACGCTCGCGAGACTAAAACCCGTGTTCAAGCCCGGTGGCAGCGTGACCGCCGGCAACGCTTGCCCGCTCAACGACGGCGCTGCGGCCGTGCTGGTGATGTCGGAGGACAAGGCCAGCGCGCTGGGTCTCAAGCCCCGGGCGCGGATCGTCGCGTCCGCGGTGGCGGCGGTCCGGCCGGAGATCATGGGCCTCGGTCCGATACCGGCGATGAGGGCGGTTCTCAAGGCGGCAGGGATGACGATCGAGGACCTCGACTTAGTCGAGATGAACGAGGCGTTCGCCGCTCAGGTTCTGCCCTGCCGCGACGAGCTCGGCATCGATCCCGACAAGCTGAACATCAACGGCGGTGCGATCGCGCTCGGTCACCCGTTCGGGATGACCGGCGCACGGATCATGACAACGCTGCTCAACAACCTCGACGAGGTGGAGGGCAGGTTCGGGCTCGAGACGATGTGTGTCGCCGGAGGTATGGGGCAGGCGATGATCGTCGAGCGGCTCAACTAGCGAACCGAAGGGACACACAATGGCAACCACAGCTTCAAGACCTCACGGCGCCGAGCGGGGTAAGGATCTCACCGGACGGGTCGCGTTGGTCACCGGCGGGACCCGGGGGATCGGCGCGGCGATCTGTCACAGCCTCGCCGCCGACGGCGCGGTGGTCGCGGCGGGGTTCTCGTCTAACCGCGAGCGGGCCGACGAGCTGCGCCAGGCGATTGAGGCCGACGGAGGCACGCTGAGCTTGCATCAGGGCAACGTCGGCGACTGGGACGACTGCCAGCGCGTCGTTCACGACGTGATCGATCAGCACGGCCGCCTGGACATCCTCGTTAACAACGCGGGCGTGACCGTCGACAAGCCCATCTGGAAGATGTCGAAGGACGATTGGCACAAGGTCCTGCGCGTGAACCTGTCGGGGAGCTTCTACATGACCCAGCCGGCGATCAAGCACATGATCGATCGAGGCTCGGGGCGGGTCATCTTCATCTCGTCGGTGACCGGCGAGATCGGCAACATCGGTCAGGCGAACTACGCGGCCTCGAAGTCAGGGGAGTTCGGACTCGCGAAGACGCTCGCCAAGGAGGCGGCGATCGCCCTGAGGATGGCCGGCAAGCTCGAGACCGGAATCGGAGTGACGGTCAACTGCATCACCCCGGGCCTGATCGAGACCGACATGGTCGCCACGATACCCCCGTACATGGTGGCCGAGTTCCTGGAGAAGATCCCGATGCATCGTATGGGCCAACCCGACGAAATCGCCCGCGTCGTGAACTTCCTCGCGCAAGACGCCTCGAGCTACATCACCGGACAGATCTGGGGCGTCAACGGCGGAATCGACATGTGATCGGCGGGCGGCGGACCGTCACGTAGCCGCCGCCCGATCGCTCTCCCCGGCCAGCAGCTCGGCGATGTGGACGACGCGCGTCCTAAGCTTGCGGCGCTTTATGCCCTGCTCGAGCTGGCGGTAGCAGCCGGCGTTGACCACGGCGAGCACGTCGAGGTCGGCGGCGGCGATCTCGTCGAGATGTTGTTCGAGCACGCGCGCGCTGTCTTTGGGGCGCACGACCGCGTAGGAGCCCGCGGCGCCGCAGCAGGCGGCAGCGCTCGGCAGCTCGACGTACTCGCCAACTCGGGCGATCAGCTCGCGCGGCTCGCGCCAGATGCCGAGCCCGTTGCGGAGGTGGCAGGAGTCCTGCAGCCCGATCCGCAGTCGGCCATCCACGCGCCGCTCGGGCGCGGTGGCCTCCGTGGCCGCCGGCACGGGACCCTCGCGCGCCAACCACCACTGCGAGAACTCCTTCACCCGCTCGGTTCCGAGCACGCCCGCGAGGTGCGCGCCGCACCCGCCGGATGTCGTGACGATCGTTCCGGGAAGCGCCTCACCCAGCTCCTTGGCCAGCTCGCGGCCGCGCTCGAGCTCCCCGTTGTGCGCGTGCAGGGCGCCGCAGCACCCTTGGGCGGTTGGGACGGCGAGCTCGGCATCCAGCTTTCGCGCGTCGCGGCTGACCCGCGGATACAAGACCCGCTCAAAGCACCCGAGCATCAGGTTCACCGGGCCCGGTGCTTCGCTCGCGCGGCCGGCGTGGCGGCGCACGATCCCCATCGCGCGCACGCGACGCGGCGAGTCCACAGCCCACAGCAGCGGGCGCACTTTCCAGGGTCGCCGCCGGCCGTTCCAAAGGTGGTCGCGCCACTCCTCCAGCAGTTCCGCGTACTGCACGCCCGCGGGGCACACCGGCTCGCACGCGCGGCAGCCCAGGCAGAAGGACGCTTCCTCGTGGACCGTGGGATCTTCGTCGGACAACACGCCCGTCTCGAGCGCCCGCATCAGGTTGATGCGCCCGCGCGGCGATGACGTCTCGACGCCGGTCAGCTCATAGGTCGGGCACGCAGGCAGGCAGAAGCCGCAAGAGATGCAGCGGCCGAGCAGCTCGGGTGTGAACACCCCGCGCGACTCGGGAGTGTTCTCCGGCGTTACATCCGCAACGGTCATGAGCCGAGCTTTCCGGGGTTGAGGATGCCGTTCGGGTCAAACGCGGCCTTGATCCGCCGCAGCAGCGCCACGTGGTCAGCGCCGAGCTGTCGCTCGAGGTAGCGCAGCTTCGCGATCCCGATCCCGTGCTCGCCTGTGATCGTCCCGTCGAGCTCGATCGCTCTAGTGAAGATCTCGTCGAAGGCGGCGCGGGCCCGCTGCACCGCGCCCTGGTCAGCCGAGTCGAGGACGGCGGTCGGATGCAGGTTGCCGTCACCGGCGTGGCCGAAGGTGCCGATCTTGAGCTGGTGACGTTGCGCGACCTCCTGGATGAAATCGACCATCTCGGCGATCCGCGATCGCGGCACCGTCGCATCCTCCAGCAGGGTAAGCGGCTCCAGGCGCGAGAGCGCGGGCAGCGCGGCACGGCGCGCATGAAGCACCTCGTTTGCCGCCTCCGGAGACTCGGCGATCCGCACCGACGTCGCCCCCTCCGACGTGCACGCTCGCGCCATCCGCTCCAGATCGCGCTCGATCACGATGGGGTTGCCGTCCTGCCCGAAGATCAGCAGCGCGCCCGCTGACGTGTCGAGTCGGATCTGCGCGTAGTCCTCGACCGCGCCGATGCAGACCTGGTCGAGGAATTCGAGCGTGACCGGAAGAACGCCCGAGGCGAGGACCCGCGAGACTGCCCGGGCGGCGGCGGCGAGATCGGGGAAGTAGGCCATCCCGTAGCCGGACGCCTCGGGCGCGGGCACCAGCCGCAGCGTCACCTCGGTCATCACCGCAAGCGTGCCCTCGCTGCCGCAGAGCAGGCGCCGCAAGTCATAGCCGGCGACGTCCTTGACGAGCCGCCCGCCGCTGCGAATGATCTCTCCGGTCGGGAGCACCGCCTGCACGCCGAGCACGTAGTCGCGCGTGACCCCGTACTTCAGCGCCCGAAGCCCGCCCGCGCACTCGGCCACGTTGCCGCCAACGGTCGCGGTCGTCTGGCTTCCAGGATCGGGCGGGAACAGAAGCCCCTTCGCGGCCGCGGCCTGCGCCAATTCGATCGTCCGCACGCCCGGCTCACAGACCGCGACGAGTTCCGCGTCGCTGACCTCCTTGACCCTGTTCATCCGCGTCAGCACGAGCACGATCCCGCCGCGGTGCGGAACCGTCCCCGCGCTCAGATTCGTGCCCGACCCGCGGGGAACGACCGGTACCCCCCGCTCGTTCGCGAAGCGGAGCACCCCGGCGACCTCCTCGGCCGTCGCGGGGAAAACGATCGCGTCGGGACGACCGCGCTCAAGCGGGGTCGCGTCCGTCGAAAACGTCACGAGCGCGCCCTCGTCGGTCCGCACATGCTCGCGCCCGACGACCTCCTCCAAACGCGCGCGCAGACCAGTCGAGGTCGCCGCGGCCGCCACCGTCACGCGCTCAGTGACATTGTCGGTTGAGCCATCGCTCCACCCGACGCATCTTCCCAAAAGCCCACGCCGCAAGGAAATTAACCCGCATCGGTGCTCGAAGACTGCAATAGTCTTGATGGGAGAGGGTTAAATCGAGAGAAGAGGATGAACGATGGCTGACAGCGTCTATCGCGTAACCGAGTTGGTTGGTGTCAGTAGCGAATCATGGGAGGCAGCCGCCCGCAACGCCGTTGAGACCGCCTCGAAGACTGTGCGGGACCTGCGTATCGGCGAGGCCCACCGCTTCGACGTCACGATCGCGGATGGCAAGGTGACGAGCTACCGCGTACGTCTGAACGTGTCGTTCAAGTACGAATCTGGCGACTGAGCTCGACTGGTTCGGCTCGGGAGCCCGGTACGGAGGATCTCGGGCTTGTAGTCGGCAGTTGATCGGCGTAGGCTCGCAGTCCTCGAGGTCAAGCGACGCGCCTGCGGCGGGTCGGCGTGGCATCGGGACAGACGAGAGCAGAGCGCGCTCACAGCGGCCGATCGGCGGCAAGTGGGGGCCGTTGCAGGACAAGGCAACGCCGTCCGAACCCGCGAGGTCGCTTTGCTCAGAGAATCTTCTGCACGAGTCCGCTGTTCGAGCTTCCGATCGGCGGTGCCGGTCAGATGACCGCGCTCCGACCGGACATCGCGCCACTGCCGGATTTGCTGCACGGGCGCTCCCGCTCGGGGCCGGTCCGCGAGCAGCGTCCGGTATACGTCGATCTGCTGCCGCCGTGCAACGCGGGCTGCCCGGCGGGCGAGAACATCCAGGCGTGGCTTGCCCACATGCAGGCGGACGAGCACGAGCTGGCCTGGCGTGCGCTCGTGGCCGACAATCCGTTCGCCGCGATTCACGGGCGGGTGTGTTATCACCCGTGCGAGAGCGTCTGCAACCGCGCCAGCCTCGACAGCGCGGTCTCGATCCACTCGGTTGAGCGGTACCTGGGCGACCTGGCGCTGGAGCGGGGGTGGCTGTTCGATCCGCCGTCGGCGCCCAGCGGCAAGCGAGTGCTCATCATCGGTGCGGGCCCCAGTGGGCTCTCGGCGGCCTACCACCTGGCGCGCCTCGGTCACGAGGTCGAGATTCGCGATGCGGGCTCAGACCCGGGCGGGATGATGCGCTACGGGATCCCGGCCTACCGGATGCCCCGCGACGTGCTCAGCGGGGAGGTTGAGCGCATCGCGGCGCTGGGCGTCCGGATGACAAGCAACCACCAGGTCGTGGATCTTGACGCGGAGCGGCGCGAGGGCGGTTTCGATGCCGTGTTCGTCGCGGTCGGCGCCCACCTGTCAAAGCGGGTGGAGATCCCCGCCATGGATGCAGGGCCGATCGTGGATGCGGTGTCCTTCCTGCGCGGCGTCGCGTCGGGCGAGCGGCCGGTGATCGGGCGACGGGTCGCGATCTATGGCGGCGGCAACACGGCGATGGACGCCGCGCGGACGGCGCGCCGGTTGGGCGCGGAGGAGACGCTGATCGTCTATCGGCGCACGCGCGAGCAGATGCCGGCACTCGAGGAGGAGGCGCAAGACGCCGAGCGGGAGGGAGTTCGGATCAACTGGCTACGGACGATCAAGACGTTCGAGGGTCCAGAGCTGAAGGTCGAGGTGATGGAGCTCGACGATTCCGGGTTCCCGCAGCCGACCGGGCGATTTGAAACGCTCGCCGCGGACACGGTGATCCTGGCGCTCGGCCAGGAGACCGATACCGCCTTCCTGCGCACCGTTCCCGGGGTGGAGTTCGATCGCGACGGCACCGTGCAGGTCTCGACCGCGATGATGACGGGGTGCCCGGGTGTGTTCGCGGGCGGGGACATGGTGCCGAGCGAACGGACGGTGACGATCGGCGTGGGCCACGGCAAGCGGGCCGCGCGGGAAATTGACGCGTGGCTGCGCGGCGCGGCGGGAGGGCGCCCGCCGAAGCACCCGCCGGCGACGTTCGACATGCTCAACCTGTGGTACTTCGGTGATGCGGCGCGCGGTCAGCAGCCCGAGCTCGAGGTGTCCGCGCGAGTCGCCGACTTCGAGGAGGTGGTCGGTGGCCTCTCGCCGCAACAAGCGACATTCGAGGCGCACAGGTGCCTGTCGTGCGGGAACTGCTGCGAGTGCGATGGCTGTCTCGGGGCGTGCCCCGAGGACGCGGTGATCAAGCTCGGTAAGGGGTACCGATACGAGTTCGACTATGACAGCTGCACGGGCTGCCGGGCATGCTACGAGCAGTGCCCGGTGCATTCGATCGAGATGATTCCTGAGAGCGCGCCGACACCCCCGGAGGCGTTCATAGCGCGGCCGGATGCGATAGAGGAGCCGAGCTGATGCGCGCCACCGTCGACGGCAACGGTGCGGCGGCATCGGTCGCCTACCGGTGCAACGAGGTTTGCTGCATCTATCCGATCACGCCCTCCTCGCCGATGGCCGAGCAGGCGGACGAATGGTCCGGCCATGGGCAGGCCAACGTGTGGGGCACCGTGCCAGTGGTGATGGAGATGCAGAGCGAGGCGGGGGCGGCCGGTGCGCTTCATGGCGCGCTGCAGGGCGGCGCGCTGGCGACGACGTTCACCTCCTCCCAGGGCCTGCTCTTGATGATCCCGAACATGTACAAGATCGCCGGGGAGCTGACCTCGATGGTGCTGCATGTGGCCGCTCGCTCGCTGGCGGCGCAGGGGTTGTCGATCTTCGGCGATCACTCCGACGTGATGGCGGTGCGCCAGACCGGGTTTGCCCTGCTGTCCTCAGGCTCGGTGCAGGAGGCCCACGATTTCGCGCTGGTGGCGCAGGCCGCCACGCTGAGGACCCGGGTCCCGTTCGTGCACTTCTTTGACGGCTTCCGCACCTCGCACGAGCTGAACACGATCGAGATGCTCTCTGACGATGACGTGCGGGCGATGGTTCCGCAGGAGCTGGTCCGCGCGCACCGCGGACGGGGGCTGACCCCAGAGCGGCCGTTCATCCGCGGCACCGCTCAGAACCCGGACGTCTACTTCCAGGCCCGCGAGACGGTCAACCCGTTCTATGCCCGTGTCCCCGAGGTGGTGCAGGACGCGATGGACAAGCTCGGCGAGCGCACGGGCCGCGAGTACGGGCTGGTCGACTACAGCGGGCATCCTGAGGCCGAGCGCGTAGTAGTGGTGATGGGATCGGGTGGGGAGACAGTGCGCGAGACCGTGGCTTTCCTGCAGGCGCAGGGTGAGCGAGTCGGCGTGGCGCAGGTCAGGCTGTACCGACCGTTCCCGGCAAGTGCGCTGACGCAGGCGTTACCTGCAAGCGTGCGCAGCGTCGCCGTGCTCGACCGGACCAAGGAGCCCGGTTCGTTCGGGGAGCCGCTGTTCCTCGACGTGCTTGCGGCACTCGCCGAGTCACACGCAGACGGAGATCGCGGGCTGATGCCGAGCGTGATCGGCGGCCGCTATGGCCTGTCCTCGAAGGAATTCACTCCCGGCATGGTCACCGCCGTGTTCGAGGAGCTAGGGCGCGAACGGCCCAAGCGGCGGTTCACGGTCGGGATCAACGACGACGTCTCGAGCACGAGCCTGCCATACGACTCGTCGCTTGACATCGAGCCTGCGGAGACCGTGCGCGCGGTGTTCTTCGGCCTGGGTTCGGACGGGACGGTCGGCGCGAACAAGAACACGATCAAGATCCTTGGCTCCGAGGAGAGCCTGCACGCCCAGGGCTACTTCGTCTATGACTCCAAGAAGTCAGGCTCGCAGACGGTCTCGCACCTGCGCTTCGGGTCCGAACCGATTCGCGCGCCCTACCTCATCTCGCAGGCGAGCTTCGTCGGCTGCCACCACTTCGGGTTGCTCGAGCGCGCCGAGGTACTCGATCGGGCGGCACCGGGAGCGACGCTCCTGCTCAACTGCCGACAGCCCCCGGACCGCGTCTGGGACGCGCTCGCGCGTCCGGTTCAGGAGCAGATCCTCGCCAAGCAGATCAAGCTGTACGTGATCGACGCGGGGCAGATCGCACGTGATGCGGGTCTTGCCGGGCGGACCAACACGGTGCTTCAGACGTGCTTCTTCGCGATCTCGGGCGTGCTCGAGCGCGACGAGGCGATCGAGCGAATCAAGACTTCGATCGCCAAGACGTACGGCAAGCGCGGCGCGGAGGTCGTAGAGCGCAACCAGACGGCGGTCGACCGCTCGCTGGAGCACCTTCACCGGGTCGAGGTGCCCGAGCAGGTGACGTCCGCGCGCGAGCCGGCGCCGATGGTTCCCGCGCACGCACCGGAGTTCGTGCGGACCGTGACAGCGGCGATGATGGCCGGCCGCGGGGATGAGCTGCCGGTCAGTGCGCTGCCGGTGGACGGCACGTACCCGAGCGGCACGACGCAGTATGAGAAGCGCAACATCTCCGAAATCGTGGCGGCCTGGGACTCCGAGCTGTGCATCCAGTGCGGCAACTGCAGCTTCGTCTGCCCGCACAGCGTGATCCGCTCTCGCCAGTACGAGCAATCCCGGTTGAACGGCGCGCCGGATGGGTTCCGGTCGGCACCGCTCAACGCTCCCGGGCTTCCGGAGACGCGCTACACGCTGCAGGTGTACGTCGAGGACTGCACCGGGTGCGGGCTGTGTGTCGAGGCCTGCCCGGTCTCGGCGCCAGGAGACGCGGCGCGCAAGGCGATCAACCTCGAGGCGATCGAGCCACTGATGCCCGCCGAGCGCGAGAAGATCGCGTTCTTCGAGCGGCTGCCGCGCAACGACCGCACGCGGGTCGACTTTGGCACCGTGCGCGGCACGCAGTTCCTGGAGCCGCTGTTCGAGTTCTCCGGTGCGTGCGTCGGGTGCGGGGAGACGCCATACCTGAAGCTCGTCTCGCAGCTGTTCGGCGACCGGTTGACGATCGCAAACGCGACCGGCTGCTCGTCGATCTACGGCGGGAACCTGCCCACGACGCCATGGACCGTCGACGGAGACGGGCACGGCCCGGCATGGTCGAACTCGCTGTTCGAGGACAACGCCGAGTTCGGCCTCGGCCTGCGACTCGCGGTCGACAGCCACACCGAGCTAGCCCGCCGGCTCCTCAGCGAGCTGCGTGAGGAGATCGGCGGGGAGCTGGTGGACGAGATCCTCGAGACGCCGCAGTTGCGGGAGTCCGAGCTCCGCGCCCAGCGCGGACGGGTGGTCGAGCTGGAGCGGCGGCTCGACGAGCTGGACGAAGCGGTAGTCGCCGAGCTGCGCAGCGTCGTCGATCACCTGATCCGGCGGAGCGTGTGGATCGTCGGCGGCGACGGCTGGGCGTACGACATCGGGTCCGGCGGCCTCGATCACGTGCTGGCCAGCGGGCACAACGTCAACGTGCTCGTGCTCGACACCGAGATGTACTCGAACACGGGCGGGCAGATGTCCAAGGCGACCCCGCTCGGCGCGGTGGCGAAGTTCGCATCCGCGGGAAAAACGATGGCCACCAAGGACCTCGCGCTCCAGGCGATCTCATATGCCAACGTGTATGTGGCCCGGGTCGCGATGGGCGCCGACCCCCAGCAGACGCTCACCGCATTCCGCGAGGCGGAGGCCTACGACGGGCCTTCGCTGCTGATCGCCTATAGCCACTGCATCGGGCAGGGGATTGATATGCGACACGGGCTCGACCAGCAGTACAAGGCCGTCGCGAGCGGCCACTGGCCGTTGATCCGCTATGACCCGCTCGTGCGCGCTGGGGGCGGCAACCCGTTCCTACTGGACTCGCCCCGACCGCGCCTGGAGCTGAGCGACTACCGAAAGGGAGAGCTGCGTTTCCGAGCGCTGGCCAAATCCAACCCCACCGAGGCCGAGCGCCTCGGGGGCCTCGCGCAGCAGACGGTCGACCAGCGCTGGGAGATCTATGAGGAGATGGCCACCCGCAGCGCCGCGGACTTCCCGGCCGACGCCAGGAGGAATCACCACTGATGGAGCTATCGACCAACTACATGGGCCTCCAGCTTCGCAACCCGCTCGTGGCGTCCGCCTCGCCGCTTTCCCACACCGTCGACGGCGTCCGGCGGCTCGCCGATGCTGGAGTCGGCGCGGTGGTGCTGCACTCGCTGTTCGAGGAGCAGGTGCGGGAGGAGGCTGAGCTCGACGCCCGGATGGCCGACGCCGGCACCGAGAGCTTTGCCGAATCGCTGTCCTATTTCCCGGAGGTGGCCGAGGAGGACTACGGCCCACGTCGCCATCTGAGCCTGGTGGAGCGCGCCGCCGCAGCGGTCGACGTGCCGGTGATCGCCAGTCTCAACGGCGTCACTCCGGAAGGCTGGACCGACTATGCGCGCGCGATGCAGGATGCGGGCGCCGCCGCGATCGAGTTGAACATCTACTACGTGCCAGGCGACGCGAGCACTCCCGGCCGCGACGTCGAGCAACGCTACGTCGACGTCCTCGAGCGCGTCAAGGACGCGGTTACCGTGCCGGTCGCGGTCAAGCTCGGCCCCTACTTCAGCTCGACCGGCGAGATCGCGCTGCGGCTGGACGAGGCGGGCGCCGACGCGCTCGTGCTGTTCAACCGCTTCCTGCAGCCGGATATCGACACGGAGACGCTCGCGGTAGTGCCCGGACTCGCGCTGTCGCGCCCGGTCGACGCTCTACTACCCCGCACGTGGATCGCACTGCTGCGGGGAAGGGTGCGTTGTGCGCTCGCGGCCACCACGGGCGTCGAAGACCCCGCCGATGTCGCCAAGTACTTGCTCGCGGGCGCGGATGTGGTCATGACCGCCTCGGCGCTGCTGCGCCACGGACCTGAGCACGCCACCGTGCTGCTCGACGGGCTGTCGGTGTGGATGGCGCGTAAGGGATTCAAAGCGGTCGACGAGCTGCGCGGCATGCTGTCGGTGCCGCCCGGCGCCGAAGCGGCGGGATACGAGCGCGCCGGGTATGTCACCGGGCTGAGGGCCGCCAACATCCGTACCTACAGCTCCTGGTGAGTCTCTTGCGGGTCGCGCTGTTCATCACGTGCTTCAACGACACGCTGTTCCCGCAGACCGGGCGCGCGGTGGTGACGCTGCTCGAGCGGCTGGGTTGCGAGGTCGATTTCCCCGAGGCGCAGACCTGCTGCGGTCAGATGCACACCAACACCGGTTATCGGGAGCGGGGGCTGACGTTGGCGCGGCGGTTCGAGCGGGTGTTCGCGGACGCCGAGGTGGTGGTGTCCCCGTCGGCGTCGTGCGTGGCCTACCTGCGCGAGAACGGCGCGGGGCTCGACGGTCGGCTGGCTGAGCTAACAGAGTTCCTCGTTGACCGCCTCGGGGTGGAGGATGTCGGCGCCACATTTCCGCACAAGGTCACGCTGCACCCGACTTGTCACTCGGTGCGGTTGATGGGAATTGGGGACCGCCCGTGGCGACTGCTCGAGCGCGTGCGTGGGATCGAGCTCATCGAGCTGCGCGACGCCGCCGAGTGCTGCGGCTTTGGTGGGACCTTCTCGGTGAAGAACGCAGATACATCGATGGCGATGCTGTCCGACAAGCTGTGCGACGTGCTCGACAGCGGTGCGGAGGTTTGCACGGCGGCGGACAACTCATGCCTCCTGCACATCGGGGGGGCGTTGCGCCGTCAGCGGGCCGGGGTGAGGGTCATGCACCTGGCCGAGATCCTGGCGGCCACGTGAGCAAGACCGGTTTTCCCGCTGCCGCGCGCAGGGAGCTCGCCGACACCCAGATGCGCCGCAACGTGGGTAAGGCTACGAGCACGATCCGCGCGAGACGGGCGGCGAGGGTGGCGGAGGTGCCCGATTGGGAGGGGTTGCGGGATGCAGGCGCGGGGATCAAGAGTCGTGCGATGGCGACGCTGCCCGAGCAGCTCGAGAGGCTGGAGGCGTCGGTCACGCGCGCCGGCGGGCGGGTGCACTGGGCGAGAGACGCCGCCGAGTGCAACGCGATCGTCGGCGGGATCGCCGGTGGGCATGGCGCGCGCGAGGTGATTAAGGTCAAGTCGCTCGCGACGGACGAGATCGGTCTGAACGACGCGCTGGCAGCGCAGGGGATCGAGGCGATCGAGACCGACCTGGCGGAGCTGATTAACCAGCTCGGACATGACACTTCCTCGCATATTCTCGTGCCGGCCATCCACCGCAACCGGGCGGAGATAAAGCTGCTGTTCGAGCGAACGATCGCGCGCGGTCAGGATCTCGGTTGGGAAATCACCGCGATCGCGGAGGCCGCGCGGCGCCATTTGCGCGAGAAGTTCCTGTCGGTGGCGGTAGCCACCTCGGGAGCGAACTTCGCGATCGCCGAGACCGGCACCATTGGCGTCGTCGAGTCCGAGGGCAACGGGCGGATGTGCCTCACGCTCCCGCGGGTGCTGATCACGGTGATGGGGATCGAGAAGGTGCTCCCGGAGTGGCGCGACCTGGAGGTGTTCCTGCAGCTACTGCCGCGCTCCGCGACTGGCGAGCGGATGAACCCGTACACATCGTTGTGGACCGGTGTGCACGCGGGTGACGGGCCGCAGGAGTTCCACCTCGTGCTGCTCGACAACGGCCGTACCGACGTGCTCGCCGACGAGGTGGGCCGCCAGGCGCTGCATTGCATTCGCTGCTCGGCGTGTCTGAACTCATGTCCGGTGTATTCGCGCGTCGGCGGGCACGCGTACGAGTCGGTGTATCCCGGCCCGATCGGGGCGATCCTGACGCCGCAGCTGCGCGGCTTGGAGAACGCGCCGACACTGCCTTACGCGTCATCGCTGTGCGGCGCGTGTTATGAGGTCTGCCCGGTCAAGATCGACATCCCATCCGTGCTCCTCCATCTGCGTGCTCGGGTCGTGCGTGAGTACAAGAGCCGGCGGTCACCCGAGGCGCTGGCGATGGACGCGGTCGGCCGCGTGTTCGCCTCCCAGGGACTATACGAGCGGGCTCAGAAACTCGCGCGGCTGGGCCGCGGACCGATCGTGACTGCTGCCCTCCCCGGCTGGTCGGCGATGCGCGGCCTTCCGGACGTACCCGAGCAGACGTTCCGGGAGTGGTGGCGCTCGCGGTCCGCAAACGGCGAGGGACCGGCGCCGTGAGCGGCGGCCGCGAAGCCGTGCTGGCGCGTGTCCGCGCCGCTCTGGGACCGGCGGTCGAGATCCCCGAGGTTCGCCGTGACTACCACCAAGCGGGCGCACTGGGCGCCGGCGGCGATTCGGTCACCGTGGGCCTCTTCTGCGCGCGCGTCGCGGACTATCGCGCGACCGTGAGGCGAGTGCGCGGCGACGAGCTGCTGGGCGCGTTGCTGGCCGCCTGCGAGGAGCGCAAGGCGCGCCGGATCGCGGTGCCGGCGGGGGCCTTTGCGTGGACCGTCGAGGGCGTCGAGTTGGTGCCGGACGATCCTCCGCTCTCGCCCCGCCAGCTCAACGAGCTTGACGGGGTGCTGTCGGGATGCGCGCTCGCGATCGCCGAAACGGGCACGATCGTGCTCGACGGCGCGGGCGCCTCAGGGCGTCGGGCACTCACGCTTGTGCCCGACTACCACCTGTGCGTCGTCCGATCTGAAGACATCGTCCCGTCCGTGCCTGACGGCGTGGCCGCGCTGGCCCGCGTCGCCGCGGAGGGTGCGCCACTAACCTTCATTTCGGGACCGTCGGCTACCGTGGACATCGAGCTGGTCCGCGTTGAGGGCGTCCACGGTCCCCGCACGCTCGACGTGTTCGTCCTCGATTCCACCACGTGAATATTCAAGCGCCGTCGAGGTGAGCGGATAGGTTGGGGCTGGGGTTAAGCCTCGCGTTGCTAAGCACTCGACGTGATAGAGTTTAACGTGGAATTGTCTAGCAGTTGAAGGCAGTTCTAGCTGAGATCTCCACTCCACCTAACGTGGCGTGGGTGGTCGGTGTTTGTAGTAGAAGGCTGACCTCATCTCGTTTCCCTGGGCCTCGTGTTTCACAGGCGAGCGCCTCCGGATTCCCACAGCCGCAACACCGATGACGGAGGTATAGGTATGCCCGCTGACGCCGGCTACAAAGAAGCTCGAGCGATCTCGGAGGCGGCTCGGGAGAAGGACTGGAAGCTGCCCAGCTTCGGTAAGGGGCTGTACCTGGGGCATTTCCAGCCTGATCTGATCTCCCCCCAGCCGGATCTGCCGCTCGGTGCCGTAGAGAAGGGCGAGCGTTTCCTGGCGGTCCTCCGCGCGTTTCTGGAGAACAAGGTCGATCCGCAGGCAATCGAGTCCGAGGGCCGGATCCCCGACGAGGTGATCGACGGCTTCAAGGCGATCGGCGCCCTGGGCATGAAGGTGCCCGAGGAGTACGGCGGCCTCGGGCTCTCGCAGGTCTATTACAACCGCGCGATGATGCTGATTGGGACATGTCATTCCAGCGTGTCGACGCTGCTGTCGGCGCACCAGTCGATCGGGTTGGCGCAGCCGCTGTTGCTGTTCGGCTCGGAGGAGCAGAAGCGCGAGTGGTTGCCGAAGGTAAGCACCTCACAACTGTCCGCGTTCGCGCTGACCGAGCCCGGGGTGGGGTCTGACCCCGCCAGGGTGTCGACCACCGCGACGCCGACCGAGGACGGATCAGGCTACCTCCTCAACGGCCGTAAGCTTTGGACCACCAACGGGACCGTGGCCGAGGTCCTCGTCGTGATGGCCAAGGTGCCCCGGAGCGAGGGGCACAAGGGCGGCATCACCGCGTTCATCGTTCCGAGTGACACCGACGGCGTTGTCGTTGAACATCGCATTGAGTTCATGGGGCTGCACGGGATCGAGAACTCGCAGACCCGGTACACCGACGTCTTCGTTCCGGCCAAGAATGTGATCGGCCGCGAGGGCTTGGGGCTCAAGATCGCCCTGGCCACGCTCAACACCGGCCGCCTGGCGATACCGGCCATCTGTGCTGGGGTGTGCAAGTGGGCGACGAAGATCGCCCGCGAGTTCGCCAGCCAGCGCGTCCAGTGGGGCAAGCCGATCGGCGAGCACGACGAGCCCGCCCAGCGCATCGCGTTCATCGCCGCGACGGCCTACGGGCTCGAGGCCATGCTGGACGTGGCCAGCCGGCTGGCGGACGAGAAGCGCAACGACGTACGCATCGAGGCTGCCATCGCCAAGCTCTATGGCTCCGAGATGGGCTACCGCGTGATCGACGAGCTCATGCAGGTCTGCGGTGGCCGCGGCTACGAGACCGCGTCGTCCCTGCAGGCCCGCGGCCTGCGCGGCGTGCCGGTCGAGCAGGTCCTGCGGGACATGCGCGTCAACCGGATCTTCGAGGGCTCGACGGAGATCATGCATCTGATCATCGCTCGCGAGGCGATGGACCAGCACCTGCACGTGGCCGGGGACCTGATGGAGTCCGACCTCCCGCTCGACCGCAAGGCGAAGGCACTCGGCAAGGCGGGTGCGTTTTACGCCACGTGGTACCCCAAGCTCGCCGTTGGCCGCGGACAGGCGCCCCAGTCATATGCCAGCTTCGGCGAGCTCGCCGGGCAGATGCGGTTCGTCGAGCGCGCCAGCCGCAAGCTCGCCCGCTCGACGTTCTACGCCATGGCGCGCTGGCAGGCCGGCACCGAGGACCACGGAGCCTTCCTGGGACGGATCGTGGACATCGGAGCCGAGCTGTTCGCCATCTCCGCGACCGTGGTCTACACCCAGACGGCGCTGCGCGACCATCCCGAGCGGGCGGCCGAGACGCAGGAGCTCGCGGAGGCCTTCTGCAACCAGGCGCAGCATCGCACCGAGCGGCTGTTCCACGAGCTTTGGGACAACGCCGACGAGTCCAACCACCGCCTGGCGCTCGACGTCCTCAAGGGGCGGCACACCTGGCTCGAGGAGGGCATCGTCGACCCGTCGGTCGGCGACGGGCCGATGGTCCCGTCGGCCGAGACAGACCTGGCGGTCGCGATCCCGATGGCCGCCGCGAAGACGAACGGGTCCGTCTCATGAGCGTCCTCCACGGGACCCCGCTGAGGATCAACGGCATCGATGAGCTGAAGGCCCACGCGGGCGAGGACTTGGGGGTGAGCAGTTGGCACGATGTCACTCAGGCCGACGTCGATGCGTTCGCCGAGCTGACCGGCGATCGCCAGTGGATCCACATCGATCCCGTGCGTGCGAGAGACACGCCGTTCGGTGGGACAATCGCCCACGGTTACTACACCGTCTCGCTGGGTCCCCGCTTCCTGGAGGAGCTGCTGAGCGTTGACGGTGTAGGCCTCATGCTCAACTACGGTCTCAACAAGTTGCGCTTCCCGGCGGTGCTGCCAGTGGGCGATCGGGTCCGCCTGCACCTCCGACTCGGAGCGGTCGACGACGTGTCGGGAGGGGTCATGGTGACCTGCGAGCTGACGTTCGAGCGCGAGGGTGGCGAGAAGCCCGTCTGCGTGGCGGAGGCGCTCATGTTGGCCTACGCGGCCTGAGGTCTTCGGCGTTGCAGTCTGGGACGCGCGCATCGTCTACCACGCTCCCGTGATGACATCGGCGAGCCACGTAACCGTCGCTTCGGCGCCCGAGCGCCAGCCGCTCATCAGAGACGTTCTGCTGCGCGATGGGGCGACGCTGCGCTTGCAGGCCCCGACGCCGGTCGACCTCGACGACATCAAGGCGTTCTACGACCGCCTCTCGCCGGAGAGCCGCTATCTGCGTTTCCACGGCTTTGGCCGGACCGACGCTGTCGCGCGCGCGGACGCGGAGGCCACTGGCGCCGATCGCCTGACGCTGATCAGCCGGCACGACGGTCACGTGGTTGCTGTCGCCTGCTACGCCGGGTTGCGCGAGCCCGGCGTCGCCGAGGTCGCATTTGCGGTGGCTGATGATGATCAGCACCGTGGCATCGGGATGCGGATGCTCGAGCAGCTCGCGGAGATCGCGGCCGACCGTGGGATCCACCGGTTCGATGCTGAGGTGATGGCCAACAATGGGCCGATGCTGGGGGTGTTCGAGCACGCCGGCTTCGCTGTGCGGCGACGGGGTTCGTCTGGCGAGCTGACGGTTTCGCTGGATATCACGCCGACCGATGCCGTCCTGGAGCGAATCGGCGAGCGCGACCATTTCGCCGCGATCGCGTCGTTGCGACCGATCGTCGCGCCTTCGTCGGTGGCGGTCGTGGGCGCTGCGGCCACACCGGGCAACGTGGGCGGCGCGGTCCTGGCGAACATCATCAGCGGCGGTTTCAAGGGTGTGGTCACACCGGTCAGTCGTGCCGGGGGTGTCGTGTGTTCGATGCAGGCGGTCCGCAGCGTGGCCGAGCTCGAGGTGGCTCCGGAGCTCGTGATCATCGCCGCCGCCGGCGATGAGGTCCTCGAGTTTGCGGCGGAGGCCGCCGCGGCGGGAGCACGAGCGTTACTCGTTCTTCCCGCCGGTCCTGAGCAGGAAGGTGGCGAGGCGTCGGCAGTCCGAGAGGCGCAGCTGCTCGAGATCGTTCGCAGTGCGGGCTTGCGGATGGTCGGGCCGAGCTCCCTGGGGGTGCTCAACACAGCCGCCGAGGTCAGCCTCAACGCAACGTTCATCAGCGCCCGCGTGCGCGCCGGAGGTCTGGCGATCTGCTCGCCATCCGGCGCGATTGGGATCGGGCTGCTCGGTCATGCGGCGGCTCGGCAGCTCGGGGTTTCGATGTTCGCGTCGCTCGGCAACCGAGCCGACGTTTCGACCAACGATCTGCTCGAGTATTGGGAGCAGGACGCGCGCACGGCCGGGGTGGTGCTGTACGTGGAGTCGTTCGGCAGTCCTGAGCGCTTTACGCGGATCGCACGGCACGTGTCGCGCCGAAAGCCGATCCTCGTGGTCAAGGGGCGTCGACGGGCCGAGCGGGTGCTCAGCGAGGCAAGCTCGCACACGGCGGCGGCCCTGCGTGGCGACGCGGCCGTCGACGCGCTGTTGTATCAAGCCGGGGTGCTGCGGTTCCGCAGTGGCGAGGAGCTGTTCGATGCCGCCGAGTTCTTCGAGCGCCAACCGCTGCCGGCGGGGCGGCGGGTTGGGATCCTGAGCAGCTCCGCGGGCGTGGCAACGCTCGCCGCCGACGCGTGTGCGACATGGGGCCTGGAAGTGAGCGACACGAGCGAGGCGCAGAATCCTCTGATCTTGGGGATCAGCGCCGGACCGGATGATTATTCGGCGAGCATCCCGAAGCTAATCGGCGATGCCGGCATCGACGCGCTGATGGTCTTCTACGTCGAGTTCTATGACGGCGACGCGGAGGCCGTGCTGGAGGCGATCTCCGCGGCCTCGGCGGTGCAACGCAAGCCGGTGGTCGCATCGGTAGTGGGGTCAGGCGGCCGGTTGCCCGCGCGCACCGGCCTGGGCGTGCCGAACTTCCTGTTCCCCGAGTCGTGTGCCGCCGTGCTCGCTCGCGCGGCCGAACGTCGCGAATGGCTGTCACGGCCGCTCGGCGAGCCGCCGCGCTATAGCGACCTGGACGGCCCGGCGGCGCGTGCGGTGATCTCTTCATTTCTTGATCGCGAGCCCGTCGGCGGCTGGCTTTCGCTCGCCGAGGCGGAAGCATTGCTGGCCACGCATGGGATCCCGGTTGCCGCTTCGCATCACTGTCGCGATCTCGGGCGCGCGGTTGCGGTGGCGGCGGATGTCGGCGCTCCGGTCGCGCTGAAGGCGGGCCTTGCCGCTCCCGCACATGCGAGCGACATCGACGCTGTGATGCTTGCGTTGGACGACGAGTCGGCGGTGCGATCTGGCTGGCACGAGCTCGAACGAAGGGTGCAAGCGGCCGGACGGGAATGGATCGGAGCGATCGTCCAGCGCATGGTCGCGCCGGGCGGGGACGTGCTGGTGGGGGCCGTCACCGATGCCGACCTGGGCCCGGTGCTAGGGGTCGGATTCGGCGGTCGCCGGGCGGGTCTTGGCCGAACGGCTGCGTTCCGCTTGCTGCCGGTCACGGACGCAGAAGCCGACGAGCTAATCGATTCCGCCGAGGGCGTTGCGACTGAGCTGGACGGGTTCCGCGGCAGCCCCGCGCTCGATCGACCGGCCCTGCGCGAGCTGATGTTGCGCTTTGCGCTTCTGCTCCGAGAGGTTCCGGAGGTGGTCGAGACGGATCTCAACCCCGTCCGGTGCATGACAACAGGCTGCGTGGTGCTCGACATGCGACTGCGAGTCGAGCCATGGCGCCCAGTCGAGCGCGTCCAGACGTGGTGACGCGCGCCACCAATACGACTAAAGGAAGCATGTGACCAGCATCGTGATCAGTTCCGCGGCCCGGACCGCGATCGGCTCGTTCGGACGCAGCCTGCGTGACGTCCCGCCGACCGAGCTCGGCGCCACCGTCGCGCGCGTAGCCATCGAACGCGCGGGCCTTGAGCCCGAACAGATCGAGCAGGTGGTGTTCGGCAACGTCATCCATACCTCGCCCGAGGACATGTACATGGCCCGGGTGGTCGGCATCGGCGCCGGCATCCCCAAGGAGGCGCCGGCCTTCACGGTCAACCGTCTCTGTGGCAGCGGCGTGCAGGCGATCATCTCCGCCGCCCAGGCGATCCAGGCCGGTGATGCCGACGTGGCGCTGGCAGGCGGGTCGGAGTCGATGAGCCGGGGCGCCTACTGGGTCGAAAACGCTCGCTGGGGTACGCGTATGGGCGACGCGTCGCTCGTCGACGCGGTTGTCGGGTGCCTGACCGATCCCTTCAATCAGATCCATATGGGGGTGACGGCCGAGAATGTGGCCGAGTCCTACGGGGTCTCGCGCGAGGCACAGGACGAGTTCGCGCTCGAGTCCCATCGTCGCGCCCAGGTGGCGATTGAGGCGGGACTGTTCGACGAGGAGGTCGTACCGATCGAGGTCAAGGCACGCAAGGGGAGTGTCGAGTTCAGGGTTGATGAGCACCTCCGGCGCGATGCCACGCTCCAGACGTTTGCCAAGCTCAGGCCGGCGTTCAAAAAGGACGGCACGGTCACGGCCGGCAATGCCTCCGGGGTGAACGACGCGGCCGCCGCGGTCGTGGTCATGTCGGCAGGCCGGGCGCAGGAGCTGGGAGCGCCGGTGCGGGCGCGCATCCTCTCCTACGCCGTATGCGGTGTGGAGCCCAAGACGATGGGCATCGGCCCCGTCCCCGCTGTGCGCAAGGCACTCGAGCGCGCCGGCCGCACGCTTGATGACGTCGACGTGATCGAGCTCAACGAGGCGTTTGCCGCCCAATCACTCGCGGTCGTCAAGGATCTCGGCCTCGACCCCGCGAAGGTGAACCCTAACGGCGGAGCGATCGCCCTCGGTCACCCGATCGCTGCCACGGGCGCCATTCTCACCACCAAGATCTTGGGCGAGATGGAACGCGAGGGCCACAAGCTCGGACTGGTTACTCTCTGCATCGGAGGCGGCCAGGGAATTGCGATGCTGCTTGAGCGCGACTGACAGCCGGCACCCGGTCCGCGTGCCTCCCCCCTTGACCTTTCCGAGCACGTAAAGCCCGGTTCTTCCATCGCAAGTGGTCAGTGCCGGGAACGAGAGAGCCTCTGTCCTGCGAGCATGAACAGCTCGATTTCGATGTCGGGTCCGACGTGATGGTTGGAGATGAACGCAAGTACGTCGCGGCCTGAGAGCCGCTCGACGACGATGATGAACTTGTGTTGCATTGCGGTTTGGAAAGCACTGCGGGTCTCCTGGACGACGGTGGTGCGTTGGATTTCGATCATCGTCTTCTCGACGTCTGTGTAGACGCCGCCGAGTACGCACGCGAGGAGGTCGCCGCCGAGGAGCAGCGTTTTGGCGGTGACCGGCTTGCGATGGTGGTAGCGCTGATGCAACGCAACCATCGCTTCGGTGACCGCGCCAAGTAGTTCGTCGCCGGTTAGAGCATCGGGGGCCGACATCACGGCCTTCTCTCTCGCGTCTTCCGGGCTGTTTGCGCGCGCGAGGCGGAAGGGCGAGGACCCAACGAGCGATCTACTACGACCATACCCCATTCACCAAGAGGCGACCGGCGGGCCGCGGACCGGCTTCATGAGCGGCAACGAGCAGTACCCCGAACGATCCGCGAAGTGCCATCCTCGGTCTCAGCTACCGATTGACGAACACGGGAAGTGTGCTTGACGTCGCGAGTAGTGTTGTTGCTGTAGGAGGGCATCGATTTTGAGGTCCGCCCACCGGGTCGGCTGCATGATCTGACTTCCGAGAGTCCATCTAACTCCGGGGTTCACATGCTCGATGCGCTGGTTCTTTCTCATTCGGTCGCAGACGCCGCGAATGCCCCGTCGCCAACGTCAATCTGCTCGTGGACAGACGGGGGTCTGGACGCTACGTGGGTGCAGGTGGCCGGGTCCTCCGGTGATCTCGAGATCGGCGACATGGATCAGGTGGAGTCGGCTGTTGCCGCGCTCGCGCGACTCGGCGACAAGGGGCATGTCCTATGAGTGCGGCGACGGTCCGGGGTGTTGCGGAGATGGTCCCGATCGAGCACGAGACCTCAGAGCGGGTGGTGCGCACGCTGTTCTTCGTCCTTCCGCCGGTCGCGCTCGTGTTGGGGGGTTGGCTGGCGTGGGGCGGGGCTCTGCATTGGCAGGACCTGGTGGTGCTGGCGATTACCTACGCGTTCACCGGGCTGGGCATCACGGTCGGCTATCACCGACTGTTCACCCACCGTAGCTTCAAGACCACCCGGACGCTTCGAGCGCTATTGGCGGTGCTCGGTTCGATGGCGGTCGAGGGTCCGGTGATCGAGTGGGTGGCGACGCATCGCAAGCACCATCGCTTCGCGGACCGCCCGGGGGACCCGCACAGCCCCCACATCGACGATTCGGCGGGGTGGCGAGGTGCGCTGCGGGGACTCGGTCATGCACACGTTGGCTGGATGTTGCGCGGTAAGGAGACGGCCAACCCCGCTCGCTACGCCAGGGATCTGGTCACCGACCGCGATCTGCGCTTCATCAGTCGCACGTTCCCGCTCTGGGTGATGGTTGGGCTGGCCGTCCCGTTCGGGCTCGGCGTGGCGCTGACCGGTTCGATCGTGGGGGGACTCACCGGACTGCTGTGGGGTGGAGCGGTGCGCGTGTTCCTTTTGCATCACGTGACCTTCAGCATCAACTCGTTGTGTCATTATTTCGGCCGGCGGCCGTTTGCGACCGGCGATCAGTCGCGTAATCTGGCGTGGTTGGCGCCGCTCGCGTTCGGGGAGGCGTGGCACAACAACCACCACGCGTTCCCGACCTCGGCTCGGCACGGACTTGGGCGGGGGCAGCTCGATCCCGGCGGCTCGCTCATCGCCGTTCTGGAGCGATGTCATCTGGCCTGGGACGTGGTCCGGATCAGCCCCGAACGCCAGCAAACCAAGCGTGGGCCTGAAAGTGAACCCACGATCGCGAGGATGCCGAGGGTGATTCGATAGCCACGGTAGCGTCCCTGGGAGCGACCCGGTGACGAACGGGATCGCGGGCACAATGCTGCCGGCGAGCGTAGCTCAGGCCATGACAAGCGCCCGGCGAAGACTGCGGGAGGTATCTGAAAGGTATTCGCCGGCACCCATGCCAATGGTCGCTGCCACGGCAACGCCGTCGGCGACCTGTGGTGATCGTGGCGAGGTGGATGAGCTCGTCGCCGCGCTCGCACAGGACAGTCCGTATCGCATACAGCGTAAGCCGCTGATCTGCTCGGGATCGGGTTCTCGGCGACACGCTGACCGGGTGGCAGATGTCGCACCTGCGTCCAACCCGGTTGCGGATAGAGTCCTAAGGGATGAATTCTGGTCGATTTAGCGTGCTGATTGCCGGCGGCGGGGTGGCGGGGTTGGAGGCGCTCCTGGCGTTGCGCGATTTGGCGGGTGACCGCGTCGACCTGAGGTTGCTCGCTCCCGAGGCCGAGTTCGTGTACCGGCCGATGGCGGTCGGTGAGCCGTTCGGCCGCGGGCGCGCCGATCGCCAGCCGCTGGCGGAGATCGCGTCGGAGTTCGAGGCCGAGTTGGTCCAGGCGGCGCTCGTCGAGGTTGATGCCGTCGGTCGCGCTGCCGTCACCGGCGCAGGCCAGCGCGTGCCGTACGACGCGCTGCTGGTCGCGGTGGGCGCCCGCAGCGAGCCGGCCCTGCGCCGGGCGCTGACCTGGACGCCCGAAACCGATGCCGAGTTGTTTGGCGGGTTGTTGCGCGATCTCGATGAGGGCTATGTCAAGCGTGTCGCGTTCGTTGTGCCGCCGGGGGTGGCCTGGGCCCTGCCCGCGTACGAGTTGGCGATGATGACCGCCTGGCAGGCGTGGGGAATGGGGCACGACGACATCGAGGTCACGGTCTACACGCCCGAGGATGCGCCCCTGGGACTGTTTGGCACGCGGGCGACCGCGGCACTCCGCGAGGACCTGGAGGAGGCAGGGGTTCGAGCAGAGACCGGCGTGTATGTGACCGAGGATCCTCACGACCCCGGCCGGCTTGTTTTGCTGCCGGGCGAGCGACCGCTCGATGTCGACCGCGTCGTCGCTCTGCCGCGGGCGGTCGGACCGGCGCTGCCCGGACTTCCGTCGGACGCTCGCGGGTTCGTGCCCACCGACCTTTACGGAAGGGTCCCGGACGTCGACAGAGTCTGGGCAGCCGGGGACGCGATTGCCTTTCCGGTCAAACAGGGCGGTCTCGCGGCCCAGCAGGCTGATGCTGCGGCCGAGGCGATCGCGGCGGTGGCCGGTGCGGACGTTGTGCCGCAGCCTTTTCACCCGGTGCTCCGGGGAATGATGCTCACTGGACGCGGCAAGGCGTGGATGCGCCATGCGCCGGCCGGCAAGGGCGAGGGATCCTCTGAGCGCCGTGCGCTGTGGTGGCCGCCGACGAAGATCGCGGGGCGATACCTGTCTCCCTATCTGGCGGCGCGACAAGAGGCCGACGCAGTCGGTGACACACAGCAACCCGACGGTCAACCGGTCGATCTCGACCTCGAGCTCGAGGTTCCGTCTGTCGCCGACGCGCTTCGCCAAGCGAGGCTCCGCGGCGAGGACGAGCGTGCTCGCCTGCGGCAACGGCGCGCCGAGGCGTTCCGCGAAGCCCGGCCACCGATTTAGGGGGGCGGCGGCTCCGCCGCCCTGACGGTGGCCGCCGGCACGTTGAGGAGTTGGGCGTTCCTCGTGGTCGGCTTACGGAACGTGCGATCACGTCCGGACCTCGACAGGTCGCTGAAGGACTCGGAGGCGCGACGGGCATCGAGAGGAAAAGGAATCGTCGGGGCAGCCACGGGCGGACGGCCCGGTCCGGAACACGACGTGGACTTGGCGGAACACCCCGATGGCACGAGCTGGTGGTTCGGAGGGCGGAGCGATCAGTATTCGGTCGTGAGCTCTGGGCAGCTGATGATCGTTCTTGGCGTGGCCACGGTCACGCTTGTGGCCGTCGCGGTGCTGCGCGAGGCCGGAGTGCCGGCCGCGGTCGTGCTGGTCGTCGCCGGTTTGATTATCGGCTTTCTGCCGTTCGTGCCGGATGTTTCGCTCGACCCGAACGTCGTGTTGCTCGGTTTGCTTCCCCTGCTGGTGTTCGACGCCGCGGTGACGTCGTCGCCGACAGCGTTTCTCCGCAACGCTCGCTCGATCGGTGTGCTTGCTGTGGGGTTGGTGGTGGCGACCGCGTTCGGGGTGGCTGCTGTGGCGCACTGGCTCGGTCATCTGTCTTGGTCGATGGCGTTCGTGCTCGGCACGGCGGTCGGTCCGACGGACGCATCGGCGGCGACCAGCATCGGTCGCAGGCTTGGCCTGCCGCGGCGGCTGCTCACCGTCTTGGAAGGGGAGGCGCTGTTCAACGACGCCACCGCCCTGGTCCTGTACGCCGCCGCGGTGACCGCCGCCACGACAGGGCATTTCTCGGTTCTGCACACGGCGGGGTCGATCGTGTACTCGACCGCGGCGGGAGCGGCAATCGGCCTGGCCGTCGGGCTCGCGGGCCGCTGGTTGCGCAACCGTGTCGACGATCCGCCGATCGAGATCGCCGGCTCGATCCTGGTGGCCTATGCCGCCTATCTGCCGGCCGAAGCGCTCCACGCGTCCGGAGTGCTGGCGGCCGTGTTCGCCGGGTTGTATCTGGGTTGGCACAGCAGCGGAGGGGCGTTCTCGGCGCGCAGCCGACTCCAGTCGGGAGCATTCTGGGCGACACTGGTGTTCCTGGTGAATGCAGCGCTGTTTGTGCTCGTGGGACTGTCGTTTCACACGTTCAGCAGCAGAGCGAGCGGTCAGGTGGGTCGGCTGGCGCTGACCGGCGTGGGAGTTGTGTTGACCGTCATCCTGGTCCGCCTGATTTGGATGGAAGGCCTCGGCTGGCTGGTCAGGCTGCGACGCCGCGGGGAAGATGCCATTCAGCAGCAGGGATGGCGGCAACGGTTGATCCTGGGCTGGTCCGGAATGCGCGGCGCGATTACGCTGGCGGCTCTCCTGGCGGTGCCCCTGACGACTGACGCCGGGCACGCTCTCGGCGGTCGTGATGACATCATCTACCTGGGATTCGCGGTCATCATCGTGACGCTGGTCGGGCAGGGCATGACTCTCCCTGCGCTGGTGCGCCGCCTTCGGCTCAGCGAGCACCCCTCAGTCGCCGACGCCGAACGCCAGGCACGCCTGCAGATCACCCAGGCGGTGCTCGATCACCTCGGAGAGGCCGCCGACAACGACGGACTACCCGAGGAGCTTGCCGACGGGCTGCGGGCGCAGTACCTCGCGCGGTTGCACCGGCTGGAGGCTGCGGCCGACGAAGTAGATCTCGAGGACGAAGTCGCCGCCACCGCCCACGCGGAGTTGGTCCTGCGCCGCGACCTGATCGCCTTCCAGCGCCGCACGTTGAGCGATATGCACGACCAGGGACGCGTCGGGATCACCACACTGCGCCGGATCGAACACGACCTCGATCTAGAAGAAGCCCGGCTCTCACCAGCCTGAGATCGGCGTCGGGGGACTAAGCCGTCTGCGTCAGTGCGAAGCCGTCGCCTTGGACTGCGACTCCCGATCCGTCCGGCTCGGGGCCGGTGGGGTCGTAACGTCATCGCCCGTTCGACTCGGGTGTACGATCGGTGGTGGTCCGCTCTAACTCTCGGCGGGCTCGGTATTTCCGGCTCCAGCTAGCTGGCCGGTGTGAGCGGCTTGACCTGACCGGTCAGAGCTGGTCATCCTTGGCGCGATCGTGTTTCTGCTGCCGCTCGCCAACTGGCAAATCAACCTCAAACGCATGGCCGAGTCGACGAGTGCCCTGGCGCCACCGAGGCGCATGACGCTTCGGGACTCCGTGTCGATAACGCTGATTGCGGTGCTCGCCGGCGGTGGTGTACTGGGAACGATTCTCGGCGCGCTGAACGTGACGGATTGGGTCATCGGAGTGCTCGTGGCCGGATTGACCGTCGTCGTTTCGGCAATCCTTCGGCGCTACTCACGCTCGACATGACCGAGCACCAGGAAGATGCCAATTGGAACGCTGCGGAGTGGCACGGCAAGATGCTGGTCGATCGCGAAGGCGAGAAGATGGGCAAGCTGCCGGATGTCTACGTCGATGTTGAGAACGATGAGCCGCAGTTCGCGACCGTTAAGGAGGGCTTCATCGGCCGCCACCTCAGCTTTGTGCCTCTGGGCGGGATCAAGGTAGGTCCCGACGATCTGCAGGTACCGGTAACCAAGGATCAGATCAGGGCACGGGTGTGGCTAGACGCCTGAGCCAGAACCACACCAGGCAGTCACCCTCGTAGATTGCCGTCCGCGGAGTTTTCTCAGTTGAACCCAAAGGAAGCGCCGTGTCATCCGACCCGCCAAGCAGTTCAGGCTGAGTCTTCGGTAGACGGGCGCTTTGGAGCGATCGCAGCGCCACCGTCGAGTCGCTCGCCGCGGGTCTCGCGGAGAACTCAGTTTTGCCTTCAGGCCGAGGTGGACGTCACGGCGAGCGGTGTCACGACGGCCTCTGGACCAGAGCTGCGGCGGCCGGCGACGATCCGGTCGCTGATCGCCCACGTGGCGTAGCACAGGGACCCAGCCACACCGGTGACTGTCAGCAGCACGCCGGCGGCGGCGCTCGCCGCAATGCCGTGAGCACCCAGGATCAGCACGGCGGCGGCAGGCCCGATGCTTGGTCCGATCGGAAGTTGGCCAAGTGTGAACATGGCGATGAGCAGGGCCATCGCGTCAAAGACGGAGACGTTTACGCCGATCGCGTGCAGCATCAGCCAGTTCCGCGCGACCTGCGCGCACACGGCCAGCACCGTGAACGCGATCACGCGTCCACGGCCGTGCTTGTGCAGGATCGCCAGTCCCGCCCATAGCCCCGTTCGATGGCGCTCGGAGATCCGCCGCAGAGCGGCCACGGCCCCAATCGTGCTCGCGACTGCGATCACGGGCGCCCACCAGGGGACGCCGAGGGGTGCGATCAGCGTGAACGAGAAGACCGCCGCCAGCGCGACTTCGACAGTGATGATCGGAACCTCGGCCGCCACCAGCGCCGGTACACGGGGAGCGCTCTGCGGCGCGATGCGGCGCAGGGAGGCGATGCGTACCGCCATCCCGAGCGACCCGTTCACCAGGCTCGCGAGATACCCGACGCCGGCAGCGCGGAACAGCAGCCGGCGGGTGACCGTTCCGCCGGCAGCTCGCACGCACACGTTCCAGGCCTCGCTACGGGCCAGCAGCGCGAGGATCTGAAGCGCGGTCGCCAGCGCCAGCAGCGAGAGCGGAGCCGTGTGAAGCGCGGCGGTGAACTGACCCCGCCGCCGAGCAAGCACGAATCCCAGCACGGCCGTGACGGCAACAGCCCCGAGCACACTCAGCACGACCCGCCGGCGAAACGATGTCAGACCGAAACTACGCTCATCCGGTTCGATGCCGCCGACGCTCAGCCGATGAAAGTCGAGCGACACACGGACTCCAAGCCGTTACGGGTTTGCGAGCGCACGGAAACCGATGATCGAGGAGATGCTCACAATCAAGCCTGTGTGAGCTTGTTGATAAACGCGTCGCCTATTCCTCCTCGGATTGGGCGGCCGCGACCTTCTTTTGGAGCTCTGCCATCACGGTCGGGTCGCGGAGCGTGGTCACGTCGCCGAGCGTCCGGCCTTCGGCGATGTCCCTCAGGAGCCGGCGCATGATCTTCCCCGAGCGTGTCTTGGGGAGGTCCTCGCTCCACAGGATGCGCTTCGGCCGGGCGAGCTTGCCGATTTGCGATGCGACGTGCTCGCGGATCTGAGCCTCGATCTCCGGAGTCCCCTCCAGGTCCCCCTGGAGGGTCACGTACGCGACGATCGCCTGACCGGTGAGCTCGTCTGACTGCGCGACGACAGCGGCTTCGGCGACATTGTGGTGTGCGACGATCGCCGACTCGACCTCGGCGGTCGAGAGGCGGTGCCCGGACACGTTGATGACGTCGTCGATCCGTCCGACGATCCACAGGTAGCCGTCCTTGTCACGGATCGCGGCGTCGCCGACGAGGTAGGTGTCGTTGCCGAAGCGCGAGAAGTACGTCTCGACGTAGCGCTCGTCGTCGCCGTACAGGGTGCGCAGCATTCCCGGCCAGGGGCGCTTCAGCACCAGCAGTCCCTGGCCCTGCTCGATCGATTCACCGGTGGTCTCGTCGACCACGTCGGCGAGCACGCCCGGAAGCGGGAACGTCGCCGAGCCCGGCTTGGTCTCGGTCAGGCCGGGCAGGGGCGAGATCATGATCTGGCCGGTCTCGGTCTGCCACCATGTATCGACGATCGGACAGCGCTCACGGCCTATTACGACGTGGTACCAGAGCCACGCTTTGGGGTTGATTGGCTCACCGACCGTCCCCAGCAGCCGCAACGACGAGAGGTCGTGCGCGTTCGGGTGCTCGGCGCCCCATTTCATGCAGGCGCGGATCGCCGTGGGCGCGGTGTAGAAGATCGTCACGCCGTAGCGCTCGACGAGCTCCCACCAGATGCCCTTGTCCGGGTAGTCGGGCGCGCCCTCGTACATCACGCTCGTGGCTCCGTTGGCGAGCGGGCCGTAGACGATGTAGGAGTGCCCGGTGATCCAGCCAACGTCGGCCGAGCAGAAGTAGACGTCACGCTCGGGGTCGAGGTCGAACACGGACCGGTGGGTGGAGCTCACTCCGGTCAGGTACCCGGCGGTGGTGTGCAGGATCCCCTTCGGCTTCGCTGTCGAGCCCGAGCTGTAGAGGATGAACAGCGGGTGCTCGGCCTCCATCGGCGCCGCCGGGCAGAACGGGTCCGCGGCGGCGAGGATCTCGTCGTAGAACACGTCCCGATCCTGCGTCATCGGAGTCTCGATGCCGGTGTGGCGCACGACGACGATGTGCTCGAGCGACTCGAGGTCGCCCATGACCTCGTCGACGGCGGCCTTCACGGGCGCGGTCTTGCCTTTGCGCCGAGCGCCGTCGACGGTGATCAGCGCCTTCGCGTGCGAGACTTCCATTCGCTCCCTGACCGCCTCGGGCGCGAACCCGCCGAACACGACGTTGTGGGGTGCGCCGATCCGCGCGCAGGCGAGCATCGAGACGATGACCTCGGGGATCATCGGCAGGTAGATCCCGACGATGTCACCTTTGCCGACGCCGAGCTCCTTGAGCGCGTTCGCGAGCCTTTGCACGCCACGGTGTAGCTCGGCGTAGCTGATCTCGCGCTGCTCGCCCTCCTCGCCGGCCCAGTGGAATGCGACGCGGTCACCGCGTCCGGCCTCGACGTGACGGTCAAGGCAGTTGTAGGACACGTTCAGCTCACCGTCCTTGAACCACTTGTAGAACGGCGGGTTCGAGTCATCCAGCACGGTCGTGAACGGCTTATCCCAATGCAGCTCGCGGGCCTGCTCGGCCCAGAACCCATTCGGGTCGAGCTCGGCCCGTGTGTGCAGCGAGGCGTCGTTTACGTGTTCGGTGGCGACGAAGTTCTGAGGGGGCGCGAAGCGGTCCTGATGCAAGAGTTCCTCGAGACGGCGCTCGAGCTGCTCGCCCGCGATGAGGGCCGACGACGAGAACGTCTCGGCGGCGTGTGTGCTGGTGGTGGACGAGCTCATAGAGGGACCCTCCTGGGGAGTGGTTCAGTGCACCTGCCCGTCGCTTGGCTCGGGCCTCGGAAGGTTGTCGATGCTCAGCGGTCGGGTGAAGTCATGAACGACAGTGGCTTTCATAGCGCCTTCTTCGTCTTGGTCGAGTCGGCGATGGCGGGGCCAGGCGGGGCCCCGCCATCGCACGAGGGGTTTGCTATCCGAGCCTGGTGACTACGGACTTGGTTTGGAGGTAGTTATCCAGCGTCGCCGGATTAAGCGTTTCAAACGTCTTCCCGCTCGCCGCCTGCACCCAATCGCCGTCGATCAGCAGACGACGCGGCTTGCGAACGAAATCCTGAACGTACTGAGGCAAACCCCTCGGAAAGGCCTGCAGACGTCGGCGGCGCCCCGTTCGTGACCCGGTGGGGTGTGGAAATTGACATCCTCGGCTCCTGACGCTGCGTGTCGGCGCTGACCGAATTCGGTCGGTACGCCACGCCGGCCGAGAGCTGGAGCCGGAACCCGCCCGCCGAGGTTCAGGGCGAAGGCGGACCCCCACCATACACCCAATCGCAAGACAGCTGACGGCAGTCTCGACAGTCGCTGTTCCAGGGCTAGAATCGAATTGGCTGGAGCCGTCATGAGCTACCGCGACACCGAGCATCTGCGAGTGCTGATCGCCAACGAGCGCAAAGATCGCCTCGCCCTCGTCGCACCTATCGTCACGGCCCTAGGGCACGAGGTAATAGCGCGCGAGATCGACGTCGCAGACGTCGGAGCCGTGACCGCCCGCGAGCGGCCCGATGTCGCGCTGGTCGGCCTCGGGGAAAGCTCCGACCACGCGCTCGGCCTGATCGAGAAGATCGTCCGGGAAGCCGCCTGTCCCGTGATCGTCCTCCTCCACAGCCCCGATCCAGAGTTCGTCAAGGAAGCATCCAAACGCGGCGTGTTCGCCCACATCAGCGACACCGACGTCGAAGAATGGCAGAGCTCCATAGACATCGTGCTACGACGGTTCGCCGAATACCAC
Source organism: uncultured Solirubrobacterales bacterium (assembly GCA_963822855.1). GTDB lineage: Bacteria > Actinomycetota > Thermoleophilia > Solirubrobacterales > Solirubrobacteraceae > Palsa-465. The sequence continues at coordinate 84,605 of CAWGJE010000023.1, read as the reverse complement.
GACCTCGAAGGCGCGTTCGGGCGCCGCGCCCTCGTCGAACGTGCCAAAGGCATCCTCATGGAACGCCACTCCATCAACGACGCACACGCCTTCGAAATGCTCCGCGAACAATCCCGAACCGCCAACCGCAAACTCGCTGACATCGCCACCGCCGTCGTCGACGGCCACCGCCTGCTTCCCAAGCAGCCGCACGCCCCGCCCTAGGCTCGCTTCGAAAGCCGCCACCGGCATCCGCGGCGGATTCAGAGGTGGGGCGTATGCTGGGCCATGGGGCACGGATCAGGTGTCCCTCATCCGAGGAGGCCACGATGGAAGATGCTGTAATCGTCAGTGCGCTACGGACGCCTGTGGGTAGCTTCGGCGGGCAGTTCAAGGACATCGCGGCCACCGAGCTCGGAGCGAAAGCTGTGCGTGCCACGCTCGAGCGGGCGAAGATCGCCGGCGACGAGGTGGACGAGGTCGTGCTCGGCTGTGTCCTGACCGCCGGTCTCGGCCAGAACCCCGCACGCCAGGTGGCGATCGGCGCGGGCATCCCGAAGGAGGTACCTGCGACGACAATCAACATGGTCTGCGGTTCGGGCCTCAAAGCGGTCGCGATCGCGTCGCAGATGATCCGGGCAGGCGACGTGAACGTCGTCGTGGCGGGCGGCATGGAGAACATGACGCGCGCTCCGTATCTGATGCCGGCCGCGCGTTTTGGCGCGCGGACTGGCGATGCCCAGCTGATCGACTCGATGGTCCACGACGGCCTGTGGGATGCCTTCAACGACATCCACATGGGCATCACCGCGGAGAACCTCGCCGAGCAGTACGGCATCAGCCGCGAGGAACAGGACCAATTCGCCGCGGAGAGCCAGCACAAAGCCGAGCGCGCAGTCGCCGAGGGAATCTTTCGGGAGGAGATAGTGCCGGTCGAGGTGCCTGTGAAGGGCGGCACACGCATGGTTGACGGCGACGAGGCCCCCCGCGCGGGGACGACCCCCGACGCGCTGGCAAAGCTGCGCACGGCGTTTCGCCGTGACGGCGGCACGGTGACCGCGGGCAACGCCTCGGGAATCAATGACGGGGCGTCGGCGATCGTCTTGATGTCGGCGACCACGGCCAAGGCGCGCGGCCTGCGGACGTTCGGCACTGTCGAAAGCTACGCCTCCGTCGGTGTCGAGCCGAAGATCATGGGCATCGGCCCGGTGCCTGCAGTGCGCAAGGCGCTCGCCAGGGCGGGCCTCGAGCTCGGCGACATCGATCTGTTCGAGCTCAACGAGGCGTTCGCGGCGCAATCGCTCGCCGTGCTCCGAGAACTCGACATCGACCCTGAACTGATCAACCCCCGTGGAGGGGCGATCGCGCTCGGGCACCCGATCGGGGCCAGCGGCGGCCGGATCCTCGTCACCCTCTTACACGAGATGCGCCGGCGCGATTCGCACCGCGGCCTCGCCACGCTCTGCGTCGGCGGCGGTCAAGGGCAGGCTGCGATCATCCGCAACGGCGCCAGCCAGTAGATAGCGAGCGCCACGATCCGGTGCGCTTATCACGAGGAGAATCGATCCTGTCGTGAGCGAACGAGAAGTCAGCAGCACCGCTGCCAGCCACGGCGATGTGCTCACCGCGATCTCGGACGGGATGGTGGCGCTGCTGAAAGAGTTCTACGGGCGTGGGCCCACGCGGACCAAGTCCTATTACGCGGACGACCTGGTCGTATGCGTGCTCCGTGGCGGCTTCTCTCGCGTGGAGCAGACGCTGCTCGAAGGCGGTCGCGGTGCAGCTGTTATTCAACAGCGCATGGAGTTTCAGGAGCTGATGCGGGAGCGCTTCGAGGCCGTGATCGAGCATGCGACCGGCCGGAGGGTGATCGGATTCATGAGCGGCAACCAGCAGCACCCCGACATGATGTGCGAGGTTTTCATCCTCGCCCCGACTGATCTCGTCGACCATCATGAGATCCCGCCGAGCCGGACGGCCGAGGCTTTCTGACCGACGCGGCGTCTCGGGCAACCACGCGCTCGCACGGTGGGCTCCGGCGCTTGACTTGAGGAGTATGGTCGGTTGACGAGGGCATCCGTTCTGAGGTCGGCCCCTGTCGGGCGGGCAGCACAACCTGACTTCTGAGGTTTCCACTAACCCGGAGGTCGACGTGTCTCACCTGCTGGTTCTCCCCGACTCGTGGTCGCTGTGACGTTGGCGGATTCCTTCGTCGCAATGCCCGAGCTCCACGGGCCCTCCGTGCCCGGTGTGCCCGGGGGTCCGGTCGGCGGTTTCATCCCGGTCGACGTTCGCTGCAAGGTGCCCGGTATCGACCGGGTATGGGCCGCGGGCGACGCGACCGATTTCGCGATCAAGCACGGCGGGATCGCCGCGCAGCAAGCCGACGTCGCCGCGCAGGCAATCGCCGCGCTCGCGGGCGTCGCGCCCGAACCCGCGCCGTTCCATCCAGTTATCCATGGGATCTTGCTGACCGGCGGCAGGCCGCGCTACCTCAGCGCGCACGTCACCGGCGGCCATGGATCGAGTTCGCAGATTACCGAGGCGCCGACTTGGTCGCCGCCGAGCAAGATTGCCGCCAAGTACCTCGCGCCGTACCTGGAGAAACACGACCGCCTCGCAAGGACTACCGCATGATCGCCTCGATCGTCAATTTGAATCATCCGGCAAACACTGTGCATTGGCATTTCTTCTCAATGTCGGTGGCCAACGTGGTGGTCATCGTCTTGTTGTTCGTCGTATTTGCGGTTGCGATCCTCGCGCCGTTCCCGAGGCATGGGGGAACCGCGCGATGACCGCTGTGAACGGAGAGCCGACGTCTGTCAACGGCGAGCCGACATCCGTGAACGGTAAGTCATGGACGGAGAAGGTGCGTGACCGTGCCGTGGGGGCGTTGCCGCCCGAGAAGCTGCTGCCCGACAGTCAGCCGTCGTATATGTCGTCGTGGATCTACGTGTTCGGGGTGCTGACGCTCACGTCGCTGATCGTGATCATCGCGTCTGGTTCGATCCTCGCCTTGAAGGGACCCGGGTGGTGGCACTTCACCGGTATCGGTCACTTCTTCAACAGCATCCATATGTGGTCGGTGGAGTTGTTCTTCTTCTTCATGGTGATCCACTTGTGGGGGAAGTACTGGATGGCTGCGTGGCGCGGTGGCCGCGCCCGGGTCTGGATGACCGGCGCGGTCGCGTTCGTAGTAGCGGTGCCGTGCGCGCTGACCGGCTACGTTTCCCAGCAGAACTTCGACGCGCAGTGGATCTCGACGCAGGCGAAGGACGGGCTGAACGCGGCCGGGGTCGGCTCGTTCTTCAACGTCACGAACTTCGGTCAGATGTACAGCTACCACGTGTACCTGCTGCCGCTTGCGGTCGTCGCGATCGTGATCGCCCACGTCCTGCTCGTGCGCAGGCACGGAATCGTGCCGCCTTTCCAGCTGTCCGATCGTGGGCAGCCGACAGCCCGTGAGCCCGAGTCGGTGCGAGAGCCCGACTCCGTTGCCGCGCGGGGGCCCGTGTCATGAGCCGCGAGAGCCGCCGGCGCGAGGACGAAGCCGCCCGCGAGTGGAAGGGCGCGTACAGGCCATACGACATCCTCAGGGAGGCCTCGATTGCGCTCGGCGTGGTGCTTGCGCTCGCGGTCGTACTGACGCTCCTGTTCTCCTCACCCGACCTCAAGCCGAGCACTGTCCAGACGTGGTCGCGCGGCGACCCGGTCGACTTCGCGACCACCGCCACGACCGAGCTCGACGGCTCGAGCGGAACCGGCGGCTACGGCCCGCCCTACAACCACGCCGCGGACGGACAGCACATCGCCTTCATCTACCTGGCGAAGTGGCTGGGAGTGAGCCACCCGATCAACTCCGCTCAGGACTTCGTGCTCGCGCCACTGCGCTCGATTACCGGCCAGCCCGCGCTGCAGAGCGCCGTCTCCACCTACGAGCGCGCCCCCGCGACGACTCAGGCGACCTGGACGAGCGCGTACGAGAAGGCGCTTGGCAACGCAAGCGCCAACCCGGACGGCTCGATCAAAGTCAAACCCGGTAACTACGGGCCGCTCCCCGTGATGATGGGCTCGCTGCTCACGTTCGCCCAGAGTGGCGGCCTTGACGGCGCGCTGCTGACTAGCAACCAGTTCTACCAGACCGACTACACCAAGCCGCTGCTGTTCATGGCCGACGGAGGGGTGCTCGCGACCCGCGCCCAGCAACAGCATCTGCTCGGCACCCAGTGGGGAATGATGAACGAGACCGGCAGCTACCCCGGGCAGGTCTGGCTGTGGCTCTACACCTTCTGGTACCAGATCAAACCGTTCTCGACCTCGGCCAACGCCGACATCCTCGTGATGGCCGTAATGGGCGTGCTGAGCCTTGCGTTCATCCTGATTCCATTCATCCCTGGCGTCCGCGACCTCCCGCGCCGAATCCCGATCTACAAGCTGATCTGGCGCGACCACTACGGCACCCACCAAGCAGGCGGTGCCTAGCATGAGGTCCCCGGTTCAAATCGCGGCGCCCCGAGTGCCAGCCGGGCCCGCTCGCGACGAGCCGCGACCGGGCCACGACAGCCATGGGCCAAATACTCGGTCGCCGGCGAGTCCTAGCGGGTGGGGTCCTAGCTCTACGAGGCGAGCCCGCCGTCGCGGTGGTGGTCAAACAGGCCGCCGGGCAGCGGCGCGCGCCGGCGTCTGATCCGTTCACGCGCCATCGCGACGGCGCAGGCAATCGATGCCCCGTCGTCAAGGCTGTCGCGGAGGGCGAGCACCTCGGATTGGCTGTAGCGCGGCTCCGCTGGAGTCGATGACGGGAAGCCGAAGCGCTGCTCCCACGTCAACAAGGTCTCCAGGCTCACGTCGAGCAGCCTCGCCGCTTGCTCGAGGTCGAGCGTCCGGAGCGTCCGCTCGGGCGACGCTCCGGGCGAGAGCGACACCGCGGGCGCTGGCGAGGGCGACGACGAGCGCCTGGTCTCGTCGTCGCCACCCGCGGCCGGCGGGCTCGCCAGGAGGGCACGTATCGCAACGTCGCCGCGCTTCGCGGCGCGGCAGAGGGAGATCGCGAGGAGCAATACGGCGGCCCAGATGCAGACCACCAACGGCACAACGATTTCCAACCTCACGGCCGCCTCCAACCGGTCGACTGAGTTCACCGCAGCAGCGCGTCGAATCGCGCACCGCGGTCACTCCCAGCCACCCTGCCACTGAAATCCTGCGTGTAACTTCCTGTCACTCCAGGGATACCCGCGACGGCGCGCCGCCCCTCGCCACCTGGACGGATGGACGACGTCGACCCAACGGCGTACGTCACCCCGGCATCGGGTCCGCCGTAGGAGTGAGGACAAGATCATTCCCTCGCCCGACGACAGACTCGCGCGCGGCGTCGATGATCTCGCACACGAACCAGACCGAGCTTCGGAGGCGGCTAGCGCATGGACGTTGTGGTGCAGGTCAACGATGTGACGAAGCGTTACGGGGAGGAGGGCAGGCCGGCGGTCGACGGCGTCAGCCTGCAGGTAGCACGCGGCGAGGCGGTGGCTGTGATGGGACCGTCGGGGAGCGGCAAGTCGACGCCGCCGACAATCTAGGGGTCCCGCCGGGGCTGGCCGGCGTGTACGGCACTGGCGAGGTGGTCGCGCTGGCGCTGGCCGGGATCGCGATCGCGGTCGCCGGCGCGATGCTCCCCGCAAGCTGGGCTGCCAGGACCCGCACCGGACCCGCGCTGCACGCCGAATAGGGCTGTCATGCTCCTCCGATGACGCGCATCGAGGTCCTCGGCCACGATCTCATCGGAATCCGCGCCGCGAACCCGGGGCCGTTCACGCTGACCGGGACGAACTCGTGGATCGTCGGCCGCGACCCGGCGTGGCTGGTCGACCCCGGGCCGAATCTCGAGGACCACACGACCGCGCTGATCGCCGAACTCGGAGAGCGGGGAGGTCTCGGCGGCATCGCGCTCACCCACCACCACCCCGATCACACCGACGCGGTCCCCGCGATCCGCGGCCGCTTCCCCGACGCGCCGCTGGCCGCGGCCGGCGGGAACCCGGATGTGCCTCTTACCGGAGGCGGCGCATTTGGCCCGTTCGAGGTGGTCGCAACCCCCGGGCACGCCACCGATCACCTCGCGTACGTCACCAGCGACGGCGGCGTCGCGCTGACGGGCGACGCCGTGCTCGGCGAGGGAAGCGTGTTCGTCGCGCCCGATCCGGGCGCGCTGGCCGCGTATCTGGAGGCGCTGGCTCGGCTGCGCGAGCGCCCGCTGACCGTCCTCCTTCCCGGGCACGGCCCGCCCGTGTTCGATCCGAAGGCGAAGATCGACGAGTACATCTCCCATCGCCTCGACCGCGAAAACCGGCTTATCCGGGCGCTCGACGCCGGCAAGCGATCGACGAGCGATTTGCTCGACGACGTCTGGGCCGACGTGCCGGCTGGGCTCCGGCCGGCCGCGGCGGTGACGCTCGCGGCCCATCTCGACAAGCTCTCAGACGAGGGGCGGCTCCCCGCGGGCGTTGAGCGTCCCGCGATCGACCTCAGCGGTCACGCCGGCGTCTGAAGCCGAGGACCTAGACGCTGACCACGAGGCGCTTGCGGGCGATCGCGAGTGCGGCCGTCAGCGGCGTGGCGTCGGTCGCCTGCGCCTCTTCGAAGATCTGGCTCAGCGTGTCGCCGATCCGGCGGACGCGACGGCGGGCAGTGGCCGGGTTGTAGCCGTTCTGCTCCTCGGCGATATTGATCAGGCCGCCGGCGTTGGCGACGAAGTCGGGCGCCCACAGGATCTGACGGGCCGCGAGCAGCTCGGCCACCGACTCGTTCGCGAGCTGATTGTTGGCGGCGCCGGCGACGATCCGGCAGCTCAGGCGCGGCACCGTGGTGTGGTCGAGGACGCCGCCGAGCGCGCACGGGGCGACGACATCCACATCGAGCTCGAGCGCTTCCGCCGGCGTGGTCCAGCCGGCGTCGAGCTCGCCGGCGAACCGGCGCTTGCTCTCGTCGATGTCGCTGACGACGAGACGGGCGCCGGCCTTGGCGCAGCGCTTGGCGACTCTGAGTCCGACGTGGCCGAGCCCGATCACGGCGACCGTCCGCTCCTTGAGCGAGCTCGACGAGAACACGCGCTCGCAGCAGGCGCGAATCGCGGCCTCGACGCCCAGTGCCGTGTACGGGCTGGGATCGCCCGACCCGCCCTGGCCGCGTGGAAGCCCTGCGACGTGTGCGGTGCGCTGGGCGATCACCCGCATGTCGCGGCTGGAGGTGCCGACGTCCTCGGCGGTGATGTAGCGGCCGTCGAGCGACTCGACCGTGTCGGCGAAGTCGAGCAGCGCCGCGGTTCGGCGCTCGGATGAGAGGCCGCCGGCGGGCGGGGTCATGATCACGCCCTTGCCACCCCCTAGGGGAAGGTCGGCGACGGCGGACTTGTACGTCATCGCCCGCGACAGCCTGAGCGCGTCCCTGAGCGCCTGGCGCGCGTCCGCGTAGCCCCACATCCGGCAGCCGCCGAGCGACGGGCCGCGAACCGTGGAGTGCACGGCGACGCACGTGTACAGACCGGAACGCCGCCCGCGGCGCACGACGACGTCCTCGTGGTCGAGCGGCTCGAGGTAGCTGTCTATGACCGGATCCGCCTGTGAGTTGCCGGGTCGATCCGCGCCGGCACGCTCACGGTGCGGGCGGAGGCGACTCGCCCAGCGTGCTCGCCGGCGTCGTGCTCGTCCCGCTCGTCGTGCCCTGCGAGCTGCCGCCGGCTGTGCTCGACGTCGTCGAGCCATCCGAATTCGTCGAGCTCGAGCTGGTGCTGGAGCCCGACGTGCCCGTGGTCTGACCGGTCGCCGTCGTGGAGGTCGTCGACGGCGTGGCGGAGCTCCCCGTCGAGGACGACTTGTTGCTCGTGCTCGTGACCTTGGTTCCCGCGCCGTCGGGCGTCGCGCCGCCGCCGGCGATCATTGTCGATGAGCCTCCGGTCGCCGGTGCGCCCGTCTTGGAGGGGATCGCGACCGTGGTCGTCGAGGTGGTCACCGTCGTCTGGACGGGGGTGGCCACCGCCGGTGTGGTCGGCGCGCTCTGGAGGACCTGCGCGTGCGCGGACGGGGCGATCACGGTCGGCGCGGCTTCCTCGGGCGGGTTGACGTTGGCCGCGGTCAGCTGCCGGGCGGAGGACGGTGTCACGTGATGTGACGGCGCGATCAGGGCGGCCCGCGCGTGACGATGGTGATGGGTCGCGGGGACGGTGATCGTGTGCTGGAGCTCGACCGCTCCGCCGGCGGTGACCACCGCGGCGGCGAGCAGCGTCGCGACGTGGGTGGCTCCGGCGCTCATCGCTCCCACCCCGATGGCCGCCGATCCTGTGCCCGCGGCGCCGCCCGCGCCGGCGGCGACCGCGCCGCCGGCCGCGCCACCCCCGGCGCCACCGACGCCGAGCGCGTTGGCGAGCACGCCGAGCGGCCCGAGCGTCGGGACGATCGCGGCGAATCGCCGGCTCACGCCCCGCAGATCGTGGCGGAACTCCCGGCAGCCTGCGCAGTCGCGCATGTGCCGGCGCGCCGTGGCGTTCGGCCGCCGCCCGCGGTCGTGGGACAGCATCAACTCGTCGCGGATCTCGGAGCAGGCCGTGTCGCGGGCCGCGATTGCCTGGCCGAGCGCGAGCCTCGCGCGTACGAGCAGCGACTTCACGGCTGGGATCGTGACGCCGAGCGCGCTTGCCATGTCGGCGTAGGACATGCCGCCGAGCTCGCGCATGAGCAGGGCCGAACGCTGCTGCTCGGGGAGCCGGCGGACGTCCGCGATCAAGCGCCGAAGGGACTCGCGCCGGTCGGCCTCCGCGATCGGGTCGCTGGCCGGCGCGCGGAGGAGCTCCATCACCTCGGGCGGTGGCGGGGACGGCCGGCGCAGCTCGTCGATGCACCGGTTGTGCGCGACCCGGTAGAGCCAGGCTCGCAGCGCAAGCTCGCGATGGTTGGCTCGCAGGCCTGAATAGGCGCGGACGAAGATGTCCTGGAGGGCGTCCTCGGCATCCTGGCGATGCGGGAGCATCTGCCGCGTGTATGCGAACAGCCGCTGCCGGTAGCGGTCGTGGATGACCCTGAAGGCGTCGTCATGACCGGCACGGAACAGCGCGACCAGCTGCTCGTCGGAACGGAGACGAAGAAGTGGCGCCCCGATCGAAGTCCGAGTCCGGGCTACAGCAGCCGGTGCTGGGAGGGCGGAAGCTTCCACGTGCAGTAACCGACCACTCTAACGCCTGGGCCGGAGGAAGGTTTCGGAAATCCGGGTGCTTGCCGCGGCGATACTCTCAGCAGGGCACGATGGACCCTGCCTCCGGGATTGCAATTCCTGTCGCGTTCGGCGCCGGCTTGATTTCGTTCCTGTCGCCGTGCGTGCTACCGCTGGTGCCCGGCTACATCTCAGCGGTGGCCGGCGTTGCTCCGACCGACATACGCGCGAGCCGCGTCATCGGCCCTAGCCTCGCGTTCGTAGCGAGCTTTTCGGTGATCTTCATCGGGCTCGGGCTGCTCGGGCAGCAGGCGCTCCACGGCGCGTTGACCGGTCCGGCTGCCCTCAAGGTGTCGGGAGCCGTGATCATCGTGATGGGGGTTCTGTTCGTGCTCGCGCCGTTTGTGCCCCGCTTCTCGCGCGAATGGCACGTGAGCGGCCTGATGGCCCGGGCGGGGCGCGGCGGCCCCGTCCTGACCGGGGCCGCGTTTGCGCTGGCGTGGACGCCTTGCACCGGCCCGACGCTCGGGGCAATCATCACCGCCGCGGGACTGTCCGGATCGGCGGCTCGCGGCGCGTTCCTGCTCGCGGTCTACTGCGCCGGTCTCGCCGTTCCGTTCCTGATCACGGGGCTCGCGTTCGGGACCGTGACCTCGGCGCTCAGCGTCGTGCGCCGGCACTACGCGGTCGTGATCGGCGCCGGCGGGGTCGTCCTCATCGGCATGGGCATCCTGATCTGGACGGGCGAGTTCACGCAGCTCAACATCACCGTGAACCACTGGCTGAACACGCTGGGCCTGCCGGACCTCAACTCGGATACCTGAGGTGGTTGCGGCCCCGCGCGGCTCGCGTCCGATCTCCCACCAGATCGGTTGGACTTAGGGTGCCCTAATTTGGTAGGCTCCCGGCAGGTCATTAGGGGGGCCTAATTCACAACGAGGTCCTATGTCGTTTGCCCAGACCGTTGCCCTCGGCGCCCTCGCCGGATTTACGATTTTCCTCGGCCTCCCCGTAGGGCGCCTGCAGCTGCTGAACAACCGGACGCGGGTGGCGCTCGCGATGTTCTCGGTCGGGGTGCTCGCGTTCATCTTCGTCGACGTCATGTCGAACGGGATCGAAATCGTCGACCACGCGCTCACGGCGTTCAAGGACGATCGGGGGACGCTCGCCTACGTGGTCTGGTTGGTGTTCCTGCTCGCGGTCGGGTTCGCCGCGGGCAGCGCCGGGCTCGCGATGATCGAGCGCCGGATGCGCCCCACCGCGGTGCCGAGGCCCCCGATCGCCGGTGGCGCCGAGGCGGCCGCGATCGGCGGCGCCGAGCCCGATGCGCTCGCGCTCGAAATGGACGCCGCCCGCCGGCGAGCGCTCCGGGTCGGTCTCACGATCGCGGCGGCGATCGGCGTGCACAACTTCGCCGAAGGCCTCGCGATCGGCGTGTCCGCGCGCGCCGGCGCGATCAGCCTCGCCACCGTGCTGATCATCGGGTTCGCGCTGCACAACGCGACCGAGGGGTTCGGGATCGTCGGACCGCTCGGGGACGTCAGGCCGTCGTGGCGCTGGATCGGGCTCGCGGGGCTGATCGGAGGCGGCCCCACGTTCCTCGGCTCGATCGTCGGCTACGCGGTGACCAGCGAGCCGCTCGAGCTCGCGTTCTACGCCTGCGCCGGCGGCGCGATCCTGTACGTGATCGGGGAGATCTGGAACGGGATGCGCCGCTACGGCTACCGGGAGCTCGGGCTGCTGATGGTGTCCGCGGGCTTCCTCGTCGGCGTGCTCACCGACCTGGTTGTCACCTACGGAGGCGGCTGAGTCGCCGCCCTAGTCGTCGTCTGACTCGCGTTCGCGCAACCGGAGCGCGGCCGCCTCGGCGCTCGCCGAGTGCCGGTTCGGCACGGCCCCCTCGTCCTCGGGAATTGTCGACGGCGCGTCGTGATCTACGTCGTCGTCGGGGTGCGTCTGCCGCCAGCGGGTCGCCGCGGCCTCGGCGCTGCTCGACCGCCTGCGCGGTGCGTCTCTACGTGTCGTCTCGTCGGACACTTCGAAACCTCCCTCCTTCGCCTTGTGCAAGCCTAGCGGCCTCGCTATCCGCGTTGTCGCGAGACACTGCTGGATAACCTGCGCGAGCGCCGTGAGCCCGAGCATTCCGATCCCGCCGCATGACCTTCCGCTGAGCGGCGGCTCGCCGTTCCCGCCGATTGCCGACTACGGCTTCCTGTCCGATTGCCACACCGGCGCGTTGCTGGCGCCGGACGGGAGCATCGAGTGGATGTGCATCCCGCGGTTCGACTCGCCGAGCATCTTCGGGACGTTGCTCGACCGGCGCGCGGGCTCGTTCCGCGTCGGTCCGTACGGGACCCTTGTGCCGCTGTCGGTCCGCTACGTGCCAGGCACGATGATCATCGAGACGACATGGATGACGCCGTCGGGCTGGATCGTGGTCCACGACGGGCTGACGATCGGGCCCTGGCACGACGACCACGCCGACGAGACGTCGCACACGCGGCCGCCGACCGACCACGACGCCGATCACATGATGATCCGCCACATCGAGTGCATTCAGGGCACGGTTCAGGTCGAGGCCGTGTGCGAGCCGACGTTCGACTACGGGCGCACGCCGGCGCGGTGGGAGATGGTCGAGGAGGACTGGTCGGCCGCCGAGGCGAGCGACGGGGAGACCGTGCTGAGACTGATCAGCGACTTGCGCATCGGGATCGAGGGCAATCGGGCGCGCGCCCGGCACACGCTGACCGAGGGAGAGGAGCGGTTCGTCGCGCTCGGGTGGCGGCACGGCCTGAATGGGCCCGACCACTGCGCCAACGCCAAACAGCGCCTCCAGACGACGTTCCACTACTGGCGCGACTGGCTCGCCGGCGGTCGCTTCCCGGATCATCGGTGGCGCCAGCACCTGCAACGCTCGGCGCTGACGCTGAAGGGCCTGACGTACGCGCCGACCGGCTCGACGGTCGCCGCCGCCACCACGTCGCTCCCCGAGACGCCCGGTGGCGAGCGCAACTGGGACTACCGGTACTGCTGGATGCGCGACGCGACGTTCACGCTGTGGGGGCTCCACGCGATCGGCCTCGACTGGGAGGCCGACGACTTCATGCAGTTCGTCGCCGACCTTGGGCGCAACGGCGACGGCGCGCTCCAGATCATGTACGGCCTCGGCGGCGAGCGCGACCTCGACGAGCAGGTGCTGTCCCACCTCAAGGGTTACGAGGGCGCCTCGCCTGTCAGGATCGGAAACGGCGCCTACAAGCAGCGCCAGAACGACGTGTACGGCGCCGTGCTCGATTCGGTGTACCTGCACACGCGCGCCGGCGGCCACATCCCCCAGCGACTGTGGCCGGTCCTCCAGGACCAGGTCCGGTGTGCGCTCGACGTCTGGCGCCAGCCCGACCAGGGCATCTGGGAGGCGCGCGGCGAGTCCAAGCACTACGTCTCGTCGAAGCTCATGTGCTGGGTCGCGGCGGATCGGGGCGCGCGGCTGGCCGAGCTCGAGGGAGAGGCCGAGCTCGCGTCTGAGTGGCGCGCGGCCGCCGAGGAGATCCGCGACGACATCCTCAGCCGCGGGGTGTCCGAGCGCGGCGTGTTTCGCCAGCACTACGAGACAGACGCGCTCGACGCCTCGACGCTGCTGATCCCGCTCGTGCGGTTCCTGCCCGCCGACGACGAGCGCGTGCGGGCGACCGTGCTCGCGGTCGCGTCAGAGCTCCAAGAGAGCGGTTTCGTCCTGCGCTACCGGGTCGACGAGACCGACGACGGCCTGAGCGGGGAGGAGGGCACGTTTCTGATCTGCTCGTTCTGGATGGTGTCGGCGCTGAGTGAGATCGGCGAGAACGACCGAGCCCGCGAGCTATGCGAGAAGCTGCTCGCGCACGCGTCGCCGCTCGGTCTGTACGCCGAGGAGCTCGAGGCCCGCACCGGGCGCCACCTCGGGAACTACCCGCAGGCGTTCACGCATCTCGCGCTGATAAACGCGGTCATGCACGTGATCTCGCACGAGGAGTCGGGCTCGGCCTAGGGGGCTTTTGGGCCGCTTCGCGGCGAGAGGAGTGCGGTCGTCCCCGGGCCGGATCGCGGGGCGCCAGCATGCATAACCTGCCAACGAAGCCCCTCCGGCCTGACCGTGGCCTACTAGGCATGTGGGGCATGCGCGGTGTGCCACGCTCGGCCGATCTGAGGTCGATTGGCAGGTTATGCATGATCCGCTAGCCGCCTCGCGCCGGCAGACCAGCCCCGGCCCCTCTCCAGGTGCCCGCCGTTCAACCAACCGCCGGCCGGGCCGGACAGCGGGAACGCGACCCCCCGGCCGAGCATGGATGCCCGGCCGCCCGGCCCCACGGATGCCGAGCGTGCGGAATCCCGCTCATCCACGTATCACGTGACGACCGCTTCTGAGCCGGATTCCGGCGCGAGGCCCAGAAAACCCCTACTGCCGGCGGGCCAGCTCGCGCTTGGCGGTCCGGCGGAAGCGGATTGCCTTGCCGGCGTTGGCGCGGAGCATGTCGATGCGGGACGCCGGCGCCTCGATCCCGCCGACGACCCTGTGCGGGACGAGCGTCCAGTGGTCCTCGCGCTCGACCAGGTCGCCCCGGACCTGGAAGTTCTCCATCCACGTGAGCTCGGGCTCGTGGGCGTGGGCGGTCAGGCAGGCGAGACCGGGCTGGAGCGGGGCGCCCAGCGGCGGCGCGTCGATCCGGACCCGGCGGTTGGCCTCGTCGGCCTGGACGGGCACGCGCATCGCGAACGGGAAGCCGTCGGGCGACACGAACGACAGGACGGCGGTCCGGTGGTTGGCGCCGAGTTGCCTGATCCGGGGATGCCACGCGCTAGCGCCGCCCTCGGGGGAGGCGTGGAACCGCTCGGGCTCTTCGGAGTGCCCCGAGCGGACCTCCTCCATGTGGGCGTCATATAGCTCCGGCTCCCCCTCGCTCCTCCACACGTAGATCCGCTCGGGTCGGACGTGGACGTAGATGCGCGTGTAGTACCAGCCGAGGAAGCGCTTGAACTGATCCGGAGGATCCCACCGCGCCAGCCCGGGCAGCTTCTCGACCATCTCGCGTGAGTAACGCCGGCGGTTGGCCTCGAGGTCGTGGTCGTCGACCTCGGCCGACCCCTGGACGAGCACGACCGGCGGCGTGTCGAGGCCGCTTCCGGTCGGGTCTGAGAACAGCAGCGAGACGAACGGGTTGGCGCGCGCGTCGTCGGCCTTCTTCGGGTAACCGAGGCCGGTCGTGACGTCGATGCACGGATCGCCCGGGCGGTAGTAGGGCGTCACCGGCCAGGTGATCGGCTGGCCGGCGCTGTCGACTGTGGTCAGCTCGGTCGTGATGAAGCGGTCGAACACCGCCTGGACGTCGGATGGGAGAGATGCCGTCACGAGGTCTCAGCCAGAGTAACCCGGCTCGCCCGGAAGCACGATCCGGGCCGTCTCGCCCTGACCGATCACGTGCGGCTCCACGGGCAGGACCTGGCGGCCGTGCGCGTGGGCCAGCAGGGCGTCGGCGGACTCGAAGGCCGACAGCTGCTCGAGGTGCTTGATCGTGGGGAACACGAGGAACAGCTCACCGCGCGTGCGCGCCTGGAGCGCGGCCGCGGGCGTGTACCAGCGGGCGTCGACGACCTCGCTGCCGTCGACCCGCGCCACCGCCCCGTCGGGCAGCGGCGCCAGGAAGAACCACGTGTCGAAGCGGATCTTGACCTGAGGCGGGGTGATCCAGCGCGAGAACGCGACGAGCGAGGCGGGATCGCTGACCGATATCCCGGCCTCCTCCTCGAGCTCGCGGATCGCCGCGGCGCGGACCGCGCCGTCGCCGTGGCCCTCTTTGCGGTCGACCGCCCCGCCGGGAAACACCCACGCGCCTCCCATGAATCGGGCGTTGGGGTTGCGCTGGACGAGCAGCACCTCGAGCGAGCTCGACCCGCCGCGCAGCACGATCACGGTTCCGGCGGGCCGCGGCTCCGTGCGCTCGCCGAGGTTCAGTTCCTCTCCGGGACCCGGTCGGTCGCTGCCCATAGCCGCATTCTCCCCGACTCACCGTTAGCCTGTCCTCCGTGAAGTGGATCTGCGGATCGTGCGGCTTTATCTATGACCCTGCGGAGGGAGATCCCGACGGGGGGATCCCCGCCGGGACGGCGTTCGAGGACATTCCCGAGACCTGGTTCTGTCCCGTTTGCGGCGCGCGCAAGCGGGACTTCGAGCCCTACGACGACTAACCCCGCCTACGCGGCCGCACTCAGCCGATCCGACGCGGCCTCGCCCGCGCTAGGCGGCGCGAGCGATTCGCTCGTGATCGAACGGGGCGGCGCGCTCGTCGTCGTATAGAGCGGGGCGGACGTCCTCGTACGGGGCGACCGGTTCAGCCTCGACCGCCCCGAACTCCTCCTCTTCGAACACGCGCGTGGCCCGCGGGTCGAATCCGACGGCCCGAGCGGCCTGCGCGAGCACGCGCGCGGCCGCGGCGAGTTCCTCGGCGCGGTGGGAGGCCATCACGGCGAGGCGCAGCCGCGAGGTCATCGGCGGGACGGTCGGCGGCCCGATCGCCTGCGCGAATACGCCGCGCGCGAGCGCCGCGTCGCACAGCTTGACCGCCACCTCGGGCTCGCCGACGACGAGCGGCACGATCTGCGTGCGCGAGCCACTGACGTCGAACCCCTCGGCGTCCAGGGCATCGCGGAACGCGTCTGCGTTCGCGTTCAGCTTGGCGACCAGGCGTGGCCGCTCCTCGAGCAACTCGAGCGCGGCCAGCGCACCGGCGATCGCGGGCGGTGGCGGCGCGGTCGAGAAGATGAACGTGCGGGCGGCGTTCAGCAGGTACTGCGTCATCACCCGATCGCCGGCGACGAACGCACCGTAGGAGCCGAGCGCCTTGCCGAGCGTCCCGACGATCACGTCGACCTGATCCTCGAGCCCGACCTCGGCGAGCGCGCCGGCGCCGCCGGGCCCGAGCGACCCGGTCGCGTGGGCCTCGTCGACCATCAGCCGCACCCGGTGGCGCTGGGCCAATTCGACGATCTCCTCGAGCGGCGCCACGTCGCCGTCCATCGAGAACACGGCGTCGGTGACGATCAGCGCGCCGCGGCCCTGCGTTTGCGCAAGTCCCCACGCCAGGTGCTCGGTGTCGCAGTGGTCGTAGACGAACACCTCCGCGCGCGACAGCCGGCAGCCGTCGATCAGCGATGCGTGGTTCAGCTCGTCTGAGAAGACCACGTCGCCCGGCCGGGCGAGCGCGGCGATCACACCCGCGTTGGCTAGAAAGCCCGATCCGAACAGCAGCGCGCTCTGCCGGCGCTTGAACGCGGCCAGGCGCTCCTCGAGCCGCCGGTGGACGGTCATCGTGCCCGACACCAGCCGGGATGCGCCGGCGCCGACGCCCCAGCGCATCGCGGCCTGTGCCGCGGCCTCGCGCACCCGCGGATGGTCCGCGAGCCCGAGGTAGTTGTTGGAGCAGAGCAGCAAGACGGGCTTTCCGTCGAGCACCACGTGCGGTCCCTGGGGGCCGCTGACCAGGCGTGTGCGGCGATGCAGGCCGAGCGCCTTGAGCTCGCTCAGGCGGGCCTCGATCTCGATCATGTGACGCTCCCCAGACGCGTTGGAGGTGGCGGCATCTGGGCTGTCAGCGTACGCGGAAGGCCGGACGGACCGGGGTTTTGCGCGCGTCGGACCCCGCCGGGGACTCAGCGATGACTGGCGCCGATCAGCGCCCGCGCCACTTGGGCGGGCGCTTTTCGGCAAACGCCCGGACGCCCTCGCGGAAGTCCTCGGAGGCGAAGCAGGCCCGTCGCAGCTCGATCAGCTCCCGCTCGATGACGGGATCGATGGCGCCTCGAGCACTGACAACAGAATTAATCACATGTTTGTTGCCTCGCTGGGCGAGTGGCGCGTTGCCGGCGATCTCCTCCGCCAGCGCCACCGCCTCGTCGGCGATCCGCCCCTCCTCGGCAATCGCGTTGACCAGCCCCCACTCGCGTGCGGTGCGCGCGTTGATCCGCCGGCCGACGAGGAACAGCTCGCGCGTGCGGGGCGCACCGATCGTGTCGATGAACTTGCGGATCCCGGTGTGGGAGTAGACCAGCCCGAGCTTCCCGGGCGGCATGCCGAGCGCGATCGTGCCCGCGGCGATCCGCAGGTCGCAGGCGAGCGCGAGCTCGAGTCCGCCCCCGATCGCGTGACCGTTGAGCGCGGCCAGCGTGGGGTAGGCGTAGGCCTCGATCGCGTCGAGCGCGGCCTCGAGCGGATTGGCCACGAGCCGGTCGGCGTCGTCGGCGAACTGGTCGTTGCCGCGGAGATCGCCGATGTCATAGCCCGCGGAGAACGTCGTGCCCTCGCCGGTGATGATCAGACAGCGGGCGTCGATCTCCGCCAGCGTTGAGGTGAACCCGTCGAGGATCGCGTGGTCCAGCGCGCCGCGTTTGGCCGGGTTGGAGATCGTCAGCCGCGTGACGCCGGGCGCCGGTTCGTCGACCAGCAAGCGACCTCCGGCCGGGGCCTGTTCGTCAAGGTCACCCCGTGGCCCGGTCACTCGAGGACAACGAGCGTGTCGCCCTCCGACACCGACTGACCCTCCTCGCAGCGGATCTCCTTGACCACGCCCGGGTCCTCAGCCTCGACCGGCATCTCCATCTTCATCGACTCGAGGATCACGACCGTGTCGCCCTCCTGGACCTCGTCGCCGACCTCGACCTCGATCTTCCATACCGTGCCCGTGATGTGGGCCTCGACATCGGGCAAGTCAGTCTCCTCCTGTACTAATGGCATGGTCGCGGCGCCTGGCGGCGGCGCCTTAGTGGGACGGCCGGAGGATATGCCAACGGGCCCCGAGCGCGCTCGGGGCCCGAGGCCGAGATCAGTACGCGCCGGGCAATCCGGGCGGGCAGCGGAAGTTGACGCTCAGGGGCGCTCCCTTGGGCCGGGTGCTCTTGTAGGTGATCGTCGCGTGCTTGAAGGCCGGGCTGACCTGGCCCTGACCCGGACAGTTCTTCACCTTCGACAGCGTCACTGTCACCGCGACCGAGTGGGTCTTTCCGGCGGCGCAGTCGGGCGTGCAGTTGTTCGCGGAGAAATTTCCGTTCGCGACGGCCTGGGTCTTGTTCCAGGTCGACCATTTCAGCTTGCCGAGCCAGGTTCCGGCGTCTCCGCAGGACAGCGTGATCCTCGTCGGCTTGGTCTTGAGCTGGCTGCAGTTGATCGCCTGGGGCCCGCTTGTGCTCGCGGCGAGAGCTGCCGATGGCACCGCCAGCATGGCCAGAACGATCGTGATCTTTATGGCTTTACGCATATGTCTCCAGGCTGAACTCGTTGTCAAATACGCGAACACATCGACGCCGGCATCGGTGCGGTTCGCTCTATCCGAAGCTGGCGGGGTCCGGGCCGGTGCGCTCCTCGCGGTCGAGCTCGAACAGGGCGTGCATGTCCTCCTCGCTCAGCTCGAAGTCGAAGATCCGGAAGTTCTCCTCGATCCGGCTGGGCGTGACCGACTTCGGGATCACGATGTTCCCGAGCTGGATGTGCCAGCGGAGCACGACCTGCGCGGGAGTGCGGCCGTGGGCGGACGCGATCCGCTCGATCGTCGGCTCGTCGAGGAACTGGGCCTTCCCCAGCGGGCTCCACGCCTCCGTGGCGATCCCGTGCTCCTCGTGAAACCGGCGCAGCTCGAGCTGCTGGAGGCGGGGGTGGAGCTCGATCTGGTTGACCGCGGGCACGACGCCGGTTGCGTCGATGATCCGCTCGAGGTCCTCGACCCGGAAGTTGGAGACGCCGATCGAGCGGACGCGCTCCTCGCGCTGGAGCTCGACCAATCCCTCCCACGTCTCGACGGTCCGACCGTCGTGCGGAACTGGCCAGTGGATCAGGTAAAGGTCGATGTAGCCGCCACCGAGCTTGTCGAGGCTCTCCTCGTACGCGCGTGGCACGTTGTGGCGTCCGTGGTCGCTGTTCTTCAGCTTGGTCGTGATGAAGACGTCTCCGCGGTTGAGCCCGCTCGTCTCCACGGCGTTGCGTACGCCGACCTCGTTGTTGTACGCGGCGGCGGTGTCGATCAAGCGGTAGCCCGTCTGGAGCGCCGATCCCACTGCCTGCGCGGTCTCGTCCTCGGGGACCAGGAAGACCCCGAAGCCCAGCTGGGGCATGCGATTGCCGTCGTTCAGGGTGATGTCTGGGACCACTGTCGTCTTGGTTGTCATAGGGAGAGGCTTCCATGCAGCCTCTCCGCTGAATCACACTGTTTCAGATGTCGTAGCCTGACGGCGTGGAAGAGATCGATCGACCCGCGGTGGACATGGACCTGCTCGCGGCGTCGCTGCGGTCGGATACGAGCGATCTGAACGCGTTCGTCGAGAGTTTGGCGGCAAAGCTCGAGGACGCCGTGCCCGGCCGGACACGGGTCGACCGGAGGCGGTCCGGGATGTTCGGGCCCAAAGCGGTTTCCGGTGTCACGGTCGACTTGGGCGACCGTCGTCTCGAGCTGCGGACCGAGCGCGGCGGCGTCGTGACGCGCTGCGCGCGGCTGTCCGCAGGGATCGTCCTGAAGAACGAGGTGCTCGACACCGACGAATGGCTGGCGACGCTCAGCGAGGCGCTGGCGGCCGAGGCGAAGCGGAGCGAAACGACCAGGAAGGCGCTGGAGCGCCTGCTGATGCAGTGACCTAGGAGGAGCAATGGGATTCCTGAAGCGTGACGACGGCAACCAGGGCGGGCAGGCGGCCCCAGCCGGCGCGGGGCCCGGACCGGCCACCGATGAGGCGCCGCACGCCGCGACCTACGAGGCGGGTTCGCTGGCCGGCATCCCCGCGTCGGGCCGCGAGCGGATCGCGCGGATGAAGCAGGACGTCGCACGCGGGTTCTTCACCAGCGACCTCTCGGTCGACGAGTTCCTGCTGGTCAAGCAGGCCGGGTTCGAGCCGCTCGGGCTCGTGCTCGGCAGCTCGATCTACCACATCGGGTTCCAGCAGGCGATGTGGAACCAGAGTCAGGAGCTCGGCGTCCTGACCCAAGCGATGTACCACGCGCGCGAGCTCGCGATGACGAGGATGGAGGAGGAGGCCGACCAGCTCGGCGCGGACGGCATCGTCGGCGTCCGGCTCGACATCGGACGCTACGAATGGGGCGCCGACCTCGCGGAGTTCATCGCCGTCGGAACCGCGGTCAAGCACCGCGGTGGCGAGCTCCACCGCGCGCCGAACGGGCGGCCGTTCACCTCCGACCTGAGCGGCCAGGACTTCTCCAAGCTACTGCGGGCCGGCTACCGCCCTGTCGGGCTGGTGATGGGCAACTGCGTCTATCACGTCGGCCGCCAGGGGATGCTCGCGTCCTTGAAGCAGGTGGGGCGGAACGTGGAGATGCCCAACTACACGCAGGCGCTGTACGAGGCGCGGGAGCTCGCGATGGAGCGGATGCAGAACGAGGCCGACGAGCTCCAGGCGGGCGGGATCGTCGGCGCCCGGATCGTCGAGCGTTCGCACGGCTGGGGCTCGCACGTGATCGAGTTCTTCGCGATCGGGACCGGGGTGGTCGCGACCAGCGAGGACCACGAGATCGAGAAGCCGGCAATGGTGCTGCCCCTGACCGGTTAGCTTTTGTCGGCGATGCCCGACGTCGAGCTGAAGCCGCAGGTCTATAAGGATCCGAGGCCGAAGGAGTACTTCGATCGGTTCCACTCGTTGGTGCGCTCGGGGCCGCCCGAGTCCAAGGTGTACGAGACGGTCCGGGTGGTCACCGAGCTCAACGCGCTGCTCGTGTACCGGGCGCGCGGGATCGGGAGCGAGAACGTCCCCAACGGCCCGGTGATCCTCGCGCCCAACCACGCCTCGTTCATGGACCACTTCTTCACCGGCGCGTTCATCCGCCGGCGGGTTCAGTTCATGGGCAAGTCGCAGCTGTTCAAGGGCTTCCCCGGGTGGGTCTTTTCTCACGGCGGCGTGTTCCCGGTCAGGCGTGGATACCAGGACGAGGAGGCGTTCATCACCGCGGATCGCATCCTCGCTCGCGGGGGCGCCGTGGTCATGTATTGCGAGGGGGGCCGGTCGCGGTCAGGCAAGATCGCGGACGAGGCGCGGCCGGGGATCGGGCGGATCGCGCTCGAGTCGGGGGCGCCGGTCGTTCCGGTGGCGATCCTCGGCTCCTACCAGGTGCGCAACTGGAAGCGCCTCCAGTTCCCGAAGGTGACGGTCCAGTACGGCGATCCGTTCCGGTTCGACGCGATTCACGGGTCTACGCGGGAACAGCAGCAAGAGGTCGCCGACTACATCCTCGACCGGATCCGCGAGATGCACTCCGAGCTGGCGCGGCTGGGGCGGCGTGGCGCTGCTCGCGCGGCGCGAGAGGCGCGGGCGCGGGCCGCGAGGGCGATCTAACGGCGGCCACCTGAGGGAGGACGGGGGCGGACCCCGGGGGCGCCGGCTACGCGGTGGAGATCGCGGCGGCCTTGTCGAGCCCGAGCTCGTCGATCGCCGTCTCGCGCATCTTGAACTTCTGGACCTTGCCCGTGACCGTCATCGGGAACGAGTCGACGACCTTGACGTAGCGGGGGATCTTGTAATGGGCGATCTGGCCGCGGCAGAAGTCCTTGACCTCGTCCTCGGTCAGGCTCGCGCCAGCGCGGGGGATCACCCAGGCCATCAGCTCCTCGCCGTAGCGCGCGTCGGGCACGCCGATCACCTGGACGTCGGCGATGTCGGCGTGGGTGTAGAGGAACTCCTCGATCTCGCGCGGGTACACGTTCTCGCCGCCGCGAATCACCATGTCCTTGATCCGGCCGACGATCCGCACGTAACCCTGGTCGTCCATCGTCGCGAGGTCGCCGGTGTGCATCCAGCGCTGCTCGTCGATCGACTCGGCCGTGCGCTCGGGGTCGTTCCAGTAGCCGCGCATGACGACGTAGCCGCGGGCGAGGAACTCGCCGGGCTCGCCGCGCGGGACGGTGCGCCCAGTGCTCGGGTCGATGATCTTGATCTCGACGTGCGGACCGACCTCCCCGACGGTGCCGCAGCGGTTCTCGAGCGTGTCGTCGCGGCGCACCTGGGTCGTGACCGGCGAGGTCTCGGTCATCCCGAAGGCGATGCTCATCTCCTCGATTCCCATCTTGTCGCTGACGCGCTTCATCACTTCAATCGGACACGGAGAACCCGCCATGATGCCGGTGCGCAGCGGGCCGAAGTCGAACTCCCCGAACCGCCCATGGGAGAGCTCGGCGATGAACATCGTCGGCACGCCGTACAGGCTCGTGCACCGCTCCTGCGCGCACGTCTCCAGCGTCGCCAGCGGGTCGAACGTCTCGGCCGGATACACCATGCACGCGCCGTGCGACGTCGCGGCGAGATTGCCGAGGACCATCCCGAAGCAGTGGTAGAGCGGCACCGGGATGCAGACGCTGTCGCGCTCGGTGTAGCCGAGCATTGCGCCGACGAAGTAGCCGTTGTTGAGGATGTTGTGGTGGGTGAGCGTCGCGCCCTTGGGGAAGCCGGTGGTGCCGCTCGTGTACTGGATGTTGATCGGGTCGTCGAAGTCCAGATCCTCGCCGTGGGCCTCGAGGTCGCCGGTGTAGCCGGCGCCCGTGGCGAGCTCCTCCCAGTCGGGGGTGTCGAAGAAGATCGCGCGCTCGAGCTCGGGCAGCTGCGGGCGGACCTGCTCGACCATCCCGACGAAGTCGGAGTCCTTGAGCCGCTGTGAGGCGATGATCCAGCGGCATCCCGAGTGCAGCAGCGCGTACTGCAGCTCGCTCAGCCGGTACGCGGGATTGATGTTGACGAGGATCACCCCGGCCTTGGCGGTCGCGTACTGAGTCAGCACCCACTCGGCGCGGTTCGGGCTCCAAACGCCCACGCGGTCGCCCTTGCGCAAGCCGGCCGCGAGCATCCCGCCGGCGAGCCGATCCACCGCCTCGCCGAACTGCGCATAGGTATACCGGACACCGTGGGTGCGATCGACGAGCGCCTCGGCATCTGGGACCCGGGCGGTCGTCCGCTCCAGGTTGTGTCCGATCGTCTCCCCGAGCAATGGATCCGCGCAAGCGCCGTGTGCGTAGGACAGCATCTGGATCTTCACTCCTTCCTCGGTGACGGCACCGATGCTACTGGCCGGTCACGGCGCCGTGACGGGTACGGTTCCCGCGGTGACGATGCTCCGACACGGGCTGCTCGAGGGCCGCGCGGTCGCGCTGGCGGGTGGGGTGACGCCCGCGATCGGCGGCGCGCTGAGCGAGCTCGGGGCGCGGGCCGAGGAGCTCGACCCCGGTCTGGACGAGGACGCCGCCCGCGAGTGGGCGGCGGGCACCGAAGGGATGCTCGCGCTCGTATACGACGCTCGAGACTTGTTCGCCTCCGGCGGCCAGGACGCCCTACGGCAGACCCTCGAGCGGGCCTGGGTTGCGGTGCGCGCGTTCGCGACTGCCGCGCTGATCCCGGCAGGCGCCGGCAAGGTCGTGCTGATCGGTCCCCGGCCTGACGCCGGGCCGTTCGCCGCTGCGGCACGCGCGGCGCTCGAGAATCTGGCGCGGACGCTGTCGGTGGAGTGGGCCAGGTACGGCGTCGGAACGGTGGCGATCGCGCCCGGCGCGCACACCCGAGACGACGATCTCGCCGAGCTCGTCTGCTTCCTGGTCTCGCCGGCGGGCGCGTACTTCACCGGTTGCGTGTTCGAGCTCGGCTTGACGTAGCTTGCGACCGGCGCTCGCGGGCCACTGATCGGGACAATCGGAAGTCTGATGAGGAGGAGGGTTGCGGTCGCGGTGCTCGCGCTCGCGCGCGCCCGTCTGTGTCGTCGCGGCGACCGCCAGCGAATGGCTGGCCGTGGGACGTGTCCGTCCGTCTCGCCGCCACCCGCGGGGCGCTGACCTCATACGTAGCTCTTAGTCGTTCCTCACGCGGCTGAGATGGGCGGGATCGAAGCTACCCGCAAGCTTGATCCTCTCCGATGACCGACAACGAGGTACGTGACCATGACTGACGACAACCCGCAGGACGCGCGCGCCCGCGGCCAGGCGATCAGAGCCGCGCGGCTCAGCCGGACGCGCATGATCCGCCGGCGCATCATGAGCGGGGCGGTGGCGCTGTTCGTCGCCTCGTGGCTCTTGATCACGATCGTGCTCGTATCCGGGCACGACCCGGCGCTTGCCAAGCAGTCGTCGGCGAGCACCGTCGCGTCGAGCTCGTCGCCGGCGACGACCACGTCGACCACGACGTCGGGCTCGAGCACCGGCTCGTCCTCGAACACGGGCTCGAGCAGCAGCGACTCGAGCAGTGGCAACTCGAGCAGCGGCAGTTCGAGTAGCGGCACGGTCAGCAGCGTGACCACGAGCCAGTCATGAGCGCGACGCTCGAGCTACCGGTCGAGCAACGGGACGCGTTTGCGTGCTTCGGCTCGCGCTGCACGGTGATCGCGGCCGACGCCCGCGTGGCCGACGCGCGGGCGGCGGTCGAGCAGGCGCGCGCTCGGCTGCTCGAATGGCACGCGCAGTTCTCGCGGTTCCAGGACGCCAGCGAGCTGACCCGGCTGAACGACGCGCCGGCTGAGACCGTGGCGGTCTCGCCGCTGATGCGCCGCGTCGTCCAGTCCGCGGTGGACGCTGCGCTCGAGACGGGCGGGCTCGTCGACCCGACGCTCGTGTCCGAGATCGAACGCGCCGGCTACGACGCCCACTTCGAGGGCGACGGCTTGCCACTGAGGGTCGCGCTCGCGCTTGCGCCCGAGCGCGCTCCCGGCGGTCCGTCGCCCGCCGCGAGCTGGCGACGCGTGCTCGTCGATCGCCGCGCCGGCACCGTCACGCGCCCCCCGGGGGTGCGGATCGATCCGGGCGGGATCGCCAAGGGCGTGTTCGCCGACGAGCTTGCGTCGCTGTTGAGCGGCTACGCGGCGTTCGTCGTCGACTGCGGCGGCGACATGCGGCTCGGCGGCAAGCTCGGGCTCCTGCGCGACGTGCATGTGGCGAGCCCGTTTGACGACTCGACGCTGCACACGTTCTCCGTGCGGCGCGGCGCGGTGGCAACCAGCGGCATCGGCCGGCGCAGCTGGCTCGGGCCCGACGGCCGACCGGCCCACCATCTGCTCGATCCCGCCACCGGCCAGCCCGCGTTCACCGGCATCGTTCAGGTGACCGCGCTGGCCCCCACTGCCACCGAGGCGGAGTCGCTGTCGAAGGCCGCACTCCTCAGCGGCCCGGCGCGCGCCGGGCAGATCCTCGTCCACGGAGGCGCGATCGTGCTCGAGGACGGGAACTTCGTCGTGCTCGAGTGCGGGGTAGAGGCCTAGCGCGAGGAGGCTAGCCCGGCAGGCTGGTCTCGGGCGCTTCGGCCCAAGGGACGATCACGGCGTCCTCGAGCGGGGAATCGCGCGCGACCACGTACTCGGCCGGCTCGGTGTCGGACACGTTCTCGAGGACGTGGGTGACGCGCGGCGGGACGTAAAGGAGGTCCTTGGGCTCGAGCACGACTTCCTGCTCGAGGCGGTCGCCCCACTTCACCCGCATCGAGCCCGACAGCATGTACGCGGTGCTCTCGCAGTTCTCGTGGTAGTGGGGCCGGGACTGGGCGCCCGGCGGCACGCGGAACACCGCCATGTAGATGTTCTGCGCGCCGGTGGTCGCCTGCGAGATCTCCGATCCGCCGACCACGCCACGCGGGACGTCATGGTCGGCGCCGGGCTTGACGACCTTCATCGAGCCGGGGTGGGATTGGAGGGCGCCCATCGCCCGGCCGAGTCTACCGCCGGTCTCGCTCCGCGCCCGCCGGAGACGCCACCTCGATCTGGAGCGGACCGGGCTCGTGGTCGACCTGGAGCGTCGTGTGGTGGATGTGAAAGCGCTGGTCGAGCAGTTCGTGCAGCGAGCGGCGCACCTCGTGGCAGTCGTCGCCGGCGCGGACCACGACGTGCGCCGACAGCGCGGCAAACCCGGAGGTGACCTCCCACACGTGAAGGTCGTGGACCTCGACCACGCCCGGGTGTGAGGCGAGGGCGCGTCCGATCTCGTCCGGATCGAGGCCCGCCGGCGCGGCCTCCATGAACACTCGTCCCGACGCCTTCAGCAGGCTGTAGGCCGCCTGGAGCATCAACGCCGCGATCAGCAGCGAGGCGATCGCGTCCGCCCGATCGAAACCGGTCGTGAGGATCACCACGGCGGCGATCGCGGTCGCGATGAAGCCGTAGAGGTCGGTGAGGATGTGGCGGTAGGAGCCCTCGACGTTGAGGCTCCGCTCGTGGTCGTGACCGCCAGACAGCACCCGCGCAGCCACCAGGTTGACGACGATGCCGGCGAGCGCGACCACCAGCACGACGCCACCGTGCACCTCGGGCGGCGACACCAGCCGCCCGATCGCGCCGTAGATGATCAGGCCGGAGAGCACGAGCAGCGTCAGGCCGTTGGCCTGGGCGCTCAGGATCTCCGCGCGCCCGAGGCCGTAGGTCATCGACCCGTATGCCCCTCGCGCCGCCAGCCGCGCCGCGGCGAGCGACAGCGCAAGCGCGGCCGCGTCGGTCAGCATGTGGCCGGCGTCGGACAGGAGCGCCAGCGAGGATGCCAGCAGGCCGGCGACGATCTCGACCACCATGAACAGCAGAATCAGCACGAGCGCGATCGACAGAGCGCGCCGGTCGGCGTCGCGATGTGCATGCGAGTGGTCGTGCGCGATGCTGCTGATCGTAGTCCCGATTCCCCGGGACTCGTGACTAGTTCATCGACGGGTCTGCCGGCATGCGGGCGAGTAGCGCGTAGCTGCCGCCCTTGCGGGTCAGGACCTCGGACCACAGGCCGCCCGCCTCGGCCGAGAACGCGTCCCGGAGCTGCGCGGGCTCGAGGATCCAGTCGCCGCGCTCCACCTCGCCGTCGAGCTGTCCGGGACCCCACCCAGCGTGGCCGAGGAAGGCGCGGCCGGACCTGACGCCGGCGTTGAGCTCGTCAGGGGACGAGCTCGTACCGAGGACGCCGACGTCGTCGAACGCGAGCAAGGCGGCGTCGGTCGCCTCCTCGAACTCGGCTAGGACGATCACCGCGGAGGGCTGGACCGGGCCGCCGATGAACAGCAGCTCCTGGGGGTCGAGCAGCGTCTCGAGCTGCGGAACCGCCTCGGCGACGCTGGTCTCAGACGGCCGGTTGAGTACCAGGCCGAGCGCGCCCTCATCGTTGTGCTCGACGACGAGCACCACCGTTCGCCAGAAGTTCGGGTCCAGCAGTGCCGGACCTGCGACCAGCAGCTGTCCTCTCACGGAGTCCATACGCGTCAGGGTTACCCAAGATCGAAGGCGCGGGCTCTTCGGGGCCCGCAAGCCTAACCGGCGGACGGCTACGCGGGGCGCGGGGTTTCGCTCACCGTTGGCGGGTGGCTCGGTAAGGAGGCCAGCCGCTCGCGCGCGTCGTCGGCAAGTCGGGTTGCCTCCTCGGCCTGGCTCTCGTCGTCGAGGTCCAGACCGGCCAGTTCGGCGATCACCTCGAACAGGTCGATCCCCAAACAGATCTGAGCCTCCTCGTTCGCCCCGGCTCGTGACGCGGCGAACATATCCTTCTCGCGCCACACGAGGATCTTCGTACCAGTGCTAGCTGTAAAGGTCACGGTCATCGACTCACCTAGCCCGAGCTGGTTCCCGGATGTTCGCCGTGTACTAACCGCTCGATACGAGCGGCCGCTCCTCCGTAGAGCGGGGGGGCAGACCCTCCGGATCGGGGGCAGATCTCCGGAAGCAGACTTCTGCAGATTAACACACTGCACCGCAAAACGGTGCGTCGGGCATTACGAGCAAACAACAGGGATCGCAGACAATGGTCGCAAATGAGCCGAGTCGGCGGTCGGCGGGCGACGTGGCGTGGGGTCCGGCGCGGTGGGCGCCTCGCGCGCGTCAGGGCTGGGTCGGGCCGTGGCGCCCCGCGGAACCGAAACGCCGTCCGGTCCGGGTCCTCGCTCCCGATACACCGGAAATCAGGGTGACTAAGCCCACAATCGCCGCCCTCCCGGGAGGTGAATGCGGGTTCAGCCACCTCCTGTGTGGCTAACCCCACGCTCGCCGCGAGTGGCTCGTCGAGTGAGGAGTTGTGCACGTTTCTCGAGATGGTGGCGGGCCGCCGCGGCCCCAGGGTGGCGGACCGGCGGCGGAACCTAGATCTCGGCGATCAGCTGTGCGGGCGCGCGCACGGCGCCGGCCGAGGCGGGCGCCGGGGCATCGGACTCCATGGCCGGCGCCACCATCGCGACGAACGCCTCGACCACGCCCGGGTCGAACTGCCCGCCGGCGCCCGACAGGAGCTCCGCGAGCGCGACGTCGTGGGACAGCGCGTTGCGGTACGGGCGGTCGGTGCGCATCGCGTTCCAGCTGTCGCAGCACGTGATGATCCGCGCCTCGAGCGGGATCGACTCGCCGGCGAGACCGTCGGGGTAGCCGCCGCCGTCCCACCGCTCGTGGTGGGAGCGGACGATGATGCCGACCTGGCGCATGAAGCCGCCGACGCGCTCGAGCATCTTCTGGCCCTCGACGGTATGGGTCTTGATGATCGTCCACTCGTCGGGGTCGAGTTTGCCGGGCTTGTTGATGATTTCCTTGGGGATCGCGATCTTGCCGACGTCGTGGAGCAGAGCGGCGAACTCGAGGTTGCGCTGGCGCTCGGGGCCGAGACCCAGCTGATCGGCGAGATCGAGCGCGAGCCCGACCACGCTCTTGCAGTGCTCGCCGGTGTAGCCGTCGTCGGCCTCGATCACGTCGCCGAGCACGAGTGCGGTGCCGCGGTAGGCGCTCGACAGTTCGAGCATGCTCTGCAGCCGCTGGTGGCGCTCGTGCGCGAACATCGCGAGCAGGCCGAGGAGCGGCACCACCGCCAGGGCCGCTACGGGAGCGCTGTGGATGTCCTCGGCGACGACGAGCGCGATACCGGAAAGCGCGGCGTCGATCACGAAGATCCAGGTTGAGCGCAGCACCGACGAGAAGCTCGCCGCCTGAAGCATCATGAAGCGCACCGACGACACGGCGAAATCGGCGAGGAACTGCGCGGCGAGCGCCGCGACGAGCACGCCCGCGCCCGCGTCGCGCGGATCTACGTGTGCAAACGCGAACACCGCGACCGGACCGAACACAAAGAAGGAGTTGGCGGGGATCTGCAGGAGTCGCGCGGGTCGCAACTCGCCGGCCCTGATGGCCGGCAGCGCGGAGATCGCCCACGCGAGCACGACGGCGATGGGGACGACCGCCAGCGGCACCGCAAACAGCAGTGGGACGAATCCGAGTTGCGTTGCGGTCGTGAAGCCGAACGGGGTGTCGAAGCGCACGAGCATCGCCAGCGCGAGCACGAGCACGCACTCGAGCGCGGGGACGAGCGCAAACGCGTCCGGCGGCCGGAGCAACCACACGCCGGCGGTCGCCGCCGCGAACACGGTCCCGAGGAGGACGACGAGGTTCGACTCACGCGCGCTGAGGCGCGAGCCTTCTCGCTCGTACGTGACCGCCAACAGCTCCTGTTCTTCGAAGCTCGGCTCGAATGACATATCCGCGCAGATATCGATCCGATCGGCGCCAATCCTTAGCAATCCGGGCGAACGTTTCGGATTTCTCGTACACGTGTCCAATTCCAGCGACTGGCGCTCGACGGGCGGTCAGCGCCGCCGATGAGACAGGCGTAACCCAACTGAAAAGGGCAAACCCGGCGCGAGCCGGGGACGCAAAGCAAGGGGTCTCATCGCCATGAGATAGCCCGGCTGCCGGTACAGCCATGGAGGGCTTTACGTGTCCAGTTTGCTTGCGTCCCTAATTCCGTCCCGCCGCCGCATGTGGCTCAAGGGTTTGGTCGGCGCTCTCGCGCTCGTCTGCATTCCCGCCGCATCCGCGCATGCCGCGGCTCTGATCAACACCGATGCGTGTGACAACGCCACGCTGACCCAGCCGTTCGCCCATTGGGGTGACTCGAGCTACTACAAGATGGTCCCGGGCGGTAACTTCGAGGGCAGCCTCGCGGGCTGGACCCTCACCG
This sequence comes from uncultured Solirubrobacterales bacterium, assembly GCA_963822855.1. Lineage (GTDB taxonomy): Bacteria > Actinomycetota > Thermoleophilia > Solirubrobacterales > Solirubrobacteraceae > Palsa-465. The sequence goes on along the minus strand of CAWGJE010000023.1, from coordinate 54,489 downwards.
GCGGCGCCGCGAGGGTGGCCGGCAGCGAGCCGTTCGGTGTAACCGGATCGGTCGGGAAGTACTCGCTCTACCTCCCCGCAGGGGGAAGCGCGCAGTCGCCGTACACGTGCGTCGACTTCGCATATCCGACGTTCCGGTTCTTCGCCAAGAACAACGGTCTGCTCTCGACCGTGCTGGTGTCGGTCGTGTACAAGCTCCCGCTGCTCGGGCCGGTGACGATTCCGGTTGGTCCGGTGGCGCTGAGCCCGACGTGGAGCCCGACCCTCCTCCCGATGCTGACCGCCGCGGAGGTGCCAAGCCTGGTCAACAGCCTTCTCGGGCTGGGCACACCGCAGGTGGCCCTGAAGTTCACCGCCCTCACCGGGTCATCGCAGATCGACGACGCGTACGTCGATCCACACGCGTCCTGGTGAGAGACCCGGCGGCCTGACCCCGGTCATCGCGACCGGGCCGCCTGCTGACCTGAAACCTAAATCAAGAGGCCCGCCTCGCACCTGAGAGTGCGGGGCGGGACTTTTGCGTGAGAAGCCGCCAGCGTCGGCGGCCATAGGTCATTCGTCTACAGCCCGTACGAGCGCCCGATGACCTCGAGCATGATCTCGTCGCTGCCGGCGCCGATCCGGTTCAGGCGCAGGTCCCGCCAGGACCGCTCGATCCCGTACTCCTTCATGTATCCGTTGCCGCCGTGAATCTGGATGCACTCGTCGGCGACCTCGACCGCGATGCGGGCCGCGTACAGCTTGGCCATTGTGATCTCGCGCACGGGGTACTCGCCGTTCTGGAAGCGCCACGCGGTCGTGTACACCATCTGGCGTGCGGTCTCGATCTTGGTCGCCATCTCCGCGATCTTGTGCCGGATCGCCTGGAAGCGGCCGATCGGGCGCCCGAACGCGGTGCGCTCCTTGGCGTAGGCGAGCGTACGGTCGAACACGTGCTGGGCGCCGGCGACCGACCCCGCCGCGCCGATCAGCCGCTCGCCCTGGAGCTCCCACATGATGTGGTAGAAGCCCTTGCCGACCTCGCCGAGCACCGCGGATTCCGGGACGCGCACGTCCTGAAACGCGAGCAGGGCGGTGTCCGATGCGTGCATGCCGAGCTTCTGTAGCCGCTTCTCGCGGATCACGCCCGGCGAATCCATCGGCACCAGCAGCAGCGTGAACGCCTCGTGAGGCGCGTGCTCGGCATCCGGCCTCGCTTGATCACGCGCCTCACGAGTCATCCGGCGCCCGGCGTCCGGATCGGTCTTGGTTACGAGCACGATCGCGTGGGCCCGATGTCCGTTCGTGATGAACGTCTTCGACCCGTTGATCACGTACTCGCCAGCCGCTTCGTCCCGGACCGCGCGGGTCTTGATCCCGGCGACGTCGGAGCCCGCGTCGGGCTCGGTGATGCCAAGGCACAGGATCTTCGTGCCGGCGATCGCCGGCACCGCCCACTCCTGCTTCTGCTCCTCGGTCCCGAACTTGAGGATCGGCGGGATCGTCATGTCGGTCTGGACCGCGACGCCCATGCCTAGTCCGCCGCAGTGGGCGTGGACCAACTCCTCGGCGAGGACGAGCGCGGTGTAGTAGTCGCCGCCCTGGCCCCCGTACTCGACGGGCTTGTCCAGTCCGAGGAAGCCGAGCTCTCCCATTCGCTCGAACACCCAGTCGGGGAACGTCGTCTCCTCCCACTCCTCGGCGTGAGGCTGGAGCTCCTTGATCACGAAGCGGCGGATCGACTCACGGAGCTGCTCGTGGTCGTCGGTGAAGATGAAGTGCTTGCGCCTCGAGGCGAAGTCGGGCTTGAGGACGTCTGCTGTGGCCATGCCGGGCACGCTACCGGAGCCGGGTTGAGGACATGACCGGTCGCCGGCGCTCCGGTCCGTCCCGCACGCGTACGCTTCGGGGCGTATGGCTTACGCCACCCTTCGCTACGAGGTCTCGCCCGCCGGGGTCGCCACCGTCTCGCTCGATCAGCCCGAGACGCGCAACGCGCTGTCCGACGAGCTGCTCGACGAGCTGATCGCGGCGTTCGAGGCCGCGCGTGACGATCCCGACATCCACTGCGTCGTGCTCACCTCGACGCACGAGCGGATCTTCTCGGCCGGGGCCAACCTGGGCGGGTTCGCGGCGGACGTTCCCCTGGCACACAAGCACTTTGGGACCGAGCGGTTCCCGCGGCTGTTCCGCACGATCGGCGAGCTCGGCAAGCCGACGATCTGCGCGGCCAACGGGCACGTGCTCGCCGGAGCGCTGGGGATCGCGCTCGCCTGCGACCTGATCCTCGCGCGCGAGGGCGCGCGGTTCGGGACGCCCGAGATCAACGTCGGGGTGTTCCCGTTCATGATCATGGCGCTGATCTACCGCAACGTGCCGCGCAAGAAGACCAACGAATTGCTGCTCCTCGGCGAGCAGATCTCGGCCGCTGAGGCGGAGCGGATCGGGATCGTCAACAAGGTGTTCGCGCCCGAGGGTTTCGAGGCCGGCGTGCGCGAGTGGGCCGAGAAGCTCGCGGCCAAGTCGCCGCTGCTGATGCGGCTCGGCAAGGACGCGATGTTCCGCCAGCAGGACATGGCGTTCCTCGACGCGCTCGACTTCCTGCGCTCCCAGCTGACGATCGCGTTCTCGACCGAGGACATCCAGGAGGGCGTGCGGGCGTTCTTCGAGAAGCGCGAGCCAGAATGGAAGGGCCGATGACCACCGACGCTCAGACGAGCCTTCTCCGACCGCTGGCTGAGGATCTCCGCGCGCGCCGGGACCGGATCAAGCTCGGCGGCGGACCCGAGAAGATGGAGGCCCAGCATGCTGCGGGCAAGCTCACCGCGCGCGAGCGGATCGAGCTGCTGATCGACCCGGGCACGTTCGTCGAGCTCGGCATCCACGGTCGGCCTCACTTCTCCCAGCGCGCGATGGACGGCCGGGACGCGCCGGCGGACGGCGTTGTGACCGGCTATGGCAAGGTCGACGGCCGGCTGGCGGCGGTCGCGGCCTACGACTTCACGGTGATGGCCGGGTCGATGGGCATGACCGGCGAGCTCAAAGTGGCGCGGCTGCGCGAGCTCGCGCTGACCAAGCGGATCCCGCTGATCTGGCTGCTGGACTCGGCCGGCGCCCGGATCCAGGAGGCGGTCGGGTCGCTGTTCGCGGGCACGGGGCATCTGTTCCGCGAGGAGGTCGTCAACTCGGGCGTGATCCCGCAGATCGCCGCGTTGATGGGCCCATGCGCCGCCGGCACCGCCTACATCCCCGGCCTCGCGGACTTCGTCCCCATGGTCAAGGGGCGGGGTTCGATGGCGCTCGCCGGACCGCACCTGGTCCGCGCCGCCGTCGGCGAGGACGTCACCCAAGAGGAGCTCGGCGGCTCGCGCGTGCACTGTCGCAAGTCGGGGGTGGGGGACCTCGAGGTGGAGTCCGACGAGGCGTGCATCGACGCGATCAAGCAGTACCTGAGCTACTTCCCGCAGAACTGCGAGCAGCCGCCGCCGGTCACGCCGACCGCCGACCCGGTCGACCGGGCCGACGAGGAGCTGCTCGACGTCCTCCCGGAGTCGAACCGCAAGCCGTACGACATGTACGACGTGATCCGCCGGGTCGTCGACGACGGCGTGTACTTCGACCTCAAGCCGCAGTGGGCGAAGACGATCATCACGTGCCTGGCGCGGTTCGGTGGCCGGCCCGCTGGGATCGTGGCCAACCAGCCCAAGCAGCTGGGCGGGATCCTCGACAACGACTCCGCCGACAAGGCCGCGCGGTTCATCAACCTCTGCAACGCGTACGGGCTGCCGCTTGTGTATCTGATGGACGTCCCCGGGTTCATGGTCGGGACCAAGGTCGAGCAGGCGGGGATCATCCGCCACGGGGCCAAGATGCTGTACGCGACCGCGAACGCCACCGTCCCGAAGGTCACGGTTGTGCTGCGCAAGGCCTACGGCGCCGGCTACTACGTGATGTGCGGCCGCGCCTACGAGCCCGATCTGATCGTCGCCTGGCCGTCGGCCGAGATCAGTGTGATGGGCGCCGAGGGCGCGGTCGAGATCATCTTCCGCAAGCAGGTCCAGGAGGCCGAGGACCCGGCGGCCAAGCGCGCCGAGCTGATCGCGAACTTCCGCGAGATCATCGACGTGTACGTCGCGGCCGGCAACGACATGATCGACGACGTGATCGATCCACGGGAGACGCGCGCCACGATCTGCCGCGCGCTCGAGCTGTCCGCGGGCAAGCGGGTCGAGCGACCGTGGAAGCGGAGCGGCGTGGTGCCCGTGTGAGCGTCGAAGACCCCGTGATCATCACCTGCGCGATCTCGGGCGCGATCGCCAACCGCGACCAGTGCCCGGCGATCCCCTACACGCCCGAGGAGTACGCGGCCGAAGCGCGCCGGATCGCAGACGAGGGCGGCGTCCACATCCACATCCATGCCCGCGCGCCCGACGGGACCCCGAGCTACGAGGTCGAGGACTTCCTCGCCATCCGCGACGCGATCCGCGGCGCCGTCGGCGATGCCGTGATCATCAACTTCTCGACCGGCACCGTCGGCGTCCCCGTGGCCAAGCGGATCGCCTACCTCGAGGCCGGCCGCCCGGCGGTGGCCGCGCTCAACATGGGCTCGATGAACTACGCCAAGTACTCGCGCAGCCGCAAGGACTTCGTGTTCAAGTTCGTGTTCGCCAATCCGTTCGACGAGATCGTCGAACTGCTCGAGGCGATGCGCCGTCTCGGAATCAAGCCCGAGCACGAGTGCTTCGACGTCGGCCATGTCGGCTCGCTGGCGCCGCTGGTCGACATGGGGTTGCTGGAAGCTCCTCTGCACGCTGACTTCGTGATGGGGGTCGTCGGCGGGATCCCCGCGAGCGCGCGCAATCTCGCGGTCATGGCCGACAACCTCGCTCAGATCCCGGGGCCGCCCGGGGTCGCGGTCAAGCACCACTGGGGGGTGATCGGGATCGGGCGCGAGCAGTGGACGCTGGTCGCGGCGGCGCTCGCGCTCGGCGGCTCGATCCGCGTCGGGCTCGAGGACAACTTCTACCTCCCGAACGGCGAGATGGCTCGCTCGAACGGCGACCTGATCGCCAAGGCGCGCCAGATGACCGAGGACGCCGGGCGCCGCCCGGCGACGGTCGGGGAGGCACGCGAGTTGCTCGGGATCCCGCGGGTGCGGCAGGAGGCGACGGCGGCATGACCGCGCCCGCCGCGCTCGACGGCCTCAAGGTCCTCGACCTGACCCGGCTGCTCCCGGGCGGGTTCTGCTCGCTGCTTCTCGCCGACTTCGGCGCGGACGTGATCAAGGTCGAGGACACCGGCGCCGGCGACTACGTCCGGTGGGCTCCGCCGCACTACGAGGGCGCCGAGCCGAGCGCCAGCAGCGCGCTGTTCCTCGGGCTCAACCGCGGCAAGCGGTCGATCCGGATCGATCTCAAGTCGGCCGCCGGCAAGGACGTTCTGCTGAGACTGGTCCGCTCGGCCGACGTGCTCCTCGAGGGGTTCCGGCCCGGGGTGATGGACCGCCTCGGCGTCGGTTACGAGCGCCTGCGCGAGGAGAACCTGGGCCTCGTGTACTGCGCGATCACGGGCTACGGCCAGGATGGTCCGAACCGGTCCCGGTCCGGGCACGACATGAACTACCTCGGCCTGAACGGGATCCTCGGGTTGACCGGCGATGTCGACGGGCCGCCCATCTCGGCCTCGGCGCAGATCGCGGATCTGGGCGGGGGCGCGATGATGGCGGTCGCCGGGATCCTGATCGCGCTCCAGGAGCGCACGCGCTCGGGGGAGGGCCAGCTCGTCGACTGCTCGATGTTCGACGGATCGCTGTCGTTTCTGGCGATGCTCGCCGGCGAGATGCTCGCCGACGGCCAGGTTCCGCGCCGCGGCGAGCTCCGGCTCGCCGGCGGGCTCGTGTGCTACCGGCCGTACCGCTGCACGGACGGGTACGTGACGCTCGGCGCGCTCGAGCCCAAGTTCTGGGCCGAGTTCTGCCGGGGCGTGGAGCGCGAGGATCTGCTCGGGCACGCGTTCGATCCGCCCGGGTCCGGCGCGCACCGAGCCGTGTGCGAGATCTTCGCCGGGCGCACCCGCGAGGAGTGGCGCGCGTTCGCCTCCGAGCACGACTGCTGCATGGAGCCCGTGTTGGGTCTCGACGAGGCGCTCGAAGGCGACCTCGTCGCGGCGCGCGAGATGGTGGTCGAGGTGCCCCAGCCGGGGGCCGAGCGCCCCGTCAGGCTGCTCGGAGTGCCGATCAAGCTGAGCCGTACGCCCGGGGATCCCCGGCGCGCGCCGGGGCCTGGGCTCGGACAGCACACGCACGACGTGCTCGCGGAGGCCGGCTACCCGCCCGAGGAGATCGATGCGCTTCATGAGTCCGGGGCGGTCGCCGGGCCGGCCGCGGAGACCGTCGCGGGCTTGTTCATGGCGTGAGCGTGGTGGCCGGCACAGCGTCGCCAAAGCGGGTTCCGTGGTCTACACTCACCAGGCTGACTGACTGGTCAATCGAACCCGGGAGGCGCCGTGCGCGTCGGCGCCGTTCAGCTTAACGCCACAGAGGACACCGACCGGAACCTCGAGACCGCCGACCGCCTCGTCCGGCAGGCTGCGGCGCTCGGGGCCGAGGTGGTCGTGCTCCCCGAGAAGTGGAGCGTGCTCGGGACCGACGAGCACATGACTCAAGGAGCGGAGCCGCTCGACGGGCGGTGCATCTCGTGGGCGCGTTCGACGTCACGCGAGCTTGGGATCGACATCGTCGCGGGGTCGATCGTCGAGCGCGTAGACGGACGGGACAAGGCGGCCAACACGAGCGTCCACGTCGGCGCCGACGGCGAGGTGCGCGCCGTGTATCGGAAGCTCCACATGTTCGACGTCGAGGTCGACGGAGACCTCTACGCCGAGTCCGCGCACGAGGATCCCGGCGACGAGGTCGTGCTTTCAGAGCTGCCTGGTGGCGTGAAGCTCGGGATGACCATCTGCTACGACGTTCGCTTCCCCGAGCTCTATCGGATGCTCGCGATGCGCGGCGCGACGGTCATCACGGTTCCGGCCGCGTTCACGCTGGCGACGACGCGTGACCACTGGGAGGTGCTGCTGCGCGCCCGCGCGATCGAGAACCAGTGCTTCGTGATCGCGCCCAACCAGGTCGGCGCTCATCCACCGGGCCACCGCGCCGGCGGGCGGTCGATGATCGTCGATCCGTGGGGCCTGGTGCTCGCGTCGGCTCCCGATGCCGAGACCGCGATCGTCGCCGATCTGGACTTCGACACCGTCGACAGCGTCAGACAGCGGATCCCGGCGCTGACTCACCGCCGGACCGACGTGTACGGCTGGACGGTCTGATGGCCGCCTCAGGCACCGCGGCAGCCGACAAGCGCCGGGTGATCCTCGACGCCGCGATGCGCGTGTTCGCACGCCGAGGCTTCCACACCTGCCGCGTGTCCGACATCGCCGACGAGGCCGGGGTCGCGTACGGGCTCGTCTACCACTACTTCTCGTCCAAGGACCAGATCCTCGACACGCTGTTCCTCGAGCGCTGGGACCTGATGCTCGCCGCGATCGCCCAGGCCGACCGGTCCGAGCGCTCGCCGCGGGACAAGCTGCGGGCGATCGCCGGGTTCATCGTCGACTCCTACCGCTACGAGCCGGAGCTGATGAAGGTGATCGTGGTCGAGGTCACGCGCGCGGCCAACACGTTCGGCCGCACCCACCTGGCCAAGATCCGCGAGGCGTACGCGCTCATCGCGGGGATCGTGGAGCGTGCCCAGGCCGATGGCGTGTTCCGGCCGGACATCTCGCCGGACTTCGGCGCGCTGGCGTTCTACGGTTCGATCGAGCAGGTGCTGACGCGCTGGATCTTCGACCGCGACGCCGTCGACGACGACGAGCTCGAGGGCGCCAAGACGATGATCGTCGAGACCATCTGCCGCGGGCTCGAGCGGGACGGCGCGACGGGGGTCGAACCGGACTCGACCGCGGTGCCGGTTGGCGTCGCAGCGAAAGGTTCTTCGGGAACCGACGCCTCGATGTCTGATTGAATCCGTTCGATGACTGAGAGTCCGCTGGTCAAACGACTGCTTTGGTCGGGCCTGCTCGCCGGAACCGGCGCGCTCGCAACGCTCCTGTCGACGCGCCTGTCCGCCATCATCTGGACGCGCGTGTTCGGCGAGGACCCGCCCGAGTGACCGAAGACATCGAGACCTCTTCCACGCATCCCATCGCGGACGCCGCACCAGGCGCGGCCGACACCGTTCCCCTGCAGGCGCGCATCGAGGCGCGCATCGACGCGCTCGTCGACGAGCGTCCGGAAGTGGCGGTGGGGGCTGCTTTCGCCGGCGGCCTTCTGGCCGCCATGATCCTGAAGCGCCTTGGCCGCTGAAAACAGGACACCCGAGAATCTCGTGAACGCGGTGACCGAGGTCTCCGACCGGGTCAGCAACCTGGTTCGCGAGGAGATCGAGCTCGCCAAGGCCGAGGTCACGATCAAGGCAAGGAGCATCCTCCGGGGGACGGCGGCCGTGCTCGCCGGGGCGGTGTTCGGGGTGTTTGCGGTGTTCATGGGGCTCGAGGCGTTGGCGTGGGCGCTCAACGCGGTCCTCGTGCCGGGCGCCGGGAGCATCTGGGAGGGCTTCCTGATCGTGTTCGGCTTGCTTGCGGTGCTCACGATCGCCTCGTTCGGGTTCGCCTGGACCAAGCTGAAGGCCGGGGCGCCCCCGGCGCCGACGATGGCGATCGACGAGGCCAAGCGGATTCGCGAGACCGTCGCGTCCAGGACGGAGATCGGAAGCTGATGGCCGCCGCGCGCACGCCGGAACAGATCCGCGCCTCGATCGAGCAGAACCGCCACGAGCTAGGGCAGTCGCTCGACAAGCTCCGTGCCGAGGTGACCGAGTTCACCGACTGGCGGGGGCAGATCCGCCGCCACCAGCGAGAGGTCCTGATCGGGGCGGGCGTCGCCGGGTTCGTGCTGGCCGGCGGGGTCGCGGCGCTCGGCGGTCTGGTTTTCGGGCGCGGCCGTCGGCGGCGTCAGCTCGGTCGCTGAAGGCACGCGGTCTGCCCCGGACGCTCGTAACCGGCGCGACCGGGTTTCTCGGCTCGCATGTCACTCGGCTCCTGGTCGAGCGCGGCGACGAGGTCCGGGCCGTGGTCCGCGCGCGTTCAAGGCTGGACCTGCTCGAGGCGCTGGACGTGAGCACAATGCGGGCGGATGTGTGCGATCGCCGCGCGATCCGTCGTGCACTGCGCGACGTCGACCGCGTGTTCCACATCGCCGGCACGACGAACCTTCGGCTCTCGCGCGAGCGTGCGTTCGCGCTCCACGCCGAGGGAACGCGGATCGTGCTCGAGGAGGCGCTGCGCGCGGGCGTCGAGCGGGTCGTGTATACGTCCTCGGTCGCGGCGATCGGGCCCGCGATCAAGCGCTCGATCGCGGATGAGCGCAACATCTGGGACGCGGCCCGCTACGCGATCCCGTACGTCGATTCCAAGCACGAGGCCGAGGTCACGGCGCTGGCGCTGTTTGAGCGCGGGCTCCCGCTTGTGATCGTCAACCCGGCGCACGTCCTCGGTGCCGGCGACCCGGGCCGGTCGTCGACCGTGCTCGTGCGGCGGTTCCTGCGTCGCGAGATCCCTGCTTACGTCGACGGGACTTTGAATGTCGTCGGGGTGGAGGACGTGGCCCGCGGTCACCTGCTCGCCGACGAGCGGGGCCGGCCCGGTGAGCGCTACATCCTCGGCAATCGCAATTTCACGCTCGATCGTCTGTTCGCCGATCTCGGGCGCCTGTCCGGCGTCGAGCCGCCGGCGCTCAAGCTCCCGCTTCACGCGGCGCTGTTGATGGCCGGGACGGCACGGTTGGCACCCGTCGGCGTTCCGATGCCGCCGCCGTCCGAGATCCGGGCCGCGTCGCTGAACTGGGCGTTCTCGAGCGCCAAGGCCAAGCGGGAGCTCGGCTGGCGCACCTCGCCGCACGAGGACTGCCTCGAGGAGACGATCGCCTGGTACCGCGAGCGCGACGGCGAGCGGCTGTCGCAAGCGGGGGCGCGCCAGCCGATCGGGCTGCGGGTGGCCGGCGCGTTCGCTCGTCGCTCGCCACTGGGGTGGAGATAGTGGCGACGCTCTATCGCTGCACGACGCCGACCAACTGGCTGTGCCCCTGCGGCCGGGTCGCGCGCGCATTGAAGCGCGACGGGATCGCGTTCGAAGAGGTCGAGGTTCCGCAGCGCCGATCACGGCGGCCGGAGGTCGAGGCGCTCACCGGTCAGCGACGCGTGCCGGTGCTCGTGATGGACGGCGAGGCGATCTGCGACTCCCGGCGGATCGTCGAGCACCTCGAGTTCAGGCGCGAGGATCGACCACCGTCTTCTTAGCCGGGCCCGGGTTGGGCGCGGCGAGTGCGTCCGGCAGCTCCTCGAGCGAGATCGTCGGGCCACGGAGCGTGCGCCACAGGGTCTCGTCGCCGGCGAGCGCGCTGAGCGCCTCGTCGACCTCCTCGGGGGAGTGGTGGAACGAGCCGCGCAGCTCGAGCTCCTCGTAATGGAGCGGCCCCGTCTGGAAGCTGACCTCGGTGCCAATGGGACACCCGCCGACGAGCACCACGACGCCGCCCGGGGCGGCCGCCGCGGCGGCGGCGCGCCAGGCCTCGGGGCGTCCGACGGCCTCGAACACGAGCTCATGGCGGGTGGTCAGGTGCTCCTCCGGCGCGGTCGCGCCCAGCTGCTCCGCCTGGGCGCGCCGTTCGGCGTGCCGGTCGGCAAGCGTCACGTTTCGGCCCTGCGCGACGAGGAGCGAGGTGAGCATCAGTCCCATCGGCCCGCCGCCGACCACGGCAACGTCGGCCGCGTCGGCTCCGCTCGCGCGGCGGACGGCGTGGACCGCGGCTGCGAGCGGTTCGGCCATCGCGGCGGCCTCTGGTGGAAGGTCGTGCGGAATCGAGTGAAGTGCGGCTTCGGGCGCGGCGATCCGCTCGGCGAAGCCACCGAGCACCCACGTCGGCGCCAGGCAGATCTGGGCGCGTCCGCCCAGGCATAGCGCACACTGACCGCACGCGACCGAGTCGGACACGAGCACCCGCTCGCCTGTGTCCATGCGGACGCCGGCCGTCTCGTGTCCGAAATGGCACGGGTATGGCGCCAGTATCCGGTGCCCGTAGCGCCACATCTTGGTGTCGGTCCCGCACGTGGTCGCCGCTTCGATCTCGACGATCACCTCGCCCTCGGGCTCGGGGACGTGCTCGACCCGGAGATCCTTCGGGCCGAACAGGACCGCGGCCCTCACGGCTCGATCACGATCTTCAGGCCGGTCGCTTCACGCTGAAGCTCGAGTGCCCGTGCGGTCTCGCTGAGCGGGAGACGATGCGAGATGAGCGGTTTCGGGTCGATCCGTTTTCTCGCAATAAGCTCGAGCGCCGCCCGCATGTCTCCGGGGCCGGCCGAGTAGCTGGCGACCACGGCGATCTCGCGCAGGTACAGCGCGGTGGCGTCGAATGTCGGCGGCGCTTGTGGCGAGGGCGGCGCGTACAGGCAGAGGGTGCCGCCGGGCGCGACCGTGTCGGCCGCCGATTCGATCGCCTCGGGTTTCGGCGTGCACACGATCGCGACGTCGACGAGCTCGTTGCCGTGGTGCTCGGCGCCCCACGCCTCTGCTCGCTCGAGGCGCTCGGGCCGCGGCTCGCGCACCCACACGGCCTCGACTCCGCGGGCGTGCGCGGCCGCGATCTGGAGCAGGCCGTTGGCGCCGGCCCCGACGACGAGCAGCGAATCGCCGGCGCGCAGCCCCGCCCGGTCCTGGGCGCGAAGCACGCAGGCCAGCGGCTCGATGAACGTCGCGGTCAACGCGTCGAGGCTGTCCGGGAGCTCGAGCAGCTCCGGAACGAGCTCGGGCATGATCCGGACGCGCTCGGCGAACCCGCCGGGGTCAAGGCGCGTCGCGCGGAACCGCTCGCACAGCGTCTCGTGGCCGCGCCGGCAACGCCGGCACTCGCCGCACGGCGTGTGATGGTGGATCGCCACGCGGGTCCCGACGGGTGGGCTTTCGACGCCCTCGCCGAGCGCGCGGACGGTTCCGATGACCTCGTGCCCGAGGACCGCGGGCAGCCGGGGCGCGATGTACCAGTCGGTCACGTCGGACCCGCACACGCCGCAGGCGAGCACGTCGCACACCACCTCGCCGGGGCCGGCCTCGGGTTCGGGCGCTTCCTCGATCCGGACGTCGCCGGGGGCGAACGACCGCGCCACCCTCATCTTGTTGCGATGGTGTGGTGCGCGGTGAGGGCCTCGGCGTCGGGAGAGCGGATCACCCCGCGTTCGGTGACGAGCGCGCTGATCAACGCCGCCGGCGTGACGTCGAATGCGGGGTTCCGGCAAGGAGTTCCGGCGAGCGTGAGGAGCTGGCCCGCGGCGGCTCTGACTTCATCGGGGTCACGCTCCTCGATCGTGATGTGGGCGCCGTCGGGCGTGTTCGGGTCGATCGTCGACGTGGGTCCGGCGACCACGAACGGGATGTCCGCGGCTCTTGCGGCGAGGGCCAGACCGTAGGTGCCGACCTTGTTGGCGACGTCGCCGTTGGCGGCCACGCGGTCACAGCCGACGATCACCGCGTCAACGGCGCCGCCCGCGATCAGGCCAGCCGCCGCGCTGTCGACGATCAGCTCGTGCGGGATGTTCAGACGAGACAGCTCGTATGTCGTCAGGCGCGCGCCCTGGAGCAGCGGACGCGATTCGGTGGCGAGGACGCTGTCGAGCGTGCCCCGCTGTGCCTTCTCGGCGACGACGGCGAGCGCGGTGCCGCGGCCCGGAGCGGCGAGCGCGCCCGTGTTGCAGTGGGTGAGGATCCGCCGCGCGGTGGCGAGGAGGTCGGCTCCGTGGGCCGCGATCGCGTCGCTGGCGGCCTCCTCCTCGGCTTCGATCGCGCGCGCCTCGCTGAGCGCGGCCGCGCGCCGGTGCTCGCCGGCGGCGCTCGCCCTGTCGCACACGCGGTCGATCGCCGCGCTGAGGTTCACCGCCGTCGGCCGGGCGTCTCGCAGGATGTGGCGGGCCCGATCGAGGTCCTCCGCCGAGGGGTCGCCCGCGAGCTCGAGTACGACGCCGTAGGCGCCGGCAACGCCGATCAGCGGCGCGCCGCGGATTGCGAGGCGCCTGATCGCCTCGGCAACGTCCTCGGCTGTGCGCAGCTCGAGTTGGCGCTCGTGCCACGGGAGCTGGGTCTGGTCGATCGCCCATAACGCCGCGCCGTCGAAGCGGAGCGCGACGATGCTCGCGGGGGTGGCCCGGGTTGTGGCCATGACGCGATGCTATCCCCGGGTATCCTGTGGGCGCCGCGCGGGGCCGCGGACAACCCGAAAGGGGGCTTCAGATGCACCTCCGACTTCTCATCTGCGTCGTGCTCGCTGGGCTGTGCCTGCCCGCGAACGCCGCGCTGGCCCAGAGCGGCGGCCCGATCATGACGCTGTCCCACGTGCAGGCGGGGATGCAGTGCACCGGCGAGACCGTCATCCAGGGGACGACGATCTCGTCGTTCAACGTCCAGGTGATCGACATCGTCCAGGCGCCGGGCGAGGGGCCGAGGATCCTCGTCCAGGTGTCTGGGCCGGCGGTCGACCCCAGCGGCGTCGCCGAGGGGTTCTCGGGCTCTCCTGTCTATTGCCCGGACTCTTTCGGGACGCTCGAGAACGCGGGCGCGATCTCTGAGGGGATCGGCCAGTACGGCAACAACGTCGTGCTGGTGACGCCGATCGAGCAGATGCTCGGCGAGCCGGTGGACCCGCCGGCGGACCTGCCGCGCCTGGCCGCCAAGACCACGCCGTTGCTGGCGCCGCTGACCGTGGGCGGACTTTCGCCGTCGGTGTTCGGCCTGGTCCAGCGGGCCGCCGCGCGCGCCGGCCGGCTCGTGGTCGCCGCGCCGACGGGCGGCGGCCAGGCCACGAACTTCCCGGTGCAGCCACTGGTCCCCGGCGCGTCGGTGAGCGCCAGCTACTCGTCGGGGGACGTGCCGATGGGCGCGGTCGGGACCGTCACCTACGTCGACGGGCCGACCGTGTACGCGTTCGGGCACGAGCTCGACGGCGCCGGCCGGCGCGCGCTGCTGCTCCAGGACGCCTACGTGCACTACGTCGTCAACAACCCTGATCCGACGGAGCAGCCGAGCTACAAGCTGGCCTCGCCCGGCCACACGGAAGGCATCCTGTCGAGCGACACGCCGAACGCGGTGATCGGCGAGGTCGGTGCGCCGCCGACGACCGTGCCGGTCGACGTCAGCGTCAACGACCTCGACACCGGTCAGTCACAGTCGCTCGATACCCAGGTCGCCGACGAGACCGACATCGGCCTGCCGCTCGGGAGCTCGCTGGCCGACACGATCGCGCCGCTCGAGGTGGCGCAGGCGGCGACCCAGATCTACGACGGGCCGCCCGCCGACGAGTCGGGGACGATGTGCCTGCACATCTACCTGCGCGAGAGCCGCCAGCCGCTCGGCTTCTGCAACCGCTACGTGGGCACCGGGGCCGCCGGCGACGAGGGCTCGTCGCCACCCGAGCTCGCGAACGCGGCCTCGGCCGACGTGACCACCGCGTTCTCGGACTTCGAGCGGGTCGACTTCGCCGCGCTGCACGTCACGCACGTGATCGCCAACCTGACCGCCTCGCGGGGGCTGGCGATGGGGTCGATCGTGTCAGCGCGCGCCGTCGGCCCCGTAAAGGCCGGCCGCACGGCGCGCGTGCGGCTGCTCGTTCGGGTCTACCGTGGTCCGCTGCGTCGCGTGTCGTTCCGGATACGGGTTCCGCGGGGCGCGAGCGGCCTGCTCCCGGTGACGATCCACGGCCCCGCGACGCCAACGCCGGCAACTGCGAACAGCCTGTCCTCGCAGCTCGTGGTCTCCCTGTCGGCGAGCAGCTCGTCGTCGGGCATCGGGAACGAAACCATGCCGATCGCCTCGCTCGATGAATTGCGCGACGCGATCGGGTCGATCGCCACCTACGACGGGCTGTATGTGAACGTGCCCGGGCGCGGCAAGCGTCGAGCGTTCCGCGACCCGTCACTGCTGATCACGGGGCGGACGACGCTGCTGCTGTCCGTGAAGTCCTAGAGGCGGTTCTCGATCGTCAGCGGTGCGGGCTCCTGCGCCTCGGGCTCCGGCGCGGCCTGCCCGTTGGCGTCGTCTTCGGCACCGAGGGCTTGCTGAAGCTCGCCCGACTCGTACATCTCGGTGACGATGTCGCACCCGCCGACGAACTCGCCGTCGATGAACAGCTGCGGGATCGTGGGCCAGTTCGAGAGCGTCGAGAGCTCCTGGCGGATCCGCGGGTCCGGGAGGATGTTGACCGCCGCGAACGGCGTGCCGACCGACTGGAGGATCGCCACGGTCCGAGCGGAGAATCCGCACATCGGCTGGTCGGGAGTGCCCTTCATGAACAGGAGCACGGGGTTCTCAGCGATCGCGCTCTGAATCGCCTCGCGGATCTGGGTGGTCTGATCGTCGCTCATGCGCTGCTCTCCGTTTCCGAGGCCTTAGTTTGGATTGACAGGGCGTGGATGCGGTCTCCGACCTCCGCGCCGAAAACGTCGTAGACGAGCCGGTGCTGGGCGATCCGCGAGAGGCCCTGGAAGGCAGGTGCCGACACAACCGCGTTGAAGTGGTGGCCATCCCCGGTCACGGCCGCACTCGCTCCCGGGATACCGGCCTCTATCCTGGTCCTCAGCTCCTCAGGGGTGGCCGGTGCGTCGGTGGCTGCCATGTTCGTAGCGTAGCGAGATGGCATCGCTATACTGAATGAAGCAAGGAGCCGATAGAGATCCCATGATCACACTGACCGACAAGGGCGCCGAGAAGGTCCGCGAGTTCCTCGACTCACAGAGCGCGGTCGCCGAGACCGCCGGCCTGCGGGTCGGAGTTCGGGGCGGCGGCTGCTCGGGCTTCCAGTACGCGCTCGCGTTCGACGAGCAGCGCGACGACGACACCGTGTTCGAGGACAAGGGGATCCGCCTCCTCGTCGACACGCCGAGCCTCCCGTACGTCAAGGGCTCCGTGATCGACTTCGTCGACGGCCTCCAGGGCGCCGGCTTCAAGGTGGAGAACCCGAACGTGATCGCGGCCTGCGGTTGCGGCTCCTCGTTCCGGGTCGCCGAAGAAGAAGAAGTCTCCGCCGTCTAGACAGTCGGACTCCGGGTTGTGCCGGGTGGCTGTGCGCGTGCGACCGGCGCGCCCGGCACGGTTGTTTTGCAGGTCGCCGGCCGCAGCCCGCTCAGACGGGCGCTGTGTACTGCGATCGCCACAGATAGAGGCAGGCGAGCGTGCGGTACGGGCGCCACGGCTCCCCGATCTCGATGACCTCGGCGGGTCCGGGCAGCGCCGGCAACCCGTAGAGGGTCATGATCGCCTTGCGGATCCCGAGGTCCCCGACCGGAAGCACATCCGGCCGGCGCAGGTGGATGATCAGGAACATCTGCGCGCTCCACAGCCCGATGCCCTTGACCGCCACGAGCTGTTCGATCACTTCCTCGTCGGGGAGGTCGGCGAGCTGGTCGAGCTCGAGCGAGCCGTCGAGTACGTGCTCGGCGAGCGACCTGAGGTACCGCACCTTGGCGTGGCTGAGGCCGGCGGCGACTCGAAGTTCCTCGGGGTCCTCGGCGAGGATCTCGGCCGGCGAGGGCGGCCGCCCCCCGTACCGTCCGAGCAGCTTGTTGTAGATCGCGACGGCGGCCCGGTTCGAGAGCTGCTGGCCCGCGATCGCGCGAATCAGCGTCGCGTAGCTGTCGCTTGGGAGCCCGGTACGGAAGTCTTCGAGCCCATCGGCCCCGACCTGGTCGATGACAGCGCGCAGCACCGGATCGGCCTCGCGGAGCGCCTCGACGGCCGACCCCTCGGCAACCCTCGGTCGTTTACGGCTGGCCGGCAACGACCCCGGGTATGCCGGTGTTTGTCGAGTACCCCGGCTGGATCCGAACCGAGGGCCGGATCTCGTGGACGGCCTGGGCGACCGCGATCGCCGACTCCGCGAACCCGGTGGCGATCAGCTTCAGCTTTCCGTCGAACGCGGCGATGTCGCCGCACGCCCACACGCGCTCGAGCGACGTCTTCATCAGCTGGTCGACGACGATCGCCCCCTTGACCACGTCGAACCCCCAGTCCTTCAGCGGTCCGAGCGCGGTCTTGAATCCCAGCTGCAACAGGATCGCGTCGACTTCGACCTCGATCTCGTCCGCCTCATCCTGCGAATTGAACAGCCGCACCCGCTCGACGTGCCCGTTGCCGGACACCTCGCGGATCTGGAACGGAACGTGCAGGGCAACCTCGCCTCGGTCGGCGGCTTCTAGCACCTGGCCGACCGTCAATTCGTGGGCGCGGAAGCCCTCGCGGCGGTGGACGAGGTGCACGGTGCTCGCGGTATCCAGCAGATTGATCACCCAGTCGACGGCGGAGTCGCCGCCGCCGACGATCATCACCCGCTTGCCCTCGAACATCGTCTTGGAACCGACGACGTAGTGGACGCCGCGCCCCTCCCACGGCGTCATGTCGTACCCGGGCATCTTCTTGGGCTCGAACGCGCCGTGGCCGCCGGCGACGATCACCGTCCGCGAGCGCAGCTCGCCGGCGTCCGTGTGCAACACCACCGCCCGATCGTCGCCCGATCCCTCCCACGAGATGGTCGAGACGGTCGTCCCGAGGTGCACAGGGACGTCAAATGCCTCGAGCGACTGGACCCGCAACAACTCAACCAGGTCCCGGGCCAATATCCGCGGATGGCCGGGCACGTCGAAGATCCACTTCTCGGGATACAGCGTGGTGAGCTGACCGCCGAGCTCCGGCAGCGAGTCGATCACGCGCGAGGAAGCCTCGCGCATGCCGGCCCAGAAGGCCGTGCACATGCCGACCGGCCCGGCGCCGATCACGGTCACATCTCGGATCTCGTCGTAGTCGAGTGCGAGCTTCGTCGGGTCGGCTGTCAACCGTCCACGGTCTCCGTCACGGTCAGCGCCGCGCCGTCGAGCGCGCCGAGGGCGCGCCCGACCGAGCACGAGATGCACGTGAACGTCGGAGTGTCCCGCAGCGTGTAGGAGCTCGACTCAGTAGTCCGCAGGCGCTGGACCAAATCCAAGAAATCTGCCGGGTTGTCGGTCTCGAACGCGACCACGAACTCCTGGTCGTCGAGCCCGAACGAGTAGCTCGTGTTCAGGTCGACCGACGGATACTCGCGCCCGAGCTTGATGTGCTCCTGCATGATCCGCCAGCGCTCGTCCGCCGGCAGCGCGTACCACGCGCGCGTCTTGACGAACGGGTACACGAACAGGTACTTGCCGTTCGCGGGGCGAACCTCGAGGCGGGACTCGTCGGAATACTCCGACGGCTTGGTCATCGCCAGGAACGAGTACGGGATCTCGCACCACTTCATCAGCCCGCTCTGCGCCAAGACCACGTGGAACTCGTGGATCCGCTCGAGGTTCTGAGCCTGCGAGAGCAGCATCAGGTCGGCGTCGCCCCGCGTCCCGACCAGCGAGAACGCTCGGAGCAGGTGGCCGTCCGCGAAGTCCTCGCAGGCGGCGATGAACTCACGCTTGTCCTCGGCCCGGCGCTCGTCGTCGAGCCGCCGCCATGCAGGATCGACCTTGAGAAAGGTGTATTTGACGAAATGTCTCACCGGCATCGGTGTATCTGATGATACGCGCGGCCTCGCGCGCCCCCATGTTCCGCGCTCCCAACGACTACCATTTCATCCAATGCGAGTAGCGATTCTGTCGCCGTACTCGTGGACGTATCCGGGGGGCGTCACGAGGCACATCGAGGCGCTCACGGAGCGGTTCATCGATGACGGACACCACGTGCGGGTGCTGGCTCCGTACGACCCGCCCGGACGCTACTCGTCGGGCCTCCATCGTGGCGCGCGGCCACAGGAGATGCAAAAGCCCGAGTACCTCGTGTCGCTGGGCCGCACCTTGTCGCTGAAGGCCAATCAGGCCGTCTCGAACATCTCGATCACCCCGTACGCGATGGCGACGGCGCTGCAGGAGCTCCGCACCGGAAACTACGACGTCGTGCACGTCCACGAGCCGCTGGCCCCGGTCGCGCCGTGGTGCATCACCGACTGGACGCGCGTGCCGGTCGTCGGGACCTTCCATACCTACAACGAGAACCGGATCTCGAACGGGATCGCAACCGCGCTCGGAGCGAGGCGGATGCTCAACCGCCTCCACGTGCGGATCGCCGTGTCCGAGGCGGCCGCGTGGACCGCCCGGCGCTTCTTCGGCGGCCAATACCGGATCATCCCCAACGGGGTTCAGGTGGACAGCGAGCGCGCGGCGCTCGGCGCGCTCCGCCCGCAGTCCGACAAGCTCCGGATCGTGTTCGTCGGCCAGGCGGTCGAGCGCAAGGGCCTGCCTTTGCTGCTCAGGGCCTTCGAGGCGCTGCGCGAGCACATCCCGACCGAGCTGACCGTGATCGGCCCCTCCGAGCACGAGCTCTCGCCGTTGATGCTCGACATGCGCGACGTGCGCGTGCTCGGCAAGGTCGACGACGAGACCAAGCGGATCGAGCTCGAGGCCGGCGACGTGCTGTGCGCCCCATCGCTTGGGGGCGAGAGCTTCGGAATGGTCCTGACCGAGGCGTTCGCGGCCGGTACGCCGGTGATCGCCTCGGACATTGCCGGCTACCGGGACGTGGTACGCGACGGCGTCGACGGCGTGCTCGTGCCTCGTGGCGACGCCCAGACGCTGGCCGAGGCGCTCCGCGACCTGTACGAGGAGCCAGTCCGCCGCGCCGAGATGGCTCGCGCCGCCGCGCTCGGCGCCGAGCGGTTCGCGTGGCCACGGATCGCCACCCAGGTGATGGAGGCTTACGAGGACGCGATCGCCGTGCCCGAGCCCGCCACCACACTCCAGCGCGTCGCGGTCGCTGTCGGCGCCTGCCCGGCCGATCTGAAGCCACGTGTCCCGGCGCAGCGACTCGCCAGCCTCGAGCCGGCGCTCACCGGACCGCAGCGCCACAACAAGGCACTCGGCATCGCGCGCCGCGTCGGTCTCGCGACCGTGTCAATCGGCGGCACCGTCCTCGCCTTCCTCGCGCTGCAGAAGATCGGCTTGACCAACATCGCCAAGGCGCTGATCACCGCGAGCCCGACGCTGGTCCTGCTCGGCCTCGCGATCATGTGTGGCGCGATGGTGATGCGCGCGTTCTCGTGGCACGCGATCCTCAAGGCCGCCTTGCCTCGCGCCCGCGTCCGGCTGGCAGACGCGGCTCAAGGAACGTTCATCGGCGTGCTGATGTCCTCGACCCTGCCGGCCCGCCTCGGCGAGCCTTCCCGCGCGCTCGTGGTGGCGCGAAGAACGGGTGACCCGCGCGAGAACCTGCCGATCGTGCTCGGTACGGTCGTGTCGCAGACCCTGCTCAACATCGTTGCGCTGATCGTCCTCGGCGCGGTCATGTTCTCGTCTGTCGACTTCTTCAACGGCCATCAGAACGCCCTGCTGGCGGCGGCGATTGCCCCACTGGTGCTGCTGATCTTCGTGCTGCTCGCGCCCGCCGTGCTCCGCGCGGCGCCGAACAGCTCGACCTCGTCGCGAGTACATGCCGCGGCGGCCCAGATGCGCGGCGCACTGGCGCGCGTACGCGCCGGCCTGATCGTGTTCCGCCGGCCGCGCCTCGGCGCCACCGCTGCGGCCGCGCAGCTGTCGGCGTGGGCGCTTCAGTGCCTGTCGTGCTGGGTGCTGCTGGTGGCGCTCGGCCTCGGCAAGCACGCCGGAATCGGCGCCGCCGCGGCGGTCCTGTTCGCGGTCAACATCACGGCGGTCCTGCCCGCGACGCCGGCGAACCTGGGCGTGTTCCAGGCGGCATGCGCGGCGGTGCTCCACACCGGCTGGCACATCGGCTACGGCGACGGCGTCGCCTACGGCGTGATCCTCCAGGCGGTCGAGGTGACGACCGCGATCCTCATGGGCATGCCGGCGCTGCTCAAGGAGGGCATGTCGTGGCGCGAGGTCCGGCTCCGCGCGATGCACACAACGCCGGTCAAGCTCCCGGCACGCCCAAGTTCCCACACGCCGGCCTCGGTTCACGCTCGCAATTAGCTGCGTAGGTGGGTGTCCCACTCGGGTGACTCGCGCTCGATCCGAGTCGCCGACCGGGCGAGTGGCAGCGCACGTCACCCGATGGAGACACCTACCGGAGCCTCCTCTTCCATGAGCTCCGGGTCGGCGTCGCTGAGGTCGGACAGCCGCGCTGGGTCGCGGCCGGTGCCCGCGATCAGCTCGTCGGCCGCCTGCTTGGCGGTCTTGGGCAGGAAGCCTGACTTCATCCCGAAGTACACGGCCTGCGGATGATGGGCGACGATCGCGAGCGTCGACTGCTCGGGCTCGACCGCGAACCCGCCCGACAGGCGCAGCCCGATCGAAGGAGCGTCGAGCAGCCGGAACACCTTCTCGTGCTCTGACTGCTCCGGGCAGGCGGGATAGCCCCACGAGTAGCGGCGGCCCTGCGCCTGCTCGATCCCCAGATCGGCCCGGACCCGAGAATGCATCCATTCGGCCATCCCCTCGGCGGTCTGGACGCCCAGGCCGTGGACGAACAGTTGCTCGGCGAACTCGCCGTCGGCCTCGAGCTTGGCCATCAGCCCGGTGACCTCTTCGCCGGCGGTGACCGCCTGGAGCGCGACCACGTCGATCTCGCCGGACCCGACGGGGCGGTAGAAGTCGGCCAGGCAGATCCGGTCGTGGCGGGGCTGGCGCGGGAACACGAGGCGTTCGAGCTCGCGCTCGCCAGGGGCTTCCGGATCCCACACGATCAGCTCGTTGCCGTCCGAGTTGCACGGGAAGTAGCCGAGCACCGCGCGCGGGTGCAGGTAGTCCTGCTCGCGCCACATGCGCTCGAGCCGCGGCTTGAAGTCATCGCCGACGAGCCGCTTCCATTCCTCGCCCTTCACGCCGCGCCCGCCCCAGTGGAGCTTGAACAGCACGTGCGTGTCGAGGTGGTGGTAGACCTCGTCCAGCGGCACGTCGATCTCACGGACGCCCCAGAACGGCGGTTCCGGGATCGGGGTGTCGGTGGCGGTGGCGCTGCGGACCGAGGCGTCGGTGACCGGCGGCGCATCGTCGTCGGTTACCTCCGGGCGCTCGCGGAGCTGTTGTGCTGACTCCCGCGTCTTGGCGATCAGCGCCTCGCGCGCCTCGCCGTCGACGAGCTGGTCCATCTTCGACAGACCCTCGAACGCGTCCTTGCAGTAGAACACGCCGGCCTCGTAGACCTCATCGGACTGGGTTCCGTTCGGGTACAGGATCCGCAAGCCGAAGTTCCGGTTGATCGCGGCGCCGCCGATCAGCAGCGGGAACTCGAGCCCCTGCGAATGGAGCTCCTGGACGCACGCGGGCATCTGCTTCGAGGTCGAGACGAGGAGCGCGCTCAGCCCGATCGCGGTTGCCTTGTGCTCGACCGCGGCGTCGATGATCGTCTGGATCGGGACCTGCTTGCCGAGGTCGACGACCGTGTAGCCGTTGTTGGTGAGGATCGTGTTGACGAGCGACTTGCCGATGTCGTGAACGTCGCCGAACACCGTCGCGAGAACGACTGTCCCCTTGGTGTAGCCCTCGATCTTGTCCAGGTACTGCTCGAGCTGGGCGACCGCGCGCTTCATCACCTCGGCCGACTGGAGGACGAACGGAAGGATCAGCTCGCCGGCGCCGAATTTGTCACCGACCTCCTTCATCGCGGGGAGCAGCACGTTGTTGAGCGTCGGGACCGCGCCGATCTTCTCGACGCTGCGGTCGATCCAGTCCTCGACGCCCTCCCGCTTGCGGCGGAGGATCTGGTAGTGAAGCGCCTCCTCGGGCTCCATTCCCTCGGTCGGGTCGGCCTTCTCCTCGGCCTCCGCGGGGCCTTTGGACTCGAAGTGGGCGATGTAGCGCTCGAGCGCGTCCTCGCGGCGATTCAACACCAGGTCGTCGGCGAGCGCGCGCTCGTCCTCGGAGATCTCTCCGTAGGGAGTGATGTGGTTGGGGTTGACCATCGCCAGGTCGAGCCCGGCCTCGACGCAGTGGTGCAGGAACACGCTGTTGAGCACGCTCCGCGCCGGCAGGCCGACCCCGAAGCTGACACGTTGCTGACGCCGAGCTGACGTCTTCACGCCCGGGATCTCGTCCTTGATCAGCCGGATCCCCTCGATCGTCTCGACCGCGCTCGGCCGCCACTCCTCGTCGCCGGTGGTCAGCGTGAACGTCAGGCAGTCGAAGATCAGCACCTCGGGGTCGAGGCCGTGCTCCTCGCAGCACAACTCAGTGAGCCGCTGGGCGACCTCGAGCTTGCGTTCGCGGGTCTTGGCCATCCCGACCTCGTCGATCGTGAGCGCGATCACGCCGGCGCCGTGCGCCTTCGCCAGCGGCACGACCTTGTCGAGCTTGGCTCGGCCGGCCTCGAGGTTGATCGAGTTGACGATCGCCCGTCCCGGGATCTGCTGGAGCGCGGTCTCGATCACGTCGGGCTCGGTCGAGTCGATCTGGATCGGAGCCGGTTGGGACAACGAGATCCGCTTGACCACCTGGCGCATCTGCTCGTCCTCGTCCTGGCGCTCGGTCAGCGCGACGCAGACGTCGAGCACGTGGGCGCCGCCGGTGACCTGGTCCTCGGCGACCGTCAGGAGGCCGTCGTAATCGTCGGCCAGTAGAAGTTCCTTGGCCTTGCGCGAGCCCTGCGAGTTGACCCGCTCGCCGATCAGCGTGGGGCGGGGGTCCTGGACGAGCGGGGTCGCCGCGATCATGCTCGACATGTGCGGCGGCCGGCGGGCGGGGCGCGCTGCCGGCTTGCTGGCGCGGGCACGCTCGGCGATCGCGGCGATGTGGTCGGGCGTCGTGCCGCAGCAGCCGCCGACGATCGTCACGCCGTAGCGCTCGATGAAGTCGCCGAGCACGTTCGCGAGCGGCTCCGGCTCCTCGGGGAAGATCGTCTCGCCGTTCGGGCCTTGAAGCGGCAGTCCGGCGTTCGGGATGCAGTGGACCGGGACCGAGCAGTGCTCGCCGAGGAACCGGATCGCGTCGCGCATGTCCTCGGGGCCGGTCGAGCAGTTGAGCCCGATCGCGTCGACGTCGAGCGCCTCGAGCGTGGCCAGCACCGCGCTGATGTCGGTCCCGAGCAGCATCTTGCCGCCCTGGGGCAGGAGCGAGACGCTGCACTGGATCGGCACGCTGCGGCCGGCCTGCTTGAACGCCGCCCGCGCGCCGAAGATCGCCGCCTTGACCTCGAGAATGTCCTGCGCGGTCTCGATTATCAGCAGGTCGGCGCCGCCCTTGATCAGCGCGTGCGCCTGCTCCTCGAACACCGTCGCCAACTCGGGGAACTGGATCTGCCCGAGCGTCGGGTCGTCGCTGGCGGGCAGGAACCCGGTCGGGCCGATCGAGCCGGCGACGAAGCGGTGCTCGCCGGCGGCCTTGCGCGCGATCTCGGCCGCCTTCTGGTTGATCTCGAACGTGTGCTGCTCGAGACCCCACTCGGACAGCTTCAGCCGCGAGGCCTGGAACGTGTCGGTCTCGAGCACCTCGGCGCCGGCGTCGAGCATCGCGGTGTGGACGCCCTCGATAACGTCGGGACGATTGAGAACGAGCACCTCATGGCACCGCCCGGGAAGCTTGTAGTCGTTCTCGAGGCTGAGGTCGAACTGCTCGAGCGTCGCCCCCATCCCGCCGTCGTAGACGATGATGCGGTCGCGGGTAGCCGCCATGAAGTCGCGCATTGGGCGGACTCTAGCAAACCTTGACATGAGTCCTGTCAAGGTTGGGCGCTGGTCTGTCGGTTAGGTATGGGTCTCGCACGGAATCCGGCCCAGGGCCAGTCGTCCCACGTACGCGAATGCGCCGGATTCCGCACGCTCGACGTCCATGGGGCCGGTTCCGCCAAGGGAATTCGGCCCGACGCCCTACGTTCCGTGCGCGGGCCTGAGCCGAATTCCCCGCGTCCTTGCCCGGCCGGGGTGGTCGCTGATCCCGCGGCGGTCGTGGGCAGATCGGGTTCTTTAACGGCGGGCACCTGGAGAGGGGCCGGGGCTGGGCTGCCGGCGCGAGGCGACTCGTGGAGCATGCATAACCTGCCACTCGAGCGTCTTCTGCGTGACCATGGCCGACTATGCATGTGGGGCATGCGCGGTATGCCACGGTCGGCCGATCCGAGGTCGACTGGCAGGTTACGCATGCTCGCGCCCCACGACCCGCCCCCGGGGACGACCCCACCCCTCTCCAGGTGCCCGCCGTTCAACCAACCGGCGGCCGGACCGGATGACGGGAACGCGACCCCCCGGCCGGGCATGGACGCGGGAAATTCGGCCCAGTTACGTCCGTCGAACCGAAGGCATCGAGCCGAATTCCCTGGTAGGAACGTATTTTCCTACCAGGGAATCCGCCTCGACGCATTCCGCGCCTCGTGACGCATCGAGGCGGATTCCCCATGGACGCCGCCGAAGGCGGCCCCTAAGTCCCGCCGGGAGACCAAGCCGCGACATGACCACCTGCGATCGCGTCCGCACCACGTGGCCGTCGCGCTGCAGGTCCATGATGAGCCGCTCGAGGTCGGCGTTGTCCTGCGTGCGCACGCGCGCGATCGCGTCGGCCTCGCCGGTCACGCTCCAGGCCTCGACGACCTCGGGGTGCCGGCGCAACGTGTCGGTGACCGCGTCGAGCAGCGTCCCTGGCGCGTAGAACAGTTCGATCAGCGCCTCGGTGTGGTCGCCGAGCGCGTTGTGGTCGACGACGGCCGTGAATCCGTGTATGGCACCACGGGCGCGCAGGCGGTCGACGCGTCGCTTGACCGCCGGCGCCGACAGCGACACGCGCTTGGCGATGTCGTCGTACGTGCGCCGGCCGTCTTCGACCAGTAACGCAATAATCTGACGATCTTGGGGATCCATACGGCGATCTATTGCAGAGATTACATCGATTTCGGCATCGACAACCGCCGGAGGCCCGGGTAGCCTCTTAGCCATGACCGAGTCCGGAATGCTTGCCCGTGTCATCTTCGACGAGGCGCACAGCGAGGCGTGGACGATCCGCCCCGAGCTGGCGCGCGAGATGCAACCCGCTCATCCCGGCGACGCGTCGTACGCGCGTGCCGCGGCCGCGCTCGCCGAGCGCGACTTCGTCGTCGAGCCCCACGCCGAGGGGTCGCTGACCGAGGAGGCGCTGACGGGCGCCGGCGTGCTCGTGATCGCGCATCCGTCGGATCCGCGTTGGGAGAAAACGACCGGAACCGGGGCGCCGCGACTCAGCGCCGCTGAGCTCGACACGATCGAGGCGTTCGTCGCGGGCGGCGGCGGGCTGATCGTGCTCGGGGAGACCGAGCAGGACAAGTACGGCAACAACCTCAACGAGCTACTGGAGCGGTTCGGTCTGCATCTCGAGAACGACACCGTCCAGGACTACGAGCACAACGTGAGCGCTCCGAGCTGGGTGGTCGCTGACCTGGAGCGAGGAGCTCGCGGTCGCGCTGGCGATCTGCTCGCGCGCGTGAACGCAGCCTGCCTGTACCGGGCGACGACGATCTCGTGCAGCAACGGTGCCATGGTGCTCGCGCGCACGCACGCGACGGCGTCGGTCCCGGACGCGCCGCTGATCGTGGCCGCGACGCACGGGCAGGGGAGGGTCGCCGTGCTCGCCGACTCGGACCTGTTCGGCGACGACTGCATCGACGAGCTCGACCACCGCGCGCTCTGGCTCAACCTGTGTTACTGGAGCGCGGCGCCCGCCGGCGGCAGCTGGCCGGTGCTCCACGAGCGCAACGGCCACGGACCCGAGCACGCGCCGGCGTGGGCGCGCCTGCGCGACGAGACCAACGCGCTCGCGCTGCTCCAGGCCCCCGACGGCTCGCTGCTCGGCGACGCCGATCCTGACGCAGCCCGCGCCCATGTGGCCGCGATGGCGGAGGCGATCGAGGAGCTCGTGCCGCGCTTCCCGCACAACGCCGATTACCTCGCCGCCGCGGTCGAGGATCTGCGCGCGTGGGATTTCGGCAAGCCGGACTTCACCCGCGCGCTCCGGGAGTTTCGCCCCGAGTTGATGCGCACCGACGGGATCGAGCACCTGGTCCTGTTCCCGATGTACAAGCAGAACGGCTCGCGCGACACGTGCTTCGAGGCGCTGATCGTGCGCGTGCCGTGGCCGGACTGGATCGCGAGGATCGAGCGCGGCGGCTTCGACAATCCGAAGTACGTCCCGGTCGAGCTCGTCGACGCCACGCGCGGCTACGACAGCGAGTGCGCGGTGCTGTTCCCCGAGACCGTTTCGCTCGCCGGCCGGCCGGTCTCGAACTTCGGGGCGATCTTCTGCGATCGTGAGGCCGCTCGGCTGCGGCGCCTGGGTGGCGCCGCAGCCGATCTTCTTCGTCTGAACCTCCCGCCCGACGCGGCCTGCATGCTGGCCAACCCGGGCATGTCCCAGCAGGCATACATCCTGTGGGACCTGATCCACGATCGCGCCCACAGCCACGGCGATCTGCCGTTCGACCCATTCATGATCCGCCAGCGCGCGCCGTACTGGATGTACTCGCTCGAGGAGCTCCGGTGCGATCTGACTGCGTTCGGTCACGCAGTGTCGCTGGAGGCCGAGGGCGTCGGGTTCGCGCGGTACGTCCAGTACGCGATCCTGCTCGACCGGCTGCTCCGGTTCCCGATCACCGGCTCGCGGATCCGCAACTACGACGGGCTCGGCGGGCAGTTGCTGTTCGCGTTCCTGCACCGCCACGGCTACCTGCACTGGACCGACAACCAACTGACGATCGAGTGGGACCGGATCAGCGAGGGCGTGGCCTCGCTGCGGCACGAGGTCGAGGAGCTGTACCGGCTCGGGATCGACCGGACCAAGCTCCAGCACTGGGCGGCGGCGCACGATCTGGTGGCGGCGAGCGTGCCGCCGGCTTCCGGATCGAAGTGGGTGGCGGGCGTGCGGGATTTCGACGACGTCGAGGACCCGAGGCCGTATGTCGACCTCGTCCGCGACGACGAGTTCCCGCTGTCGATCTTCTATTCGTCGCTGAAGGCTAAGCTCGCGGCGTGAGCAGCGCGCGCGGCTTCGCCTCTGACAACTCGGCCACGATCCACCCCGACGTCCTGGCGGCGATCGCGCGGGTCAACGTCGGGCATGCGTTCGGGTACGGGCACGACGACTACACGATCGGAGTCGAGGCGCGGGTCGCTCACACGTTCGACGACGACGCGAGCGCGTTCTTCGTGTTCAACGGAACCGGCGCCAACGTGGTGTCGCTGCGGGCGGCGTGCCGGCGGTTCGAGGGCGTGATCTGCGTCGAGACCGCGCACCTGAACGTGGACGAATGCGGTGCACCCGAGGTGATCGCCGGCGTCAAGCTGCTCACGGTCGCCGGCGTCGACGGGAAGCTGACACCCGAGGCCGTCGAGAGCCGGATCGTGCGGGTCGGGGACGAGCACGCGGTACAGCCGCGCGCGGTGTCGATCTCGCAGTGCACCGAGCTCGGGACGCTGTATTCGGCGGCGGAGACGCGGGCGCTGGCCGATCTGGCGCACGAGCACCACATGGTCCTGCACATCGACGGGGCGCGGCTGTCGAACGCAGCCGCGGCGCTTGGAGTGTCGCTGGCCGAGGTCGCGGACGGGGCGGACGTGCTGTCGTTCGGCGGAACCAAGAACGGGCTCCTCGGCGCCGAGGCGGTCGTGGTCCTGAACCCCGAGCTGATTCCCGATTTCCTGTACCTCCGCAAGCAGTCGATGCAGCTTGCGTCGAAGATGCGCTTCCTGGCGGCGCAGTTCGAGGCGCTGCTCGACGACGATCTGTGGCTTCGATGCGCCGGCAACGCGAACGCGATGGCATCGCGGCTTGCCGGCGCCGTGACCGATTCGCCTGGTCTCACGATCACCCGGCCCGTCGAGACGAACGCCGTGTTTGCCGCGCTCGCGCCCGCCGTGATCGACTCGCTCCAGCGTGACTTCCCGTTCTACACCTGGGATGAGGCCGCCGGCGAGGTCCGGTGGATGTGCTCGTGGGATACGACCGACGACGACGTCGATACGTTCGCCTCGGCGGTCCGGGGCGCGCTGGAAGCCTAAGAGCGGCCTGAGAATTCGGTAACACCGCGGCCGCACCTCGCCGCGGGTCGCCGTCTAGGTTCCGGGCCATCTTGGCGAGGCGCCCGATAATCCTGACCGTCTGCGCGATGCTCGTGGCCTTCGCCGTCGCAGCGGCGGCCGCGAGCGGGAGGAGCCACCACACGCACGGGCGGGCGCTGAGCGACACCGTGTTCGCAACCGGGACCGGGATCTTCCACACGACCGCGACCGGCGCGCGGGAGGCGATCTCGCTTCCGGACGACATCACCGCGCTCGGCAGCGACATCTATGTGGGCTTCCAGAACGGCGTCGGGCCGCAGGGTCAGGCGAGCGCCACCGGAAACCTTGACAGCACCGTCGTTGAGTTCGACTCCAGCGGCCACGAGGTCGCCCAGTGGGACATCGCCGGGAAGTGCGACGGCCTGACCGCCGATCCCGACACCGGCGAGGTGATCGCGACCGTCAACGAGGACGCGAACTCGAGCTTGTACACGATCACGCCGGGCGCAGCGGCGGTCCACTACCACTACGCCGAACCGCTTCCATCGAACGGTGGGACCGACGCGATCTCGATCTACCACGGCGAGGTCCTGATCAGCGCGTCCGCGCCGGGGACGACCGGGGCGGCGGCGCCGCAGCCGACGTACCCCGCGGTGTACCGCGCCAAGTTCGACGCCGCGAGCCAGACCGTGATCCTCCGAGGGCTGTTCAGCGACGAGGCCCGCGCGCGGGTCGCGAACCGTCCGTCGGACGGGGGCCACAGGTTCGTCCAGCTGGCGCTCACCGACCCGGACTCGAACGAGGTCGTCCCGGAATACGCACCTCGGTTCGGCGGCGACTTCATGCTCACCAGCCAGGGCGATCAGCAGCAGATCTTCGTCTCGGGCGGCGAGCGGTGGCACCGGGACCGCGACCTCTCGGTGCTTGACCTCAGCCACTCGGTCGACGACACCGCGTGGCCGTCGTCGCGGGACGGCGCGCTTTACACGACCGACAACGGCGCCGACACGATCTACAAGATCACGGGCCGATTCACGCGAGGCTCGACGCTCGTCGCGGTGACGCCGTGCGATCAGAGCAACGCGCCGAGCACCTGCCCCGGACCGGGATTCCCGGCGAACTACCTTGGCGAGCTGAACCCGGACACCGGGACGATCGCCCAGCTGCAGGTCGACGGGCCGGCGTTCGAGCCTCAGGGCATGCTGTTCCTGGCGCCCTGATCGGCGACGCAGCGGTTCTCGATCCGGCCGATCTGGTCGACCTCAACGGTGACGACGTCGCCGTCCCCCAGCAATAGCTGCGGCTCGCGCCGGTAGCCGACGCCACCCGGGGTACCGGTCAGGATCAGGTCGCCGGGCTCGAGCGTCGCGAACTCGGAGATCACGCTGACCAGCGTGGCCACGTCGAAGATCAACAGTTCGGTCGAGGCCTCCTGGACGGTTTCGCCGTTGACTTCCGTGCGGAGGGCCAGGGGGTAGGGGGCCTCATCGAGGGTGACGAGGTCCGGGCCGACGGGGGTCGAGGCGTCCCAGGCCTTGCCCTGGAGCCACTGGTGCGTCTTGTACTGGTAATCGCGCATCGACACGTCGTTGGCGACCGAGTAGCCCGCGACGTAGTCGAGGGCGCTGTCCCGGGGTATGCGCCGGCCGCGCTCGCCGATCACGATGACGACCTCGCCCTCGTAGTCGATCGCTTCCGATTCCGGCGGTAGCGGGATCGGGTCGTACGGCCCAGTGAGGGTGGTGGCGAACTTCGTGAACAGCACCGGGTAGTCCGAGTGCCCGCGCTTTGTCTCCTCGATGTGGGCGGCGTAGTTGAGCCCGACACAGATCACCTTTCCAGGCTGTGGGACGACCGGGCGACGCCGGAGGTCGGTGCTGGGAAACGCCGAGTCGGGCTCGAGTGGCGGGTCGCGGAGCAGGGACAGGGGCGTCCCGTGGCCAAGCTCGGAGACCCCGCGCAGCGGCACGGCCTGGTCGCCGTCGAGGAGCACGGCCACCGGCGTGCCGTCGTGCAGTACCGAGGCGAAGCGCATGACGCGGAACCATACGTGCCCGCGGGGGTTGACCGTATCCGTACGGACCGCAAGCTAGCCTGCGGTGCGCAACGTTTGCGCCCGTCACGGGTTTCCATGGTTGGTTGCAGGAGGTTTCGAGACAGATGAGGTCCCCACGGTGGTCTGGGGTCACGCGGGGTGTGTTCATCGCGCTGGTCGCGGTCGCGGCACTGCTCGCGATGGCTCCTGCCGCGCTGGCCCAGCCGCAGGTGGCGGTGTTCCCGAGCCCGGGAACGAGCTACGCGCTGCCCCAGACGCAGATCACGTTCCGGGGGATCCCGGCCGGCCAGATCGGGCACGTCACCGTCGTCGGGTCGAGCAGCGGCGCGCACAGCGGCGTGATCGACGCCGACTCCGACGGCCAGGGCGGGAGCTTCATCCCCAGCCAGCCGTTCACCGCGGGCGAGACCGTCACCGTGACGACCGGCTTGAATGTGTTGGGCGGCACGAGCGGCACGTTCCACTTCGGAATCGCGACCCCGTTCGGGACGATCAACCCGATGAACCTACCGATGGTCCCGGCGGGCTCGAACGGCGTCCAGCATTTCCACACCCAGCCGAGTCTGGAGCCGGCGTCGATCACGGTCAACCGCAATTCGTCCTCTGCGGCCGGCGGCGACATCTTCCTCACCCCGCAGTACGGCCCGGTCCAGAACGGCCCGATGATCCTCGACTCCACGGGCAAGATGATCTGGTTCCAGCCGCTGCCGGCGAACCAACTCGCCACCGACTTCCGCGTGCAGCAATACGAGGGGCAGCCGGTCCTGACGTGGTGGCAGGGCTTCACCAACAACGGGTCCGGGCGCGGCGAGGCCGTGATCTACAACACCAGCTACCAGCAGATCGCGACCGTTCAGGCCGGCAACGGGCTCAGCATGGACCTGCACGAGTTCCTCATCACACCGCAGGGGGACGCCTGGATCGTCGCCGTCTCGCCCGTGCATTGGGGAGGAGAGGGGCGTCCGGTGATGGACCCGGTCGTCCAGGAGATCGACATCAAGACCGGCCTCGTCCTGTTCGAGTGGCACGCGCTCGACCACGTCCCGATCACCGAGTCGTTCTTCAAGAAGAACGCTTCGGGATTCGTGTACGACCCGTACCACCTGAACTCGATCTCGCTTGACACCGACGGCAACCCGATCATCTCGATGCGCAACACGTGGGCGGTCTACAAGGTCGACGCCCAGACCGGCGCGGTGATCTGGACGCTCGGCACCAACCAGAACAACTTCAAGATGGGCGCCGGTACGCAGACCGCTTTCCAGCACGACGTGCTCGTGCAGTCGGGCGGCACGTTCACGGCGTTCGACGACGGCGGCGGGCCGCCCACGGTCCATCAGGCTCGGGCCGTGGAGTTGGCCGTGAACGAGACCGGCAAGACCGTGACGCTCGTCAGGCAGTTCGAGCACAACCCGGGGCTGGACACCAACTTCGAGGGGAATGCCCAGATGCTGCCCAACAGCGACCTGTTCGTCGGCTGGGGCCAGCAGCCCTACTTCACGGAGTTCAACTCGGCCGGACAGGAGGTGTTCGACGCCCGCTTTACCTCGAACACCTCGAGCTACCGCGCCTACAAGTTGCCCTGGAGCGGCCAGCCCACGACGCCGCCGGGGATGGTCCTGGCTCCGAACAACGACGGGACGACCGAGCTGTGGTCGAGCTGGAACGGTGCGACCGCGGTGGCGTCGTGGCGGGTGCTGGCGGGAACGAGTTCGAGCACGCTGGTTCCGCTCCAGACCTCGCCGAGGACAAACTTCGAGACGTCGATCTCGGCGCCGACCGGGGTGGGCGACTTCGAGGTGCAGGCGCTGAACTCGAATGGCAACGTGATCGGCACCTCGCCGATGGTCACCGCGAAGCCCCACATCGGGATCGCCGGCCGCACCGCGTTCGTGTCCGGCACCGGCACCGGCGGTCTTCCCGCCGTGTGCGACAACGGCCGCGCGTGTCACATCGCGATCACGATCACCGCCGGGCGAACCGTGATCGCCCGCACCGGCTCCGAGCAGGTTCCGGCCAACGGCGGCGGGATCGTCTTCTTCTCACTGACCGGCGCCGGGCGCTCGATGCTCGCCCACGCACGCGGGGGTCGGCTGCTCGTGCGGTTGACCGGCTCAGCGTCGAAGACGCTGACGCTGAACCGCCTGATCACGCTGGCACCGTTCTCGACCAGCGGCGCCGCGCCGGCCCGCAGCGCCAGCCAGTCCTCGACGCTCCGGATCCTGGGGCTGAGCGACTTCGTGTCCTCCGGAGGGACCGGCGGGATCCTCGCCGAGTGCCTGGCCTCGACGCCCTGCCACACGAAGACGACCGTGTCGGTCGGCAATACCGTGGTCGCCTCGACCGGGTCTGAGCTGCTCGGAGCGCGCGACGTCGGCTACCTGATCTTCTCGCTCACCTCCGCCGGCAAGTCGATGCTCGAACACGACCGTGGCAACCAGCTGGGGGCGGCTGTGACGATCACCGACGGCGGGGCCACGGCGCACGGCAACCTGTCGCTGGTCCGCTTCCGCTGACCACTGGGCCGGTGCGGGTAATCTGCCGGGGCGATGCCGCGGCTGATGATCATCATTGCCTCGACCCGGCCCGGTCGGGGTGGGTGGCCGGTGGCGCAGTGGTTCATCGACCGCGCCACCATTCACGGGGCGTTCGAGATCGACGTGGTCGACCTCGTCGAGTTCAGGTTGCCGCTGCTCGACGAGCCCAACCATCCCAGGCTGCGGCAGTACACCAACCCGCACACGCACGAGTGGAGCGCGAAGGTGGACGGTGCGGACGCGTTCGTGTTCGTCACGCCCGAGTACAACCACGGCTACCCGGCGTCGCTCAAGAACGCGATCGACTACCTGCATCACGAGTGGCGCAACAAGCCGGTCGGGTTCGTCTCCTACGGCGGGGTGGCGGCGGGGACGCGGTCGGTCGAGCAGCTCCAGCAGGTGGTGACCGCGGTCAAGCTGTACCCGCTGATCGAACAGGTCAACATCCCGTTCTACCAGCAGTTCATCGACGACTCGGGCGCGGTGAACGCCAACGATGTGATGGAGCAGGCGGCCGGCGCGCTGCTCGATCAGCTCGTGAAGATGGAGTCCGTGCTGCGCCCGTTGCGCGAACAGGCCTAGCGCGCAGTCCAGCCCTGGTCGAGGGTGATGGGCGCTCCGGTGAACATCTTGCCTTCGGGGCCCACCAGGAAGGCAACGACGCCTGCGACCTCGGAGGGCTCGATCAGCTCCTTGACCGCGTGGGGCTGGAGGATCACCTTCTCGAGCACCTCCTCCTCGGGGAGGTTGTGCGCCTTGGCTTGATCGGCGATCTGCTTCTCGACGAGCGGCGTTCGTACGTAGCCTGGGCACACGGCGTTGGCGGTGATCCCGTCGCCCGCGCCCTCGAGCGCGAGCGTCTTGCATAGCCCGACCACGCCGTGCTTGGCGCTGACGTACGCGATCTTGTACGGGGACGCGACCAGGCCGTGGACCGACGCGATCGCGATGAACCGGCCGGCGCCTGAGTTTTTGAGCGCGGGCCACGAGTACTTGGCGAGGACGAACGGGCTCGTGAGCAGCAGCGCTACGATCGTGTTCCACTTGTCGACCGGGAAGTCTTCGATCGGCGAGACGTGTTGGATGCCGGCGTTGGCGACCACCACGTCGAGGCGGCCGAAGCGGGTCAGGGCTTCGTTGACCGCGGCCTCGTTGGCCGCGGCGTCGGTCAGGTCCGCTTCGTAAGGCGTTCCGGGGCCGTCGGGATCAGGCTTGAGGTCGACGCTCAGGACGTCCATGCCGTCTTTGCTTAGTCGGTCGGCTACAGCACGCCCGATTCCGCTGGCCGCCCCGGTAACGAGCGCGACCTTTCCTTGCTGCGAGGAGGCACTCACGACGTTCGCCTGCCGGCCGGAGATGAGGCGATGAACGACTCGTAGATCTCCGCGAGCGCCTTGCGCTGGCGGGCGGTCAGCCGATGGTCGGCGGCGATCGCGTCGAGCACCGCGTTGTCCGCGGCCTCCTCGCCGGGGGGCGTCATCCCGGCCTGCTCGTAGAGCACGTCGGCTGAGGAATGGAGCGCCTTGGCGATCCCGTCGACGACATGTTGGGACGGGGCTCGCAGGCCG
Organism: uncultured Solirubrobacterales bacterium; assembly: GCA_963822855.1. GTDB lineage: Bacteria > Actinomycetota > Thermoleophilia > Solirubrobacterales > Solirubrobacteraceae > Palsa-465. The sequence goes on along the minus strand of CAWGJE010000023.1, from coordinate 19,339 downwards.
CGTTCGATCTGCGACAGATACGGGTTCGAGATGCCCGCCAGCTCCGCGAACTGTCGCATCGACAGCTCGGCAAGCTCCCGCTGCTGCCGGATAATCTCGCCCAGTGCCGCTGAAGCGCGGGGAGACATGTCAGGAGCATAGGCTCACCGTCCGGCCCGTGTCGGCCGCCTGATACAGCGCTTCGATCGTTCTCGCCTGGCTGACGGCGTCTTCTCGTCCAAGCAGGGGTTGAGCCTCGCCGCGGATCGCCGCGGACATGTTCTCCGCCTCGAGCCGGTACGAGTTTTCGGGCTCGATCTCGATGCGCTCGGTGACTTCGAAGCGGATGAGGTCGATCCCGGGTCGCCGGCAGTGCCAGGGGTCTGTGAGCCTGATCGTGCCCTCGTCGCCGACGACCTCGAGCAGGTCCTGGCTGGCCAGCGCGAGGCCGGCGTCGAAGTGCGCGGTGACGTCGCCTCCGAATCGCATGATGCCCGCGAACGCGACGTCGACTCCGTCGTCCTGGCCGCCGAGCGCCTGCTCGGCCGCGACGCGCTCGGGCTCGCCGGCGATCAGCCGCGCGCCGCTCACGCAGTAGCACCCGACGTCCATCAGCGCCCCGCCGTCGAGCGCCGGGCTGAGGCGGACGTTGGCGGGGTCGCCGGCGACGAATCCGAACGCGGCGCGAATGATGCGGATTTTGCCGACGGCCTCTTGCGCCACGAGTTCGCTCAGCCGGCGGGTTTGCGGGTTGTGGCGGTACATGAACGCCTCCATCAGCAGCCGATCGTTCCGCTCGGCGATGTCGAAGGCGCGCTCGACCTCTTTGGCGCGGCGGCTGAGCGGCTTCTCGCACAGGACGTGCTTGCCCGCCTCGAGCGCGCTGATCGTCCAGTCGATGTGGAGGGAGTTCGGAAGTGAGATGTAGACGGCGTCGACGTCGGGGTCGGCGAGCAGTTGCTCGTAGCTTCCGTACGCGCGCTCGATGCCGTTGTCGTGCGCGTATCGCTCGGCTCTGCCTTGGTCGCGGCTCGCCACCGCGAGAATCTCGATGTCCGGCGATTCGCGGGCGCCGGCGAGGAACAGACGGTTGATGTGCGCGGTTGACACGATTCCCCACTTGACCCGCATAGCCAGCACACTAATCGAACCTTGACCAGCCACGCCGTTGCCTTCGCTCCCGGTCGCGCCAACCTGATCGGCGAGCACACCGACTACAACGAAGGACTCGCGCTGCCGTTCGCGATCAGCGAGGGCGTGACCGTCCGTGCGGCGTCGCTCGATACGCCTCGGATCGACGCGGCGGCGACCGATCTAGGCAAGCGCGACAGCTTCGCCCTGTCCGCCGTGGAGCCGGCGGGCGGCTGGCGGGGGTTCGTCCGGGGCGCCGCCGGCGAGCTGCTCGGCGCCGGCGTGTCGCTCGGTGGCGCGTCGCTCGAGATCTCCGGAACCGTGCCTCGGGGCGCCGGCCTGTCGTCGTCGGCGGCGCTCGAGGTCGCTCTGGTGCTCGCGCTATTGGCGGTGAGCGGGGTTCGTCTGCCCGATCGTCTGGATCTGGCGAGGATGTGCTCGCGGATCGAGAACGACTGGGTGGGCGCGCAGACCGGCCTGCTCGACCAGATCTCGTCGCTGTTCGGCGAGGCCGACCACGCGCTGCGGATCGACTTCCGCTCGCTCGACGTGCGCCCGGTCGAGCTCGAGCTCGACGGGTGCCGGCTCGTCACGCTCGACTCGGGCGAGCACCACGCGAACGTCTCGTCGGGGTACAACGAGCGGCGCGCCGAGTGCGCGGAGGCTTGTGCTCTGCTCGGTGTCTCGAGCTTGCGCGAGGTCACGTCGCTTGCCTCGGTTGATGGCTTGCCGGAGGTGTTGCGCCGGCGCGTGACGCACGTCGTCACCGAGAACTCGCGGGTCGAGGAGGCGGTGGAGGCGGTGTCGCACGGCGACATGGCGGAGCTCGGCCGCCTCATCGACGCCTCGCACGCCAGTCTGCGCGACTGCTACGAGGTGTCGACGCCGGCGGTCGAGGCGGCGGTTTTGCGGTTGAAGCGCGCGGGGGCGCTGGGGGCGCGGATCGTCGGCGGCGGATTCGGCGGACACGTGCTCGGGCTCCTGCCGTCTGATGCTGTGGCGCCCGACGATGCGGTCGAGGTGCGGCCCGGCGATGGAGCTAGGGTGTCCGACTCATGAGCGGTGTCGTTGTCCATCTAGAGGCGGACGGGGTGTCGGCTGCCGATGTCGTCGCGGTCGCGCGCGGGGATGTGTTCGTAGAGCTGGGTTCCTCGGCGCTCGCGGCGATGGACCGGAGCGCCGCCGTGGTGGCTGCGCTCGCCGCATCGGATGAGCCCGCGTACGGCATCTCGACGGGCTTCGGATCGCTCGCGCTGGTCCGGATCCCGGCCGACGCGCGCGCCGAATTGCAGCGTGCGCTCGTCCGCTCGCATGCCGCCGGGATGGGACCGCCGGTCGAGCGCGAGGTCGTGCGCGCGATGATGCTGCTGCGCGCGCGGACGCTGGCGATGGGGTGCTCGGGGGCGCGGCCGGTGGTCGCCTCGACGATCCTCTCGCTGCTCGGTGCCGGGATCACGCCGTTCGTTCCCGAGCACGGGTCGCTGGGGGCGAGCGGTGACCTTGCGCCGCTTGCGCACTGCGCTTTGGTGCTGATCGGGGAGGGGTCGGTTTTTGATGCCTCGGGCGCGCTGGTGCCGGCGGCGGACGCGCTTGCTCGCGCCGGGATCGAGCCGATCGAGTTGACCGCCAAGGAGGGGCTCGCGCTGATCAACGGCACCGACGGGATGCTCGGGATGCTCGTGCTCGCGCTGTTCGATCTGTCGGCGCTGTTGCGCGTCGCCGAGGTGGCGGCGGCGATGTCGGTCGAGGCGTTGCTCGGGACCGACCGGGTGTTCGCCGAGGACCTGATCGCGTTGCGGCCGCAGCCGGGGCAGGTGGCAAGCGGGTTTAATTTGCGCGCTCTGCTGGCGGGGTCGTCGATCGTCGCCAGCCACCGGCACGGCGACCCCCGGGTGCAGGACGCGTACTCGCTGCGGTGCGCGCCGCAGGTGATCGGCGCGGCGCGGGACGCGGTTACGTTCGCTTCCGGAGTCGCTGACGTCGAGCTTCGATCCGCGATCGACAATCCGATGGTCTTGGCGGACGGGCGGGTGGAGTCGTGCGGCAACTTCCACGGGGCGCCGGTGGGGATGGCGTGCGATGTGTTGGCGATCGCAGCAGCGCAGGTGGGCGCGATCGCCGAGCGGCGCACAGACCGCCTGCTCGACGCCTCGCGGTCGCACGGGTTGCCGCCGTTCTTGGCCGCTGATGCCGGGGTCGACTCGGGGATGATGATCGCGGGCTACACGCAAGCGGCGATGGTGGCTGAGAACCGCCGGCTGGCGGCGCCGGCGAGCGTCGACTCCCTGCCGACCAGCGCGATGCAGGAGGATCACGTGTCGATGGGGTGGGGGGCGGCGCGGAAGCTGCGGGTTTGTGTCGCCAATTTGACGCGGATCGTGGCGGTCGAGTTGGCGTGCGCGGCGCGGGCGCTCGATCTGCGGGCGCCGCTGTCGCCGGCTCCCGGCACCGGGGCGGCGCGCTCTGTGATTCGCTCGCGGATCCCCGGGCCCGGGCCGGATCGGTGGATGTCGCCGGAGCTGGCCGCGGTCGAGGAGCTCGTGCGGTCGGGCGAGCTGCTCGCGGCCGTGGAGGAGGCAGTCGGGCCGCTTACCTGAGAGGCGGTCGGGCCGCTTACCTGAGAGCCTTGAGCGCCGGATACAGCGCCTGGAACCGCTCCCGCTGCTCTCGGTAGGGCTCGATCCACTCGGCGACCGGCTCGATCGGGTCCTTTGGTTTGACGGTTTGTTGCACCGCGGTGTCGACGTCGGGCCACACGTCCGCCGCGACGCCACCGAGGATCGCCGCGCCGAACGCCGCGCCCTCGTCGACCGCCACCGGTTCCAGCGGCAGCTCGAGCACCGACGCGATGATCCTGGTCCAGAGGGCGCTGCGCGCGCCACCGCCGGAGACGCGGCCTAGTTCTGGGGTGCCGCCCAGCTCCTTGGTCAGGTCGAGCGAGTCTCTGAGGCCGAACGCGACGCCCTCGAGGACCGCGCGGGTCAGCGCGCCGCGGTTGTGGCGGAGGGTGAGGCCGACGAACGCGCCGGTTGCGTCGGGGTCGGCGTGCGGGGTCCGCTCGCCGGCGAGGTAGGGCAGTAAGATCAGGCCTTCGGCGCCGGGCGGCCAGTCCTCGGCCTCTCTGAGGAGGGTGCTGAACTCGGCGTTCGGGTCGGTGACATTGCGGAGCCAGCTGAGCGAGCCGGCGGCCGACAGCATCACGCCCATCGCGTGCCATTTGTCGGGAACCGCGTGGCAGAACGCGTGAACGCGGGCCTGCTCGTCTGCGGCGAACGCGTCGAGCGTGGCGAACACGACGCCACTGGTGCCGACCGCCACCGACACCGGCCCCATGCGATCGACGCCCACGCCGACGGCGCCCGCGGCCTGGTCGCCGGCGCCGGCCGCCACGGGTATTTTTGTGCTCGTCGTGCCGGAGGGGGTTGGGCTCTCGAGCGCTGCCGGTAGCCAGGCCGGGTCGATGTCGAGCGCGTCGAGGACTTCCTGGCTCCAGGTTCGGTTCGCCACATCGAGCAGGAGCGTCCCGGACGCGTCGGAGACGTCGGTGGCGTGTTCGCCGGTCAGGCGGAGGCGGACGTAGTCCTTGGGGAGGAGGACGCTGGCGATGCGTGTGTAGTTGTCGGGCTCGTGGTGCCGCAGCCACAGGATCTTGGGCGCCGTGAAGCCGGTGAGCGCGCGGTTGCCGGTGAGCGCGATCAGCTTTTGGAGGCCGATCGTGTTCTCGATCTCGTCGCACTCCGCCTGCGTTCGCTGGTCGTTCCAGAGAATCGCGGGGCGGATTACGTCGTCGCCTGAGTCGAGCGCCACCAGCCCGTGCATCTGGCCGGATAGTCCGATGCCGGCGGGTTTGCCGGCGGCGTCCGTGAGCTTTGCGAGCACGGTCTCGGTGGCGCGCCACCAGTCCTCGGGGTCCTGCTCGGACCAGCCGGGCTTTGGCGTCGAGAGGGGGTAGGCGGCTTCCTCGGTGGCGATCACTTCGCCGTCGGGCGTGATCGCGAGGCCCTTGGTCGCGCTCGTGCCGACGTCGATGCCAAAGAGAACGGTCATCGGAGGGGTGAATGGCGCCGGTCCGCGGGCTCTTGGTGGTAGCGATGCCCGCCATTGAACCCCCCGACCGCGAGCGCTTGGGAAGAAACGATTTCGGCCATCCGGCGCTTACGCCGCACCAGCGTGCCTGTGCCGCCGTGCTCGCCTGCGGACCCGGCGCGGCCCTCAGCCACAGCTCCGCGATGACCCTCTGGGGCTACTGGCGCCAATGGGACAGGCCGTTCGAGGTGACGGTCGTCGGCGACCGCCGCGCCAAGGGCATTCGCATCCATCGCAGCACCACGCTCCGCCGGCGCGACATCACGACCCAACTCGGGATCAGCGTGACCACGCCGGCGCGGACGCTCATCGACATGTCCCCTCGGCTGAAAGACCGGGCACTCAAGCGCGCGGTCAACAACGCGCTCAACTCGATGTGGCTGAGCGAGGAGCAGCTTGTTGAGACGCTCGCGCGCCACCCGACCGCGACCGGGAGCAAACGGATCGCGAAGCTCATCGGCCAAGAAGGCACGCCGACCCGCTCCGGCTGGGAAGACGACTTCCCGAGGTTCTGCGCGGACCACGGCTTGCCCGCGCCGGTCATGGGCCTCCCGTTCCATGGCTACATCCTCGATGCGGTGTTCGTGGCCGAGCGCGTGATCGTCGAGCTTGACAGCTGGCCGTTCCACAAGGGCAAGATCCCGTTCGAGGCCGACCGCGAGCGCGACGCGGAAACGCTCGCCAGAGGGTTCGTCACGGTCCGCGTCACCGAGGAACGGCTCGAACAGCGAGCGAAAACCGAGGCCAAGCGACTGCACGCGATCCTCAAACGCAGAAGAGCTCATGCCCCCAAGGCCGCGTAGACGATCTCGTACGCCCGCACCGCGTCCTTGGCGCTCTGGGCTTCGCGCAGCGCGGCGTCGTCGATTCGCGCCGCCACCGAGTCGATGAACTGCCACTGGAGCACCGACCGCCGGACCGCGGCGACCTGATCCTCCGTGTACGGATACAGGTCGAATCCCAGCCGCTCGCCAGCACTCCCGTAGCCACACCGACGGAGTTCCAGCGCGAGCTCAAGCGTCTCCATGAACGCGGTGGCGCCGACCATGTTGTCGTCGTCGGTGATGCCCCAGCCGGAGTTCGCGTGCAGGTGGCCCAACAACCCCTCGGACGCCAACAAGGCGGCGTACTCGGGCAGGTGCTCGCCGTTCATGATCAGGTGCTGCCAGTCCATGTTCACCTGGACATTGTCGAGGCCAAGCGCGCGCAACTTCGACACCACGAACAGGCACATGCCGATGTTCCGCATCAGGATCTTCATCGCGGGCTCGGAGTTCTTGTGCTCGAGGAACAGCTTGACGCCGTGCTCCCGGCAGACGGTGGCGGCCTCCGCCATGCCCTCGATCAGCCACCGCCACGAGTCGGCGTACGGCGTCTGGAACGGGTAGTTGTAGCCCTCGCCACCGGGCCAGATGATCAGGTTCGCCCCGAGCGACCCGGCGAACGCCGCCGCGTCCCGCACGATCGAGACGGCCTCCGCGCGCAACGCCGGATCGGGGTTGACGAGCCCGCCGCGGGCGAACTGCGGGTGCAGATGCAGACCGCCGGCGATGCAGTAGATGTCATGAGTTCCGAGCGCGGCTCTGACCTCATCCAAATTTGCCGGCGAGAGCTCGTCCGGGTAATGGAACTCGTAGCCGTCGATCAGATCGCCGAGGCCTTCGACGGCGCGGTGCACCTTCTCGGCGACCGGCTCGGTCTCGTAGCTGTGGCTCGGTTGGTACCCGCCGGGCACGAACCGTGTGATCATCGGTCCGAAGGCCCAGATGCCCAGGCTCGTCTTCATTCACCGCTCCTTCGAGGTCGAGGCGTTCGCGGCGATCTTATTCCGCGACGGCTCGTTAGCGCTAACATCTCCGCGTCGGTGAGGAGAACCAGGGGGGATCAACCGGGCGACGAATCACTGTTCTGATGGAGCCAGGCGAGGACATCACGATCTCCCGTCGGCGGCCCCGCGCGCCGGTAATGTCGGACGTCGGGCGGCTTGCCGGCGTCTCGCACCAGACGGTGTCGAGGGTCATCAACGGCAGCCCGCACGTCCGGCCCGAGACGCGCAAGCGCGTGCTTGCGGCGATGGAAGAGCTCGGGTATCGGCCGAACTCGGTGGCCCGGGCGCTAGTCACCGGCCGGTCGAAGACGCTCGGCGTGGTCAGCTTCGACACCACGCTGTACGGCCCGGCCTCGACGCTGTTCGGGATCGAGCGGGCCGCGCACGAGGCCGGCTATTTCATCATCGTGGCGAGCCTCAAGGCGCTCAACCGCTCGTCGGTGACCGACGCGGTCGAACGCCTGCGCCGGCAGGGCGTCGACGGCATCCTGGTGATCGCCCCGCACAGCGAGGCCGGGGACGCCCTGCTGCACACGCACGCCGACGTGCCGCTGGTGGCGGTCGAGGCGGGCCCCGAGGAGGGGGTCCCGGTGGTCGCGGTCGACCAGGTCGGCGGCGCGGTCAGCGCGACCCAGCACCTGCTCGACCTCGGACACGAGACCGTCTGGCACATCAGCGGACCGCCGAACTTCATCGAGTCCCAGAAGCGCCTCGAAGGCTGGCGCAGGACACTGCAAAATGCCGGCGCCGAGCTGCCCGAGCCGCTCGTCGGCGACTGGAGCCCGCGCGCGGGCTACGAGCTCGGGCGGCGTCTGAGCGGCGACCCGGCTGTGACCGCGGTGTTCGTCGCCAACGACCAGATGGCGCTGGGGCTGCTGCGCGCGATGCACGAGGCCGGTCGGGAGGTCCCGGCGGGCCTCAGCGTGGTCGGGTTCGACGACATACCCGAGGCGGCCTACTTCCTGCCGCCGCTGACGACCGTCCGGCAGGACTTCAACGAGATGGGAACGCGCAGCCTCCGCACGCTCCTGCGGACGATCGAGACCGGGGAGGCGCCCGCCACGGGGATGCTGGTCCCGCCAGAGCTGATCGTCCGCGCCAGCACGGGCGCCGCGCCACGGACCCATTGACACCCGCCCGTTGTGATCGCTAACATGGCCGCCGCATCAACGCGAGAGGAGAGCTGGAAGCGTGGGCCAAAGCCGACGTAGGTGACGGCATGTCGCCAAGGGGCGCTGGCGTGCCCGACGTCGCCGGTGAGTGCCGCACAGCGTTTGTTCATCGGTGTTGGGATTCAGTGAATGTGTGGCTAATTACTGATTTGGCGGCGCTTCCAGGGGTGGTTTCCTTGGCCCACGTGTGAGAGCGTGAGGAACTCAAGTCGTGTCCGAGCGGACGAGAGGAGCAGTGCACGTGTCGCAAGAAGATATTGTGGGTGACGCAATCGAGCGGCTCGAGTGGGACGAGCGCAAACAGGAGGAGACGCCACACAAGAACTGGCGTCAGTTGACGCGACGGACCGCGCTCACCGGCGCAGCTGCCGGAATCGCGGCAGCGGCGCTCGAGGCATGCGGCTCGAGCAAGAGCACGAGCTCGGCAGCGGCGACGACGTCGTCGGGCGGGTCCGGGCCTTACGGGAGCAGCGGGGGCCACAAGTTCGTGATGGTCAACCACGTGACGACGAACTCGTTCTTCACCGCGACGATCTACGGCTGCCAGGACGCCTGTTCACTGACGGGCTCTTCGTTCCAGTGGACCGGCTCGAACAACTCGATCGTCAGCGACATGGTCTCGGCGTTCAACACCGCCATCGCGGCAAAGGCGGCCGGCATCGGGTGCTGTCTGATCGATAACACCGCGTTCAACGCACCCACCGCCCAGGCGCTGAGCTCTGGGATTCCCGTGATCGCGTACAACGCCGACGTGGCGCCGGGTACGAAGAACGCCCGGATGGCCTATATCGGTCAGAACAACCTGACCGCGGGTGCCGCGGTCGGCGAGGCGATCCTCAAAGCGGGCGTGAAGTCGGGTGACAAGGTCGCCGGGATCATCGCGACTCCGGGGACGGGGAACATCCAGCCGCGGATCGACGGCGCGAAGCCCGTCCTGACCGGCGCCGGCGTCAACTTCGTTGAGGTCGGGACTTCGGCGACCGAGGGCGCGCCGGAGTACAACAAGATCTCCTCGTGGTACGCCGGCAACAAGGACGTGAGGTGGATGATGGCCGTCGACAGCGGGGACAGTAACGCGGTCGCGCAGTTCATCAAGGCGGAGGGTCTGTCTGGCAAGGTCGGCGCGTCGGTCTGGGACGTCGGATTGCCGGTCGCGCAGGCCATCCAGGCCGGCTACGTAACCGCCACGATCGACCAGCAGGCCTACCTGCAGGGCTTCGACACGATCATGCAGCTGTTCCTGTGGAACGTCTCGGGCGGGCTGATGAAGCCGACCGACACCGACACGGGAATCGGCATCGTCACCAAGGCGAACGTCGCGCCGTACCTCATTCCGAACAGATTCGAGGGAACGTCCGCGGCGAAGAAATCATTGGCGACCCCGTCCTCGATTTCCACCTAAGCTCCCGCGAGCGTGGAATCGAACGCTCCAACGTCCACTGCTGCCCCGGAGGCCAGCCCCCCGGGGCAGCAGCACGAAAGCGTGTCCGCAGGCCGTCGGGTCCTGCGCCTGTTCCTCTATCAGCGTGAGCTGACCCCGCTTGTCATCACGGTCCTGCTGTTCGTGTACTTCACGATCAAAGCGGGGTCGACGTTCACCGGCACGCTCAGCCTCAGCTCGGCCGGGGGCTATGCGGGGCCGATCGGCGCGATCGCCGTCGGCGAGGTGATGCTGCTCGTCCTCGCCGAGATCGACCTTTCCGCCGGTCAGGTCTTCCTGTTCTCCCCGTGGATGATGTACTGGATGCACAACGACGGGCTGCCGCTGATCGTCGCGATCCTGATCGCGCTGCTCGCCTGCTGCGCCGTCGGAGCGGTCAACGGACTGATCACCGTGCGCCTCAACGTGCCCTCGTTCGTCACCACGCTGGCCACGAACTTCATCCTCTACGGGATCGTGCTCGTCTACTCGAACGACGCCGAAGCGTCGCCGATCCCGCTGAGCGGACAGACCAGCTTCATCAGCCAGTTGATGGGGTCGTGGAGGTGGGCCGAGATCCTCTGGGTGGTCGCGATCACGATCGTCCTCACCGTCGTGCTCAACCGCACCCGCTTCGGCGTTCGCATCATCGCCACGGGCGGCAACCTCGTGGGCGCGGCCGAGGCGGGCGTGCCGATCCGGCGCGTCAAGGTGTGGTGCTTCGTGCTGTGTTCGTTTGTCGCCGGTCTGGTCGGAATCGTCGACTCGGTCAAGTACGGCAGCCTCGACCCGGGCAACTTCGGCGTCGACTACATCCTGTACGCCGTTGGCGCCTGCGTGATCGGCGGCACAGCCCTGACCGGCGGGCGCGGGACGGTGATCGGCGCGCTGATCGGCGCGGTCCTGATCGGCGTTCTCGAGGACGGCCTCACGCTGACCGGGGTGAGCACCAACCAGTTCTTCATCTGGGTCGGTGTGGTGATCATCATCGCGATGGCGCTGAACGTCCAGTTCGACCGTATCATCGCCCGCTCGAGGTCCAGATGAGCGCCACTGCCCAGCCCGCGGAACCCATGTCCCCCGCTCCTGACGGCACGCCCGCGCTCGAGGTGCGCGGCGTAACGAAGAGCTTCGGTGTGCTTTCGGTGCTCCGTGGGATCGACCTGGCTCTGCGCCAGGGCGAGGTGCTAGGGCTCGTCGGCGACAACGGGGCCGGTAAGAGCACGCTCGTCAAGATCTTGAGCGGCTTCTACCAGCCGGATGGGGGAGAGATTCTGATCGGTGGAGAGCGGGTGAGTTTCAGCTCCGTTCAGAGCGCTCGATCTAACGGGATCGAGACGGTCTACCAGGATCTCGCGCTGATTCCGCAGCTGCCCGTCTACCAGAACCTGTTCCTGGGCCACGAAGTGACGACGCTGGGACCAATCCGCCTGCTGAACAAGCGCGAGATGCGCAAGCTTGCGCGTCAGTACCTCGACGACATCAACGTGAACGTGCCAAGTGTGGACGCCGAGGCCGAGCTTCTTTCCGGCGGTCAGCGGCAGGCGATCGCGGTCGCCCGGGCCGTGCGCGCGGCGACGAAGATCCTGTTGCTCGACGAGCCGCTCGCCGCTATGGGGGCGCGGGAGTCACGCCTGATCATCGACCTCGTCAAGGACCTTGCGACGAGCGGCCGCCTGTCCATCATCGTGATCGACCACAACTACGCGCATCTGTTCGAGCTGTGCGACCGCATCAATGTCATGCAGGGCGGCCAAATCACCATCAACCAGCAGGTACACGAGACGTCGCTCGAGGAGCTCACGGAGCTGATGGTCTCGAGCTATCGCCGCCAGATCGAGGAGGTCCAGAACGCCGGCGCGTGAACCCGCTGGCGCATACGCGATCGGGGTGGACTTCGGCACGGAGTCCGGCCGCGCGGCGCTGGTCGATTTGAGCAACGGTGACGTCCTGGCCACCAGCGTCGTGCGCTATCCGAGCGCGGTGATCGATCAGGCGCTCCCGTCGACGGGAGAGGAGCTACCCCCCGACTGGGCGTTGCAGGATCCCGACGACTGGGTCACGGTGGTCGAGAAGGCCATCCCGCAAGCCCTCAAAGAGGCGGGCGTGGAGAAGGAACAGGTCGTCGGCCTCGGGGTCGACTTCACCTCGTGCACGGTGCTGCCGGTCACGAGCGACGGAACGCCGCTGTGCACGATCGACACCTGGCGCGAACGACGCCACGCCTGGCCGAAGCTGTGGAAGCACCACGCGGCGCAGCCCGTCGCCGATCGCCTCAACGAGGTCGCGCTCGAGCGGGGCGACGCGTTTCTCGAGCGCTATGGCGGGCGTATCTCGTCGGAGTGGTACTTCCCGAAGCTGATCGAGGTGTGGCTCGAGGACCGCGAGATCTACGACGAGTGCGCGGCGTTCATCGAGGCCACCGACTGGATCATCTGGCACCTGACCGGGGTCGAGTGTCGGCAGACGGCTACCGCTGGGTTCAAGGCGATGTGGTCACCCGACGAGGGTCTGCCCCCGACCGAGTACTTCACGACCGCGTATCCCGGATTCGACAATCCCGCACAGAAGCTCGGCGACTCCTTCGTGCCGCTGGGGACGAAGGCCGGCACGCTCCGTCCCGAGGTCGCAAAGAAGCTGAACCTGACCGAGGAAGTGGCGGTCGCGGTCGGTAACGTCGACGCCTGGGTGTCGGTCCCGGGTGTCGGCGTCGACGCGCCCGGGACGTACGTGGTCGTGATCGGGACCTCGATCTGCGACATGATCGTCCACCCTGAGGAGACGCGGCTGCCCGGCATCACCGGCGTCGTCAAGGACGGGATCCTGCCGGGCCTGTACGGGTACGAGGCCGGGCAGGCGGCGGTCGGCGACATGCTCGCGTGGTTCGTTGACGACATGGTCATGGACCCGGGCGCATATGAGGAATTCGAGCGCGCCGCCGCCGAGATCGGTCCGGGCGAGACCGGGCTGCTCGCGCTCGACTGGTGGAACGGCAACCGGACGATCCTGGCCGACGCCGACCTCACCGGGGCGATCTTCGGACTCGGACTGCACACCACGCGCGAGCAGATCTATCGCGCGCTGCTCGAGTCGATCGCGTTCGGCAGCCGGCGGATCATGGACAACTTCGAAGAGCACGGGCTCGTGCTGTCGCAGATCGTCGCCTGCGGCGGGATCGCCGAGCGCAGCCCGCTGATGATGCAGTTGCTGGCCGACACGAGCGGACGAGAGGTGCACGTGCCCGACGTGGCCGAGATCCCCGCTCGCGGCGCCGCGCTGTTCGGCGGCCTGGCGGCCGGCGTATACGAGGACATCGGCAGCGCCGTCGAGGCGACCCGGCCGAAGAAGGTGCGCACCTACAAGCCGGACCTCGAGGCCAAGAAGACCTACGACCGCGTGTACGAGATCTACCGCAGGCTGTACGACATGCTCGGCCGGTCCGAGGTGCGGCTCCTCCACGACCTCAAGCGCATCCGCACCGAAAGGAGAGAGGCGTGAGCCGCCAACCGCGAATCGGCCTGCTCGGGATCATGCAGGAGCTCTACGACGACATGATCCCGGGGATCACGGAGCGCCAGGGCGAATACGCGGCCGCGGTCGCGAACAAGCTGGCTCCGGTCGCCGATGTGCAGTTCACGCGGCCCGCGCGTAACCGCGAGGACGTCGAGGCGATCGCCCGCGAGTTGCAAGCGGCGGACGTGGACGGGATCGCGATCGTGATGCTCACTTACGGCCCGGCGATGCGCACGGTGCGCGCGCTGCTCGACACGCGGGTGCCGCTGATGCTCGCGAACATCCAGCCCGAGCGCTCGATCACCCCAAAGTGGGACATGTCCGATCTCACCTACAACCAGGGCATCCACGGCGCCCAGGATCAGGCCAACGCACTGATCCGAGCTCGTTCTCCCTTCTCGGTGATCACCGGCGATTGGCAGTCGGCCGAGTTCGAGCACGCGTTCGGGGATTGGGCGCGCGCGGCTCAGGCGATCACGGAGCTTCGACGCACGCGGATCGGCCTGCTCGGATACCCGATGAACGGGATGGGCGACATTCTCTACGACGCACCGTCGTTGTTGCGCAAGATCGGTCCGGTGATCGTGAGCGAGGACCTGGGCCCGCTGGTCAAGCGAATCGACGCGGTCACCGACGCGGAGGTCGACGCGGTCATCGCCCGCCACGCCGACGTGTTCGAGGTGGCGAGCGACCTCCCACGCGAGCGTCACGCCTACGCGGCGCGGTTCGAAGTAGCGATCCGGGGCATGCTCGAGGACAAGGGCTACGCGGGCTTCTCGTTCCACTTCGACTCGATCGGCGGCGACGGGCGGTTCAAGCAGCTACCGCTCCTGGCCGCGTCCGACCTGATGGCCGACGGCTACGGGTTCGCCGCCGAGGGCGACACGAATACCACGACCCTGATGTGCGCCGCCCAGACGATGATCGGCGACGCGCACTTCAGCGAGATGTACGCGATGGACTGGGAGCTCGACTCGGTGCTGATCAGCCACATGGGCGAGGGCAACTGGAAGATCGCCCGGAGCGACCGTCCGGTAAAGCTGATCGATCGCGAGCTCGGCATCGGGCGGCTCGACAACCCACCAACACCGGTGTTCTCCGCCGAGCCGGGCGTGGCCACCACCGCGGCGCTCATCCCGATCGAGGGCGAGTACTACCGCCTCGTCGTCGGCCATGGCGAGGTGCTCGACACCCCCGAGTTGCCGAAGGTCGAGATGCACTACTTTCACTTCCGCCCAGAACTGGGTATGGAAGAGTTCATGAACCGGTGGCTGTCACTCGGCGGACCGCACCACTTCGTGACCAACCTGGGCGATCACCGGAGCCGGTGGCGCCGGCTCGCGGAGCTTCTCGACCTCGAGTACGTGGAGATCTGACGGAGCGCCACGGTGCCGGCCGGATCCCTGATCGCCGACGTGCTCGAAGCCAACCGCGCGCTCCCCGCGCACGGGCTCGCGCCGCTCACCTGGGGTAACGCGAGCGGCATCGACCGCGACGAGGGCGTCGTGGTGATCAAGCCGAGCGGAGTCGCCTACGCGGAAATGACCGAGGAGGACATGGTCACGGTCGATCTCGACGGCAACGTCGTCGTCGGCGAGCGCCGGCCGTCGACCGACACCCCGACGCACCTGGCCCTGTACCGCGCGTTCGAGGAGATCGGCGGCGTCGTGCACACCCACTCGTCCTGGAGCGTGGCGTGGGCGCAGGCGCAGCGCGAGATACCGCTCCTGGGGACGACGCACGCCGATCTGTGCGCGTTCCCGATCCCGGTGACTCGTGCGCTGACCGACGACGAGATCGAGTCCGACTACGAGGGAGCGACCGGGACGTCGCTCGTCGAGCTGATCTCAGAGCGCGGACCGCTCGATCTTCCGTGTGCGCTCGTCCGCGGGCACGCGCCGTTCTGCTGGGCGGCCACTCCCGCCAAGGCGGTCGATGTCGCCGTCACGCTCGAGCAGGTGGCGAGGATGGCGCTGCTGACGACCATGCTCGAGCCCGGTGCGCCGCCGCTGCAGGGGGCGCTGCGCGACAAGCACTTCGAACGCAAGCACGGCTCGCAGGCATACTACGGGCAGCCGTGACGAGCGAGAACGGACTCGAACAAGCCGAGGCGAAGATGCGCGAGGCGGGTCAGCCCGAAGAGGCGATCCGCGCCTTCGCCAGTGCATACCGGCGCCTTGAAAGCGGCGAATCGGCGATGCTGCCGAGCGCCGATCTCGAGCCCGCCGGCGACGTCCCCACGCTCGACGACCTGCCGGAGGTCGACGGGGACGCGCTCGGCCGGGTTGCGGTGATCAAGCTCAACGGCGGCCTGGCGACGTCCATGGGGTTGCGGAGCCCGAAGTCCTTAATCGAGGCACGCGCGGGCCGCTCGTTCCTCGACATCATCATCGGGAACACGCTCGCGCTGCGAGCGCGGTACGGCGTCCGGTTGCCGCTCGTGCTGATGAACAGCCAGGCCACGCGCGCGGAAACGCTCGCCGCGCTCGACTCCCATCCCGACCTCGACACCGGCCTGCCGGTGCACTTCCTCCAGAGCATGGAGCCGAAGCTCGACGCCGAGTCACTCGCTCCCGTTAGCTGGCCGCCCGATCGGTCACTGGAGTGGTGTCCGCCCGGTCACGGCGACGTGTACGGCTCGCTGCGGAGCTCGGGGATGCTCGAGGCGCTGATCGAGCATGGCTTCCGGTTCGCGATGATCTCCAACGCCGACAACCTTGGTGCGATGGTCGACGCGCGGATCGCGGGTCACCTCGAGCGCGAGGAGATCCCGTTCCTGATGGAGGTCGTCGAGGGTACCGAAGCGGATCGCAAGGGAGGCCACATCGCCCGCCGGCGCGCCGACGGGCAACTCGTGCTGCGCGAGACGGCGCAGACGCCTGCCGAGGACGAGGACTCGTTCCGCGACTACCGCCGGTGGCGGTACTACAACACGAACAGCCTGTGGGTCGACCTGCGCGTGCTGAAGGACACGCTCGACCGCTCCGACGGCGTGCTCGAGCTTCCGTTGATCATCAACCGCAAGACGGTCGACCCCCGTGACTCGAGCTCGACGCCGGTGATTCAGCTCGAGAGCGCGATGGGCGCGGCGATCGGGAGTTTCACCGGCGCTCAGCTGCTGTGCGTGCCGCGCACCCGGTTCGTCCCAGTCAAGACAACCGACGATCTGCTTGTACTGCGGTCGGACGTGTACACGCTCTCGGACGAGTTCGTGGTCGCGCCGCTGCCCGAGCGCGCCGACAACCTGCCGTACGTCGAGCTCGACTCACACTTCTACAAGCTGCTCGACGACTTCGAGCAGCGATTTCCCGCCGGCGCCCCGTCGTTACGGGACGCCGACCGGCTCGTCGTACATGGTGATGTGACCTTCGGCGAGGGCGTGCGCGTCCGCGGCGCGGTCGAACTCGATGTCGACGAGCCGACGAGAATCGACGCCGGGACGACGCTCGCGCCCTGAGAGCTGTGCTTCGCCTGAGTTAGCTGGTCTTCTTCGCGCGCGTGGTCTTGGCCCGGGACGTGGTCGAGCGCTTGGCGGTCGTGCGCTTGCTCGTCGAGCTAGAGCTCGCCTTCGCCGACCCGGAACTCTTCTTGGCCGTGCTCGTCTTCGCCGTGCTCGCCTTCGCGCGGGAGTTCGACTTCGCCGCCGCGGGCTTGTGCGTCACCGCCGCACGCAGCTTGTCGAAGTCCTTGAGCGCCTGCTTGTTGGTCTTCGACGCTTCGCGACGAAGCGCCACGAGCGCGGCGGTCACTTCCTTGTAGCTGCCTTGCGCTCCGCGACCGAGGTGCGTGCCGAGCGTCTTGAGCGCGTCGTTGGCGCCGTCGAGTTGCTTCTCGAACCGCGCGATCGACTGCTCCACCTCGCGGCGCGTCGCCGCGCGGGTCGATGCGGCGCGTGCACGCACGGCCTTGCGGGCGCTGCTCGCGCGCGCGACTGTTGTCTTCGTGGCTGACCTACGGGCTGGGGGCATCGCTTCTCCCTGTTGAACTGGACACGTACGGCAAAGCTTTACGTATTGGGCGGTCGCATGTAAGCACTTACCGGTATGACATGGCACCAGATGGTGCCCCGCTTGCATGCGAGCTAACCTGACCTCGATGGACGAGGCATCGCGGCGCGGCTCGATCACGATCGTCCTGGCCGATGATCACCTGGTGGTTCGCGCCGGCCTTCGCATGCTGCTGCAGGGCGAGGAGGGGTTCGACGTCGTCGCCGAAGCGGGCGACGTCGCGACCACCGAGCGACGCGTCGCGGCGTATCACCCACGCGTGCTGATCCTCGATCTCAACATGCCCGGCGAGTCGAGCCTGCCCGCGATCCCGCGCCTGCGCGAGAGCGCGCCCGACACGGAGATCGTCGTGCTGACGATGCAGAACGATCCGGTGTTCGCGCGCGAGGCGCTGCGCGCCGGCGCGATCGCGTACGTACTGAAAGATGCGGCCGAGAGCGAACTCGTCCGAGCCGTGCGCCTGGCCGCGGACGGCCGCACGTATCTCAGTCCCGAGCTTGGGGCGCGAATGGCGGCTGAGCCGGAGGCCTCCAACGGCCCGCCCGACGATCTGTCAGCGCGAGAGATCGAGGTGCTGCGGCTGATCGCGCTCGGGCACACGAACACCGAGATCGCCGCGCACCTGTACCTGAGCGTGCGCACGGTCGAGTCGCACCGCGCCCACATCCAGCAGAAGACCGGACGTACGACGCGCGCGGCGCTCGTCGCGTACGCGCGCGAGCACGAACTGCTCTAGCGCCTGCGCGGCAATCAGCCCGCGCCGCCGGCGCCGACGATCTCGTCGCGCACCGCGTGCGCGTGTGCCGACTTCGGCACCTGCATGAGGAGCGGACGGTGATCGTGACGGGAGTTGCGGACGGCTGCGGCCGACGCCGTCACCGCGCCGGTGCGCGTCCAGGTCACCGCTGCCGGGGCGAAGCGAAGCAGCGCCGTCCACGTCGCCGGCCCGACGATTCCGTCGGCGGTGAGACCCTCGGCGGTCTGGAAGCTCTCGACTGCGGTCTGAGTGTTCGGGCCGTAGTCGCCGTCGATGGGGATCGTGTGGCCCGCGCTGGCCAGGTGCTCCTGCGCCCACACGACGAGATCCCCGACAGATTTGAGCTTGAGGATCGGCGTGGCGGCGGTCGCCGCGACGCCGGTGAGGTTGCCGGCGCCGATCGAGATGCCCTTCCAGGCGCTGCCCGTCGCCTGCTGCCAGTCCCACCAGCTCACGCCGGCCGCGCCGTATGTCCGCGAGAGCTGGCGGAAGCGGATGAGCTGCCCGAGCGGCGGGTTCTCGTAGACCTGCCCGAGCGGATCGATCGCCCGCTGGTAGACGGAGTTGTACGCGTACGTATGGGCGTACACCGTGTTGACGCTGGTCCCGATGTCGACCCAGTACATCTGCGGCGTGTTGTACTGAGCTCCGCCAGGTCCGAGGAATATCGAGTACGGGAAGCCGGGGTGATAGTCGACGTAGGGGAACCCGGCGAGCGCCACCGGGAAGCTCTGCCCGATGTCATTCCTCAGCTGCGTTATGTAACTCTGCGCGGCGACGTACTTGCCCTCATATTCACTCTCAGCATCGATGATCAGGCAATCCGCTCCGTCGCGGACCGCAGTGGCGCCGACGTTCGCCTCCTGAAGCGGGAAGTTTCCATAAACGTATTGCCACGCACACACATGCAGGCCGTTGGCGTGCAGTTCCTGAACCACGGTGGAGTTGAACTGAGACCACATCGACCGGCCGTCGCTGCTCTTGATCATCACCGTGTTGATGCCGTACTTGCGGGCGGTAGCGACGATCGAGGAGACGCTGCCGCTGTTCGAGCGCGAGACGTACCAGATCCACATGCCGCGACCGCCCAGCGCGCCCGAGTCGCCGGACAAGTGGACCGCGTGCGCGCGCGGCTTATTAGAAGCCGCGGCCACCGGGTCGGCGGTGAATGCGAGTCCCGTAATCAGGAGCCCTACGAGCAGGGCCACAAAGCGCCCACGGTGTTCAGTCATACGGCCTGCCACCAATGCCACCGTAGCGTAGAACCCGGGCCGCGCGCACAAGTTGCGTTGCCGCGTGAAGGAGTTACCTGCCGCATGCCGTACCCGATGGGTCGGCACGCGGCAGGGGCCGCTTTAGTTGTGGACGGCTACTTGATGAACAGGATCTCGGAGTACTTCGGTAGCGGCCACAGGTCGTCGGCCACCACCTTCTCGAGCCTGTCGG
>CAWGJE010000022.1:0-239865 GCA_963822855.1 uncultured Solirubrobacterales bacterium | reverse complement strand
TGAAGCAGAAGTCTGGTAGGGGTGGCCGCAAACGGCGACGATGCAGGAGCCAGGCCTCTGCGCCAGGGACTTCCGCTTCGACCCAATTGTTTGCAGCCGAGCTGCTAGCGCGCGACTGGACGCGTGTCCGGTTTCCGCGCATTGCGAGCATGGCGGCGCAGGGGCCAACATGCCCGGACGGCGATGGATACAGGGTCAGTTCGCGTGCCGATTGGTCATGTTGCTGCTGCGGGTTTGGAGCAGTAGCGCCGGCGGCGTCGCCGCTTCGCGCTCGTGCCGTTCTCTTGCGAGCGGGTCATTTGGCCGCGACCTCCTGCTCGTCGAGGCGACCGTCAGCGAGGCGGAACGTAAGGTCGCTGCGCTTTGCCATTTCCTCGTCGTGAGTGACGACGAGGACGGTGGTGTCGTGCGAGTGGGCGAGCGTGCGTAGCAGTTCGATGATTGTGTCGGCTGTCTGTGAGTCGAGATTTCCAGCGGGTTCGTCGGCGAGGATCAGCTTGGGCTTGTTCGCGAGCGCTCTGGCGGCAGCGCCGCATCAATGCTTACGCGCAGTTGGCGTAGGCCGCTGAAGGCCACCGCGACTCGGGACTCGCCCGAGTCACGCCCGGAGGGCGTAGATCTCGCCGCCGCGTTGGGTCACCTTGCGGGGCGGCAACCCCGTTGTTGCCGGTCCGTTGATCACGGCGCCGGTCTGCGGGCTGAACGTTGACCCGTGGCAGGGACAGACGATCTGACCTCCCCCGTACTCGACGGTGCAGCCGGCATGGGGGCACACCGCGCTGTAGGCGACCAGGGTGCCGTTGGGCTGGCGGATGACGATGTCGGGCTGGCCATCGCCCGGGTCGGTGTACGTGCCGGCCTGCCCGACCGGGAGCTGGCTGGCGGCCCCGAGCTTGACGGCCCCGGCGGGCGGTCCTCCGGCGGCGGGCGGCGGCGGGAGACCCGCGCTGGTCGAAGTGCTCGCCGCCCCGCCGGCGCTCGTGGACGTGCTCGCCGCCGGCCGGGGGACCGAGGCGCTCAGGGAGCGGGGCGCACGGTAGCTCCCGCGCAGCAGCACCGAGAGCCCGGCGATCGCCGCGGTCGCCGCCGCCACAGCGCCCAGGGTCGCGCCGATCACGTCGCGGCGCGTGAGCTCGCCGTCGACGGCGGCTCCGGGGCGCGCTCGCACGCCGATGGCGCCGGCGCGCGCTGGCGAACGGGCGGTGGCGGTGGTCTGGGACGGCACGACCCGCCGCAGGACCGCATCCAGCGTCGGCTGGCGGGCCGCGCCCACCACGACGAACGGCAGCCAGGCGAACACGAACACGATGTCTGAGCCCAGGAAGTAGGGGTAGGTGTGCCAGCTGTTGGTCAAGAACAGCAGGAGGTTGAGCGCCAGCCCGACCGCGGCGGCCGGGCGGGTGAGCAGCCCGGCGGTGACCAGCAGCCCGACCGCGATCTCCACCAGCGCCACCCCCACCCCGGCCAGGACCGGGTGCGGGATCGCGAACGCCCGCAGCAAGAAGCCCCCGGGGGTGGCGTGGGCAAAGCCGCGTAGCTGGGTGCCGATGTAGGTCGGTGCGCCCGGATGCAAGAAGCCGGGATCGCTGAGCTTCTGGATCCCGCCGTAGACGAAGGTGACCCCCAGGAACAGCCGCACCGGCAAAAGCGCCCAACCGAGCCGGCGGGCGTCGAACTCGGCGCCGGCGGCGTCGTTGATGCGGGGTTCGGATGCCGCGCGCTTGCGGACGGCGCCGCGGTCCTCACGCGGCGTCAAGGACCTGAGCCGCGACTGGTGGGACGATCACGAAGCGAGAGGCGGTACGAGGCACGGAGGTTTCCCACTTTCCCAGTTGGACCGAAGAGGTGCGTAGGAGAAAGGTGAGGGGATCCTCAATCCTGGTCACGCCCAGCCGGGGGTGCCATCCCGCCGGCGGTGATCGGCCGTCAGCTGGCCGCGATCGTGAAGAAATCCCGGCTCCAGCGCTCCAGGTGCTGCCCCGGGATGCCGTTCCGGCCGGGCACGACCGGGACCGGGCGACCGGCCCGGCGCCGCCGCCATGGCGTAGAGGTAGGCGGCCACCCACGCGGGGTGATGTCGGTCAGCCCGCCTTTCATCGGACCGCCGTTGATAACTGCCGTGGGGGACGAACCTGCCGTCTCCCGCGCCAGGCCTCCAGAGCCCAGCTCGTCGTCATGTCCGCGGCCCCGACGCTTGCCTGCTCGCGGCTAACGATAGGTCGATGCAGAAGTCTGCCGTGAACCAGCCGCGCGTCCGCATCCACGAAATAGGAGTCATCTGCGAGGCTCGTGCCTGCGTCCGCCAGGCTTCTGCTTCCGGACAGAGGCAGCCACGCAACCCGCATACCTGCGCGAACGCGAAGGCAGTTATGCGCACATGTACATAACCGCATTTAAGTTCACCCCTGATTAGGGTGTTCAGGACGTCAACGAATGGGGCCATTCGGCGTCCTGGTCGGCCGATATGTTCACGATGTCTTCCGCGTCAACGACGTCAGCGAAGACGCCGGCGCCAAGCCTCGCATTCGGGGCCGCCTGGGTGCCGCACGAGGACGCCGACGGCTGACCCGTGGCGGACCTCGAGGCGAGGCCGCGTTGTCCGCGTCGTCCCCTCGTCGACGCCTCACGGAGGACGCCACCTGTTCCCCCAGTCGCGCCGTTGACGTTCGATCCGGCTATCGGCTAGTTTCGTCGTTTCGGTCGTACGCGCTTACGGCGTCCCACTCGCTGCCTCCACTCACTTCGTCGTGTACATGTCAACGACAGCAATCGCCAGTACTGGCTGGACGTTTACACCATTGTGTGAACTTAACCCGCCCTATGTTCAGCGTCCCGTTATGGTGAGTGGGGCGATCGCGGGCCCACGTTTCCGCTGCTCAGCGGGAGATCGGTCCAATAAACACTTCGCATAATCGCTCCCCACGCGAACGCCTGCCGAAGGGCGCGTTGTAGAGGAGCCGCCAGTACGTGTCGCGCCGCCGCCGTACGTGCGACGGTGCAGCTCGACTCGAAAACCCCGCCGCGTCTGCGCCGGCACGTTCAACGCCCGCTTGGACGCCGACCTCGCCGATGGTTGAGTTGCTGTCGGGATCGCGCACGGTGCCGGCTGGATGCGCCGCATGAGCGACGGAAATTATGTTCAGGCACCCAGGGCCCGATCCGGTTCTCTCCAGGCAAAACACGCGCTGCCGGACGACTACTGAACATAATCGGCCGGTGAACATAGAGGCAGCGCTCGCCAGGTGCGCCGGTAGAGACCTCCCATTCGCCAGTGGAGAGAGTCCGGCTTGCTGTTCGCCCCGCGTTGGTCTGCGAACGCGGCGGGTGGGTTAGATGAGCTCCAGTTCCGTGGTGACGTCGATTGCGCCTTCCAGGCTGCGAGCGACTGGGCGGAAGCGGGCGTGGAACGAGTGCACCCGTTCGGTCTCTTCGCGGCGCGTGTCAGGGACCGAGAGGCGATAAAGCACACGGACGCGCTTGATCACGAGCACGTGATCCTCGGTCTCGACCTCGCCGATTGCCTCGACCTCGTAACGTTGCGGATCGACTTCGATCTGACGCGCTTCCAGCGCGCCGGCGAACGTGCCGGCGAGTCACCCGCCAGCCGCGGCGACGATGTAGTCGAGCGTGGTCGCGTGGGGCGGATAGCGGTTGGGATCCACGCCGTAGTGCTCGGCGACCTCGGAATGCACGCCGAACACGACCGGTTCTGTCTCCGCGGGCAGGTGCGCGAGCCTTTGCGGTCCGCCAAGCCATTCGATCCGCACGCGGGAGACATAGGTGACCTCGCCCACCGCATGCACTCTACCCAGGATGGGACCCACCAGACCCCCAAGCCAAACTGAGCCCGACGCGTCTTGATCCCACTGCTTGGCGGCGTTCCCGCTTGCGTGGGCTGGTCCTTGGCGTGTGCGATGACGCCGTCGGCCCGGACGCCACTGATCGGCCGGAGCGTGCGCTCGTCGATCCCCTCGCGCGCTCGCTGCCGGAATTAGGCCTTGTCCCCCAGTCTCCGTCGCTCTTGTAACGAGGAGGATTCCGCGACCGCGGGTCGTGCGACTACGAATGAGCGGCCCCGCTCGCGGAACGCAGCCGCTCGGCCTCCCGCGGAGCCAGGCCCGCATCGGTGTCCGCGAGCACCTCTCCGTGACGGACAGCCACGGTCTTGAGGAACCGCTGCTGTCCCAGCGTCAACGCGATGAAGTGCCCAAGTTCGACCAGCTGAGGCTCGGTGAAATGCAGGTGCAGGCGGTCCCAGAGATCATCGGCGGCGAGTGTCGGATCCCACGCGATCGCCATCGCCCATTCCAAGGCGGTCCGCTCGCGCTCGTCGAATCGTGTCGAGTTCTCAAAGTCGAGGATCTCATCAACCTGGGCCTCGCTCGCACCTTGCTGTTGAGCGAGCACCGACCTCTGTCCGCCGCAGTACTCGCACTCGACCGATTTTGCGATGTAGAGCCGGCACAGCTCCTTGATCGCGTGATCCGCCACGCCTTGGCGAAAGAACACCTCCCAGGCGGTATTGAAAGCCTTCATCACCTCTGGGTGGTGCAAGCGGATCGCCTGGCTTTCGGGACGGGGCGTGCCGTACAGGCGGGCGCGCTCCATGATCGCCTGAAGCTCTGGGTCATCGACGGTGGCAGGGTCCACATAGCTGATGTGCGGCATCTTGGCTCCTTGATCGCGCTGTTCGGAAGCGTGACACAACGCGCTTGGTCTCCGACGACACGTTTCACGACCGGCGCTGGCTCACGCGATCGCGTTCCGCTGAGCGTTCCTCAGCTGAGACGCCCTACTCGGCGAAGCCGACCGCCCGGGCGGACTGGCGCAGACCGTCCTTGGTCGATCGACAAACGACTGCGCGCAAGCAAGGCACGTCCGATGCGTGGCTCGGCGTGCCGGCGCCGTGGCCGCGCAGCATCAGGGAGCGGCGACCTCAAGCTGAGCCGAGTGCGGCTCTGGGGCCGACTTCGCGTCTAGCCGCCGCCGAACCCGCGGGCTTTAGGAGGCGGCTTTAGTTCTCAGGCGATCAAGTGGCGAGAGGATTGCTCGGCGGTTACGACCGTCACGGGCAGCCCGAGCGCCTGGATTCGTGACGGCACATCGCGGTGCAGCCACTTGGAAACCCGCTGGGGAAGGGTCGATACGATCACCTCGTCGACGTCGGTGCTGGCCAGAAGCTGACGCACCGCTTCAACCGGATCGGAGTCGCCGATCAACGCTTCGATGCGCCCGCCGACCGCAGCCTCTAGGACCGGCACGGCCAGCTCCACGACTAGCTCGGCCGTTGCAGTCAGCGCGATGCCCGCCATGGCATCTGAGGGATTAGGCGTGGACTCTCGCGAGTGGCGAGGCCGAGCGATTTCCAGAGCGCCCGGAGGATTCGAACTTCCGACGTTTCGGGTTCCGTAGAGCTACGACGACCAGTGCAGGGACGAGGGTACCCCGGTGCGCCACGATGGCGCATGCCACCCCGCGCGGCGAAAAGGCAGACGACCCACGCCGTTGGCCTTTTCGCCGGGGAAATGGCCGCAAAGTCCGGGGAAATCCGGACGCATGATTAGGTCGCAGAACGATGAGAAATCCCTGGAAATCACACTGTTTCAGTAACCGTTCAGTCCCTGCGGTCTCAGGCGAGCGCGGGGAACGGGTCGCCGCGGGTGTGGGCGATGATCAGCTCGCTGAGGTAGGTGAACAGCGAGCGGCGCTGCTGGCGGCAGGTGGCGGCGGCCGACAAGGCACGTTCGGCGAATCGCTCACCGTTGTTGCTTTGGGTGCCGAGCGACACTTTGCGGTGGATGACCGGCGCGCGGAGCGCGCGCTCGGCCGGGTTGTTTGTCGGCTCGACCCCGTCGACGGAGGCGAATGTCCAGAGCGCGGGCCAGATCTTGAGCAGGTTGTTGGCGAACTGGCGGTGCCAGCGATTGCGCGCCTTCTTCGGCGAGGCCTGCTCGAGTAGCGCGCGCAGCTCGATCTGGATCGGGGCGATCTCGGCTTGGAGCCTTTGGCGGGCGTGGTGCTCGTGCTGGTAGGCGCGCCAGGCCGCGAACACTCGGCGGGTGAGCTTTAGGCCTTGCTCGCCGAAGGTCTTCTGCTCGCCCAGCCCGTCGGCGTGGCGGCGGAAGTCGCGCTGCAGATGCGACCAGCACACTTGCCGCTGGTTGGGATCCAGATGGCTGTAGCCGTTCCAGCGGTCAGAGACCACGATCCCTGGATAGGAGGTGCCGACCAGCGCGTTGAACTGCTCGCGGTTGCAGTTGCAGGCGATCTGCAAGAACGTCGCCTCAGGGGTGGTCGCGGTCCACAACGCGCGCCCCTCACCGCGCGTGCGCCAGCCGGTCTCATCGACATGCACCGCGCCTTGATCCAGCACCCAGTCCTGCAACTGGCAATGTGGGCCAGCCAATGCGTCTGAGGCGCGCTGACAGATCGCGTCAACCGCGCCGGTCGACAGCGTCACGCCGAACAGATCTGAAGCCAGCTCGCGGATCCCGCGGCGGGAGATGCGATGCCGGGCGGTCAACGTCACCACCGCCGCTTGCAATCTCAACCCGAACGGAGACGACGCGAGCAGCTCAGGCAACCGGGCGCTGGTCCGTGCGCGACAGTGCCGGCAGCGCAGCTGATGGGTGCGATGCTCGGTCACGATCACGCTGATCGGCGGCAGCTCAGCGACCTGGCGGCGA
This sequence comes from uncultured Solirubrobacterales bacterium, assembly GCA_963822855.1. Lineage (GTDB taxonomy): Bacteria > Actinomycetota > Thermoleophilia > Solirubrobacterales > Solirubrobacteraceae > Palsa-465. The sequence goes on along the minus strand of CAWGJE010000022.1, from coordinate 233,179 downwards.
CCGAACCGTCCGCCCGGACGGCGCTGCTCATCATCAAACCGCCGCCCGCATCCGCCACACGCGTCTGGGTAGTGATCGACGATCTCATCCACCTGATCCTCCGGTTTGAGATCGCGCCCCGCACCCTGGTGCCCGGGCTGCCCACCCTGCGCTCGGCGCTCGCGCTCCCCGCGCATCAGCTCTTTGGCCTTCGCACGGGCCTCCGCCCGCCGCTGCGCGCGCGTCTTGGGCGGATCGGTCGACGGCGGCTTAGAACTAGTGCGCGAATCCTGACGCGCCTGCTCCTCCAGGCGCTTTAACCGATCCTCGTGCTGCCGGACCCTGCCCGCCAACTCAAGAATGAACTCGACACACGCCTCACGCCCAGAGTCGTAGATCGCTTCCGCCTGCGCACGATCCATGCGTGCAAGATTCGCTGCACCAACAAGGAATCCCTGCCGTTGGCCCCGACCGCTGAACGGTTACCTGTTTCAGGTGCAAGGCCGCACGACTGAAAATCGTGGTGTCCCCGGTTCAAGTCCGGGTCTCGCTGCCGAAAGCGAGGCTCAACGCGCTCGCGCACGTGTGGCCACGCCTTCCGGCGCCCCGACCTCCGCGGCAGACTCGCGCATCGCCAGTTGCCGGCGCCGGCCGATCTCGCCACGCTGGCGCCGCTGCAGCACATGGCGGTAGATGCGGTTGGTCGTCGTCACGTCTTCGTGCCCGACCTGGGCGGCCACGTACTCCTGATCGGCGCCCGCGGCGAAGAGCGCCCCGGATGCTCGAAACCGGCATGTCACACGATCGTGTCCTGCCAAGCCGCCGCCTAGCTAAGGCGCCGGAAACGAGAACGTCAACGAGAACGAGGTTACGACTCGGCTACATCCACGGAAAGCGGGCGCGTCGGCCGCGTGACGCGCAATCTGGTGTCGCCGATCGGACATCCTCGACCAGCCCGGGCGCGCCGCGCTGGTGTTGGCGTCTCCGGCCAAGCCCCTTGTCGGACCAGAACCGACGACGCCTTCCTTACCAAGGAAGGGTGATGGTTTACGAGCCTTTCCCGTGGCATGAGTATTTCGCGCTCGCGCCGGGTTCGCTTCTCGGTACGCTGTTCTGCGGGCAAACGGGGCGCAAGGACATGGTCGTCAATACCGACTATCTAATGGTGGGAGCAGGCGCGAGCGGACTCGCCTTCGCCGACACGCTCCTAGCTGAGGCGGATGTCGAGGTGACCGTCGTCGATCGTCGGCAAGCCGTCGGGGGTCATTGGTTGCATGCGTATCCGTTCCTTCGTCTCCATACTCCGTCGTCGTACTACGGGGTGAATTCGCTGGCGCTCGGCGAGGACCGCATCGACCAGGACGGGGAGAACGCCGGCTACTACGAACGCGCGATGGGGAGCGAGGTCTGCGATTACTTCGCCCGGGCCGCGATCGGGCTCTCGCAGACCCAGCGGGCGCGAGTGCTGACTTGCCACGAGTACCTGAGCGGGGGAAGCAGCGGCGCGCAGATCAAAGACTTGACCACCGGAGAGCTTCACGATGTCGCGGTACGTCGCAAGGTCGTCGATGCCCGCTACCTGGAGGCATCGGTCCCGGCCACGCACTCCCGCCCGTTCGATGTGGCACCGGGCGCCCGCGTTGTCCCCGTCAACGATCTCCCGTCGGCCGCCGGTTCGGCCGACCATTTTGCCGTTCTTGGGTCGGGCAAGACGGCGGTCGATGCCTGCACCTGGCTTTTGGACAACGGCGTCGAGCCGGATCAGATTCGGTGGATCCGACCGCGCGATGCGTGGTTTTATGATCGCAGGTACTTCCAGCCCCTCGAGCAGGTCGGCGCGATCATGGAGGGGCTTGCGCTGGATGCCGAGGCCGGCGCCGACGCCGTGGACGTCGAGGACCTGTTCGCGCGGCTCGAGGCCTCGGGACGACTCGTGCGCATCGATCCAAGGCGGCCGGCGAGGATGTACCGCGGGACGATGCTCAGCGCCGCCGAGCTCAGTGCAGTGCGGCAGATCGAGGATGTCGTCAGGCTCGGCCACGTCCGACGGATCGAGACCAACCGGATCGTGCTCGAGCGCGGGGAGACCGAGACCGGCACCGATGTCCTGCACGTGGACTGCACCGCTCTCGGCCTGAACGACGCCCCCGCCACACCGATCTTTCGGCCTGGCCGGATCGTTCTGCAGCAGGTCCGGTACCTCTCACCGTGCTTCAACGCCGCCCTAATCGGCTACGTCGAGGCCCATCGCGCTGACGACACCGACAAGAACCGACTCTGTCCACCTCACGCGTACCCCAGCAGGATCGAGGACTGGCCGCGCATGATGCGCAGTGCTTGGACGGCAGAGGGCCGGTGGTTGCGCGAGCCCGATATCTCAGAGTGGGTCGCCAACAGCCGGCTCAACCTGCTCCGTGCGCTCCCCGACCACGCCGCCGAACCATCCGTGCAGGCAGCTGTCAACCGCTACGTCACACACCTCCGGACGGCGAGCGACCGACTGAAGCAACTAAACGGATCGGACTCGGCCCCCGGGGACAAGCAGTAGCGCACGACCACTGAGTGGCCGCGACGACGCCAGCCCCGAGTCCTGCTCTTCTGTGAACGGGCCTCCACTGCTCGAGCGGTCATGCCTCCAGCGTGACCGCTCTGCGCCGAGTAGTCGACCGCGAGCACCTGGGTCGCCGTTCAGCGGCTAGCACCAGGGGGGACGACGCCCAGCCGTGGTGGGCCTGGGCGTCGCTGTCGCGTATAGCCGAGGTTGTCGCACAAATATGAGCGATTGTGAGCCGGGCACAAGTGCCAGCGTGCCCCGCGTCGTGCGCGGCGCCGAAACTCGGAGCCGGCTCGAGAAACGTACCCTCAGACGTCGTTTTCTCGAGCCGGCTCCTCCGCGGGCGCTATATCGTTGCCATCCGTTGTGTGGTGATCACGACACCTCGCCGGCAGTCCGTATTGTGCGAAAGCCTCAGCCCAATCCGACACTCTGCGGTGCCCACGGCCAGAGAGGCAGATATGGTCGAACGGATGGCGATGCTCGGGGTTAGTCGCGACGTGCTAGCGAGCATGCTCCGCCAGCATGGCGAGGATGACTTGGCAGAGCGTGCGCAGGCATTGTCAGATGACGAGTTAGCTCGGATCGGGACGCTCGGCGCGTACTACGCCTTCTCTGAGGACGCGATGGCGCTTGGAGGAAGCATGGGCGGTACCAGGGCATTGTCGCTGGCCACGATCGACGTGCTTGAGAACACGGGGCGCGGTTTGCGCTGGAGCCGCGCTGAGTGGGAACGTGAGGGAAGCTCATTCGACCGGTTTGCAGAAGGCGACGTCGTCCGGGACGGAGAGCTTCGGCGTCATGCCGCTGAGCAGCAGATACCGGCTGACGAGAGCAGGCGAACGCTTGACACTGTTGATCCTCCGGCGTGGGGTCCTGCACCGCCGGACGCCACGACTCTGAACAAGCGGTGTCACCAGTTGCGGACCAAGCCGCTAAAAGACTTCACGGTCGCAGACCTACGCATCATGATCGGGCAGCAGGTCGCTCTAAATCGTCTTGTCCCGCTCGCGATCGACCGACTGCGACCGGACCCGCTGATGGCGGGCGATTACGACCCCGGAGATCTGCTGGACAGCGTGCTTCGCGTGGACACCACTTTCTGGGAATGGTCGCCAGACTTAACGGTTGAGATGCGCAAACTGGCCGAGGACCTTCGCGAACGATTCAAGCTAGAGCCAGGATTGCGCGAGCTCATCGAATCATTCATACAAGACCATCCAGCCCGACCGGTTATCGACCCGATCTAGGTCATCCACGCTGCCGCCTGGATCGACTTGCGACAGGCGGGACGCCAGAATGGCGAGATGAGCGGCGCGTTGATACTGACCGGGGCACCCGGCTCAGGGAAGAGTTCTGTCCTCGACGCGCTCACCACGCTCCTCGAGATCGAGCAAGTGCGCTTCGGTGCCGTGGAGTCCGAGCAGTTAGCGCGTGGCTATCCATGGCTCTTGGCGAGCGAATGGGTACCGCAGCTCGCTGCTGTGGTGGCGCTTCAGAAAGTGGTTGGTCGCGACACGTTCCTGGTCGTTGCCACCACCGAAGACCGGGATCAGCTACTCGCAGTCGTCAACGCGGTGGATGCGCAGCCGGTACTCGTGAGGTTGCCCGGATCGTCGTGGAACTTCGGTGACGATCCTCACGGATTGACGGTCATACGGTAACGGGCTGGCGGGTCTCCTGACGGTCGCGGTTCTTCTCGGCAACGAGTAGGGCGTGACGCTCGATCGCGATCACGAGCTTGGCGAGGTCGCGGTAGCCGATGATCCGCCGGAACTGCTGCTCGGCGACGAGCATCCCTGCAGCGGTCCAGCGCTTGCGCATGTCGCCGTCCTGCCAGCGCTTCACGTTGCGCTGCGTGTAGCGGACGATCTCGATCATGCTCTCGCACGGGTTCGTCGAGCAGAGCGTCTTTGAGAGCTGCCCGTCGATCCCGAGCCGCATCAGCGTCAGCGTGTCGTCCATTCCCTCGCGCAACGACGCAGCCGCGTCGGGCCAGGTTCGCTCCAGTTCTGAGGCGAGCAGCTCGAGCCGCTCACGCGCGAGGTGATGGTCGCTCAGCGCCCACGCGCCACGGATCCGGATAAGGATCTGCGGACGGTCGCGCTCGGGCAGCAGGTCGGTGACGTTTCTCTCCTTGTGCCGGTGGCAGCGATGCACGAGGGCGTGCTCGCCGAACACATCGCGGATCGCCTTGCGCAGCGCCTTGCCGCCGTCGATCACGAACAGGATCGCCTGGTCGGGATCGAGGCCGCGGTCGACGAGATCGGCCAGCAGCATCGAGACCAGCGTCGCGTTCTCCGTCGAGCCTTCCCACAGCCCGAGCGGGATCTTCACGCCCTCAGTCGAGATCCCGAGCGCGACGACATGGGTGCGGTCGGCGATCTCGAGCCCGTCGAGCATCATCACCGCCAGACGCACGTCATCCAGCCGGCGGCCCATCAGCTCGCCGAGCGCGGTGCGGGTCCGCTCGATGAAAAGCTCCGACACCGTCGACTTCGACGTCGAGCTCGCCTCCTGCTCGACCTCCTCGCCGACCGGCTCGCCCACAACCGCGTACTTGCGGGTCGAGACACCGGCGAGCATCCGGTCCATCACCGCCCGCGTCAGCGGATCCCGGTCCGCGAAGTACTCATAGCTCGCGACGGGCAGCTCGTGTTCATCGTCCGCCGTGCGCATCCGCGGGCGGCTGACCGGAACGCGCCGGCCGCCGAGTGTCATCGACCCGTCCTCGTGGCCGTGACGCTTCGCCGTCCGGTCCCTGTCGTGCTTCCCCTTCGGGCCCACGACTTCGGTCACCTCGGCTTCCATCAACCCATGCACGACGCGCAGGCCGAGACCGACCGACAGCGCGAGCAGCCCATCCCTCGCTGCCCCAACGAGCTCACCGAGTGCCTCCTGAATCTCCGGAGGCAGCGGCAACTCCGACGCCTCGCGAGCCGTGACGACCTGCGAGCTGGATACCTTCTTCACGGCGGTCCTCCTGTCCCTGACGGACTTGGTTTGGCGACCACGAACGCTCCCAACAGGAGCGGACGGGCCGGGAGGACCGCCTCAAACTTCTACGAACTTCCGGACAACCTCGTACTCGTCGTCTGCCTTGCCGCCTCCACAGACATCGCGGCCGAGCGCGTCGCTGCGAGAGAACCCGACTCGTGGCCCGGAAAAGCCGCACTTGTCGATCACGCCCGCACGCTCGCCCAACAGATTCCGGCTATCCCCGGCCTTGACCTGGTCATTTCAACCGTCGACCGGGCCGCCGCTGACGTCGCCGCCGAGATCAGGCAGGCTCTTTGGGATCACGGAATCCTGGCTCCGCACGCGAGAGGTCCCGGTGCCGCGTAGATCGAGGACCAAGAGTGTCAAGCCCACGAGCGTTGATCAGGCCGGATCCGGCTGAGGAACTACTCGCGTGTGACCCCGACCGACATTTACGCGTCTGGCCGATTCTCGGGATATGTCGATCTCGGCGGAGGGCGCCCCGGCGAGCAGCTCGCCGACACGACGCTGGGAGACGCCCTTGAGTGGGCGCGTAAGAGGGCGGAGGTGGTATTGATTCGGCTGTTCGGCAGCGACGGGTATTACTCAGCCGAGTCCAGGAATCCCGACCCTGATGAGTTGCCGGACTGGGACGACGACGCCGTTGTGCGGCGGCGGCGACCGACAGGCCTCGAGATGCTGGACAACATCGAGAGTGATCCTCCAGTGCGCGGACCCGGGTAACGGCCTCGGACCCGAGCCGCAGTTAGATCCGACCGGTTCGCGGTCTTGACAGGCTGACTGGCTGGCGCGATGGCCGCCCGCAACGACCATGAGACGTAGCCCGCCTCAGATGCGTGGTTTCCGCGCGTTGCAGGGAACGAGTCGCCGCGCTCGCGATGCTCGTACCGCAATCAGAGCAGAACTCGCCGCCACGATCATGCCCTGCCGGGGGCGAGCCACGACACGCTGCTGGATTGCGCAGCGGCCTCAAGCGGTCGTGTCGCTTCGACGGCTGCTTGCACGACCACGAGGGAGTCGGGTCGCAGTCGCCACGGCGACACGGTCGGTGTGCTTTCTGTCGACTTCAGCCTTGTGTCGTCGTCGTTGAGGTGTTTGCTGCGGTTCTGGGGTTACGCGGTCGCTGGCGTGTAGCGGTGCGCGGTTACGCCTGTGCTGAATGTGGTTGTCTCGAGTAGCTTGAGCGGTACCGGTTCCGCGCTCTGCTCGAACAGGTGCTTGCCGGCGCCGACGACGATCGGGTGGACCAGGAGGAGTAGCTCGTCGAGTAGGCGTTCCTTGAGTAGGAATCCGACGAGCGTGCCACTGGCTCCGACGTTGATGTTCTTGCCTGGCCGCGTTTTGAGCTCGTGTAGTTGATCGGCGACGTTGGTGCTGATCAGGGTTGTCGGGCCCCAGTCGGGCTGACTCAGGGTGGTCGAGACCACGATCTTCAGGGCTTCGTTCATGAGCGGTGCGTGCGGGATGTGTGCCGCCTTGGGGCCGGTGAACACGGCGCGGAATAGCTCGTAGGAGCGTCTGCCGTATAGGTGCGTGTCGCATCCGGCCATCTGCCCTTGGACGACGTCAGTCATCTCCTGGTTGTAGTAGGGCGGGTTCCAATTCTCAGGGGCCTCGACGACGCCGTCGGCCGTGATGAACATTCCCGCGATGATCTTTCTCATGGTCGGTTCTCCTGCTCGTGTTTGCTGAGTTCGCGACGGGCGCCGAAGTACGCGCTCAGGACGGGAGCGAGCGCGTCTGGCTTGACGATGTGCGTCTGGCGCTCGAGCGCCCGGAACTCGGCCCCTGGCAGGATGTCGGCAAGCGCGCGCATCGAGTTGCGGATCCAGGCCGGGCTTTTGGTGCCTGCCATGACCAGCGTTGGGACGGTCAGGTTGTCCCACCGATCGGCCGGGAGTGGCTTTCCCGAGCCGGTTCCGGCGATCAACTGCGCGTCGTAGGGCAGGGTGTGCGCCAGCGCTTTCAGCTTCGACCACACTGGCAGCAAGCGCATGAGCGCCACCATTACCCGGGGTAGGGCGACGCCAACTGTGAAGAAGTAGCGCAGCGCCTCGGAGCGGCGCCCGTCCTGGGCCAGTTCGGCGAGGTGAGTTGCGAAGTTTGCCGGGATCGGGTCCCGGGAGTTGTCGGTCACAAACGGCGCCTCGTACAACGCGAGCCGTGTGATCGACGTCAAGCGCTCGCCGGCCTCGAGCGCGAGTGCCGCTCCCGAGGAGATGCCGTATACGCAGGCGCTGCCGCCTGCGGCTTCGATAACGGCTTGGAGATCCTCGACCTTACGCTCGATCGCGTAGGGGGCGGTGTCGCCGCTCTCGCCTCGCCCACGGCGGTCGTAGGTAAACACCGTGAACGTTGATTCGAGAGCGGCGGCCAGCTTTGGATTGGGCCCGGGAAGCGACCGATCGTTCAAGGCGCCATCGACCAGCACGACTGGGCTCCCGTCACCCGACCGCGTGTAGCCGATCACCGTTCCATCCGCTGAGAGCACAGTGCTCGTCATCGCCGCACCCGTCGCGCCGCGCCCATCGTCAAGCTCTTCTTCATAGGGATAACTCCTGTGGTCGCCCTGGTCGTACTACACGGTTCAGTACGGACTACACCGTATAGTACGGTTCGGGGCGTCGTCAAGACGAACGCCCGCCCGGAACGCCTCATGACGGACCCAAGCGACACTCACCGCACTGGCGCACTCGAGCTCCCTGGCCGCCCGCCGGTCGCGGGGGCCCGCTCAACCCGCAAGCGCCAGGCGATCACCGAAGCTGCGACGGCGCTGTTCCTTGAACGTGGGTACCTCGGAACGAGCGTTGATCAGATCGCCGCGCACGCCGAGGTCTCAAAGCCGACCGTCTACAGGTTCTTCGCCGATAAAGAGCAGTTGCTCACCGAGATCGTGCTCGGATCGCTCGACCGCCGCGGGAATCCGTTCCACACCGAACTGGCCGCCCTCGCCCGAACAAACGACCTCAACGCCGACCTGCGAAACCTGGGCCGCGACTACATCAAGATCGTCACCCAACCGGCCGGGCTAGCGCTACGGCGACTCGTCATCGGCGCATCCCACCAACTCCCCGAACTCGCGCAGGCGTATTACGACCGTGCTCAGGAGCAAACGCTCGCAGCACTCGCCAAAGTCTTTGGGGAACTCGCCGCCCGAGGCCTGCTTGAGATCGACGAGCCCATGACCGCGGCATCGCACTTCGCGTTTCTGGTCCTCGGCCGCACGCTTGACAAGAGCCTCTTCATCCCAGAGAAACCGTTCACCGGCAAAGAACTCGAAGGCCAAGCCGACGCCGGCGTCAGCGCCTTTCTCACCGTCTACCAGAAGAACGCACCACGCTGAAAATGACCCGCCGCAACGCCGCAAGTGCCGCGGACTCAGGAGCGCGTGGGCGCCGGCCGGGTGCGGGCAGGCCCCACACGCCTACAACACCGACGGCGGCCGTCAAGATCGGGCCTTCGGCCCGCCTGCGGCGCGTCCCTGACGGGCTCCCTGACAGCCGTCACCGGCGTTGTTCGGCTGGGGCATGCCCACACCCCGCCCCGGAAGCCCAGTTATGCGAACCGGAACGGCCAGCTCACCCCCGAGCGACTTGACCGTCAGCGGCCAACTTCAGATAACGCCCGACTTCGCATAGAAGCCGTTAAGTCCCCCCGCTTGGCTGATGTCCATGACGTCTGGGAAGGTGTGGTTTTGACGTCCGCGGCGGCCGTTATGTTCCCGGCGCTTTGCACGTTCACGACGTCAACGAGCCGGAGCCGCGCTTCGTTGTTCGCCGTGTGTTTTTGCCGGCGCGGGCGATCGGGTCGTTCACGGTCATCGGCCCGGATCTGCGACCAGTTGATCTGGTTGATGAGTATCTGGCTTGGCTGACGGATTGCGAGCGTTCGCCGAACACGGTCGAGGCCTATGCGTATGACTTGCGGGCGTTCTGGACGTTTCTGACCGAGCGCGAGCTTGCTTGGGATCGGGTCGGGGTGATGGAGCTCGGCGAGTTCGCCGCGTGGACACGGCGGCCGGCGGCGAACGTGGTGGTGCTGGCGGAGGAGTCGGCGCGGCTGTCGGCGCGGACGGTCAACCGGATGCTGAGCGGGGTGGTCGGCTTTTACGAGTTTCAGGCCAGGCGCGGGTCGACGCTGGCGAAGGACCTGCTGGTGAGGACGCGCTCGGGCCGCGGTGGCTACAAGCCGTTTCTGCATGGGATCGCGCGCACCCACCCGCGCGGCCGGGCGGTGCGTCTGCCCCAGCGCCAGTCGCTGCCCCAGACGCTGTCGCTTGAGCAGGTGGCGGCGGTGATCGATTGTCAGCGGCGGCTGCGTGACCGGTTTCTGTTCGCGCTGCTTGCTTCGACGGGGATGAGGATCGGACAGGCGCTCGGTTTGCGTCACGAGGACGTGGTGGCGTGGGAGCGGCGGATCGTGATCCGCGCGCGAGAGGACGCGCCGCGGCGGGCGCGGAGCAAGGGCGGCGGCGAGGGCGGGGTGCCGGTGCCGGCGGAGCTGATGCGGCTGTGGAATGACTACATGCATGAGGAGTACGGCGATCTGGACTGCGATTTCGTGTTCGTGAACTTGTGGGGCGGCCAGGTGGGGCGGCCGCTGACCTACAAGATGGTTGACAAGATCGTCGAGCGCACGCGGCGGCGGGTTGGCTTTCACTTCACGGCGCATCGGCTGCGTCATACCTACGCGACGCTGGCGTATCGCGATGGCGTTCAGCTTGAAGTGATCGGCGCGCTGCTCACCCATCGGTCGCCTCACTCGACGCTGATCTACACGCACCCGATTGCCGAGGATCTCCGTGGCGTGCTGGCCGAGCGCGGCGTGCTGGCGAGGGTGGCGGATCTCGTCTGATGGGTGCTGAGCCGCTGCGCGCGATCGAGGGTGGCGGCGCGCCGCGCGGCTGGGAGAGGCTGTGGCCGCGGGATGTCTGGTTTGGGTCGGAGCTGCCGCACGGCGACTTGCCATCCAGCTATCGCGGCGAGGAGACGCTGCGGTTTGAGCGGATCTGTCAGCCGTGGCTGAAGGAGGCCGCTAAGCGCTGGGCCCGTGGGCGGCTGCTGGCCGACACGGCGCCGCGGACGATGAGCGCGTACCTGGTGAGCGTCCGGCACTTCAGTCAGTGGCTGGCCGAGCACGCGCGCGAGGTGAGCGCGCCCGCCTTGCTGTCGCGCCCGTTGCTTGAGGACTACATGCTGTGGGTCCGTCACGAGACCGAGTGGAAGCCAGCGACCCGCAACCAGCGGCTGCTGGCGGTGCGCCTGCTGTTGGAGGAGCAACGTGAGGATGGGTTGGCGGGGCTGCCGGCCGGTTCTGTGATTCACGGCTCCGAGCTGCCGCGCGTCGGTCCCGGGCTGCCCAAGACGCTTCCGAGCGGGGTGTTTGCGCAGTGGGTCGACCCGGCGAACCTGGCGGTGCTGGGCGAGCGGGACCGCACGATCGTGCTGGTGCTGGCGTTCTGCGGCTTCCGGGTCTCGAGCGTGGTCACGCTGATGCGCAACTGTCTGGAGCTGGGGTCCGACGGGCACCCGTATCTGCGCTACTTCAATGTCAAGGGCAGCCGTGAGGCGATGCTGCCGATCCCGCCGCTGCTCGCCGAGCAGCTTCGATGCCAGGAGGATTACCTGGCTGAGCGCTACCCAGCGACGGAGTGGCTATTCCCTTCGCCGGTGCACCGCGGCGCGAAGCGCGGCGCGTTTCACATCAATCCGAGCACGGTGGCGAACGTGATCGAGCGCTACGTGCGCAAGGCTGAGATCCGCACTGCCGATGGCCAGCTCGCGCTCGATGTGCACCCGCATCTGTTTCGCCACCACGTCGGCACGAGCATGGTCAACGAGAACATCCCGCTGACCGTGATCGCGGACGTGCTCGATCACGGCTCGATCGAGATGACCGCCCGCTATGCCCGGATGCGCGATGAGACGATCAAGCAGGCGGTCAAGCGCTGGCACGAACGTGTGAACATTCGCGGTGAGCGGATCGTGCTGCCGGTCGACGGGCCGCTTGAGCAGGCGGCGTGGATGAAGGAGCGGATCGCGCGCGCCAAGCAGGCGCTGCCGAACGGCTACTGCGGGTTGCCGCTGGTGCAGTCATGTCCTCACCCGAACGCGTGCCTGACCTGCGAGAGCTTCCTCACCGACGGCTCGTTCCGATCCGTTCATGAGCAGCACCAGGCCGAGACCCGCCGGCTGCTTGAGAAGGCGCGCAAGAACAACAACATCAGACTGGTCGAGATGCTCGAGCGCGACGAGCAGAGCCTCGCGCGCATCCTCGAAGGGATCGATCAGATCGAGACCGATCGCGCCGAAGGCGAGGAGTTCGACGTGCGCGACCTCACCGCTCCTGGCGAGGCGGGGAACGCCTGATGGGCGCCGAACCGGCCCGCCGCCCGCTGCTGGATGCCGCCGCCAGGCGCACGCTTGACGCGGAGCAGCGCGTCCGCGGCGCCCTGCGCGAGCTCGATCGCCAAGGGGCGGCGATCACGTTCGCCGGCGTGGCCCAGCGTGCGCAGGTCAGCCGTGCGTTTCTCTACCAGCACGCCGAGCTGCGGGCAGAGATCGAGACGCTACGCGCCGCCGATGCCTCGGCCCCGGCCCAGCTGCCGGTTCGCCAGCGCGCCAGCGACGCGTCGCTGCGCGCTCGGCTGCGCGCGGCGCTTGATGAGAGCCAGCGCCAGCGCGAGGAGATCGCTCGGCTGCGGGAGGAGCTGGCGCTTGCGCACGGGCGCGTGCGTGAGCTGGAGCTCGACCGTCGCGTCCGCCGCGCGTGAGCGTGCTGACGCCTTCCTCGGTGCGTCCGCCGCAGAGCCAATCGGTGCTCGAGGCGGTCCTGGAGCGCATCACCTACGCCAACGAGGACACCGGCTACACGATCGCGCGGGTGGCGACCGAGCGCACCGGTCCCGATCTGCTGACCGTGGTGGGCCCGCTCTTGGGTGCCCAGGTCGGCGAGAGCCTGCGCCTGACCGGGCGGTGGAGCAGCCATCCCAAATACGGCAAGCAGTTCCAGGTGGACTCCTTCACCACGGTGCTGCCGGCCACGATCCAGGGGATCCGCCGCTACCTCGGTTCGGGGTTGATCAAGGGGATCGGGCCGATGATGGCCGAGCGAATGGTGGCGCATTTCGGCACCGAGATCCTGACGATCATCGAAGAGCAGCCCGGCCGGCTGATCGAGGTACACGGACTCGGACCCAAACGGACCCAGAGGATCGCTGACGCGTGGGAGGAGCAGAAGGCGATCAAGGAAGTGATGGTCTTCTTGTCCGGCATCGGGGTGTCCACGTCGCTGGCGGTCAGGATCTACAAGGCATACGCCGAGAACTCGATTTCGGTGGTCCGCGGCGAGCCCTACCGGCTGGCCTCGGAGGTGTGGGGGATCGGATTCAAGACCGCGGACACGATCGCCCAAGCGGTCGGGATCCCGCACGACAGCCCGGAGCGGATCAAAGCCGGCCTGCAGTACACCCTCTCCGAGGCCGCCGACAACGGCCACTGCTACCTCCCCGAACCGGACCTGGTCCGCGAGGCGACGAAGATCCTGCAGGTCGACCACGAGCTGATCGGCCCCTGTCTGGATGCGCTCGTGAGCGAGGAGGGTGTCGTCCGTGAACAGCTGCCGGCGGGCGACGATCCCACCCGCAGCACGGTTCCGGGGGTCTATCTGGTGCCGTTTCACCGCGCCGAGCGCTCGCTGGCGGGCGGGCTCACGGATCTGCTGAACTCAAGCCAGGAGCGGCTGCCCGCGTTCAACCAGGTCGACTGGCAGAAAGCGCTGGGCTGGCTACAGAGCCGGACCGGCCAACACCTCGCTCCCGGCCAACAAGATGCGGTCCAGCTCGCGCTCACCAGCAAGGTCGCGGTGCTGACCGGCGGGCCGGGGTGCGGCAAGAGCTTCACCGTCCGCTCGGTTGTCGAGCTCGCCAGGGCCAAGAAGGCGACGGTAGTCCTGGTCGCGCCCACCGGCCGGGCCGCCAAACGGCTGGCCGAGCTGACCGGCCACGACGCCTCAACCGTTCACCGGCTGCTTGAGCTGCAGCCAGGCGGCGAGCCGAGATACGACCGCGACCACCCCCTGGATGCTGATCTGGTCGTGGTCGATGAGTGCTCGATGATGGACGTGATCCTGGCCAACAAGCTGATCAAGGCGATCCCCGACGGAGCGCATCTGCTGCTCGTCGGCGACGTCGACCAGCTCCCCTCGGTCGGCGCCGGCGAAGTCCTGCGCGACCTGCTCGCCGCCAACATCATCCCGCGGGTGCGCCTGACCCAGATCTTTCGCCAAGCCCAGCACTCAGGGATCGTCGTCAACGCCCACCGCATCAACCACGGCCAACCCCCACAGCTCACCGACTTCCGCGACTTCTACTGGTTCACGTGCGACCCCGCCGAGGACTCCGGCCTCCACCCGGCCGAGGAGACCGCCAAACTCGTCGTCGACATCGTCGCCCGCCGCATCCCCACCAAATTCCACCTGCACCCGGTCCGCGATGTCCAAGTGCTCACACCGATGCACCGCGGACCCGCGGGAGCCGGCAACCTCAACAGCCTGCTGCAAGACGCGCTCACCCCGCAACGCGATCGCACGCCGGAGAAACGCTACGGCGACCGAGCGTTCCGTGCCGGCGACAAGGTCATCCAGCTGCGCAACAACTACAACAAAGGCAAGGCGGGCATCTTCAACGGCACCGTCGGAACCGTCACCGGCCTGTGCCTCGAGGAGCAGACCCTCACCGTGCTCACCGACGAAGACGAACACATCGACTACGACTTCGCCGAACTCGACGAACTCGCCCACGCCTACGCCATCACCATCCACCGCTCCCAAGGCAGCGAATACCCCGCCGTGGTCATCCCGCTCACCACCTCCTCCTGGATGATGCTGCAACGCAACCTGCTCTACACCGGCGTCACCCGAGCCAAGCAACTCATCGTCCTCGTCGGATCCCGCCGCGCGCTCGCCCAAGCCGTCCGCACCCCGGGAGCCGGCCGCCGCCACACCACGCTCACCCACCGGCTCGATCCCTCCAACCGATAAGTCGTCCTTTACATGTCAACGACAGCAATCGCCAGCGTTGGCAGTGTCGTTTACACCGCAGAGGGGACTTAATCGTGGTTATCCGAACTTGCAGATCTATGCTTGACAGCCGGAATCGGGGCTGCCTTCGGCGCCCACGCGGTCGGCGACTGGGTCTCTGTTCCGATCTGGCTTGTGGCGGTGTTTCTCTTCGCCGCAGGCCTCTGGACTGCTCTATTCACGGGCGGATGGCTGTGGCTGATTAGGCACGCCGAGCGTCGATCGGGCGAGCGACCCGAAACGCACCGAACATGCCCCCGAGCGCCGATGCTGCCGTGAGGCGTGACTGCTCGCGGACGTTTTGGATCACGCCCTGGGCCGAGCGCGGCGTCGACGGCGTCGACGGCGTCGTCGGCTACCGCTCGACGCCTCAAGCGCCAGCGCTGCTGCCGATCCGGCCTGACCGCTTACGCGGTTGCAGCTGGCCGCGCTCGAGTTAGCGCTCCCGAGCAACGGGTGCGTTTACGCCAGGCGGCGGCGGAGCCAGCGCAGGAACGGGACTGGCGCGGCGGCGGCGCGGCGGGGTGCGGGGACGGCGTTGCCGCAGTTGGTGTTAGTGGCGTCGTGCACGAGGCGGTTGAGGTCGGCGGCTCGGTGCAGGTCGACGATGCGCTGTTGGGCGGCGATGGGGGCGAGTTGGGAATGCATGGCTGACCTCGTGTTGGGTTGTGCTGCGGGCACTGTGATCCGCACGGGTTGCAGCCGGCTTGCAGTCCGGTAAACGGCCCGGCCCGGGCATTGCAGCCCGCGGGTATGCGGTGCCGTCGGCGGCGTTCGGTCGGAGGCGGGTGACGGGGAATCGGTACGGTCGCGAGGGCTTATGCGTTTCGGGATCCTGGGTCCTTTGCAGGCAGTCGGTGACGATGGGCTCGAGCTCGCCCTGGGCGGTCGGATGCCGAGAGCCGTGCTTGCTTTGCTGCTGCTGCGGGCGAACGAGGTCGTGTCGAGCGATCAGCTGGTTGAGGGTCTGTGGGCGGGTGCGCCGCCGGCGAGCGGCGCGAAGGGGCTGCAGGTGCACGTATCGCGGCTGCGCCGGGCCCTTGCCGCCGGCCACTCAGACCCGGACGGGGAGCGGCTGGTCACTACTGCCGGTGGCTACGTCTTGAGAGTCGGGCCCGAGGAGCTCGATGTGCAGCGATGCGAGCGGCTGATCGGCGAGGGCCGATCCCTGCTGGCGGCGGGACGACCAGATCAGGCACTCGCCGCGCTGAGCGGCGCAGTCGAGCTGTGGCGCGGTGACGTCTTGGCCGACTTTCAATACGACGCGTTCGCGCAAGGGGAGATCGCGCGGCTCGGCGAGCTGCGCGCCGCCGTGCTGGAGGAGCGGATCGCGGTCGAAATGCTGCTGGGCCGGGAGGCGCAGGTGCTCGGCGAGCTCGAGCGTCTCGTGCGCGACTATCCGTACCGCGAGCGTCTGCGCGGCCAGCTGATGCTGGCTCTGTACCGGACCGGACGGCAGGCGGAAGCGCTGGCCGCCTACCGTGCCGCGCGGTCGGCGCTGGTCGACGAACTGGGGATCGAGCCGTCGGTCGAGCTTCGGCAACTGCACGAAGCGATCCTTGCTCAGGACCGGGCGCTGCTCCAAACCGACCCAGGCCAGCCCGCCGCGCCCGCCGGCGCCACGACGGACGGACGAGCGCCGGGCCATGTCCATCTGCCCGTGCAGGCGACACCCCTCATCGGCCGCGAGCGCGAACTTGCCGAGCTGATGACGCTCGCTGATTCGCGCCGGCTGATCACCCTGACCGGAACCGGTGGGACGGGAAAGACCCGGCTCGGGATGGCGTTCGCGGCGGGTCTCGCCGACCGCTATCCGGACGGCGTGTGGTGGGTTCCGCTCGCGATGGTCAGCGAGGCGCGGCTGGTACCGGCGGCGATCGCGGCGGCGCTCGGCGACATCGCGGACCTGCCGATGTATCTGCGCGGGCGAGCCCTGTTGCTCGTGCTTGACAACTTCGAGCAGGTGATCGAGGCGGCTCGCGCGGTCGCCGAGCTGCTCTCCGGCGCGCCGGGTTGCGGGGTGATCGTGACGAGCCGGGAGCGGCTCGGGGTGGCCGCCGAGCAGGAGTACCCGGTGGCGCCGCTGTCGCCCCACGCCGCCGTCGAGCTGTTCACCGCGCGGGCGCGGCAGGTGGAGCCGGGCTACGAGCCGGGCGCTGAGATCGACGCGATCTGCGAGCGACTCGATCGACTTCCGCTCGCGCTCGAGCTTGCGGCGACGCGGGTCAAGCTCCTCTCCGAGCAGCAGCTCCTCACCCGGCTGGAGCAGCGGCTCCCGCTCCTCGCCGGCGGTCGCCGCGACCTCCCCAAGCGCCACAGCACGATGCGGGCGACGATCGCGTGGAGCTACGACCTGCTCACCCGGCCCGAGCAGCGGCTGCTCACGCGGCTGGCGGTGTTCGTCGGCAGCTTCGAGCTCGAGGCAGCCGAACAGATCTGCGACGCCGATCTCGACGCCATGCGATCACTGATCGACAAGAGTCTCGTGCGCCACGCCGACAACGGCCGGCTCTTCTTGTTGCACACTACGCGCGAATACGCACTCGAGCAGTTCGACTCAAGCGACGAGCGCGACGAGATTCGCGCCCGCCACGCACGCTGGTACTTCGCGCTCGGTGTCGCCGATGGTGACGGCCCCCGGGAGGGCACCGATGACCTGATTCGGCTGCGCCAGAACGCCGCCGATGTCGGACTCGCGCTCGCTTGGGCGCTCGACCACGAAATCGTCGCCGCGCTCCCACTCGCCGATGCCCTCTTCGGGCCTTGGCTGGGGGATGGACGCCTCCGTGAATTACAGCGGTGGTACGAGCGGGCGCTGGCCGATCCGGCCGCACTGTCGCCGGGAGACCGCGCCAAGGCGCTCGCCGGGCTCGGCCACGCGCTGGTGTTCCTCGAGCGGCTCGAACAGGCGCGGGCGGCACTGATAGAGGCGCTTGCGCTCTACCGGGACGCCGGCGACGAACGCGGCGAGACCGTCGTGCTGCTGAGCCTCAGCGCCGCCGAGTCAATCGCCGGCGCGCCCGAGAGCAGCCTCGCACGGGCGGAGCAGGCGCTTCCGATCTATGAGCGCCTCGACGACACGCTGGGGATCGCCCGCACCTTGCACCGCATCGCTGAGGCTCTCCGGGACCTCGGCGATTTCGACCGGTCCGCCGAGCTGTTCGTCCGCTCCATCGAGACTCGGCGCGCAAACAGACTTGGCAGCGCTGCGTCCACGGTGCACAGCCTCGGCGACCTCTATCTCGACGTAGGCGATATGCCCACCGCCGAGGGCTACTACCGTGAGGCGCTCGCACTCGGCCTGCAAGAGGGAGACGCGCGGTTGGAGGCGTACTGCCTCGCGGGTCTCGCCTGCGTCGCCGCACGAAACGAGGACCCAACTACGGCCGGCCGCCTGTGGACTCTCGCCGAGCGGCTCGAGCACGAAATCGGCTTCCGGATGGTCGCGGCCGAGCGAGTCCGCTACGAGCGGAACCTGACCCCACCACTCACCAACTCTGACGAGTACCGGGCCGGCGTCGCGGACGCAGCAAACATCGACCCGCTCACCGCAGCCGCCGAGATCGTCAACCGGTAGTAGCTCAAACCGGTGCGGAGTGGACGCGGTCGCCGGGCCAGCCGCAATGGCACAGGGATCGCGTCGCGAGCAGACGCCGAAGCCAGGGGATGCCGCTCGCCGGCTCGCTATTTGGAGTTGAGAGGCAGCGTCGCTGCGAGAATCGTTCCGCCCGGGGCGGTGCCCAAGCGACGCCCCGCGGCCAATCCATGCTGCCGCGGTTTCGTGGAAGCAGGTGTCTGAGACGGTCGAACGGGGCTTCTAGCCAGGCGATTCGGTTGCGATACTGATCGTCTGTCCGAGCGGTTCACAGAGCAAGCGCGCGAGGCGATTATGCGAGCTCAGGACGAGGCCCGAGGGCGCGGGCACGGGACCGTCGAGGTTGAGCATCTGCTCCTCGGGCTGTTCTCGGATCAGGACGGAATCGCTGGTCGGGTGTTCGCGGACTTCGGGCTGGCAGTCGAGCCCGTCCGTGCCCTGGTTCGAGAGCGGCTAGGTGTCGGCTCGGACTCGCTCGCGGAAGGGAGGATGGCGTTCTCGCCAGAGGCCAAGGACGCGCTCAGGTCCGCGAATCGGTTCGGGATGGGCGAGCCGGGCACCGAGCACATGCTGCTCGTGATCGTGCGTCGCGGCGAGGGCGGCGCCTGCGACATTCTGCGAGTGCTGGGCGCCGATCCGCAGAGGATTCGGTTTGAGACTAAGAAGCAGGCCTGGCCGTCGAGCGTTCCCGAACCCGGCGCGAGGACGGGGGAGCTGCGACTCGTTCGTTCTGTGTCCGTCGAGAGCCTCGGCGAGCTCGACTTTGGGGATTGAGCAGCCGGATGGCCGCCGCGGGTCTCGCCATTCACTCCGAGGACCTGTTGTGGTTGACGACCTCGATGTTGTGCCCGTCGGGGTCCAGGACGAAAGCGCCGTAGTAGCCCGGGTGGTAGGCGGCGCGCTCGCCGGGTCCGCCGTGGTCCTCGTAGCCGGCGGCGAGCGCTGCGGCGTGGAACGCGCGCACGATCGCGTCGTCCTGCGCGGGGAACGCGAGATGGACGTGCTCGGTGAGCGGCCGCCCGTCGTCGATCAGCGAGAAGCTGAAGTCCTCGCCGACGATCTGGACGTGGTCCGGCTTGTCCACGCCGATCCGCAGCCCGGCGAGCTCGTGGATTGTCGTGTAGAAGCGCCGGGACGCGGCCGGGTCGCGGACGCGGATCCAGAGGTGGTCCACGCAGCCGTCGGGCACGGAACTCTCGCGCTCGGTGTGCACCGCCTCCACGCTGTTGCCGTCCGGGTCGAGCAGGAAGCCGCCGTAGTAGTCCGGGCCGTAGACCGGGCGCGGGCCGGGCGCGCCGTCGTCGCGGTAGCCCGCGTCGATCCCGGCCTGCCAGAAGGCGTCCACGGCCTTGCGGGACGACGCGCGGAAGGCGACGTGAAGGCCGCGGGTCACGGGGTGCTCGGGGTCCGTCGGACCGATGTCCCAGTCGGCCCACTCGACGAGCTCGGTATCGGCGTGACTCGGCTCCACGCCCAGCACGGACAGGACCGTGCGGTAGAAGCGCTCGGACGCGGCGAGGTCCCCCACCGCGATCCCGACGTGGTCAAACACCCCGCCGAGGCTACCCTCTCGCGGCCGTCAGACCGGCACCGACATCTCGTGCCCGTCGAATGCGACGGTGCGGTCGCGGCCTCCGCGCTTGGCCGCGTAGAGCGCTGAGTCGACCCGCTCGAGCATCATCTCGACCTCGATCGGGACGGCAGTGGCGGTGACGCCGGCGCTGACCCGCATGTCCGGCAGGCTCAGGCAGTCGTGGGCGGCGAGGGCGTGGCGGACGCGCTCGGCGAATGCCTCCGCACCGTTCCGGTCGCTTCCGGGCATGAGCACGGCGAACTCCTCGCCACCCAGCCGGGCGGTGATGTCGATCGCGCGCGAATGGACGGCCAGCAGGTGGGCGATATGCACGAGGGCACGGTCGCCGACGACGTGGCCGTGCTCGTCGTTGATCTGCTTGAAATGGTCGATGTCGAAGGTGGCGAGGGCAATCGGCCTGCCGTCGCGGCCGGCGCGGGCCAGCTCGCGCGTGGCGTACTCATCGAACCCGCGCCGGTTGAGCAGGCCGGTAAGCGGATCGGTCCTCGCCTCGCTGCGCAGGCGCTCGAGCAGAACCTGGCTGCGGTTCTCGAGCACGTGCGCGACGACGGCGATCGCGGCGGTGCTCACCATCACGTCGACCCAGCGGCCGGGGTAGGCGTCGGCGGCTGGCAGAAGCAGCAAGGCGATCGCTTCGCCCACCCCGACGCAGGCCACGATCGCGACGGCGCCACGCCGCCCGAAGAAGATCGTCGTCCACAGCACCGGCAGCGCGTACAGAATGGCCCCATCGCCGGGCCCGGGAGACGTGGCCAGCGCGTACGCGATCAGGGCCACACCGAACGGTCCGACCAGCGCCAGCCCTCGCCGTGATAGACGGGGGCCGACGGCCAGCAGGAAAGCGAACAGCACCAGCACGAAGACCACCGGCACCAATGCGAACTTGGGATCGCCGGGCAGGAACCCCTCGATCAAGCCGTCGAGCGCCGCGGCACCGGCCATTGCCGACGCCGTGTAGGCCATAACCGTTCGGTTGGATCGGATGTCTTCCAGCGATGAGACCACCGCCGAGATATCGGTCGAAGCGCCGGAATCGGAAGCTTCGGGTAGGCCCTATCTGGACGTTAAGCCAGTCCAGGTAAAACCTCTGACCCACCCGCCGGACGCGATCAGGATTCGGGCTTACCCCTTCGGCTGAGCCGGGTCGAGCGAGCTCGAGACAGAATCCAGGATGCCGGTGACCTCGTGGAGGATGGCGGCGGCCGTCGCGATGTCCTTGTCGCTGAACGCGGACAGACGCTCGGCCCACAGACCGTTCCAGACCGCGAGCTTGCGCTCGAGGAGCTCCCAGCCCTCCGGGGTCAGCGCGACGTTGCAGACGCGCCGGTCCTCGGTGCTACGCCGGCGCTCGACGATGTTCGCTGCCTCGAGCTGATCGAGGATCGAAGTGATGGTGGCCGGCGTCAGCTCGGCGCTCTTGGCGAGCTGGCCGGCGGTCATCTCGTGCTCGCGGCCGAGGGCCGCGATGGTCCGGATCTGCGCGAAGGTCAGCTCGCCCGGCCGGCTGTGGTCGCGGCCACGAAGCCTGCGATCGGCGGCGAGCAGGTGATTGACCGCCGTGCGGAACTCCTCTACCTGGCCGGCGGGTTCGGCGACGGATGAAGCGGTTTGACTCACGCTGCCTCCAGCATGGGCTCGTCGACGGGAATCGCGACGGAGATCTCGGTGGCGGTCTTGTTACGCCGCTCGGTCCGCGCCAACAGTAGCGTCGGGATCAGCGCCAGCAGCGTCACGCCCATGACCCACCAGTAGGTGTGCCCGAACGCGGCGGCCGCGGCGGCCGTGGTGTGGGCGCTGCTGGTCTGGCTCTGGAGGACGACCGCGAAGATCGCGGTTCCGAGCGATCCGCCCACCCGTTGGAGCACGGTCAACTGGGGGCTGGCGTCGTTCACCTTCTCGCGAGGAAGCACCGAGAAGGCGGCTGTCATCGCGGGCATGATCGACAGGCCGATGCCGATGCCGCGGAAAATCATGGCGGTGCCGATTGTGGCGTAGGGCGTGGTGTCGGTGACGAGCACGAACGGGATCGTGGCCGCCGCGAGGATCATGGCGCCCAAGAAGGAGGTGCGTCCCGCGCCGAAGCGCTCGGTCATGCGACCGGAGAGGAACATGCCGAGGCCTCCGCCGATGCCCTGCGGGATCAGGAGCAGGCCGGTCTGGATCGCGTCCTCGCCGCGAATTGTCTGGAAGTAGAGCGGCATCAGGATCATTCCGCCGAACAGCGCCGCGCCGAGACAGAAGGTCACGATCGACGCCGCCCGGAAGGCGGGGTTGGCGAACAGGTTGAGATCCAGCAACGGACGCTCGATCCGCAGCGAGCGGGCCACGAACAGCCCGAGCAGGGCGAGGCCGCCGAGGGCGGGGACGAGCACCGACGAGGAGACCAGGGTGCCCGCGGTTGCGCTCTCGGACAGGCCGTAGGTGAGGCCGACGACGCCGGCTGCGGCGAGACCGAGTCCGACCACGTCGAGCCGGCCGGCCTGATCGGTGCCCGCGGAATCGTGCGGCAGCAGCCGCCACGCCAACGTCAGTGCGAGCGCGCCGACGGGCACGTTGATCATGAAGATCCACTGCCAGCCGACCGACTGCAGGAGGAGGCCGCCGAGGGTCGGGCCGAATACCGGCGCGAGCACGATCGGGATGCCGATGAGGCTCATCACCTTGGGGAGGTTTCGTGGGCCAGCGGCCTTGACGAGGATCATCTGGCCGATCGGGGTGAGCATTCCGCCGCCGACGCCCTGGAGGACGCGGAACGCGATCAATTCGCCGCTGTTGGCGGCGAGCGCGCACAGTGCCGAGCCGACCGTGAACACCACGAGGGCGATCAGATACAGCCGACGGGCGCTGTAGCGCCGGACCGCCCAGCCGGTGACGGGAATCACGGCGGCGAGCGAGAGCAGGTATCCCGTGACGACCCACTGGATCCCGCTGAGCGAAGAATGGAGGTCGATCGACAGGTCGTGCAGGGCGACGTTGACGATCGTCGTGTCGAGCACGGACATGATCGCGCCGAGGATCACGACGATCGCGACGCGCCTCACGTGCGGCTCGATCCGTGGCGCCGCGGCGTCCTGAGCGCCGGCGAGGCTGACCACGGGTGAAGGGTTAGGAGAAGAAGTTGTCGAGTTCATTTCGTAACGAAAGTTTAGCTGAAAAATATTTCGGTGTCAAACTATTTGTCGGCTAAAGATCAAGATTCCTTGAGCCCTGGTCGGCAATCTCTGGCGGGGCTGCTCCGGGCGACCGCCGATCGGATTTCGTGCGATCCGGGGCCGACTCTGAGATGGTCTGCGGCGAGAAGTAGGGATCCGATCCGAGAGGAGAACCACCGATGGCCGAATGCGTCCACGTCGACCAGATCAAGGTCGGGGTACCGGAGAACGTCGAGGGCTGCGAGGAGTGCCTGGCGACCGGCCAGACCTGGGTCGCGCTGCGGGCCTGCCGGGTATGCGGGCACGTCGGTTGCTGCGATTCCTCGCCCGGCACGCACGCGACCAAGCACTACAAGGAGACGGGTCACGCGATCATGAGCTCGGCGATGCCGGGCGACAGTTGGTCGTGGTGCTTCGTCGACGAGGTCTCGTTCTGAGGCGCAGCCTCTAAGAGCTCGCGCCTCGTGCGCTCGTCCTGATACACGGGCCGCACTTGGATCGCTTAGCGCACATGTCGACTGGCGCGCAGTCCGGTCGCGAGTACGAGCAGAGCTTCCCGTTCACGGGGGCACCGGTCGGCCGGGCGGCCCGCGCGTCTTCCCGTGATCGTCGGGATCGCGCGTGGAACGCGCCGGTCATCCTCTCCACGCGCACCCGGCGACGCGGCGGATCAACCGGTTCGACGAACGTCGGGCGGATCATCGCCGAGAAGGCGGGCCGCCACCTCAAGCGGGTGCTGCTCGAGCTCGGGGGTAAGGCGCCGATGGTCGTGCTGGCCGACGCCGACCTCGATCGCGCCGCCGCGGCCGCGAGCTTTGGCGCGTTCTTCGACCAGGGGCAGATCTGCATGTCGACCGAGCGGATCGTGGTCGATCGGAGCGTGGCCGACTCGGTGGCCGAGAAGCTGGCCGAGCGGGCGCGTGCGCTGCCGGTCGGAGATCC
Source organism: uncultured Solirubrobacterales bacterium (assembly GCA_963822855.1). Lineage (GTDB taxonomy): Bacteria > Actinomycetota > Thermoleophilia > Solirubrobacterales > Solirubrobacteraceae > Palsa-465. The sequence goes on along the minus strand of CAWGJE010000022.1, from coordinate 209,285 downwards.
GCGCGAGCCGTCCACGGCGATCGGCCGGCTGCTCACCGTGGTTCCGGTCGATGGTCCGGACGCCGCCGTCGAGGTGGCCAACGACACCGAGTACGGCCTGTCGGCGGCTGTGTTCTCGGAGAACGTGCCGGCGGCGCTCGAATTGGCTCAGCGGATCGAGAGTGGCATCTGCCACGTCAACGACACGACCGTGCACGACGAGCCGCAGATGCCGTTCGGCGGTGCGAAGGCGAGCGGGTTCGGGCGGTTCGGCGGACGGGCCGCGCTCGAGGAGTTCACGGAACTGCGCTGGATCACCGTCCAGTCGCTGCCGCGGCAGTACCCGATCTAGCCTCAGGCGCCGGTCCGGTCAACCGCCCCAGGCGTCGTATTCCTGCTGGTCGACGGCCCGCGTGACGTTCGCGTGAAGCTGGTCGTCGTTGGTGTGGCCGTGCGATACGAGGTGCTGCTTCGCGGCCGCCACGACATGATCCCGCTCCCCGGACAGCTGCACGGAGCAGGTGTCGCCCACCGGCACGCGGGCGCACTCGAATACGCTTTGACTCTGGTTCATGGGGGTTCCTTTCGTAGTGGTCGCTAGGCATCGTCGCGAGTTCGTCTCGCCTAGTCAACGATGACGCGTGAGAGCCACGTGCGACTGGCGGGCAGCGGTCGCGGGGGAGAGCCAGACGCCCGGTATGTCGGCGGTGTCGATCGCGCGTCGTCCATCGAACTAACGGTCACCGTCCGCCCCGAGGATTTCGCGCACGCCAGCGAGGAGGTCAAGCGCGTCCTCGGGCGGTTCGGGTTGAGCGTCGAACCGGCATATCCGGCGACCGGGAGCCTCGCGGTGAGCGGCTCCGCCGGGCAGATCGAGGACGCTTTCCATGCCGGTCTCGGACTCTACGATCACGGCCCCGACGGAATCCTCCGTGGCCGCGAAGGTGAGATCCACATCCCGGCCGACCTTGACGGCGTGGTCACGGGCGTGTTCGGGCTGGACCAGCGCCGGGTGGCTCGACGGCTCACCGGCTCCGGCGAGTCAGCGCCCGGGCCGAGCCCGCTCCGGCCCGAGGAACTCGAGCAGCGCTACAACTTTCCCGAGGGACACGGCAAGGGGCAGACAATCGCGATCGCCGAGTTCGGGGGCGGTTACTTCCCAGCAGATATCCGGACCTTCTGCGAGACACTCGGCCGGACAGTGCCGGAGATCGAGGTCGTATCGGTTGGGGCCGTGCCGCTGACTCCGGCGGAGATCGCAGCGGCGGTCACCCAACAGCAGGCCTCGCTGGTCGGTGAGAGCCACGAGGTGACGATGGATGTGGAGATCGTGGCAGGGCTCTGCCCGGACGCGAAGATGCGTATGTTCTTCGCGAAGTTTGATCAGAAAGGCTGGATCGACCTGCTCGACCGGGTGGTCGCCGAGGATCCGCCGCCGGTGAGCCTGAGCGTGAGCTGGGGACTCGCGGAGGACTCCGCGAAATGGTCCCGGGCTGCCGTTGACGCCATCAACCAGCGGCTGCAAGCGGCCGCGCGGCGCGGTATTACCGTCTGCGCCGCAGCCGGTGACGACGGGTGTGGTGACCAGATGCAGGACGAGCGCGCGCATGCGCACTTCCCGGCGTCGAGTCCCCACGTCCTCGCGGTGGGCGGCACCATGCTCGAGGGTGAGGAGGAGGTCGTGTGGTGGAATTGTCCGGGCGATCAAAGCGACCCCCAGAAATACCCACGCGGTGGCTCAACCGGTGGAGGCGTAAGTCAGCGCTTCAAACGGCCTGAATGGCAGAACGTCCACGTTCGCTCACTAAACCCCGGCGGCTTCGACGGGCGGATCGTTCCGGACGTGGCGGCGCTGGCCGGGCTCCCCGGCTACAGCATCGTGTTCCAGGGCCAGCCGAGAATGAACGGTGGGACGAGCGCTTCGGCTCCTCTGTGGGCGGCTCTGGTCGCGCGGATCGCCGGCGCCGTGCCGGGGTTCCTCGCGCCGCTCCTGTACGGCGAGGGAGCCGACGGCCGCGTTCGTGGCGTGAGCGGCTGCAAAGACATCACCAAGGGAAACAACTGCACGCCGAAACCCGGATTCGGCTACGAGGCGGCTGAGGGGTTCGACGCGGTCACCGGTTGGGGCGTGCCGAACGGCCGGGCGCTGCTCGCGTCGCTGCGGAAGTGATGCGACTACCCGCGGACCGCAGCCGGTAGCCCGGCCAGGAGCGCCTCGGCGACCGCGAGTGCGGGCGCCGCGCGGAGCTTCCTCAATTCCGCCACCGCCTCGTCGAGCACGGGTTGCGCCTCTCCGCTCCGGTCGTCGTCGATCAACACCCGGGCCAGACCGGTCTGGGCGCGAGCGAGCCAATACGGATAGCCGAGGCTGGTTAGCTCCTCGATCGCGGCGCCGAAGCGAGCCCGGGCCGTGACTGTGTCGCCCACGAGCGCGGCGACCAGACCTTCCCCCCGGGCCCGTTCCGCGCGCAGGAACGGCGGGACGTGGCCGGGAGGCACCTCAGCTAGCAACCGCAAGAGCGCGGTGGCCTGGCCGACCTCCCCCACCGCGACGGCGGCCTCGATCGCGGTCGGGAAGCCAATCCGGCTAGCCGGGCTCGAGACTCCCTCGGCCGCGATGATGTTGCCCATCGCGCCCGACAGGCCATCCAACGCCGCAGCGGGGTCACCCGCGACGAGCGCGATCGTGGCCTGGCAAGCCGTGTACGTCCAGCGGGCCTCGTTCGCTTCGCTGTGGCGCCACGGGCTCATCCCGTCCAGGTGCCGGCCGGCCACTTGCGCGTCCCCGCGGAAGGCGGCGACCAGGGCGAGCCCGAGGTGGATGTATTCCACTCCGGGCCGCTCGGGGCCGCTCTCGAGCAGCTCGGTCCCGAGCCGCTCGACGTCGTCCCACGCTCCCGTGTACTCCCACACGCGCATTAGGTTGGATGCGGCCACGCTCTCGTAGACCCGGCTGCCGACCCGTCGGGCAGTGGCGAGCGCATCGCCGGTTTGCTCAGCGGCACCGGGCAGATCGAGTTTCCTCAGGAAGTCGCCGCTGTTGAGCTGGACGATGAGCAGCCGGTCGCTGAACCCGTACTCCCGGCACAACTCGATGGCGCCCGCGAAAAGGATGCGTGCCTCGCGCGAACGGCTGAGCGCGACGCACACCTGGGCCTTGAAGGTCAATGCTCCCGCCAGGACGTGGGGAAGCTCGAGTGCCTGCGCGAGGTCGAGCGCGCGTTCCAGTGGCTCGACCGCCTCACGGGGCCGCCCCGCGGCGAGCAACGCGACGCCAAGCTCGACGTTGAGCCGGGCGGCGTCGCGGTCCGCGTCGCTGAGGAGGGCCAACGCGCCACTCATCCGATCAATGGCCTCCGAGGTGCGACCGTTGCGGCGCAGCGCGTGGCCGATCTTCGACGCCAGGGCAGCCGCCTCGCGTTGGCGTCCTAGCTGCTCGTGCCTCCCCGCCGCATCCTCGAATAGCTGCAAGGCGGCGTCGTAGCGCCCGTCCACGAGCGCCATGTCACCAGCCGCCTCGAGCAGGTCGATCCGCTCCTCCTCGGTCGGCGCGAGGTCGATCGCAGTCCGGTACGCGCGCTCGGCGGTCTGCGGCGCGCCAACCGCTGCCGCACGCTGGGCGCCGCGACGCAGCGCGGTGATCGCCTCGGTGCGGAGCTGGGTGGCGTCGGAGTCGTCGGCCGCGGCGCGATACGCCTGTAGGTAATGCGCGGCGAGGACTTCGGCGACGTCCTCGCCCTCGTTGGCGAACGCACTCGAGAGGTAGTGAGCCGCGGCTAGGTGGCGCGACTTCCGCTCGCGTTTGGAGAGGGTCTCGTAGGCGACCGTCCGGAGCAGCATCTGGCTGAACCGGTACTGCCCCCGGTCGGGCGAGTGCGGGTCGGCTCGAACCGTCAGCACCTGCTTGCGCACGAGGGTGGCCAGGATCGCCCCGGCGTCCCCCTCCGCCATGCCCGAAAGAGCCTGCACCGCGGCGAGCGGGAAATTGCCCCCGAACACGGACATCGACCGGACCAGCTCGCGCTCGTCGGACCCCAGGGCATCGAGCCGCGCGCCCAGCAGCGAGATCAGGCTTGGCGGAACATCGAGCTCGCCGAGCTCGCCGGCGAGCACCAGCGCCCCGTCGCGCTCGACGAGGACGCCACGGTCGGCGAGCGCACGCACCGTCTCGATCGCGTACAGGGGAACGCCCTCGGCGTGCGAGATGATCCTCCGCTTGGCGGTCATCGGCAGCGTCGCGACCGCGTCGATCAGCTCCTCCATCGCGCCGTCCCCGAGCGGTTCGAGCGACATCGCGGTGGCGCCCCGGTGGCGAGCTGCCCAGCCCGGCCGGCGCTCTGACAGCTCCGGCCTGGCCAGCGTGAGGATGAAGATCCGATGGTGCGCGGACCAGTCGAGGAGGTACTCGACGAAGTCGAGTAACCCGTCGTCGGCGGCGTGCATGTCCTCGAACACCATCACCACGGGATCGAGCTCGGCCATTCGCTCGAAGAACAGACGCCAGCCCGCGAACAGCTCCTCGCGTCCGGCGCCGCCCTCGGCCACGCCCAGCAGGACCCCGAGCCGGGCCGAGACGAACTCGCGCTCGCCGGGGTCGCCGACCCACTGCTCCAGGCCGGCGCGCAGCTTCCGCTCGGTCTCTTCGAACTGTGCGTCCTCCGGGATTCCGAGGCGGTGCCGGACCATCTCGGCGAGTGCCCAGTAAGCGACGCCGTCGCCGTATGGGAGGCAGCGGCCGGGATGCCACAGGAACCGATCCGGCAGCCCGGTCAGGTAGTCGAGCAACTCCGAGCGCAGGCGGCTCTTGCCGACGCCGGCGGCACCGGACACCGCGACCAGCCCCGCCGAGGAGCGGCTCACCGCAGCATGGAGCAGCTCCTTGATCAGGCGCAGCTCCGCCTCACGTCCGACGAACTGCGCCTGAAGGCCGTCCCGATCGGCGTCCGTCGTCGTCGCGAGCAGCTCGACCGCGCGCCACAGCTGAAGCGGCTCGGACTTGCCCTTGAGCGCGTGGCGGCCGGCGTCCTTGTAGCCGATCACGGGCAACGTCACCTGCCGAGTGACGTCATCGACGAACACCGTCCCGGGATCCGCGACTCCCTGGATACGCGCCGCCGTGTTCACGCGGTCGCCGACGACCACGCCCTGGTCGCGGCTCAGCATCGCGGCCTGGCCGGTGACGATGCCCGCGCGGGCGCGGAGGTCCGGGGCTCCCACCCGGCCTCCGAGCGACGCCACCGCTTCGACCAGCTCGAGCGCAGCGCGGACGCTTCGCGCAGCGTCATCCTCGCGCGCCACCGGCGTCCCCCATACCGCCATCACCGCATCGCCGATGAACTTGTCGATCGTCCCCCCGTACCGGTTGACGATCCCGCGCGCCGCGTCGAAGTAGTGCCCGAGCATGTCCCGCACGTCGGAGGGGTCCCACGACTCCGTCAGCGCGGTGTAGCCAACGAGGTCGACGAACATGACGGACACCCGTCGTAGCTCCGTCGGGTCGCGCCGCGGCAGCGGGACCACCACCGAGGACGCTCCGCTCGCGAATGCCAGCGTCGCCTCCCGTGCCTGCGTCAATCCCGGCGGGAGCGCCGTGCCGCACTCCGAGCAGAACTTCTGTCCCGGAATCGTGGCGTGGCCGCACGCGGGACACGTCGTCGGCAGATTCGCCCCGCACTCCGTGCAGAACTTGGCACCGGCCACGTTGTCGGTGCCACAGTGCGGACAGCCAGGCGCTCCTCCGGTGCTCACCCCAGCGAGGAGTTTACGCGGGAGGAGCCCGCCGTCACGTCGACGGCTCGCGCCACCTCGTGCCTGGTGTCCTGGAGCGACAGGCCGGATTCGCGCGAGATCAGCGATGACCTCGCCGCTGAACGGCGAGCGGACGGCGATCGCGGACGCCGCCCTCATGCCACGGACACGGCTCTCATGCCCGGTGATTGAGCAGCAGGTCGTGGAGGTCGCGGTTCTGTAGCTCGCGTCCGGCGACCGAGCCTGGCGCGAGCGGCTCGCACACGATGATCGGGACGTCGCGCTCATGCAGTCCGCCATGCGAGCGCAGATGCCCGTTCAATGCGCTCAGGTCGTGCGCCGCGCTCGACTTGCCGAGCACGGTTCGCTCGTCGGCGAGCACGACCAGGTCGCCGATTCGGTCCGCGGGCAGCTCGAACGCATCGGCCGCGGCGAACCGGTCGAGCACGCCCTCGACGCCCGGGAGCGAAGCCATGACGCCGCGCGCACGGTCCAGCGCGTCGAGATCGTCGAGGTGGACCCAGGCCAGCGAGCCGAGCGCCGCGTGGTGGACGACGTAAGGGTCGGTGATCGGGCACAGAGTGTGGGCGCCGCCGACGCCGGCGGCGGCGAGGGCGTCGTCGAGGAAGCGGACGTTCGGGTTGCCGTCGGGGGCCGTCTTGGCGTGCATTCCGTGATCGGCGGCCAGCCCGACGACGAACCCGGCGTCGAGAGCGCGGCCGAGCGCCGCGTCGACCTCGGCGTAGAACGCGTCGGACAGGGCATCGCCGGGGGCGGCCGAGTGCTGGACGAAGTCCGTCAGCGACGCGTACACGAGCAGGCTCCCGAGCCGCTTCGCGATCGCGAGCGCGAGGTCGATCGTGAACGGAGACAGCTGCCAGTCGTAGACGCCGGGATTCCGGGCGCCGTTCCCGAGGACATCGAGGAGCGGCGTTCCGTCCGGGAGGGCCTGCTCGTGAGCGCACTCGGCGCTGAACGACGGCACGCCGCCGTCGGCGAGCAGGCGGCGAAGCTTGTCCTTGGCGGTCACGCACAGCGCCGGCACCCCGGCGGCGCACGCGGCGGCGTGGATCGTGCTCGCCCGCAGGAAGCTCGGGTCGGTCACCTGGACCTCGTGTCCCGCCTGGTCGCGATAGTGGTTGCCGGCGATGCCGTTGTGCGCGGCCGAGACCCCGGTCACGATCGCGGCGTTGTTCGGGTTGGTGAAGGTGGGGACCTGGGCCCGCCCGATCACGTATGTCCCGCCGCCGTTCGAGAGCGTTTCGGAAAGCCGCGGCATCAACCCGCGCTCGAGCGCGTCGTCGACGTAGCCAGGGTCCCAGCCGTCGGCGCACACGGCCAGAACCGGGCGCCCGGGAACCTCGTAGGACCGCTCGTTGGCGACGAATGCATCGCCCATAAACCTGACTATGCCGAGGCGTGGGAGACTCTGCGCCCCCGTGGTCCTCGCGACCTACAACATCAAGGGTGGAGTCGGCAAGACCTCGGCCGCGGTCAATCTCGCCTACCTGGCGGCGCGTGGTGGCGCGACCACGCTGCTGTGGGATCTCGACCCACAGGGGGCGAGCACGTACCTGCTACGGGTGAAGCCGAAGGTGAAGGGCGGCGGGGAGAAGTTGGTGCGCGGCAAGAGCGACGCGTCGGCTCGCATCAAGGGCACCGACTACGACCGGCTCGACCTGCTGCCGGCCGACTTCTCCTACCGACACATGGACCTCCATCTCGATTCCACCAAGCGTCCTACGAGCCGGCTCGGCCGGGTCCTGTCGCCGCTTGAGCCCGAGTACGACTACGTGTTCCTCGACTGCCCGCCGAGCATCTCGCTCGTCTCCGAGAGCGTGTTCGAGGCTGCCGATGCGCTGCTGATCCCGCTGCTCCCGGCGACGCTGTCGGCGCGCACGCTCGAATACATCGACCAGGTCGCCGGCGATGGCGTGCAGCGGCTCCCGTTCTTCTCGATGGCCGACTCGCGCAAGCGCATGCACCGCGACGTGATGGAGGCATTCACCGCCGAGCGACCCGAGATGCTCCACACGGTGATACCGCTCGCGGCCGACGTCGAGCGGATGGGGATCGCGCGCGCCCCGCTCGAGGAGTCCGCGCCGCGCGGGCGGGCGGCCGAGGCGTTTCGCGATCTCTGGGCCGAGGTCACCGAGCGGCTGCTGCGCGGCTCGAAGCCTTAGGGCCCGCCACTTACTCAGTCGCAGACCCTTAACCAATTCGTCACAGCCTTGCCGCGCGCGTGACCCATCATCGGGGTGGATGAGCTACGCAGAACTCCACTTTCACCTACTTCCGGGGATCGACGACGGTCCATCGTCGATCGAGGAGAGCGTCGACCTTGCGGCCGCGGCCGCGGCGGAGGGGACGCGGACGATTGTCACGACCCCGCACGTGCACCCCCAGTTCGTCACCGATGTCAGCTCGCTACCCGAACGAGTGCGCGAGGTCGAGGGGAAGCTCGCCGCCGGGCGGATCCCGATCCGCGTGCTGTGCGGAGGTGAGCTCGCGCAAGAGATGGTCCCGCGCCTCGAGCAACGGGCGCTGGAGACAATCGCCCAGGGCCCGCCGGGCAGGCGGTGGCTGCTCTTGGAGGCGCCGCTCGAGGGTCTCGATCACGCCTACACGGAGGCCGCCGACGAGTTGCGGGCGCGGGGCTTCGCGGTCGTCGTCGCCCATCCCGAGCGCGCGCTCAGGTGGTCCGATGCCGGATGGGAGACGCTCGAGCACGAGTTCTCCTTCGGCAGCGTCGCGCAGATCAACGCGTGGTCGGTCGCCGGGCTGTACGGCGAGATGGTGCGCGCCACCGCGCTGTGGCTGATCAGAACCGCGCCGCTCGCGGTGATCGCCTCCGACGCTCACGGCGGCGCGAGGATGCCGTCGCTCGGACCGGCGCTCGACGCGCTCGCCGTCGCGCGGGTGCCGAACCCCGACCGGATGCTGGACGAGGTCCCCCACGGCCTGCTCGAGCAGGGCCTGGCGGTGGGGTCCGACTCACTCGCGGCCTGAGCCTAAGCGGCGACCGGCGCGAGCTCAGCCGCGCTTTGCGGCGCCTCGAGCCGGGGCCACATCTCGAGCGCCTGCTCGAGCAGCTGCTCGACGACGGTCTCGACATCGACCCGCCGCTCGAGCTCGATCAGCGGCTCTGGGTCGGTCCACGTCACCGCGCGACCCGGCATGAGCAGCGTGCAGCAGTCCTCGTCGGGCAGGATCGAAGTCTCGAACGTGCCCAGTCGCTGCGCCTCGTCGATGATCTCCGACTTGTCGCGATCGATCAGGGGGCGAAGCAGCGGGAGCGTCGCCGCGGCCTCGACCACCTCGAGGTTGCGCAGCGTCTGGCTCGCCACCTGGCCCAGGGAATCGCCGGTGACGAGCGCCTCGCACTGCTCCCGGCGGGCGAGCGCGTCGGCGACGCGCACCATCAGCCGCCGCCCGGCCAGGACCTGCAGCCGGCCGGCGCCGGAGCTCGCGAGCAGTCTCTGAGTGATTCCGAACGGCACCACGAACAGACGCGAGCGCCCCTGGAAGCGGTTCAATCGCGCGACCAGCGCGTAGGCCTTGTACGCCGATTCGGGCCCGGTGAGCGGCTGACCGCTGAAGTGCACGAAGTCGCAGCGCAGACCGCGCCGCATCATCCGGTGAGCGGCGACCGGGGAGTCGATCCCGCCCGAGAGCAGCACCATCGCGCGTCCGCTCGTGCCGACCGGGAGGCCGCCCGCTCCCCGGAGCCGGTCGACCGACACGAACAGCTCTCGCGCGTGCGCATCCACATGCACCTCGACGGCGGGGTGCGAGAGATCGACGCCGCGTCCGAGTTGCTCGTTGACGACCGCGCCGACCTGACGCGCGATGTCCATCGAGCCGACCGGGAAGCTCTTGTCGCGCCGGCGCGCCCGCACCGCAAACGAGCCCGGTTCGAGGTCCCGCAGCAGTTCGACGGCGGCGGTCGCGGCGCGGTCGACCGCGGGCTCGATCCGCAGCGCCGGCTGCACGACGCTCAGGCCCGGAAGCTCGAGCGCGACCTCGAGCGCGTCGGCGAGCCCCTCCGGGCTCGGGACGACGAGGAACGAGGATCCGCGACGGTGGAGCTCGATCTCACCGGTGCGGCGCAGCGCGCGGCGGAGGTTGCGCTCGAGCACGGCGGCAAAGCTCGAGCGCCGGCGGCCCTTGAGCGCGAGCTCGCCGAACATCAGCAACGCACACGGCGTGCCACGGGCCGGGACCGCGGCGGCGCGCAGGCGAGCGGCTGCTGTCTCTGGGACGCTGGCGGTCATTGCTGATCGCCGTTCAGGCTAGCTCGTTGCCGTGCGCGCAGGTGGCAGATGGGAGGATGCCGCGCGTGGCGGACGGGGGGATGCGGCGGGTGGGGAGCCCGAGCCTCCGGGCCCGCTCGACCGCTTGGGCGAGCACCTCCTCGGCGTCGTCGATCTCGCCGTTGCGCATCAGCGCTCGGCCGGCGACGACCGTCGTCTCGACGACCCCGCCCGACGCCGCGTACACGAGCGCGGCGGGCAGCTCGCCGAAGCTGAGCTCGGGCGCTCCGGCGCGGAGCAACAGGAAATCGGCCGGCTGCCCGGCCTCGAGCGCGGGCGCGGCGCCGAGCAGCGGGGCCTGGCGCCCGGTGGCGATCTCCCACGTCTGCATCGCGTCGATCGCGGCGGCATCGTTCGCGGCGTGCTTCTGGACGAGCGCGAACACCTTCATGTCGGCGAACAGGTCGAGCGAGTTGTTCGAGCCGGGACCGTCCGTGCCGAGTCCGACCCGGACGCCCGCCGCACGCGCCCGCGGATACGGGAACACGCCGCCGACTGCGAGCTTGAGGTTCGCGACCGGGTTCGTGACGACCGTTGCGCCCCGCTCGGCGATCAGCTCGAGCTCGTCGTCGTCGAGCCATACGCCGTGGGCGAGAACGGTGCGCGGCGTCAGCAGCCCGACCCTGTCGAGGTAGCGCGCCGGTCGCTCGCCGTGGGCGGCGAGGCAGTCGATCACCTCCTGCTCGGTCTCGGACAGGTGGATCTGAACCGGGATCCCACGGTCGGCCGCGAGCTCTGCGATCCACCGCAGGCTTTCCTCGCTGACCGTGTAGATCGCGTGAGGGGCCAGCCCCGCGTCGATCCGGTCGGGGGCGTCGGACAGCTCGTCGAGCGTGCGCATCGCGGCCTCGCGCATGTGCTCGCTCTGGCCGTCGACGTCGATCAGCGGAGCGGCCACGGTGGCCCGCATCCCCGCATGGGCGACGGCACGGGCGGCGGCCGGCGCATGCCAGTACATGTCCCAGAAGCGCACGGTCCCGGTCCTGATCATCTCGAGGCACGCGAGCCGCGTCCCCCAGTAGACGTCCGCGGGCTCGAGCTTTCGCTCGACCGGCCAGATCTTCTCCTCGAGCCAGCGCATCAGCGGCAGGTCGTCGCCGTAGCCGCGGAACAGCGTCATCGCGGCGTGGGTGTGGCCGTTGATCAGCGGCGCTGTGAGGATCGCGCCGGGCGCGTCGAGTACGTCGTCCCCAGGCTGGGGGTGCACGCCGGGTCCGATTTCGATGATTATTTTGTTCTGGGTCCGCAGCCCGACCGGCTCGCCGTCGAGCGAAGCGCCCGTAACGGCCAGGGTCACGGCGTGGCCCGTCCGACCGGGTCTCCGGGGATCCCGAGCGCGTGTTCCTGAAGATCGATCGCGGTCTGGATCAGTGGCGCCTCTTGGCCGCGCGGGGCGATCAGCGACACCCCGACATTCCAACTGACCGGTAGCGCCGCCACCGGCATCCCGGTCATGTCCCATAGCGCGGTCAGCTCGATCAGCGGATCGCCGGCGCCGCCGGCGTGCCCGCGGTCATACCCGGGCCCGCGCTCGTACGGGAGGATCGGCAGTGTCGGCTCGAGCACCACGTCGACGTCGTTTTGCTTGAACCAGTCCTCCCACGTGGCCGTCCCTTCCGTTCGGCGGGCCTGGGCGGCGAGGTAGGCCTGGGCGTCGTTGAACTCGCGGGCCGCCTCGACGAACTCGGCGATCGCCGGGCGGTAACTGTCGTGGCGGTCGGCCAAGTCGCGGTGAAAGGCCCAGACGTCGGTCAGCAGTACGGAGCTGAGGTCCTCCCATCCGAACGTCCACGGCGCCGGCAATTCGACGACGCGCGCGCCGAGTCGCTCGCAGGTGCGCGCCGCCTCCTCGAGCCCGCGTCCGACCGCGGGCGCGATCGTGATCCCGTGCGTCCGGTCGGTGAGCGCGATCGTCGTGCCGGCCAGCGGTCGTCCGCCCGAACGCGCGGTGACGGGCGGGCCGTCGAGCGGGGCCGGTGGCGGCATCAGCGGCGTGACCTGAGCGCCGGCGGCGGCCATCCCGGCGAGCAATGCCGCGCAGTCGGCGATCGTCCGCGCCATCGGCCCGGGGTGGTCGAGCGTCGGCGCCAGCGGGACGATTCCGTCGAGCGGGACCCGCCCGTGGGTCGGCTTGATCGCGCAGATCCCGCAGCACGCCGACGGGATCCGCAAGGAGCCGCAGGTGTCGCTGCCGAGCGCGGCCGGCGTCATCCGCGCGGCCAGCGCCGCCGCGCTTCCGCCGCTCGAACCTCCGGCGATCAGGCGCAGCGAGTGCGGGTTGCCGACCTGATCGGTGGTCCCGCCGGCGGCGAACTCGTGCGTGTGAGTGTGGCCGAGCAGCACCATCCCGCGCTCGCGCAGCCGTGCCCACACGGTGCTGTCCGCGCCGGCGAGGTTGCCCTCGAGCACGCGGCTCGACGCGGTCAGTGGCAGACCGTCGACGCCGTACAGATCCTTGACGCCGATCGGGATGCCGAGGAGGAGCGGCGCCGCCTCGCCGGCTGTGGCGCGGCGCTCATCGGCGGCGCGCGCCTGCGTGACCGCTTCCTCGGGGTAAAGGCGAACCCACGCGTTGATCGCGTCGGGCGCACCGTCGCTCGTCGGCGGTCCGCCGTTTCGCTGATTGATCCGGCGCAGGCACGCCTCGGTCAGCTCGACGGACGACAGACGACCCGCGCGGAGCAGCGCCGCCGCCTCGAGAACGCCGAGGTCGGCGGGGTCGGTGTGCTGCGCCGGTGCGGTCGTGGCAGGAGCCGTCTCGCTCACGCTTGCGAACGCTACTGCGCGGCGACCGGTCGCAGGTGGCGGCGTGCTCACCCGCAGGCGCGGGCGCGGAGCCAGGTCGCGGTCTGCTCGGCGGGCGCCGGGGAAGCGAACAGGAACCCCTGACCGGCGTCGCATCCGAGATCCCGTACGACCTCGAGTTGGCACTCGGTCTCGATGCTTTCGGCTATCGCCATGCACTCCGCCGCGCGGGCGACGCCCAGGATCGCGCCGAGCATCCGTGCGGCTTTGGCGTCGGCGGCCGCCGACGCCGTCAGGACGCGGTCGAGCTTGACCAGGTCGAACGGGTACTGCGAGAGGGCGCTCAGCGACGAATAGCCGGTGCCGAAATCGTCGAGGCACAGCCTCACGCCAAGGCGCTTCAGTCCCTCGAGCACGGCGGCGGCGCGGACCGGTTCCTCGTCGACGCTCGTCTCGGTCACCTCCAGGGAAAGGCACCGTGGGGGCAGGCGAGCGCCGGCGATCGCGCGATCGACGGCGTCGGTCAGTGACGGGGCGCCGAGCGAGCGCGGTGAGATGTTGACCGACACCCAGAGCTCGTCGGCGACCACGCCGTCTTGTCGCCACCGCCCGAGCTGTAGGCACGCCTCGGTCAGGACCCACTGGTCGATCTGCGCGATCAGTCCGGTCTCCTCGGCGATCGGCAGGAACTCGAGGGGTCCGAGGAGACCACGCTCGTGATGCTGCCAGCGGACGAGCGCCTCGACGGCGACCGGCCGCGGGTCCTCCTCGAGCGTGAGCACGGGCTGGAAGTGCAGGCGCAGCTCGCCGCGGTCGATCGCGTCGCGGAGCTGGTGCTCGGTCTCGAGCTCGCTCATCGCCTCGATGCTCATCCCGGTGTCGAACAGCTCGACGCCGCTGCCGCGCTGCTTGGCGCGATACATCGCGAGGTCGGCCTCGCGCACGAGATCCTGCGCGTACGTCTGCCCGCGCCGCGCGCGGGCGAGGCCGACGCTCGCCCGGATCGTTACGTAGTGGCCGTGCACGAGGAACGGCTCCGCGATCGCCGCCCGGGCTCGCTCAGCGACGCGCAGCGCCTCGCGCTGCCCCCGCAGGTCCTCGCACAGGATCACGAACTCGTCCCCGCCGTAACGGACCACGGTGTCGCCCGGCCGGAGCGTCCGCTGCAGGCGGCGCGCAACCTCGACGAGCAGGTCGTCGCCGGCGTCGTGGCCGAGCCTGTCGTTGACTCGCTTGAAGCCGTCGAGGTCGAGGAACAGGAGCGCGAGGGAGGTGGGGTGGCGGCGGGCGCGGCCGACCGCGACGTTGAGGCGGTCGAGCAGGAGCACGCGGTTCGGAAGACCGGTGAGCGGATCGTGGAGCGCCTGGTGGGCCAGCCGGGCCGCCGCGCGCTTGCGCTCGATCGCGTAGCGGATCGCGCGGTCGAGCGCATCCGGGTCGGTGGCCGCGTCGATCAGGAAGTCCTGGACTCCGTCGCGGATCGCCCGGAGGGCGGTCAACTGATCGTCCGTTTCAGCGAGGACGACGACCGGGATGTTCGGGGCGCTCGACAGGACGGCCTCGAGCGCTGCGGGTGCGTCGTCGTCGCCGGCCGGAAGGTGGAGTACGACGCAGGCGATCTCGTGGTCGCGCAGCGTGCGCCGGACTCGCGGGACGGTGTCCCGGACGAGCACGTCGGCATGCCTGCCAGCTCTTTGCCTGAGCCGTTCGGCGAGCGCCGCCGCCCGGGCCTCGGTCGCGTCTACTACGAGCAGCCGTAGCCGCTCATTGAAGTCCTTTTCGTCGGTTCGCCCCAACCCCACAGAGATCCCTGTCTCTTGCCGTGGTTTGTTGGCTACGAGGCTAGCGCAACGGTTGGCCGATTTCCGGCGGTGTAGGGTGCCGCTCCACGGATGTTCGGAATGCGCGGACGGCTCCGGGGGGCCTTGTTCTCGGCGACGCTGGTGGCGGTGTGCCTGGCGGTGGCGGCCACGGCGTCGGCCGCCACCAGGCTGAACGTCGGCGGGAGCGTCCAGCAGGTGTATGTAACCGGCGCTCCGGCGGGGCAGCGCGTCGCCTTGCTGAACCGTCGCGGGACGACGGTGTCGATGCAGCCGGCGGGACCGCTCGGGGGCGTGGTCTTCCGCGGACTTGCCCCGGGGCCGAGCTACCGGGTGCGACTGGCCGCCGGCGGCGCTTCCTCGCGCGCGGTGACCGTGATGCCGGACCGGTCCGCGCCACCGAGCACGAAGATCTACGACCAGCGCATCCCCACCTCGGGCTACGGCTACCTGACGACGCGCGACGGGACCAAGCTCGCGATCGACGTCCATCTGCCGTCCGGCCCCGGCCCATACCCGACGCTGATCGAGTACTCCGGGTACGGCTACGCCGACCCGGCCGGGGCGGAGAACGGGATCAGCCCGATCGCGACGCTGCTTGGGTTCGCGGTCGTCGACGTGAACATGCGCGGCACCGGTTGCTCGGGCGGCGCGTTCAGTTTCTTCGAGCCACTCCAGAGCCTCGACGGCTATGACGTGATCGAGACCGTGGCCCACCAGTCGTGGGTGCTGCACCACAAGGTCGGGATGATGGGCGTCTCCTACGGCGGCATCAGCCAGTTGTTCGTCGCCGCCACCGATCCGCCCGATATGGCCGCGATAGCGCCGTTGTCGGTGATCGACAGCGCCGCGACGACGCTTTACCCCGGCGGAATCCTGAACACGGGCTTCGCGGTGCCGTTCGCGCAGGCGCGCGACTTCGACGCGGAACCAGCGTCGCCGGGCCACGGTGAGGCGTGGGCGCTCGCCCGGATCCGCGGCGGCGATCGCACATGCCGAGCCAACCAGGTGCTCCACACCGCCGCGGTCAGCGACGTCAAGCAGATAGCGGCAAATCGCTACTACGTGCCGTCGGTGGCCAACCCGCTAAACCCGGACACGTTCGTGCACAAGATCCACGTGCCCGTGTTCCTCGCGTGTCAGTGGACCGACGAGCAGACGGGTGGTCACTGCCCCGAACTGGCCGAGCACTTCACCGGTACATCCCTGAAGTGGTTTACGTTCACCAACGGTGCCCACATCGACTCACTCGACCCCGCCACCGCCGTGCGTTGGTATGACTTCCTGTCACTGTTCGTCGCCCAGCGGTTACCCGATCTGAGTCCTAGCCTGAGGTCGCTCGCGCCGCTGCTCTACGAGACCGCGATGGGGATCGGCGGGATTACGTTCCCCGCGGACCCGATCGAGAACGAGCCCGACTACGCCTCCGCGCTGGCGGCGTTCGAAGCCCTGGCGCCGGTCCGGATCCTGTTCGACAACGGCGCCGGCGGCTCGACGCCGGGCGCGCCGGTGGCCGGTTTCGAGCAGTCGTTCTCGCGCCTTCCGCCGCCCGGGACCGCCGCCAAGGCGTGGTACCTCGGCTCCGGTGGCGTCTTACAGAGCCCTCCGCCGGGGTCGGGCGGCACGGACGTCTTCAACTGGTCCCCCAAGGCTCGGCCGCTCACCGACTTCACCGGCAACACCGGCGTCGGGGGCCTGTGGGGCACCACGCCGAACTATCACTGGACCCAGAATCCGGCGGGGACCGCGGTCTCGTATGTGACCGCGCCGCTGCCGGCAAACCTGGTGGTCGTCGGCGCGGGCGCGCTCCACGTCTGGATCGAGGCCTCGACGCCGGACGTCGATCTCCAGGTGACGGTCTCCGAGGTCCGGCCGGACGGCAACGAGACATTCGTGCAGAGCGGATGGCTCGACGCGAGCGAGCGGAGGCTCTCGCCGCAGAGCACGCTGCTCGAGCCGCTGCTGAGCGAGCGGAAGGCCGACGTGAGGCCGCTGCCTCGCGGAAGGTTCACCGAGGTGGTCGTGCCTTTGTATTACGAGGGCCACGTCTACCGGGCGGGATCGCGGATCCGGATCACGATCTCGGCCCCGGGCGGCGACCAGCCGTCGTGGGCGTTCGGCGACCTGGTGCCGGGGGTTCGCGCAACCGTGCGGGTGGCTCACTCGCGGGCGATGCCGTCGCAGCTGATCCTGCCGGTGGTGCCGGGCGTCGCGGTTCCGACGGGGTTGCCGCCGTGCCCGGGGCTGCGCGGCGAGCCGTGCCGGCGGTACGTGCCGCTGACGAACCGAACCGTCAGCTGAGGCCGAACCCAACTGTCAGCCGACGTCGAACACGCGCTCGAGCACGCGCGCGACGCCGCCGTCGTCATTCGAGGCCGTCACCTCGTCAGCCGCGGCGATCACCTCGGGATGGGCGTTGGCGACCGCGACCCCGTGGCCGGCCCACGCGAGCATCGGCAGGTCGTTGGGCATGTCGCCGAACGCGATCACGTCGCGGCGGTCGATGCCGCGCTCGTCGCACAACCGGGCGAGTGCCGTGGCCTTGCTGACCCCGGCCGCGCTGATCTCGAGCAGCGTGTCGGCTGCGTTCGAGTGGCTGAACTCGGCGAGGTCGCCGCAGACCTCCCGCGCGCGCTTCAACAATTCGTCGGCGGAGAGGTCCGAGTGACGGAGCATCAGCTTGAGCGCCGGCTGCTCGACGAGCGCCTCGATGGCGGCGACCCTGGTGTCGTCGGGCACGGGCCAGCGCGGGACATAGTTAGGCTCATGCCCGAATCCGGCGGCGTGCTCCACCGCCCAAGCTCCGCCAGGCATCTCGGCCCTGAGCAGGTCGACGAGCTCCAGCGCTGTCGCCGGCTCGAGCGTGGTGGCTTCGAGCACGGATTCGGTGTGGAGGTCGTAAACGACCGCGCCGTTGGCGCACACCGCCACGCCGCGATGGTCGGTCGCTTCGGCCAGAGCCTTCAGCCGCAGCGGCGGGCGAGCGGTGCAGAACACGACCACCGCGCCGGCGGACTCGGCGGCCGCGATCGCGCGGCGCGAGCGCTCGTCGACCGCGCCATCCGAGGTGAGCAGCGTGCCGTCGAGATCGGAGGCGACAAGCCGCGGGCGCATCATGGCCGCCGGATGCTGGCAGGTCGCCCGCGCAGCAGCATCGCCCGGCGGCTAAGCCGCGCCGTCCGCGCCGATCGGCAGGCGCCCGGTCATCGCGCGCTCGGTGACCAGCCAGCTGATCAGCCCGACCGCGGCCGTCCCGGCGCCGAGCGCGCACACCGCCTCCCACCCGCCGCTCGAATACAGCGCCGAGGTCGCCGCCGACAACGCCACGCCTCCGCTGAAGTAGGCGGCCATGTACGCGGTCGTCAGCCGGCTCCGGGCCTGTCCGTGGAGCGAGTAGACCGCGCTCTGGTTGGAGATGTGCATCGCCTGGGCGCCGAGGTCGAGCACGACGATCCCGACGATCAGCGCCACCACCGAGGTCTTGCCGAACGCGAGCACCCCCCAGCTCAGGAGCAGCAGGACGATCGCAGCGCTCATCGCGGCGCGACCGCGCCCCCGGTCGGACAGCCGGCCCGCGACCGGCGCCGCCATCGCCCCCGCGAGCCCGGCGAGCCCGAACAGGCCGATCACGGCGTTGCCGTAGTGGTAGGGGGCGCCCGAGAGCAGGAACGCGACCGACGTCCACAGCACGCTGAAGCACCCGAACGCGGTGGCGCCGAGGAGCATCCGCTGGCGGAGCAGCGGCTCGTCGCGGATCAGGTGGAGAACGGTTCTGAGCAGCGCCGGGTACCGCAGGCGTTCGGTCGCCGGGACGCGCGGAAGGGCGAAGCGCAGCACCCCAAAGAGCAGGACCATCGCGACCGCGGCGAGCACGAAGATCATGCGCCAGCCCAGTAGCTGGGCGACGATGCCGCTGATCGTGCGGGCGACGAGGATGCCGATCAAAAGACCGCTCATCACGGTGCCGACGACGCTTCCGCGATCGCGCTCGCCGGCGAGCGAGGAGGACATCGCGACGATGATCTGGGCGACGACCGCGGTCACGCCGAGGAGCGCAACCGCGAGCGCGAACACCGCGAAGCTCGGCGCGGCGGCGGCCAGCCCGAGGCCGGCGGCGGCGACCAGCAGCGTCACGGCGATCAGCCCGCGGCGCTCGAGCAAGTCGCCGAGCGGGACGAGCAGCGCCAGCCCGATCACGTAGCCGGCCTGGGTGACGGTGACGAGCAGCCCCGCGGAGCTGTTCGAGACCGAGAACGCGTGCGCGATCGTGTGCAGCAGCGGCTGGGCGTAGTACAGGTTTGCGACCGCCGCGCCACACGTGAACGCGAGCAGCAGGACCATCGGCCGGCTGATGCCGGCGCCGAGTTCGGCTGTCTGTCCGTTGCGATCGCGCATGAGTGCCCTTTCAAGGTAGTAGGGTGCCCGCCGGTCCAGGAGGGGAGATCTTGTGGTGAATCGCATTTGTTGGGTTGTTCTGGCCCTATTCGTGAGTGGAGTGACGATTGCCGGTTCCGTGGCCACGGCCAGACCAGCGCGCGCTCGAGCCGCCGGAAGCGATCCGGCCGCTGACTGCCAGCCGTTCTCAGGTCGCCCTTGCCTGCTGCCGTTCCCGAACAACCTGCTCACACGGCCCGACCCGACGAGCCAGACCGGGCTCCGCGTCAACCTGCCCACGGGCGCAATGCCGATCAACTCGGGCGGGCAGCGGGTGAGCGTCGCGCCGTACGACCGCGCCGACGGCTTCAGCCCGGGGTCGGCGGCGATCGTTCACGTGACGGGGCTCGACAACGCCGCCGCGTTCGCGCGAACGGGCGCGGCCGGCGTGCTCGACATGGCCAAGTCGCTGGGGCGCAACCAGCCGATCGTGATCGTCGACGAGCAGACCGGGCGCCGGCAGCCGATCTGGTCAGAGCTCGATGCGAACGCGACGACGCCGGACACGACCGTCCTGCTGATCCACGGCGCCAAGGCCTTCCTCGACGGGCACACGTACGTGGTCGCGTTGCGCAACCTGCGGACCGCGACGGGTCACCTGATCCCGGCACCGAAGTGGTTCGTGCGGCTACGCGACAACCGCCCGCTGCCGCCGGGCGAGACCTCCCAGCGCGCCCGGTACGCGCTCATGTTCGCGGCGCTCGCGCGCGCGGGCGTGCGCCGATCGAATCTGTACGAGGCCTGGGACTTCACCGTGGGCTCGCGGCAGAACCAGACCGGCCGCCTGCTCTCGATCCGCAACGGCGCGTTCGCCGGCCTCGGTGACCGCAAGCTCGCCGACGGCAAGGTCGCCGGCCGCGCCCCGAGTTACACGATCACCTCGACGAAGACTCTGTCGCCACAGTTGCGCGCGGTCGTGGGGACGTTCGACGTTCCCTGCTACCTGACCCACTGTGGTACGACCGCGACGTCCGGGTTCCATTACAGCTCGTCCAAGTACGAAGCGCTCCCGACGCAGATCCGCGGGAACGTCGCCGTCGCCCCGTTCGAGTGCGTCATCCCGAGCAGCGCCGGCAACCCGTCGCCGGCGCGTGCGTCGCTCTACGGTCACGGGTTGTTCGGTGACTACACGGAGGTGGAGGACCCGTGGGTCGAAGCCCTGGCCACGGAGCACAACATGGTCTTCTGCGGGACCGACTGGTGGGGCCTGACCGACCAGGACGAGTCGTTCGCTGCCAATGTCGTCGGGAACCTCAACCTTTTCCCGGTGATCGTCGACCGCCTCCAGCAGGCGGTACTGAACACGCTGTTCCTCGGGCGGCTGATGATCGACGCGCACGGGTTCGCTGCCAACCCGGACTTCCAGGCGGGCGGCCGCTCGGTGCTTGACACCTCGCACCTGTACTACAACGGCAACTCGCAGGGTGGGATCATGGGAGGAGTGACACTGGCCGTGTCCCCCGACGTCAGGCGCGCGGTGCTCGGCGTCACCGGAATGGACTACGGCAACCTGCTGCTTGCGCGGAGCACGGACTTCACGTCGTTCAGCCAATTCCTCGGGATCTACTACCGGGATCCATCGATGTATCCGGTGATCCTCGATCTGCTCGATCAGTTGTGGGACCGAGCCGACCCGGACGGTTACGCGCCGTACATGACCTCGCACCCGCTGCCGGACACGCCGACGCACCAGGTGCTGATGCAGATCGCGTACGGCGACTTCCAGGTGAGCATGTATGCGGGCGCGGCCGAGGCGCGAACGATCGGTGTCTCGGCGTACCAGCCGGCACTCGATTCCGACCGCTCCCGCGACCGCGACCTGTTCTACGGCATCCCGACGATCCGCCACTATCCGTTCCGCGGTTCCGCGATCGAGATCTGGGACAGCGGCCCCGGGCGCGTCCAGCCGCCACCGGTCGGGAACATCCCGCCGACCGCCGGCCCGACGAACATCGACCCGCACCAGAACCCGCGGAACACGCCCGCGGACCAGCAGCAGATTTCCGACTTCCTCGAGCCGAACGGCGCGGTAGCCGACGTGTGTGGCGGCTCCCCGTGTCACTCGTCGGTGTTCACACCGTAGACGAGCTAGTCCCATGGCCTATCCGGTCACCTTCGAGGTGGACTACGTCGAGCGGGGCTGCCGTGTGACCCGTATCCGTCGTTCAGCGGGAGTGACGACCCCTCGTATCCGGTACGTGTGCTGGATATGGCCCCACATTGGGGCCTTATCCAGCACGCCTGATCAGGTCACCCGGTGGAGGAACTGCATTAGTCCGGCAAAGAATGCGTTTCGGGGGTACGCGCCGGCGGGGTCGTTGTGGGCATAGGTGCTCGCGCGGTTGATCAGGAGGAGGTTCGACGCCGGGATCCCCGACTGGGCCGCCAGCGCTTGCGCGTCGAGGAGCACGCCGGCGCCTCCGAGTCGCGCCCCGAACGCGTATATGAGCAGACGGCGAGGCAGGCGGCGGCCCATCGTGGCGTCGACGCCGAGCACGCGCCCCGCTGGGTTCGACAGACCGTTCCCCACCGCGCTGGAATCGATTGTCAGGCGGTCGGGGAAGTACCACTCGGTCCCGTCGGCGTCGTCGACTCCGAGTCCGGAGAACATCCTCGCGAACCGCGTGATCGGGGTGAGCGCGCCCGCGCCGTCCCAACCGTGGAGCGGGCCGATGGACGAGATGCCGCGACCGAGGTGCGCCTGGGCGGCGAGCAGGGCCATCGGCGAGGTGCCGACATTGAGCGCGTAGCCGAACTGGGCCAGGTTCGTGACGGGAACCGACGGGGTCAAATGGAACGCGCTCAATAGCCCTGACGATTGGCCGAGCGAGGCGGAGTCGGGGTCGATCAGCGCGGCGGTGGCGCCGCTGGCGCTGAACAAGCCGGCGAACGGGGCCGGGATGCCGCCGAACGTTAGCCACGGGGACGTCCCGGATGAATCGAGCCCGCTCAACTCGGAGCGGGCGGTGGTGGCGCTGACCGCCGGCAGACTGCCGCCGTCGATGTACACCAGCCCTGCGAGGTCGCGGGCGCCGGCGACGCCGTCGAAGTCCCACGTGGCGTAGGCGGTCACGACCGCGCCACCGAGCGAGTGGCCGCCGAGCACGACCCTGCCGCCGAGCCTGCGCGCGGCCTCGATTACGTGGTGCAGGTCGCCGACCGCGACGCTCATGCCCCATCGCTTGGCGAACGCGACGCTCGCATTCGGAATCAATGCGATGTGCGTCTGAACGTCAAGCGACGGATCGAGCCAGCCGAGGTAGTAGTCGAACAGCTGGGTCGAGGTGGCGAGGCCCGCCTTGGCGAGGTTCAGCATCGACTGGTCCTCGAGCAGGTTCTCGCGGCGCTCGACCGACCACACCTGCCAGCGCGGTGCCCGGGACACGAGCCACTGCGCGAGGGGGACGAAATAAGCCGCTCCGGCGGATGTACCGGGCTCGAGCACGAGCACGTTCCGCGCGCGCGGCGACCCGACCTTGATCACTCCCACCTGGTCGTAGCGCGCCGGTGTGCCCGGCGAGGTCGCGCCGCGCATCCAGGTGACGCGCAGGTCGGCGCGGGCGGTGGCCGCGGTGGCGAGCACCAGCGCCGCCGCGCACGCAAGACCAGCGGTGAGCGCGGACAGCCGGATCACGCGCGCAACATACATCCAAGTAGCCTCTGCGCGGCGATGCGAGC
Source organism: uncultured Solirubrobacterales bacterium (assembly GCA_963822855.1). GTDB lineage: Bacteria > Actinomycetota > Thermoleophilia > Solirubrobacterales > Solirubrobacteraceae > Palsa-465. Next base: position 186,568 of record CAWGJE010000022.1, on the reverse strand, counting down.
TCTCGTCTCCAAGGCCTCTTCGCCGTTCGCCGAACTCGCGGAAGTCTCCGATCCGAGGCCCGAACACCACGAGGCGCTCGTCGAGGTCAAGGCGATCAGCCTGAACCGCGGCGAGACCCGCCGGCTCGAGTCGATGGAGCCTGGCACGGTCACCGGCTGGGACCTCGCCGGCGTGGTCAAGCAGCAGGCCGCCGACCGCAGCGGCCCGCAGGCCGGCGCGCGCGTCGTCGGCCTGGTGCCGAGCGGCGCGTGGGCCGAGCTTGCCGCCGTCGGCACCGAGTGGCTGGCCGAACTGCCCGACGACGTGTCGTTCGAGCAGGCGGCCGCGCTGCCGGTGGCGGGGCTGACCGCGCTCCGGGCGCTCGAGGTCGGTGGCTTCCTGCTTGGAAAGCCCGTGCTCGTGACCGGCGCGAGCGGCGGGGTTGGGCGGTTCGCGATTCAGCTTGCGAAGCTCGCCGGCGCCCATGTCACCGCGCTCGCGCGCCGCACCGAGGGGCTAAAAGAACTCGGGGCGGAAAAAACCATCGAACAGATCGACCTCGACGGGCCGACCTATGACCTGATTCTCGACGCCGTCGGCGCCAGCGTGCTCGGCGCGGCGATCCAGCGAGTGGCCCCCGGAGGCACCGTCGTGAGCTTCGCATCGACCGTCCCCGAGCCGGTCTCCTATCCGGCTCGTGAGCTATTTGCGCGGGCGCCGCGAGCCAAGCTCTACGGGCTGTACATCTTCGCCGAGCTCGAGCACACCCGCACCGGCGCCACCGACCTCAGACGGCTGGCGGACCTTGTCGCCGCAGGCAAGCTCGACCCTCAGATCGACGTCACGCTGCCCTGGATCGAAGCCGGCCACGCGATCGAGGCGCTGCTCGACCGGCGCGTCAACGGCAAGGCGGTCTTGACGGTCGGCTAGCCCTTGTCCGGGCTTGTGTCGAGCGCCAGGTACGAGTACGTGCCCGGGAACCCATCGTCGCTCTCGGGGACCATGCCCGGGCAGCCGTCGCGGAGGTCCTCGCAATCCCACCGCTGGCCGTTCGACAGGTGGATGTCGAGCCGCGAGTAGTAATAGAACGAGAACGCGTTGCCGTCGTGGTTGGGGTCGATCGACGCCTCGATCGGGTCGTCGCGCCAGCGCTTCGTGAGCAACTCGGCGTCGGCATCCGGCGAGTGCCTGAGGTACTTGTTGAACCATGCGGTCGTGTACCAGGCGATCAGGTCCGGCCCCCGCAGGGACGCGCCGAACGCCTGGTTGGGGATGAAACTGAAGTCAAGATGCGAGCCGCCGCGGATCACGATCTCTCCCGTGTCCACTCCGGCTGATGAGTAGTTCAGCGACCACGTCGACTTGCCCTCGGGGTTGGGCAGCGACGTGTTGGGCACCGGCGGGAGGCCGTAGTCCGCGGACATGCCGAGCGCCGGCTTGGTGATCGGCACGGTGGTGCGGTCCGCCGGATCGGCCGGACACGCTGACTCGCCGATCGTCTGCGAAGGGGCGCCGGGAGCCGCGCCGGGCACCGGCGAATCATTGGGACCGGGGCCGCCGAGGTTGTCCCACGCCACGATCGCCTTCACGCGCGGATCCCACTGGCCGATGTACGACACGCCCGCGGCGCCGTACGAGTGGCCGGCGAGGCCGATCTCGGAAGGATCGAGCAGCTTCCAGAAGGGGTCAAAGCCCGCGTCCAAACCAGCCGCCACGCGCGAGTTCTGTTTGGCCGCATGGCTCGTGCCGGTAGTGCAACTGGGCACCGGCTCATATGGATGCGACGGAGTCGAGAGGAAGAAGTTGATCGCGTCCTCGGTGCCGTCGTAGAACGGTGTCCCGCTGGTCTGGGCCGGAACCCCCTCGTCCTCGTCGGGCGACTGCCCGAACGTGTCCGACTGTCCCTGACCCTGCGGGTCGAAGGTCAGCACCACGTAGCCGGCCTTTGCCAGCGCCTGGGCGGCGTACCAGTACATGTTCTCGTCGGCCTGGACCGAGCCGTCGGTGATCACAATCCCCGGCCGCCTGGCCGGCCCGGCGACCGTCGCCCACACGTGGCCCGAGATCGTGGCGCCGTCGCGCGCGGTGAACAGGACCGGGCGAACCAGCCCATACCCGTTCGCCGCCCAGTTGTTCAGGCGGATGTCGCCGGCGCAGCCGTTCGACAGGTTCCAGCACAGGTCGTCGGTGAAGGATTGAACGTGGTCGGCGGTTTCGCAACGGCGGGTCCGGCGTGCACGGTAGCGAGCACGCCGAACGCCATGAGGATCCCTGCCAAGAATCTCCGAGTCATCGCGATCCCGCCAGGCCTCCGGACCTGGAACCGGAAGCCTCTGCCGGGGCCTCCGGACCTGGAACCGGAAGCCACACCACCAATCTTGCCCGCCCGGCGAACTCGCGACACCGTCAACAGGCACGTTTCTGGAGCATCATGACTGTGCAAATGCACATTCCGGGGTCATACTTGGCCGATGGAGGTGCTGACGCAAGGGGAGGTGCTTCGCCGGATCGTCGAGCGGGCCGACCTCGAGCTGTTCACCGATCGGGTGCTCGACAGCTTCTGGGACCAGCCGGCGTTCGAGCAACTTCACGCCCGACGCGACGACGTCCGGGCCTGGGTGCGCTGGAACCTCGACCTGGCGATCCGCTGGCTCGCCGGCGGAGAATCGCCCGGCGAGGACGAGATCGCCGTGTTCCGCGAGCACGCCCGGGCGCGAGTCGCCGAGGGGTTCCCGGCGGACATGATCGCGGCGAGCTTCCGACGCGGAGCCAGGTTCGCGTGGCGGGCGATGGTCGAGGCCGCCACCGACGCCGAGCGGCCGGCTCTGGTGGAGATCGCCGACCTGCTGTTCGAGTACGTCGACCGCGTCTCCCGGATCTACTCCGAGGTCTACGAGTCCGCCGCGAAGAAAAGCGCACCGACGGCGGAGGAGATCGCGGCCGGCGACCTGCTCCGGCGGATCGCCGCCGACGAAGCGCCGCTGACCGAGGACCAGCGTCTGGCCGAGCGGATCGGCTTCCGGATCGAGCGGGCAGCGAGGCCGTTCGTGATCGCGATCCCAGGCCGCTCGGCGCAGCACCACGCGGAGTTGGCGGCCCGGTTGCGGCGCAGGCACGCGCTTGCGGCGGCGGAGGGGCGGCGTGTGATCGGGCTGTCCAACCTGAGAGCGCCCTGGACCGCGATCGCGCTCGACGGGAACGCGATCATCGCGGGGTCACCGCCGGCGATCGGCGGCGAGCGAGGCCACGCGCTCGAGGAGCTGCGGGGCGCGGTGGAGCTCGCGGCCGCCCACGGGCGCTCGGGCGAGATCGACGCCGGCGACTACCTGCCCGAGCTACTGCTGAGCCGCTCGCCCCGGCTCGCGAGCCAGCTCCGCGCTCGCATCTACAGCCCGCTCGATGGCGATCACCCCGAGCTTGTCAGCACCCTTAATTCGTTAATCAAAAACAACTTCGCAAAGGGCCGGGTCGCCGCTGCTCTGCACGTCCACCGCAACACGTTGCGCGATCGGATCGCCCGCATCTCCGAGCTCACCGGGGTCGACCTCGAGCGCGTCGAGGGCCAGGGGATGGCCTGGCTGGCCTGGCTCGCTCGCGCAGAAGGCGCTCGGGCGGCACACGAGGACCGACCGGATGCGGCTACCGTGTTGCGGCTTGATTAGGAACCCTGCGCGAAGTTCCATCTCCGAATACATTTCTCCGCGTAGAAACGACCTTCTGAGGAGGAGGCAGCATGAAGAAGCTCACCAGACCGATCGCAGCGGGCGTTCTCACGCTCGCGGCTGTGATCGCGCTGGCGGCGTGCGGTAGCTCGAATTCGAGTTCCACCGCGACCTCGTCATCGTCGGCGGCATCGTCGTCGAAGACGACCGCGCCATCGACAAGCAGCAACTCAGGCACCGCGACCGTTGTCGCGGGCACGTTCCCGCAGTCGCTCGATCCGTCGATCGACTTCACCACCCAGGGCGGCGAGGTTCACTGGCTGACGTATCTCGGCCCGTACTCGTTCGCCCACGCGTCCGGCACGGCCGGCACACAGATCATTCCGTCGGTCGCGACCGCGTTGCCGACCGTCAGCGATGGCGGCAAGACGTATACGTTCACGATCCGCAAGGGCCTTACGTATTCGGACGGCTCACCAGTGAAGGCGTCTGACCTCACGTTCGCGATCGAGCGGGACCTTAAGCTCGGCTGGAGCGCGGCGAGCTTCCTGACAAGCACGATCCAGGGTGCCGCCGCCTATTCCAAGGGCACGGCGAAGACCGTCTCCGGCATCACGACCAACGACGCCACCGGCCAGACCACGATCCATCTGGTCTCGCCATACGGCGCGTTCCTCGACGTGCTCGCGGTACCGGGCGTCAGCTACCTGCCGGCGACCACGCCGATGAAGCCCGAGCCCAACACCCCGCCGGTCGGGTTCGGCCCGTACGTGATCAAGAGCGTCGTGCCGAACGTGTCGTTCGAGCTGGTCAAGAACCCGAGCTACGCGGCGCAGGCGATCCCGGGGATTCCCGCCGGGCACGTGAACGTCCAGGTTAAGATCGAGTCGAACACCACGACCGAGGCCTCCGACGTCCTCAACAACTCGGCGGACGTGTTCGACTGGGGCGACACGATCCCGCCGGCGCTGATCCAGCAGGTCAGCGGGCTGTCCAGCCGCTTCAAGGCGATCCAGACGAACAAGACGTTCTACTTCTTCCTGAACGTCACCGAGAAGCCGTTCAGCAACGACCTCGCCCGCGAGGCCGTTCAGATCGCGGTCGACCGGCCGGCGCTGGCCCGGCTCGGCAGCGGCGCGCTGGTCCCCGGCTGCTACCTGCTCCCGCCGCAGATGACGGGGCACCCGACCGGGGCGTGCCCGTACGGCATCGTTCCGGGCTCGTCGCCGGACGTGGCGAAGGCCAAGCAACTCGTCCAGCAGTCCGGCATGGCCGGTCAGCCGGTGACGGTGTGGGCGGAGAACCGCCAGCCGCGTCTCGAGTGGGCGGAGAACTACGCCGCCACGCTCAACGCGATTGGGTTCAAGGCGACGCTCAAGACGATCGCTGACGCGGAGTACTTCTCGACGATCGAGACGCTGAAGAACCATCCGCAGACGGGCTTTGCGGACTGGCAGCAGGACTTCCCGAACCCGACCGACTTCTACCAGAACCTGGTGGACGGGCGGGCGATCGTTCCCGTCGGGAACTCGAACTACGAGGAAGTCAACGACCCCCACATCCAGAAGACGCTGGATTCGCTGTACCCGGTGCCGGCCTCGCAGATCGCCACCGTGGCGTCCCAGTGGCAGGCGCTCGACACCTACGTGACGCAGAAGGCGTACGTGGTGCCCTACGGCTACCTGTCGTCGCCGGAGTTCGTGTCGACACGAGTCAACGTCGGCGCGCTGGTGTTCAGCCCACTCGAGGGCAACGACTTCAGCTCGTTGCAGTTCAAGTAGCAAGTGCGGTGGGCCGGGGTGCGGCGACGCGCCCCGGTCCGCTCCACATTGCATGGCAGAAGAATTAGGCTTTACGCGGTATGAGTGCTACAGGCTCCACACCGGCGTCCGTAATCGAAGAGTCGCTGCCGCACCAGGGATGGCCGTCGTCCGACGGCGAGGAGCTCCCTCCCGGCATTGGCCCGTACAAGCTCGCCTGGCGCCGGCTCAGGCGGAACAAGGTGGCGCTCGCCTTCGGCGGGCTGTTCCTAGCGATCGTGATCCTGTGCCTGCTCGCGCCCGTGTACGCGAACGACGTCGCGCACACCGGCCCGAATACCGAGAACGTCGATACGGCGCTCAACTCGTTCGGGTTGCCGATCGGGCCGACGTGGCATTCCCACTACTTCCTCGGCGCCGACAACGTCGGCCGTGACGTCGCCGTCCGTCTGCTCTACGGCGGGCGCACCTCGCTGCAGATCGGAGCGGAGGCGACGCTGATCACGATCGTGTTCGCCACGCTGCTGGCGCTGCTCGCCGGGTACTTCCGCGGTCCGCTCGACGGGCTCATATCCCGTGTCTTCGAGCTGATCTGGGCCTACCCGATTTACCTGCTGGGCATCGCGCTCGGCGTTGTGCTGGCGATCAGCGGCTTGGATCTCGGCTTCGTCACGTTGAGCGGCAACTCGACGCAGATCCCGGCGATCATCATCGGGCTGATCTTCATTCCTTATGTCGGGAAGGCGGTCCGAGGCCAGATCATCACCCTGCGCGAGCGCGAGTTCATCGACGCCGCGCGCCAGCAGGGCCTCGGGCACACGCGGATCATGTTCAGCGAGATCCTGCCCAACGTCGCCTCGACGATCATCGTGTTCATCCCGCTGATCATGGCCAACGCGATCCTGACCGAGGCGGGCCTGTCGTTCCTGGGCGCCGGCGTGCGCCCGCCGAGCGCGTCGTGGGGAACGATGATCAGCGACGGGATCAACCTGCTCCCCGCCGCCGTGCACACGATGCTGGTCCCGGGGATCATGCTCGTCCTCTGCGTGCTGGGCATCAACGTGTTCGGCGACGGCGTGCGCGACGCGCTCGACCCGCGCGCGAAGATCCGAATCGAGCGCTGATGGGCCGTTTCGTCGTCCGCCGGCTTGCGTCGATGGTCGGGGTGCTGTTCGCGATCTCGGTCCTCACGTTCCTGATCTTCCAGGCGATCCCGAATCCCGCTGTCCGGCTGGCGGGACGCTTCCCAACCCCGGCGACGATCGAGCACATCAACCAGCAGTGGGGCTTCGACAAGCCCATCTACGTCCAGTACCTGAAGACGATGAAGCTGATCTTCACGGGCCAGGTCATCTCCTACACCCAGCAGATAAACGTCGTGCACGAGATCTGGATACTCCTGCCGGTGACCTTGTCGCTGGCGATCGGCGCGGGGATCATCTGGCTGTCGATGGGGATCCTGTTCGGCGTGCTGAGCGCCTGGCGCGCCGGCCGCTGGCTCGATCGCTCGCTGACAGTGCTGTCGATGATCGGCGTCTCGATGCCGGTGTTCTTCCTCGGCGCCGTGATGTCCTACTACCTCGGCGACAAGTGGGGCATCCTGCCCGCCGGAGATTACGTTCCGATCCAGCAGGACCCGTGGCAATGGTTCGTGCACATGCTGATGCCGTGGTTCGCGCTGTCGGTGCTGTTCATCGGCGTGTACTCGCGCGTGCTGCGTTCGACGATCCTCGACACGATCAACGACGACTACGTGCGGACGGCGAAGGCCAAGGGACTTACCGAGCGTCAGGTGATGACCCGCCATGTGCTCCGCAACAGCCTGATCCCGATCATCGCCCTGTTCGGGCTCGACTTCGCCGCGGTCATCGGAGGCGGCGCGATCCTCACCGAGACCGTCTTCAACCTGCACGGCGTCGGTCAGTACGCTGCCCAGTCCGTGGAGGCGCTCGACATCCCGCCGGTGCTCGTGATCACGCTGTTCGGGGCGTTCGTGGTGGTGCTGATCGGCGGCGTTGTCGACGTCCTCTACGCGTATCTCGACCCGCGGATTCGCCTGTGAGCGCGGACGGTTCAGGAGGCGCGTCCACGGACGGCCGCCTGCTCGAGGTGCAGGATCTAAAGGTCTCGTTCCGCACCGAGGACGGCCTCGTGCAGGCGGTCGACGGCGTCACGTTCGGGATCGACTCGGGTGAGGTCCTGGCCGTCGTCGGCGAGTCCGGGTCAGGGAAGTCCGTGACCGCGATGACGCTCATGGGGCTGACACGCGGGCCCAACGCCCAGTTCGAGGGCCACGCGATGTTCGATGGCCGCGACCTCATCACCGCCTCGGAGGACGATTTGCGCAAGGTGCGGGGCGCCGGCATCGCGATGGTCTTTCAGGACCCGATGAGCTCGCTCGACCCGGTCTACCGGGTGGGCGACCAGATCGTCGAGCAGATCCGGGTCCACGACAAGAACATCTCCAAAGCACAGGCGCTCGACCGAGCCGCTGAATTGATGGAGAAGGTGGGGATCCCGAGGGCGGGCGATCGCCTGCGCTCCTACCCGCATGAGTTCTCGGGCGGCATGCGTCAGCGGGTGATGATCGCGATGGCGCTGTCGAACTCGCCGAAGCTGTTGCTCGCGGACGAGCCCACGACCGCGCTCGACGTCACGATCCAGGCGCAGATCCTCGACGAGCTGCGCACGCTGCGGGAAGACACGGGGGCGGCGGTCATCCTCGTCACCCACGACCTCGGCGTGGTCGCCGACATCGCCGACCGGATCGTGGTCATGTACGCGGGACGGGTGGTGGAGCACGGGACGCTCGACGAGATCTTTTACGACCCCCAGCATCCCTACACCTGGGGGCTGCTCGGCTCGATCGCCCGGGTCGACCGTGACCGGTCGCAGCGGCTGCCGGCGATCCCCGGCATGCCACCGTCGCTCCTGCGACCGCCGAAGGGTTGCCACTTCCGCCCCCGCTGCCCGCACGCGTTCGCGCACTGCACCGAGGTGCCCGATCTCGCGGCGCGCCTCCCGGACGCTCCGGCCCACCTGGATCGCTGTTGGCTCGAGCCCGAGCAGAAGCGCAAGCTCCGCCAGGTCGGCGACCAGATCGGGCTCGCCAGCCGGGAGACGGTGATCTCGTGAGCGTCGAGGTCGAGCCGCAGACCAACGGAGCCGGCGCTGCTGACCGCGCGCCGCTGCTCGAGGTGGAGCACGTGCGGGTCCTGTTCCCGGTCAAATCGGGGGCGGTCGTCACCCGCACGGTCGGACACGTGCACGCGGTCGACGACGTCTCGTTTGCGCTTCAGGAGGGTGAGACGCTCGGGATCGTCGGAGAGTCGGGATGCGGCAAGACGACGCTGATCCGGACGCTGGTGCGGTTGGTGGACGCCACCGACGGCGCGATCCGGTTTCGCGGCACCGACATCACACACGCTGACCGCAAAGAGCTGGCGCCGATCCGGCGCGAGATGCAGATGGTCTTCCAGGATCCACAGGCGTCGCTCAACCCGCGCAAGCGGGTCAGCCAGATTCTCGCCACCCCGCTCAAGATCCGGGGCGTGCCCAGGAACAAGTTCGAGACCGAGACCCGCGGCCTGCTCGACAAGGTCGGGCTGCAGCCCGAGCATGTGAACCGCTACCCGCACGAGTTCTCCGGCGGCCAGCGCCAGCGCATCGGGATCGCTCGGGCGCTCGCGGTCGAGCCCAAGCTGATCCTGCTTGACGAGCCGGTGTCGGCGCTCGACGTGTCGATCCAGGCCCAGGTGATCAACCTGCTCGAGGAGATTCAGGACGACCTCCACCTCTCGTACGTGTTCGTGGCGCATGATCTCGGCGTGGTCCGCCACGTGTCGGACCGGATCATCGTGATGTACCTCGGCAAGCTGATGGAGATCTCGCCGGCCGAGGAGCTTTACACCAAGCCGATCCACCCGTACACCTCGGCTCTGCTCGGGGCCATCCCGATCCCCGACCCGAACGAGAACCGTTCGCGGCGGCGCACGACGATCACGGGGGAGCCGCCGAACCCGATCGACCCGCCGGCGGGGTGCCGCTTCCACACGCGCTGCCCGCACGCGACCGAGATCTGCTCGGCGGTCGAGCCGCAGCTGACCGAGTACGCGAACGGTCACATCGCTGCCTGCCACCACCCCCAGAACGTGACCGCATCGGAAGTCGTCAGCGCCACCCGGTCGGACGCGAGTCCGCACAGCGCGGGCGACGAGCGGCCTTCGACGTAAGTCGGAGCACGTAAGGGGTCCGCAGGGGTGGAGTAAGGGATGCGTAGGCCTAACTGGCTGCGTTCTCCCGATGTCAGAAGCACCCTCTCAGTTCATCCTGATCGCAGTGGAAAAGCAGGATTCGATCGAGAGGAACGAGCAATGCATCCCTCCATCTCACAAGCCCTCGCCTCAGAGCACATCCAGGACGCCCGACGCCTCGCCACCGAACAACGGCGGGTCGCCGAAGTCGCCGGCGACGACCACCGCGCTGGCCGTCGACGCTTCTCGCGATACTTCTCGCATGCGCGCGAGGGTCACATCAAGTCACTTCGTCGGGCGCACCGGGGAACTCGCGGAGCTGGAGCTCGCCCTGCGTGAAGCGGCGGGCGAATCCCCGGTCGTGGTGTTGCTGAGCGGTGAGTCCGGCGTCGGCAAGACACGATTGATCCGGGAGTTCGAGCGCCGTGCCACCGCGGGCGACGCGCTCGTGCTCCGCGGGGAGGCCGTCGAGGAGGCGGACGGTGAGCTCCCCTACGCGCCGGTCATCGGCGCCCTGCGGCCGCTGGTACGGGCTCGCCATCCGGCGCTCGACGCGCTCGGACGCGGGAGCCGCGCTCAGCTGGCCGCGTTGCTCCCCGGGCTCGACGAGGAGAGTGGGGCATCAGACGTGAACGACCCGTCCGCGCAGGTGCGCCTGTTCGAGGCCCTACTCGAGTTGCTGGACGTTCTGAGCGACGAGCGCCCGGTCGTCCTCGTGCTCGAGGACCTGCACTGGGGCGACCGTTCGACGCGCACGTTCGTCGATTTCCTCGCGCGCAGCCTCCGCGGGGAGCGTGTGGTGCTGTTGCTGAGCTACCGCACCGACGAGCTCCATCGCCGACACCCGTTCAGGACGCTGCTCTCAGAGCTCGACCGGCTGGAGCGCGCGCGCCGGATCGGACTCGAGCCATTCGACCGCGAGGAGCTCGCCGAGGTGCTCGCGGACATCCTCGGAGAGGCTCCGAGCGAGAAGCTTGTGCAGCGGCTGTTCGAGCGCAGCGAAGGCAATCCGCTGTACAGCGAGGAGCTGCTCGCGGCCGGACTCGACGGACGGGGAGCGGCCCCGCAGAGCCTGCGCGACGCGTTCATGCTGCGGATCGAACGGTTGTCGCCCGACGCGCAGTCGGCGGCCCGCGTGATCTCCGCCGGGCGCGCGCTCGACGAGCCGATGATCGCCGAGGTGAGCGGGATCGAGCCTGAAGCGCTCCACGTGGCGCTGCGCGAGGCGGTATCGGAGCAGGTGCTGGTGGCGTGCGAGCCGACCCGCCTCAGCTTCCGCCACGCGCTGCTGCGCGAGGCGCTGTACGACGACCTGCTGCCCGGAGAACGGAGCGAGCTTCACCTCGCGCTCGCGCGCGCTTTCGAGGACCGCGCCGATTACGAGAACGACCAGGGCGTCGAGCTGGCCTCTGCGATTGCCCGCCATTATGCGACCGCCGGAGACCAGCCGGCCGCGCTCCGCGCCACCGTCCAGGCGGCGCTCGCGGCGCGTGAGGTGCACGCGTACGGCGACGCCGCCGACCTCGCCGAGCGCGCACTCGACCTGTGGCCGCGCGTCCCGGACGCGGACCAGATGATCCCGCTCGACCACGTCGAGCTGCTTGGGATCGCGGCAGCCGCGCATAGCATCGCCGGCGATCGCGGGCGCGCGGATGTGCTGCTCCAGCGCGCGCTCAAGGAGCTCGACCCCGACAGCGACCCCCGGCGCTACGCCGATCTGCTCGCGCGGCTGTCGCGCAGTCAGTGGGCGCTCAATCGCGGCAGCGAGGCGGTCGAGACCGCCGAGCGGGCGTTGTCGATGCTGCCCGCGGACGACATCAGTCGCGAACGCGCCACAATCCTGGTCTGGACCTCGCGGGTGCGCTACCTGCGCGGCCGCTACCGCCAGGCTCTGAAGGAGGGCCGGGAGGCGCTTGACACGGCGATCGCCGCCGGCGACCGGCGCTCGGAGAGCGAGGTGCTGAACACGCTCGGGATGGCCGGGATCGTGACTGGGTCGATCGACGGGGGCATCGAGTCGCTGCGGCGGGCGATCGACATCGCCCGGGAGGACGACGACGTCGACGGGATGGGAACGGCGTACTCGAACCTCGCCGACACGCTGAGCCTCGCCGGGCGCACGTCGCAGGCGCTAGAGACGGCCAAGGAGGGAATGGCCGCGGTGTCGGGGCGTCTGCGCGCGCACGATTGGATGTCGCTGACCGTTTCCGACCTCGCGTTCGAAGCGGGCGACTGGGCGTCCGCGCGCGAGCACCTCGTCCCGTCGGGGCTTCCGCTCGTCGGCCGACAGCTGATCTTCCGCCATCTGCGTGAGGCCGAGCTGGCGCTCGGGGTCGGAGACGAGGAGACGGCGGCCGAGTGCCTCGAGGAGCTCGAGCCGCTCGTCGCAAGGTCGTCCGAGCCGCAATGGATCGGGGCCTACGGCGCGTTGCTTGCCGAGCTGCGCCGCCGCCGACGCGACCTCGCCGGAGCCCGCGCCGCGGTCACCTATGCGCTCGATCGGATGGAACTGTGCACCGACGACGTGATGCGGATCGCGCGCGTGACCGCGGCGGGAATGCGCGTCGAGGCGGACATCGCCGAGCGGGCTCGCGATCTGCGTGAGAAGGCAGACGAGCGTGACGCGGTGTCGCGGGCGCGGATCCACATGCAGCGACTGCGCGCGGCCGCGTCCGAGGGTGGACCGGTCGAGCGCGCCTGGCAAGCCGTCGGCGCCGCGGAGTTGGCCCGCGCCCGCGGTCGCAACGATCCGAAGCTGTGGATCACGGCGGCACGCGAGTGGGAGGCGATGGGGAGGCCCTACGTGCAGATCTATTCGCTTTGGCGAGCGACCGAGGCGTACGTCGAGGCGGGCGACCGCGCCGCTGGGTGCTCGTGTGTTGAAACCGCGCTCGAGGAGGCGCGGAAGCTTGGTGCGCGATGGCTCGAGGACGAACTGGTGGCGCTGGCACAGCGGGCCCGGCTGGAGCTGGGGCTCGGTGACTCGGGTTCGGGCGCGGGTTCGGGCGCGGGATCTGACGGCGGGTCGAACGGCACCGGGGACGAGGACCCCTTCGGGTTGACCGCGCGCGAGCGCCAGGTGCTGGCGCTGGTCGCCGAGGGGGCAACCAACAGGCAGATCGGCGCGGCACTGTTCATGGCCGAGAAGACCGCGAGCGTGCACGTCTCGCGGATCCTTAGCAAGCTTGGGGTGCGTAGCCGTACTCAGGCTGCGGCTGTGGCGCACCGGTTGCATCTTGACTGACCGGCTGTTGCCCGGTCCGCTCGGAAGCGACAATCTCCAGCAGGGCGCCGACGATATCCGGGTCGAGCTGGGTGCCTGCGACCGAGAGCAGCTCGGCGGCGGACACCTCGTAGGAGAGCGCCTGGCGATACGGGCGGTCGGTGCGCATCGCGTTCCATGTGTCGCAGCACGAGATGATCCGGGCCTCGAGCGGTATCGCCTCGCCGGCGAGGCCGTCCGGGTAGCCGCCGCCGTCCCACCGCTCGTGGTGAGAGCGGACGATGATGCCGACCTGGCGCATGAAGCCACCGACGCGGTCGAGCATCTTCTGGCCTTCAAGAGTGTGGGTCTTGATGATCGTCCACTCATGGGGGTCGAGCTTGCCGGGCTTGTTGATGATCTCTTTTGGGATCGCGACTTTGCCCACATCGTGCAGGAGCGCGGCGAACTCGAGGTTGCGCCGCCGCTCGGCGCTGAGCTTGAGCCGATCCGCGACATCGAGGGTCAAAGCGACGACGCTCTTGCAGTGCTCGCCGGTGTAGCTGTCGTCCGCCTCGACCACGTCGCCGAGTACGAGCGCGGTGCCCCGGTAGGCACTGCTCAGCTCGAGTGTGCTCTCCAGGCGGCGACGACGTTCGTGCGCGAACACGGCGAGCAGCCCGAGCAGCGGCACCATCGCGAGCGCTCCCAGGATCACGTGGTGAGAGCTTGCGGCGGCGAGCAAGCCAGCGGGCGTAAGCGCGGCGTCGACCGCGTACACCCAGGTCTCTCTCAGCTGCGAGACGAGGGGTGCTCCTCGTGCAATCGAGCTTCGGAAGACCGCGGTCCCGAAGTCGACCACGAACTGCGCCGAGACTGCTGCGAGGAGCAGGGCTGGGCCAGCATTGCGCGGTTCGACGTGCGCGATCGCGAACACTGCCGCCGGTCCGACCGCGAACCACGCGTTGGAGACACAGACCGGCAAGCGACCCGCTCGCGCGGTGCCCCTGATCAGCCCCGGCACCTGGGCCAGGACGAACGCGGCTGCGACGGCAACCGGAACCAGCGCAGGTGGCGTCGCGAACAGGAGCGGGATGAAGGCCACCTGCGTCGCGACCGTGAAGCCGAGCGGCGTCTCGAAGCGAACTTTGATCGAGATCGCCAGGACGAGCAGACACACCATCGCCGGCACGACCGCAAAGGCTTGCGGTGGCTCGATCGCCCATAGCGCCGCTACCGCAGCTACCAACCCGGCCAGCGACATAGACTCAGCGACTCGTTCGCGGCTGTTGAGGCGGAGCCCTCTGCGGCGCAGGGTCTCCTCGAGCAGTTGCTGCTCTTCCAGACTGGGGTCGATCGACATGTCCAACGGGTGATCGACCGCGCGCGCGGGAGGCTTGACGCATTCGGACGGATGTGGGGTCCGACATGTGTCCAGCCGGCCCGCAGCGGCTCAATTGTGTCGCTCGGTGGTCGATGACCCCGCTGTCAAAACGCTGAAAAGGGCAAACCCGGCGCGAGCCGGCGACGCAAAGCAAGAGGTCTCGGGGTGCCTGAGATGGCTCGGCTGCCAGCACCGCCACGGAAGGTAAGTGCTGAGAAATGAACTATCGGAGCATCACCCGCCGCGCAGCAGGATTGGCTGTCCTGATCGCGTCGGTCGCGGGGGGATCCGCGCACGCAGCGACCGCCGCGAATACAAGCATCGACACCTCTTGGTGCGCGACCCCATCAGTCTCGCAGCCGTTTCTCTCCCTGCACGACAGCAGCTGGTACACGCTGATGCCCGGAGAGACCACTGACGGCTTCACTGGAGCCGGGTGGCAACTGAGCGGCGGCGCCAAGTTGATCACCACCACTCTCGCCGACGGATCGGTCGGCACGGTTCTCAACATGCCGAGCGGATCGACGGCCGTCAGTCCGCCTATATGCGTCAACTCGGCCTTCCCGACGGCGCGCACGCTAGTGCGCGACGTCGTCGGCGCGGAGGGGGTGTTCTTCTACGTAGGCTACGAAGGGACGAACACTTGGACGAACCCGAGGAACACGGGCCAGGTGCACGGTCAGCACACTGCTTGGACGCTGTCCGATCCCGTCAACGTACAGCCGAGCAACACGCCCGGCTGGCAGCCGGTTCGCTTCACCCTGAAGGCCGGCGGGAACACGAGCGACTTCCAGATCTACAACTTCTGGGTCGACCCCCGCTGCTTCGGCTAGTGGCGCCGGCGGTGTGCAGGGGCGCACCGCGGCCAACGAACCCGCCGGGGGCATACGCCTCCGGCGGGTGGTTACCTCACGCACGCGCCAGCTTCTTCCCCGGGTTCAGCAGCCCCTTGGGGTCGAACGTGCGCTTGATCGCTTCGTGCATCGCGACCGCCGCGGGCGCCCACTGCCGGTCGATCTGGCCGTTCTTGACCGAGCCGATCCCGTGCTCGCCGGACACCGACCCGCCCAGCTCGACGGCGAGCGCGAACAGGTCCTCGGCGGCGTCCTCGGCTCGTTCGAGCTCGGCCGGGTCGTCGAGGTCGATCATGAACGTCGAGTGCAGGTTGCCGTCGCCGGCGTGGCCCCAGCTGCACGCCGGCAGGTTGTGCCGGCGCCCGATCTCGACCGTGGCGTCGATCGCCTCCTGCAGGCGGTCGACCGGCACGACGATGTCCTCCGAGACCTTGCCGCCGCGCTGCGCGGTGACGGCGATCGACGCACCGTCGCGCCAGCGCCACAGCGCGTTGATCTCCTTGGTCGCGGTGGGGGCATGGACGAGCAGCGCGTCGTCGCTCAGGACCTCCGTCAGCTCTGCGTGGACGTGGGCGGCTTCGGTTTTCGACCCGTCGGCGTCGACGATCACCATGAACCTCGCGTTTTCGGGGAGTTCGATCGGGAACGCGCCACGCGTCGCCTCGATCGACCCCTGATCGAGGTATTCGATCGCGGCGGGGACGACGCCGCTGGCGAACACCGCCTCGATCGCGCCGCAGCCGGTCGCGGTGTCCGGGTAGACCGCGGCGAGCGGAAGCGCGGCCTCGGGCGCGGGAATCATCTTGACCCAGGCCGCGGTCACGATCCCGAGCGTGCCTTCCGAGCCGATCATCAGCGACTTCAGGTCGTAGCCGGCGACGTCCTTGCGGATCGGACCGCCGACCCTGACGAGCTCACCCGGCGCGAGCACGAACTCGAGGCCGGTGATCCAGGCGCCGGTCACGCCGTACTTGAACGCGTGCGGCCCGCCGGCGTTCGTGGCGATGTTGCCGCCGATCTGGGATTGTTCGTGAGAGCCGGGGTCGGGTGGGTAGAGCAGCCCGTTCTCGCGGGCCCGGCGGCGCAGGTCGGCGGTGACCACGCCCGCCTCGACCGCGGCGCGCCACAGACCTGGATCGACATGTCTGATTTTTTTCAGGTTCTCAAGGGAGAGGACCACGCCGCCATCGAGCGGGACGGCACCCCCGGTGAAGCCTGTCCCCCCGCCCCGGGGGATGATCGGCACGTCGTGGTCGTAGCACCAGGCCACGGTTTGCGCGACCTGCTGCGCGTTCTCTGGAAGGGCGATGGCGTCGGCCCTGCCGCGGAGATTGCGGCTCTCGGTCGCGTCGGTGAGGTAGGCCCGCGTGTTGCCGGGGAGGACCGCACCGTCGCCGAGAAGCGCTTTGAGGTCACGCTCGAGCGACGTGGATGCGGTCGAGGCCACGAGCCTGATCCTAATGGGGTCGACCCGTAAGCTTTGGGGCCATGGGCAAGATCTTCGACGAGATCGACGAGCAACTCGAGCGCTGGATTTTTAGGCAGTCGATGTTCTTCGTGGGGAGCGCGCCGCTCGACGGCGACGGGCACGTGAACGTCTCGCCGAAGGGGCCGATCGACACGCTGAAGGTGCTCACCCCGACGAGCGTGGCCTATCTCGACATGATCGGGAGCGGCGCCGAGACGATCGCCCACGTACGCGAGAACGGGCGCATCGTGATCATGCTGTGCGCGTTCGAGGGGCCGCCCCGGATTCTGCGGCTGCACGGCCGGGGCGAAGTGGTTCCAGCCTCGGATGACCGGTTCGCCGAGCTGATGGAGTTGTGCGGCTTCGCGCAACCGTCGATCCCCGAGGCGCGGCGCGCGATCGTGCTGGTCGAGGTCCTGCGCGTCGCCGATTCGTGCGGCTACGGCGTGCCGCTGCTGAAGCACGAGGGCGATCGGCCGCATATGCCGCTTTGGGCGGCGAAGAAGGTCCGCGTCGGCGGGGCCGACGCGCTGCTCGACTACCAGCGCGAGAAGAACGCGGTCAGCATCGACGGCCTGCCCGCGGTTGACCTGCCCGTCAGGGTGTCCGACTAGCGCCGTGGTACCGGTTTTCGACGGGCACAACGACGCGTTGACGCGCGAGGATCATGCGCTGCTGGCTTCCGGGCGCGATGGCGGGCACCTCGACCTGCCGCGGATGCGCGCCGGCGGCGTGCGTGGGGCGATCTTTGCCGTGTTCACACCCTCGGACGGGGGCGCGCGCGAGGTCCAGGTGCCGCGTGGCGACGGGGTGATCGAGTTCGAGTCCGCTCCGCCGGTGGAGCACGCAGTGGCGGCGGCCGACGCGACCGCGGCTGCGGGACGGCTATTAGCGCTCGAGCGGGCGGGTGCTGTCCGGGTCGCCCGTTGTGGCGCGGATTTGGATCGCGCTGTGGACGATCTCGACGGACCGCCGGTGGCGGTGCTCCATTTGGAGGGCGCCGAGGCGATCGACCCCGGGCTCGAGTCGCTCGACCTCTGGTACTCCGCGGGGCTTCGGTCGATCGGGCCGGTGTGGAGCCGGCCGAACGCGTTCGCCCACGGGGTGCCGTTCATCTCGCCCTCGTCCCCGGACACCGGGCCGGGGCTCACCGACGCCGGCCGCGCGCTCGTGCGCCGGTGCGGAGAGCTCGGCATCGTGATCGACGTCAGCCATCTGAACGAGGCGGGCTTCTGGGACGTGGCCAGGCTTGAGGCCGGCCCGATCGTCGCCAGTCACTCCGGCGTGCACGCGCTGTGCCCGACCTCGAGGAACCTGCTGGACTCCCAGCTCGATGCGATCCGCGACTCCGGCGGGTTGGTCGGGATCGTGTTCGCGGTGTCGTTCCTGCGGCCCGATTTCGCCGATGACCCCAACACGCCTTTGTCGCTCATCGCTGAGCATGCGCGGTACGTCGCCGATCGGATCGGCGTGGCGCATGTGGCGCTCGGCTCCGATTACGACGGAGCCACGATCCCGGCGTCGCTCGGCGACGTGGCGGGGACACCGAAGCTGCTCGAGGCGCTCAGCTCTGCCGGGTTCAGCGAGAGCGACGTGTCTGCGATCGCGTGGGGCAACTGGCGCCGCGTCCTCGGCGCGTGGTGGGGGAATCCGCCGGGGTGAGTTCCGCAGTGCGTGCCGCATCGCGGCGGATTCCCCTGGTAAGGCGGCCTCATCCCGCCGGGTCTGAGCCGCCGCTGCCGATCGGGAACGCGTAGAACACCGCGAGCGCGAGGCAGATCGCGACGGTGACGTAGGGCGAGACCACGGCCAGTGCGGTTGCGATTGCGTACGGGATGACGCCCGTAAAGGTGCGATAGAAGATCTGCCGCCGGCGCTCCAAGGACAGCTCCTCGCGGAGCCGGTGGGGCTTGACGAGCAGGATGTGCCGGTTCAGCGCGGCGAAGCACAGTGCCATCACCAGAAGCGCGCCGCTGTAGATCGCCGCGGCCAGGTGCTGGCCCTGGCTCTGCTTGAGGTAGGTGGCCATCAAACTGGTCGAGAACGGCAGCACCGCGATGCTCATCAGCAGCAGCAGGTTGAGGAACAGGATCGCGTGGTCGGGCTCGCGCAGGCGCCGGATCGCCACGTGGTGGTTGATCCAGATGATCCCGATCGTCAGGAACGACGTAAGGAACGCCGCGTACACGGGCCAGTTACGCCATAGCGCGTGCGCGAGCCCCTGCTGCCTGGTCTCGGCAAACGACGGCACCGCGATGTTCAACACGAGCAGCGTGATCGCGACCGCAATCACGCCATCGGAGAACGCCTCGAGCCGGCCCGTGCTCATGCCGACAGGGTTCGCCACCGACCGATCTGGTCCTGTTAGGGGATCTCGCTGCGAGAAACGCCCGCGCAGACCGCCCCAAACCTAACCTTTACTACTCAAGTTTCTTCACCGGCCGCCGATTCGAAGACTGAATGGGATCCAGGTCTTTGCGTCCGCACGGCAAGCTCCGGCTAATGGTGTTCGCCGTCATCGGCACGGTGCTGCCGGTGACGATCGCCTCCGGCACCGATCGGTATGGGCATCACCCGGTGTTCTTCGTCGGCGCGGTCGCTGCGTGCGCGGCCTCGCTGGTGGTCGCGCTCGTGCCACGCCGGCGTCGGTTCACGTTCTGGTCGGCGGCGTTCGGGCTGATCCCGGCGCTGACGCTGATGCAGGCCTACACCGGCGGTGCGGCGTCCGGCTTCTCGGTGCTGGTGATCGTCGCGATGGTGTGGTTCGGGCTCGAGGCGACCGACATCGAACTGGTCGCGGGCATGCTCGTGCTCGCGGCGTGCTGCGCGCTCCCGATGGTTCTGATCGGCGCGCCGGCGTATCCGCGCAGCTGGGGCCATGCCGCGCTGCTCACGCTCGTCGGGACCGCGGTGGCGGGGTCGCTGCGGTCGGTGACCGGCGAACTGGCGACGCTCGCCCAGCGGTTTGCCCATGAGGCGGTGGTCGACGACCTGACCGGGCTGCTGAACCGCCGCGGGTGGCGGTACAACGCGCCGCGGGAGCTGGCCCGGGCGGCGCGGAGCGGCAATCCGATCACGCTGGTCACGCTCGACCTCGACAACTTCAAGGAGCTCAACGACGAACTCGGTCACACGGAGGGCGACCGCGCGCTGCGCGACACCGCCGAGCGCATCCGGGCCACGCTCCGGGCGGGCGACGTCGTCGCGCGGTTGGGCGGCGACGAGTTCGTGGCGCTGCTGACGAACTCGACGCTGACCGGATCGCTGACCGCGATCGACCGCCTGCGCGAGTCGACCCCCGAAAGCGAGGGCTTCTCGGCCGGGATCGCCGTGTGGGACCGCAAGGAGGAGCTGCCCGAGCTGCTGCAGCGCTCCGACGTCGCGCTGTACGCGGCCAAGGACAGCGGCGGCGGCTGCACGTCGGTCGCCACGCACCAGCTCGAACCAGTGCCGGATGCGGATGACGACCTCGGGTTGGGCGAGCGCGCTCGCACCGCTTGACCACGCTCATATCGAGCTCTTCTCAACTACATAAACAGCTCTTCGTGAGCTCGTCAGGCTCTCTTACTCCTGCGGTCGAGAGTGAAGCCCATGAAATTACGCATGGCTTTGACAACACTCACCGCGGGCGCCGCGCTCCTGGGCGTGTCGGCTGGCTCCGCAGGCGCTGCGACGTCCGCCTCGGATGCTCAGGTGAGCTCGAACTGGGCTGGATATGTGGCCGGGAGTTCGGACGGGAGCACTCAGTTCTCGAACGTCTCCGGCAGCTGGGTCCAGCCGACGTCGACTTGTAGCTCGGGGCAGGACGATGCTGCCTTCTGGGTGGGCATCGGCGGTGACGATGGACAGTCGTCGTCGGACGGGTCGTCGTCGCTCGGCGACGGTTCATCGACGTCGCTCGAGCAGATCGGGACCGAGGGCAACTGCACCGGCAACGGGACGCAGTACTACGCCTGGTACGAGCTCGTGCCCTCCGCGCCGGTCCAGCTCAACCTCACGATCCATCCGGGCGACCACATCTCGGCCAGCGTCGGCGTGAGCGGCTCGAGCACCTCGTTCTCGCTGAAGGACGAGACCACGGGACAGTCGTTTTCGCAGACGGTTCAGTCGCCCAACCCGGACACCTCGAGTGCCGAATGGGTCGCCGAGGCGCCGTCGCAGTGCGACGGCTCGGGCAACTGCACTCCGCTGCCGCTGTCTGACTTCGGCACGGTCGATTTCTCGAACGCAACGGCGACCGCGAACGGCCACACCGGCCCCATCTCTGACTCGGACTGGTCGGCGCAGCCGATCGCGCTCGGGTCAGGCGGTTCGTACGACGTCAGCTACGGATCAGGCGGCAACACCGCGGGCGCGACGCCCTCGACGCTGTCGTCGGGCGGCTCATCGTTCTCGGTGAGCTGGTCCCAGAACGGCGCCGGATCCTCGTCCTCACAGACGAGTGGATCGTCCGGTGGCAATGGCAACGGCGGCTACGGTGACGGCGGCTACGGCTACGGCGGCTACCCGGGCGGCTACGGCGGCTACGGTGGAGGCGGCTACAGCTCCGGTGGCTATAGCGGCTACGGTGACGGCGGCTATGGCTACGGATATGTCTACGGCTCCTATTGATCCGTCGACGGACCGCTATGCGACGCCACGCGCGAGCCGGTGATCACCGTGCGCGGAAAGCGCAATGCGATAGGCGGCGGCGAGCCGGTCAAGCGCAGCCTCCCAGCTGCGTCCCCGCACCGCCGCCATCGCGGCGCGACTTATGCGCTCGGATAGAAGCGGAGTACCGGTCATTGACAGCACGGCGTCTGCGAGAGCATTGACGTCCGGGGGCGCGAGCAGCCCCGTCTCACCATGCTCGATCAGGCATGCGGGCCCGCCGCGGTCGACCGCGACCACCGGCAGCCCGCTTGCCTGCGCTTCGAGCACCACCTGACCGAACGTCTCGGTGGAGCTCGCAAACAGGAACGCGTCGGCGCTGGAGTAGGCACGGGCGAGGTCGTCTCCGGACAGCCACCCGAGGAATGTGGCGCGGTCGCCGAGCCGGGCGCGGAGCAGCCCCTCCTCAGGACCGCCCCCCGCCAGCGATAGGTGCAGGCGCGGATCGCGGCGGTGGGCCTCAAGGAACGCGTCGGCGAGCAGGTCGACTCCCTTCTCCTTGCTGAGGCGTCCCGCGTACAGCACGCTGATCTCTCCTGGAAGCAGGTCCTCGTCGCGGTGGGCCGGGTCGAACCGCTTCAGGTCGACCCCGCGATCCCAACGACGGATTCGCTCGTCGGGGATGCCCAGCCCGTTCAGGCGCTCGTCCGTCGCCCGGCTCGGCGAGAGCACGACGTCACACGCCCCGTAGAACATGCTAAGCCCCATGTTCCCGAGCATCTCGAACTCCGCCTGCCCGCTACGGAGCGCCGCGTAGGCCGCGAGCTCGGTGTGGTAGCTGCCGACTCGCGGGAGCTCGAGCACGCGCGCCACCAGCCAGGCGCCGATCCCGGCGGGACCGGGCGAGCACACGTGGACGATGTCGTAGCGCCCCTCGGCGAGCGCGTCGACGATCGCGGGGACGGTCGGGACGCCGATCTGAAGCCCGGGGTAGAAGGGGACGTCGATCTCGGCGACCGCGCTGAGCCGCCGATCGACGTCGCAGTCGGTGCCGATGACCTCCACATCGAACCCGCGGACGCCGTGGGCGCGGATCTGCTGAAGCGTGTGGGTGACGCCGTGCATCGACCCGATCCCGTCGGCGACGAGCGCGACGCGCGGTCGATCTCCGTCGGTGCGAGCGAGCTTGGCCTTCTCGCGGCCGAGGAAGGCCGACGCGGCGGCGTACGGGATCGCCGGGATGCACGCGTCGAACAGCGCGAGCGCGCTGGCGGCGCCGTCGAGCTTTCGGTTTTCCAGGCCCGCCACGGTGTCATGGACGACAGCGGCCAGCTTTCGCTCGTGGACGCGGCGGGCGCGGCGGTCGAGGTCGGCGTGGCCGAGCTCGCCCTCCTGGAGCTGGTGGAGCAGCTTGTGCTCGTCGAAGTCGAGGTCCATCGCGAGCAGCCACGCACGGAGCAGCGCGAGCGCATCGTTCGCCTGGAGGTCGGCGGTTCCGCTTCCGTACCGCGCATCCCCTTCGCACATGACCCGCTCGACGATCTTCAGAACGCTTGCGGGGTCCGGGCGGGCGGGCGCCTCACCGTCGCCCAGCGAGCGGATCGCGAGCGCCATCGCCGCGTGTGCCCACTTGGCGGCGCTGCCCTGCTGCCCGTGGGCGGATGCGTGTCCGGCGCGGATGTGCGCGAGGAACTCGCGCGGGGTGCGACAACCGGGCGTCTCGGTGAACGTCCGGCCTACGTCGATTCCGGCGTGGTCATCGGACCCGCCAATGGCGGTTCCCCCATGAGTCTCGATGTACACGAACGCCGGCAGATTCAGTTCTTTGGCCCTTGACCCGTTCCGGGTCTCCCAGATCGGGAACAGCTCGGCCAGGCGCCGCCGGTGGCGCGCTGTCAGCGGCGCCGCGACGGCGTAGAAGGGGTGGGCGAGCGCCGCGGTGATGTCGTGGTCGTGCAGGTACGCTGCGCACGCCTCGACGTTGTCGCGGTTGGCCTGGAGCCAGCCGTGATCGTCGGGCGTGATTCCGTAGCAGAGCACGTGCACGGCCTGGGGCTCGCCCTTGAACGAAGCGGTCAGCTCCTCGGAGATGAACGTGTCGGGCATGTGCTCGATCGACAGCGCTCCGTCGATCGTGTCGTGATCGGTGATCGTCACGAAATCCATCTCGCGGCGCTTGGCGAGCTCGTAGACCTCGAATGGGTCGGTTGCACACTCCGGAATCCGTAGCGACCGCTGGACGCCGAGCTTCGAAATCTGCGAGGCCGAGGAATGGACGTGCAGGTCGGCGCGACTATGTTCGTTCATGGGTTTCAGGATCACCCTGCAAACGAGGGGGTCAGTGAAGAACAAGGTCAGGTCCTGTGACGTTTCTGTTATCGCCGGCATGGGATCACGGGGTTGTGGGAGAACCTTGCCGCTATGCCTGCTGCTGGTCAGCGCGCCGTGCGTGACGCCGACACCGTCGTGCTGGAGCGCGGCCGGTTGCAGGTCGAAATCGCGCTGCGACCGTTCGAATTGACGGTTCGGCGCGCCGGCCGCCGGCTGTTGCGGTCAATGGGTGCCTGGGTGGCCGACGGAACGGTCCACGACCACTTCATCCAGCTCACCGAGGGGGTTATTCCCGCGGAGGAGCTGGCGCCGGCCGAGCGCGCGGCCGTGGCGCGAGTGCGCCGGCTGGCCCGCGACCGGGTGGTGATGGCGATCGAGCTGAACGGTGGCCGGAGGGCGCGTCTCGAGGTCCGCGTGCTCGTCGACGATCGGGTGTCGTTCGAGCTCGAGCCGGAGGGCGATCCGCTGCGGGTCGCCGCCGACTGGCGCCGCCGCTCGGACGAGCACTTCGTCGGCCTCGGCGCACGACACGGCACGCAGTTCGACCAGGTCGGGCGGGTCGTCCAGCTGGGCGCCGATCGTCGCTACACGGGCCCCGACTGCCCTCCCGACCTCCTTGCCGGCGGCGGCATCCCGCAGGGCGACTACGCGCCGGTGCCGTGGTTCGTCTCGAGTCGTGGCTACGCCGTCTGGGTCAGGTCGGACTCGAACGGGATTCGGTTCGACTTCGCCGGCGACCGCGTGTCGGCGTCGACACGCGCCACCGCCGGGCCGCTCCGGGTGGACTTCCTGTGCGATCCCACGCCGGCCGCCCGGCTGCGGGCCTTCTGCCGCTTGACCGGCTTCCCCGCGGTTCTGCCCGAGTGGGGATACGGGTTCTGGAAGAGCCGAGACGTCTACGAGCACCAGGACGACGTGCTCGACGACTACGAAGGCTTCCGCCGTCACGACATCCCGGTCGACGCGATCGTGCTCGATTCGCCGTGGGCCACGCAATACAACACATGGGAAATCAACCCCTATCAGTTCCCCGACGGCCCCGAGCTGATCCGCCGGATGCGTTCGGACGGCGTGCGCACGGTCGTGTGGGTGACTCCGTGGGTCAACACGGACTCGCGCGACGGTCAGATTCCGCCACAACCCGAATCCGAGCAGCTCCACCGCGGGCCGGCGCCGAACTACGCCCCTGGCGTGGCCGCGGGCGCGTTCGTGCGGTCTGGGTCGGTGGCGGAGCCCGACGAGCCGTTCGTCACCCAGTGGTGGATGGGGACGGGCTCGCCCATCGATTTCACGAGCCCCGCCGCCGAGGCGTGGTGGCGCGAGCAGGCGTCGCGCTTATTGGCGTTAGGGGTCGAGGGGATCAAGGCCGATGACGGCGAGGGCTACTACATGCCCGAGCACGTGCGGTTCGCGGACGGGCGAACCGGCGCGGACGCGGCTTGGGCGCTTGGCGGCCTTTACCGCCTCAGCATGCAGCGCGCGCTCGACGAGGTCCACCATGGCCAGGGGGTCGTGTTCGGGCGGAGCGGGTGGACCGGTCAGCACGCGGTGGGGGCGACATGGGCGGGCGATCAGGCGTCGGATTTCTGGTCGCTGCGCGTGCTCGTGGTCGCGACGCTGTCGGCGGCGTGCAGCGGCTTCTCGAACTGGTCGCACGACGTGGGCGGTTACCTCGGACACCGCCTAGTCGAGCGCTCCCCGCCTGAGCTGCTCGTTCGCTGGCTCCAGTTCGGTTGCTTCACCCCGCTGATGCAGGCCCACGGCCGGATGCCCCAGGAGCCGTGGCACTACTCCGAGAACGTGCTCGAGCTGTACCGCGCCTATGTTCTCCTGCACGAGCAATTGGTGCCCTACGTCCGGGCCGCTGCGGTCACCGCTGCGCGGACCGGGCTCCCGATCATCCGACCCTTGTGCCTTGTCGACCCTGGAGATCCGCGTGGGTGGGAGATCGGCGACGCCTACGGCTACGGGCCGGCGCTGTGGGTGGCGCCGGTGCTCGACGACAACGCGCGGGAGCGGGAGGTGGCGCTACCGCGAGGAGAGTGGATCGAGACGTGGTCGGGCACGCTCGTGCGCGGCGGCGGCGAGACCATGGTGGAGGCGCCGCTCGAGCGGATTCCCGTGTGGGTTCGGGCGGGGTCGATCGTGGTCACGTACCCCGCGTCGCACGTTGCGCGGGGATTGGGCGACGTTCCCGAGTCCTCGCGCCCTCTGGTGGCGACCCTTTGGGGTTCGCCGCGACTCGGTCGGACTGCTTGCCGTCTCGCCGACGGGACGCGGATCGCATGGCACCGCGGGGAGTGGTCGGTCGCGTCCCCGTCCGCGCGTAAGGTCACGTTCCGCGAGATCGGCGTGTGAGTCCTCGCGCGCCCGGGTCAGGGCGCACCGACGCGCGTGAACGCGAGAGCGCCGGCTTCCGCCCCGAGCTTTGCAGCGTCGGCGATCGAGTCGCCGCGTCCCAGCCCGAGCGTAAACGCGGCCGCGAACGAGTCGCCAGCGCCGTAGGCGTCGCGTGGTGGACCGGGCAGCGGCGCCGCGGTCCAGTGGCCCTCTGACTCGCCCCTCCAGCGCCCGCCGTGCGAGCCCTCGGTCGCCACAAGCAGCCGGGTGTGCGACGCGATCCGGCGCGCCCAGGCGCTCTCGTCCTCGTCGCCCTCGCTGAACACGAGCGCATAGATGTGAGCGTCCTTGTGCTCGAGCACGTCTCGCGCACGTGGCGAGGCGACGACGAACGGCGATCGGTTCGCTTCACGCAGCGCGTCGTCATCGCCTGCGGTGAAGTAGACGCTGGCGGCGTCCCCCACGCGCTCCCAGTCGAGCGGGTCGGACCCGCTCGGCTGCAGGCGGTCGCCGAGCGTGACGATCGTGCGCTCGCCGCCGGGCTCGAGGAACGTGACCGCACGCCGCGTCGGCTCGTTGCGCCAGGCGACGTGCAAGTGGACGCCACGGGCCTCGAATTGCGCGACCGCCGCCTCGCCATTCGCGTCTCGCCCGAGCGCGCAGTAGAAATCGACCTCGGCGCCGAACTCGGCGAGGAGCGTCGCGGCGACGCCTCCGCCTCCGCCGGCGCGCGCGAACGCGCCGTCCGCGTTCAGGATCTTCCCGTGGACCGGGAGGTGCGGCACCGAGACGAAGTCCACCCACTCGACGTGACCGACCACCGCAACGCGCGTCATGCCGGTAGTGTGACGATGATGGACGAAGGGTTGCCGATCGCGTATGAGGTCCTTGAGAGCGGCGTGCCCGTCTATGCGTCCGGTGGCGAGCAGGTGGGCACGGTCGACCACGTGGTCGCGGCATTCTCGGAGGACATCTTCCACGGACTCGTGATCACTACCGGCAACGTCCAGCGCTTCGTCCCCGCCGATCAGGTCGCGTCGCTGCACGAGCAAGGCGCCGATCTGCGAATCGACGCCGCCGCGGTGTCCTTGTTGCACCCTCCTGAGCACGGAGCGCCGGCCTGGCGCCAGGTTGAACCGGGAGTCAAGCCGAGCCGGTGGCGCCGGTTCCTCGACCTCGTCGAGGGCAAGGACCCGCGCGCTAGGGGTTGGGAGGAGGAGGAGTGACGCCGTCGAGCAGCCCGGCGGCCCGAAGTTCGCGCCGGAGCTGGTCGGGGGAGTCGAACTCGATCCCCCGTATTCCCAGGCTTCGCGCGGCTTTGATGTTGACGGCCGAGTCGTCGATAAAGATCGTCTTGGCTGGGTCGAGGTCGAAGCGTTCGAGCAGCAACTCAAAGATCTCCGGGTCGGGCTTGGCCACGCCTTCGTAGGCGGACACGACCGTGCCGTCGAACCAGCTCAGGAATTCGAACCGCTCGCGCCGGAGTGGGTACGTCTCGCGCTCCATGTTGGTGAGCGCGTAGCACGGCACGCCGGCGCGCTTCAGCTCGCGCAGGATCGAGATGGTCCCGTCGATCGGCCCGGCGACCATCTCCTCGCTGCGCTTCGACCAGGCCCAGATCAGGTCGGCCTGCTCTGGGTGGGCCTCGGCGAGGGGTGGGGAGGTGCGCTCAGGCGGGATGCCGAGGTCGTGGGCGTGGTGCCACTCCATCGTGCACACCTCGGCGAGGAAGCGCTCCATCGCGGCCTCGTCGCCGTCGAACAATTGCCGGTACAGGTAGCGGGGGTTCCAGTCGAGCAGCACGCCGCCGAGGTCGAACACGATCGCACGCGCGCGCCCGGTCGCGTCCGGGGCCGTCATCCGTGCCAGTTAAGCACTCGGGTTAGGAGCGGCCGGGGCGGCGACGGCTGGCGGGCCGACTTCCTGCAGCCCTGCGCGCTCGTACAGGCGTCGGAGCGGTTTCGGCGCCCACCAGTTGAGCGGGCCGAGCAACATCATCAGCGAGGGGACCAGCAGCGCGCGGATGATCGAGGCGTCGATCAGGACCGCGAGCACCGCGCCGAGGCCGAGCTCTTTGACGAACACGATCTCCGAGGTCGAGAAGGCGCCGAGCGCCACCGCGAACAGCAGCGCCGCGGCGGTGACGATGCGGCCGGTGCGCTCGAGCCCGATCGCCACCGCGTCCGCGTCGCCGGCGCCGGCATCCCGCGCCTCCTTGATCCGCGAGAGCAGGAACACGCCGTAGTCGGTGGCCAGCCCGAAGCCGACCGCGAACAGCAGGATCGGCTGGGTCGCGTCGAGCGCGCCGAGACTTCGGTAGGAGAGGAGACCCTCGAGGTTGCCGTCCTGGAAGATCAGGACGAGGAGCCCGAACATCGCGCACAGCCCGAGCGCGTTCATGATCACGGCCTTGATCGGCAGCACCACCGATCCGGTCATGAAGAACAGGATGATCACGGTGGTGGCCACGACCGCGGTCAGCACCGCCGGCAGATGCGCGGCGAGGCTGTGCTCGAGGTCGATGTAGGCGGCGGTCTCGCCCGCCACGCCGAGGTAGGAGGGTGTTCTCACGGCGCGGATCTGGCGGACCAGGTTCTGGGTGGCGGTTGACAGCGGTGCCTGGACCGGGGCGACGGAGATCAGCGACATGCCCGGACCCGCGGGTTGGGCGGGCGCGACCGCGGACGCGTCGGGCAGCGTCTTGATGCGAGCGGCGAGTGCGTTGACCGCCGAGGAGTTTGCGGGCACGCCGAGGACGATGTCGATCGGGGCCCCGCGGTTTGGCGGGAACTGTGTGTTGAGCACGTCGTTCACCTGGCGCGCGGTCGCGCTGGTGGGCAGCACGGTCGCGTCAACCGAGGTGAACTTGACCTGGGTAAAGAACGGGATGCCGAGCGCGATCAGTAACGACGCGCTGGTGACGGCGATCAGCGCGGGACGTCGCATTACGAATCGCGACAGCCGGTACCAGAAGCCGCGCTCCGCGGGACGGGCGTCCCGGTCTGCCGCGCGCGCCAGCCACGTTGGCGAGAGCGCGTTCACGCGTGGACCGAGCACGCTGAGCAGCGCCGGCAGCACCGTCAGCGCGAGGCTCGCGGCGATCAGCGCCACGAGCGCGCCGGCGATCCCCATTGAGTACAGGAACCGCTGGGGGAAGATCACCAGCGAGGCGATCGCGGCGGCGATCGTCAGCGAGCTGAACGCGATCGTGCGTCCGGCGGTCTGGAGCGTGCGTTTCACCGCGTCGACGCCGAACCCGGACCTGGCCGACTCCTCCCGGTAGCGCGAGACCATGAACAGGCTGTAGTCGATCGCGAGGCCGAGCCCGAGACCGGTGGTGAGGTTGAGCGCGAACACGGACAGGTCGACGAAGCCGGCGACGATCCGCAGCGCGAAGAACGTGGTGACGATCGCCAGGCCGCCGAGCAATGGCGGCAGCAGCGCGGCGACCAGCGAGCGGAAGAACAGCAGCGAGAGCAGGAACACGAACGGGAACGCGAGCAATTCGGCGTGCTCGAGGTCGTGGCTCACCTGTGTGTTGACCTGGGCGTTGGCGACCTGCTGGCCGCCGAGCTCGACGTCGCGCTGGCCGGCGAAGGAGTTCTCGATCTGCTGCGCGTCGTTCTTCAGGGTCGTGTCGGATTTCGGGCGGAAGTAGGCGAGGACGTACGTCGAGGTCCCGTCGCGAGAGACCATCGCCGGGTTGTGCGTGTCGTAGTAGGTGACGACGCGGGCGACGTCCGGGCCTCCGCGGAGCTGGCGTGCGACCTGGTCGACGCGGTCTTCGGCGGCTGTGCTGTGGACGTTGGCTTTTCTGAGGGCGACGAGTGCCACCACACCCGGGTCGATCTCGCGGTCGGTGGCGGCTTGGAAGCGGTTGGTGGCCTGGACGCTCTGTGTCGCCGGGTCGTTGGCGCCGTAGGGGCTCAAGTACTGTGCCACCGAGCTGCCGAACACCCCGGCAACGACCGCCCCAAGGACGGTCATGTACAGCACGGCACGCCGGCGCGTGTAGAGGAAGCCCGCGAGCCTACTCAGCATCGCGTGTCTCCTCGGTGAGGCGGCGCTCGGTCGCCTCGCACCACTCGACGATCCCGCGGTGCAGGCCGATCCCGAGCTCGAGCGTCAGCCGCGGGCCCTCGAGCATGTCGGCCGACTTCTTTTCCTCGTG
Source organism: uncultured Solirubrobacterales bacterium (assembly GCA_963822855.1). Classification (GTDB taxonomy): domain Bacteria; phylum Actinomycetota; class Thermoleophilia; order Solirubrobacterales; family Solirubrobacteraceae; genus Palsa-465. The sequence goes on along the minus strand of CAWGJE010000022.1, from coordinate 156,573 downwards.
CGCGCACAGTTGGGCGAGCGTGCGCTCATGCAACTCGCGCATCGCGCGGATGTTCCGGATCCGCTGCTCGGGGGTCCCGATGTCGGAGAAGAACAGCTTGAGCATGCCCTCGGCTCGCACCTCGAACGTCGGGTCTGGCTCGGGCTCGAGCCACTCCTCGAGCGCCCCTCTCCCGGCGTCGGTCAGCTCGTAGACCGTTCGGGCCCGGCCGCCGGTCGGCTCGGACCGCCCGGTGATGAATCCCTGCTCCTCGAGGCGCCGCAGTTCGGGATAGATCTGGCCGTAGCTCGCGGCCCAGAAGTGGCGGGTCGACTGGTCGACGAACTGCTTGATGTCGTAGCCGGTCTGCCTACCGAGCGCGATCATCCCGATGATCACCCGGCCGGTCGGTGTGAGCGGTGACGGCGGCATTCAGGGAGGGAATATATCCGCCCGGCATATGACGTCACGATATATCGTGGCGGTATATCTGTCAACAGGGTGGCGGGTGACGGGGCTGGCGGGCCGCTACCTGTCCGTCAGCCGCGCCGGCGCTCGCCGCTCCCACGCGTCCGCGAGCAGGTCGGCCAGCAGCGCCTCGTCAGCGGCGTCGAGGTCGACGCGGACTGCGGCCAGGCGCTTCCCCCACATGACCTCGGCGCAGATCTCCGGGTGCGCCTCGACGGCGGTGAGGATGCCGGCCTCGTCGAGCATCACGTTCATGTGACGCTCGTCCCAGAGCGTCGCGAAGATCTTGCCGGCGATCCGGAACGATGGGCGGCCGTGGTGGTCCTGCTCGACCGCCTCGGAGAGCGACAGCGCTAAGCGGCGGGCGTCGTCAGCGCTCAGCACGCGTCGTTATGCTCGCCCCAATGCACATCGCCGAGCTTACGCCGCCCGAGCAGCGTGTGCTGGGCTGCCTGATCGAGAAGCGCTGGACGACTCCGGACCAGTATCCGCTGTCGCTCAACGGGCTGAGGCTGGCGTGCAATCAGTCGACGAACCGCGACCCGGTAACGACCTACGACGAGGCGACGGTCAGGGACGCAGCGCAGCGGCTGTGCCTGTACGGGCTCGCGCGGCTGGCGAGCGGGCACGGAAGCCGCGCGGTCAAGTACCGCCACCTCGCGGAGGAAGCGCTCGGCCTCGACCGGGAAGAACTTGCCGTGCTCGCGGTGCTCTTGCTCAGGGGCCCGCAGACGCCGGGCGAGCTCAAGGCCCGCACCGAGCGGCTGGCGCCGCTGGCGTCGCTGGACGATGTCGAGCGTGTGCTGAGCGCGCTCGGCGAACATGACTACGTCCGCCGTATCGGGCGCCGGCCTGGCCAGAAGGAGGATCGCTTCGAGCACCTCCTCGGACCCAAGGGCGAAGCGGGGGCGTTGGAGCCCGCCCCGACGTCCGCGCCGCTGATGACCGCACCGCCCTCGTCCGCACCGGACATGTCCGCATCGCCCGTGTCCGCATCGCCCGTGTCCGCACCGCCGGCGCAGACGACGCCGCCTTTCGTGCCCACCCAGGCGCAGCCGCCGCAGCGGGTGGGCTCGGACGGAGCCCGGGCGAACGACGTTCTCGCCGAGCGCGTCGCCGCACTCGAGGCCGAGGTCGCCTCGCTGCGCGCCGACCTCGACGAGTTGCGCGACCTGCTCACCGAGCCGGCGACGCACTAACTTACGACGGCGGCGGGCGCGCCGACTCACAAGCCGCCGGCGACGTGCTCGGCGAGAACAGTCTTCGCGGCTGGCGCCGGAAGTTCGCCGCGAATCAATCGCAGGTCAAACCTACCTATGACTGCCGATCCGGTGGTCTGTGGAACCGGTTCCCCTCAAGTCACTGGTCAGACTGCCGACAAAGGGAGGGAACCTCGATGAACCTGGCGCTGGAGTGCGTTAGGTCGATAACCCTCGCTTTTGGGGACGAAAGGTAAGGCCTAGATGAAACTACGCACGATGCTGCCCGCTGCGGCAGTGGCGGTGAGCAGCTTGCTGCTCGCGGCTGGTCCGGCGTTCGCCACCAGCGCGTCTGAGACGTTGAACGCTGGAACCCTTGGTTTCGCAACCACCCCGGGAAGCGTTACCTTCCCGGCTACGACACTGAACGGCCAGAACAAGACCGTCACGGCTTCGCAGCCGCTCGACATCGCCGACGCGACGGGCTCGGGCGTAGGTTGGAACGTCACCGCGACGTCGACCGTGTTCAAGTCCGGCACCAACTCGCTGCCGGCGGGCGCCACGACGATCAGCTCTTCGCCGGGCACGCCGACGTGTGACACGGGCGTGACCTGCACCGTCGGCGGTGCGACGACGGTCGCGTATCCCTACAGCCTGCCCGCGGCGGCCACCGCTCCGACCGCGACGAAGATGTTCAACGCCCCCGCCGGGACCGGCATGGGTGACCAGAAGATCAGCCCGACGTGGACGCTCGCGATTCCCGGTAATGCATACGCGGGGAGCTACACCTCCACGTGGACCCTCTCGCTCGTCAGCGGACCGTAGGCAAAGTGAAACTGAAGGCGCTCTCGCTACTGGCCACCGCATTTGCGGTGGCCGGTGGTGTGCTCGCGCCGGGGGCGGGGGCCGCCACGATCGGCGGCTTCGGCGCCCGGCCCGCGCATTTCAACCCGCAGGTCCCCGCGTCGCGCGCGTATTTCATCCGCACCGTATCGCGCAACGGATCTTTCACCGACCAGGTGGTCGTCACCAACGCCGGGTCGGCGCCGCTCGCGCTTCGCGTGTATCCGGTCGACGGCCTCACGGGTGCGACCTCGGGTGTCGTCTATAGCAATCGCGGGGTCGCCCTCCAGGGCGCCGGCCAGTGGGTCACCCCCGCGGTGTCGATGGTGACCGTCCCGGCCAACTCGCAGACCACGGTCGGATTCACCCTCCATGTACCGGGCGACGCCGCCATCGGCCAGCACCTCGCTGGGCTGGCGCTCGAGGACATGCACACGGGTAAGTCCGCCGGCCGCTTCTCGGTCACCGAAGTGCTTCGCACCGTCGTCGGAATCGAAGTCACCGTGCCGGGGCCGAGCCAGTTACACCTGTCTCTCAACAGCTTCTCGATCGCGCCGATTCAGGGCACGACGTACCCTTCGGTCGTGGTCAACCTTTCCAACACCGGCACAAACCTTTGCAAGCCACTGCTGGCGGTGTCTCTGAGCGGGCCGGCCGGTGTTCAGCGTGCGACGCGCCGACTCGACACTGTGTTGCCGGGCGACCAAATCCCGTATCCGTTCGTGTGGCCGCACGCACTCGCGGCCGGCAGCTACACGGCGAGCATCACCGCCACCGGCTGTGGGGCGCGGCAGAATCTGCACGGCAGCGCGTCGCTGGGAGCCAAGCTGGTCAACAGCACGGTCCCGTCGGCGGACACGCGGGCACCCTCGGGGGGAAGCACGATACCGTGGTGGCCGATCGCGCTGGTTGGCTTTGGTGGGATTGTCATCGGCACGCTGTTCGGGCGCCGGCGGCGGGGTCCCGCCTCCAGTTGAGAAATGGCCGCCGCGTTGTGACGCGACGCCGGGCGACACGAATGAGGGTCCTGGTGGCGGCGGCGATCGGCACGTGTGTGCTGGTCGCCGCGCCCGCGGCGCTGGCCATCACCTGGGCTGGCCCGGAGACGTCACCAACGACGAGCCCGCTGTACGGCGTGTCGTGTCCGGACACGAGTCACTGCTTCGCGGTTGGCGGCACCACCTCCGCGGGCAAGATCATCGACACCGTTAACGCCGCGGCGGCCAGCCCCACGTGGAGCACGCAGACACCGCCGAGCGGCGCTACCGGGCAGTACAACGAGATCAGCTGCGCGGACGACAACCACTGCATCGTGGTGGGAAACACCGCCGGCGGGGCTCCCTTGATCGTGGCGACGAGCAACGGCGGCTCTACTTGGACCAAGCAGACCCCGCCGTCGTCGGCGACCGTGGCGCTTCAGGGCGTCTCGTGCCCGAGCAGTACGCGTTGCGTCGCCGTGGGGAACGTCGTCGGCAGCTCCCCGGTGATCATCGCGACGATCGACGGCGGTTCTACCTGGACAGCGCAGACCGCACCCGCGACGAACGCCCCGCTTAACGACGTCAACTGTCCGAGCACGACGACGTGCTACGCCGTCGGGGGCAGCAGCAGCGTTGCGACGCTCCTGGACACGATCAACGGCGGCTCGACGTGGACCGCCCAGACACCGGCGAGCGGCGACAACCAGGCGCTGAACGCCGTCACGTGCACCAGCACGACCGTGTGCTTCGCGGTCGGGAACGCCGTCACCGGGACGGGCGAGATCACCGCGACGACCAACGGCGGCACCACCTGGTCCTATCAGTCCGACGGCAGCCAGCTGAGCCTGTACGGCGTGTCATGCTGGGATGCCACCGACTGCGTCGCGGTGGGCGCATCGGGCCGAATCGCCTTGACGTCGAACGGGACCGGCTGGAGCTGGCTGAACTCCCCAACCAGCAACACGCTGTACAGCGTCGACGTCAGCAACCAGACCGCCGGCACGGCCGTCGGCGCCTCCGGCACGATCCTCGGCTACTCGCTGGGCTGCAACAGCTCCGGAGGACTGAACTTCACGCCACCGACGAGCTTCTCCTGGCCGAGCACGGCGCTGACCGGACGGGACCAATCGATCACCACGCAGCTGAACGTCTCGCCCGATGACGAGAGCGGATCTGGCGCCGGCTGGAACCTGACCGCGACCTCGACCCCGTTCGTCTCGGGCACCCACACGCTACCGGCGACCGCGGCCCAGATCACGGCCGCCACGGAGACAGCGGGCACCGGCCAGTGCTCGGCTCCGAGCAACCAGATCTCCTATCCGGTCACCGTTCCCGCGGCGACGACGCCGCCCTCGGCGATCAAGATCTACGACGCCGCTGCTGGCACCGGAGCAGGTCCGGCAAACGTCGGCTTGACCGCGACTCTGAACGTGCCCGGCAATGCCCGGAGCGGGGCCTACACCTCCACCTGGACACTGACGCTCTCGAGCGGGCCGTAAGCCGCCCTTGGTTTCAGGCCGCGTCCCGCGGGAAAGGGGAGGAGCGAGGTCTTCTAGGAGGTAGAGCATGCATAGGTACGTCGGGCTTCTGGCGGTCGTCGGAACGCTTCTGTTCGTGTCCACCGCGCAGGCGGCGCCATCGTCGGGGGCGGGCTCGTTCGTGCTGACCGCGAACAGTCCCGGGGGGACGTATGCCCCCACGTTCACCGGCAACGGGATGCTGGGCGTCCGTGTACCCCCGTCCGGACAGGGCTATGCCGGCGGAACGGTTGCGGCCCAGTCTGAGCTGGCCGGCTTCTACGGGCAGGTGACGAACGACCCAAAGCCCGCCAATGACGTCCAGCAGCGGGCGAACATCCCGACGTGGTCGGCGCTCACGTTCTCCGACGGCGGCACGCCGTTCACAGTCCCGGGCGCGGGCGTTTCCAACTGGCGTCAGTCGATCGACCTGCACACCGGGATCGTGACCACCACCGCTACCTGGACCGCGCCAGACGGACACGTCACCGACCTCGCCTACCAGGTCCTGACCGACCGCGCCAACCCGTCCGTCGGTCTCGTCCGCCTCCAGTTCACGCCGCGCTGGTCGGGGGTGGCGACCGTCGACGACGAGATCGACGGCACCGCCGACACGACGGCCACGCCCGAGCTGACCACGCAGGTGGCCAAGGGCTGGAACGTGGCCGCGCATCAGGACTGGGTCACGGTGGCGACGAAGGGCCTGGGGGTCCAGGCGACGCTGGCCGGCCAGTTGCAGCTCAGCCCTAACGTGTCCGCGACGACCACGCAGACCGACCAGAGCACCGATCAGAGCGTCGGGCAGGAGTTGAGCTTCCCGGTCCAGTCGGGCCAGACCTACACGCTCACCAAGTACGTGGGCGTCGAGAGCTCTGAGAACACGTCCGACACCACCAGCGCCGCCCAGGGTCAGGCCGCGTCGGCGGCCGCCACCGGCTGGAACGCGCTCCTGACTGCCAACCAAGCGGCATGGGCGGCGCTGTGGAAGGGGTCGATCGACGTGCTCGGCAACCACACGCTCGCGACGGACGTCAACGCCAGTCAGTTCTACCTGTGGTCAAGCACGCGGGCGGGCGTCGACTGGAGCGTGTCCCCGGCGGGCCTGTCGTCCAATGGCTACGACGGCCACATCTTCTGGGACGCGGAGACGTGGATGTACCCGTCCCTGCTCGCGCAGCACCCCGACCTCGCCGCCGGCATGGACGCGTACCGGTTCCAGCGGCTCACCGAGGCCCAGCAGCACGCCGCGGCCACGGGCTACGCGGGCGCACGCTTCCCGTGGGAGAGCGCGTTCGACGGCACCGAGCAGATTCCGCCCCCGACGTCGGTCAATAGCGAGGGACTGTACGAGCAGCACATCACCGCGGACATCGCGCTCGCCCAGTGGCAGTACTACCTCGTTACCGGGGACAGGACGTGGCTGGCCCAGCAGGGCTGGCCGGTGCTGTCCGGCGCCGCGGCGTTCTGGGCGTCGCGCGCGACGCTCGGGAGCGACGGCAAGTACCACATCGACGGCGTCACCGGACCCGACGAGGAGAACCCCGACGTCAACGACGAGGTGTACACGAACGTCGGCGCGATGCGCACGCTCCAGGACGCCGTCGCCGCGGCTCAGGTGCTGGGAATCGTTCCGCCGGCGAACTGGTCGGCGATCGCAGCCGGACTTGTCGTCCCGGTCGACAACCCGCTCGACATCCACCCCGAGTTCTCGGGATACGGGGGCCAGCTGGTCAAGCAGGCCGACGTGACCATGCTCCAGTACCCCTGGGCTTACTCGATGCCCTCCAAGCTGGCCGAGAACGACATCAACTACTACGTCCCGCGCAGCGATCCTGGTGGCCCGTCGATGGACGACGCGATCAACCTGATCGACACCGCGGCGCTTGGCACGCCCGGGTGCGCGAGCTACGTCTACACCGAGCGCAGCTACGAACCGTTCATCCGCGACGTGTTCGATCAGTTCTCGGAGACGAAGACCGGCGGCGCGTTCACGTTCATGACCGGAATCGGCGGCTTCCTCCAGGAGTTCCTATACGGCTACTCCGGGATGCGCTGGGGCGCGGACAGCGTTGCGCTCAATCCGAGCCTGAACGGCCAGATCGGCGGGATCGTCCTCCACAACCTCCAGTGGCGCGGCCGGACGTTCACGGTGACAATCGGCCAGCAGCACACCACGGTCAGGCTGCAGAGTGGCGCGCCGCTACCGATCCACACGCCCGCGGGCGTTCGCCGCGTCTTTGCGGGACGGACGCTCACGCTGGCGACGCGCCGACCCGACCTCACCGCCTCGAGCGACCTCGTCCGGTGCAACCCGGTCACCGCGAGCAGCTCGCAACCGGGAGCGCCGGCGCTGGCCGCGGTCGACGGCAGCCCGGCGACCGACTGGGAGCCCGCCACCGTCCACTCGACGCTCACCGCCCGGATCGCCGGCCTTGCCGCCCCGATCCGGACCGTGACGCTGCGATGGGGACGCCAGTGGCCGACCTCCCCGGCGCCGAACGTGCCGCCGCCGCCGGGACCGGTGATCGTGCTCCGGCCCGCGAGCTACTTGGTGCTCGTGTCGAGCAACGGACGCCGCTGGCACCGGGTGGCGGTGATCAGCGGCCACGCCGCGCAGGTGCTCGACACGCTGCATCTGCACGGCGTCAAGGCGCGGTTCGTCCGGATCCGAGTCACCGCCGCCGGCGCGACGAAGCTCCCGATGCTCGATGAGCTGACCGCCACCGGATAGCCGCCGCTAGAGGATCGAAAGCTCGGAGTTGTCGCCGACGAGGAACCGGTACGCCCGCGGCTGGCGGTGATCGCGCCCGACCTTGACGTTGCGCCCGAGCAACGATGACTCCATGCGGCCGTCCAGGTCCTGGACGACCGAGCCGGCGAGAAGGATCGAGTGCTCGACCTCGGCGTTGCGGATCTCGCAGCCTTCGCCGATCGCTGTGTACGGCCCGACGTAGCAGTCGGTGAGCTTGGCGCCCGCGCCGATGATCGCGGGACCGCGCACGGAGGAGCGTTCGAGCCTTGCGCCTGGCTCGATCACCACGCGTCCGTCGACCTGCGACTCGATCAGCTCGCCCTCGAGCCGGGTCTGGATCGTGTCGAGCACGAGCCGGTTGGCGGCGAGCATGTCGTCGAGGCGGCCGGTGTCCTTCCACCACCCCTTGACGATGTGCGGCTCGACCCTCAGACCGTCGTCGACGAGGCGCTGAATCGCGTCGGTGATCTCGAGCTCGCCGCGCCCGGAGGGCTCGATCGCCCGGGCCGCGTCGTGCACGGCCGCGGTGAACATGTACACGCCCACCAGCGCTAGGTCGGTCCGCGGCTCGGGCGGCTTCTCGACCAGGCGCACGACCTTTCCCTCTCTGAGCTCGGCGACGCCGTAGTGCTGGGGGTCGGGCACCTGGGTGAGCAGGATCAGCGCGTCCGGCCGATCCTCGCGGAATGCCCTGACCAGATCCCCGATTCCGCCCTGGAGCAGGTTGTCGCCCAGGTACATGACGAACGGCGACTCGCGCAGGAACGGTTCCGCGGTCAGGACGGCGTGCGCCAGTCCGGCGGGCTGGTCCTGCTGTATATACGTGATCCGGACCCCAAATCGCGAGCCGTCGCCGGCTGCCACGCGGATCTCCTCGCCGGTCTCGGGCGCGATGATGATGCCGACCTCCTCGATTCCGGCAGCGGCCATCGCCTCGATCCCGTAGAACAGCACGGGCTTGTTGGCGACCGGCACGAGTTGCTTGGCGCTGGTGTGCGTGATCGGACGCAGGCGAGTGCCCTTGCCCCCGGAAAGGATCAGACCCTTGAGCGGCTGCATTCGCTGCGCAGCGTACCCCGCCGGGAGGCCCGATGACTCAGTGCGTGGTTACCGCGTGGGTCGCGTCGCGGATCGCCTCGGCGGCGTCGCGGACGGCTTCACGGGCGTCCGAGGGCTCGAGCACGACCGCGTCGCCGGCTTCCTTGAGCACATCGCGCACGAGATATCGCATGCTCGCGAAACCGCGCTCAACAACCACCGCGTCGTCCGCGAGCTCCGCGGTGATCCGGCGGTCTTCGCGCGCCCAGCGCGCGCGCTCGGGCGAGATCCACACGCGAGCCCGGTGCGAGGCGGGCACCTCGCCGGTCCGCGGCCAGCCGTCGACGTCGGCCGCGGGATCGACGTCGGGGCGCGGCTCGAACGACTGGTCGCTCACGCTGGCGGACTTGAAGCGGTCCAGGCGGAAGTGCCGCACGTCGTCGCGCGACGGGTCGAAGGTGGCGACGTACCAGCCCTCGCGGCCGTTGATCAGCGCGTACGGCTCGACGTTGCGCGACGAGAACTCGTCTTCGTTCTCCTTGTAGTACTCGAACGACAGCAGGCGGCGTTGGGCGATCGCGCTCGAGACGACCGCGACGATCTCGGCGTCGTCACCACCGGGGGTTGCGATCTGGAGCCCCTCGTGGACGGGGTCCTCGCCGAGCGCCGCGACGACCTTCTCGCGCACCGAGGTCAGCGACCCTTCGGGGATGTGCTCGCCGATCAGGTCGATCGCCGCCACCAGCGCCTTGGCCTCGACCGGCAATAGCCGCGCTGGCCGGGCAAACGAATCGCCGTACGGCTCGGGGTCGATCTCGATCATCCCGTCGGCGCCAAGCTCGGCATACAGCACGTACGTGCCCGCGCCGAAGTTGACCAGGTTGAGTACCGAGATGTCCTCGCGTAGTTCCTGGTCTGAGATCTTGAGCGTGCTGCACAGCTCCTTTGCGTCGACGAGCCGGCCGGCGCGGCCGGCGTCGATCAGGATGCTCGCAAGCGTCACCAGGCGCGCGAACCGCTCGGGGCGGATCGCGCCATCGGGGTGATGACCGTTGCCGGTGTCGGGCGCGGCGCGTTCGGCGCCGGGCGGGGCGGCCGCGCTGGCGTCGACAGTCGGGGCAATGCTGGGGTCGCCGGTGTGCCGCTCGACGAGGAGCATCACCCGATCGCGGAGCTCATCGGCGAGCTCCGGCGGGCCGACGATGCGCGCATTCTCACCAAGGCCGAGTACCCAGGCGATCAGCTGCCTCGAGTTGGCGTATGGGGTGACGAACACGCGGTCGCCCTCCTCCTCACCGGCGCGCATCTCCCCGTAGCGGCCGAAATGGCGCTCGATCTGCCACGCGATCCGGCGCCCGATCCATACCTCTGCGGTGCCCACCGGATCGCCGAACTGCCAATCGATCCGGTTCGCATACGCGCGCGGGTCGAACCCGGCGGGACGCTGGAAATCGTGCTCGGCCTTGGTCGCGTAGCCGACCTTGCCGCGGATGCGCGAGAGGCGGAACACCCGGATCGCGCCCCGCTCGTGCGAATGCCCGACGAGATAGAACTGGCCGCCCTGGAACAGGAGCTGGTAGGGGTCGACCTTGCGCGTGTTCAGGTCGCCGCGCTCCATCGTGAAGTAGTCGAACACGATCGTCTTTCGGCGGAAGATCGCGGTCTCGACCTTGGCCAGGCGATGGCTCAGCTCGTGTCCGCCCGCCGAGCCGGTGATCCCGAGCGCCACCGTGTTCTGTTCGGGCGAGCTGAGTGGGCTCGGGCGACCCCACGAGATCTGCTGGAGCGCGAGCCGCAGCGGCTCGGCGTAGGCGAACTCGCCGTCGAGCAGGTGCAGCGCGGTCTGGAGGCCAGCGAGTTCCTGGTCGGTGAACTCGATCGCCGGCAGGTGGAAGTTCTCGGGCGCGAGCGAGTACGTCTCCTGCTCGACAAGGCCGTCGACCGGCTTCTCGACCGATAGGAAGATACGCAGCGCCTCGAGCTCCGAGCGGTCCGCGTAGAACCGGCGCGCGAACGCGTCCTCGTTCATCGCGCTGTAGCCCTCGACGTCGCGGCGGATCTCCTGAGCGGTGACCGGACGCCGTTCTGCCATCAGGTATGAGATGAGCGAGAGCTGACGGATCAGCTTTTCGGTGTCCTTAGCCATGCCCACTCCAACTGTAGTTGGGTCGGCGGGGAGGCGACCCCGGGTGGTTACGGCGGAACGCTATTTGCGGTCTTTTGAACGGGAGTCGCGACGGGGCGAGTAACGGCTGTTACAACGGCCCCGGTTGTTCCAACGGCCTAGTACTACGCGGCTTCGCGCTCGGCCTCGTCGCGTGGCGCGAAATACGCCCCGCCACCAAGCGCCTTGTCCCACGCCGACCACTGCTCGCCGGCGCGCAACTCCTTCTCGAGGCGGTCGAAGCTCCCGAGCCGGCCGCCGAGGTTGTCGATCATGTGCACGAGCGTCGCCTCGCGCGTGCACGGGAGCACGGGGCTGCCGTGCTCCAGCGCGCCGTGATGGCTGAGGATGATGTGCAGCAGCGCCTGGGCGAGCTCGGGCGGGAACCCGTCGAGCCGCTCGATCGTTCGACGAACCCGGTAATAGCCGAGCGGGATCTCCCCCTGGAGGCGACCGTGGTCGGACATCGAGATCGAGCCGCCGTCGAGCTCGTAGGCATCGAGCTTGCCGATGTCGTGGAGCAGGGCGCCGGCGACCGCGACGTCGCGGTCGATGCCTCCGAACATGGCCGAGATCGCGCTGACCGACTGAGCGACGGTCAGCGAGTGCTCGAGCAGGCCGTGGCGGTAGGCGTGGTGGAAACGCTTGCCCGCCGGGGCTTCGCGGTAGCCGGCCCAGGACTCGGCGAACACCGCGCTCAGCAGCCCGCGGAGGTGCGGGTTCTGGATCGTGCCGAGTAGCTCACGCAGGTCGCGCTCCATCTGGTCGACGCCGTGCGCCGGACCGTCGTGCAGGTCCGGGTGGCCGTATTCGCCGTCGCAGGCCGGGCGGAGGGTGTGCACGTTGAGATGGGCGCCGGTGAAAATCGCGGTCACGAACACGACCTCGCCGGGCCGACAGTGCATTCCGGCTGAGTGCGGTACGAGCGCCCGCACGGTGCCGCTGCGGTCGCCGAGGACCAGCTTCAGCTGCTCGGCGTGGTGCTCGACCTCACGCACGAGGAGGGCTTGAGAGACTTCAGTTCCTTCCGCAAATTCCCGAACTCTCATCCGGCTCGAAGATAAAGTGGCCTGCGGACGGCACGAAAATGGAGCGTTCAGCGATTGTCACCGGAGGAACGGGCGGGCTCGGCGCCGCGGTCGTCGAGCGGCTGCGCACCGATGGCTGGCGGGTGGTCGTGCCGTGGATCGTCGAGAGCGAGCTCGAGCGGGTGGAGGAGCGCGAGGGGGTCGAGCTGATCCAGGCCGATCTGAGCGATCCCGACGCTGTGGCGTCGGTTGTGGCGACCGCCGCCGGCTCCGACGAGGCCCCGCTGCGCGGAGTCGTGAATTTGGTTGGTGGGTTCGCGGTCGGGGCGCGCGTGCACGAGACGCCGATCGAGGATTTCGAGAAGCAGTTCCGATTGAACCTGCGGCCGACTTATCTGATGACCTCCGCTGCCGTGCCGCACCTGCTGGCAGCGGGTGGCGGATCGATCGTGTGCGTCGGCTCGCGGGCGGCGCTCCAGCCGTTCCCGGGCGCCGCCGGCTACATCTCCTCGAAGGCAGCGGTGACCGCGTTCGCGCAGGCGGTGGCGGCCGAGTACAAGAACGACGGCATCCGCTGCAACGCGATCCTGCCGAGCGTGATCGACACTCCCGTCAACCGGGCGTCGATGCCCAAGGCCGACTTCGATCGCTGGGTCAAGCCGGCCGAGATCGCCGTCGTGATCGCGTGGTTGCTGTCCGACGACAGCTCGCCGACGAGCGGTGCCGCGGTGCCGGTGTACGGCCGCGCCTAGCCAGCTTCGGCGCCGCGGGGCCGGTGGCGGGTGCGGCCGGTGAGGGAGGGCGCCCCTCGGGCCGGCGCGTCAGCTGCGTGAGCGGATCAGGAGTCGAAATCGCCGGCGAACAGAGCGAACACGGCTCCCTGCGGGTCTTGCAAGATCGCGATCTTGCCCATGCCGATGTCCATCGGTCCCATCAGCGTGGTGCCGCCCAGCTCCGTGGACTTGGCCAGCGAGGCGTCGATGTCATCCGTGCCGAAGTACACGAGCCAGTACGTCGGCTCGTTCTCCTGCGCGGCGCGCATTCCGCCGTTGCCGGCGCCGGCGTTCTGGATGACCCGGTACGGGAACGGCATGTCCTCGAGCGGCTGGGCCTCCCACCCGAACAGCTCGCGGTAGAAGCCGGCGGAGGCGTCGAGATCGGGCGACGCAAGCTCGTTCCAGGAGAGGGCGCCGTGGGCGTTGACGATCGAGGCGCCGATGTGCAGCTTGGGCTCCCACACCATGAAGAACCCGCCCTGAGGATCCTGGATGACCGCCATCCGCCCGACGTCCATTACGTCGAACGGTGGCGCGACCACGGTCGCCCCAAGCTTGGTGGCGCGATCCGCCGCGTCGTCCGCGCTCTCCACCGTGACGTAGGAGTTCCACGCGGGCGGCGCGCCGGCCTGACGCTGCATCTCGTTCTGCGGGGAGATGCCGGCGACGGGCTTGCCACCGATGTTCATCATCGAGTACACGACGCCGTCGCCGACCGGTTGGTCGTCGGCGTCCCATCCGAGCAGTTCGCCGTAGAACGTCTTGGCGCCTTCCTGGTCGGTGGTCGAGAGGTCGGTCCAGGAAAAGGTTCCCGGTGTGTATTTGGTTCGTTCAGCCATGCCGGCGACCCTATCCGGTGCGATTCGGACGCGTGTGAGGAAACTGCTACCCGCGGACTGAACTTGACCGCATTCGTGGGACGCCGCGACCGCGTGCGCGGCGATTCATGCGGCGTCGAACGGCGCGAGCGCGGCCGCGATGCCGGCGCGGTCGAGGTCCGCGCCGAGCGAGCACAGGAGGGCCATCCGCGCTGCGGCGGCCGACAGGAACGGCGCGCAGATCGCGCCGCTGGCGCGCAGGTCCCGCTCGGCTCCCTCGAAGCCATAGGTCGAGAACAGCATCGAGGAGCGGTCTGGGCGGCAGGTGATCACGACCGGCACGCGCTCGGCTGCGCGCCGAAGTTCGGCGAGGACCTCCTTCGACAGATGGCCGGCGCCGAGTGCGACCAGCACGACCCCGTCGCTGACATCGGACGCGTGGCGCAGCATCGCGCCGTCGTCGCCGAGCCCGGTGGTCACGGTCGACACCCGGTGAGCGAGCCGCTGCACCGGCATCGGGACCGGCCGGCGCGGCGTGGCGTGCAGCCACACCCGACCCTCGACGATCCGCCCGACCGGGCCGGCGGTTGGCGAGCCGAACGCCACCGGGCCGGTGCTGTCGATCTTGCGGACGGTCATCGCCGCGTGGACCTCGCCGCCGAACGCCACGACCACGCCGAGTCCGGCGGCGGCCGGCGCGCGCGCCAGGATGATCGCGTCGAGCAGGTTGGCCGGTCCGTCGGCGCCGGGGGCGCTGCCCGGCCGATTGGCGCCGGTGATCACAATCGGAGCCTCGCCGCCGTAAATCAGCGCACACACGACCGCCACCTCCTCCATCGTGTCCGTGCCGGTCGTGAGCACGACGCCCTCGCCGCTCGCGGCGGCGGCGGACGCGCGGCGCGCGAGGTCGAGCGCGTCGGCCAGCGTCAGGTACGTACTCGGCACCGAGAGCACGGTCTCGGCCTCGAGCCGGAAGCCGGCGACCTGCGGAAGCTGTTCGACGAGGTCGGCCGCGTCGAGCGCGGGCACGGCACGCTCGCCGCGCATTGCGATCGTGCCGCCGGCAGCCACGATCCGGACGGCTCGGGGTGTGGTGTCGGTCTGGGTCACGGCGGCATCATCGCGCATCCATCTACCCTTCCACCCGATGCACTTCGTGATCACCGGCGCCGCCGGGATGCTCGGGCAGGATCTGGTCGCCGCCGCGAAGAGCGCCGGACACGAAGCGGTGGCGCTCCCGCGGGCCGATCTCGACATCTCCGATCAGGCGGCCGTCGACGACGCGCTGAACTCCTCCCGCGCGGATGTCGTGTTCAACTGCGCCGCGTGGACCAACGTCGATGGGGCTGAGACCTCGCCGGATGAGGCGCTCGCGATCAACGGCGCCGGGGCCGGCAACGTAGCCCGCGCGGCCGCGGCCGCAGGCGCCTGGACGATCCACGTCTCGAGTGACTACGTGTTCGACGGCACCAAGCGTTCGCCCTACCTCGAATCCGACGTGGTCGGGCCGGTGTCGTCCTACGGCCGCTCGAAGCTGGAAGGCGAACACGAGGTGGCCGCGGCAGCGCCCCAGCGCTACACGATCGTGCGCTCGTCGTGGCTGTTCGGCGCGGGCGGTCCGTGCTTCCCGGCGACGATCCTCCGGCTCGCGGCCGAGCGCGACGAACTGAACGTGGTCGGCGACCAGGTCGGCTGTCCGACGTACACCGGACACCTGTCATCGGCCCTGCTGGACCTCGCGGCGCGCCGCCCGCTCGGGATCGTGCACGTGGCCGGCGGCGGGTCGTGCTCGTGGTACGAGTTCGCGCGCGCGATCGTGGCCGGATCAGGCCTCCGATGCGAGGTCAAGCCGTGCACGACCGCCGAAATGCCGCGGCCGGCGACGCGCCCCGCCTACAGCGTGCTCCGCTCCGAGCGCGGCGATGAGGCGCCCGCTTTGCCCGACTGGCACGACGGGCTGGCGGAGTACACCGCGGTCACCCGGGCGGTGAGCACGAGATGAGATTGCTCGTGTGTGGTGGGGCGGGGTTTATCGGGTCGACCTTCGTGCGTGAGCGGGTGCGTGAGCATGGCGATCGGGTGACGGTCCTTGACAAGTTGACGTACGCGGGGCGTCGGGAGAATCTCAGGGAGGTCGAGTCTGAGATTAGGTTTCTGCAGGGTGCGATTGAGGATCCGGCTGCGGTGGCGTCCGCGATTGGTGACGTTGAGGCGGTGGTGAATTTCGCGGCGGAGACGCATGTGGATCGGTCGATCTCGGGTCCTGAGGAGTTCATCGTGACGAACATGCAGGGGACGCATGTGCTGTTGGAGGCGGCGCGGGAGCGGGGTTTGCGGTATTTGCAGGTGTCGACTGATGAGGTGTACGGGTCGATCGAGACGGGGTCGTTCACGGAGGAGTCGCCGCTTGCGCCGTCGAGTCCGTATAGCGCGACGAAGACGGGCGCGGATCTGCTGGTGTCGAGCTACTTCCACACGTATGGGCTCGAGACGGTGATTTGTCGGGGTTCGAATAACTACGGGCCGCATCAGTATCCGGAGAAGTTGATCCCGCTGATGGTTCTCAACGCATTGGCGGGGGACCGGCTGCCGGTGTATGGGGATGGGAAGAATGTGCGGAACTGGTTGTTCGTGGAGGACTTCGCGCGCGGGATCGGGCACGCGCTGGGCCACGGGGTACCGGGCGAGGTCTACAACTGCGGCGGGCCTGATGAGTGCGACAACCTGACCGTGGTCCGGAGGATCATCGAGCTCACCGGCCGTGACGATTCGCTGATCGAGTTCGTGACCGATCGCCCGGGCCACGACCGCCGATATTCCCTTTCGTGCGAGAAGTTGAAGGCGCTTGGGTGGCAGGCGCAGGTCCGCTTCGGAGAAGGGCTGGCGCGGACGGTGGATTGGTATCGCGAGAACGAGTGGTGGTGGGAGCCGATCCGCTCGGGCGCGTACCGCGAGTACTACGAACGCCACTACGGACGGGCCCTCAAGGCTTGAATAAGGCGGACCTCCGCGAGCTCGAGCGGGAGGTCGTCTCCTGCCGGCGCTGCCCGCGGCTGGTCGCCTGGCGTGAGGAGGTGGCGCGCGTCAAGCGGGCGTCGTTCGCGTCCGAGGAGTACTGGGGCAAGCCGCTCCCGGGCTTCGGCGATCCCGAGGCCGCTGTGCTCGTGATCGGGCTTGCGCCGGCGGCCCATGGGGGAAACCGCACGGGGCGGATCTTCACGGGCGACCGCTCGGGCGACTGGCTGTTCGGGTCGCTCTACCGGACCGGCTTCGCCAACCAGCCGACATCGGTGGCGCGCGACGACGGGCTGCGTCTGAGCGGGTGCTACATCACGGCCGCGGTGCGGTGCGCTCCTCCGGCCAACAAGCCGACTCCTGAGGAGCGCGACAACTGCCTGCCGTATCTCGTGCGCGAAATGGGCCTGCTCGAATCGCTCCGGGTGATCGTGGCGCTCGGGTCGTTCGCCTGGGACGCGACGCTGCGCGTGCTGGCGGCGCGTGATCTCGCAGTGCCGCGGCCCCGCCCGAAATTCGGGCACGGCGCCGAGGTCGAGATCGACCGGTACACGCTGGTCGGTTGCTTCCATCCGAGCCAGCAGAACACGTTCACCGGCAAGCTCACCGAGCCGATGATCGACGCCGTGTTCGCGCGGGCGAAAGACCTGGCGGACCGCGGTCACAAACGGTCCTAGATCGCAGGGCGCCGGAGCTCCGGCTCGCTACGCTCGGCTGGTGGCCCTCGAGCAGTTCAGCCCGCGCACCCGTGAGTGGTTCAAAGCCGCGTTTACCGAGCCCACGCCGGCGCAGGAGCAGGCGTGGCCGGCGATCGCGTCGGGCGAGCACGTCCTGATCTCGGCGCCGACCGGATCGGGGAAGACACTCGCCGCGTTCCTGTGGGCGATAGACCGGTTGGCCAGCCAGCCAGGCTCGAATGGGGAGGTGTCCGCGCACAAACACATCGGCCTCGTGTACGTCTCGCCGCTGAAGGCGCTCTCCTACGACATCGACCGCAACCTTCGCGTGCCCCTGCGTGGGATCGGTGCCGACCTGAGGGTGGCCGTGCGTACCGGCGACACGCCCCAGCGCGAGCGCCAGGCGATGTTGCGTGAGCCACCCGACATCCTGATCACGACCCCGGAGTCGCTCTACCTGATGCTGACTGGCCGCGCGCAGGAGCTGTTCGCCGGGACCGAGTCGTGCATCGTCGATGAGATCCACGCGGTGGCGTCGACCAAGCGCGGGGCGCACCTGGCGCTGACGCTCGAGAGGCTGACCGAGGCGGCCGGGCGCGAGGTGCAGCGGATCGGCCTGTCGGCGACGCAGAACCCGCTCGAGGAGATCGGGCGCTTCCTGGTCGGACCGACCCGCGAGTGCAGGATCGTCGACACCGGAATCCGCAAGGAACTCGACCTGCAAATCATGGTCCCCGTCGACTCGATGGTCGAGCCGGATGCCACCCCCGCTTCTGACCTCGACCCGCTCGTAGGCGGCTCCGAGGCGACCCGGCGGTCGATCTGGCCGGCGATCTATCCCGAGCTGGTCGAGCTGGTCAACGCCCATCGCTCGACGATCCTGTTCGTCAACAACCGCCGCGGCGCCGAGCGGCTCGCGCTCAGGCTCAACGAGCTGGCCGAGCACGAGATCGCGCGGGCCCATCACGGGTCGCTCGCGCGCGAGGAGCGCCAGGTCGTCGAGGAGATGCTGAAGGCCGGCGAGCTGCCCTGCCTCGTGGCGACCTCGTCGCTCGAGCTCGGCATCGACATGGGCGCTGTCGACCTCGTGATCCAGGTCGAGTCGCCCAAGTCGGTGGCGCGCGGGCTGCAGCGGATCGGTCGCGCGGGGCACTCGGTCGGCGACGTCAGCCGCGGCCGCATATTCCCCAAGTTCCGTGCCGACCTGCTCGAGTGCACGGTCGTGGCCCGGCGCATGCGCGAGGGCGCGATCGAGACGACGGTGGTCCCGCGCAACGCGCTCGACGTCCTCGCGCAGCAGATCGTTGCGATCGCCGCGGCGGCGCCCGAGGACCGGCCCGTCGCGGTCGACGACTTGCACCAAATGGTCACCCGCACCCACTCGTATGCCGAGCTCAGCCGCACCCAGCTCGAGAACGTGCTCGACATGCTTGACGGGCGCTACCCGAGCTCCGAGTTCTCCGAGCTGCGGGCGCGGATCGTCTGGGATCGGGTCAAGGGCACGATCCGGGCGCGGAAGGGCGCCCGCCAGCTCGCGGTCACGAACGCGGGCACGATCCCCGATCGCGGTCTGTACAGCGTCACCCTCCCGGACGGCCGCCGCGTCGGCGAGCTCGACGAGGAGATGGTGTACGAGGCCCGCCCGGGCCAGACGTTCCTGCTCGGGGCGAGCACGTGGCGGATCGAGGAGATCGGGCGTGACCGCGTGATCGTCACGCCGGCGCCCGGACTCCCTGGCGCGGTCCCATTCTGGAAGGGCGACGGCGTCGGGCGGCCCAAGGAGCTCGGCGAGGCGATTGGTGCGTTCTCGCGCTGGGCCGTCGAGCAACCCGCGGAAGTGCTCGAGCGCGAGTACGACCTCGACGGGCGTGCCGCGAACAACCTGGTCGAGTACCTGCGCGAGCAGCAGAACGCCACACGCGTGATCCCTTCGGACCGGGCGATCGTCGTCGAGCGCTTCCGCGACGAGATCGGCGACTGGCGGCTGTGCATCCTGAGCCCATTCGGCGGACGCGTCCACGCGGCCTGGGGGTTGGCGCTGAGCGCGCGGATCCGCGACGAGCTGGGGCTCGAGTCCGACGCGATCTGGTCTGACGACGGGATCATCGTCCACCTGCCCGACGCCGAGGAGCCGCCGGGCGCCGACCTCGTGATGCTCGAGCCCGACGAGGTCGAGGACGCCGTCGTCGCCGAGCTGTCCGCGAGCGCTCTGTTCGGCGCGCGCTTCCGCGAGAACGCCGCTCGGGCGCTGCTGATCCCGCGGGCGAGGCCGGGCCGGAGAACGCCGCTGTGGCAGCAACGGCTCAAGTCCCAGTCGCTGCTCGAGGTCGCGAAGAAGTACGGCGAGTTCCCGATCATCCTCGAGACCTACCGGGAGTGCCTGCGCGACGTGCTCGACGTCCCGGGGCTGGTCGAGCTGCTGACCGCGCTTCACCGCCGCGAGCTGACGCTGGTCGAGGTCGAGACCGCGACCGCGTCGCCGTTTGCGTCCTCGCTGCTGTTCGACTACGTGGCGACGTACATGTACGAGGGCGACACGCCGAACGCCGAACGCCGGGCCGCGGCGCTTTCGCTCGACCGCGATTTGCTGCGCGAGCTGCTCGGGCAGGAGGAGCTCCGCGACCTGATCGACCCGGGCGCGCTTCAGCAGGTCGAGGACGACCTTCAGTTCCGATCCGAGATCCGGCAGGCGACCAGCCGCGACGGATTGCACGACGTCCTTCGCGGCGTCGGCGACCTGACGGTGGCCGAGGCGCAGCTCCGCGTCGTCGAGGGGCTGGACGCCGCAAGAATGTTGGAGGAGCTGCTGCGAGAGCGGCGGACGATCAAGGTCAGGCTTGCCGGCGAAGAGCGCTGGATAGATGCAGCCGACGCGGGCCTGTACCGCGACGCGCTCGGGGCGGCGCCGCCCGGCGGGCTGCCGGCGGCGTTCCTCGAGGACGTGCCCGACGCGCTCGCGCGCCTGGTCCGACGCTACGCGGCGACGCACGGCCCGTTCACCACCGACGATCTGCGCGCGCGATACGGCGTCGACTGCGGCGCCGTGCTAACGGCGTTCGAGCGGGGCGGGGATCTCGTCCGCGGCGAACTCCGGCCGGGGGGGTCCGAGCGCGAATGGTGCGACCCCGAGGTCCTGCGACGGTTGCGTCGAGCCTCACTCGCAGTGCTCCGCAAGGAGGTCGAGCCGGTCGACCCGCGGATGCTCGCCCGCTTCCTGCCAGCGTGGCAAGGAGTCGACCGCCACCCGGCGACCGGCGCGGGCGTCGACCGTCTGCGCGAGGTGCTCGTGTCACTTCAAGGGCTGGCCGTACCGGCCGAGGTGTGGGAGCGCGACGTGCTGCCGCGCCGAGCCGGCGCGTACTCGCCGGCGTGGATCGACCAGCTGTGCGCGAGCGGCGAGCTTGTGTGGATCGGGGCCGGCGCCCTCGGGCGATCGTCTGGGAGGGTGGCGCTGTACTTCCGCGAGGACCTGCCGGTCCTAGGCCCGCCGCCGCAGAAGGGCGCCGTCCCGCCGGATTCGCCCGCGCACGAGGCAGTGCGGGCTCGGCTGGCCGCAGGCGCGTGCTTCTTCACCGACCTGCTCGTCGACATCGATCTCGCCCCCGAAGAGATCCAGGAGGCCCTGTGGGACCTCGCCTGGGCGGGCGAGGCGACGAACGACGCGTTCGCGCCGCTGCGCGCCCCGCGGCTGACGCTCGCCCGAGCCCAGCGAGAGCGCGGTCGGGGCTCAGCCCGGCCCGGGAGGTTCGCCTCGCGCCGGCGCGGCGCCGGCGCCTCGGCACAGGTGCAGGGCCGCTGGTCGCTGACCGAGTCGCTGTTCCGTGCCGAGGTCGATCCGCCGGCGCGGCGCCGCGCGCTCGCGGAGTTGCTGCTCGAGCGCTACGGAATTCTGACCCGCGAGCAGGTGCGAGCCGAGGGCGTGCCGGGTGGGTTCTCGGCGATCTATCCCGAGCTCTCGCAGCTAGAGACCCTCGGCGTGGCGCGGCGTGGATATTTCGTCGAGGGACTGGGCGGGGCCCAGTTCGCGCTCCCCGGGGCAGTCGAGCGCTTGCGCGGGCAGAAGAATGACGACGCGCCGCCGGTCGTGCTCGCGGCGGTCGACCCCGCGCAGCCCTACGGCGCGGCGCTTGCGTGGCCGGCGCGCCCCGACCGTCCGGACGAGGTGCGAAGGCCGGCGCGCGTGCCGGGCGCTTATGTCGTGCTCACGGGCGGCGAGCCGGTGCTATACGTCGAGCGCGGCGGCAGGGCGCTGCAGACGCTCGTCAGCGCCGACGATAAGCGCCTCGAGCCGGCGCTGGTGGCGCTGACCGAGCAGGTTCGTGCCGGCAGGATCAAGCGGATCGCGCTCGAGAAGGTGGATGGCGAGCCCGCGATCGACTCGGCGCTCGGGCCGGCGCTGGTGGCGCTCGGGTTCCAGCAGGGTCCGCGCCGCCTAACCCTGAGTGCGTAGTGCCCGAGGGCGACACGATCGCCTACGCGGCGAACCGCATTCGCCCGGTGCTCGAGGGGCGGGTGCCCGACGAGATCAGGACTCCGCATCCGCGGCACGCCCTCGACCGCTGGCCGTCGCGTCTGGAGGGCCGCGCGGTCCGCAGCGTCGACACCCACGGCAAGCACCTGTTTCTGCGGTTCGAGGGCGACCTCGTGCTGCACTCGCATCTCGGCATGGTCGGGGTGTGGGGCGTATATGGACCCGGTCGCCGGTGGGGCCGCTCGGCGCGGCGAGCGTGGATCGTGTTCCGCGCCGGCGATCAGGAGGTGGTCGAGTTCGACGGCCCGCTGCTCGAGTTGATCACCGAGGGGAGGAAACGGTTCGATCAGCGCCTGGCCGCGCTCGGGCCCGACGTGCTCGCTCCCGAGTTCGACACCGTCCAGTTCCTAGCGCGCCTGCGCTCCGACGACCCGACCCGCCCGCTCGGCGATGCGCTGCTCGACCAGCGCAACGTCGCCGGCATCGGCAACATCTGGAAGGCCGAGGGGTGCTGGGAGGCCGGAGTGGACCCCTGGCGCTCGCTCGGCTCTGTGGATGACGCAGAGGTGGTCGCGGTCATCGAGGGGGTGCGGCCTCGCATGATGCGCTCGGCGACCATGGGGCATCGCGAGATAAAGCCGAAGGTCTATGGCTTCGCCGGCCGCCCGTGCCCGCGGTGCGGTGGGCCGATCAAGTCGCGCGGGCAGGGCGACGCGAACCGGACGACATACTGGTGCCCGGGATGTCAGAGCTAGGCAGTCTGCGCCGGGTCGGACACAAGGGGGCCGACCTGATCGCCCCCGGCAACACGTACGCGAGCTTCGACGCCGCGCTCGCGGTCGGCGTCGACATGATCGAGTTCGACGTACTGCCCGAGGAGCACGGAGATCGGCTGATCCTCGCGCACGACTACGAAGACGCGGCGCGCCGCGTGCCGCACACGCTCGAGGAAGGGCTCGCGTACCTCGCGGCCGACGCATTCGCGGATGTCGAACTCGACGTCGACCTCAAGCTGCCCGGCTACGAGTTACGCGTACTTGACGCCCTGCGGGAAGCCGGCTTGCTCGAGCGGACGCTGATCTCGTGCCAGCACATGACGAGTCTCGAGCTGCTGCGCGCGGTGAACGCGGGTGTCCGGCTCGGATGGTCGGTACCCAAGCTGACGCGCGATCCATTCCGTTCGCGAGCGACGCGGCTGCCGGCGTACGTCGGGCTGCAAGCGTTCCGGTTCGTGCTGCCGTGGCAGGCAGCGCGCGCGATCCGGGCGCGGCGGTGCGACGCGCTGATGGTGCACTGGCGCCTGGTTACGCCCCGCCTCGTGCGATCGGTGCGGAACGCAGGCGGCGAGGTGTACGTGTGGACCGTCGACGAGCTGCCTCGGCTGCGGGAGCTTCACGGGCTCGGGGTGACGGGGGTGATCACCAACGACCCGCGCCTGTTCGCGGAGCTTGCGATGTGATGGATGATGCCGGTGCGCGTAGTGCGGGTGTGAGCGAGACCTTGACGGCGCCGGCGTCTGGAACCAGGGACAGCTCGTGGGAGCGGTTCGAGTCCTTGTACCGGTCGAGCCGCGATGACATCTACGCGTACGTGTC
The DNA here is from genome assembly GCA_963822855.1 of uncultured Solirubrobacterales bacterium. GTDB lineage: Bacteria > Actinomycetota > Thermoleophilia > Solirubrobacterales > Solirubrobacteraceae > Palsa-465. Next base: position 133,253 of record CAWGJE010000022.1, on the reverse strand, counting down.
GACGCTGTTGCGCGATCCGGCCGCCGCCGAGGACATCACGGCGCTCGCATTCGAGCGGGCCTACCGGCGCCGGCGGACGTTCGATCGACGCCGCGGTGAGGAGCGAGCGTGGCTGTTCGGTATCGCTCGGAACGCGGCGCTCGACGAGCTTCGCCGGCGCCGACGGGTCGCGTCGCTCGTGACCGACCCAGAGGACGTGACCGAGCAGGACGCCGGCGACGATGCCGAGGTCGCGTTGCGCCGCACCGCGGTCCAGACCGCGCTCGCCAAGCTGCCCGCCCGGGAGCGAGAGATCGTCGCCCTGAAGTTCCACGCCGGGATGTCCAACGCTGAGATGGCCCGCGTGCTCGGGATCAGCGAGTCGAACGCCGGCACCCTGCTGTATCGCACGATGGAAAAGCTCCGGAAGGCCTGTAATGCCACTGCTTGACCAAGATCCGATCGACCCCGAGATCGCCGCCACGCTGGATGCGATCGACGCTACGCTCGCGGGCGAGCCGGTCGACGGCCGCTACGCGGAGATCGCCGAGATCGCGCTGCTGGTGGCGTCCGACCGGCCGGAGATTCCGCCGGCGGTCGCGCAGTCGCTGGATCAGAAGGTCGAGCGGCGGTTCGCGCCGCTGGGTGCTCCGGAGAAGCGACGGAAGCGAAACTGGCCGCGCGCCTGGCAGGCGGTGGGCGCGGTCGCCGCTACCGGCGTCGCGGTGGTCGCGGCGGTCGCGTTCGTCGGGGGCGGCGGCGGGTCGTCGGCTGTGTCTTCGTCCTCGGCCTCGGAGAGCGTGACCTCGGCGGCGAGTAGCGCTGCGTCTAGTCCGCCTGCGTATCGGAGCGCCAAGTCCTTGTCGTCCGCGGGCGCGGCCGCTTCGTCGAGCGGCTCGGTGGCGAGTGGAACGGCCTCCACGCCAAGCGGGTCGGCCGCCCCTACCGCTCCTCAAGCGCTGCAGCCGCCCACGACGGGCCGAAAGGTGGTCCAGGGTGCGCAGCTCAACCTGACCGCGGCCTCGAACCGGATCGACGACGTGGCGCAGGAGATCTACAACCTGATCGGCCAGATGAACGGAATCGTCCAGAACTCGTCGGTCACCCAAGGTGGACCCGGCGGCAACGCGAGCTTCCAACTAAGCGTGCCCAGCGGGTCGCTGGGACAGACCATGACGGCGCTGTCGTCGCTCAATTACGCGCAGGTCGTTTCGCGCACCGACTCGAGCCAGGACATCACCGACCGGTACGGGGCGGCGACTCGCGCGCTGGCCGACGCACGGGCTCTCAGGACCTCGCTGCTCAAGCAACTCGCGAACGCCGTCACCACCGAGCAGGTCGACAGCATCACGGCTCAGATCCACGACGCCGAGGCGTCGATCTCGAGCGATCAGGCGACGCTCAACGGGCTCAACCACCAGGTGAACTACAGCCAGGTATATGTCAGCGTGCAGGCCAAGGCGGTGCCGCCGCCGGCCACACATAGAAATGGCGGGTTCACGATCGGCAAGGCCGCGCACGACGCCGGCCACGTCCTGACCGTGGTGGCCGGGGTGGCGCTGATCGCGCTCGCCGCGTTGACGCCGATCGCACTGGTCGTCGCGCTCGCGTGGTGGGTGGGGGCGGCGCTCCGGCGCCGGCGCCGCGAGCAGGCGCTCGACTCCGTCTGACCTGACGCAAAGCCCGCCGGGGGGCGAGCGTGTGGTATGCATGCAGACAATGCCTTCGAGCAGCGAGGACACGATCGCGCTGCTGCACTGCGTTCCGGTCTTCTCGACGCTCTCGCCCGAGGAGCTCGAGCGCGTGGCGCAGGTGGCGGTGCCCCGCCGGTTCGAAGCCGGCGAGATCGTGTTCAAGGAGGGCGACGAGGGCAGCACGTGCTACGTCGTGCGCTCCGGCCGGGCGCGCGCGGTCCGCGAGCATCCCGACGGCCGCTCGATCACGCTCGCTCACTTCGGCCCCGGCGAGATCTTCGGCGAGATGGCGATGCTCGATGGCGAGCGGCGCTCGGCGACCGTCGAGTCGGTCGAGGGGACCGATGCGATCGCGATTCTCAGCGCGGACATGCACCGGCTGCTGCGGGAGTATCCGGACATCTCGGTGAAGCTGATCGCGGCGCTCGGCCGCCGGCTGCGCGAGACCAACGATCGCCTCGCCCGTCAGTCGTTCCAGACGGTCCAGAGCCGGGTCGCCGCGCTGCTCGCGGACATGGTGTCGACCGCGCGCGGAGAGGGCGGCGCAGAGCACGATGTGGTGATCACCGCCACGCAGGCGGAGCTCGCCCAGCTGGCCGGTTCCTCGCGCGAATCGGCGAGCCGGTTCCTGGCCGTGCTCGAACGTGCAGGAATAATTACTCAGGGACGGGGAAAGCTCACCGTTCATGACCCAACGGCGCTCGGGCGATACGTCTACTAGCCCTGAAGCGGAGATCGAACTGTCGGCAGGCGGGGCTGTCGTTCACGACAACCAGGTGATCGTGATCGTGCCGGTGAAGCGCGACGCGAATCGCCGGCGAGTGCTGGGGCTGCCCAAGGGCCACCTCGACGAGGGTGAGACGCCCGAAGCGGCCGCCAAGCGCGAGGTGGCCGAGGAGACCGGCGTCACCGCGGAGTTGATCGACAAGCTCGGTGACGTCGAATACAACTACGAACGTCGCGGGCGACGCCGCGCCAAACGGGTTGCGTTCTATCTGTTCGAATATCGCTCGGGCAGCCTCGAGGACCACGATCAGGAGATCGAGGAAGCGCGCTGGATGCCGCTGGAGGAGGCTGCCGAGGCGCTCACTTACCCGGGCGAGCGCGAAATCGTCCGGCGCGCATTGTCGCGCTTGTCCTCGGATCGGTAGGCTGGCGCCCGTGCGCGTCCTCAACTTCTACTCGTCGGTCTTCGCCGACCAGCTTCGCCGCGGCCGCAAGACCGCCACCATCCGTCTCGGCGACAAGTCACATAAGTACCGCAAGAACGACTGCGTGCTGGTGACGATCGGCTACCAACACTCGCCTCGCGAGAAGATCTTCAACGCGGTTATCGACCAGGTCGAGGTCAAACGGGTTCGTGACCTGTCTCCTCGCGACATCGAGCACGACAACCCCGAGTTCCGCCGCGTGGACGAGATGATCCACTTCCTCGAGCAGATCTACGGTCGCAAGGTGTCGATGGACGACACGGTGACCGTCGTGCGGTTCTCCCAGATCATCGAGAACCCGCCCGAGTTGCGCGACCGAATGCACGGGCTGGGCGCGGCCCGCAACTAGCGTTCACTGGAACCGGCAGGCGGCGGACCTCGGCCGGTCGGAAGCACGAGGTCCGTCCCCAGGGCTGCGTAAAACGCAGTTATGGCCAGCGCGACGCATACGACACGTCGTCGGCGGCAACGTCGTCCGGCGACGCCCGCGGATGCACGTTCCGGCGGCGCATCCGCGCTGAGCGGGCGGGACGGGAAGCTTCGGCCATGGGCATGCGTGTACCGGTCAAGGACCTCGGCGCCGCGATCGCATACAACTTCGTTTAGCCGCGGCCTCGGGTGCCGGCCCAGGCCGGGCCGCGCCGGCGGGTCGGGAACCTGCATGACGCGCCACTCGAGACGCCTCGGCCCGACCGTGGCCCGTCAGGTTTGTGGGGCATGCGCGACGGGCCACGGTTCCGGTTGAGCCCGTCGAGTGGCGTGATCTGCAGGTCGTAGTGGGCCTAGGCAGGCGACGCGAGGGATTGGGGGCGGCGATTCCCCGGCTCAAGCAGGCCCCGATTTGGCACTCTGCGCCACCGAGTGCCAAAAAAGCCTTGAAACCCTCCGGGGACGAGCTATATTGCGCGTTGGCACTCTCGTGGGAGGAGTGCCAAGGCTAAACACCGGCTCATTCCCTTCCAACCGGAGGTTGCATCACATGAAGCTCAAGCCCCTCGGCGATCGGTTGATCGTGCGAGCGATCGAGGAGGAGGAGACGACCGCCAGTGGCATCGTTCTGCCCGACACGGCCAAGGAGAAGCCCCAGAAGGGCAAGGTTCTCGCGGTCGGCGATGGCAAGGTCAACGAGGACACCGGCAAGCGGACTCCGCTCGACGTCGCAGAAGGCGACGAGGTCCTCTACAGCAAGTACGGCGGAACCGAGATCAAGGTGGACGGCGAGGAGCTCCTCGTCCTCCGCGAGTCCGACGTGCTGGCCAAGGTCCAGTCGTAACCCCGCCCCCCAGGAGAACTGAAACAGAAATGGCACACAAGGAACTGAAGTACGACGCGGAGGCCCGCAAGGCGCTCGAGCAGGGCGTCGATGCGGTAGCTAACGCGGTCAAGGTCACGCTCGGCCCTAAGGGCCGGTACGTGGTCCTCGACAAGAAGTTCGGCGCGCCGACGATCACCAACGATGGTGTGACGATCGCGCGGGAGATCGAGGTCGAGGACGTCTTCCAGAATCAGGGCGCACAGCTCGTGCGCGAGGTCGCCACCGCCACCAACGACGTGGCCGGCGACGGCACGACGACCGCGACCGTTCTGGCGCAGTCGATCGTGCGTGAAGGTCTCAAGAACGTCGCGGCCGGCGCGAACCCGCTTGGTCTCAAGCGCGGTATCGAGAAGGCGGTCGAGGACGTCGTGAAGAACATCGAGAAGCAGTCGACGGAGATCTCCGGCAAGGATCAGATCGCCCGCGTGGCGACGATTTCCGCCGGCGATGACGAGATCGGCGACGTGATCGCCGACGCGATCGAGAAGGTCGGCAAGGACGGCGTGGTCAACGTCGAGGAGGGCCAGACGTTCGGCATGGACCTCGAGTTCACCGAGGGCATGCAGTTCGACAAGGGCTACATCTCGCCGTACATGGTCACCGACCAGGAGCGGATGGAAGCGGTCCTCGAGGACCCGTACATCCTGATCGCCAACCAGAAGATCGGGTCGGTCCGCGATCTGCTGCCCGTGCTCGAGCAGACGATCCAGTCGGGCAAGCCGCTGCTGATCATCGCCGAGGACGTCGAGGGCGAGTCGCTCGCGACGCTCGTGGTGAACAAGCTCCGCGGCACGTTCACCGGCGTTGCGGTCAAGGCGCCGGGGTTCGGGGATCGCCGTAAGCGGATGCTCGAGGACATCGCGATCCTGACCGGCGGTGAGGTGATCACCGAGGAGATGGGTCTCAAGCTCGAGAACACGCAGATCTCGCAGCTCGGGCGCGCTCGTCGGGTGGTCATCGCGAAGGACACCACGACGATCGTCGATGGTGCCGGCGAGACCGACGCGATCAAGGGTCGGATCAACCAGATCAAGACCGAGATCGAGAACACCGATTCGGACTTCGACAAGGAGAAGCTCCAGGAGCGTCTCGCGAAGCTGTCGGGTGGCGTCGCGGTGGTCAAGGTCGGCGCTGCCACCGAGACCGAGATGAAGGAGAAGAAGCATCGGGTCGAGGACGCGCTGCAGGCCACGCGCGCCGCGCTCGAAGAGGGCATCGTCCCCGGCGGCGGTGTCGCGCTGCTGGTCGCTCAGAAGGCGCTGGACCTCGATTCGTTCGAGGACCCGGACGAGAAGACCGGCGCGCGGATCGTGCGTCGTGCGCTCGAGGAGCCGATGCGTCAGATCGCCGAGAACGCCGGCCTCGAGGGCTCGGTCGTCGTCAACGACGTCCGTAGGGCGAAGAAGGGCGAGGGCCTGAACGCGGCCAACGGTCAGATCGTCGACCTGGTCAAGGAAGGCATCATCGACCCGGCGATGGTCACGCGCTCGGCGCTCCAGAACGCCGCGTCGATCGCCAAGAACATCCTCACGACCGAGGCGATCGTCGCCGAGGTGCCGGAGAAGGATGGTCACGGCGGCGGCGGTGGCGGCATGCCCGACATGTCGGGGATGATGTAATCCGCTGCTGACAAGCAGACGCTGTTTGATCGAGGGCCCGGCGATTTCGCCGGGCCCTTCGTCTTTGGGCATCCGCGCGGGGCGGGTTACGGGCAGTCGGATCGGGGTCGGTCGGTCGCCGCGATCAACTGGCGCAGGACGGAGGGGTCGGCGGGGAGCGCGAAGTGGTTGACGCCGGGATGGTCGGTCAGGCTAAAGCGGAAGCACCGCATGGACTTCCACACGCGGATCGCGGTGTTCGTGGTGTCTTCCTGGTTGATGTCGCCGTCGCGCATGAGTAGAGGGGTCTTTGATGTGACTACCTGGCCCACGTCCAGGTTGGGGAGGACAGCGCCCACGACCGTCTTGATCCCCGAGCCGCGTTCGGCGGACACGTCGACGTCGGGGAAGTCGGACGGATCTCTGAACTTGACGAACCCGATGTAGTAGTTGGCGATCTGCAGGGCGATGGGCAGATGCGCATCGGTGAACAAACGCCGGTAGTCGGCCGGCGTGTACTTGACGCCGGTCGCCTTGTCGACGAGCACCACCTCGCTGCGGCCGAACACGGTGGGGTCGGCCGAGCTCATATAGCTGGCGGGCGAGCTGAGGAACATGCGTGCGCTTGCGACCGCGCCGGCGTGGGTCGTCGGGTAGGTGAAGCCCTCGGTGTTGAGCCCCGTGAGCATGATCGAGTAGACGCTGCCCTGTCCCGGGAAGTTGCCGGCTATCGGGGTAAAACCGTGGATGTACTTGTGACGCCACGCTCGGGTTGTGTGGGTCAGCAGGTACTGCGCGTAGAGCGGGCCGTTCGAGTGACCCACTAGCTGCACGGGCTGGTCGCCGTTGGCGCGGTAGGTGGCTTCGATCAGCGCCTCGGTGCGGGGCAGGAACCCGCCCATGTCGGGGGTCAGCCGCGCGTCGTACCCGGCCACGCGGATGTTCTTATCCGCGGTGTAGCCGGCACTCTCGAGCGTGTGGTAGAGGACGCTGTAGTAGGGGGCGCTGGACGTCGTGCCGTAATCGATGAACGACACGGTCACACCACGCTGGTTCGAGAACCGCTTGGGCATCGGCACGCTCGGGTTGTCGCTGTAGCGGAGCGTCAGTAACTCGTCCCGGCACACCTGGGAGAAGCCATTGCTCGGGTGCGGGTTCTGGTACCAGTCCTGGAACGAGCCCGAGCGCGGACAGCCCGGCGCGGCCGTCTGGTTGTGCACGGTCACCTCGAGCTTGGTGAAGTGGAAAGCCGGGAACAGGACGACCGGGGTGAGCGCCTTGGGCTGGGACACCGCCGCTGAGGACGCCGACAGCACCAGCGCGGCGATCGCGGCGGCGACCAGGATGGCGAGGGGCCGGCGGACCGAGCTCAACCCCACGACGTCCGATGACGGAACGGAGCGCATGATCCGAGCCGCATCCTAGTCGAGATGCGTCGGGCAGAGCGTCACGATCAGCGCGGGCGGCGATTCAACGCACCGTAATTCAGGGCGGCTAACCCACCACTCGACGAGCGCTTCACCGCGAGTGCGCCGAAACAACCCCTATAGCGCGGCTTTCGGGACACTCGAGCTGAGCTAAGTCGTCGAGTGTCGACTTAACCGCGATCGTTTCGTTGATCCCCGGTGGGGGCGACGTGGCGCCGGAGCCCGGGGAGCGATCGGATGTGGACGTGGTCGCGCGCCCGGCACGCGCCGAGCGGGTCGAAGTGGATCGGGGCGATGCCGGCGGCGTGGGCGCCGGCCACGTCATTGGCCAGCGTGTCACCGACGTGCACGACCTCGCAGGCTCGGATGCCAGCGCGGGCGAGCGCGATCTCGAAGATGCGCGGGTCGGGCTTGGCCGCGCCGACGACGTGTGAGTCGATCACAGATACGCCGGCGAACCCGCACGCGGCCAGGTTCTCCTCGGCGTGGCCGTCCGAGTTCGTGACGATCACGACCGCGAGTCCGCGCCGGCGGAGTGCAGCGATCGTCGTCAGGGCGCCGGGCGTCGGCTCGCTCCAGAGGACCACGCCGGAGCGGCTTCGGTCGGCCAGGCGCTCCCACGCCGCGAGCGCTGCCGCCGTTCGTCCTGGGACGATCCCAAGCTGGGGGATTAGGGCCCGCGCATAGTCGTGCCGTCCTGGAGAGCGGTTGGCAGGGTGGTCGAGGGCTCGGACGGCGCGGTAGTGGGCCTGGGGCACCGCGGACGGGTCGATGTCGATCCCCACCCGCGCGAGGGCGCCGGCGAGCAGATGACGGTCGGGGAGAACGATCACCCCGCCGGCGTCGAGAAACACCGCGCGGCAGGCGATCCGGTTGGTCATTCCTGCGGGAAGCGGGAGACCAGGCGAGGGAACGACTGGCGCATCGCGTCCGTGGGCATCCGACCGTGAAATGGAAGCAACTCGCCGCTCTGGCTGGCCAGATGAAGGAAGGTTGTGATCTCGCGCTTCTTGCGATTCTGGCTCGTGAGCATGCCCATAGCGATGTCGCCCGCGGTGCCGACTACGACGAAACCGCCGTGCACCCGATTGTCGGGGTCGTGTTGGGCGTCCCCTTGCCGGCCGACCTTGTCGTCGACCTGCGCGGTCTCGTTGCACACCGGACATAACAGGAAGCGGTGGTGGGCGCCGCAATCTGGGCAGTTGAGCTCGGTGGCGTCCGCCGGCACTTGCTCGGGTGCCTTGCAGGCCGGGCAGCGAATCTCGACGCACGCGTCCGACGCACTCATGGCGCTCGGGAGACCACGCTTGCCGTCGACTCGTACACCGCGTTCGTGCGGCGCGCCACCTCGCCCCAGTCGAACCGCAGCACGTGCTCGCGGGCCTCGGCCACGAGTTGCCGGCGCGAAGCGTCGTCGGTCAGGACCCGTTCGAGCACTCCGCGCAAAGCGGTGGCGTCGCGCGAGGGGAAACGCAGCCCGACGGTTCCCTCGACCGGCACCACCTCGCGCAGGCCGCCGGTGTCGGCCACCACGCACAGGCAGCCGGACGCCATCGCCTCGAGCGCGACCAGCCCGAACGGCTCGTAGATCGACGGCACGATGCAGAGGTCGCAGATGCGGTAGAGCGAGTGGAGCATGTCGTCGCCGATCCAGCCCAGGAACGCGCCGTGACGGGCGAGCCCCAATTGCTCGGCCTGACGCTTGAGCTCGCCCTCAGCGGTGCCCGTGCCGGCGACGACGAAGCGAACGCCGCCTCGCCGGCGGACGATCGGAGCGAGCGCGTCGAGCGCCAGGTGGAAGCCCTTCTCGTACACGAGGCGTCCGACCAACAGCACGAGCAGCTCGTCGGGCTTCGCGTAGCGCGCTCGGAGCGCGGGCAGATCGGCGTCGACCGGCTCGAGGTCGCGCGGGTCGATCCCGTTGGGGATCGCGGTGATCTTCGACGGTCGGACGCCGAACACGTTGGCGACGTGCACGCGCATGTAGCGCGAGCAGGTGATGACGTGATCGGCGCGGCGCACCATCGCGCGCTCGGCGGCGTGGATGTGGGACTGCGGGTGGTTCTGCACCCAGCCCTGATGGCGGCCGTACTCGGTCGCGTGGACGGTGACCAACCACCGCCGATCGATCTCACGCGCCGCCCGGTGGGCCGCGCCGGCGACGAGCCAGTCGTGCGAGTGCACGAGGTCGAAGTCGAACCGGTCGCTCAGCGCCGATGCGCGCGCGTACATGTGGGCGTTCATCGCCTCGACCCAGCGCACGAACGCGCTCGCGTCCCTGGGGAACGGGGGCTCCCGAACCCGGTGGACGATCACGCCGTGCTGGTCGGCCTCGGCCGGCAGGCGGCCGCCGCCACGGGTCAGGACGTGCACCTCGATGCCGTCGCGGACCAACTGCTCGGACAGCTTGCGGACATGGCGACCGAGGCCGCCCTCGATCACCGGCGGGTACTCCCATGAGATCAGCAGCACGCGCACGGGACGGGGCGGGACCCTACCGCGTGCCGGCAGACCATGACACCATTACGTGTCATGCCCGGTCCACAAGGCAGCATCACCCCGATCGCACAGGCGCCCGACCCGATCGACCCGGGCGTGCGGATCGGACACACCCACCTGCGCACGGCCGACATCGACCGGATCCGCGACTTCTACGTCGGCGTGCTCGGGTTCGACGTGATCTCCGAGGCGCGCGACGTGCCGGGCTGGGGCACGACCGGCGACATCCTGTTCCTGTCCGCCGGCGGGTACCACCACCACCTGGGCTTCAACACGTGGAAGTCCAAGGGCGGTCCACCGACGCCCGACGGGGTCGCGGGGCTGCACCACGTGGCGCTGGCGTATCCGACGCGCAAGGCACTGGCCGACGCGTACCGGAGACTAAAAAGCGTCGACTGGCCGATCCGCCAGCACACCGACCACGGCACGCACGAGGCGATATACGTCGTCGATCCCGACGGCAACACGCTCGAGCTGATGTGGGACCGGCCGCCGGAGCAGTGGCCGCGCGACGAGCAGGGCCACATCGCCGCCGAATTCGGTCCGGACCTCGACCTCAACGACCTGCTGCGCGAGCTGGACTAGAGCCGCTCGAACACGGCGATCCCGAGGTCCGACACGATGTCCTGTGCCGGGGTTCGGGAGCCGAACGAGCGCTCGTCTCCCCGGAGCACGTCGCGCCAGTGTCCGCGTGGCGCTTCGATCGTCCCCTCGACCGGTCCGCTGCGCACGGCCACGGCGACGAGCACATCGCCTCCGCGCACGAACGCGCAGGTCGAGGGGCCGGCGTCGATCGGCTCGTAGGTGCCGGCGAACGGCTCGGGTCGCCGCGCGCGAAGCCCGAGCAGCCGCAGCGTCGCGAACAGCTTCCGGGTCTCGGCGTCGGGCGTGGCGCCGCCCATGAGCCGGCGCAGCATCGCCTGGCGCCAGTCGAAGTCGACCGGGCGGCGGTTGTCGGGGTCGACGAGCGCCCGGAACGCGAGCTCGTCGCCCTCGTACATGTCGGGGATCCCGGGAGCGGTGAGCTTGAGCACGAGCTGGCCAAGCGAGGCGCGCTCGCCCACCGCCGCCACCCGGCGCGCGAACGGCTCGAAATCGGCCAGGAACGCCTCGTCGGTGTACAGCGATTGGCAGAAGCGTCTGACCGCGTCCTCCCAATCGGCGTTCGGTCGGGTCCAGTTGGTGTTGCGCTTGGCCTCGCGGAGCGCCTTCTCCATGTACGCCTCGATCCGCTCGGAACCGATCGGCCAGGCGCCCACGAGCGTCTGAAACAGGAAGTAGCGCTCGACGTCGTCGGGCGCGCCGCCGCCGCGGTGGGAGTTGGTCAGCTCGAACCACCGTCCGACGTGCGTGGCCCATTCGTCGGGCATCGACGACAGCGCGTCGATCCGCGCGCGTACGTCGGCCGAGCGCTTGGCGTCATGGGTCTGGGTGGTGAGCAGGTTCAGCGGGAAGCGCTCGAGCCGCTCGACGCACGACGCGTGGAACCACCCTACGTCGATCCCGAACCGCGACGGGTCCCCCCCGACGTCATTCAAGGAGATCAGCCGGCAATAGCGATAGAACGCGGTGTCCTCGACGCCCTTGGCCGTGATCGCCGGCGTCGTCTGCTGGAAGCGCGTCACGAACCCCGGCGGCGCCTCGCGCTCGAGCAGGAGCATCGCGGCGATGTCGGGGTGCATGCGAGCCGCCTCGATCGCGCGGCGGTCGGCGTCGTCCACGCGTCCCGCGAGAGGATCGATGTACGTCCGGTAGACCGTGAGCGACGCGAGCGCGTGCCCGAGCGAATCGAGCCCACCCGGCACCGGGAGATCGCCGAGCTCGCGCGCCAGGCGCTCGACGTCCTGCCGGAACGGCCCGCGCACCTGCTCGAGCTTGGCCTCGTGTGCGAGCTCGGCGAACGAGCGACGATCGCCCGACACCTGCTCCCACAATGCGGTCAGCGCGGGCTTGCCCTCCGGATCGACGAACAGTGCGCAGACGTCGTCGAGAAACTCGTACCCGACGGTCCCGCACACCGGCCAGTCGCGTAAGCGCTCACCGGGATCGAGGATCTTCTCGACCCAGACGCGGTCGACGCCGTGGTCGCGGAGACGGGCCAGGTATCCGGCGGGGTCGGCGAGGCCGTCCGGGTGATCGACGCGAAGCCCGTCGATCAGGCCGTCGCGAACCATCGAGATCACGAGCTCGTGCGTCTCCTCGAACACCGCCGGATCCTCCTGGCGGACGCCCGCCAGTTCGCCGATGTCGAAGAAGCGGCGGTAGACGCCGGTCCCGGGCTCGATGTCGAAGAACTTGGCGCGGAGCTTCGGGTCAGCCCAGTAGCGGTTCTGGTCGTCGGCGGCCATATGGTTCGGGACGACGTCGAGCACGATCCCCATGCCGGCGTCGCGCGCGCACCCAGACAGCCGACGGAGCTCCTCGGGGCCCCCGAGCTCGCGCGAGAAGTGCCGAGGGTCGACCACGTCGTAGCCGTGGGTCGAACCGCGGCGCGCCTGCAACGACGGCGACAGGTACAGGTGCGAGATGCCGAGGTCGCGCAGGTAGGGGACGAGCGCGCGGGCGTCGGCGAACACGAAGTCGGATGAGAGCTGGAGACGGTAGGTAGCTCGCAGCTCGATCGGCGGTCGCGACGAGGTCACGTGGCCCGCTTCAGAATCACGACCGACCGCGCGATCACCTTGACGTGGGTGCGTGCGCCATACGCCGCGCTTCCGGGCTCGGCTTCGGGCTCGGCGGTCGAGAGCTCGAGCAGCCACTGCGCGCCGAAGCGACGGCGCGGAAGCGTGAAAACGCGATCCTCGGGCTCGGCGTTGAACAGCAGCACGAACGAGTCGTCCTCGAGATCCTGCCCCTGCGGCCCGGGAGTCAGGATCTCGCGGCCGTTGAGGAACATCCCGAGCACGTGCTCGCCGCCCTGCCAGTCGCGGCGGGTCATCTTGTTCCCGTCGGCGCGGAACCACCACACGTCGGGCAGCCCAGAGCCCTTGAGCTCCCGGCCCCGCAGGAAATCATTGCGGCGGAACACTCTGTGCTCCCGGCGCAGCCGGATCAGCCGGCGCGTGAATTCGCGCAGCTTGGTCTTCTCCGGGTTCTCGCTCCAGTCGTACCAGGAGATCTCGTTGTCCTGGCACCAGCCGTTGTTGTTGCCCCGCTGGGTCCGCCCGATCTCGTCGCCTCCGAGCAACATCGGCGTGCCCTGCGAGAGGAACAGCGTGACCAGGAAGTTCCGCTGCTGGCGGAACCGGAGCGCGGTGATCTCCGGATCGTCGGTCTCGCCCTCGACCCCGTGGTTCCAGGAGCGGTTGTCGTCGGTGCCGTCCTGGTTGTCCTCGAGGTTGGCCTCGTTGTGCTTGTGGTCGTAGGAGACGAGGTCGCGCAGCGTGAAGCCGTCGTGGGCCGTGATGAAGTTGATCGACGCGAACGGATCGCGGCCGTCGGCCTCGTACAGGTCGGCCGACCCGGACAGCCGCTCGGCGAACGCGCCGTTGTCGGCGAACCCGCGCCAGTAGTCGCGCATCGTGTCGCGGTAGACGCCGTTCCACTCCGACCACAAGATCGGGAAGTTGCCGACCTGGTAGCCGCCCGGGCCGACGTCCCAGGGCTCGGCGATCAGCTTGACCTGAGATAGCACCGGGTCCTGGTGGATGACGTCGAAGAACGCTGACAGGCGATCGACGTCGAACAACTCGCGCGCGAGCGCGGAGGCGAGGTCGAAGCGGAAGCCGTCGACGTGACACTCGGTCACCCAGTAGCGGAGCGAGTCCATGATCAGGCGCAGAACGCTCGGATGGACGGGGTTGAGCGAGTTGCCGGTGCCCGTGAAGTCCATGTAGTGCCGGGGGTCGTCGGGCATGACGCGGTAGTAGGCGAGGTTGTCGACACCCTTGAAGGACAGCATCGGGCCGAGGTGGTTGCCCTCGGCCGTGTGGTTGTAGACCACGTCGAGGATCACCTCGATGCCGGCGCGATGCATCGCCTTGACCATCCCCTTGAACTCGCGAACCTGCTCCCCGCGGCGCCCGGTGGCGGCGTATTCGGAGTGTGGCGAGAGGTAGCCGATCGTGCTGTAGCCCCAGTAGTTGGTGAGTCCCTTCTCGGCCAGAAACGACTCGTCGGAGATGTGGTGGACGGGCAGGAGCTCGACGGCGGTCACCCCGAGGTGGTGCAGATACTCGATCGCCGGCTCGGAGGCGAGCCCCGCGTACGTGCCTCGGAGGTCCTCGCGGACGTCGGGGTGGAGCATCGTGAAGCCCTTGACGTGGGTCTCGTAGATGACGGTGTCGGCGAACGGAACCCGCGGCGGGCGGTCTCCCTCCCAGACGAACGCGTCGTCGATCACGACCGACTTGGGCATCGCCGCGGCGTCGTCCTCGTCGTCGGGCTCGAGGTCGGCGTCCTCCTCTCCGGTTGGTACGTACGGAAGCACGTTCGCGTCGTGCGCCCAGTCGACGACGCCGTCGATCGACTTCGCGTACGGGTCGAGCAGCAGCTTGCACGGGTTGAACCGGTGGCCCTCAAGCGGCGCATACGGACCCTGCACGCGGAAGCCATAGCGCTGGCCCGGTTCGATCCCGGGGAGGTAGCAATGCCAGTTGAGCGCGGTCCGCTGCGTGATCGGTATCCGGGTCTCGTTGTCCTCGTCGTCGAACAGGCACAGCTCGACGCCGCTGGCGTGTTCGGAGAACAGCGCGAAGTTGGTGCCGCCGCCGTCCCACGTTGCGCCCAGCGGGAAAGGGCGCCCGGGCCACACCCCGTTTTCGCTCACGCGCTCAGCGCTCCGGACATCGGCTCGAGTTGCACGTGGCCGTCGACGATCGCGGGTTGCGCTGCGGTCGTTGCGAGGACGACGGAGTCGCCCGAGCACGGCGCGCGGCGCGGCTCACGCGCGAAGTTCATCGCGAGCTCGAACTTTCCACGGCGGACTCGCAGCCACCGCGCGTCCTCGTCGAACTCGACGAGGTCGACATCGCCCGGCGGCAGTCTGCGACGCGTCTTCAGCAGATCGGCGTAAAGCGCGCTCAGCTCGGGGTCGCGATCGCGAGTCAGCTTCGACCGCTCGAACGTCGCGCGGTCCTGCGGGTCGGGAATCTCCTCTCCCGAGAATGCGGCGAACGACGCGAACTCCGCTCGCCGTCCGTCGCGCGTGGCCTGCGCGATGTCCTCGTCGATGTGGTCCGAGAAGAACTGAAACGGCGCCTCCTCGCCGTACTCCTCGCCCATGAACAACATCGGGACGTAAGGCGATAGCAGCGTGCAGAACGCGGCCAGCGGGCGGGCTGCAGGGGGCAGCCGGTCGCCGAAGGCGCGATTCCCGACCTGGTCGTGGTCCTGGTCGAAGACCACGAACCGCTCGGGGGGGACGTCGTCGGCCGGCGCGCCAAACCGCCGGCGGCGGAACGCCGAGTACGTGCCGTCATGGACGAACGGGCGGTGCCAGCATTTGGCGAGATCGGCGACCGAGCCGAAGTCGGCGTAGTACCCGTCGAGGTCGCCGGTGACGAGCGTCCGCAGCGAGTGGTGGAAGTCGTCGGCCCAAGCCGCGTCGCAGCCCCACCCGCCGACGGCGCGGTCCCGCATCACCCGCGGGTCGTTCAGCCCGCTCTCGGCGATCACGATCGCATCCTCGCGCGTACCGTGGACGCGCCGCGCCACCGCGGCCACGATGTGCTCGGCGCTCTGATCGAAGATCGCGTGGATTGCGTCGAGTCGCAGGCCGTCGATGCCGAAGTCGTGGATCCAGCCGGTGGCGCTCTGGGCAACGAATTCGCGGACCGGGTCGCAGTCGGCGTCGTCGTAATTGATCGCCTTTCCCCAGGGCGTCGAGTACTTGCCGGTGAAGTACGGGCCGAACGCCTCGAGCGCCTGCGACCCCGAGGGGCCGACGTGGTTGTAGACGACGTCGAGGATGACGGCCAGGCCGGCCTCGTGCGCGGCGGCGACTAACCGAGCCAGCGCGTGCGGGCCGCCGTACGCGGAGTGGGCGGCGGAGATGTAGATGCCGTCATATCCCCAACCGTGGTGCCCGGGAAACTCCGCCACCGGCATGATCTCGATCGCGTTGATGCCGAGCTCCGCTAACCCGGACAGATGCTCGATGGCGGCATCGAAGGTCCCTTGAGCACTGAAAACCCCAATATGTAATTCGTAGATAACGAGATCGCGCAGCGTTGGTGGGGTGAACGGCGCGGGCTCGGGCACCTGCACGATGCGTGAGGGACCTCGGATGCCGTCGGGCTGCCAGCGCGAGCACGGGTCCGGCAGCTCGCGGCCGTCGACCACGAACACGTAATCGTCGCCGGGGCGTGCGTCGGTGGACGTCTCGTAGACACCGTAGCCGGCGTCGTCCAGTTGCAGATCGTGGCCCCGAATGCGAAGGGCGATCGACTCGGCGTGTGGCGCCCAGACCCGGAACTCGACCCCGCCACCGCGAAGCGGAAACGCGCCGAGCTTGCGCTCCCAGGGGTAGTCGGTGACGTCGCCGTCGGCCGACGCGAACACCGCCGAGCTCACTGGGTTTCGGGAACTAGCCACACCGCCGCCAAGGGCGGCAGCGTAACGAGCGCCGACACGGGCTGGTCGTGCCACGGGATCGGCTCCGGTTCGAGCGCCCCGAGGTTGCCCACGTCGCTCCCGCCGTAGAACTTGGAGTCGGTGTTGAGCGCCTCCTTCCAGCGGGTCGCCCGAGGCAGGCCGAGCCGGTAACCCTCGCGCGGGACCGGCGACAGGTTGGCGGCGAACACGACCACGCGCTCGCCGTCCTTCGATGCGCGTGCGAACGCGAGCACGTTGCGGTCGGCGTCGTTTGGCTCGAGCCACCAGAACCCCGACGGGTCCGAGTCGACCTCCCACAGCGCCGGCTCGTCCTTGTAGATGCGGTTCAGATCGCGGACGAGCGCCTGGATGCCGGCGTGGTCGGGCTGCTCGAGCAGATGCCAGTCGAGCGAGCGCTCGTAGCTCCACTCCTGCTCCTGCGCCAGCTCGGAGCCCATGAACAGCAGCTTCTTGCCCGGATGGGCCCACATGTAGGCGTACAGCGCGCGCAGGTTCGCGAGCTTCTGCCACTTGTCGTTGCCGGCCATCTTCGAGTACAGCGAGCCCTTGCCGTGCACGACCTCGTCGTGCGACAGCGGCAGGATGAAGTTCTCGCTGAACGCGTACATCAGGCTGAACGTCAGCTCGTGGTGGTGGTAGCGCCGGTAGATCGGGTCCTGCTCGAAATAGCCGAGCGTGTCGTGCATCCAGCCCATGTTCCACTTGAACCCGAAACCGAGTCCGCCCAGGTAAGTCGGGCGCGAGACGCCGGGCCACGCGGTCGACTCCTCGGCAGCCGAGATGATCCCGGGCTCGCGGCCGTAGATCACCTCGTTGAACTCCTTGAGGAACGAAACCGCGTCGAGATCCTCGCGTCCGCCGAACTGGTTGGGGACCCACTCGCCCGCGTTGCGCGAGTAGTCGAGGTACAGCATCGACGCCACCGCGTCGACGCGGATGCCGTCGGTGTGGTACTCGCGCAACCAGAACAGCGAGTTCGAGATCAGGAAGTTGCGGACCTCGTGGCGCCCATAGTTGAACACGAGCGTGCCCCAGTCGGGATGCTCGCCGCGACGCGGGTCGGCGTGCTCGTATAGCGCGGTGCCGTCGAACCGGGCGAGCCCGAACTCGTCGCGCGGGAAGTGCGCCGGCACCCAGTCGAGGATCACGCCGAGTCCGTGCTGGTGCAGACGGTCAACGAACTCGCGGAAGTCGTCGGGCGAGCCGTAGAACGGCGTCGGCGCGAAGTAGCCGGTGACCTGGTAGCCCCAGGAGCCCTTGAACGGATGCGCCATCACCGGCATGAGCTCGACGTGGGTGAAGCCCATGTCCTTGACATAGGCGGACAGCTCGTCGGCGAGCTCGAGGTACGAGAGCGAGCGGTTGCCCTCGAGCGGGTTCAGCCGCCACGAACCGAGGTGCACCTCGTAGATCGAGATCGGCCGCTCGAGCGCCGGCCGCTCCGCCGCCCGGGCCGCCAGCCATTCGCGGTCCGCCGCGCTCCAGGTGTGCTCCGGTGCGAACACCACCGAGGCGGTCTTCGGCGGCACCTCGGTCTCGAGCGCGTACGGGTCGGCCTTGAGCAGGATCTGGTGGTCCTGGGTGAGGATCTCGTACTTGTAATTGGTCCCGGGCCCGACGCCGGGAAGGAACAGCTCCCAGATCCCGGTCGACCCAAGCGAGCGCATCGCGTGCAGCCGGCCGTCCCAGGAGTTGAAATCGCCGACAACGCTGACTGCGCGGGCCGACGGCGCCCACACCGCGAACGCGGTCCCGGTGATGGTCTCGATCTCCCGGACGTGGGCGCCGAGCTTCTCGTAGAGCTCCTCGTGCCGGCCCTCGCCGATCAGGTACTGGTCGAGCTCGCCGAGCGTCGGTAGGAACGAGTACGGGTCGTCGATCGTGAACTTGCCGGCGTCTCCGTAGTCGATCTCGAGCTGGTAGCGCAGCGGCAGCTCGGCTCCTTCGATCACGCCCTCGAACACGCCGCCGGGGTGAATCTGCTTGAGCTCGGCGACGGGCTTGCCGTCGATCAGCGCGGTCACGGATCTGGCGGCCGGGCGGAGCGCGCGAACGACGACTCCGCCGTTCTGCGGGTGCGCGCCCAGAACGGCGTGCGGGTTCGAATGCTCGCGGCGGACGAGCGTGTCGAGCTCGCTGGTGGCGACGGTCATGCGCCCTCCAAGATGCGCCCGATGCCGGCGACCGGGATCGAGATCCAGTCCGGGCGGTTGTTGAGTTCGTAGCGAAGCTCGTAGATCGCCTTCTCGAGCTCGTAGATCGACAGCAGGTTGTTGATCACGGCCTCGCCGCCGGGCATCAACGTCGGGTCGACGGCCGCGAAGTAGTGCTCGAGGAACTTCTCCCGCGCCCGTTGCTCGAAGTCGGCCGGGGCGCGCCGGTTGCGCAGGAGCTGGACCGCCGAGCTGACGTACGCGAACGAGCGCAGCATGCTGGCCACGTCGCGCAGCGGCGAGCGCTTCTGGCGGCGCTCGGTCAGCGGCCGGCCGGGCTCGCCCTCGAAGTCGATGATGACCCAGCCGCGTGGCGTGTGCAGCGTCTGTCCAAGGTGGTAGTCGCCGTGGGTGCGGATCACCCGGCCGGTGACGCCGATCTGGGCGCGCGCGGCGAGCCGCTCGCGAACGTCCTGCCCGCGGCCGGCGATCGGCGCGAGGCGCTCGTCGTCGGGGAGGCGCAGGAAGATCCGCTCGATGTCCTCGTCGATCGTCGCCGTCAGAAGTGCCAGCGCCTCCTGGCTCGGCTCCTCGGGGGAGAACGCGGGATCGGTCGCGTCGGAGGCCAGGCATGTGTGGAGCTGGGCGGTCACCGTGCCGAGGCTCCCGAGCCGCTCGAGGAACATCTCGGGCGCCGACCAGACCTCATCGAGTGCGAGCTCCCAGCCGCCGACCGCGTCAGGCAGGAACTCCTGCGCCACGCCGAGCGTCGACTGGAACGCCTGGCCCTCGTAGTCGTACCAGCCATGGAGCGGCGCGATGTTCGGGAAGCCGCGCCAGGTGAGGAAGCGCAGCACCTCGAGCTCGGGGTTGACGCCGGGCTCGAGCTTGCGGAACACCTTGAGCACGATCGTGTCGTCGAACACGACCGACGAGTTCGACTGCTCGACGCCCATCAGGCGGACGGCGGTGTCGGGCGACAGCCGCGGCTCGGCGCCATCGAACTGGTGGAAGCTGAAATGCCCGTCGGCGGTGCTGATCTCGTCGGTGCTCTCGATCCGCCGGAGCAGCTCGAGCGCCTGCGTGGGCTCGGCAAGCGCGTCGTACACGGTCCAGTCGGCGGTGTGCGCGATCGACTCCCCGCGTTCAGCCCCATCGGATTCCGGGGAGCGAAGCGCGAGCGGCAGCTGGTAGAGCTCGTGCGTGCCGGTGGCGAAGCGGGTCTGGACGAGCGCGAGCACGAGCAGCGGGTGATCGCGGAGCGTGACGCTCTCGACGATGTCGATCCCGGCGACGTGGCGCGCCTTGGAGGCATACCAGCGCTGTTGCTGGACCCAGTCGCGGAGCTCCTCCTCGTCGACGGCCCGGCGGATCTCGTCCGCGGTGATCTGGACGCCCTTACTCATCGTCGGGCTGTTCCGCCTCGACCAGCTGGAACCAGAAGAAGCCACGCGGGCCGAGCGTCAGCAGGTAGGGCAGCTCGCCGATCCGCGGGAACCGCGAGCGGCCGAACAGCTCCACTGGGTAGCGCCCCTCGAAGGCACTGAGATCGAGCTCGACCGCTTGTGCCGAACGCGCGACGTTGTGAACGCACAGGACCAGATCATCCTCGAAACGGCGAATGTGCGCGAAGATGCGCGGGTTCGAGGGCTCGATCGGCTCGTACGTTCCGAAGCCGAACACCGGGTGCTCCTTGCGCAGCGAGATGAAGCGATGCAGCCAGCGGAGCTGCGAGGTGGCGGTGCGCAGCTGGGCCTCGACGTTGACCGCCTGGAAGCCGTAAACCGGGTCCATCAGCGGTGGCGCGTACAGCTGCGCGAAGTCGGCCCTGCTGAAGCCCCCGTTGCGGTCCCCGGTCCACTGCATAGGCGTCCTTACCCCGTCTCGGTCGCCGAGGAACACGTTGTCGCCCATCGCGATCTCGTCGCCGTAGTAGAGGACCGGCGAGCCGGGCAGCGAGAACATGATCGCGTGCATGAGCTCGATCTCGTCGCGGCCGTTGTCGAGCAGCGGGGCGAGGCGTCGCCGGATGCCGACGTTGATCTTCATCCGCGGATCCTTCGCGTACTCGGCGTACATGTAGTCGCGCTCCTCGTCGGTGACCATTTCGAGCGTCAGCTCGTCGTGGTTGCGAAGGAACAGGCCCCACTGGCAGCTCTCGGGGATCCTCGGCGTCTGCTCGAGGATCTCGTAGATCGGGACCGCCTCCTCGCGCCGGATCGCCATGAACATCCGTGGCATCACCGGGAAGTGGAACGCCATCTGGCACTCGTCGCCGTCGCCGAAATACGGCACGACGTCCGCGGGCCACTGGTTGGCCTCGGCGAGCAGCACGCGGTCGGGGTACTTGGAGTCGACCTCCTTGCGGACGCGCTTCAGGTAGGCGTGGGTCTCGGGTAGGTTCTCGCAGATCGTGCCGTCGCGCTCGTACAGGTACGGGACCGCGTCGAGTCGGAACCCGTCCAGGCCGAGGTCGAGCCAGAAATGCAGCACCTCGATCATCGCCTCCCCGACCTCGGGGTTGTCGTAGTTGAGGTCCGGCTGGTGGGAGAAGAACCGGTGCCAGTAGTAGGCGCCGGCCGTGTCGTCCCAGGTCCAGTTCGAGGTCTCGGTGTCGGTGAAGATGATCCGTGCGTCCTCGTAGCGATGGACCGTGTCCGACCACACGTACCAGTCGCGCTTGGGCGAGTCCGGGCTCGAGCGCGACTCCTGGAACCACGGGTGGTCGTTCGAGGTGTGGTTCATCACGAGGTCTGCGATTACCCGGATCCGCCGCGCGTGCGCAGCTTCGATCAGTTCGTGCACGTCGTCGACGTTGCCGTAGTCGGGATGGACCACGGTGAAGTCGGCGATGTCGTACCCGCCGTCTCGCAGGGGTGATTTGTAGAAGGGGAGGAGCCAGATGCAGTCGATGCCGAGCCACTGCAGGTAGTCGAGCTTCTCGGTCAAGCCCCGGAAGTCGCCCGAGCCGTCGCCGTTGGCGTCGAAGAAGCCGCGGATGTGGATCTCGTAGAACACCGCGCGCTTGAACCACAGCGGCTCCGCCTCGAACCACTGGCGGGCCTGGGCCTGCGTTTCGGTGCCGTCGTGCTGTTGGGCGCCGGGTCGGGGCGCCGGCATGTTGCTGCGCTCGCGCGCGATCAGATGGGTAAGGGTGGGCGGGCCGACGCTCATGGGTTTCCTAGATCTCTACGCGGATGATGTGGGCCTGACGGACGCCCGGCTCGAGCCGGATGAAGTTCGGGCCGATGCGCCACTGATAGCGCTCGTCGGTCAGCAGGTCGTGTGCGGTGAAGCTCGGCGGGAGGCCGAGATTGGCCGGCACGATCGCGAGGCCCTCCTGTGTCTGGTGCGGGTCGATGCTGACGACGGTGATGACGGCGTTACGGCGCGACTGCTTCGCGTACGCGATCAGCGCCTCGTTGGCCGTATCGAGGAACGTGATGTTCGTGAACTCCTGGAGCGCGGCATTGTCGCGGCGGATCTGGTTGATGCGCTGGATCAACGGGAGCATCGGGCCGTCGAGCGCGCGGTGCTTGATCTCGTACTTCTCTGAGTTGAGGTACTCCTCCGAGTCCTCGCGTACCGGGACGTTCTCGTAGTGCTCGTAGCCGGAGTAGATGCCGTACGTGGGGCTCAGCGTGGCGGCGAGGATCAGGCGAGCCTCGAACGCCGGGCGGCCGCCGTGCTGGAGGTATTCGTGCAGGATGTCCGGCGTGTTCGCGAAGAAATTCGGCCGGAAATAATCGCTCTCGTCGGTGAGCGCGAGCTCGGACACGTACTCGGTCAGCTCCCAGCGCGAGTTCTTCCAGGTGAAGTAGGTGTAGGACTGGGTGAAGCCGATCTTGGCCAGGTGCCGCATG
Organism: uncultured Solirubrobacterales bacterium; assembly: GCA_963822855.1. Lineage (GTDB taxonomy): Bacteria > Actinomycetota > Thermoleophilia > Solirubrobacterales > Solirubrobacteraceae > Palsa-465. Next base: position 110,959 of record CAWGJE010000022.1, on the reverse strand, counting down.
ACGGATCTTCTGGTGAACGCCTCCGCGAGGAAGATCACGTCGCGGTCTTGCTCGTGGACGCGTTCGATCAGCCAGCGCCAGAACTCAAACGGCTTCGTGTGGGGGTTGTCGACGCGGAATACCTTGACGCCGGCGTCGACCCACTGGAGGACGACGGTCAGGAGCGCGTCCCAGAGGCCTTTCCAATCCGCGGACTCCCAGTTGACGTTGTAGATGTCCTGGTAGCGCTTGGGAGGGTTCTCGGCGTACTTGAGGGTGCCGTCGGGGCGGCGGTGGAACCACTCGGGATGCTCATGCAGCCAGGGGTGGTCGGCCGAGGCCTGGATTGCGAAGTCGAGCGCGATGTCGATGCCGTGTCGCTTGGCCGCCTCGGTTAGCTGTTTGAGGTCCTCGATCGTTCCGAGGTCTTTGTGAACGGCGTCGTGGCCGCCGGTGTGGTCGCCGATGGCCCACGGCGAGCCGGGGTCGTTTGGTCCGGCGGTCAGGGAGTTGTTGGCGCCCTTGCGGTTGGTGAGGCCGATCGGATGGATCGGGGGGAGGTAGAGAATGTCGAAGCCGAGCTTCGCGACGTGTGGCAGCTCGCGCTCGACGCCCTTCAGGCCGCCCCACGAGCGGGGGAACAGCTCGTACCAGCTGCCGAATCTGGCCCTCAGGCGGTCGACCTCGATCGTAATCGGCGCGGGTAGGGTGACGCTGCCGTGGCGCGGCTGGACCCGCTCGAGTGTGGCGAACAGCTCGGGGCCGAGCGCGATGTCGTGCTTGGCCGACTCGGGGATCTTGTCGTCGGCGAGCGCGGTCACGCCGTGCCCGATCAGCGCCTTGTCGGCGTCGTCTGTGGCCACCTTGTTGGCGCCTTTGAGGAGCAGGACGCCCTCGGACAGCTCGCCGGCGAGGTTGTGCTGCTGCGCGGCGACCTTGCGCTCGAGCTCGTCTCGCCAGGTGCCGAACACGTCAGTCCAGGCCTGCACCGTGTACTCCCAGCGGCCCTGGCGATCGACGTCGAAGCTGCCCCCCCAGCGGACGCCGCCGAGATGGGCGTCGATCCGGCGCATCTCGGACTCCTGATACTCGTCGTCCTGCGCGTGCTTGTAGCGGACGACGGCGCGGAGCAGGTCGTGGCCGTCACGGAAGATGTCGGCCTCGACGGTTACGGTGTCTCCGACGCAGCGCTTGGCGGCGTAGCGGCCGTCGTCGACGGCCGGCGTCGGCAGCTGGATCACGATGCGAGGCGGCGGCTGCTTGGCCTTGGCCCGGCGCGGCTTGGTTGTCGGGGACGGATGGCGTTCTGTGGCGGCGCTCGTCAAGACTTGCTCCCGGTGGACGGACGTGCGGTGTGTGGGGCTGGTCGCGCTTCGAGGTTCGTCGAGTCGAAAATATCCGCCAGCGCGATGGGTAAACAACGATCGGTGATCAGAGGGTGGGCGTGAGCGGCGGTTCGAGGGCTGGTGTGAGGTTGGCTCTTACATGATCGAGCTACCGCGCTCAAGCGGTGTTCAGCTTCATATAACTTCGCTCCCGGGCGGGCGTCTCGGGCCCGAGGCGTATCGATTTGTCGACTGGCTGGCGGCGGCGGGACAGACCTGGTGGCAGATGCTGCCACTCGGACCTCCCGATCGCTACGGATCCCCATACAAATCGCGTTCCGCGTTCGCGGCGTGGCCGGGATTCTTGGCGGATGATCGTGCCCCGGTCTCTCCTTCTGAGGTTGCTTCGTTTCGGGAGCGCGAGGCGTATTGGGCGGTCGACTGGGAGCGTTTTTCGGGTCGGGGCGCTTTGGCGGACCAGGTGCGGTTCGAGCGCGAATGGGACGCGCTGCGGGGGTACGCGGGCTCGTGCGGGGTTCGGCTGTTCGGGGACGTGGCGATCTACGTGGCGCCCGGGAGCGCCGACCACCGGGCGCACCCTGAGCTGTTCCGTTCCGGTGTGGTGGCGGGCGCGCCACCGGACGCGTTCTCCGACGACGGTCAGCTGTGGGGGAACCCGGTGTACGACTGGTCGGCGATGCGCCGGCACGGATACCGCTGGTGGGTCGAGCGGGCGCGCCGCACCCGGGCGCATTTCGATCTCGTTCGCGTCGACCACTTCCGCGGGTTCGTGTCCTATTGGGCCGTGCCCGCGGGGGCGCGCACGGCGGCGTCGGGACGGTGGCGGCGCGGCCCGGGCCGGGCCCTGTTCGACGCGCTCGAGCGTGAGCTCGGCCCGCTCGCGGTGGTGGCGGAGGACCTCGGGGTGATCACGCCGGCGGTGACGGCGTTGCGCGAGTCGCTCGGGTTTCCGGGAATGGTCGTGCTCCAGTTCGGGTTCGACCCCCATGCCCCGCGGAGCGTGCATCGGTTCGAGAACCACGTCGAGGATCGGGTTGTGTACACGGGGACGCACGACCACGACACCGCGCGGGGGTGGTATTCCGGGTTGTCTGTTCGTGAGCGCTCGTTTGTGGATGCCGCGTTTGATCGGTTTGGGGTTGTCGAGCAGGAGCCGTGGTGGAGCCTGATCCGGCTGGCGTTGCGGTCGCCGGCGCGGGTCGCGATGCTCCAGGCGCAGGACGTGCTCGGGCTGGGGTCTTCGGCGAGGATGAACAACCCGGGGCGGACGGGGGGCAACTGGAGGTGGCGGATGGAGCACGGGGCGTTGACGCCGGCGCTGGCGCGGCGATTGCGGGAGGCGACCGAGGAGGAGGGGCGGGTCGTCGGTTAGGGGCGGCTGGTCGGTTAGGGGCGGCGGGTCGGCCCGTCCGGGGGGGCTAACCCCACACTCGGCGAGCCTCTCGCGGCGAGCGTGGGGTTAGCCACACAAGAGGTGGCTGAACCCGAATTCACCCCCCGGGAGGGTGGCGAGTGTGGACTTGTGCACCCTGGATTCCGGTGTATCATGGGGTCGTGGCGCGGCGCCCGAGCAGGGGCGGTGGGGGGCGGTGGTGTGGGACGGCGAGTTCCGAGTGCGATGCCGATTCAAGTTGCCGGCGCAGCCGCCGATCCCAGTGGAGGATGAGTATTGAAGCTGTGACGAGCCGCATCGACCAGATCATGGCCATGCAGCAACAGCTCACCGACCCCAGCAGCGCCAGCGCGTCCTCGGCCACCTCGACGACGTCGGACGGAACGTCCGCTGGGGCCACCAGCGGCACCGGGTCGACGAGCTTTAGCGACGCCCTGTCCTCGGCGCTCGGAGGCGGCTCGCCGACGAGCGCCTATACGTCGGCCCTGTCCCCGGACTCGCTGATGGCCTCGGCGATCGGCGGCAGCGACGGCAGCTCGACGGGCACCTCTTCACTGACGCCGGACATCAGCGCGCTGCTGCCGTCGACGAGCTCGCTCGGACTGAGCACCGGGTCCACGCTTGGGACCACGGGTGTGACCGGAGCCACCGGATCAGCGCCGGCGCAGGTCGAGGCGATGACGAACATGGCCAACTCGCTGGTCGGCAAGCCCTACGTCTACGGTGGCGGCCACGGCGGCTGGGGGCCGCAGTCCGGCTACGACTGCTCGGGGTTCGTCTCGGCCGTGCTCCACGCCGGCGGCTACCTGAGCGAGCCGCAGGACACGGTCACGCTCCCCCAGCAGCCCGGGATGGAGTCCGGCCCAGGCCAATACGTGACGGTCTACGACCGGGCGCTTCCCGGTGAGAGCGGCCACGTCATCATCGACATCGGCGGCCAGTTCTACGAGTCGGGTGGTTCGCACGGCTCGTGGGGCGGTGGCGGTGGCGTCGAGAAGATCGGCACGCCGTCGGCGGCCTATCTGTCGACGTTCGATACCGTGCTCCACCCCGCCGGGCTCTAAAGACGACCCCCGCGGGCCGAGACCCGAACGCGGATCCATCCCGACCGAGCGCTCACCTTCGCGTGGCGGTACGCGTACGTGGCGTCCGCGCGCAGCCGCCGGCGCCACGTCGTCTCGTAGAAGATCAGCGACGACGGCGGGACCGCCACGCGCATGCCGGCGCGGGCAACGACCGCCAATGCCCGTTCGGCGATGTCGATCTGGCCGAACGCCGTCGGGTGGACGTGGTCGGTCATCACCAGGTTCCGTGCGCCCCACTCCCGCAGATCGAGCACGATCGCCCCGGCCTCGCCGGCGACGCGCTCGATCAGCGCGTCAAGCTCCCGCACCTTGCCGGCGGCTCGCGGGCGCCCCAGATCTATAGGCGCGGTCACGCTCAAAACGAGCTCGCAGCGCCCGGTCAAGAAACCGAGAGCGCTACGAAATCCAGACTCGAATTCGACCGGGTCCCAATCCGGGGAGCGGACGTCGTTGACGCCGATATACAGGCACCCGAGCTGGTAGCCCGCCCCCGGCCGTGCCGCAGTCAACCGCTCGAATGCCGGGATCTGGCGCTCGACGACGTCGCCGACCCGCGCTCCGTCGACCGCGTAGCACGTGAACGGGAGCGCCAGGCCGCGCGCCACCCACAGCGCCCACGACTGAAGCGCGACGCCCCACTGGAGTTCGCCGCCGCCGTTGGTGATCGAATCGCCGAACGCCAGCACCCCCAAACGGCAATGGTCGGCGGGAGCGGGGCCGGTCAAGAAGCGCGAGAGTAGCGCTTGCCCGATAATCCGCGGCCGTGAGCTACGGCCGGGTGACGATGAACGACGGCCGCGAGGACATCCGGCGTGCGGCGGAGGAACTCGCCGAGCGCCTTCCGGATGCCCTCGCGCCGCTGGCGCGACTCGCCTACAACTACCGCTGGTCCTGGCTGCCGGGCGGTCCGGAGCTGTTCCAGTCGATCGACGCCGAGCGGTTCGCGCTCACCAACCAGAATCCGGTTCACCTTCTGCAGGAGGCATCGATAACCGCCCTGCGGCGCGCCGCCGCCGACGCCAGCCTGCTCGAGCGGGCCGCTGCGGTCGAGGCGCAGGTCAAGGCCGACCTCGAGCGCCCGTACTACCCGTCGATCGATCCCGCCCGGCCCGTGGCGTTCCTGTGCGCCGAGTACGGGGTCCACGTGTCGATGCCGATCTACTCGGGCGGCCTCGGGGCGCTCGCCGGCGACCTGCTCAAGGAGGCCTCGGACTGCGCGGTGCCGATGGTCGCGGTCGGCCTGATGTACCGAAAGGGCTACTTCCGCCAGCGGATCGACGCCGGCGGGTGGCAGCACGAGTACTGGGTCGACACGGACCCGCAGCGGCTGCCCGCCGCGCTCGTCACCGGCCCCGACGACCGGCCGCTGACGATCGAGGTACCGATCTACGACGCGGACGTGAAGGCCCAGATCTGGCGCGTCGACGTCGGCCGCATCCCGCTGTTCCTGCTGGACACCGACCTCCCTGAGAACGGCCCGGTGCAAAAGTGGATCACCGCGCGGCTGTACGAGTCCGACGAGCACATCCGCGTGGCTCAGTACGTGCTGCTCGGGGCCGGCAGCGTGCGGGCGCTGACCGCGCTCGGGTTCGAGCCCGGCGTGATTCACCTGAACGAGGGCCACGCGATGCTCGCGCCGGTCCAGCTCGCCGCCCAGGAGCTGCACTCCGGGCAGGACCTGTCGGTCGGGCTCGCGGTGGCGCGCGAGCGGACTGTGTTCACGACGCACACGCCGGTGCCCGCCGGCAACGACACCTACCCCACCGAGCAGATGGAGGAGGCGATCGGCAACCTCGTCGCCCAGCTCGGGATCGACTCGGACGAGGTGATCGCGCTGGGTCGCACCCATCCCGAGGACGCCGACGAGGACTTCGGGGTGACGCAGGCGGCGCTCCACATGAGCCGCGCTGCCAACGGAGTCAGCCGCCGCCACGGCGAGGTGGCGCGCGAGATGTGGCAATCGCTGTGGCCTGAGGTACCGGTCGACCGGGTGCCGATCGGGTACGTGACCAACGGCGTCCACGTGCCGACCTGGATCGGGGCGCCGATCCGCGAGCTGCTCGACCGCCACCTCGGAGAGGGCTGGATGACGCGCGCGGCCGAGCCCGACACCTGGGCCGCCGTAGATCAGATCTCCGACGAAGATCTGTGGGCCGCCCGCGAGCGCCAGCGCACCGACCTCGTCGAACGGGTCCGCGCACGCAGCGCCACCGAGCGGCTGCTCCGCGGCGATCCCCCCGACTACGTCGACGCGGCCGCGACAGCGTTCGATCCGCACACGCTCACGATCGGCTTCGCGCGGCGCGTGGCCACCTACAAGCGCCTCGATCTCCTTACCCGCGACCCCGAGTGGACGCTTGAACTGCTCGACGGCGAGCAGCCCGTCCAGGTCGTGCTCGCCGGCAAGGCACACCCGCGTGACGAGGACGCCAAGCGCGTACTCAAGCGCCTATTCGGGATGAAGGCGGCGCGGATCATCGGCGAGCGGGTGGTGTTCCTCGACGACTACGACCTCGCCACCGCGGCGTGGCTCGTGCGCGGCTGCGACGTGTGGCTGAACGTGCCCCGCCCGCCGCTCGAGGCGAGCGGCACCAGTGGGATGAAGTCGGCGATCAACGGCGGACTCCAGCTGAGCGTGCTCGACGGCTGGTGGGCTGAGGGCTACGACGGCGACAACGGCTGGGCGATCACGGGCGAGGTCGACGACGACCACGAGGCCCAGGACGACCGCGACGTCGCCGAGCTTCACCGCCTGCTCGACGAGGAGGTGCTCCCGATGTTCTACGAGCACGACGCGCGCGGGTTGCCGGCGGCCTGGATCGCCCGGGTCCGCGCGTCGCTGAAGACCCTCGGACCGCGGTTCAGCGCCACCCGTATGTTGTCGGAGTACCTGTCGGGCCCATACCGGGGGTCCTGACCCGCGCGGGAAGGTATAACGCGGTAGTGGCGTCTTTAACTCGAATGGTTCCAACTAACGCCACAGCACCAACCGATGGCCCCCGAGGCCGACCAAACGCAGCCGACCGCGACTGAGCTCGCGGAGCTCTCCGCGCTCGCCGACGGCACGCTCGCTCCCGCCCTCCGGGCGGAGGTCGAGGCGCGCATTGCCGCCTCGCCTCAGCTGACCGCGCTGTACGAGCGCGAGCGGCGTGTGGTCGACGCGCTGCACCAGGCGCGCGCGACCGAGCGCGCCCCCCAGCGGCTGCGCACGAAGATCGAGGCATCGCGTCCGAGCCGAGCACGGGCCGTTCGCCGCCGCTTCGTCTACGCCGGTGGCGTAGCCGCCGCCCTCGCGGCGGTCGTGCTCGCGCTCGTGTTGGCGCTGCCGTCGGGAACGCCCGGCTCGCCGTCCGTGTCCGACGCGGCCGCGCTGGCCGCTCGCGGGCCGACGGAGGCAGCGCCCGCGCCCGATCCGAGCATGCCCGGAGCGCGCCTTCACCAGAGCGTCGGCGATGTCTACTTTCCGAACTGGACCTCGCGGTTCGGTTGGCAGGCGGTCGGGACTCGGACCGACGAGCTCGGCGGGCGGACCGCTGTGACGGTCTACTACAGGTGGAAGGGCGCCACGATCGCCTACACGATCGTGCACTCGCCGCCACTGGCCGAGCCGTCCGCGAAGGCGACCAGCTGGGACGGCACCGAGCTACGGACCCTCGCGCTGAACGGGCGCCAGGTCGTGACGTGGCGCCGCGCCGGCGACACCTGCGTGCTCTCGGGGGCTGGGATCACGGCCGCCGCGCTGCAGAAGTTGGCGGCGTGGAAGGTCCCGGCGGACTCCCACTAGGCGGACTCCCGCTAGGCGGACTCCCGCTAGGCGGACTCCCGCTAGGCGGGCCGCCGCTCGCGGGGCTGTCGCTGACCAGGTCGGCGGCGACCCGCTGGCGGGCGCGGTGCAGCCGGGTCGTGATCGTCGCCTCGCGGACGCGCAGCGCCTTCGCCGCCTCCCGGTAGGACAGCCCGACGACGTCGATTGCGACGAGCGCGTCGCGGAAGTCGTCCGGGAGACGCGAGATCGCCGCGTACAGCTCCGCCGACTGGAGCCGGGAGTCGGCCGCCGGCGCGCTGCGGTCCTCGATCAGATCCAGGTCATCGGGCAACGGCGTCGTCTGCGGGCGCCGCCCCGCTGTCCGGCGCGCGCTGAAGAACGTGTTGCGCAGCACCCGCAACAGGTAGCCGAGATCGTCCTCGGAGCGCAGGAACCGGGGCCGGCGCAGGACGCGCTCGAACGTCTCCTGGACCAGGTCCTCCGCCTCCTCGCGCGAGCCACACAGACTCCAGGCCGCGCGATACAGGCGATCGATGTGATCGCCCAGTGCATCGGGGTCGAGCTGACGTTCGACGTTCATTCGTCGCGGCCCCACAATACGGGGCCGCGATGGGACTGGTGTTAGGCCGTCTTGAGGTCGGACAGCGGCCTCGGGCCGGGCCCGACGTACTTGGCGGTGGGGCGAACGAGCCGGCCCTCGCGCTTCTGCTCGAGGATGTGGGCGGACCACCCGGCGGTACGGGCGCAGGTGAACAGGGGCGTGAACAGCTCGGGCGGGACCTCGGCGTAGTCGAGCACGACCGCCGACCAGAACTCGACGTTGGTCGCCAGCACGCGGTCGGGCCAGCGCGCCTCTAGCTCGGCCAGCGCCGCTGCCTCGAGCGCCTCGGCGACCTCCACCCGGGGCGCGTCGATCTGCTTGGCCGTACGGCGGAGCACTCGCGCCCGCGGGTCCTCGGCGCGGTAGACGCGATGGCCGAACCCCATCAGCCGCTCGCCGCGGTCGAGCAGATCCTTGACATAGCGCTCGGCGTCGCCCCTCTCGGCCACGTCGTCGAGCATCTTGAGCACGCGGAGCGGAGCACCGCCGTGGAGCGGCCCCGACAGCGCGCCGACCGCGGCCGACAGCGCCGCCGCGACGTCCGCGCCCGTCGAGGCGACGACCCGCGCGGTGAACGTCGAGGCGTTCATCCCGTGCTCGGCGGCCGAGATCCAGTACGCGTCGATCGCCTTCACGTGGCGCGGATCGGCCTCGCCGCGCCACCGGATCAAGAACCGCTCGGGGATTGACGTCGCCTTGTCGACCTCGATCTGGGACACCGGCGGCTTGCCGATCCCGCGGGCCGACTGCGCGACGAACGACAGCGCCATCACCGACGCGCGCGCCAGGTTGTCGCGGGCGTCCTCGTCGGAGATGTCGATCAGCTGCCCGAACCCCCACTGCGGCGCGAGCATCGCCAGCGCCGACTGCACGTCGACACGCGGGTCGCCCGAGCGCACACCCAGCGGGAAGGGCGCGGCCGGCGGCAGTCCGGGCAGCAACTGGCCGTCGACGAGCAGGCCCCAGACCTGCTCGAACGGCACGTTTCCGACCAGTTCCTCGATGTCGACGCCGCGGTAGCGCAGCGCGCCACCGGCGCGGTCGGGCTCGGCGATCTCGGTCGCGAAGGCGACAACGCCCTCGAGGCCGGACTGGACTTCGGCAGTGACGCTCATTTGCGAGTTCTCCTGGATCGGCGACGTGCTCGTGCTGCCCCGCGGCGGCAGCGATCGCCCAGTCTAGGCGGCGGCGGTGCCCGGACAGCGTAGCCGGATAGCCTTCCGATCCGTGTCAGACGCTCCCGCGTCCGAGCTCCTGCTCCGCCCTGCCACCGAGCTGGCCGGTCTGGTCCGCGCCGGCGAGCTGTCCGCGCGCGAGCTCGTCGAGACGTCGCTGCGCCGGATCGACGAGCTCGACCCCACGATCAATGCGTTTACCCATGTCGCGCACGAGTCGGCGCTGGCCGCCGCCGACGGGATCGAACCCGGTGACGGGAGGCCGTTCGCCGGGGTGCCGATCGCGATCAAGGACAACCGGCCGGTGGCGGGGATGCCGCTGACGATGGGCAGCGACCTGTTCGGCGAGTTCGTCCCCGGCCACGACGCGTTTCTCGTACGCCGCCTGCGCGAGGCCGGGTTCGTGATCGTCGGCAAGACCTCGATGCCCGAGATGGGAATCCTGCCGACGACCGAGCCGCGCCGGTTCGGCCCCACGCGCAACCCATGGGATACCGACCGCACCCCCGGCGGATCGAGCGGCGGGGCGGCGGCGGCGGTCGCGGCCGGGATGGTCCCGGTGGCGCACGGCAACGACGGCGGCGGGTCGATCCGGATTCCGGCGTCGTGCTGCGGGCTCGTGGGCCTGAAGCCGGCGCGGGGTCGGGTCTCGGTCGGCCCCGACGGCGGGCAGAGCTTCCTCGTCTCCGACGGCGTGCTGACCCGGTCGGTCGGGGACACCGCGACGGTGCTCGACGTGCTCGCGGGCGCCGAGCTCGGCGATGCGACGTGGGCCCCGCCCCCGCCGACGGCTTATGGCGCGCTCGCTCGAGTCGATCCGGGACGGCTCCGGATCGGGCTCGCGACGGCGCCGCCGTACGAGGGCGCGACGGTCGACCCGGTGTGCTCGCAGGCGGCGCATGACGCCGCGGCGCTGCTCGAGTCGCTGGGCCACGACGTCGAGGAGATCGTGCCCCCGTGGTCGGGGCTGAACCTGCTCCCCGACTTCACCCGTGCGTTCGCGCCGCTCATCTCGCTCACGACGTGGGTGGGCGGGCAGATCGCCGGGCGCGAGCCGACCGCCGACGACGTCGAGCCGCTCACCTGGGCGCTTTGGGAGCGGACCGCGAGCCAGGACACGATCAAGTATCTGACCGCGCAGGGCCGGCTCGAGTCGGTGGCGCGCACGCTGATTACGTTTTTCGAGCCCTATGACGCGGTACTCACGCCGGCGCTCGGCGATCGCCCGGTGGCGATCGGCGAGATCGACGGGCTTGGCGCCGACCCGATGATCAAGTACCGCAGGTCAGCGGGGTTCACGCCGTTCACCGCGATCGTCAACGTCACCGGCCAGCCCGCGATCGTGCTGCCGCTGTATCAGGGTGAGGACGGCCTGCCGACCGCGGTGCAGCTGATCGGGCCGCCGGCGCGCGAGGAGGTGCTGCTCGGGCTCGCGAGTCAACTCGAGCAGGCCCTGCCGTGGGCCGTCCGCCTGCCGGCGCTGGCTGCGGGCTGACCGCAAGCGAGCACCGTCGCGAGCCGCACCTCACGGGATCGGGACGAGGTGGTAGCTCTGGCCGCCGTCGATCGTGTAGTAGAGACGCTCGTTGCCCGGGGCGACTTGACCCACGTACCCGAGCGCGATCCCATGGGTCGTGTCGGTGAAGCCCAGGAACGCCCATGCGCTGACCGCGGACGGCCCGACCTTTGAGTAGGCGTTCCCGTCGTCGACGGTCAGGTACAGCTGCTGGTAGCCGACCACCGCCGTGTCCGCGGAAGCGGCTGCGAACGCCGCCGAGTTCGGCAGGCTGAGCCGGCCGCTGGGCTCGGCGGAGGTGAACGTCGCGCCGCCGTCCGTCGAGCGCCACATGCCGGACTCGGTGCCGGTGGCGCAGTGCGCCCACACGACCGGCGGCTCGGGCTCCGCGTACTGGCACCCGAGCCCTGGGCTCGGCGACGGGTAGCTCCTGAAGCTCGCGCCGCTGTCGTAGGAGACGAGCAGGTCCGAGCCGATCCCGCTCCCGACGCCGGACTGGATCAGCACGATCGAGCCCTGCACCCACAACCCGACCGATACGTCCCCGGCCGCGCCCACCACGGTCCACTCGTCCGCGCTCACCGGCGAGTGCATCAGCCGGGCCCCGGTCGCGCCGCTGCCCGAAACGTCGACGATCGCGTATGCCTCGCCGTCGGAGATCGCGAGGTCGCTGACGGAGCCGCCGATGTTCACCTGGTGCCAGCTCTGGCCGCCGTCGTGGGTGACATACAGGTTGGGTCCGTACGCGAACCCGTTCTCACTGTCGGCGAACCGGATCTGCGAGTAGCCGGGCTGGTTCGGCTGGGTCGACAGGGCCGCGTGCGGAGCGCCGACGGCGGTGAAGTGCACGCCGCCGTCGGTCGTGAGCATGATCTTCCCGCACGGCGCCCGCTGGCCGGACGGGCACTGCGCCTGGCCGAGCACCCACCAGGTCAGCTCGCTGATCGCGGTGAACGACTGCGGGTAGAACTGGCCCGGGCTCGGGGTCGCCGTCCCGGCGGCGGTGGCGGTCGTGGACGCGGTTGCGGTCGCCGTGCGCGTGTGGGTGGCGGTTGTGGAGGTCTTTGATCGGACGGTGGCGGGCGCGCCACTCGAGACGGGGTGCGGCTTCGAGCTGTGTGCGTTGATGAGCACGATCCCGACCACGGCCGCCACGACCGCGGCCGCCGCCAGGAACGCGAGCCCCTCGGACAGCCGCCGGGAGCCCTGGGGACGTCGTGGCCTTCTAGGGCCGCCGGGAGCGGCGCGCGGCAGCGCGCCGCGCCGCACCCGCCGGCGCTGGTGGGCGCCGCGCTCGGTCAACTCGGTCAGCTGGGCCTCGATCCTGTCCAAATAGTCGTTCACGTCGATCCGGTCTCCCTCAACTGATCTCGCATTCGCGCCAGCCCGCGGCTCACGCGCTTGCGGATCACCAACTCCGAGCACCTGAGCTCCGTGGCGATCTCGCGGTACGGGCGTTCTTCGAGCACCCTCGAGCGGACCGCTACGCGCTCGTCCTCGGGCAGGTCCTCGACCAGCGCCACGAGCCGTCCGCCGTCGCCGCGGGCCACCTCCTCGATCCGGTCCAGGTCGCTCTCCTCAAGCGCGACCGCCTTGAACCCGAGGCGGTGGCGGGCCCGTGCCTCGACCCGGCCGCGGCGAAAGCTCATGAGCAGCTTGTTGCGGGCGATCCCGAGCACCCAGGGCGCCGCCGACTCGCCCTGCTGCTTGTACCGACCCGCCGCCAGCAGGACCGCCGCGAACACCTCGGCAGCCAGGTCGGCCGCGGCCTCGCGGTCGCGGGTCTCCCGGATCAGGAACGCGAGCACGGCCGGCAGGTGACGGCGGTAGAACGCCGCGAACGCAGCGCCGTCTCGCGCCGCTATCGCCGACAGCAGCTCAGCGTCGGACCATTGCCGTCGGTTGCGGGGCCTTTCGTCCATTCGCCCGTGTATTGCGCTTCGCCACCGTAGTGTGACGAACGCACACGTACCTATTCCCGCGGAACGGCCAAAGCCCTGCGCACTAGAATCGGCACCCCACTACCCCCGAACCTCAAGGAATTCGAAACCTAATGGCTTATGTCATCGCCGAGCCGTGCATCGGAACGAAGGACAACTCGTGCGTTGAGGTGTGCCCGGTCGACTGCATCCATCCGACGCCTGACGAGCCCGATTACGACGACGTCCCGATGCTGTACATCGACCCGGAGGAGTGCATCGACTGCGACGCGTGTGTCGAGGCCTGCCCGGTGGATGCGTGCTTCGCCGAGGACCAGCTTCCCGACGAGTGGCAGAAGTACGTCCAGCTGAACGCTGAGTACTACTCCAAGCGCGGCTGAATCACGCCATCGGGAGCGACATGCCGACTGGCTTCGGCGCCGCGGCGGGTGCCGGCGCCTGCATGACCGGCAGCTCGATCGGCGAGAGCGCGATCAGGCCGCGCGCAGCGTGCCCGAGTGCCTGCGCCGCCGGGTCGTCGGGGTCTGAGGCGACGATCGGCAGGCCGGCGTCGGACTGCTCGCGCAGCCCGATCGTCAGCGGCACCTTGCCGAGCAGCGGCACCTCGAGCTCCTCGGCCAGCAGCTGGCCGCCGCCCTCGCCGAACAGCTGGTAGCGCTCGCCCGTCGGGGTCACGAACCCGGACATGTTCTCAATCACGCCGGCGATCTCGAGCTTGAGCTTGATCGCCATCTCGGCCGACCGGCGCGCCACCTTCTGGGCCACCGGCTGCGGCGTGGTGACGATCACGAACTTGGCCTGCGGCAGCAGCTGGGCGAGCGTCATCGAAACGTCGCCGGTGCCCGGCGGGAGGTCGATCAGCAGGTAGTCGAGCTCCCCCCACTCGACGTCCTCGAGGAACTGCTGGAGCGCCTTGTGGAGCATCGGCCCGCGCCACACGACCGCGGCGTCCTGTTCGACGAAGAACCCGATCGACATCACGCTGACGCCGTCAAACGCCTGCAGCGGGATGATCTTGCGCTCGGCGTTCACGTGCGGGCGCTCGGCGCCGAGGCCGAGCATCCGCGGCTGCGAGTAGCCCCAGACGTCCGCGTCGAGCACGCCGACCCGCTTGCCCTCGGCAAGCAGCGCCACCGCGAGGTTGGCGGTAACGCTCGACTTGCCGACGCCGCCCTTGCCGGAGCCCACGCAGATCACGTTCTTGACCTGCGCCAGCGCTCCCTCGGGCAGCGTGCCGCGGCCGAGCTTGCGCCCGAGTGCCTGCTTCTCGTTGTCGGACAGGATGTCGAAGCTGATGTTCACGCCGGTGACGCCGTCGAGCTTGCGGATCGAGTCGTTGACGCCGGTCTGGAAGTGCGAGCGGATCGGGCAGCCGGGCGTGGTCAGCGAGACCATCACGTCGACCACCCCGTTCTCGTGGATGTCGACGGAGCGGACCATCTCGAGCTCGACAATGTCGCGGCGCAGCTCGGGGTCGATCACGGAACGAAGGGAGTCGATCACTTGATCTCTTGTAGGCATGGGCTTGATTGTAGGCGTCGGGGGGTTTGCTACTCGTGGAGTGTGAGACGCGTCACTCAAGCGAGTGTCATCGGCCGATTAAGGACCGACGGGGCGCCACTTACGTGACGCCCCGGCGGTTGAGGGAGGAGAGGGTGCTGCATTCGCCGGCGAGGTTATGAGGCCGGCGAACCTGTCCCGCTGTCGGCGCTCTCCGGGGCGCCGCGCGGGGGAAGCTTTGTTTTACGACCCGAGCAGGCCTTGCGCGTTGGCCACGAGCCGCTCGACCCGCGCGCTCACCGCGCCCGACTGCTTCTCGAGATCCCTCCGTACTGAGGTTATCTCACGATTCAGCCGGCCCCGGTTCTGGCGCATGGTCCGTTCGACAAGGCTACGCCGCTGGCGCAGATCGCGCTCCATACGGGTGCGCGCGCGCCGGACCTGGCGCTCGAAGCGGTTGCGGGCAGTGGCGCCGCGGCGCTCGTAGCGCTTCAGCTCGCGCTCGAAGCTGGCGCGGGTGCGGTACTTGGTCGTCAGCCCCTTCACCGTCGAGACGAGGTTGTCGCGGGCCAGCAGGCCTGCGCCGACGGGCACCAGCACAGCGCGCCCGGCGATCACCTGTGCGTGCGCGACGCGCGTCTTGGGCTGCGTCGACGAGGTTGTCGACCGGGTGGTGCGCCGCGCGCTGGCGGTGGTCCTGGTCGTGCGGGCGCCTGCCGTGGCGGGCTTGCGTTTGGTGGTCCGCTTTGCCGTGCTTGCGGGCTTCTGGGGGCCCGGGGTGGTGGTCGTTGCCATTAGCTCTCCCTACCGGAGTTATCGAACATGTGTTTGTAAACCATAGCGTAGTGACCGTTACAGCCAGGGTGATGAAAAGTTCGTGAATTGGGGCGTCTGGTCAACCAAAGTTGACTCAGAGGCGCGCCACGGCGCGGGCGCGGCATGGGTTGCTTCAGGCGGCTGCGTCCGAGTCCGACCGGCGCGGATCCTCGAGCTCGCGAGGCATCTCCCGCGCCAGCCACGCCGGCGGATCCTGGATCTCCGCGAGCGTTGGCAGTGCTTCCGGACTCGACCACAGATGCTGCAGTGCGCCCGGTCCTCGCTCGCGCACGACCGCGTCGCAGAAGGCCTTGCCCTGCTCGTACTGGCGGAGCTTGAGCTCGAGCCCGAGCAGCCGCGCCACCAGCCGCGACAGCCCCGACTGGGACTTGCGCCGCTGGTCGAGCGCGGACCGGAGCTTCGGTAAGGACGGCAGGAGGTCCGGCGCCACCGCGTCCATCACGTGCTCCGCATGACCCTCGATCACCGCCATCACCGCCTGGACGCGGTCGAGCATCTCGCGCTCGGGGGTGGTCGTGACGACGGAGATCAGGTCCCCGCGCCGCAGGTGGCTCATTACGCGCTTGACCTCGTCCATGCTCGGGACCTGGAGCTTGCGCGGCGCGTCGAGGCGTACCTCGGCGCTCTTCAGCAACTCGCTGACCAGGCCGGCGACGTGCGCGTGGAGCCATGGCACGCCGGCGAACTGCACGGCGTGGGTCACCTCGTGCAGCGCCACCCAGGTCACGAACTCCTGCTCGTCGGCGCTGAACGTCTGCACCGCCTGGCCGAGGTTCGGGAGCACGAACAGCAGGCGCGGGGGCCGGTCCTCGACCGCCTCGTCGAGCAGCACCAGCTCGTACTGCCCGAGCACGCGCTGGGCCAGGTAACCGAGCACGACGCCGACCTCGGTGCTCAACACGATCCCCATCCCGATCTCGACCGCGGGCTTCAGCGTGCCCAGGTTGTCGGTGGCGCGCTGGAGCACCGGGTCGAGCAGCAGCCGCATCGATTGGACGTTGCTCGACACCCACTCCTTGCGGCTGATCCCTTCGGGCGGCGGCAGTGGCCGCGCCGGCTTCAGGCCGGTGTAGGCGACCACGCGCGCCTCGGACTCGGCGGCGAGTGCGGTCAGGTCGGCGGTCGGCTCGCTCGCGCTTCCGGTCCCGGCGACGAACGTGGCGATTCGCTGGGCGACGATCCAGTCGATCACTCGGGGATCCTCTCGAGCATCGCGAGCGTCTCGGGCGACCGGGCGGCGATCACGGGCGAGCTCGGCTCGGCGGTCAGCGGCGCCCCGAGCGGCCGATCGCACCACGGGAAGCTGACCAGCCCACCGGCCTCGCGGACGATCAACTGCGCCGCGGCGGCATCGACGCCCCGCGAGCGCCGCAGCGACACCATGCCGTCGAACCGGGCCGCGGCGACTTGACACAGCGATGCAGCGATCGTCCCGAGCGCGCGCAGGCGGTACGCGTTCAGCTCGAGCGATTCGATCGACCTCGCGACCCAGCGCGGGTCGGCCGACTCGATCCCGAGCACCTCGAGCCGCCCGTCGCGCCCTCGGCGCTCCGGCAGGGACGGATCGAGCTGGGCGCCGTCGAGATAGGCGCCCTTGCCGCGCCAGGCCCACCACTGCTCGGACGGGCCGAAGTCGTGCACGAACCCGAACGCGACGTCCGCCATCGTCTGCCCGTCGGCGACCGCGATCGAGAGGGCGTAATGGGAGATCCCGCGCTTGGCGTTCAGCGACCCGTCGATCGGATCGATGATCACGCGCACGTCGTGGTCGCCGTAGTCGATCTCGCCGCGCTCCTCGGAGCACACGACGAACTGGTAGCCCTCGTCTCTGAGAACGTCGAGTTCGTCGAGTACGAGCTGCTCGGCGTCGTGGTCGATCTCGAGCGTGCGATCGCCGCCCTTGCCGCGGGTCCCGGTCTCGAGCGCCCGCTCCGCGGTGGTCGGAACGTCGGCCAGCATGCGCTCCAGTCCGCCCGCCGCCCGGCGGCAGACCCCCAGCCAATCTGCGTCAAGAGCCGAGCGAGTTGAGGTCATCTCGGACCCTATGCTGTCAGACGTGGGGCTCACCCTAGACCCCTTGCTTCCCACTCAGCGCGACGCGGTCACCTGCGAACTCGAGCCGCTGCTCATCCTCGGGGCCGCGGGAACCGGCAAAACGCGCACGCTGGAGGGTCGCTTCGTCTGGTTCGTCGAGCAGGGGAGTCGCCCCGAGCGGCTCCTGCTGGTGACGCCGTCCGCCGCGCGCGCGGACGCGACACGGACGCGCCTGGAGCGCCTGCTCGAGGACGGCTACGACGAGCTGTTCGTGATCTCGCCGGTCGAGTTGGCGGCGCTGATCCTGAACGCCGCCGGGCCGGCGGCCGACGCGCTCGAGCCCGTGCTCGGGCCGGCCGAGCGGTTCGCGATGCTGCTCGAGCGGATCGACCGGTTGTCGATCGAGCGCCACGACTTCGGCGGGAGCGCGAATGCCCTGCTCGCGGGATTCATTCGTCGGATCGACCGGCTGAAGGCGCACCTGGTCGGGGCCGAGGACTACGCGCGCTGGGCCGAGCGGCTGCCCGAGTCCGACGTGGACATCGAGCGCGAGTTCGCCGAGGTCTACCGGGTGCACGAGCAGATGCTGTCCGAGGTGGGCGCGCGCGACGCCGGCGATCTGATTCGCGACGCGCTTCGCGTTGCGCGTGACCGGCCGGCGGTGGCGCAGCGGTTCGAGCACGTGCTCGTCGACGACGCGCACGACCTCGACCTGGCCTCAGCGACCCTGACCCGAGCCGTGGCGGGATCGCGTCTGAGCGCCGCGGCCGACCCGGCGCGGGCTCGAGGCAGCGTGGGGCGCGAGGATTTCGCGAACGTGATCGCGCTCGAGCAGGGCCTGCGGTTGCCACGCCGGGTGCTTCGGGCCGCCTCGGCCGCGGTGGTCGCGCCGTTCACGTGCGAGCCGACGGCGGCGGAGGGCGAAGTGGCGTTCTGGCGCTGCGCGAACGAGCGCGCCCAGGCCCAGTCGGTGGCGGCCGACATCGAGCGGCTGATCGTGGGCGAGGGTGTGCCGCCCGGACAGATCGCGGTGCTGGTGCCGTCGATCTCGCGCGAGGGTCAGGCGGTCGGCGTGGCGCTAGAGGAGCGGGCGGTCGCCCACCGCGTGGTCGGCGAGACCGCGTTCTTCCGGCGCGCCGAGATCCGGGACGTGCTCGCGTGGCTGCGACTGCTGGCCGATCCGACCGACGCGGCCGCGGTCGTACGCGCGCTGGCCCGGCCGCCGGTCGAATTGCGCTCGGTCGACATCGCGCGGTGTACCCAGATCGCGCGCCGGCGCAAGCTCGACATGGTCGGTGCGCTCGCGGCCGCGATGGAGTCGCCGCAGGTGCCCCCGGAGGCCCGCGAGCGGATCCGAGCTTTCTCGAGGCTCTACCGGGCGGCGATGTCGGAGATCGACAGCACCCGGCCGGACATGTATGTGCACCGCCTGATCGACCGGCTCGGGCTCCGCCGCCAGCAGCTGTTCGCCGCCCAGGCCGACGTCGTGCAGCGTCTGCGCGCGCTCGCGCGGTTCGGCGAGCTCGCCTCCGCGTACGCCCGCCGCTCACCGCAGGCGACGGCGCGCGAGTTCGCCCGGCACATCGCCGCGGTCGCCGACTTCGGCCTGCGCGAGCACGAGGAGCCGGACCTGGTCGGGCCGCAGGTGGTCCAGATCGTGGCGCTGGACAGCGCCGGCGCGCTCGAGACCGAGCACGTGTACGTGCTGGGGCTCCACGTCGGGATGTCGGCACCGGTCCTCGAGCCGATTCCGGTGGTCGCGGAACAGGACGACGGTCGCGAGGAGGTCGCCGGGGTGGACGGCGGGCGCGCCCCGCTCGTCCGTGAGGTGCTGTACGTGGCGGTCAGCCGCGCGCGCCGGAGGGTCGTGCTCGCGTATCCGTCCGCGAACGACCGCAGCGCCGCGCTAGCGCCGGCGCCGCTGGTCGAGACCATGCGCCGAGCGGTGGCCGGCGTGTGGGAGGAGCGTGAGGAGGAGATGTTCGGTCCCGCCGAGACGCTCCACTCGACGTACCGGCTGCTCCGGGACGAGGTGCTCGAGGGGACGATGCGCGCCGGCGGCCGGCTCGCCGAGCTACGGCTCGACACCGACCTCGACGTGTCGCATGCCGTCGTCCGGTACCTCGAGTTGTTGAAGCTGGCGGCGCTGATCGAGCGCCCCGAGGGGCAGTCGCTGGCCGAGGCGGTGCGCGACGTGAACTCGCGGATCCTGCAGGCCGTGACCGCCGAGCAGCGCGAGATCTTCACCTCGTCCGCGCTCGACGACTACTTGTTGGATGCCGAACGAGATGCCCGGCGGCGGGCGGCGGCGGTGGTGGCCCGGGACGATCCGTCGGTGGAGGCGTTCCTGCCGACGCGCGGCGACGGCGTGGTGCTGTCCGCGTCGGACATCGACACGTATCGCACCTGTCCCCTGAAGTACAAGTTCGCGCGGGTGTTCCGGATCCCGCAGGAGCCGACGATCCATCAGCGTTTCGGGATCGTCGTGCACCAAGTGCTCGAGCGCTTCCACGCGGGCTCCGGCCCGAGCGGCGCGGTCTCCGGGTCGCTGGCCGAGATGCTGGGGCTGCTCGACACGAGCTGGCGGCGCGGTGGGTTCGGCGAGTCCGAGGAGGAGCGCCAGCTACGCGGCAAAGCCGTTTCGGCGTTGACGCGCTACCACGACCGCTTCCAGTCCTCCGAGTCAGAACCGGTGTGGTTCGAGCGTGCGTTCTCATTCAAGCTCGGGCCGCACCTGCTGCGCGGCCGGGTGGATCGGGTGGACCGGCTGCCCGGCGGGGAGTACGAGCTGATCGACTACAAGACCGGGCGGCCGAAGAGCGCCGTACAACTCGTGGACGACGTGCAGCTGTCTCTGTACGCCGTCGGGGCTCGGGAGGCGTGGCGGTTGGATTCCTCCCAGCAGGCTTACTACTACGTCCTCGACGATCAGAAGGTGGCCGTGCCCGACGATCGCGACGACCGGTTCGGGTGGATCGAGGACGTGGCGATGGAGGTCGCCGAGGGGATCCTGTCCCAGGGGTTCGAGCCGACGCCGTCGTTCGCGGCGTGCTCGATGTGCGACTACCGGCTCGTGTGCCCGGCCGCCGAGGGGTGACGGCTGCCGGTCTGCGCGGTTAGTTCTGGGCGGTTAGTTCTGGGCGGCGGCGGGCGGGTCGCCGTCGCCGCGCTGACGCAGGAACCGCTGGAGCTCGCGTGCGATCGTGTCGCCGGAGGGGAGCGGGCCGGACTCGCTCTCTTCGCTGGCCGCCGCCTGCTCGAGGCGCTCGACGAACGCCTGCACGTCGGGATCGCTCTGCACCGCGAGGCTGACCTGACGGTCGTAGTCGGCAGTGGCTGACTCGAGGTCGCTGGCGTCCACCGCCACCTGGACGAGTCCCTCGAGCTTGCGGACGAGCGCGAGCGCGGCCTTGGGGTTCGGCGCGGCGGCGATGTAGTGCGGGACCGCGGCCCACAGGCTCGCCGACGGGAGGCCGCTCTCCTGGCAGGCGGCGTGCAGCACGCCGACGATCCCGGTCGGACCCTCGTAGGACGAGCGCGTGAGGCCGAGTCGTTGGACCAGGTCGGTGTCGGTGGCCATCCCGGTGACCGAGATTGGCCGGGTGTGGGGGACGTCGGCGAGCAGCGCCCCGAGCGTGACCACGAGCTGTGTCCCCAGCGCCTCGGCGAGCTCGACGATCACCTTGCTGAATGTGCGCCACTTGAGCGACGGCTCGTGCCCGACCATCAGGACGAGATCGCGCGTCGCCCGCGGGACCCGCGCCTCGTAGAGCTCGACCTCGGGCCACACGATCGTGCGGGCGTGCCCGTCGACGAGCTTGACTTGCGGGCGGGTGCTCTGGAAGTCGTAGAACTCCTCGGGGTCGATCGACGCGAACCGCCGTCCGCCGAGCGCGCCGGCGACAAACGTGATCGCGCTCGAGGCGGCGTCGGCCGCGTCGTTCCAGCCCTTGAAGGCGCAGATCAGCGCCGGAGCCCTCAGGCCGTCGGGCCGATATTCCCATTGCAGCGGCTGCATCCGCCTCAGCGTAGATCATGGGGACATGCAGTCGAGCGATTCCACCGCCGTCTCGATCAGCGCCCTGCGCCCCGGGCAGCACGTCGAGGGCGTGTTTGCCTGCTCGCGCAAGGACCGCTTGTTCACGCGCTCGGGGTCGCCGTACCTCGCGCTCGAGCTGCGTGATCGCAGCGGGACGATCCAGGCCCGTGCGTTCCGGGACGCGGATGCGCTCGCCGGCCGGTTCGAGCGGGGTGAGCTGGTCCGCGTGTCGGGGCGGGTCGAGCGGTTTCGCGAGCAGCCAGTGCTCGAGGTGGTCGACATCGCGCGAGTGGGGGCTGATTCCGATGGCTCGGATGCGGAGTTCGGTTCGGGCTCGGCGGCGGATCCGGCGCGGTTCTTGCCGACCGCCTACCGGGACCTCGACGAGCTCGACGGGTTCCTCGAGCATCTGGCGGGAGAGGTGCACGATCGTGGCTTTGGGGCCTTCCTGGACGGGCTGCTTCAGGACCGCGAGCTGCGGGCTGCTCTGCGTCGCGCGCCGTGCACGCGGGGTGGGCACCACGCGTACCTGGGCGGGCTGCTCGAGCACACGGTGGCGGTGGCCACGCTCGCCTACGAGGTCTGCCAGCTGCACCAGCGCCTGAACCAGGACCTGCTGATCACTGCCGCGCTCGTCCACGATCTCGGGCGGACCCGCGAGTTCACCTACGGCGCCGAGATCGGCCTGACCGACGAGGGGCGGCTGCTCGGCCATCTCGTGCTCGGCTCGCAGATGATCTCGGAGCGCGCAGTCATGTTGGACGACCAGCGGCGGCTCGCCCTCCTGCACTGCGTGTTGTCTCACCACGGTGCCGCGGCGGCGTCGGGCGGGCGCTTCGGGTCGGTCGAGGCGCTCACGCTGCACCGACTGAACGCGCTCGACGCCGGCGTCAAGGGCGCGTTCGAGCACGGCCTGGGGGTCGAGACGCCCGCGCGGTCAGACGGTCATTAGGATCGGCGGCGGCGCGGCACGGGCCTGGTGGCCCATCCAGTCTTCAAAACTGGCAGGGCCGGGCAGCCCCCGGCTTGGAAGGTTCGATTCCTTCGCCGCGTCGTGGTTGGACTGGCTGCCCCGCGTAGACGCATTCAGCAGTCGGCCGTCAGTCTGTGACGTCCGTGTGATCCTGGCCTTGGTAGAAGGAGCCAGTGCAGGTCGTGACGTCGCTTCGCGCTTCAGACTCCGATCGGGAGCAGGTTGCCGAACGGCTGCGGCATGCCACGGCTGAGGGGCGGCTCAGCGCGGATATGAGCTTGACCCCGCCGCGGGGCGCTCTACGACCGGACAGGTGAACCACGCTCCCCGTCGACCTCGATTTGGGGAGCCATCAGGCAAGGTTGCCGCAGTGGGTCGCCTCGTCGCCTCCCACAGCACGGCCGCTCCGTCCGCCGCGTACCTACGCCGTGTTCGCCATTTCGACCCCAAACTCAGCGACCAGCCGTGGCTGGCTCCTGGACTCGCGACGCGTCCGGCGTCTCCGCGCCCCAGATCTAACGTTCGTTTTAGACCTACTTAGACCGTGCCGCCGGGTGGGCGAGTTTTCCACAGGGCGAGCGGGGCGAGCGCGAGTTAAGCACTATCCTGGGACTCATGAATCGTGATGAGGCGAAGGCTGAGGTTGAGCGGATGCGAGCCGCGGATCCCGGTGCGAGCTGGATGGCCAGCGAACGTGACGGGGACTGGGTTGTTGTGCGCATCGGCTTGGCGCCGACCAAGGTGACCGGAACGGCGACGAAGCCGCCGCCTGTCGCACCGCAGGGCGATCCGCATTCCGGGGTCCAGCGGGCCGCGTGGTTCACCGGCGGCGGGGGCTGAGACTCCGCCGTTCGTGCCGCTGCCGCGCGCGACCGAAAGGGGGGGGGGGGGTGGGGGCCCAAAGCCAGCAACGCCCCCGGGCGAGGGCTACCGACGCCACTCGTGATCCCCTCGGTCGATGCACTGGATTCCAGGGCCGACAACTTCTCACTCGCCCCGCCCCCGGGGCGTGAATGCCGATTCACTCGGCTATGCCACGGAGAACTGCGCACTCGCGGCCGGCGGGAGCGCGAGTGAGTCGTTATCGGGGTTGCGCCACGTTCGCCGGCGACCGCCCGCCGGCGACCCCCACCCGCCGGCGACCCCCACCCCCTGCCGGCGACCCGCCGCCCGGCTAACGCAGCCGGGCGCTCGGGGGGAGCAGCCGCGGAGGTGCGCAGCCGTGACGCGCTCGACGGTGTACGCGGTAGCGGAGTTGTCTCCGTCCTTCTCTTGGATCGGGACCCGGTGGCGGCGTCAAGCCAGATCCGCTCGAGGTAGTTGTGACCGTCGGCGAACACGTGCAGCAACAGCGCATCTCGATACTTCGGTGACAGCTGAGCTAGCGCAGGGCTCCCTCTGGGCCCAGGCCTCGGCCCCGACCGGTCAGTCACCGTCGGCCCGGTCTGCCTCGTCGTGAGATGCAGCCGGCGAGCGCCCGCCGCGGCGCGTCTGCAAGCGCAGCCGATGGCGCAGCAGGTTGGTAGCGATTCCAAACAGCCACGGCCCGGCATCCACGCGCGAGCGGTCGAACCGCCGGCGCGAGTCAAGGGCGACGCGAAACGTCTCGGCGGCGATGTCCTCGCCGGCGGCGCCCGCCCGGCTGACGCAGTAGCGGTGGACCCGGGTCCAGTGACGGTCGAAGATCTGCGCGAACAGCGCCGGATCGCGCTGCGAAGCGACGATGATCGCGGCGTCGGTCAGGTAGGTGCCTGGGTTGTTGCTGAGCATCTGCAAGCTCTTGCCCGCAGCCGTGCGCCGAGTTCCCTCCCTCCCCCCACATGATGGGCTCCGGTCGAGACGAGGTCTGTCGGCCTCTCGGCGGGCGGCTACCGGTCGCGACCGTCGGTACTGGTCTTGCCGAGGCCGTCGCCCCAGTGCGGGCGGAACTGGATGCTGATCCGTGCGCCGAGACAGTTCGCCACTTTGGGGATGCCGTGTAGCCAGGTTCGCTGGCAGCTTCCGCCCATCACGAGCAGGTCCCCGTGGCCGACCTGGAGCCGCAGCCCTGGACCGCCCACCTTCGGCTTTAGGCCGAACGGTCGTGCGGCGCCGAGCGAGACGATCGCCACCATCGTGTCGCGCTGGCTCTCGCGCGCGATCCGATCTCCGTGGAACGCGACGCTATCCCTACCGTCGCGGTACAGGCAGAGGCCGAGGCTGACGAACGGCTCGCCGAGCTCTTCGGCGTAGTGGGCGCTGAGCGCGGAGCGAGCCTCTTCGAGCACCGGATGGGGCAGCGCCTCGCCCTCGCCGTAGCGCGCCAGGAGCCGCGGGACCCGCACGGTGTTGTCGTATATGTGCATCCGCTCCTCGTGCCAGGGCACGGTTGCCGGCGAGCACATCGAAGAGCTCATCCGCCGCGGTGACGAAGCCTGGCCGCAAGTCAACCCACGCACCGTCCGACAGCTCTCGGCGCTCGACGGCTGCGCCGAGGTCGGCGACGCCGAGTTCGCCAACGGAGCCAAACAGCGAGGGTTGCACGACGAACGACATGCCAGCAATTCTAGCCCGGCCACGAACGCACGTTCGTGCGCGAGCGGGACCTTGGACGGTCTAAGCCGAAAGCGTCGCGACCGAGTCGGTCCGCCTGTTGGCTCACGACGTCCGGGAGTGGCTGAGTGGCGGCGAATCCGTGAGTGCATGTCCGGCGAGACGCGGCGCCGTGTAGGCCAGGTCGCGGAGCACCAGTGCCCGCTGCGCGGCGGTCTGCCCAGAGTGGTTTGTCGTGCGCGACTCGATCCGGCCGAGAGGACCTCGCCGGGGCACTGAGCAGGAGCACCGCGGCGAAGCGGTCATAGAGCTGCGCCGGTTGGAGACCGCCCTGACACGTACAGCGAAGGGCCGTCGTTCCGGCCAGACGAGCGATCCGTCTGCGCCAGACGTACAGCCACGACCTCCGCCACTCGGTCCAGGCGCCCTGTCGGTTCGACCGTTCGAAAGCCGGCAATCCAACCCCGAGCGCGCTGGACCTCCCGGTGCCGGACATGCCGGTGACGAGGATCCTCCGCATCATTCGGAGGCAAGGGAACCGGCGCGGCGCTTCTCCGCGGAGCGGCGGCCAGACTGGACGCCCGGTAGGTCGGCTGCAAGACTCTTGCCGATGGGGCGTCGGCGACGACGATGACACTGACCGAGCTTACCTGGTGATCCTCCTCGTCGACGGGCTGGGGATTCATCACGGAGTCTCGGGCCAGGTGATGACCGGGCGCCGTCCTCGTCGCCGGCGGTGGAGCGTTCATCTACGAGTGGTACGGCAGGGGCAGGCGTCGGGCATTGGGTCCGCAGGACAGGCGCCTTGCGGGCGAGAGTGAGACTCGCGTGCCGCCCGAGCAGGCCGCGAGGTGAACCGGACGAGTTGTCGTAACGGGCCGGCCGCGACGGAGTGGGCGGGCGGCTTTCCGGCGAGCCGGCGCGCGCGGACAGCCTGTGGAGCCCTCGGTAGACCGCCGTCGGAACGTGATCACGATCACCCGAGCCGGCGCCACGCGGCTTCTGGCACTCGACGAGGTGCTGGCGGAGGTCCAGGACGAGCTCCTCGCCCCACTGTCCGCGACCCAGCGCCAGACGCTCGTCCGGATGCTCACGCGCGTGCTCGAGCACCACACGGCATCTTGCGCGAAGATTCCGGAGCGGTAATGCGATTCGCGATCTCCATCCCGCAGTACGCTCGCGACAGCCACTTCGACGATGTCGCCTTCCGCGCGCATCTGCGCCGCGTCGAGGAGCTCGGGCTGTTCGAAAGTGCCTGGGCGCAGGAGCAGGTGATCGGCGCGGCCGGCAGTATCGCGCCGCTGCAGACGCTGACCTTCGCGGCCGCGTGCACCGAGCAGCTGCGGCTGGGTTGTGCCGTGTTCGTGCTCCCGCTGCACAACCCCTTGCACCTGGCCAAGGCGATCAGCTCGCTGGACTGCCTCAGCCACGGACGTGTCGAGGTGGGGATCGCGACCGGCGGCCGCGGGCGCCCGTTCGAGGCCTTCGGCATCGACCCGGACAAGCCGGTTGCCCGGTTCAACGAGGCCCTGGCGTTGATGAAGGCGTGCTGGACACAGCGTGAGATCAACTTCGACGGCCGGTTGTGGAAGCTCCACGGCGCCTCGATGGAGCCCAAGCCGGTCCAGAAGCCCTACCCGCCGGTCTGGTTCGGTGGCAGCGTGCCGGCGGGGATGCGGCGCGCGGTCCGGCACGGAGACGGGTTCATGGGGGCCGGTTCCCAGACGCCGGCTCAGTTCGCCGAACAGGTCAAGGTGGTCAGGGAGGAGCTGAGCGCGCAGGGACGCGATCCGGGCACGTTCCGGATCGGTAAGCGCGTCTACGTCCACGTCGACGACGATGCGGCACACGGCCGCCGGCGACTCGAGGACGCGCTCACGGAGCACTACGGCCGAGGCGGTTGGTCGGAGCACATCTTCGCGGGGCCGCCCGAGACGTGCGCGGCCGGTATCCGTGCGGTAGCGGATGCCGGTGCCGAGCTGATTCTGCTCAACCCGCTCGTCGATGACGCAGAGCAGCTCGAGCGACTCGCGGGCGAGGTAATCCCGGCGCTCAGCTGAGCCCGCCGGCCCGGCTCTCTGCACGGCCCCGGCCGATCTGATCTGATAGGCCGATGACCAGACGCCTCCTCCCGCTCGCCACGGTGTGCGCGTTCGTGCTCGCCGCTGCCCCGGCCGTCGCCGGCTCCACTGTCAAGCCCAAGTCCGGCACCTACAAGGGCACGCTTACCGCTCCCCGCACCGAATACGCGATCACGCTGACTGTCGCTAACGGGAAGCTGACCAAGGCCACAGTGTCGAACATTCCGTTCTACTGCTCGAGTGGTGGCCCGGCGATTCCGGTCAAGTTCGCGGGCTCGAAGATCGCGACCTCGAATGGGGCGTTCTCGACGACCGGCCACTACACGATCAAGGTCGGCCCCTACAAGGGCAAGGTCGGCGAGAAGCTGAAGCTGTCAGGGCGCTTCTCGTCGAAGGGCACAGTTTCCGGGGTGCTCGCGACGACGTTCGTGCTCAACGGCCCCAAGTGCACGGGCAAGAACGCGTTCACCGCGGCGCGATAAGCGCGGGCTCGCGCGTGCGTTGGCGCTAGGCGAAGAGCCCGCTCTCGCCGCCAGGCACCCCGCAGAGCGAAGAAGTAACCGCCACCGATCGGGGAGATGTAGTCGACCATCGGCTCGCCGATCAGCCTGGTCTAGTTGGCGATGAACTGGCGCACGAGGTTCTGCTGGAAGCAGTTGAAGATCAGCCCCATGTTGAGGTTGCCGGCCAGATCGACGCCGCTGTCGTAGTTGTATCCCCGGCGGAAGATGCGGCTGTCCTCGGAGGCCTTCGTGCGCGGGTTGGCGAGCCGGATGTGGGCGGTCAGCGGGATCGCCTTGCCCTTGGGGTCGGACGCGAAGTCCGGAACCGCCGTCAGGCTCCCGGTGCCGAGCACGTTCCCGCTGGCTCGGTAGCGGCCGATCATCGTCTGCTGCTCGTTCAGCGACACGCGATCCCAGAACTCGATGAGCATCCGGATGATCCGGCAGACGTGGTAACTGCCGCCGGCGGCCCAGTCGGGCTCGCCGGTCCCCTGCGACACCCACAACAACCGGTTCGCGACCGCCGGATCGGTGACATTCGGGTTCGCGATGCCATCCATGAAGCCGAAGTGGTTACGCGGGACGCCGGCGGGCCGTGCCGGCGAGACGAAGCCATCCATCCGCCACAGGATCTGCATCCCGCCGCGAGTGTGTTTGGCGATGTCCCGCAACGCGTGGATAGCCGTGTCCGGGCGCCCGGCGCAGATTTGCAGGAGCAGATCGCCACCACACAGGTTCGAGTCGAGCGCGTCGTTGGGGAACGACGTCATCGTCGTCAGGTGTGTCGGTTTGCGGTCGGCGATTCCGAAGCGATCGTCAAACAGGCTCGAGCCAAAGCCGACCGTGATCGTCAGGCCGTCGGCGGGTACCTCCGGCCCGAGTGTGCCGCTGTCTGACGGCGGCTCGACGGGCCCGGGTTCTGGGGGGAGGCCGCCCTCGGCGAGGAACCGCGCGCGCGCCGTCAGCGTCTGCAACACGTCGATCAATTCGCCGCGGTCGGCCGCGGTGACGTTGAACGACACGAAGCAGGCCGCGGGCGGCGGCCGGTTGACGATCCCCGCCTGCCAAGGCCCGTGGAACGGGACCGCCTCCAGGCGCGCCGCGGGGTCCGAGGCCACCGCGTACTGGAGCGCGCCGTCGCTCTGAAGCGGGTCGCCCGAGCCCTGCTGCGCACCGGCGGCGCCGTGGGCGGCACCGACATCGGCTATACCGGCTCCGCCGACTGCTCCGGCGGCGGCCACGGCGCCGGAGCGGGTGAGGAACTGGCGACGGTTCAGCATCACAGCCTCAGCGTAGAACGACGGGCGCTAACGTGGCTGCCACACTCGGGTGCCGTGCCGACGCCGAAGCGTGCAACCTCGATCGCGGGAGGCGCCGCTGCGCTCGCTGTCGTGGCCGTCCTGGTTCTCGTCCTGGTCGGCCCTCTCGGCGCGTCCGCGAAGCGCGCGGCGGACCAACCGTGCTCGTCCTACCCTGCCCCCGGCAAGGTCGCCCCGGCCGGCACGAAGGTTTCCGCCGCCCTCGCCGCGAGGTACTCGTTGCTGAGCGACACGCAGCGGGCCGTGGACAAGCTGAGCGCAGGTCAGGTCGCGTCGCTGGGTGCGTCAGGCGTGATCATGTCGGGGACCCGGCTGGTCGGCGAGGTGGCATCCGGCGGGCGGATCTACCTCGTTCCCGCCCAGCATCTGCTCGCAGCAAGTCTCGCGCCGCCGCGATGCCTCTCGCGGGTCCAGCGCGTGATTCAGCAGGGGTCCCTGTCGTTGCTGCAGACCGAGTACCGCCAGGCCGCGTTGTGCATCATCGTGCTCTACGGACAGACCGGCACCCACGACTGCGCTCCGGCCACCGGGAATCCATACGCGCTGATGTCCGAGATCGGCACGCCCGGCTTCGGGCTGGTGCCGAACGGCGTCACCGCGGTCACTGTCACGTACCAGATAGCGCCGCCTCGGACAGTCGCGGTGACCCGGAACTTCTTCGTGATCGCGACCGCGCCGCGGACCGCACCGCCGTGCCGCGTGCAGTGGCTCGACCCGTCCAACTAAGGGGACCCCCGTCGGCTGCTCGTTCCTCACTCTGGAACGGCGCCAGCTGAACGAGTACCGGGCGTACGTCGCCGGCAAGCTCTCGACTCTCCAGAGCCAGGTCGCGTCGCTGTCCGCGGCGATTGCGTCGGGAAGTCTTGCGAGCGCGAAGTCGGCCTGGTTGAGCGCGCACCTGACCTGGCTCGAGATCGGCCAAGACGACGGAGCCTACGGCGCCTTCGGCGAGCTCGGGGGCCAGATCGACGGCCTCGCCGCCGGCCACCCCCTGGGGACGGCCGACCCCGGCTTCACCGGGTTTCACAGGATCGAGCTCGACCTCTGGACCAAGCGCGATCTCCGCGCCGCCCAGACCGACACCGGCACTCTCAGGCGGCTCCTCGGACAAGTGACGAAGGCCAAGCTCGCGAGCTTTCTCCCGGCGACCGCCACCGGCATCGGAAACTGGCTGCTTCGGCCCCACGAGGTACTCGAAGACGCGCTCCGCGACTCGCTGACAGCCGATGACGACTACGGCAGCGGCACCGACCTCGCCTCGATCACCGCGGACGTCGCCGCGATTCACACGCTGCTGGCCGAGCTCAAGCCGTCGATCGACCCGGTCGCCCCGCATCTCGTCGCCAACGCGACCGCCGAACTCGACTCGCTGACGCGCGCGATCGACGCGACCCGTGTCAGCGGCGCCTGGGTGTCGGTCGCGGCCCTGCCGGCGAGGCAGCGCGAGCAGATCGACGCCGACGCTGGGGCTGCGGCCGAGACGCTTGCCCCGATCCCGGACCTTCTCACCAGCACCGGATCGAACCAACCCAACACCTGACGAGGCGGAGGCGGCGCATGAGCGCGAATGGAGACGGAACTCGCCGAGAGACGGTCGGTTTCATCGGCCTCGGGCGGATGGGCCGGCCAATGGCCACGAACCTGGCTCGGGCCGGCTACGCACTTGTGGTCCGGGACGCAGATCGCGACGTTGAGCTGCGGTTCGCCGAGGAGACTGGCGCGGTGCCGGGCCGCGACGCGAGGGCGTTCGCGGCCGCGGGTGCGGTCATCACCATGCTTCCCGACGGCTGCGTCGTGCAGGACGCGGTGCTGGGCGACGGGATCGCCGATGCGCTGCCGGACGGCACGGTTGTCGTCGACATGAGCTCGTCGAGTCCGCACGACACCCGCGTTCTCGGTCGGGAGCTCGTCAAGCAGTCGATTGCGCTCGTCGACGCACCGGTCTCGGGTGGCGTCGCGCGAGCGATCGACGGGACGCTCGCGATCATGGCCGGCGCCGACGACGAGGCAGCGCTGGAGCGCGTGCTGCCGATCCTGGCCGCGCTCGGCCGGCGGACCTTTCGGACCGGTCCGCTCGCGTCCGGGCACGCGATGAAGGCGCTCAACAACTTCTGCGCCGCCGCCGGGTACGCCGCGCTCGCGGAAGCGCTCGTCCTCGGTAGCAGCTTCGGCCTCACGCCCTCGACGATCGTCGAGATCGTCAACAGCTCGACCGGGCGAAGCTTCGTCAGCGAGGTGGTGTTCGGGCAAGAGGTCGTCACCGGCCGCTACGACACTGGCTTCGCGCTGGGCCTGCTGGCCAAGGATGTGACGATTGCCGCCGGCATCGCCGAAGGCTCGGATGTCGTCGCGCCCGTGTGTGAGCTGGTGCAGCGGCGATGGGCCGAGGCCGCCGAGGCGCTCGGGTTCGCCGCCGATCACTCGACGGCGCACAAGCAATGGTGGGACGTCGACCTCTCCGACGAGCCGCGTTAGAGCGTCTCGCCGGCGCCGACCATCGCGCGTGGTACGACCGGGTCCGGGCCGGTCTCCACGGTCTCGGGTACTGACTCGGACTCCTCGCGGGCACGCATCGGCAGCATGAACGTGAGCAGCGCGAGCACCGGCATCGTCGCGAGTTCGACGAGCAGGCAGTGGCTGACCGCGGTCACGAACCCCTCGTGCCCGAGGGCGCTGAAGAAGATCGTCCCGATGCCGGCGACACCGACCGCCCCCGCGAGCTGCTGCATCGCGTTCAGCACGCCCGAGGCGGATCCGACCTCGTTGTCGGCGACCGACGCGAGGATGAAATCGAACAGCGGCGAGACCATCATCCCGATCCCGATCCCGACGAGCAGCTCGGGTGCCACCATCGCGAACGAGGTCGTGTCGAGGCCGTGGGCAAGGATCACCTGCCGGAGCCACCACACGCCGCCCGCTGCGATGACGGCGGCGATCTGAAGCGTGGTGCGACCGATCCGCGGTGCGATCACGGCGGCGCCGAGCACCGCGCCCACTGCCGTGCCGGCGGCGAACGGGGCGAGCGTCAGGCCGGCGTGGATCGCCGAGAAGTGCATGCCGAACTGCATGAACAGCGTGAGCACGAGCATCGTGCCGAGCATCCCAGCGAAGAACACGACGATCATCGAGATCCCGGCGGTGTAGGCGCGATGGCTGAAGATGCTCGCCTCGACCAGCGGGTCGCCGCCGCGGCGACGAACGCGCCTGGTCCAGGCGACGAGCGCCGCGAACGAGAGCGCGCTCGCCGCGACCATCAGATACGTCCAGGTGGGCCAGCCGGCCTCGCGGCCCTGGATCAGCGGATAGATCAGGAGGCCCATGCCGACGGCGGCGAGCCCGGTGCCAACCAGATCGAGCCGCGGCGTGGGCGTCGCCTTGGACTCGGGAATCAGTCGCGCCGCGCCAAGCGCCGCGATCAGGCCGAGCGGCAGGTTGACGAAGAAGATCAGCCGCCACCCGCTCCCGAGCAGATTGGCGTCGACGAGTGCGCCGCCGATGATCGGGCCCAGCACCGCCGACAGTCCGATGACCGGGCCGAACACGGCAAACGCCGACTGCTGCTCCGAGGGCGCGAAGGTGTCGCGGATGATTCCGAACCCCTGCGGGATAAGCAGCGCCGCGGCACCGCCCTGCGCGAGCCGGCAGGCGATCAGCATCTCGGGTGAGACCGCGAACGCGCACGCCATCGACGCGATCACGAATCCGATCGCGCCGAGCACGAACAGGCGCTTGCGGCCGTAGATGTCGCCGAGTCGCCCACCGGTGATCAGCCCGATCGCGAACGCGAGCGCGTAGCCGCCTATCACCCACTGCAGCGCGGACGTGCTCGAGTGCAGATCGGTGCGGATCGTGGGTGCGGCGACGTTGACGATCGTGCCGTCGAGCAGATCCATGCACTCGGCGGCGAGCACCAGCGCGAGGATCGCCCATTTGCGAGGGTGGCTGACCCGAGTCGACATCTCTGCTCCTCCTTTGGCGAATAGCGTTCCGGAATTACGTTCCGAACATTGTTCGTTCAACGAACAGTGTTATACGCTATGTCCGTGAGCGCGTCAAGAGGAGCCCGGCGAGCCCGTTCGTCCGCCCCGAAGCCGGCCCGCCAGTCGCCGACCGAGGCGGCCGCCGCGGCCAGTGCGGCGCTACCCCCGCCACCGCGGTTCCCGAGGCCGACCAAGCGCCCCACGCGCCGCACGGCGCTGACCGTGGACGCGATCGTGTCCGCCGCGATCGAGGTGCTCGACGAGGCCGGCGTGGCCGGGCTGTCGATGCGGCGCGTCGCCGATCAGCTCGGAACCGGCGCGGCCTCGCTGTACGCGCACGTGTCCGGCAAGGACGAGCTGCTCGAATTGGTGTTCGACGAGCTCGTCGGGCAGGTGCCTCTCCCCGAGCCCGACCCGACGATCTGGCGCGAGCAGGTGCGCCAGATGCTCCGGGACCTGCGGGCCGTGCTGATCTCCCACCGCGACGCGGCGTTGGCCGGCCTCGGGCGGATCCCGACGACTCCGAAGGCGCTGTTCGCCGCGGAGCGGCTAGCCGCGACGCTGCGGGCGGGAGGCCTGTCCGATCGCGTGATCGCGCTTGGCCTCGATCAGCTCACGCTGTATGTGTCGGCCGAGGCTTTCGAGACCGGGCTCATGGAGTACGGCGGGAATCCCGAGGACGTGCAGCGCTACTACGAGGAAGTGCACGCCTTCTACATGCGGCTGCCCGCCGATCGCTTCCCGGTCCTGGCCTCGATCGTCGACGACATCACCGGTCCCGACGGCGACGAGCGGTTCGAGTTCGGTCTCGATCTGCTGATCGCCGGCCTCGAGGCCCTGAGCGCCCGGGCGAGCTGATGCCCTCGGCGCTCGGCGGACTAAAGGTCCTCGACTTCTCGCGCGTGCTCGCCGGCCCGCTTGCGACGATGATGCTCGCGGACCTTGGGGCGGTGGTGACAAAGGTCGAGCCGCCGGCGGGCGACGACACCCGCCAGTGGGGGCCTCCGCATGACGCGGCCGGCGACGCGACCTACTTCCAGGCGGTCAACCGCAATAAGCAGAGCCTCGTCCTCGACTTCACCGACGCGGAGGATCTGGCTCGGGCGAGGCAGCTGGCCGGTGAGGCGGACGTGGTCGTGGAGAACTTCCGCCCCGGCGTGACCGAACGTTTCGGTCTCGATTACGAGTCGTTGCGGGAGACCAATCCCGGCCTGATCTACTGCTCGATCACCGGCTTTGGCGCCGGCGAGGGCGCGACCCTCGCCGGCTACGACCTGTTGGTGCAGGCGCTCGGCGGGCTGATGAGCATCACGGGCGAGCGCGACGGTGAGCCCCAGAAGGTCGGGGTCGCGCTGGTAGACGTGCTCGCCGGATTGTTTGCCACGGTGGGGATTCTCGCCGCGCTCGAGTACCGCCGGCAAAGCGGGGAGGGGCAGCGGGTCGAGGTCGATCTGCTGTCGGCGCTGCTTGCCGGGCTGGTCAATCAGGCGTCCGCGTATACGGTCGCCGGCGTGGTGCCGGGGCGGATGGGTAACGAGCATCCGAGCGTCGCGCCGTATGAGCCGCTGCGTTGCGCGGACCAGGAGCTGGTCGTGGCCGTCGGCACCGACCGCCAGTTCGCCGCTCTGTGCGAGGTGCTCGGCGTCCCCGAGCTGGCGCGCGATCCGCTGTTTGAGACGAACAAGGCGCGCGTCGCCAATCGCGGCGCGATGCGCGCCGCGCTCGAACAGCGGCTCGCCGCGCGACCGGCGGCCGCATGGGCGCAGAAGCTCACCGCCGCGCGCGTGCCGGCCGGTGTTGTCAACGACATCGGTGCCGCGTTCGAGCTCGCGCGCGGGCTCGGACTCGAGCCGGTCGTGAGCATCGCGCGCGAGGACGGCACGACGATCGAGCTCGTCCGCAACCCGATCAGGTTGTCGGCGACGCCTGCGAGCTACCGCTCCGCGCCGCCCCGGTTCCCGGCGGGCGAGTAGGCCGCGGAGTCAGGAAGTCGGGTCGGGTCGAGCAAGGGGGCCGCAGCGGTAATCAGCGGAGGGCCGGCGCAGCCGCCGGCCCCCCGCGATCGCCTAGGTAGCCCGCCTCCGTTGCGCGTCCCTCAGTAGCCCCCGCCTCCATTACACGTCGCGGCGCCCTTGTCGCTGTACGTCGGCGGCGTCCCCGCCGGCGCGGTCGGGCTCTCCATCGCCGGCTCGTAGTCCCAGGCGTAGCCGTCCGGCAGCAGCCGGAGCTTCATCACGCCGTAGTACTGATCCGCCCACGCCTGGAGGTTCGGCGTGCCGTTCGGGTTGCTCGCCGACTCCGGGGGGACCACCGTGTCGAGCGACTCGCCGCCGGTCCCGATGATGAACTCGCGGATCCCGTGCCGCGGGTCGTAGTTGCCGGCGGGATCCAGCGGCGCGAACCGCGAGTAGACGTGGTCGTGGCCATTGAGGATCAGCGTCGCGTGGTGGGCGTACAGGAGCCGCCACCAGGCATCGGCCGTCTGTCCCTCGGCGCTGTCGCTCGTCCAGGTCGCCCCGGCCTGCGGATCCGTCCCGGAGGTCGAGCTGAACGTCGGCTGGTGCCAGTACGCGAGCGTGCACCGGCTGTGATCCTCGTTTAGGTCCTGAGCCAGCCACTTGGTCTCGCTTTCGAACCACGACCCGGTCGTGGAGCACCCACCCGGCTCGTCGGCGCACTCGATGTTGAGCGAGATCAGATGCCAGTTGCCTAGGTTGTACGAGTACCAGCCGTTGCCGGTCTGACCGAAATCGCCCGCCTGGCCTTCTTGCTGTGGCGCCGGCTGCGAGACGACCACATGCGTTGTCGGGTTCGTGACCGACTCGTCGATCTCCGACCCGTCCGAGTTGTGCTGAAGCCCGTTGTAGTAGTCGAAGTAGCCGAGGCCGCGGACCCCGGTCTGCCCGTGGTTGTCATAGAACTCGTGGTTGCCCGGAGCGGGACGCTGGAGGAACTTGAACGCGCCCCAGTACTTGTCGAATGAGTTCTCGAAGTCCGAGTAGTAGCCGTTCTGGTATTGCTCGTCGCCAAGCACGGCGACCAGCGCCGGCTTCATCGCCTCGACCTGCTCGGCCGTCGCGTCTTGCGCGGCGTCCCGGACGGTCGAGCCGGTGCCCTGATCGCACGTATCGGTTTTCTTCTCGGCCTCCTCCGGTTGCCCCGGCTGGCACGAGATGTCGCCGACGGCCGCGAGCGTCGGGGCGGGACCAGGCGTGTTGTATGGCCACGGGTTGTCGTTGGCTGAACCGAACCAGCCGTACGGATCCGCTAGGACCGTGCCGGCGGCCGCGATCGCCAGGACCGTCGCCAGGCCCGCGACGATCGCGAGGCGGCGGGGCATGCGCATTCTCTCCCCGAGTTTCCGCATCTGCTCTCCTTGAGTCGGGAACGAAACCGCGCGAGCCTATGAACGGGAGCCGGGACAAATGCGTCCATCCCGGGACCGTTCGGTAACCAATTTGTAAACAAAAGATGAGATGCTCTTGTGAATCCCCCGTGAGCGGTATGTAACGACGAGGTAGCGCCGCTCGGGCTGGGAGCCGCCGACAACCGACCCTCCCCCATCCGGACGAGCTAGGGCCAGGGGCCCCAGTGCCCGCAACTATGGTTGTTATCAACGGTTACACCCAACACGGGCCGGGGTAAATGCTGAAATCGCAAGGACAAGCGCCATAACCAGGAGGAGTCGCGTGCCACGCTCAGTTCGTCGTTTTTCGTTGCTGTCAGGGGTGGTCCTGTGTGCGATCCTCGGCGGTCCACTCGCCGTCGCCCAGGCGAGCGATAACACGATCAGGTCGACGATCAACCACTACGCGCCGATCATCTGCGCGCACACGACGGCCTCGGGCATCTGCACCAAGGGCGAGGAGGCCGCGGTTACGCGCGGACTCGAAGGATATCCCGGGAGCCACCAGCGACTCGTCAGCGCCTTGGGCCGCGAGGTTGCCACGCTTCGGGCGATGAAGCGAAAGCTCATCAGCGAATCGGCTTCCTCCGCTGCCGGCTCCAAGGGGAAGAAGGACATCGTCAAGGGGTTGACCCTGATCGCCAATGCGTATGCCGCGCTCCGCCACGACGTTCAGGTCGCCAACGGCGGCTCGGTTCCGGCGAGCAACGTCAACGCCGCCGTGAGCACCGACAAGAAGGGCCGCAAGAAGCTCGGGGCCGGGTTGACGCTGCTCGGCGGGTGATCTGATCCAGGCCCGTGCGGCCGTGAGCGCGAGCCGGTGGCGGTCGTACGGCGACGTCGACGCCGCCGCCGACCCGCGATCGCTCGGTGACCAGCTCGACGACATCGCCGGGGTTCCGTTCGTGGCGGCGGAGAAGCAGCGCTCGTTGGGGCTGCTCGAGCTGGGCCCCGGCGACCGCGTGCTCGACGTCGGGTGCGGCACCGGGCCTGAGCTCGAGCGGCTGTGCGCGCTCGTCGCGCCCGGCGGCCACGTCGTCGGCCTGGACCGCAGCGCGGCGCTGATCGGAGTCGCACGCGAACGCGGGCTCGAGCGACGCGGCCCGATCGAGCTCGTGCGAGGCGAGGCGTCCTCGCTGCCGTTCGACGATGCCGGGTTCGATGCGTGCCGCGCCGATCGGACGCTTCAGCACGTCGAGCAGCCAGACCGGGCACTCGCGGAGATGGTCCGCGTGACGCGGGGTCTGGGACGGGTGGTCGTGAGCGAGTCGCGCTGGGGTCTGGTCGCGCCGAGCCTCGACCAGCGCATGACCGACGCGATCCTCCAGCGATCGGCCACCGGCACCGAGCAGGCGGGATGGGTCGGGCACCGGCTGTCGAGCCTGTTCGAGCACGCCGGTCTGACTGAGGTGCGGTCGATCAGCAGCGACCACACGGTTTGCGAGCACGACGACTTCTTCCGCTTCACCCATCTCCGCGCCTCGGCCGAGGACGCCGCACGCTCCGGCGCGGTCACGGCCGCGCAGGCGACACGCTGGCTGCACTCGCTGAGCGATCTGCTCAAGCGAGGCGAGGCGTTCGCGACGGTGCTCGTGCTCCACGTCGTGGGGCTCACACCGGCTGCGTGACGACCTGAGGGACAATTGCCGAGCTCGCCGATGGCCGACCTCGCCAACCACACCGACACCGCCGGCGGCACCGGCTCCTGGTTTCCCGTCCCCGACGAGGCCGACCTGCCGTCCGGCCTGCAGGGACTGTTCGCGAAGGCGCGCGAGCGACTCGGGTTCGTCCCAAACGTGTTTCGCGTATACGCGTTCCGGCCCGACCGCCTCAGCGCCTGGTTCACCCACTTCCGCCAGCTTCACGAGCCGACCGAGCACCTGAGCGCGGCCGATCGCGAGATGATCGCGGTGGTTGTGAGCTCGGCCAACGGCTGCCTGTACTGCCTCGTCGCGCACGGTGCCGCCCTGCGCGAGCAGCTCGGCGATCCCGTCGTCGGCGAGCGGATCTCCTACGACTGGCGCCGGGCCGACCTCGATCCGCGCCGGACCGCGATCTGCGCTTACGCCGAGAAGCTGACGTTGCGACCGCGGGAGGTCACGCGGGACGATCTCCAGACGCTGCTCGACGTCGGCCTGACGCTCGAGGAGGCGTGGGACGTGGCCGAGATCAGCGCGATGTACAACCTGACCAACCGCATGGCGATGGCGACCAACATGCTGCCTAACGAGGAGTACAGCGGCCAGGCGCGGCCTGACTGAACGGCGCTGGCCCCGGTCAGGCGCCCGGGGGATTTGACATGTGACTATATGGTCACCTATCATGGTGACCATGGATGACGTGTTCAGAGCTCTCGCTGACCCGACGCGTCGAAGCCTCCTCGACGAGCTGTTCAAGGAGGATGGTCAGACGCTCAGCGCGCTCGAGCAGCGGCTGCCGATGACGCGGTTCGGGGTGATGAAGCACCTGAAGGTGCTCGAGGAGGCGGGCCTTGTGGTCACGCGCCGGCGCGGGCGCGAGAAGCTCCACTTCCTGAACGCGGTTCCGATTCGTCTCATCCACGACCGGTGGGTGAGCAAGTACGCAGAACCGTGGGCGGCCACGCTCACCGGCCTCAAGAGCGAACTGGAGGACAGAACGATGGAAAAGGTCTTCGAGATCTACATCAAGACGAGTCCCGAGCTTCTGTGGGAAGCAATCGTCGACCCCGAGATGCGTCGCAAGTACAACTTCGGCGTCGGCGTCGCGTCCGATTGGACGAACGGGTCTCACTACACCGGCACCGCGCCGGGCATGTCAGAGCCGATCCTCGAGGGCGAGAACCTCGAGGTCGATCCGCCGCGGCGGCTCGTGCAGAGCTTCAACGCGCGCTGGAGCGACGATGTCAAGGCCGAGGGGACCTCGCGCGTCACCTGGGAGATCGAGCCGGTCGCCGATTCGTGCCGGCTGACCGTGATCCACGATCAGTTGCGCGAGGGCGCGAACGGCGAGGTGTACGGCGGCTGGCCGATGATCCTCTCGGGTCTGAAGACGCTGCTCGAGACCGGCGAGACGCTGACCACGCCGGGATCGCTGCTCTACGCGGAGGGCCGGTCGGTCGCCTGAGCGCTCAGCTCGTGGCGGGGAAGCCCGTCCGCAGGTAGCTCGTAGTAGTCGCCGGCCTGGGACACGTACCAATGGGCGGTCACGCGGAGCCCCGTGTGGCCGTCCAGCGTCCCCGCGGCGATGCTGATCGTCGGCCTCGCCGGCGGGTCCCAGAACAGGCTCGAGCCGCAGTCGCCGCAGAACCCGCGCCGCGCACCGGCGTCGCTGTTCGGGCTATCGATCCATTTGAGGCCGGCCTGTTCGACGAGCACGAGATCGTCACGTTTGGCCGCGGTGCACGCTGAGACGTGGCCGTGCCATCGCCGGCACTCCTCGCAGTGGCAGATCAGCACGTCGCGCAGCGGCCCGTTCACCTCGTACCGAACCGCTCCGCACAAGCATCGTCCCGTGGCCATCGCTCCACCCTCCGGGGTCGCAATAATCCGCTCGTGGCGTACGACGAGAATCTCGCCGACCGCATCCGCGCGCTGCTGGCGACGGATCATGACGTGGTCGAGAAGAAGATGTTCGGGGGTCTCGCGTTCCTGATCGGCGGGAACATGTCGGTCAGCGCGAGCGGGCAGGGCGGCATGCTGCTCCGGTGCGACCCCGATGAAACCGACGCGCTCGTGAGCCAGCCGCATGCGGCTCGCTTCGAGATGCGGGGCCGGGCAATGGACGGATGGCTTCGCGTTGAGTCCGAGGGTCTCGAAGGCGACGCCGAGCTGAAGCGGTGGGTCGGCGTGGGCGTTGACTACGCCCGGAGCCTCCCGCCGAAGAGTTAGGCGCTGCATGCTGGTGACCCGCCGGCAGGGCGGCCTGTGCCTGATAACCCATCCCGAGCACGGGCGCGCGGCGGGCGAGCTGTGCCGGCGCTGGGGCAACGAGCAGTTCGAGGCGCCCGCACACCACGCGGCCCTGATCGCCGCGGCGACTCACCACGACGACGGCTGGTACGAGCTCGACGGCCGCCCGTCGTTCAACGTCGAGGCGTCGCGTCCGGCGCATTTCCTCGAGCTCCCGCTCGAGCTGACTGTCGGTCCGTACGGGCGCGGCGTCGACAGTGTGTACGCGCGCGACCGCCACGCCGGCGCGCTGGTCAGCATGCACTGGGCAGGGCTCTACCACACCCGCTTCGGCCTCCACGGAGGCGAGCCGGTTTCGCATCCGCTCGCGGTTGAGGTCGTCGCCGAGCAGGATCACCGCCGGGCGGCCGCGCTGCGCGACGCGTGGGGCGGTCACGGGCGGCGGAGCGAGTTCGAGCACCAGACGTGGTACGCGTACGAGCTGCTCCAGGCGCTCGACCTGATGTCGCTGGCGCTGGGGCTGGTCGACACCGGGCAACCGACGACGGGCGGCGATTCCGTGTCGATCTTGTCGACTCTCGCGCGCATCGACCAGCCGCCGGGGATGCGCTCGATCCCCGTGGTGCCGGTCGCGCCGGGAGGCCCGTACCTCACGCTGACGCTCTGGGTCAGAGAGCCCGGCGAGGTGGTCGTCGATCCGTATCCGTTCTCCGAGACGGGGTTCGAGATCGAGCTGTCCGCCCGGGTGCTCGAGGACCGGCGGTACGACTCGGCCGAGGAAGCCGCGAGCGCCTACCACCGGGCCGAGCCACAGACGACCGCGATCCGTTTCGTCCCCGGGTAAGTCACTTTTCGACAAGCCCTCCTGCGCTCCGAGGCATGTCGGGAGGGCGAGAATCCGGGATGATCATCGCCGTCGATGAGCGCCAGCACCGAGAGCCCGCTCGGCGCGCGCGTCTCGCGGGCGGAGCTCGTGGCGCGCGAGCTCGAGCGCGAGATCGCGATGAGCCATGTCGTGTTCGGGTTCAGGACGGGCACCACGAGCTACGAGGAGTGCCTCGAGCTGCGCGACGCGCTCGAGCCGCTGGTCGACAGCCATGCGGCTCGCTACCACCGGGCGCGCGACATCCGCGAGCTCAAACGGATCTTGAGGAGCATGGAGGCGTCGGTCAACGACTCGGCCGCGTTCATCAAGTGCAACTGGGCATTGCACCGGCGGATCGCCGAGATATGCCGAAATGGGCCGCTCCGGCACATGTACCTCGCGCAGATCGACTTTCTCGAGTTCAGCATCGATCGCGCGGAGCTGTCCGACTTCGACGGCGCCGCGATCGTGACGATCCATCGCGATCTGGTGGAGGCGATCGATGCGGGCGAGGGTCCGGAGCTCGACGCAGCGATCGAGGCGCACCACGCGAGGAGAGACCGGGATGACCGAGGCGATAGAGGACGTCGGCAGCCTGCCCGGCAGGAGGCTCACCGATCAGGCCAGCAACCCGATTGGCAAGGTCAAGGAGATCTACGCGATGGATGACGGCTACCCGATGTGGGTCGCCGTCGAGCTGTCGACCGGTCTCTTCGGCGCGGCGGACCGTGTTCGTCCCGCTCGCCCGGCTCAAGGACGAGGCCGGCCAGCTTCGCGTGCCGTACAGCAAGCAGCGGATCGCGGAGGCGCCGGAGGTCGAGGGCGCC
Source organism: uncultured Solirubrobacterales bacterium (assembly GCA_963822855.1). Lineage (GTDB taxonomy): Bacteria > Actinomycetota > Thermoleophilia > Solirubrobacterales > Solirubrobacteraceae > Palsa-465. The sequence goes on along the minus strand of CAWGJE010000022.1, from coordinate 69,372 downwards.
GAAGGAATCTCGGCCGAGTGCGACCGCCTGCTCCGCGACTACTACGGGATCGACACCGGCGACCAGGAGATGCGGAGCGACAACAAGTCCTACGCGGTGCGCGTCGCCGAAGAGGGTGGCGCAGCGGAGCGCGTCGACGATCCAGCCGAGCTCGAAACGCCGGACGCCGATAAGCGCACCGACGAGACGATGCAGCGCCGTGAGGACCCCGGCAGCTCCGAGACGCGCAAGGTGACCGCCGCGGACGTGTCGCACGACGACCAGGAAGTCGCGGACGATCCGGAGCGCTGAGGCGCGGCTGGGGCGCCGACATGACGGTATCCGCCGCTCCCTCTGCGCCTCCCGCCGAGACCCAGGCGCGCCACCCCGGCCTCCGATTGACGCTGATCCTCGGCGCCCTGTCGGCGTTCGGCCCGCTCTCGATGGACATGTACCTGCCGGGGCTGCCGTCGCTGACGCGCGATCTGGGCGCATCGGCCTCGACCGGTCAGTTGACGCTGACCGGTTGCATGCTCGGACTCGCCGGCGGCCAGCTGCTCGCCGGCCCGCTCAGCGATTCGCTCGGACGGCGCCGGCCGCTGCTGGTCGGGCTCGTCGGCTATAGCGCGGCGTCGCTCGCGTGCGCGGCCGCGCCTTCGATCGGAATCCTGATCGTGCTCCGGCTGATCCAGGGGATGCTCGGTGGCGCCGGTGTGGTGATCGCGCGAGCGGTCGTGCGGGACCTGTTCCGCGGCGCCGCCGCCGCACGGGTGTTCGCGTTGCTGATGGTGGTGACGGGGGTCGCTCCCGTGTTCGCGCCGCTCGTCGGCGGGCAGTTGCTCGCGATCACGTCATGGCGAGGCGTGTTCATCGTGCTGGCCGCGATCGGAGTTCCGTTGCTGGTCGCGACCGCGCTGTGGCTGCCCGAGACGCTGTCCGTGGAACGCCGCCACGGCGGCGGGCTGGGCGCGACCCTGCACACCTTCCGGCGCCTGCTCGGCGACCGACGATTCATGCCCCCGGCGGTGGCGTTCTCGCTCGCCTTTGCGGCGATGTTCGCCTACATCGCCGGCGCGTCGTTTGTGCTCGAGGACTCGTTCGGCGTCTCGCCGCAGGTGTTCAGCGTCGTGTTCGCCGTGAACTCGGCCGGCCTGATCGCGTCGTCGCAGATCGGGGGCAGGATCGTCGGCCGCGTGGGCGCACCGGCGCTGCTGCGGGTCGGGGTGTTCGGCGTCGCGCTGGGCTCGATCGGCGTGCTCGCGGTCACGATCGCTCACGCCGGGCTGGCGCCGTTGCTGATTGCGCTGTTCGTGATCCTCTGCTCGAACGGCATCGTGTTACCGAACGGCACCGCCGCTGCGCTCGCGGACCAGGAGGGGGCGCTCGGGAGCGCGTCGGCGCTGCTCGGGATGGGGCAGTTCGGGATCGGGGCGCTGATCGCGCCGGTCGTCGGCGTCGGCGGTGCCCACGACGCACTGCCGATGGCGATCGTGATCGGCGTGTGCGGCGTGTCGTCGCTGACGGTCAACCTCGCGTTCGGGCCGCGGCCGGGGATGCCGGCGTTCGAAGGCGAGACGGGGCTGTGACAGAGCAGGGAACTCCGGCGTGCGCGGCGAGGCACTGAGCGCTGCGAGGACACCGGGCTTTAGGGCGGCTGGTTTGCTGCGTCGTCCAGGTCCGGGTCCATGGAGCGGGTGATCGGCTACCCGCCGAGGCCGCGGTCGCGGATCTCCCGCCGAGCGGCCTCGGTTTTGTCCAGTCCGTCGAGGGTCATCGCGCGCAGCACCTCGGGCGTCTTCGTGAACTGGATGTCCCGGTAATCGACTACCTGGACGTGGTTACCCCAGGGGTCTTCGAAGTCGAGCGAGCCCGAGGCCTGGACGGCGATCCCGGCGTCGCGGAGAGCGGCGCGAACCGCTTCCTTGCCATCAACCACCAGCCCGAAATGGCGATCGTCGTCGGGCGGCTGCGAGCGCCCGGCGGCGAGCGCGATGAACTGGTCGCCCATGTCGATGAACGCCATTCGCGGGCCCGCTCGGCCGCGGAGCTCGAACTCGAAGAAGCGCCCGTACCAGGCGAGCGCGTCGTCGACGTCGTCGACCTCGAGCGCGATGTGGTTGATGCCGACGAGACGGGCCATGCGCCGGGCCGCGCCGTGCCTAATCCGCGACCGTGGCGGCTGCGCCGGCGTCCATCTTCAGCCACTCGGCCTTGTGGAGGCGCTTGGCGGCCTGGTAGTCGAGCAGCGCCTGCTTGGAGTCCACGTCTCCGAGCGTCGGGTGGCCCGGCACGAGCTCCTCGGCCGCTTCGACGTGGAAGCGCTTGGCCAGCACGGCGCCGAGGGACTTGATCTTCATGTCTCCGAACCCGGGGAGGGCGGCCAGGTTGGCGCGCAGTGCGGCGGAGTCGGCGGCGTCGCCCCAGACGCGACCGGCGTCGCCGTCGTAGTGGTCGCGGATGTACTCCGCCAGGTCGTGGACGCGGCGGGCCATCGAGGCGGGAAAGCGATGGATCGCCGGCCGCTCGCGGAAGATCGGGTCGAGATCGGCGTCGGCGAGTGCCCCTGCGTCGAGCGTGCCGAGGCGTTCGCGGATGACCAGCGGTCCCATGAACGCCTTCTGCACGGTCACCTGCTGGTCGAGAACGAAGCCGACCAGGAGCGCCATCGGGTCCGAGGCGACGAGTGCGTTGGCTTCGTCGGAGTCAGTGAAGTACAGGCGGTCGGGCATGGAGCGATCATAAAGCCCGACGGGAGGGCCCCGGGATCCGCCCGGTTCACCGCCTTGCCCAATGGGTAGCTGAAGGTCATGACAACCGTCACCGGCACTCATCCCATAAGTCACACCGAGGCCAGGCGCCTCCCGCGAACGACTGGCGCGCTGAGCGGACTGCTCGTGATTCTGCTCGGCCTGTGGGGCGCCCTCGTCCCATTTTTCGGTCCGTACTTCCACTACGCCTTCGGGAGCTACCAGACCTGGCACTACACCTCTGAGCGGCTCTGGCTCTGCGTCATCCCTGGCGCGGTCGCCGTGGTCGGAGGGCTGATGCTGCTGCGCAGCGCGCACCGTACGAGCGGGCTGCTCGGTGGCTGGCTGGCCCTGGCAGCCGGCGCTTGGTTCGCGATCGGACCGTCGATCAGCCTGCTGTGGCATGCCGCCGGCGACCCGATCGGCGCGCCGATGGGCGGCCACACGCGTCAGGCCATCGAGTGGCTCGGCTACTTCTCCGGGCTTGGGGTCCTGATCGCTGGGCTGGCGGCGTTCGCGATGGGGCGGTACTACTCGCGCCCGCGCGTCGTGGTCGAGGCGGCGGTCGCCGAGGACGCCGCGGTGGCCGAGGAGGCCGCGGTCGCGCACCACGACGAGCGCGTCGGCGCCGAGGCCCCGGTGGCGAGAACCGCCGCTGAGCCCGTAGCCGCCCGCGATGAGCCTCTCGCCGCCCGCGAGGAGCCTCTTGCCGCCCGCGAGGAGCCTCTTGCCGCCCGCGAGGAGCCTCTTGCCGCCCGCGACGAACCCCTCGCCGAGCGCGAGCCCGTCGCAGAGCGCGAGCCCGTCGCAGATCGCGACGAGCCGCCCGCCGAGCGCGAGCCGGTCGCGGATCGCGAGGAGCCGGTGGCGCCTTCGACCGCCGCGTCTGAGGCGCCGGCCGGCGTTGGATCCCAGACGAGCACGAGCACGTACCGCCGGCGGCCCGGACTGTCCCGCTTCCGCCGGTAGGCCCCGGTAACCGAGCGCCGGCGCTCCACTCGCGCCGGCGCGCACACTCGCCCGTTCGCCCCCGACAACGACCCAACCGGGCATTTGGACACCCGCGACCGCGGATCCTTGTCCCAATGTCCAATGCGGCGGGCCGCGCGCTCACGCAGGATGTCGACCCGTGAGCTCTGACCTGATCGTCTCCTACGACGGCACGCCAAACGACGACGACGCGCTGGCGCTGGGCCGACTGCTGGCTAAGGCCGGAGGCGGGCTGTCGCTCGCGTACATCCGCCACTCGCGGGAGTTCGATCCGCGCCGTGAGGAACTTGCCCAGCACGACGCCGAACGTCGCCTAGAGCAGGGAGCGGCGTGGCTGGAAGACGCGGACATTCCCAAGCACGTCGTCTTCAGCGGCTCGACCGGAGAGGGGCTCGAGCAGTTGGCCGAGGCCGAGCAGGCTTCGGTGATCGTGTTCGGATCGGACTACCGCACGCCGCCCGGTCGCGCGGAGCCCGGGACGACCGCGCAACGGCTGCTCGAGGGTGGATCGGTGGCGATCGCGGTGGCGGCGGCCGGGCTGCGGAGCCTGGGCAATGCCGAGATCAGGTCGATCGCGATCTCGACGGTCGCCGGCGATACGGCGGCCCAGGAGACGGCGGACGGGCTGGCGGCGAAACTCGGGGCGTCGATCGTGGACCTCGGCGGGGCCGACATCGACCTGATCGTGGTCGGCTCCCAGCCGAGCGCTTCGTCGCGACGGATCACGTTGAGCGGCTCGAGCCGAACCATGCTGAATGCCGCGCGGGGCTCGGTGCTCGTGGTCCCGTCGGGCGACCCAGTTCGCCTCTGAGCGTCCTGCGAGCGCCGCGCCCGAACGCGGCTGTGCGGATCACCCGAGGGCCCGGTAAGGGACACTTCCCCGGTGGCCGAGGCCCGCACAGAGAGACGAGAGCGCCCGAGCCCGGGGCACGGACAGGTCATCCTCGTCCCGCCCGACCCGCTCGATCCCGCCGCCGAACGCCGCAGCTCGTACCGCCTCAGCGATCCCAGGCTGTCCGAGCTGCCGCTCGAGGAGCTCCTGAACGAGCTCATGATCCGCGTCCAGGAGGCGCTGAACGTCGACACCGTCGCGATCCTGCTGCACGACGCAGGGTCGAAACAACTCGTCGCGCGCGCCGCCAGGGGGATCGAGGAGGAGGTCGAGCGCGGCGTGCGGATTCCGATCGGCCAGGGATTCGCCGGACGGATCGCGGCCGAGCGCGTCCCGATCTTCATCGCCGACGTCGATCACGCCGATGTGATGAACCCAATCCTGCGCGAGAAGGGCATCGAGTCGCTGCTGGGAGTCCCGTTGGTCGTCGAGGGCGAGCTGGTCGGCGTGCTCCACGTCGGCTCGCTGCGGCCGCGGACGTTCGGCCAGGACGACCTCGCGGTGCTGCAGATGGCCGCCGCGCGCGCGGCGCCGGAGATCGAGCGCGCGAGGTTGTTCGCGGAGCTCGAACATGAGCACGACGTCTCGATGGTCCTCCAGCGCAGCCTCCTACCCAAGCGGCTCGCCGACGTGGTCGGGGTGAACGTGGCGGCGCGCTACCTTCCCGCCCGCGAGGAGGTGGGCGGCGACTGGTACGACGTGTTCGAGCTTCCGCGCGGCCGCGTCGGGGTCGTGATCGGCGACGTGGTGGGTCACGGGATCGCCGCGGCGGCGCTGATGGGACGGCTCCGCACGGCGCTGCACTCGTACGCGATCGAGGGTCACGGGCCGGGCCGCACGCTCGAGCTAGTCGACCGGTTCGTGCAGTCGCTCAACGAGTCCGCGATGGCGACCGCGGCCTACGCGGTGTTCGACACGTACACGTCGGAGCTTCAGTATGCGACCGCCGGACACCTCCCACCGCTGGTGATCTCAGGCTCGGACGCGCGGGTGCTCGAGGTCACGCCCGCCCCGCCGCTGGGGGCGTTCCCCTACGGCCGGTGTCCCGAGCACGAGCTGTCGCTCGAAAGCGGCGAGATGCTGCTGCTGTACACCGACGGGCTCGTGGAGCGCCGTGGCGTCGCCTTGAGCGCCGGCATCGAGGTGCTGGCCAGCGCGGTGAACGGCGCAAGGTCGCCGGAGGAGGCGTGCGCGCTGGCGGTCGCCAAGCTGGTTCCGCCCGAAGGCTTGCGCGACGACGTGGCGATCGTCGCACTCGAGAACGCCGCGGTCCCGTCAGAGCTGCACGTGACGCTGCCGGCCGAACCCAAGACGCTGGCTCACGCGCGGCGCATCCTGCGCCGGTGGCTGAACGAACAGGGCGCGGATGAGGGCGACGTCGCCGAGATGACGATCGCGGTGAGCGAGGCCTGCGCGAATGCGATCGAGCACGCCTACGCGCCGTCGCCAGCCACGTTCGAGCTCCACGGGTGGGCGCGGAACGGAGAGATCACGATGACGGTTCGCGACGGCGGACGCTGGCGCGCGCCGCGGGGGCAGAACCGCGGTCGCGGTCTGTCGATCATCGTGGCCGCAATGGACGATGTACAGATCGATCGAACGGCCGAAGGGACGGAAATCGTGATGCGCCGACGGATCGGACCGAAATGAGCCTCGCCGACGTACAGATCACCCTGACGCACACCGCGCTGGTCGCCCACGTGACCGGCGAGGTCGACATGTCGAATGCCGAGGAGGTTGGGGCGACCGTCATCGGCGCGACGCCGAACGAGGCCCAAGGCGTGGTTCTCGACCTGTCAGACGTCGAGTACCTCGACAGCGCGGGGATCTACGTGATCTACGGAATGCGTTCGAGTTTGCAGGCCCGCGGCCAGGTGCTCATCCTCGTGATCCCGTCGACCTCGCCCGTGCACGACTCGCTCCGGCTCGCCGGCGCTGAGAGACCCGGCGAGGTCGCCGACACGGTCGAGGACGCGCTGCGCGTGCTCGACGGCCGGCCCATACCCGGAAGCTAACCGCGCGCGAGCGCGATCTCCTCCCAGTCGTCCGTCCGCCGGTAACCGACCTCGGCATAGATCTTGTTCGACGTCGGGTTGTCCAGGTCGGTGAACAGCATGCACCGCTCCGCGCCCTGAGCCAGCGCGCGCCGGCTCGCCGCAGCCACGGCGCTGCCGGCGTAACCTTGGCAGCGCAGGGCCGGCGGGGTGTACACCGGGCCGATCCGGACGACGCCGGCGACCTCCGGCGTGACTCCGACCATCGAGACCGCCTGCTCGTCGTGCCACACGAGCAGACCATCCCGCCGCATCCGCCCATCGACGATCGACTCGGCCTGGGTGGCGCCGGCGATGCCGGCCTCGGTCACGAAATCTCGCGTCCAGCCGACGAGCAGCGAGCGGTCGCCGGCGTCCGCCACGCGAAGTTCGCCTCGCGCCGGCCGCGGCGGGTCATGTACCTCGTCGAGAATGTGCATGGCCTCGCGCATGGCGCGCCGAGCCGTGCCGCCGGTCTGCCGCTCCCACGCCGACGCGATCGCCTGAGCGGTCGCGACCACGCTGCTGACGCTGTCGAGGTCGGGGTCGGCCTGAAGCCACAACTCGACGAACTCCTCAGCGCCCGATTCGAGCGGGCTGGCCAGCAGCGGCCAGGGTGTCGTACGGAGCGCCGCGAACCGCACCTCGTCGCCGTGGGCGACGCCGTACGCCAGCAGCGCGGAGGAGTTCGCGTGAGCCCCATCGAGCACGTTCATGAACACGGTGGCGAGCACGTTGCACTCGATTCGCTCCGCGAACAGGCGCCCGGTGCGCTCAGCGAACTCGTCTGCGTCGCGGGTGAGGACGAACCGCACCGGATCGGCCTGGCCCGCCTGCCGCCGGCCTAGCCGGAGCCAGAGGCTGAGCCGCCGGCTTGGCTCGGCGCGTCCGCTCGACGGGACATCTCTTGCTGGACGCGGTCGGTAAGCCTCCGCTCACTGCCGGCTACGGTGTCGTTGCGCCCCGTGGCGGGGGCCGTCGGAGACTCGCGGGCCTCGTCCGGGGTGTCGTCCTGGTCACCGGCCTGCGCGGGGGCGACCTCGGGACCGTCGGCATGACGCTTCGCCTTTCGCGTCGCGACGCGGATCAGCATGATCACGAGACCCCCGGTCACGATGACGAGCGCTATCTGCCGGACCGATGGCGAGCTAGGGCGCCGGCTAGGGCGCCGGCGAAGACGCTCGACCAGCACCGCGACCTTGACCGCCCGCCACCAACCGTGCGAGGTCTTGCGTCTGGAAGTTCGTCGCCGGCGGTGTCGGCTCGTCCGCCTCGCTGCGAGCCGCGGCGCGAGCTTCAGATTGGGCATTCTGCTCCTCCTGTTTGCGTCGATGAGGGCGGAGGGCCAGCTCCTCGAGGCCCGGCGCACTGTCGAGCGTACACCGGCAGTTCCGCTCCGTGGCGGCCGTTAGTGCGGATCGTCACGTACTGCCGCGCCCGCGATCACTCGCGCCACCTCCCCCGCGTGGTGCACGTGCAAGAGATGCCCCGCGTCCTCGATCTCGACCAACTCGGCGCGGCGTATCTGGCCGGCGAGCCTGCGCGCCGCAGCGATAGGCACGACGCGGTCGGCTGCACCGGCGACGATCGTGGTTGGGGCGGTGATCTCGCCGAGTCGGCGCTCGAGCGCGGGCAGGTCGCGGACGAGCAACCGCTGCTCGCGCGCGAACGAGCGCCACGCGGAGGGGGCGAGGAGCATCCGGCCGGCCGCGCGCAGGTAGCGGTCGTCGAGCGCGCTTGCCTCGGAGACCCAGCGCCGGACCGGACCGGCGCCGAGCACGAGGCCGCCGCCCCACATCGCACCCAAGCTGGCCAGCCAGCCAACCACGGGTGCCGCGAGCAGGTAGTCGACCGCGCTGAGCGAGTCGAGGTTTGCCGCCGGCGCGACCAGCACCAACCGTCGCACGCGCTCCGGGCTCGCCCATGCGAGCCACACCGCCACCGCCGCACCGAGGCTGTGCCCGACGACCGTCGCCCGCTGAACCCCGACCGAATCCAACACCATGCGCGCGGCGTTGGCGTTCCCGGCGAGATCGCGCACCGCCGACCGACGGTCCCACCCCGGGCGGTCGAATGCGATCGTCCGCACGCCCGCGCCGACTGACGCTTTCAGGCGCTCCCAGTCGGCCGCCGCACCCGGCTGGCCGTGGAGCAACAGAACCGGATCGTTGGACACGGCGGACACCTCCGAGCGGGCATACTAGAGCGGTGACGTCAGCGCTCCTGTCCGATGCGCTCGGGCCGCTTCGCGCAGACCCGGCGCGCGCGGCGATCCTGTTCGACATCGACGGCACGCTCGCCCCGATCGTCGACCACGCCGCCGACGCTCGCGTGCCCGAGAGCACGCGCAGTTTGCTGGCTCAGGTTGCCCGCCGGTACGGCGTCGTCGCGTGCGTGAGCGGCCGGCGCGCCTCGGAGGCGCGCGCCCTGGTCGCGATCGGCGCGATCTCGTACCTCGGCTCCCACGGCGCCGAGGTGCTGCGCGCGGGCTGGACCGAGCCGGTGGTGGACCCCGGCATCCTGGACTGGACGGAGCGGATCCACGATTTCGCGCGCGAGGCGGACACCGCGGATCTGCGGCGGCGCCGGGTGCGACTCGAGGACAAGGGCGCGATCGTCGCCTTCCACTGGCGCGGTGCGCCCGACGAGGAGGCGGCACGCGCGGCGATCGACTCGATCGCGGCCAAGGCCGAGGCGGCGGGTCTGCGCACCCACTGGGGACGCAAGGTGCTCGAGGTTCGTCCCCCGGTGAGGATCGACAAGGGTGCCGGCATCTTGTCGTTCCTGGCCGACACCGACGTCGACGTCGCGATGTACGTCGGCGACGACGCCACCGACCTCGACGCGTTCCATGCGTTGGTCGCGCTCGCCGAGGAGGGCCGCATCTCGAGGGCGATCCGGGTGGGCGTGCGGTCGGACGAAGGGCCGCCCGAGATCACCGCCGAGGCCGACATCGTCGTCGACGGGCCAGAAGGCGTCGCCGAACTGCTCGCGGTCCTGGCCGCGGACTGAGGCCGGTCGAGCAGCGGGCGTGCGGTTCTCGGATTTCCTACGGACGACGGTGCTGATCAGCGCGGCGGCGGCGAGCGCGCTTGCGGCGGTCACGGTGGCGGCCGCGGCCGGCACCAACGACGACCTGCTCGTGCCGATCTCGGCGGGGTGGTGGGTGGTCGCGGCGTTAACGGGCGCCTGGACGGGGCGCCGCGCCGGCACCACATCGCAGATCGCCTCGCTGCTCGCGAGCGCGCGCACCCAATCCTCGCTGCCCGAGGTCAACCCAGCCCGCACGGTGCTGAACCGGTTGTGGCCGCTGCTGTTCTCGACGATCGGCGCCGGCGCGCTCGCGTTCCTGGTGCCGCAGGTGCCGGCGGTCGCAACCGGATTCGCGATCATCTGGGCGCTCGCCTGGCGGCGTCAGGGGTCGGCGGTCACCGCGATCGAGGAGCGTGACGGCGCCCGCTTCTACATCGAGCGAACCTCGCCGCTGAAACCGATCAGGTTGATTCGCACGCCGGGCTTCCGCTCTAACCTGTTCGAGTTGAACGGGGCGTCTGGTCATTCACGGCGCGCCCGACCCCGCGCGTGATCGTCCCGTCCTTCATCCCCAGCCCGTCGAACAACGGCTTTTACATCGGGCCGCTGTTCGTCCACGCCTACGGGCTCGCCTACGTGTTCGCGGTCGCCGCCGCGATCTTCGTCACGCGGTGGCGCTGGCGGAAGGCCGGCGGTGATCCGGACCTCGCGTACGAGGCCGCCGCCTGGGGCTTTCCGGCCGGTCTGATCGGCGGCCGGATCTACTTCGACATCACGACGCCGAGCCAGATCGAGCCGCACAACTTCTGGGGTCTGTTCGCGATCTGGAAGGGCGGCCTCGGGATCTGGGGCGGGATCGCGTGCGGCGTGCTCGTCGGCTATCTCGTCATCCGGAGGCGGCTGACGCACGGCGACGTGCTCCGATTCATGGACGCCGCCGCGCCGGGGCTGCTCGTGGCGCAGGCGATCGGGCGGATCGGCAACTACTTCAACCAGGAGTTGTTCGGCAAGCCCTCGACGCTTCCCTGGGCGTTGAAGGTCTCTCCGGCGCACCGGCCGGCGGGCTACACGCAGTTCGCCACGTTCCAGCCGTCGTTCCTTTACGAGATCATCTGGAACCTGTGTCTGGCGGGGTTCCTGATCTGGCTGGGCAACCGGCGCAAGATCAAGCCGCCGGGACTGATGGCGCTGTACGTCGCCGGGTACGCGGGCTACCGGATCTTCGAGGAGACGATCCGGATCGACTACTCGGTGCACGTGCTCGGGATGCGGCTGAACTTCTGGATCGCGACGTTGGTGTGCCTGGCGGGCTTCGCGTGGTTCGTGTGGATCCAGAGGCGCGGGAAGTACGACCCGCTGCCTCTCGACGGACCGAGCGCCGACGCGCGCGTCGTCCGGCGCCGCAAGCCGAGCGGCCCCTACCGCAAGCCGCCGGCCCCCACCTACGGGAAGAAGTCCGCGTCAGGCGGGAAGCCCGCGTCAGGCGCGCGACCGACGTCGCGCTCGGGTGGCTCGCGGCGCAGCCCGGATCCCTAAACCAACGGCGCGGTTCCGCGGCCGGACCGCTTCGATCGACGCCCACGGTCCGGTGTTGAGAACCTGCGCAGCCGTCAGCCAGGCGCGCCGGGCGGTCGCGATCCCGTAGCGCGCGACCTCGAACCCGGCCACGCGGTGCGAGTCGGAGTTGATCACGATCGGAACGCCGGCCGCCGCGGCGGCTCGGGCGCTCGTTTCGTTGAGGTCGCGGCGGTCGGGGTTCGAGTTGATCTCGAGCATCGTGCCGGTCCGGGCCGCAGCATCGATCACACGTTCGAGGTCGAACGAGTAGGGCGCACGGCGCTCGAGCTTGCGTCCCGACAGGTGGCCGATCGCATCCACCAACGGATGCTCGATCGCGCGCACGATCCGGTCGGTCATCGCATCGGAGGACATCCGGAACGAGGAGTGCACCGAGGCGATCACCCAATCGAGCGCGTCGAGCAGCTCGTCCGGATAGTCGAGCGACCCGTCGGGCAGGATGTTGACCTCCGAGCCGGCGAGCAGCTCGATGCCGTCGATCTCGGCGGCGCGGATGCGCGCGATCTGCTCGCGCAGCCGTTCAGGCGAGACCTCGTCGCCGAACCCGAAGCTCGCCGAATGATCGGTGATCGCCAGGTACTCGTAGCCGAAATCCCGCGCCGCGAGCGCCATCTCCTCGATCGACGCGGTTCCATCGGACGCGGTCGTGTGCGAGTGCAGATCGCCGCGGAGGTCGCCTTGCTCGATCAGTGTCGGCAGCGTGCCGGCGGCCGCGGCCTCGAGCTCACCCCGGTTCTCGCGCAGCTCGGGCTCGATGAACTCGAGTCCGAGCAGCGCGTACACCTCGTGCTCGGTTGCGCAGCGGCGGGTCTCGCCGGTCGCGTCGTCGACGACGCCGTACTCGGACACGTGCAGCCCCTTGCGCACGGCCATGTCGCGGAGCGCCATGTTGTGCTGCTTGGAGCCGGTCAGGTGCTGGAGCAGGTTGCCGAACTGGTCGGGCTCGACGATCCGGAAATCGACCCGCACGCCCGTGTGCGTTCGCAGCCGCACGCCGGCCGCCGACGCCGTCCCCGCCTCCTCGACCAGGTCGAGCTCGGCTGCCGCCCGGCCCAGCGCGAGGGGATCGGTCGCGGTGGCGATCACGTCGACGTCCTTGACGGTGTCGGTCATCCGCCGGGCCGACCCCGCCAGCTCCACATCGATTGCAGCCGGGTGGTCGCGCAGCGCCGCCACCAGCGGCTCGCCGACCGCAAGCGCCCGGCTCAGCACGATCCGCGCGGGCCGCTCGCCGGCCCCGTCTAATCGCAGGTTGGCGAGGATCGCTTCTTCGGCCTTCGGACCGAATCCCTTCAGCGCGCGGATCTTGTGCTCGTCGGCGGCGGTCCGAAGCGACTCGAGGGAGTCGATCCCGAGCTCGTCGTAGAGCCGCCGCGCGCGCTTGGGTCCGAGCCCCGGAAGGCGGGTGATCGCGATCAGCCCGGGCGGAAACTTCGCCCGCATCTTGACGAGCGTCGGGATCTCGCCGGTGTCGGCGAGCGCGATGATCTTCTCCTGGATGATCTGGCCGACGCCGACGAGCTCAGTGGCGCGGCCCTCGCGTGCGAGCGCCGTCACCGATACGGGCGCGTCGCGGATCGCCTTGGCGGCGTTCCGGTAGGCGACGGTCCGGTAGACCGCGGCGCCATCCAGCTCATACAGGTCGCCGAGCTCGTCGAGAGCGTCGGCAATCTCGGTATTGGTGGGATCCGACATCGCTACCTCGTAGGCTAGTTACCCGCGGTCACTCGGATTAGTTGGCCCCATGGATGTCGAGCGCGCGGAATCCGGCTCCGGGCCGTGAGTGCCCTCAAAAACGTAATGAAGCCGAATTCCGGCGAGACCCATTAAGCCGCTATACTTTTTGAAGTAAACCACCGCCACAGATATCAAGGAGCCGCAATGGCAGGCACCGTCTCAGAAGTCACAGATAACAACTTCCAGGCCGAGGTCATCGAGTCCGACGTCCCGGTCCTCGTTGACTTCTGGGCGCCGTGGTGCGGGCCGTGCCGCATGGTCGCACCGGTGGTCGAGGAGATCGCGCAGGAGCGGGCGGACGATCTCAAGGTCGTCAAGCTGAACATCGACGAGAACCAGAACACGGCGATTCAGTTCAACGTGATGTCGATCCCGACCCTGATCCTGTTCCGCAACGGGCAGCCGGCCAAGACCGTGATCGGCGCGTACCCCAAGCGCAAGCTCGTCGCTGAGCTCGAGCCCGCTCTCGCCTAAGAAGACAGAGCGACGCCGACGCGTAGCTCGCGCCCGTCGATGGCGACGGGCGCGACTGAGCCGTCCAGCGCCTCGTAGCTGATCTGCACCGCCAGCGTCTCGCCGGCGATGTAGCGCTGGTGCGTGCGTGCGGCCGCGACGAGCAAGTCGTCGCCGTCGAGCGTGAGTGCGATCCGGTCGGTGACCTCGAGACCCGCATCCTGGCGCGCCCGCTGGACCGCACGGACGATCTCGCGAGCCCAGCCCTCGACCTGCAGGTCGTCGTCGATCTCGAGTTCGAGCGCGACCGCGTGCGAGCCCTCGCGCTCGACCTGGTAGCCCTCGAGCGGCTTCATCGACACCAGCAGGTCCTCGGCGGTGAGCTCGTGGTCCGTGCCGTCGACGCTGATGGCGACGCGGCCGCCCTCGCGTAGGGTTGCCGCGGCGCGCGCGGCGTCGAGCCCGGCCACCGCGGCCGCGACCATCGGCATGTGCTTGCCGAACCGCGGACCGAGCGCGCGGTAGTTCGGCTTCAGCTCGACCTCGCCGAGCTCGTCGGCCTCGGACACGAACCGGAGCTCGCGCACGTTGAGCTCCTCGCGGACGATGGACGACATCCGCTCGATCGCCTCGCGCTCCAATCCGGTAGCGACCACGACCGCCGCGCGGAGCGGCCGCCGCACCGCGATCTTCGCCTGACCACGGGCCGCGAGTCCGAGCCGAACGGTCTCGCGCGCGATCGCCATCGCGTCCTCGAGGTCGAGGTCGCGCGAGGTCGCGGTCGGGAAGTCGCACAGGTGGACGCTCGGCTCAGCGCCGTCGAGGTTGTCGTAGATCTCGTCGGCGATGAACGGACAGAACGGCGCGAGCAGCTTGGCGATCTGGAGCAGGCACGGGCGCAGCGTTGCGAACGCGGCCTGGTCGCCGTCCCAGAAACGCCGCCGCGATCGGCGCACGTACCAGTTCGAGATCTCGTCGACGAACGTCTGGATCGCGCGGCCGGCCGCGGTCGCGTCGAAGTGGTCCATGCGATCGCGTACGACCTCGATCGTTCCCTGGAGGCGCGACAGGGCCCAGCGGTCGAGCTCGGTGGCGGTGGCCGGGTCCGCGAGGCCGGGGTCGTGCTCGATCCCGTTTGCGTTCGCGTACAGAACGTAGAAGCCGTACGTGTTCCACAGCTGGAGCAGGAACTGCCTGACCGCCTCTCCGATCGACTCCATCGAGAAGCGATAGCCGTCCCAGGGCTGCTTGGAGGTGAAGAAGTACCAGCGCAACGCGTCCGCGCCGAAGCGATCGAGCACCTCGTTCGGCGCGATCGTGTTGCCGACTGACTTCGACATCTTGCGACCGTCTCCGTCGAGGATCAGGCCCAGGCAGACCACGTTTCGGTACGGCGAGCGATCGAACAGCAGCGTCGAGACCGCGATCAGCGAGTAGAACCATCCTCGCGTCTGGTCGAGCGCCTCGCAGATGAAGTCGGCCGGGTAGTGCTCCTCGAACTGCTCGGTGCCCTCATGCGGCGAGTGGTACTGGGCGAACGGCATCGAGCCCGAGTCGAACCAGACGTCGATCACCTCGGGGACGCGCTGCATCGGCTCACCGCAGCTCTGGCACGGGAACGTGGGATCGTCGACGAACGGGCGGTGGGGATCGGTCACGTTCGTGCCCGCGAGGCCATTGAGCTCGGCCAGCGACCCGATCGCGTGGAAGTGATCGTTCTTGCAGCGCCACACCGGGAGGGGCGTGCCCCAGTAGCGCTCGCGCGAGAGCGCCCAGTCGACGTTGTGCTCGAGCCAGTTGCCGAACCGGCCGTGTTTGACGTGCTCGGGCGCCCAGTTGACCGTCTCATTGGCCGCGAGCAGGCGGTCCTTGATCCGGCTGGTCGCGATGTACCAGGACGGCTTGGCGTAGTACAGCAGCGGCGTGTTGCACCGCCAGCAGTGTGGATACGAGTGCTCGTAGGACTCCGCTCGCAGCAGGCGCCCGCGCTCACGGAGGTCCTCGATCAGGTCCGGGTCGGCGTCCTTGACCTTGCGGCCGGCGTAGGGGCCGATGCGCTCGTCGTAGGTGCCGTCGAGCCGCACCGGGTTGATCACGTTGAGGCCGTACTGCTCGCCGAGGCGGAAGTCCTCCTCGCCGAACGCGATCGCCGTGTGAACGAGCCCGGTGCCGTCGTTCGCGGTGACGAAGTCCCCGAGCAGCACGGTGTGGCCTCGCGGGCCGTATTCGGCCCCGGGGATGAACGTGAACGGGGGCTCGTACGCGACGCCCTCGAGCTTGCTCCCCGGGAAGCGGTTGAGGACGTGCGCGCGCGCACCTTCGCCGAGGACCCGCTCCGCGAGTGCCTCGGCGACGACGTAAACGTACTCGTCGTGCTTCACGCGCACGTACATGAGCTCCGAGTCGACCGCGACGGCCGCGTTCGACACGAGCGTCCACGGCGTCGTTGTCCACACCAGCAACTCGTCGCCGCGCTGGACGTCGTCGTTGCCGCTCGTGACCGGGAGCCGCACGTACACCGACGGGTCGATCACGTCCTGGTACACGCCGGGCTGCCCGAGCTCATGGCTCGAGAGGGTCACCTGGTCACGCGGGCAGTAGGGGACGACCTTGAGCTTCTCGTACAGCAGGCCCTTGTCGTAGATCGTCTTGAGCGCCCACCACACCGATTCGACGTACGCGGGGTCGAGCGTTCGGTAGGCGTCGTCGAGGTCGATCCAGAAGCCGATCCGCTCGGTCATCGCGTTCCAGTCCTCGACGTGGCTGAGGACCATCTCGCGGCACCGGGCGTTGAATTCCGCGATCCCGAACTTCTCGATGTCGGCCTTGGAGGTGAAGCCGAGCTCGGCCTCGAGTGCCAGCTCTACCGGGAGCCCGTGGCAATCCCAACCGCCCTTGCGCTCGACGAAGTACCCGCACATCGTCCGGTAGCGGGGGAAGATGTCCTTGAACACCCGCGAGAGCACGTGATGGATGCCCGGGGGCCCGTTGGCGGTCGGGGGCCCCTCGTAGAAGCCCCACCGCGGGGCGCTCCGCCGGCGCCGGACCGATTCGGCAAACACGTCGCGCTCGCGCCAGCGCTCGAGCACGAGCCTTTCGAGCTCGGGGAACGAGACGCGGGGATCGACGGGACGGTGAGCCTCGGGCATCGCGCCCGATTCTAGGAAGCCGGTGGCCGTCTCCGCATTCGCGGGGCCGGCGGCCGTCCCCGTATTCGCGGGCGGGCCGTCAGCGAGCCGAGATCGCCGGCAGCGGGCGCGCCGGCGTCAGCGACCGGCTGGGACCTGCCTGCTCGAGCCGGCCGAGCAGCAGATCGCGCGCGTTCAGCGGCGTCTGGCCAAGGCGGCGGACCGTGCTGGCGCCGGTGTCGGGCACCGCGCCGCGGAAGTCGAAGACCTCGGCACGCTGCGCGACCGAGCGGACCGAGTAGACGAGCCGGCCGAGCGCGTCGAGCGAGATGCCGCGGCCCGCGAGCACGACCGCCCGGGGAGCGAGCGCGGGCAGCGCCCGGGCCAGACGGGTCGGGCTGATCGCGGTCGACAGCGACAGGGTTCGAACGCCGCCGCGCCTCAGCATCAGCTCGAGCGACTGCGCGTACAGGGCGTCGAGCTCGAGCGGCGCCGAGGCGTCGAGCAGGAGCACGCCCGCCGAGTGCGTCGCCGGCGGGGCCAGCCGCTTGAGCGCCGACAGCCACGCCGTGGCGTAGCGCCAACCGAACTCGTACTCTGGCGTGCTGCCGCTGGCCGCCTCGTCCGCGTGGGTGGCGATCGCCTCGAGCAGGACCTCCTCGATCGTTCGCTCGACCGACCGCAGCGCGAGGCTCTCCTCGAGCAGGCCGTCTGCCTTATCCTCGTCGAACGCGGCGAATGCGGCGGCCAGGCGCGAGCCCGACGACGGTCCCTCGCCGCGTTGGCGCGCGAGTGCGATCGCGCTCGAGACGTTGTGAGTTTCCGCGAGCGTCACTCGGAGCGACTCGACCTCGTTCAGTGCGTACTGCCGGTGCCCGCCGGGCGTCCGACGGGGGCGCGGGAAGCCATAGCGGCGCTCCCAGCTGCGCAGGGTGTTGGGGCTGACGCCGAGCATGACCGCCGCGGCGTTCGTGCGAATTCCGTTCATCACGATGAGTTATCGAGGTCGGAGCCGCGCACTGCAAGTGTCGCAAGCAGACCTGCAAACTTGCGCAAAAGCGGCTGTTTGCTGGGAGTTTGCATAACGCCGACTGGCGTTTGCATAACGCTGGGGCGGCGCCGTCCGGATCGCGCCGTGCGGGCCATCAGGCTTACTCGAGCACCACCAGGGCCGCTCGCGGCGGTCCGCAGCTTGCGATCCGAGCGGTGAGGCGAATCCCGAATGTGTTGGCCGGGCGGACGGTTGTCGTGCGGGTGCCTCCGTCGCCGCGGGCAGCCCAGGCGACCGCGACCGCCAGCGTCTCGCCGCCCTCTTCTTCCGCGTCGGCGGGCATCAATAGGTTGGTCATGTGCCGGTTGACGGCGTCCGGCTCGCTGGTTGCGAGCAGCCGCTCGGCGCCGCGGGACACGGCGCATACGGACAGCGCGCGGTCGAGCACGAGGAAGGCGTCACCCGCGTGCGGAGCGATGTCCTGCGGCGCCTCGAGGATCAGCCCCAGGCCGCATTCGCCGCACACGCGCGACCTCGGCGACGTCGCTGCCCTGTTCGAAACGAACGGGCGAGTGCCGCAATGGCTGCAGAACGGTACGCTTTGCGGCGCGGGTGCGAGTTCGGGCGCCGCCACGAGCCGAAGGGCGGGGCGACCGTTGCTGGCTGATCTACCGTGCATCCAACCCTGCAGACCGGTCTATTGAGCGCCTCGTGCGCTCCGCATCTGGAAGCGCGCCCCCGCGGCGGCCGCGGACGCGGACGGCGTCGCGGCGATCTGATCGGACTCGAGCAGGTCGAGCAGGGTGCGCTGAGCGTCGCCGGCGCCCGACGGGAGGACCATGGTCCCGGTGCCACGCGTCCGGGGACGCTCGGCGCCGCGCCGGTAGATGGCGAGCGGCATAGCGCCGACGGCAAGCCGGATCGCGTACGCCCATCTCGCGACGGTGTCGTCGTCGAGGTGACCGCCGGCCACGACCACGAGGTTCGGCCGGTACACGTTGGCGGCGTCGCCGATCCCGGCCACGCCGCGCGCCGACAGGCTGAGGACCTTGATGCCGGCGCGCACGCAGAACAGCTCGAGCGCCCGGATGTACGGAGTATCGCGGTCGAGCTCGTCGCGCGAGGCATCGCCGATGACGATCGTGACCTGGCGCACCGGCGGCGGCGTCAGCCGAATCGCGCGACGGAGCCAGTCGGTGGCCCAGTGCGAGGCGAACGCCCATGCGGCCGACTCGACCGAGTATCGGCGCGAGATCTCGTCGAGCGTCGGGAGCAGCACCTCTTCGACGGAGCGCTCGACCGAGCGCAGCGCGAGCGCCGCCTCGATCGCGGCGTCCGCCCGCTCCCGGTCGTAGGAGACAAGCGCGCCGACCAGCGAGTTCGCGTCGGCCGCGAGGCCCTCGCGCGCCCGCGAGATGGCCGACGAGATCGACAGACCCTCCTGGAGGGCGTCCCTCAAGGCGGCGACTTCGCCGTGCGTGAACAGCCGGTGCTTACCGGGCGACCGCTGCGGTTTGGGGAAGCCGAACCGCCGCTCCCAAGCCCTCAATGTGTTCGGGCTCACGTTTAGGAGCGCAGCGGCCTCGCTCGTCTTGAGATAGCGCATGCGCAGTTAAAGAACCGTAGACGTTGCTATTTCGACCAAGGCATTGCCCTCTTGAATACCCCCACATAGAATTGCACAAGTTTTCGTCCAAAGTGGCGCCTAAACCTCCAATTTATGGAGGCCTGAGGACGTTGTCGCCCCCAACGTCCCGGAGAGGGAGGTAGGCAATGGCCTGGCGCGTTGGCTGAACCCTGTAGCAAAACCTCGCGGTAGCGCGGGTTTCGCGCTACCTTGCTTGGCATGGTCGGCCCTCTGGCCCGACGTAGCACTGCCGGCTGGTCGCTGGGCGTCCTCGCTCCATTTCTCGTAACCGTTGGTTGGGTGGCGTGCGCGGTGGCAGCTTTCGTTGCTGCGCCTCCCGACAGCGTCAATAGCCTGAGCCTCATCCTTGGTGTTGCGGCGATCGGAGCCGGGTTGATGGTCGTCGGGGAGCGAGACGGCCTTTCGATCTCCGCATCGTTCATCGTGTTCGCGCTGGCAGCGGTTTTTCTGGGCGCTCGGTCAGCCGCTGCGGCCGCCGTCCTGTCGGAGATCACGGCCGCGGTCCGGTTGAGAACACGGCTGCGCTCGGTGGTCCTGATCAACCTTCCGGCTGCGGTCATCCCCGCAATCGCGGCTGCGGTGACCGCCCACGCGATCACGTCTCAGCGAGACGATTCGGCGAGCTTCTATGTCGCCGTGCTGGCGGCCGCGGTCTTGGCAAACACGCTCAGCTTCGCGATCATGGCCACGCTCCGCCGGGTCTGTTATCCCTCATGGAGCCAGATCGGTCCACGGGCGTTCCTGGAGGCGCTCCCCAGTATCGGCCTGAACGTGCTGCTCGTAGTGGCGGGCGCCGGCATCACGGTAAAGCTGGGTAACGCCGGGATCACGTTTGCGTTGTCCGCAGTGTTCACCTTCTCGTACATGGCTCACCTGCTCGACAAGTCTCGCCAGCGCGCCGAGCAGTACGTCTCGCTGTCCTGGGGAGTCCTCGCCGGTCTGCTGCGCGCGCTCGACATCCGCGACGGGCGGGCCGCCCGGCACGCCGCGGCCGTGGCCCGGTTCGCCAGCGACATGGCCGAGGCGGTCGGCATGGGCGAGCATGACCAGGAGCTGGCCCATACCGCCGGGTTGCTGCACGACATCGGCCACTTCGCGCTATCGGATCGCGTGGCCGAGCGAGGCCGCACGCTCACGGAGGAGGACTGGGTCGCGATTCAGCAGCACCCCGAGCTCGGCGCCGACATGCTGCGCGACCTCGGCATGTACGGCCCGATCGCCGAGATCGTGCTCGCCCATCACGAGCGGATAGACGGGCGCGGCTACCCGAACGGGCTGCCCGGGGACGACATCCCTCAGATCGCGAAGATCATCGCGGTCGCCGAGGTGTACGACACGCTCACCGCCGCGGACACGTACCGGACGAGGATGAGCTCGTTCGAGGCGCTGCGGGAGCTGCGGCGCGTCGCCGGCAGCCAGCTTGACGCGGGCTACGTCGAGGTGCTCGCGAATCTGCTGAGCGGCGAGGGCGTCGAGTACCGCCACGCGGACGCGGCGAACTTCGACTCCGAACTGGACATGGAGCGGCGGATCAAACAGGCCCGCGCCGGCTAGGGCCCCGCCGGCAGGCCGTACAGCACCGCGAACCTCGTTGGTCCGGAAAATGTGGTCCGCAGTCGCTACGCCGGTGCAGCCCGTCCGGCGCGCGACGCGGGTTGTCGTCAGCAGTTAGCCGACGAGGCGTTCCTGGTGCTGGCTCTGGCCGGCGCGACGCTGCTGCAGCGTCTCCAGGAATTGCTCGATCTGCTCAACGCTGAACCGACGCTGACCACCGGGCGTCCGATACGACTCGAGGTAGCCCATATCGGCCCACCTGCGAATCGTTCCGAGGGAAACCCCGAGCGCGTTGGCGGCTTGCGAAGTGGACAAACCGAGCGGGCTGTTCCTCATTTGCTCCATATCTGCATTTCAGATGCATTTACGAAGAATGCGGCGGGTTATGCAGCAATTGCACAACCTTTGCTCTGAAGCGCGCGGACAAGCGAGCCTCTGACGCGAGGACTGTTGCGGCTGCGACGATGTGACCCTGCCAGGCACATGCGACTTAGGCTCTACCACCATCACGATGGCGCGCGGATAGCGTACCGCGAAACCGGCACGGGTCCAGCACTTGCCCTGCTGCATTCGTTAGGGCTTTCTCATCGGGAGTGGGAGCCGGTGGTGGAGGAGCTTTCGTCACGTTTTCGCGTGGTGCTGCCCGACCTGCCGCTCCACGGAGATTCCGAGGACAGGCCCCGCCACCCGTACACGGCCGACTGGCTCGCCGAGGTGATCGCAGGTTTCTGTCGCGAGGTGGCCGGCCCGCGACCGCTGCTCGCCGGTCACGACATCGGGGCGGAGATCGCCTTGAAAGCGGTCACGACAGGCCGCCTGGAGCCAGCGCGGATGGCGCTCCTGCCGAATCGCCTCCACCGGCGCGACGAGTTTCCCGGCAAGCGCGCGGCGTGGCGCGTCGTGTGTCGGACTGCGGCTTTGCCCGGGTTCGACCGCACGCTCGCCCGCGGCGCCACCCTGGTGTTCCGGCCCTCTGTCGGCGAGCGCCTGTCCGCACAGCGCAATCCCGCCGCCCGCGACCTCGTCCGCCACGCCTTCGCCGACGTGGCCGGGAACGGCAACCGCGCCCGGTCGTGGGCCAAGTTCGCGCGCCGCTGGCCGGCCGAACCCCAGCGCCAGTTGCTCGACGCCTACCCGCGGATCGACATCCCGGTCCTGCTGCTGTGGGCCGACGCCGACTCGCTGCATCCGCTGATCGGGGCCTACCAGGCGCTCGACCTGCTGCCGAACTGCCAGCTGAGGACGCTGCCGGGGACCGGGTTCTTGATGGCATACGACGACCCGGTCGGGGTGGCGCGGGAGCTCATTTCGTTCTTTGGGTGAGGGCCTGCGGGCCGCGCGGGACTGCGTCAGCGCCGGTGGCGCGCCGTCGAGGCTCGCTCGCGCAGGCTTGGCTCGATCACTACGCGCCGGCGGCGGCGCGGGTGCCCGTCGATCGCCCCCAGCACCATCCCGACCGCCACGTCCACCAGCCGTTCGGTGTCCCAGGAGAAGCTTGTCAACGGTGGCGCGAGCAGAATGGAGACGGGATGGTCGTCGTAGCCGATCACCGACAGGTCGTTTGGGATCCGCAACCCGAGCTCGCGGGCGGCGGCGTAGACGCCGTAGGCGATCGAGTCCGAGAAGCAGAACGCGGCGCTCGGGCGATGGGTGGCGGTGAGCACCGAACGGGCGACGTCGGTGGCCTCGGCCAACTCGTAGGGCGTGCTGACCACGCTGACGTCGAGGTCGAGGCGGTCGGCCTCGGAGCCGACGTAGACCTCGGCGGGGCGATCGTTGGTTGGCGATCCCGGCGGGCGCAGCACGGCGATCCGGCGATGGCCGAGGGCGTGCAGGTGCTCGAGGGCGCAGCGCACGCCGCTGCGGTTGTCGAATAGCACCTCGCCCGCGGCGGCGCGGCCGGGGAGCGCGTCGCCGATCGACACAACCGCCAGCGCCTCCGAGATCTCGGTCCAGAACTCATCCGAGGGGTCGACCGGGGACAGGATCAGCCCGTCGACGTGCTGGTCTCGGAGTTGGGTGGCGAGCGCGCGCTGGCGAACGGGATCGCCCCCGGCGTCGAGAATCAGCGCGTAGCGGTCGCGCGCCAGGAGCGCGCGGCCTGCCTCGGCGACCAGGCGCTGTTGCCACAGATCCTCGAGCGAGGGGCCGAGGATCCCGACCATGCCGGTGCGCCCGCTGGCGAGCGCCCGCGCGATCGGGTTGGCCTCGTAACCCATCTCGTCGGCGACCTTGCGGACGCGCTCTTGGGTCTCCTCGGAGACCTGAATGCCGCGCAATGCATAGGACACGGCGGCGGGCGATACCCCCGCGGCGTCGGCAACCTCCCGGATCGTCACGCGCTTGGCGGGAGGGCTCACGCCGCAAGCGTAGACGGGTTGACCCCGCGGCCTGGCAGCAGATTTGCACGCGTCGGACGGCTACTCCGGCCGGCGTATTGACAACTCCAGGCTTAACCGCTTCACTTAACCGGTTCATGAACCGGTTAAGCGGAGACACTCCCATCGTCGACGTGCACCAGCACGTGTGGCCGGAGCCGCTGATCGAGGCGCTACGGGATCGGCGGACGCCGCCGCGGATGCGCGGCTGGACGCTCGAGCTTGTCGGCGAACCCGACTACGAGGTCGACGCGCGCGCCCATGATCCGGACGAGCGGGCGGCGGTGGCGCGGGCCGACGGGCTCGACCTGGCGCTCGTGTCGCTGTCGAGCCCGCTCGGAATCGAGTCGCTCGCTCCGCAGGAGGCGACCGAGCTGATCGCCGCGTATCACGCGGGGGCGCTGGCACTGCCCGATCCCTTCGGTGCCTGGGCGGCGGCGCGCCTGACCGACGTGGATGCCGGCGCGCTGTCGCGGGAACTCGAGCGCGGGTTCGCCGGGCTGCAGTTGCCGGCGACGTCGCTGCTCGACGGCTCCGGCTACGAGAACGCCGGCCCGCTGCTGGAGGTCCTCGAGGAGGCGGGGCTGCCGCTGCTGGTCCACCCGGGCCCGGTGGCGGGTGGCGGCCCGGTGGCGGGTGGCGGCCCGGCGGCGGGTGGCGGCCCGCTGGCGACGGCGAAAGAACGACCATCCTGGTGGCCGGCGGTCGTGACCTATGTGCAGCAGATGCACGCCGCCTGGTTCGCGTTTCGCGTGTACGGCCGCCCGCGCCACCCGCGGCTCCGCGTCTGCTTCGCGATGCTGGCCGGGCTCGCGCCGGTCCACAGCGAGCGGATTGCCGCCCGGGCCGGCGACCGTGGCGTGGTCGATCGGGACGTGTTCCTGGATGTCTCTTCCTACGGCACGCGCGCGGTCGACGCGACCGTGCGGGTGCTCGGCATCGACGTGATCGTGAACGGGTCGGACCGGCCGTACGCCGAGCCGCCGTCGCTCGACCTCGGGCCGGCGGCGATGCACGCGATTCGCAGCGCCAACGCAATGCGTCTGCTCTATCCCAAGGAGGTGTTCGATGATCTGGCAATCGCTTCCCCCGCGTAACCTCGACCGCGCCGAGCTACAGGCGCTCGTCGATGGGCTCGCGAACGACCCGGATCGGTGGCGAGAACACGTCGCGTTCGAAGGCGGGCAGCGCCACTATGTGTCGCTGCACCGGGACGAGTACGTGGACGTGTGGCTGCTGTGCTGGGTGCCCGGGGACGACACGGGCTGGCATGACCACGACATCTCCTCGGGCGCGGTCCGGGTCGTCCGGGGGGCGGTGCGCGAATCGAATCCGCGGATCGGCGGCGAGCCGGCCGCGCGCGTCGTGGCCGAAGGGGGCTCGTTCTCGTTCGGACCCGAGCACATCCATCGCCTCGCCGGCGAGGATGAGCTGGCGATCTCGATTCACGCCTATTCGCCGCCGCTGTGGCGGCTCGGGCAGTACTCGATCGACGACGACGGGGTGATGCGCCGCGCGTCGGTCAGCTACGCCGACGAGCTCCGCCCGCTGGAGGGCTCGCTCGCCGCGTGAGCGTGAGGCTCAACGCGACGCCGGCTGCGTCAGCCGCGCGACGATCTCCTCGAAGGCGCGATCCGCGTAGCCGCGTAGCTCCTCGAGCGTGAGCAGCTGGACCGGGTGCGGGACGAACACCATCCGGTAGTCGGGCATCCCCAGGACGCGGGCCTGCTCGAGCGCCTCGTCGACGAACGGCTCGGTCGCCACCGCCGCGGTGGCGATGCCCAGCCGCTCCAACTCAACCATGTCGCGCACACTGCACGACGTGCACGAGCCTCAATCGGCGAGGCCCTCGACGGCGAGGTCGCCGCGGTTGGCGATCCGCCGGATGATCTCCGGGGCCGCCGGCTTGGAGAAGATTTCCTTTACGACGCGGAACGTCTCGGCGCCCTGCGCGTGCAGCAGTTCCTCCACACGGTCGAGGAACTCGTCGCCGCGGCGCTTGGTGATGTCGAGCAGCGCCACGCGCGCGCCGCGCAAATTCGCCGGGCGGGGCGCGAGCGGCTCGGTCGCGCGCCGGCGCTCGTCGAATGGGCTCACGTAGTCCACTGAACCTCCTTTGAGATCGGCTCGGTGTTCATCCCGAGGCACGGCCCGAACACCGCCGAGTAGCGGCCGGCCTCACCGCCGGCGACGACGAGCATGATGTCGTCCGGGGTGTCCCACTTACGGACGAGCTCATCGTCCGGGGCCAAGTTGACCAGCGGCGTGGTCTCTCCCCAGCGCAACGACCCCGCCGGGCGCTGCACCGCAGAGAACATCTCTTCGCGCACGCGCTCCTTCGACCACCCCCACTCCGCGAACGACCGCGCGTGCTCAGGGCAGATCACGAACAGCGACACCCCACCGAGCGGCCACCAATTCGGACTCCAGGTCGCGGCCGCAGCATCGCCCAGCACCCGCACGAGCTCGAGAGGACCGGTGCTCCGGTGGTCCGAGATCGACAGCGGGGCGTCCGCGCCGACCACGGTCACGACAGACGCATCGGCAGCAAACCCGCGCGACACGTGGAGCGGATCCCACAGACTCACCTCCTCGTCCTCGGCGAAGCACATGGCGACCTTGCCGGGGTTGCCGAGCGTCGAGCGATCGAGCCGCCCGGGGAACCCGCCTCCGGTGAGGCTCACCACGAGCCGCAGCGCGCGCCCGATCGTCATGTTCGGACGCCACCCGGGGCCGAGCGCGCCGACCGAGCCGTTCAGCCCGATCGCGTCGCGCACCGGACCGTTGACGACGATCACCTGCCCGCAGGGCTGCGTCGTGACCGCCTGCCCGCCGACGTTGAACGCCGGCTCGAGCACCGCCTCGACCGCTGCCACCACGACCGGGAAGTACTCGGGCCGGCATCCCGCGAGCACCGCACAAGCGGCCACGCGCTGCAAGGTCACGGAAGCCATCGCGGGCGCCATCTCGCCGAGGATTCGAGCGGGGTCGCGCCCGCCGAGCATCGCGTCCACGCGTTCAATCGTCGGGGGAACCACGGGCAGCCCGTCGGTCCAACCCCGCTCGAACATCTCCTCGAGCTCGTCGAACCCGCCGCCGTCGAGCAGCCGCAGTTCCTCCGGGTCGTAGGTGTTCTTGGCCGCGCAGCCGGGCTTACGGAGCGGCGGCTCGTCCGTGATCGGCACCGACAGCAGCGTCCGCAGGCCGGCGGCATCCCAGCCGACCACGCGCCCCACCTCCGCGCCGGCTCTATCCACGAGTACCGCCGTCGGCAGGCTCACCAACGAATACGCCCGCGACACCTCGTACGGCGCCGGCTCGGACAGGACAAGACCGTCGAAGGTGGTTCGCCGGGCGACGCGCGCGGCGACCTCGAGCGGGTCCTCGAACACGGCTGCGACGCGCACGCCGGCGTCAGACAGCTCCGAGACGACCGGCGCCAGGCGACGGAGGGCCAGCACACAGGTCGGGCACTCCTCGGACACGAACAACAGAAGCGCGGAGCCGCCATCACAAAGGTCGGCAAGACGAACCGGGGGCCCGGTCAGGGACGGCAGCGAGAACTCTGGCGCGTGGGTGGAGGTGGTCATGCTGGGGCCAGGGTTGACGCGCCCGGCGCGCCGGCGACGACCTTCCCGCCCTGCACGACCATCGAGATCCGCTCCGGATCGCGCAGCACCCCGACATCGGCGAGCGGGTCGCCGTCGACCACGAGCAGGTCGGCGACCGCTCCGACCGTGACGGTCCCAACGTCAGCCGAAAGGCCGAGCGCCGCCGCCGACCCTGAAGTCGCGGCACAAATCCCCTCGAGCGCCGACAGCCCACCGTCGACCATCCGCACGAGTTCGATCGCGTTGTCGCCCGGTGGGCCGCTGTCGTGCCCCATCGCGAGCGTGACCCCGGAAGCCCGCGCGGCGACCAAAGTCTTGTACGCCTCGTCAAGCTGACGCTTTGCCTGCTCGACCAGCGGCCGGGGGAAGTCGTCGGTGAAGCGCTCGGCGAGGTCGTGGAACGTGCTGAGCGTCGGGACGAGCACGATCCCGCGCTCGGCCATCTCCGCGAGCAACACCGGCTCGCGATGCAGAGACAGGCCGTGCTCGATCGTGTCGACGCGCTCGCGCACCGCCAGCCGCGCGCCGGCCAGACCCTCGACGTGGGCCGCCACGCGAACCCCGAGCCGGTGGGCCTCGTCGACGATCGCGGCTAGCTCGGCAACCGTCATCTGAGCCGGCTCCGGATCCTCGACGAGCACCGACCGCGCGCCCGTCGCCATCAGCTTCACGTAGTCCGCGCCCCGGCGAAGCTGCTCACGGACGGCCTTGCGCATCTCGTCGGGGCCGTCGGCCTCGCGGTACATGGTTGTGAAGATCGCGCCGCCGGGCGCGGTGGCCGAGATGATCCGCCCACACGAGAGGATCCGCGGACCGGGGACGATGCCGAGCCGCACCGCGTCGCGCAAAGCGAGCGCCTCGTCGTCATACGCGCCCACGTCGCGTACGCTGGTGATGCCGGCCGAGAGCAGCACGAGGGCGGTCTTGGCGAGGATGAAGTAGCCGAGCTCGCGCCGGCGCGGGAGCTCGCCGTGGAGCTCGGGCGCCGGGCCGAAGCCAGGGCTCCGGAACACGTCGCTCGACAGGTGGGTGTGCGCGTCAATCAGCCCGGGCATGAGCGTGCGTCCCTCGAGGTCGATTGCGCCCTCGGGGACGAAGCCCCCGGAGCCGTCAACCGAGTCGACTGAAACGATTCGACCATCCTCGACCCGCACGACCGCACGCTCGAACGGCTGGCGGCCCGTCCCATCGATCACGCGAGCGTTCCAGAAATCCATGTGCTCGCTCACCGTACAGCGACGCCGACCTCGGCCACTTCGCGGACCTAAAACTTCGTTAACTTGACACGGTCCGGGCGGTGTGAAAGAAACGTCGCTGGTCCGTCGGCTGAACGCCGTTCTACCTGCGGATCAAGAGGAGGACATGGAAGCCGCTATCGGGTACCAGCCGGCGCGTCGCCCGGGCGCCAGATCGCCGGGCATCTCGGCCGTCCTCGACGTGCTCGAGTTGCTCGACCGCGAGGGCCCGACCACGCTGGCCGACCTCGCTCGCGAGACCGGCATCGCGAAGAGCACGCTGCACCGCGTTTGCTCGATCATGTTCGAGCGCGGATGGGCCGCCCGCGACGCGCAGACCGGTCAGATCGAGCTCGGCCCCAGGGTCGCGTGGCTCGCGCACACGGCACCGGTCTCGCCGCTCGCCGCCGGATTCCACGGCGTGGCCCGCCGGCTCGTGGCTCGCCATAACGAGACCACGTGCCTAACCGTCCTCGACGGGCGCGACAGTGTGTTCATCGCCAAGGAGGAGACCACCCACCCCGTGCGCCTCGTAACCGCTGTCGGAAGCCGGCTCCCGGCGTTCGCGGCCGCCTCCGGGCGGGTGCTGCTCGCCGACCGCCCCGCGGACGAGGTCGCGGCTCTGTACGCGGGGTGCGACCTCACCACGCCCACCGGCCGCGAGCTCGACGGACTCGACGAGCTGTTCGGGATCCTGAGCGAGGCTCGGAGCCGAGGCTACGCCGAGAACGTCGACGAGACCGCGCTCGGCCTGCACTGCCTCGCCGTGCCCGTGGGTCCTCCCGGCCGCGTCGCGGCCGCGATCACGCTGTGCGTGCCCACCGGGCGGATGAGCGCCGCCCGCAGACGGGAGATGCTCCCCGACCTGCTCCGGGCCGCGCGGGAGATCGTGCCGGCCCCGGCCAACGGCAGCAGCCGCAGCGCTCCGGGCAATGGCAATTACCACGCGCGGGCCAATACTTCACCAAATCAATCAAGTAAGTTAGCAACTATAGCGACGTCCGCTCCGGGGGCCCGGGGCCGGCGACGGGTCGACACCAACAGAAAGGTGGCTCCATGAGTCGCGGCAACAGCGAGCTGGACCGGCTGCGAGACGGACGCACCGAGCTCGAGAACCACTACATCGACGAGCTCGTCTCCGGACGGCTGAGCCGCCGAGACTTCCTGCGGCGTGGGACCACGATCGGGATGTCGGCGACGTTGCTGGGCGCGGTCCTGGCCGCGTGCGGCTCGTCGTCGAGCTCGAAGTCGAGCGCGGCCGGAACCTCGAGCACGTCGAGCGCCGCCGCGACGAAGGGCGGCATGCTGCGGATCGGCGCGGTCACGCCCGCCGCGGCGATCAACCCGCTGACGATTTCCGACGCCGGCGGGCTGCTGATGCTGAACCAGACCGGCGAGTTCCTGGTCTTCGACAGCAACATCAAGCTGATGCTCCAGCCGATGCTCGCGCTGAGCTGGAGCCCGAACACGGACGGCACCGTGTGGACGTTCAAGCTTCGACCCGGCGTCAAGTTCAGCAACGGCGCCCCGATGACCGCCGCCGACGTCGTCTACACGTTCCAGCAGCTGGCCGACCCGAAGAACGCCTCGAACGCGCTGTCGGCGTTCGAGGGCGTGCTGACCCCGGCCGGGGTGAAGATGGTCGACTCGATGACGGTGTCTTTCACCCTCGAGGCCGCCAACGGCAACTTCCCCTACCTCGTCTCCTCGGACAACTACAACGCGATCATCGTCCCCAACGGGACCGACTTCGGCAAGTGGCAGAGCACGTTCATCGGGACCGGCGCGTTCAAGCTCGGCAGCTACACGCAGAACGTCGGCGCCACGTTCGTCCCGAACCCGAATTACTGGGGAACGGCGCCGCTGCTCGCCGGCACCTCGTTCAAGTTCTTCTCGAGCCAGGCGCCGATGATCCTTGCGCTCCAGGGCAACGACGTCGACGTGATCGCGCAGTTCACGCCGTCCGGGGCTGCCGCGATTCTCAACAGCCCGTCGTACAAGATCATCAGCTCCAGTCGGCCAACCATCGTGAGCTGTCGATGCGTAACGACATCGCGCCGTTCACCGATCCGCGCGTGCGCCAGGCCGTGGCCTACACGCTCGACCGTCCAGGCGCCGTCGCGGCGCTACTGAGCGGCAAGGGCACCGTCGCCAACGACTACCCGTTTGGCCCGAGGTTCCCGTCGACGGACACGAGCGTTCCCCAGCGGACCCAGAACATCGCGATGGCCAAGCAGCTGCTGGCTGCAGCGGGTCACCCGAACGGCTTCTCGACTTCGATGAAGACCGAGGTCTACCAGGAGATCCCCCAGCTCGCGCAGGTGATCGTCAGCCGACGCGGCCAAGGCGGGCATCAAGATCAACGCCAACGATCGAGAGCCAGACGCTGTACTACGGCAAGGCCACGTACGGGAACTCCGACTGGCTCGACGGCACGATGAGCCTCGTCGACTACGGCGACCGCGGCGTTCCCGAACGTGTACCTGACGGCGCCGCTGACGCTCGAGCGGACCCTGGAACGCGGCGAGGTTCCACAACTCGGAGTACGACGGCCTCGTCAAGCAGTACGTGGCTGCGCTCGACCTCCAGACGCAGAAGACGATCGCCGGCAAGATCCAGAACCTGCTCCTGCAGGAGACGCCGATCGTCTACCCGTACTGGATCGACGGCCTCACGGCGTCGACGCCGAACGTCGGTGGGCTGAACCCGACGTCGATCGCGCAGCTCTACCTGAACACGGCGTACAAGTCGGCTTAAGGCTCGCTGAACGAACATGGTCAGGTTCATCCTCAAGCGGCTCGGCCTCGCGCTGATCACGCTGTGGCTCCTGAGCGTGATCGTGTTCTTCCTCGGCCAGGTCCTTCCGAGCGATCCCGGGCGCTCGATCCTCGGACCGCTGGCGGCGCCGAGCGCGGTCCACGCGCTCGACCACCAGCTCGGCGTCGACAAGCCGATCCTGACCCAGTACTGGCACTGGATCAGCAACTTCCCGGGGACGTCGTACCAGTACCAGGCGCCGATCGGGCCGATCCTGACGAGCGCGCTCGGCCGCTCGCTGAAGCTCGCGATCTTCGCGTTCGTCATCCTCGTCCCGCTGGGGATCATCGGCGGGGTGGTTTCGGCGCTGAACGCCGGCAAGCCGATCGACCGGACGATCAGCGTCGTCGGGCAGTCGATGCTGACCGTGCCCGAGTTCGTGTCGGGGATCGTGCTGATCGTCGTGTTCGCGGTCGAGCTCGGGTGGCTGCCGGTGACTCGCCACGGCTCCGACCGGGCTCGGGATTCTTCACCCAGCTGAAGTACCTGATCCTGCCGGTGATCCCGCTCGTGATGGTCCTGTTCGGGTACATCGCGCGGATGGCCCGCGTCGGCACGGTCGAGGCGCTCGAGTCCGACTACGCGCGCACCGCGACGCTCAAGGGCCTGCCGCGCGGCGTGATGATCCGCCGGCACGTGCTGCGCAACTCGCTGCTGCCGACGATCACGGTGATCGCGACGCAGACCGGCTACCTGATCGGCGGGCTGGTCGTCGTCGAGACGCTGTTCCGCTACAACGGCATCGGGCTGCTCACGTACAACGCCGCCAACCAGCACGACATCCCGATGCTCGAGGCGTGCGTGCTGACGATCGGCGTCGTGTACATGGTCGTGACGCTGGTGGCGGACATCGCGTTCTCGCTGCTGAATCCGCGGATCAGGCTGAGGGCGGCCGAATGAGCATCGTCGACATCCCCGTCGAGGACGCCGGCGCGCTCGCAGGCCGGCCGCAGCGAGGCTACGCGCGAAGTCTTGCCGCGAGCTGGTGCGCTCGCCGACGTTCATCGTCGGCGCGATCGTGCTCCTGATCTGGATCATCTGCGCGATCTTCGGCTCGGCGATCGCGCCGCACAGCCCGTACGCCCAGAACCTCCTCGGGATCAACAAGGCGCCGTCGAGCGCGCACTGGTTCGGGACCGACCAGCTCGGGCGCGACATGTTCTCGCGCGTGATCGTGGGCTCGCGCGACATCCTGATCATCGCGCCGCTGGCGACGCTGCTCGGGACGGTGCTCGGGACCGCGGTCGGGCTGTTCATGGGTTACTTCCGCGGGTGTCGTCGACGACGTGCTCGGCCGGTTCGTCGAGGCGTTCCTGGCGCTGCCGGTCGTCGTCACCGGCGTGATCGCGCTGTCGACGCTCGGGCGCTCGAACCTGACGCTGATCGTCGTGATCGGGCTGCTGTTCACGCCGCTGATCGCGCGGACCGTGCGGGCCGCGGTGCTGCTCGAGCGCGAGCTCGACTACGTCGCGGCCGCGCGGCTGCGCGGCGAGCGGGCCCCGTACATCATGTTCGTCGAGATCCTCCCGAACGTGTTCGCGCCGATCATGGTCGAGTTCACGGTCCGGCTGGCGTACGCGATCTTCGCGGTCCTGACGCTCACGTTCCTCGGGCCTCGGCGTCCAGCCACCGTCGCCCGACTGGGCGCTCGACATCTCCTCCAACTACGCGCGTGGTGCCCGGCCGGCTACTGGTGGGAGGTGCTGTTCGACGCGCTCGCGATCGCGACGCTGGTGGTCTCGATCACGCTGATATCCGACTCGGTACAGGGAGCGCTCGAGGGATGAGCACGACGGCTGACACCGTAAGGCCGGGCGAGACGCTTCCACAGGCCGACGCGCTGGACGTCGAGAACCTCGAGATCACCTACCGAGTCCGCGGACGGGCGATGCGCGTGGTGCGCGACGTCAGCTTCCGCGTCGGGCGAGGCGAGTCGTTCGGCCTCGTGGGCGAGTCGGGCTGCGGCAAGTCGACGATCGCGCTCGGGATCGTCCGCTACCTGGCGCGCAACGGCAAGGTGACCGGCGGCAAGGTCGAGATCGACGGACGCGACGTGCTCGCGCTGAACCAAGGCGAGCTCCGCGAGCTCCGCCAGCACACGGTCTCGATGGTCTACCAGGAGCCCGGCCGGGCGCTGAACCCGACGATCAGGGTCGGGCGCCAGGTGGCCGAGGTGTTCGAGATCGCGGGTGTCGCGAAGGGGGAGGCGCTCGACCGCGCGCAGGAGATGCTCGAGAAGGTGCGGATCTCCAATCCGGCCGGGGTGATGAACCGCTATCCGCACCAGCTCTCGGGCGGCATGCTCCAGCGCGTGGTGATCGCGATGGCGCTCGCCGCCGAGCCGGCGCTGCTGATCCTCGACGAGCCGACGACCGCGCTCGACGCGACCGTCGAGTCCGAGGTCCTCGACCTGATCTCGGCGCTCCGCAACGAGTTCCACACCTCGTTCCTGTTCATCAGCCACAACCTCGGCGTGATCGCGAAGATGTGCGACCGCGTCGGCGTGCTCTACGCCGGCGAGCTGGTCGAGGAGGGACCGGCGCGCGAGGTGTTCAACAGCCCCCGCCATCCGTACACCGTCGGGCTGCTGCGCTGCATCCCCCGGCGCGACACGCTCAAGGCGAACCGAGCGCTCGACACGATCCCGGGTTCCCTGCCTCCGCCGGGAGTGGTGCCCGACGGTTGCATCTTCGCCGACCGCTGCGGACTGGTCGAGGACCGTTGCCGCACGGAGGCGCCGCCGCTCTACGAAATCGACCCGGCACATCCCGCCCGTCGCTCGCGCTGCCACTTCCACGAGCGCGCGCAGACGCTTCCGCGCGTGATCCCGCCCGAGCGCGAGGCGGTCCCCGGCGAGCGCCCGGACCACGGCGGGGTGCTGATCCGCGCCGCGGACGTGTCCAAGACCTTCCACATGGAGGGCGAGACGATCTACGGCCTCGTCGACGTCACCGTCGAGCTGCGCGCCGGCGAGACGCTCGGGCTCGTCGGCGAGTCGGGGAGCGGCAAGACCACGCTGGCGCGCGCGCTGCTCGGCCTGACCGCTCCCGACAAGGGATCGGAGATCACGCTCGACGGCCAGGCGCTCGTCGGAGACCACGCCGGGCAACGGACGCGCGAGCAGGAGAAGGCGCTCCAGATCGTCTTCCAGAACCCGGACTCGGCGCTGAACCGCCGGCACTCGGTGCAGCGGCTGATCTCCCGCGCGCTGTCGCGGTTGGGCGGCTATCGCGGCGAGGCGCTGATGGCCCGGCTGAAGAAGCTGATCTCGGACGTTCGTCTGTCGGATCGTCACCTGTCGATGCGGCCCGCGCAGCTCTCGGGCGGGCTCAAGCAGCGCGTCGCGATCGCGCGCGCGTTCGCGGGGGACCCCCGGATCGTCGTCTGCGACGAGCCGACCTCCGCGCTCGACGTGTCGGTCCAGGCCGCGATCCTGAACCTCCTGACCGACCTCCAGCGGCGCGAGGAGGTCTCCTACCTGTTCATCAGCCACGACCTGGGCGTCGTCCGCTATCTGTCGGATCGGATCGCCGTGCTCTACCTCGGGCGGATCATGGAGATCGGGCCGGCCGACCAGGTCTTCAACCCGCCGCACCACCCCTACACCGAGGCGCTGCTCTCCGCGGTCCCCACGCTCGAGGACTCGGCGACCGACCGGATCCGCCTCGAGGGCGAGATCCCGAGCCCGGCCGACCCGCCGACCGGCTGCGTGTTCCACACGCGTTGCCCGCGCTTCCTCGGGGACATCTGCGTGAACACCGAGCCGCCGCTCGCCGAGACCGAGCCCGGTCACGCGATTCGCTGTCACATCCCCCTCGAGGAGCTCCGGCGCCTCCAGGGCAAGGAGGTCTCGGTTGCCGGCGCAGACGACTGAGACCCCGGTCCCGGCGGAGGTCCCGCTGGACGCCGGGGGCGAGGGTTCGCGCGTGATCGAGATGCGCGCAGCGGTCCTGCGCGAGCCGGGCCGGCCGGTGGCGACCGAGACCGTGACGCTGGCGCCGCCGCGCCGCGGTGAGGTGCTCGTGCGGGTCGCGGCGGCGGGCGTGTGTCATTCAGATCTGCATTTGGCCGAGGGGGCGCTCGGCGGCGGCCGCTGGCCGATGGTGCTCGGTCACGAGGGCGCGGGCGTGGTGGTCGCTGTCGGCGAGGACGTGGATGAGGTCGCGGTCGGCGATCACGTGGCGTTCTGCTTCGTGCCTTCGTGCGGTTCGTGCCGTGCGTGCCGGGCGGGGCGCCGGACGCTGTGCGAGACGGCGGCGCGCAACGGCGTCGCCGGGATGCTGATGGACGGCTCGTCGCGGTTGCGGGGAGCCGACGGAGGTGTGTTGCAGCACGGCCTGATGGTCGCGTGCTTCGCGGAGTACGCGGTCGTGCCGGCCAACGGCGCGGTGCCACTGCCCGACTCGATCCCGCTGTGGCAGGCAGCGCTGCTCGGCTGCGGCGTAGTGACCGGGATCGGCGCGGTCAATCGCGCCGGACTGCGCGTCGGCGCCAGCGTGTGCGTGATTGGGTGCGGCGGCGTCGGCCTGCAGGTGATCGCGGGCGCGCGGCTCGCGGGCGCCGGGATCGTGATCGCGATCGACACCGATGAGAGCAAGTTGGAGCTCGCTGTGCGGCGTGGCGCGACGGATGTTGTGCTCGCCGGCGGTGGGGACGGCGACGTCGTCGTGTCGGAGGTGTTGGCGCTGTCTCAGGGAGGGGTCGACCACGCGTTCGAGGTTGTGGGTAGGGCTTCGACGATTAGGCAGGCCTGGGACGTGCTCCGGCCGGGCGGGGCGGCGACGGTCGTCGGGCTGGCGCCGGTCGGCGTCGAGGTGTCGCTGCCCGCGATCGACTTCCTGTCGGAGAAGACGATCACCGGCAGCTACTACGGATCGTCGGACGTTCACGCCGCGCTCGGCCAGCTCGTGCAACTCGTGGTCGACGGGCGGCTCGACCTCGGCGACGTCGTCTCGTACCTGATCGGGCTCGACGACGTCGAAGCGGCGCTCGAGCGGCTCCGCCACGGCCAGGGGGCGCGCTCGGTGATCGTGATCGACGAGGAGCTGGCGGGGGTGGGGCAGTGACGGCTTCGCGTTCTTTGCACGATCTCGATGGGCGGATCGGCGAGGGGTGGGGCGGCCGGCCCGGCCCGAACGGCTGCCACGTGAATGTG
Organism: uncultured Solirubrobacterales bacterium; assembly: GCA_963822855.1. GTDB lineage: Bacteria > Actinomycetota > Thermoleophilia > Solirubrobacterales > Solirubrobacteraceae > Palsa-465. The sequence continues at coordinate 33,413 of CAWGJE010000022.1, read as the reverse complement.
GTTTTAGGCGTCCGCGGGACGCCGACGGCCGCCGCTTTGCTCGGAACGTTCACGACGCCGTCGCCGGGGCACACCCCGATCCTGGTCGTCGTCGGCGAGGCCCAGGACCGCTACGAGGTGGTGTGGCCGCCGACGATCATGATCAACAAGGCTACGGCGCTGTCGGATAGCCACCAGACGATCACCTGGGGCGCCGGGCAGCTGGGGATTGCCCAGGGAGTGCTCGACGCGGTCGCGGACGGGTTGCTCGAGCCAACCGGAGACCTGATCGTGTTCGTGTGCATCTGGATCGACCCGGTTGCTTTCGAGGAGACCATGGTGCGGGAGGCGGCGCGGGTCGCGGTGCGGCGCGCGATCGGCGTGGCGGTCGAGGGTCGCGATCCGGAGGCAGCGCTGTCGCTTGTGGAGCGGCGGGACTCCGTGACGAGCCCCTTCTACGGGGGGTCGTAGGTTTTTGAAGATCACGGCGATCCGCGTGGAGCGGCTGCGGCTGCCGCTCGATCCGCCGTTCTACGCCGCGTGGGACCCGGACCCGCGCCGGTCGTTCGAGGCGACGATCGTGCGGGTCGAGACCGATTCCGGCCTGGTTGGGGTTGGAAGCGGCGACACGATGAACGGCTTTGATGATTTTGTTCAGTTGTTCGTGGGTCGGGATGCGCTCGCCATCGAGCGCCATGCCCGGGTGCTAGAGACGGTCTCTTTTCATTCGGGCCGGTTTTGGCCGCTGGAGGCCGCTTTGTGGGACCTGTTCGGACAGGCCTGCGGCCAGCCGGTGGCGTCGTTGTTGGGGGGCGCGCTTGATGCGTTGCCCGCGTATGCGTCGTGGGGGTCGATCCGGGATCCCGGGCAGCGGGTCGAGGACGCGCTTGCCTTGGTCGAGGAGGGCTTCCGGGCGGTCAAGATCAGGATCGCGCCGGCGCGGGCCGACGAGGGGATCGGCGTGGTCGCGGCGGTTCGCGACGCGGTCGGCGACCGGCTCGAGATCATGGTCGACCTCAACCAGTGGTGGCGGATGGCCGGTGACATCGGCCCGCGGCTCGACGTTGCCGGCGCGCGGCGGATCGTCGAGCGGTTGCGCTCGTACGGGGTTTTGTGGGTCGAGGAGCCTTTGCCTGGAGAGGATGTGGTCGGGATGCGCTCGCTGCGTTCGGCTACCGGCGTGCGGATCGGTGGCGGCGAGATGGCGCGGACGTTCGAGGAGCTGCGCCTTGCTCTCGATGCCGATGCTTTGGACGTGTATCAGCCCGATGTGGTGCTGGCGCTGGGTATCTCGGGAGCGAGGACGTTGGGGGCTTTGGCACTGCGGCGGAACCGGTGGTTCACGCCCCACACGTGGACCAACGGGATCGGCGTGCTCGCCAACCTGCACGTGTGCGCGGGGGTCGGCGGCGGGCCGTTCCTCGAGTTCCCGTACGACCCTCCCGGGTGGACGCCGGCGCGGCGCGACTTCATGCTCGCATCGCCTGTCGTGGTGGGTGGCGACGGCTTGCTTCGCGTTCCCGACGCGCCCGGACTGGGGGTTTGTCTCGACGAGGAGGCGGTGGCGTTCTACGCGGTGGACCGGGAAGCGGTGCGGGCCTGAGGCGCGAGGCGTTCATCGACGGCCGGTTCGTGGGCGCTTGCGGACGGGCGGACGTTTTCGGATGTCTCTCCGCGGGACGGGAGGGTGATCGCCGAGGTGGCGCGCGGCTCGGCTCACGATGTTGACCTCGCCGTGCGGGCCGCCCGGCGGTCGTTCGACGATGGTGTCTGGGCATTCGCCGATCCGCGAGAGCGAAAGCGCGTACTGCTGCGGTGGGCCTCGCTGATCGATGAGCACGCCGAGGAACTCGCGCAGCTCGAGTCGGCCGACGTCGGCCACCCGATTACCGACGCGCGGAACGTCGACGTGCCGAACGCGCGCAACTGCATCGCGTGGTACGCGGAGGCGATCGACAAGGTGTACGGCGAGATCGCGCCAACCGGGGCCGACGCGCTCGCGCTGGTCGGACGCGAGCCGCTCGGCGTGGTCGGGGCGGTCATCCCGTGGAACTACCCGTTGATCATCACCGCGTGGAAGCTCGCGCCCGCTTTGGCTACGGGCAACTCGGTGGTGCTGAAGCCCGCGGAGCAGTCGCCGTTGACCGCGTTGGCGCTGGCCGAGCTGGGGGCTGAGGCGGGTCTGCCTGATGGGGTTTTGAACGTCGTGCCCGGGTTCGGAGAGGAGGCGGGCGAACCGCTCGGGCGACATTTATTGGTGGACAAGATCACGTTCACCGGGTCGGTTTCCGTTGGGCGGCTGTTCTTGCGTTATGCCGGGGAGTCGAACGGCAAGGCGGTGTCATTGGAGCTGGGCGGCAAGAGCCCGCACGTGGTGCTGGCCGACGTCGAGGACCTGGACCGTGCCGTCGACGTGATCGGGTGGGGGATCTTCTACAACGCCGGTCAGACCTGCCACGCGGGGTCACGGGTGGTCGTCGAGCGAGGGCTGGTTTCGCCGCTGGTCGAGCGTTTGACTGCGTTTGCGCGTGAGATGGCTCCGGGCGATCCGGCTGACCCGTCCACTGTGCTCGGCGCGCTCGTGTCGAATGAGCATCTCGAAGGTGTGTTGGCCCGTGTTCAGCGAGCGGCCGGGAACGGGGCGCGGTTGTTGGTGGGCGGGGCGCGTGCCGAGCCAGTGCCAGGCGGTGCGTACATGGAGCCGACCGTGCTCGAGGCGCTCGACCCGGCTGATCCGATCGTCCAGGAGGAGGTGTTCGGGCCGGTGCTCGCGATCCAGCAAGCCGACGACGCCGAGCACGCGATCGCGCTCGCGAACGGAACCGGCTACGGCCTCGCTGCGGCAGTGTGGAGCTCGAACATCACGACCGCTCACCGGGTCGCCCGGCGGTTGCGCGCCGGCACGGTCTGGATCAACACGTTCGACGCGTCGTCGCTGGCCACTCCGTTCGGCGGCGTCAAGGACTCGGGTCACGGGCGCGACCGCTCGCTGCACGCGCTCGACGCGTACACGCATCTGAAGACGACCTGGGTGGCGCTGTGATGCGTGTTGGCTTCATCGGGTTGGGGAACATGGGCGGCCCGATGTGCGGCCACCTGGTCTCGGCCGGGTTCGACGTGACTGCGTACGACGTGGATCCGGTCGCGCTGTCCAGGTGGGTGGAGGCGGGAGCGCGGGGTGCCGGTTCGGTGGCGGAATGCGCTGCCGGCGCCGAGGTGCTGATCACGATGCTGCCGGCGCCCCCGCAGGTCGAGGCGGTGTGGCTGGGGGAGGGGGGCGCGGTTGCCGCTTTGGAGCCCGGGTCGCTGGCGATCGACATGAGCACGAGTTCGACGGCCGTGGGTGCGCGGGTCGTCGCCGCCGCGGGGGAGCGCGGAGTCGATTTTTTGGACGCGCCGGTCGCGGGGCAGTCGATCGGGGCAAACGCCGGAACGCTCGCCATCTACGTGGGTGGCTCGGAGGCGGCGTACGCCCGGGCGGTGCCGCTGTTCGAGGCGATGGGCGACCCGGATCGGATCTTCCACCTTGGCGGCAACGGCGCCGGCTACACGGTCAAGCTGCTTTTGAACTTGCTGTGGTTCATCGAGTCGGTGGCGGTCGGCGAGGTGTTGAGCGTCGGCGTCCGCGCCGGGGTGTCGCTTGATCGGTTGCACTCCGCGCTGGTCGGCTCGCCGGCGAATTCGGTGTTCCTCGAGCGCGACGTGCGCATGGTGCTCGACGACGGCGACTACGACGAGGCGTTCCCGATGCGGCTCGTGACCAAGGACCTGGGGCTGGCCGTCGACCTCGCGCGCGACGTTGGGGTGCCGGTCGAGCTGACCGCGCTCGTCGAACAGATCCACCGGCGCGCCCGCGCGCTATACGGCGACGACGCCGGCGAGATCAGCGCGATCCGCCTGTACGAGGACCTGGCGGGGGTGAAGTTGCGGCTGGGACAAACGTGACCATCGCGGCGGTGGCCGCGGGCAGCCTGATCAGGTACCGGCCGCGATGGTCGGGCTTCAAGCGAACCGTGCGGAGCTTGCCCTTCAGCTCCCCCGTGCCGGTTTCGTTCCCGAACGTCTGACCGCCGAGCGTGACGTCGTCGGTGGCGGCCGCGCTCGGCGCGCTCAGGCGCTCGAGTACCGCTGTCGCGGCGTGCGCTGGCGCGTGCACGAGGGCGATATGGCCTTCGGTGAGGCTGTCGTTGATGAGCACGACGTGGACGTCACCGTCGGGCGCGAGGGTCGCCCGGGAGCGGATGTCCGTGCTGGCGGTCTGTGCGAGGTTCAGCATCCGCGAACCGGGCGGGGCGGCCTGCTCGAACATCAGGAGCGCGTAGTACTCGGGTTTGACGGTGGCGAGCCATCGCCCGCGGATGCGGCGGAACTCGAACGGCCTGTATGAGGCCGTCGGAAGCGTGTGGATGTTGACGCCGTCGACGCCGGAGCGGGCCATCGCGAACAGCGTGTCGAGCATCCACAGGGCCGAGGCGAACGTGTCGCTGACTCCGGGCTGGCCCGCGCAGGCGACCGAGTTGAGCTCGTCGATGCGGACGGTCGCGCCGTGCTTGTGCGCGTAGGCGATCACGGGGCCGGCGCCGGTGAGCAGATCGCGCGCCGAGTCGGGGTTGAGCAGGTTCGGGATCGAGGGATACCGCGGGTCGCCCGGCTGCGAAAAGCAGGCGAGCAGCGGATAACGGTGATACGTGACGACCTTCAGCCGGTGCTCGACTCCGAACAACTGCGGGACCGCCGCGAACCACTGCGGGGTCCCGGTGGCGGGGCCGGCAAGCGTGACGCCCCGAACCTGGCCGGCGATCTGCGCGATCTCCTGCGTGTAGCTCGTGAAGTCGTAGATCGGGGGGCGGGCGTAGAACGGCTCCCCGTTGATCTCGTACCAGGGAAACACCTTGTACAGCTCGGGCTCGTTGCCGATCTCGAGCGCGTCGATGTGCTTTGCGCCGATGCCGGTGCGGTACGCGTGCGTCTCGGCCGCGGCCTCCGCCGCGCTGTCGTCTTTCAGGTTGACCCCCAGGATCAGCTTCGCGCCGGTCTCGACGGCGAGGGCCCTGGTCGTCGCGAGCCAGCTGCTCGTCAGCGTGTAGGTGATGCCCGGGCTCGGCGTCACGTCCGGAAGCGGCCACCACGTGCCGTCGGTGCTGTTCCCGCCGATTCGCAGCACCGGCGTCTGACCGGGCGCGACATCTCGGATCAGCGCGACCAGCACGGGGTTGATCTCACGTGGATCGGACCCGGTGTAGTCGCGCACGGCCGGGAACTCGAACGAGAACCCGATAAACCCGGACGGGATCGCCTGGCTGACCCACGCTTTGCTGACGCGCACGCTCACGACCGCAGGGTTGGGATTTGCCGGCGGGGTCGTTGCCGGCGGGGTCGTTGCCGGCGGGGTCGCTGCCGGTGGAGGGGCGGCCGGTGGCGCGGTCGCGGTGCTCGCGGCGGTTGCGGTGCTGGCGCTCCGGGGCGTGGCTGCTTGCGCAGGGCCGAGCAGCAGCGGGACGAGAGCCCCGCCTGTCGCTACGACCAAGAGGGCTCTCCGCAAGACGCGCACCCGAGGGGGAACTATTCCATGGGTCGCGGCGATCGCGCCGCGCGGGCGGCTACGCGGCGACCGCATCGAGCGGGCGCCCGGGGTAGCCTAGTTCCAGACGGCGTAGAGGGTGGGCGGCTTGCGGAACACGAGCCCTTGGATCCGAGGCAACCTGCTTGGATCGAGCGCCAGCGTGGGCAGCCGGCGGAGGAGGACGTCGAGAGCGGCCCGGGCCTCGAGCCGCGCCAGGTGAACGCCGAGGCACACGTGCGGGCCGTGGGCGAACGCGAGATGACCACGGGTGCCGGGCCGGTCAAAGCGCGTCGGGTGGAAGCGGTCGGGGTCGGGAAACACCGCCGGGTCGCGGTTGGCGGCGCTGATCGAGACGCGGACAAGATCGCCACGGCGTATCTGCGTATCACGCAGGTCGACGTCCGCGGTGGCGTAGCGATCGACCATCGCGGCAGCCGGCTCGAGCCGGAGCGTCTCCTCCAGCGCGGCGTCCAGCCGGCTCCGGTCATGGTCGATCCACGCGAGGACATCGGGATGCTCGAGCAGGTGCACGAGGGCGTTGGCGATCATCCCCTCGGTCGTCTCGATCCCGCCGAACAACAGCACGGCCGCGTTCGAGACGACCTGGTCCGTCGTGAGGTCCTCGCGCGAGGCGGCGGCGCCCAGTAGCGACGCCTCGGGACCGGCCGCGATCACCGCCTCGAGGCGTTCGCTCAGCGAGTCGAACGCGTCGCCGGCGCTGATCGGTACGTCGTGACCCTCGGTCACCTCTGTAACCGCGGCGACGATCGCGTCGTACCAGCCCAGCATGGTCCCGACCTCGCCCTGCTCCAGCCCGAGTGCGCGGGCCATGATCGACGCCGCCAGCGGTCCCGCGAATGATCTCCGTAGCTCCGCGGTCCCGTCGTCGACGAACGTGTCGATCAGGCGGTCAGCCTCGTCCGTGGCGGCCGCGGCAAAGCGGTCACGGACCTCTCGAGGTCTGAACGGCGCCGCGAACGGCGCGCGGTGGCGCGAGTGTGCCTCGCCGTCGAGGCTCAGCATGCTGGGTCCGACGACCTGTGCCGTCGAGAACCGGGGGTCCTCCACCGTGAACGTCTCCGCGTCCCGCATCACGTGGACCGCGAGGTCGTAGCGCGTCACGAGCCAACCCTCGAGCGCTGGCAGCCAGGACACGGGCTCGATCTCGCGCAGAGCGGCCAGCGCCGGATGGGGGTCTAGATCGAGTTGTTCGAGCGTGACGGCGGCGCCGAGCGGGAACGCCTGCTCCGCGTCGCCGGATCCGAAGCTCACCGCTCCATGATCCGCCATGCCGCATCCGGGCGCACGTACGCGGGGTCGCCGCCGACGAACGTCGCCGCGACCGGGTTGCGGCCCAGGCGATAGGCGACGTGCTCGGCCGGGCAGTCGAGCAGCACCAGGTCGGCGCGCTTGTCGAGCTCGATCGATCCGATTTCTCGTTGAAGGTCCAGGACGTAGGCCGCGTTGAGCGTGGTGGCGAGGAGCGCCTCGCGCGTGCTCAGCCCGTAGCGGCGGACGCCGAGGCCGATGATCAGCGGCAGCGAGAAGATCGGCGAGGTGCCCGGGTTGGCGTCGGTGGCGAGCACCATGATCGCGCCGGCGTCGATCAGGTCTCGCGCCGGCGCGGTCTGCTCGGCGCCCATGAACTCGGCGCCGGGGAGCAGCACCGCGGCTGTCTCCGAGCTGCCTAGCGGTTCGATGTCGTCGGGGTGGATCGTTGCCAGGTGGTCGACCGAGCGCGCGTTGTGCTTCAGCGCCACCGGGACCGAGCGCATCGTCGTGAACTGCTCGACGTGCGCGCGGAGGAGCACGCCGTTCTTGCTGGCGAATTCACCCATGCGGTCGAGGTCGTCGAGCCCGAACGCGATCGCCTCGACGAAGATGTCGAGCGCGCTCACGTGCTCGAGTGCCTCGGGCAGCATCTGCTCGACCTCGTCCATCCAGGTTGTCGTCGTGTAGCCGTCCGGGACAGCGTGGGCGAGTAGGCCCGGTTCGGGTCGTGTTCTGCGAGACGATCTGTTGCAGTTCGGTCGCGAGCTGGAGCGCTCGCAGCTCGCCGGCGGTCGACAGGCCGTAGCCGGACTTGCACTCGAATGTGGTCGTGCCCGAGCGCAGCATCTCGCCGGCTAGCTCCTGGGCCTGGGCGAGCACGGTCTCGTCGGGGGTGTCTTTGAGGGCTCGGGCGGAGGACGCGATCCCACCACCGGCGCGCGCGATCTCCTCGTACGGGACGCCGGTGACCTTCTGCTCGTACTCCCCGGCGCGCCAGCCCGCGAACGGCAGGTGGGTGTGGCAGTCGACCAGCCCGGGGAGCAGCGTGCACCCGGTGGCGTCGATGTGGATGTTCGCGTCTGCTGAGGGTTGCAATGCCGCGATGCGCCCGTGCTCGATCGTGATCCCGCCGGGTTCGAGGGCGAGTTCGTTCGCGCGGTTGGTTCTCAGGTAGGGGAGGTCCGGCTCGGGTGGCGTGAGGACCTGAGCGGCGTTGTCGAACGAGGTCGTCATGCGCGGTCGGCGGGGTGCCCGCGACCGTCGAGCGCCGTGCAAAACACGCCCAACTGACCGCCCAGCCGCCGCTTGGTGCACATAAGCATCTGCGGGGCGCTTATGTTGCCGGCGCGCGTTCGGACGGGGAGCGTTGGTGAATTGTCGCACCGGGGCGCGGGGGCCGACGCGTCACTCCGACGACGAATCGAGCATCGGGATCCGCAGCCCGTGATCGCGTGCCGCCGACACCGCGAGGTCGTAGCCGGCGTCGACGTGGCGGACGATCCCCATCCCCGGGTCGGCCTTGAGAACACGCTCGATCCGGCGCGCGGCGAGCGGCGTGCCGTCCGCGACGCACACCTGGCCGGCGTGGATCGACTTGCCCATGCCGACGCCGCCGCCGTGGTGGATCGAGACCCAGCTCGCGCCGCAGGCGGTGTTGATCAGCGCGTTCAAGAGCGGCCAATCGGCGACCGCGTCCGAGCCGTCGCTCATCGACTCGGTCTCGCGCTGGGGCGAGGCGACCGAGCCGGCGTCGAGGTGGTCGCGCCCGATCACGATCGGAGCGCTGACCTCGCCCGAGGCCACCATCTCGTTGAAGCGCAGCCCCGCGAGGTGCCGCTCGCCGTAGCCGAGCCAGCAGATCCGCGCCGGCAGGCCCTGGAAGTGCACGCGCTCGGAGGCGAGCTTGATCCACCGGGCGATGTGCTCCTGGTCTCCGAACAGGTCGAGGATCGCGCGGTCGGTGGCGTGGATGTCGGCCGGATCGCCCGACAGCGCCACCCAGCGGAACGGCCCCTTGCCCTCGCAGAACAGCGGTCGCACGTACGCCGGGACGAAGCCGGGATAGCTGAACGCGTCCTTGTCCCCGTGCTCGAACGCCAGCCCCCGAAGCGCGTTGCCGTAGTCGAACGCCTCGGCGCCGGCCGCGGCCAGGTCTCGAATCGCGCCCACGTGGGTGACCGCGCTCTCGCCGACGCGTCTGAGATAGTCGTCAGGATCGCTCTGACGGAGCGCATCCGCTTGTTCGAGGGTCAGGCCGGCGGGGATGTAGCCGTTGAGCGGATCGTGGGCGGAAGTCTGGTCGGTCACGATGTCGATGTGAACGCCGCGCCGGACGAGCTCGGGCACGACCTCGGCGGCATTGCCGGCGAGGCCGATCGACAGCGCGCGCCCCTCACGGCGCGCAGCCTCCAAGCGGGTCAGAGCGTCGTCGAGATCGGCGGCGCGCTCGTCGAGATAACCGGTCTGGATCCGCCGCTCGATCCGCTGCAAATCGACCTCGACGCACAGCGCCGTCCCGCCGAGCATCGTGATCGACAGCGGCTGGGCGCCGCCCATGCCGCCGAGTCCGGCCGTCACCACCAAACGCCCGGCAAGAGTCCCATCGAACCGCTTGCGCGCGGCCGCGGCGAACGTCTCGTACGTTCCCTGGAGGATCCCCTGACTCCCGATGTAGATCCAGGAGCCCGCGGTCATCTGCCCGTACATCATCAGCCCGGCCGCGTCGAGCCTTCGGAACTCGTCCCAGTTGGCCCAGTCCGGGACGAGGTTCGAGTTGGCGAGCAGCACGCGCGGCGCGGCCTCGTGGGTCTCGAACACCGCCACCGGCTTGCCCGACTGGACGAGCAGCGTCTCCTCGTCGCCCAGCCGCTGGAGCTCGCGCACGATCGCGTGGTAGCTCGGCCAGTTGCGCGCCGCCTTGCCGATGCCGCCGTAGACGACCAGCTCCGAGGGCTTCTCGGCGACGTCGGGGTGCAGGTTGTTCTCGAGCATGCGCAGCGCGGCCTCCTGCTGCCATCCCTTGCAACGGAGGGTGCGAGGTGCTCATGCCGCCACCGGCACCGGGGCTCCGAGGCTCTCCGACAGCTCGCCGGCGTGAGCGAGCCACGGCGTGCCCGCAGGCGTCGATCCGCGTCGGCGACACCCTGTAGTTCGGCGCGAGCACGCTGAGCGCCGCGACGATCTGTCCATCCACGCCGAACACCGGGGCGGCGATCGAGGTCACGTCGGGTTCGACCGCGCCGGCCCGCGACACATATCCGCCTGCCCCGACCCGTCCGCGGAGCGCGGCACCGACCGCTGTGCCGCGCCGCGGGATCGTGCGCCCGGCCCAGCTCGCGGTCTGGACCAGCTTCGGGCTCGCCGCCTGGCGCAGGTACACGACCCGCTGGTCATCGGCGGCGACCGCGAGGTTCGCGGTCTCGCCGGTCTCGCGCGCGAGCGCCGCCAGGTGCGGGCCGGCAAGCTCGTACACCGGATCCGACCGCAGCGCCACCGCCGCGAGCTGCCGCAGGCGCGTGCCCGGGCCATAGCGGCCGTACTCGTCGCGGCGGACGAGCTCCTGGCCCGCGAGCGTCGCGAGCAGACGCGAGGCGGTGCTCGGCGACAGCTCGGCGGCGCGAGCGAGCTGGCTGAGCGTGCCGCCGTCCTCGGCGACCGCCGCCAGCAGCGTCAGCGCGCGTTCGACGGTCCGGGTCCCGGTCTCTGACATCTCGCCACCGAACTTTACCGTAGAATGAAATGTCTTGTCACTAGACGGCAACTGGCGCCTCGCGGGTTCGACGCGCCGCTCCCACCGAGGCAACCACCACCAGCGCCATCCCCAGCAGCGTCCTGGCGCTCAGGCTCTGCCCCAACACGATGAACCCGGCGAGCGCCGCCATCGCGGGCTCGATGCTCATCAGCACGCCGAACACCGACGGGCGGATTCGCCGCAGCGCCTCGATCTCGCACGAGTAGGGGATCGCGGAGGACAGCAGCCCGACCGCGGCGCCGAGCGCGAGCGAGCGCGGCTCGAGCAGGTGCGAGCCGCCCTGGGCGATCCCGAACGGAAGGATCACGACCGACGCCACGCACATCGCGAGCGCAAGGCCGATCCCGCCCTCGAACGCGCGTCCCACCCGAGCGTTGACGAGGATGTACGTGCCCCACAGGGCGCCGGCCAGCAGCGCGAGGCCGACGCCCACTGCGTTCAGATGCTGGGTGTCGCCCTGGGTGAGCGCGATGATTCCGCCCGCGGCGATCGCCACCCACACCAGGTCGATCGGCCGGCGCGACCCCGCGACGGCGACGGTCAGGGGCCCGACGAACTCGAGCGTGACCGCGATCCCCAGCGGGATCCGGTGCAGCGCGCTGTAGAAGCTCAGGTTCATGCTCGCGAGCACGAGGCCGAACACGATCGCCAGGACCAACTGGTGGCGCGTGTACGCGCGCAGTCGCAGGTGCGGCCGCCACAACGCGAGCAGGATGACCGTCCCGAACACGAGCCGGAGCGACACCGCGCCCGCCGGCCCGATCTGCGCGAACAGCGTCGCCGCGATCGCCGACCCGAACTGGACCGACGCGATCGCGCCGACGACGAGCACGCCCGACGGCGTGCGGGTCAGCAGTCCCGGGCGGGGCGGAATCACGGCGGTGTCGCTCGCAGCAGCCATGGGAGCCGATGCTAACCGTGCCGGCAATCGTCCTCGATGGCGAGACTCTCAGGCCGCAAGGCGTCGCCGCGGTGGCCCGGGGCGGCGAGCGCGTGGAGTTGGCGCCGGAGGCGCGGGCGCGCAACGAGGAGGCGCGCGCGGCGATCGCGGCGCTGCTCGAGCGTGGGGAGGCCCTGTACGGCGCCACCACCGGCGTCGGCGCCCTGCGCGACCGGTCGATCGGCGACGCCGATCGCGAGCGCTTCCAGTGGAACCTTCTCCGCAGCCACGCGGTCAGCGCCGGCCGGCCGCTCGCGCCGAGTTGGTCCGTGCCGGCATGGTCACGCGCGCCAACCAACTCGGGGCCGGCGGCGCCGGCGTGGCGCCGGCGCTGCTCGACGCGCTGATCGCCGCGCTCAACGCCGGCGTCACCCCGCTCACGCGCGAGCTCGGGTCGCTCGGCACCGGCGACCTTCCCGGCCTCGCGGAGATCGCGCTGGCGCTGCTCGGCGAGGGCAAGGTGTGGCGCGACGGGGAGCTGGTCGACGCGCCGGCGCCCGCCGAGCCGATCCGGCTCGGATTGCGCGACGCGCTCGGGTTCATGAGCTCGAACGCGGTGACCGCCGGCCACGCCGCGCTCCTGGCCGTCGACGCGCGGGCGCTCCACGAGCGATGGCTCGAGGTCGCGGCGCTGTCGTTCGAGGCGCTCGACGCCGATCCGGTCGTGCTCGACGCGCGCGTCCAGGCCGGCCGCGGCGCCCGCGGGCAGACGGCGGTGGCGGCGCGGATGCGCGAACTGCTCGCCGGCGCGCCGTTCGATCCGCACGCGCCGGACCGGCTCGTCCAGGACCCGTACGCGTTTCGGGTGCTGCCGCAGGTCGACGGCGTCGCCAACGATGCGCTGAGCGCGCTTGACGACGTCGTCTCGCGCGAGCTCAACGCGCGCCCCGAGAACGCGCTGATCCACGAAGGCCGCGCGTTCCCGACCGGCAACTTCCACGCCGCCGAGCTGGGGGCCGCGCTCGACGGGCTGCGGGCGGCGTTCGCGCATTCGTCGTCGCTGATCGCCGGCCGCGTCAGCGCGATCCTCGACCCGCGGATGAGCGGGTTAAACCCGTTCCTCGCCCACGACCCCGGACCCGACTCGGGCGTGATGATGCTCGAGTACACCGCGCACGCGGCGGCCGCGGAGGCGCGGTCGACTGGCGGCGCCGATGGCGGCCCAGAGCGTGTGGGCATCGCTCGGGGTGGAGTCGCACGCGAGCCTCGCCGCGACGGCGGCGGTCCGCACGGACGAGCTGCTCCAGGCGATGACCGTGCTCGTCGCGACCGAGTTGGTGGTCACGGTCCGGGCGCTCCGCGCCAAGGGGCGAGTTCCCACCGGCGCCGGCGTCCGGGCGCTGTTCGACGCCGCCGCGGCGGCGCTGCCCGCCGGTCTCGAGGACCGCGCGTTCGGCGAGGACGTCGAGGTCGCGCGCGGGCTGCTGGCCTCACGGTCCGCGCGGTAGCCTCAACTCAAGACCTTGAAACTGGGAAAGGACCTTGAAATGGGCGTTCAGGAACAGGATCAGCTGTGGGGCGGGGAGACCACCAAGGCCGTGGCGAATTTCCCGGTCTCGGGCGAGCGGATCCCGGTGCCCGTGGTGCGCTGGCTCGGGCGGATCAAGGGCGCGGCAGCGCGCGTCAACGCTGAACTGGGGTTGCTCGACGAGGACAAGGCAGCTCGGATCGCGGCCGCCGGCGACCGGATCGCCGAGGGCGAGTTCGACGACCAGTTCCCGATCGACGTGTTCCAGACGGGCTCCGGGACCTCGTCGAACATGAACGCGAACGAGGTGATCGCGACCCTCGCCGGCGAGGGCGTGCACGCCAACGACGACGTGAACATGGGCCAGTCCTCCAACGACGTGTTCCCGTCCGCCGTCCACCTCGCCGCGCTCGACACCGCCACCAACGACCTGCTGCCCGTGCTCGAGCAGCTCGAGGCGTCGTTCCCGGGCAAGGCGAACGAGTTCAAGGACATCGTCAAGTCCGGGCGCACCCACCTGATGGACGCCGTGCCGGTCACGCTCGGCCAGGAGTTCTCCGGCTACGCCGCGCAGGTGCGGCTCGGCGCGCGGCGGATCTCGAACGCGCTGCCGCAGGTCGGCCAGATCCCGCTCGGCGGCACCGCGACCGGCACCGGCCTGAACACCCATCCCGAGTTCGCAGCCCGCGTGCGCGCGCGGCTGACCGAGGCCACCGGTCTCGAGATCCGCGCGCCCGAGGATCCGTTCGAGGCCCAGGGCAACCGGGACGCGCTCGTCGAGCTCTCGGGCGCTTTGAAAGTCGTCGCGGTGTCGTTGACCAAGATCGCGAACGACCTCGCCTGGCTCGGCTCAGGTCCGCGCGCGGGGATCGGCGAGATCTTCCTGCCCGAGCTCCAGAAGGGCTCCTCGATCATGCCCGGGAAGGTCAACCCGGTAATCCCCGAGGTCGTGCTCCAGGTCGTCCGCGCAGGTGATCGGCAACGACACGGCGATCACGATCGGCGGGCTCGCAGGGCAACTTCGAGCTCAACGTCCGCGTGCCGCTGATCGCCCGCAACCTGCTCGACTCGATCCGGCTGTTGACGAACGCCTCCCGGATCCTCGCCGAGAAGTGCGTCGACGGGATCCAGGCCAACGAGGAGGGCTGCCTCCGGTCAGCCGAGATGACGCTAGCGGCCGCGACCGCGCTCAACCCGTACATCGGCTACGACAAGGGCGCGGAGATCGTCAAGGAGGCGTCGCAGTCGGGCCGGACGCTGCGCGAGGTCGCGCTCGAGCTCGGCGTCGACGAGGAGACCTACGAGAAGGCGATGGACCTGCGCAAGATGGCGCAGGGGAACCTGTAGCTCTAGCGGGGCCCGCCGAGGCGGGCCCGCGCACGAGGTCCTACAGCGGCAGCGTCCGCGGGAGCCCGAAGCGGGACAGCAGGTGGCTGCCGCCGAACCGGATCAGGTGTGAGATCCGGTCATCGTCGAGCGTCAGCACGATCACGCCCATGCCGCGGAGGATCGGCGCGTACACGTCTCCCATGTAGTGGCCGAACGCGGGCTGTCCGTTCGCCCGCGTGGGCACAAGGCGGTGGGTGCGATCTCTGCGCGCGATGAACGCATGTTTGAAGAACTCGTTGATCGCGGCCGCGCCCTGATACTCGAACGGCTCGGGCGGCATCGTCACCCACGCGTCCTCTGTGAGCAGCGCGACGATCTGATCGACGCGGCCGTTCTCGAACGCGTCGGCGAACCGCCCCACGAGCTCGCGCTCGGCGGCCGATCGCGGTAGCGGCGCGCGCTCGCGGCGAGGCGGCGCCTGGGCGTCGAGCGTCGCCCGCGCTCGTTGCAGCGCGCTGTTGACCGAGGTCTCGGTCGTCTCGAGCATCGTCGCGACCTCGGCGGACTGGAATCCGAGCACGTCCTTGAGCACGATCGCGGCCCGTTGGCGCGGCGGAAGGCGCTGGAGCGCGGTCACGAACGCGAGCGCGACCGTCTCACGCGCCTCGTAGCGGGCCTCCGGTCCGGGGGCGGCGTCCGGCACTCCCTCGAGCAGCGCGTCCGGATAGGGCTCGAGCCACGCGAACTCGCCATAGCGAGTCGGCTCGGGCGGCTGGAATGACAAAGGTCGCTCCTCCTGTGGCCGGCGGGCGCCGTCCCGGAGCGTATTCAGGCACCGGTTGGTCGCGATCGTATAGAGCCAGCTGCGCAACGAGGATCGCTCCTCGAAGCCGTCAAGCCCGCGCCAGGCCGACAACAGCGTCTCCTGAAGCGCGTCCTCGGCGTCCTGAACCGAGCCGAGGATCCGGTAGCAGTGGACCTGTAGCTCGCGCCGGTGGCCGTCGGTCAGCTCGCGGAACGCGTGCTCGTCGCCGTTGCGGGCTTTGGCCAGCGTGCTCGTGGTCACGGTCGGATCGTGTCACGGGGCATCGAAGGTGTGGACACCGACGTGGCTCGAAATTCATCGGTCAATTTGCGCGTGGGGCCGGGTCTCAAATCACGACACAACCATTCGTGAAGGAGGCAGAAATGCGCAGGAGACCAGTGTGGGTGTTGACCGTCGCGTCGGTCGCGTCGCTGATGGTGGCGCTCGACGCGCTGGTGGTGACGACGGCGCTCCCGACCATCCGGGTGGACCTCGGCGCCTCGATCGAAGAGCTCGAGTGGACCGTGAATGCCTACACGCTGAGCTTCGCGGTGTTGCTGATGACCGGCGCCGTGCTCGGCGATCGGTTCGGGCGCCGGCGGCTGTTCACGGCCGGGCTGGCGATCTTCTCGCTCGCGTCGGCCGCGTGCGCGCTCGCGCCGAATGTCGGCCTGCTGATCGCGGCCCGTGCGGTGCAGGGCATCGGGGCGGCGCTCGTGATGCCGCTCGGGATGACGCTCCTGACCGCGGCGTACCCGGCGCAGCAGCGCGCTCGCGCGCTCGGGATCTTCAGCGGTATCACGGGACTGGCGGTGCTCGGCGGCCCGGTCATCGGCGGCGCGATAACGCAGGGAATCGCGTGGCAGTGGATCTTCTGGCTCAACGTCCCGATCGGGCTGCTGACGATTCCTGTCGTGCTCCGTCGCGTCGATGAGAGCCGCGGCCCGCGGAGCGCCCCGGACATCGGCGGGCTCGTGCTGGTCACCGGCGCCGCGCTCGGGGTCGTGTGGGGGCTCGTGCGCGGGAACTCGGCCGGCTGGGGCAGCGCCGAAGTGATCGCGGCGCTGGCCCTGGGCGCGCTGCTCGCGGTCGCGTTCGTGCTGTGGGAGCGACGGACGCCCGCGCCGATGCTGCCGATGGGGCTGTTCGCCTCGCGCCCGTTCTCCTCGGGCAACGCGGGGATCTTCTTCATGTGCACGGCGCTCTACGGCGCGGTGTTCTTCATGGCGCAGTTCCTCCAGATCGCCCAGCACGACGGCCCGCTCGACGCCGGCATCCGGCTGCTGCCGTGGACGGCCACGCTCTTCGTGGTCGCGCCTATCACCGGCGCCCGGATCTCGCGCATAGGCGAGCGCCCGTTCGCGGTCGTCGGGATGCTGCTACAGGCCGCCGGGATGGGTTGGATCGCGCTGATCGCCGGACCTCACGTCGACTACTGGCGGCTCGTCGCACCGCTCGCGATCTCGGGTTGCGGCGTGTCGATGGCGATGCCGGCGCTCCAGAACGCGGTCGTGAGCTCGGTGCCGCCCGAGAGCATCGGCAAGGCCTCGGGGACGTTCAACATGCTGCGCCAGCTCGGCGGGGTGTTCGGGATCGCCACGCTCGTCGCGGTGTTCACCGGCGCTGGCGGCTATGCGTCGCCGCAGCTGTTCAGCGACGGCTTCACGACGGCGATCGCGGTGGCGGCGGGGCTGTCGGCGCTCGGGGCGGTGGCGAGCATCGGGCTGCCCCGGGCTGAGCGCCGGGCTCAGGTTGCGACAGTCTCCGCGCCGAGCGTCTCGGAGATCGCGACGTCGATCGAGTAGTCGATCGGAACGACGATCAGCGACGGCCCGTCCTGCGCGAGCGCGTCGGCGAGTCTCCTGGGGAACTCGTCAGCGCTCGCGCATCGCCACGCCGGCAGCCCGAACGCCTCGGCCAGCTTGACGAAGTCAGGATTCCCGAAGTCGACGCCGAAGTGGCGCCCGAACTTCTTGTCCTGCTTCCACACGATCGAGCCGAACTGCGCGTTCTCCCAGACGATGTTCACGACCGCCGTCCCCAGTCGGACGGCCGTCTCGAGCTCCTGCATGTTCATCAGGAAGCCGCCGTCGCCGCTGACCGCGATCACCTTCCGATCCGGATGCACGAGCTTGGCCCCGATCGCGGTCGGGAGCGCGAACCCCATTCCGGCGAGGCCGTTGGCGATCAACACCGTGCCGGGCTCGTGCGCGGGGAACATCCGCCCGATCCACAGCTTGTGCAGGCCGACGTCCGAGACCAGGATGTCGTCGCGCCCGAGCGCCTCGCGGATGTCCCACAGCACTCGCGGGGGCCGCATCGGGAAGTGGTCATCGTCGCGGGCGTCGTTCAGCGCCCCCATCACGACCTCGTGCAGCCGGCTGGTGCCGGCGGTCGTCTGGCTCCGCGTGCAGCCCGCCGCAAGGCGCGCCAGCACGTGCGCGATGTCACCGATCAGCTCGACGTCGGGGACGAAGTTCTGGTCGACCTCGGCGGCGACGCTGTCGATCATGATGATCTGCTTGTCGCGCCGTGGGTTCCAGTGCTTGGGGGAGTGCTCGACGAGGTCGTAGCCGATCGCGATCACGAGATCGGCGTCGTCGAAGCCGGCCATCTCATAGTCGCGGGCCTGGAGCCCGACCGTGCCGAGCGCCTTCGGGTCCTCGTAGTCGACGAGGCCCTTGGCCATGAACGTCTCGGCGACGGGGATCCCGGTGTTGTGGACGAACGCCCGCAGCGCGCGGGCGGCGTGGCCGCGGATGGCGCCGTTGCCGGCGAGCGCGAGCGGGTTGCGGGCGGCGTCGATCATGTCGGCGGCGCGCTGGAGCTCCTTGCCGCCCGGCTCGGGCTGGACCGGGGCGTGGCGGGGGATCGGCGACGCGTCGAGCGGCTGCTGCATAACGTCCTCGGGAAGCTCGAGGTGCGTGGCGCCGGGCTTCTCGGACTCCGCCACCGCGAACGCCTTGCGCACGACCTCGGGAATGATCTCCGGGCTTGCAACGCGGGCGTTCCATTTAACGATCGGCCGCATGATGCCGATGAGATCTATGTACTGGTGCGATTCCTTGTGCATGCGCTCGATGTCCGACTGACCGGTCAGAGCGACGAGAGGAGCGCGATCCAGGAACGCGTCGGCCACGGCAGTGACCAGATTCGTCGCTCCTGGGCCGAGGGTCCCCAGACAGACGCCCGCCCGGCCGGTTAGCCGGCCGTAGGCGTCGGCCATATACGCCCCGCCCTGCTCGTGGCGGACGGGGACGAATTCGATCGACGAGTCCGACAGCGACTCGTTCAGATCGAGCGTCTCCTCGCCCGGGATTCCGAACACGTACCGAACCCCTTCCGCCTCCAGGCACTCCACGAAAACTTCAGAAGCTTTGCGTTCGCTCATATCAAGACCCTATATAACGAAATCAACATGGACACATGCCGCAACGCGGCTCGGTGTTATGTGTCCTGTCCTGAAGATGCGCGCCTTGGCAGTGGGCCTGTCGATCGCGGCGACCCTGGCCCTTGCCGGCCCGGCGCTGGCCGCAACCCCCGCGACCACCCTTTACGTGAGCGGTGGCGGGTACGGGCACGGCATCGGGATGAGCCAGTACGGCGCGTACGGCTATGCGCTGCACGGCTGGACCTACCAGCAGATCCTCGCGCACTACTACACGGGGACGGCGCTCGGTAAGACCGACCCTGATCAGACCGTCCGCGTGCTGCTCGGGAGCGGCTCGGCGGCGTTTGCCGGGGCGACTCACGTGGGGAACAAGTCCTTGAATCCGAGCCTCACGTACGACGTCGTGCCGCTCGCGAACGGGTCCTTGAAGATCGTCAACCAGACCTCGGGGAAGTCGGTCGGGACCTTTTCGGCGCCGCTGACGGCGGTTGGTCCGGGTCCTCTGAGCCTGGCTGGGCTGGGTGCTTATCGCGGTTCGCTCGAGTTCCGGCCCAACGGTTCGGGCGGCGTCTACACGGTCAACGTCGTCGGGCTCGACGACTACGTGCAGGGCGTGATCGCGGCCGAGATGCCTTCGACGTGGTCGTCTCAGGCCCTGGATGCGCAGGCGGTCGCGGCGCGGACGTACGCGATCACGACGGACGTCTCAGGGAGCTTCTTCAACCTTTATCCGGACACGCGCTCGCAGATGTATCGGGGCGTAGCGGCCGAGACGGCGGCGACCGACGCCGCGGTCGCCGCCACGGCGGGCGAGATCGTGACGTACAACGGCGCCCCGGCCGTCACGTACTTTTTCGCGAGCTCCGGGGGCTACACCGAGAACGTCGAGGACGCCTGGCCGGGCGCAACCCCGGATCCGTGGCTGCGGGGAGTGCCCGATCCCTACGACGGCGCCGGCGGCGATCCGTATCACCACTGGACGCGGCAGATGAGCCTGGCCGCCGCCGCCAAGGATCTCGGCAAGCTCGTCAAGGGCAAGCTCGTCGGGATCAAGGTCACCAAGACCGGCGCCTCGCCCCGGATCATGACCGCGAACGTGATCGGCACTGGCGGCACCGTTTCGGTCACGGGCAGCCAGCTCGAGGGCGCGTTTGGGCTGCTCAGCACGTGGGCGGCGTTCACGACGATCTCGTCGTCCGCCAGTCCGACGCCGGCGGCTGTGCCGAGGATCGTCAACGACGATCTCGCTGAGGTGCTCTCGCAGGTCAAGCGCGCGTTCGGGCAGATGGCCAACGCCACGCAGACGCTGAGCGGGGCGGTCTTCCCCGCCGGCAAGGGCACGCATGCGACTCTGGAGGTCCGGGCCGGGGGTCGTTGGCATCGGAGCGGAGTCGTTGAGCTCGGGGGCGGCGGTCGGTACTCGGTCCGTCTGGCGTCCGCGGGCATGTATCGCGTCGTGTACCGCGGCCTGGCTGGGCCCTCGGTCGTCGTGCGCTAGTTCGCGCGGCGTCACGAGGCCCGGGCGTCGTCTAGGCTCGGGCGTCGGATGCCCGGACCGCTGATCGCCGTCGACGCGCCGTACGTGCTGTACCGCTCGTTCTACGCGCTGCCCGACACGATCCTCGGGCTCGATGGGAAGCCGGTCAACGCGCTGCTCGGCGCGGTCAATCTTTTGTTGCGGGCCGCGGCGGATTTCGGCCCGCGCGCGATCGTGATGTGCTTCGGCGCCGAGGCGGCGCCGTACCGGGTCGAGCTGTTCCCCGCGTACCACGCCGACCGGCCCGAGGTCCCCGAGGCGCTCGCGTGGCAGTTCTCGCGCGCGCCTTCGTTGTTCTCGGCGTTTGGGTGGGACGTCTCGTCGTCTCCGGATGTCGAGGCGGACGACCTGCTCGGGTCGCTCGCGGCCGTCGAGTCGGACGCGGGCGGGCGGACGCTGATCGTCACCGGCGACCGGGACATGTACCAATGCGTGTCCGACTCCGTGTCCGTCATGTTCCTGAAATCAGGGATCACCGGCTTTACCGAGGTCGACCCGGCTGAGGTCCGCAAGCGATACGGCGTCGGGCCGGAGCTGGTCCCGGATTTCATCGCGCTGCGCGGGGACCCATCGGACGGGTTGCCGGGCGCGCCGGGGATCGGTCCAAAGACCGCGGCGGCGCTGCTGGAGAAGTACGGGTCGCTCGACGGCGCCATTGCCGGCGCTTCCGATGAGAAGCCGCGGGTGGCTGCGTGCGGTGACGGACTCCGCTTCCGAGTTGCGCGCGTTCCGGGACATCGCGACGCTGCGGACGGTGGCCGTGGACCGGCCGGCCGATCGGGCGACGGACTTGGAGGGCGGAGCCGCGGCTGCGCGGGAGCTCGGGCTGCGGCAGCTGGCCCAGCGACTCGACGACGCCGGGGACGTCGCGAGCTGTAGCACGCGCGTCGGCCTAACCCCACACTCGCCCCCGCCGGCGGGCCGAATGCATATTCGGGTCCGTATAGCGGCTCGAACTGCGCATTCGAGCCGCGGCGGGTGCCGAGTGTGCGGTTGTGACCGCGGGCGATGCGGCCGGCGCCGTGCTACGGGGTGAAACGGACCGTGATCACGTCACCG
Organism: uncultured Solirubrobacterales bacterium; assembly: GCA_963822855.1. Classification (GTDB taxonomy): domain Bacteria; phylum Actinomycetota; class Thermoleophilia; order Solirubrobacterales; family Solirubrobacteraceae; genus Palsa-465. The sequence goes on along the minus strand of CAWGJE010000022.1, from coordinate 12,319 downwards.
TCCTGCATCACGTAATCGCGCCCTTCCACCCGGAGCGTGCCGCGGTCGCGGGCGCCGGCGTACCCGCCTGCGTCGACGAGCTGCTCCCACCCGACGACCTCGGCGCGGACGAACCCGCGCTGGATGTCGGAGTGGATCATGCCCGCCGCGTTCCAGACCGACAGGCCGCTGCGCAGGTGCCATGACTGGGCCGGCTTGTCCTCGCCGGCGGTGAAGAACGCGATCAGGTTGAGCAGCGAAAACGCACCCCGGATGACGGTTTCGAGGCCGGATTCCGCGACGCCCAGCTCCTCGCGCATCATGGCAGCCTCCTCGGGATCGAGTTCGGCGAGCTCGGCGTCGAGACGCGCGGAGATCGCGACCGCCTCCGCGCCCTGAGCTCGCGCGTGCTCGAGGATCTCCGGCGGGACCTCGCTGGCGCCCTCGTCGACGTTGGCGACGAATAGCACCGGCTTGGCGGTGAGCGGCGACAGCAGTGTCATCGCGTCGGGTGCGTCGGCCGGTGGCGGCACGGTCCGGGCGGGCTGCCCGGACTGCAAGGCCTCGATCAGCCGGCGCAGCCAGTCGGCCTCGGCGATCGCGCGCCGGTCGCCGCTCTTGGCGGTCTTCGACACCCGCTCGAGGCGCCGCTCGGCCTGCTCGAGGTCGGCGTAGATGAGCTCGGTCTCGATCGTCTCGATGTCGGCGAGCGGGTCGACCCGTCCCTCGGGATGGACGACGTTCGGGTCGTTGTGGACCCGGACGACGTGGACGATCGCGTCGGTCTCGCGGATGTTCGCGAGGAACTGGTTGCCGAGGCCCTCGCCGCGGTGGGCGCCGGCGACCAGGCCGGCGATGTCGTGGAAGGCGATCGTGTCCGGGACGATCTTCGACGCCCTTACGGTCTCGGCCACCGCGTCGAGTCGCTCGTCGTCGACCGGGACCACCGCGATGTTCGGCTCGATCGTCGTGAACGGGTAGTTCGCGGCCTCGGCGGCGACCCCGGTGAGCGCGCTGAACAGCGACGACTTGCCGGCGTTCGGCATGCCGACGATCCCGACCTTCATGCGCGGACCCCCGCGAGTGTTCGCCCATGCTCGGCGGGGTGATGGTGCGCTGACACGGGTCGGAATGTACGCGTCAGCGGCGCGAGCACGCGTCGCGGTCCCGAGGTAGCCAGAACTACCCAACTAGTTGACGTTTCAGGAGGCATCGAACGGGATAGCTAACTATTGGCGATCTTCGTGATCGCCTGGGCACCTTGGGTAACTCCACCTGTGCCCCGAGGAGAGGATTGGATGGAGACAGTCGACCCCCGTGACCGCGGAGCCCAGTAGGACCATGGCGCGGCTCTTCGTGAAGGCGTGTGCGGTGCTGCTCGCGGCTGCGACCACGATGGTCGTGGGTCCAATCGGCGCCGCGTGCGCCGGCGTCGTCCCATCCTCCGGTTCGGGCACCGTTCAGAGCGTCGCCTCGAGCGCGGTGGCGAGTGTCGCCCCCGCCGAGGCGCCGGGGGTCCAGGCCACACCCGCCGCTTCGCCGGTGGCGGGTGTGGCGAAGTCGACGACGCAGGCGGTGGCGGGGCCGGTGGCGCAGGCGACGGCCCCGACGGTGGCGAAGGCTGTCGCGCCGGTCGCGACGGCCCGGTGGCGAAGGCGGCGGCTCCGGTGGCCCAGACGGTCGCGAAGACCGCGGCGCCGGTGGCCCAGATGCGGCTCCGGTGGCGCAGACGGTGAAGACCGCGGCGCCGGTGGCGAAGGCTGTGGCTCCGGTGGCCCAGACGGTCGCCAAGGTCGGCGGCGCCGGTGGCCAGACGGTCGGAAGACTGTGGCTCCGGTGGCGCAGACGGTGGCCAAGACCGCGTGCTCCGGTGGTGCAGACGGTCGCGAAGACCGCGGCGCCGGTGGTGCAGACGGTGACCTCGACCGCGGCTCCGGTGGTGCAGACGGTCGCGAAGACCGCGGCGCCGGTGGTGCAGACGGTCGCGAAGGCCGCGGCGCCGGTGGTGCAGACGGTGCGCGAAGACCGCGGCGCCGGTGGTGCAGACGGTCACGTCGACCGCGGCGCCGGTGGTGCAGACGGTCGCGAACGCCGCGGCGCCGGTGGTGCAGACGGTGGCGAAGCGAGCCGCGGCGCCGGTGTGCAGACGGTGGCCCGGCCGCGGCGCCGATCACGCAGACGGTGGCGAACGCCGCGGCGCCGGTGGTGCAGACGGTGGCGACGACCGCGGCGCCGGTGACGAAGGCTCTGGCCCCGATCACGCAGACGGTGGCGAACGCGGCAGCCCCGGTGGTGCAGACGGTGGCGCAGGCGGTAGCGCCGGCGACGACTGCAGTCGCCCCGCTGACTCGCTCGATCGAGGGTGCTCCGGTCGCTCCGGCGGCTCCGTCGATGACCGCGCCGGCCCGCAGCACGCTGGCGCCGCGGCCAACCGGCACCGGCTCGCGGACACAGGCGCCGGCGGCGAGCGTCGCCCAGGACGTCGCGGCGTCGCCTCACGCCGTCGCGACCACGGACCGGGCTGTCGCGACTCCCGATCAGCGCGTCGCGGCCCCGGTCCAACGTCCGACGATCGCCCCACGGCCGACCGCGAGACCCAAGATTCACACCGCGATGCCGACCCCGCATCGGGCGACACGCTTCAGCGCCGGCGCGGCACGGTCGCAGGCAGCCGAACGTACGCGGAGCCGAGGAGCTCAGCATTTCTCCCCGCTCGCGACAGGGCAAGCGGCCGGCTCCCTGGCCCCGCACGGACACGCCGCATCGACGGGCGCTGGCGACCGTAAGGCCGCCCGTCCCACGCCGCCGATTCCGACCGGCGCGGCGCCCGGTAACGGTGGCGAGGGTGCCACCGGTGGCGCCGTCGGCGGGTTCTCGGGCGCGGCGGAGAGCCATTCACAGACCGTTGTGTACGTGCCGGGCGTAATGCTCGCCCTGCGGACGTTTGCGCGCGATCGCGCGCCGGAGCCGTTTGTGCTCCTGCTAGAGCGGCCTGGCTGAGACCGAGTCGGTCTCCCAGGTAGGTGCAGCCGGGCGTCGCGCCCGGGTGCATTGGTCTCCAGCAAGGAGGAAAACGACTCATGTCACGCTCATTTCGGGCGTTGGCTGAGACCAGGCGGCGTGGCGAATCGGTCCGCGGCGCTTGGGAGCGGCGTCGGTTCGATGGGCACTTGCCCCTCGAGCGACGGCTCGTTCTCGGTGCAGTCTCGGCCACGAAATACACAGTCATATTGCTGGCAGCGGGCATTCTCGTGATGGCCGCCGAGCCAGCCCTAGCCGCGGCCGCGACGCGGCACGCGGAGCCGACGCATCCGTCCGCGGTGCCCGTGCGCTCAGCCGACACGACGGTGCTGGCGTTCGGGAGCGGGTACGGCGGCGGTTCGACCGCAGTCGCTGTACGACGCCTGCAGGGCCGTCTGAACAGCATGGGCGATTCTCCGGGGCCAATCGACGGGCGTTACGGTCCGAGGACCGAGCGTGCCGTCGAGCGGTTCCAGAGCGCTCACGGACTGCGCGTGGACGGGATTGCGGGCCCGATCACGCAAGCAACGTTGCGCACGCCGGCGAGCGTGTTCTTCCCCGGGGCGGGCTACGCAGGACCCGGGTCAAACGGTGTCCGCGGCCTCCAGCGGCAGCTTCGCGCGGACGGGTACTCACCCGGACCGATCGATGGTCGCTATGGACCCCGGACCAGTAACGCGGTGCGCCGCTTTCAGGCGGCCCACGGCCTGCATGTCGACGGCGTCGCCGGCCCGCGGACCTTCCGCGAGCTGAAGATCGTGTCGGCCCCGTCGCGGCCGAGCACGCACCCCACGACACCTAAACGGCGCAAGACGGTGTCGCCCCCGAAGCCCCGGCAGACGATACAACCGAAGCCGTCGCAGCCGAGCACGCGCCAAGCCGCCCGACCCAAGACGAGCTCGTTGCCGGTGTTGCTCGTGCTCGCGGGTCTGATCGTGCTCGCGGCACTCGCGGGTGGCGTCTGGCTCATCGATCGACGGCGACGCGGATCGACGGCAGCCGAGCCTTCCCCGGAAGAAAGGCCTGCCGCGCTCGAGCAGTCCGAGGACGCGAAGCCTTCGCTGGAGCTGGGAGCGAGCCTGCTCGAACAAGGGGACATGGCGGGCGCGGAGCGCGCCTACCGAGCCGCGGACGAGCGCGGTGACGCGGTAGGCGCGTCCAACCTCGGCGTGCTGCTCGAGAACCGAGGTGACCTCGCCGGCGCCGAGGCCGCATACCGACGCGCGGACGCGAGGGGGAGCGCCGACGGAGCATTCAACCTGGCCGGAATGCTCCTCGAACGGGGTGACGCGGATGAAGCGATCGACGCCTATCGCCGCGCCGACGCCAGAGGGGATATGCGGGCGGCGGCGACCGTCGGATTGCTGCTGTTCGAGCGTGGCGACGCGGACGCGGCGGAGGCTGCGCTGGCTCGCGCCGGAGAGCGGGGAGATGCTGGATCGATGGTCAATCTCGGTGTGCTGCTCGAGCGCCGGGGCGACGCGGCGGGAGCCGAGGCGGCGTACCGCAAGGCGGATGCGCAAGGCAGCGCCGACGGCGCGTTCAACCTCGGCGCGCTGCTCGAACAGCGAGGCGACCTGGTAAACGCCCTCGTGGCCTACGAGCGCGCCGACGCGCGCGGGAACAGGGCGGCGGCGTTGAACCTCGGAATACTGCTCGAGCGCCGGGCCGATTATCACCGGGCGCTCGCGGCGTACCAGCGGGCCGAGCATTCGGATCAGTCGGACGTCGCGGAGGTCGCGAGGTCGCGGGCCCAAGCGATGGCGCTGGGCTTGAGCCTCGACCCGAGGGGTGGTGGGCGATGAACCGATTGGCGACGGCGGCATCGGCGCTGCCGGAGGCCGATGCGGGGCGCGGCCTGCGCGTGTTGATCGCGGACGCCAACGGGCTCGCTCGCAGCATGATGCGGTTCGCGCTGAGTGACAGCGAGCGGATCGCCGCAGTACACGCGGCCGGGAACGCTCGCGAAGCGCTTGAGCTCGCGCGTTACTTCCGTCCCGGGGTCGCGATCGTCGACGCGGTCGTGCCCCCGGGAGGTGGGCTCGAACTCGTTCGAGCGCTCCTGCGCGCGATCCCGGAGACGCGAGTGCTGACCTTGTCCGCGGTCAACGATCACGGCACCGTGATCGCTGCCCTGCGGGCCGGGGCCGTTGGCCACATCGGACGGGACGTCGATCCCGAGGAACTCACGGAGTTGGTGGTCCGGGCTGCCGATGGCGAGGTGGTCGTCGCCCAATGGCTGATGCCGGCGTTGCTCGAGGCGTTGCGAGAGGTTCCCGACTCGGGTTGGCGGCCGCTGCGAAGCCGACTGACGACGCGGGAGTGGGAGATCGTCGAGTTGCTCAGGGAGGGCGCGACGACGCAGCGGATCGCCGACCGACTGGTGCTCTCGCCGATGACGGTGTACAGCCATACCAAGAGCGTCCTACGCAAGCTCGGCGTGAACTCACGACGGGACGCGGTCGTCGCAGCGGAGCGGCTGCGCCGAGAGGAGGCGCTGACGCAGCACCCCACCTAGTCACGCTCGAACATCGCCGGCGATGGGTAGAAAACTCCCCAGCCCGGTCTTAGACATCTCCTTAGCCGGGGCGCGTGCGGCAGGTCACACTCGTCCTGTCACGGAAGGGGGCTGCGCGAGCGCCGGATGGCACTGCGTGACCGCCGACTTGCTGGGGGCCGATCAGGGGGCGACAAGCTCGGGCCGGGGCGGGCACGGACAGGCCCGCCCCACCGCGCGCCACCCGGCCGTCCTCAACCGGGCCACAGCTCGGCCACGGCGCTTCCGAGCACAGCGCCGGCGACCACGTCGCTCGGATAGTGCACCCCGAGGTACGGGCGGCTCACCCCGAACGCGCCGGCGACCAGGTACAGCCACCATGCCGGCGCCAGGCGGCGGTAAGCCCGGGCGGCCGCGAACGAGGTCGTGGCGTGGGCGCTTGGGAACGAGAGCTGCGTGACCACCGGCGTGAGAGGCGGCAAGCCGTCGAGGTCGGGCCGGTGCCGGCGGACGACGAACTTGATCGCCTGGTTGATCGCGTACGAAGCGGCGACCACACGCACGCCGCGCAGCCAGGCCCGCCGGCGGGCCGCGCGGTCGGGACCGGCCGACGCGAGCGCCCCGACGAGCCCGAGCACGAGCCAGCAGGCTGCGTGCTCACCTCCGCGCGAAAACGTCGCGGCGGCGCGGTCGAGCCCGGGATTGTGGCCGCGAGTGCGCGCGAACACGAGCCCCGCCCGATCGATATCGATCAGCCTCACGCCGGCGGACTCTACGTTGCCCAGCGAATCAGGAGCCCATGGTCGTCGCATTCGGCGAGCAGGACCTCGGGTCCGCCGACGGGATCGTGCACCGTCAACTGCATCCTCGCCTCCCGGTTCAGAGCGGGCTCCATGCTGAGCCTGACCGCACCGGGGCAGCCCTCGAGCGCGCGCTCGATCGCGTTCCATTCCTCGGAGCCGACGTACTGGCGCATGACCGAATGCCACACCACGGTCAGCTCGTCCTCGCAACCGGCGTCGAGCGCCTCAGGCAGCCACTCCGACGCGCGCCGCATCGCCACCGGAACGCGATCGCGCTCGGCGACGGCCAGGGCGGCGCGCATACGGTCGATCCGGTGAAGCTCGTCGGGCCAGATATAGGAGAGGAGGGTGAGCCGGTCGTCGTCCTGAGTCGGGTCGAGCGGCGACAGATCGCAGCCCGCTCGCGCCACGATGCGAAGCGCCGACGCCGTCGCTTCGAGGTCGATCGGCGGCGGTGGCATCCACGGGTCGACGAACCGCAGCGGCGAACCCGGGTCGCCGAGCTCGCGCCCGCCGACGACGTAGGAATAGCGGTCGGCGATCAGGTTCAGTCCGGCGCTGGCGCCGATCTCGAGCACTCGGATCGGGCGGCGGTGACGATCGGTCACCCACAGGAGGCCGGCGAACAGGACCGCGGAACGGCCGGGCTCGTTGGTCTGGACAGTGCGGTGGAGGCGCGCGCGGACCAGATCGAACTGCTCCTCCATCGCGGCCTCGGCGACGGGCCAGACGCCGTCGACCGGTCGCTCACCGCCGGCGCTGGGGTAGAACGCGGCGAGCGCGGGAGCGTGCCCGGCCAGGACCAGGTAGTGGAGGGCCCCCACGAGGCGCAGTTGGGGCACCGAGCCGGGAGGGGTCGAGATCCCGGCGAACAGGCGCGCCACGACCCCGCCGGCGTCGATGTCGTCAGCGGCCGACCGCATCAGGCGGATGTAGAGCGGCGAGCGCTCGGACCGCACGAGCGCGTCGGCGTGCCGGCGGAAGCGCGCGGATAGGCCGTCGCGCCCCGCCTGGGCGTCTCCGCCACCGCCATAGGGAAACTGGGATACCTCGCTCACGCTGGTTAGTGTCCCGGACGTGCCGCCTCGCATCACCGTCGTCGGCTCGGCCAACATCGACCACGTGGCCCGCTGCGAACGATTGCCCCGCCCCGGCGAGACGGTCACCGATGCCGTGTTCGAGCGCGTCCCCGGCGGCAAAGGGGCCAACCAGGCGGTGGCCGCCGCGCGGCTCGGCGCGACGGTCCGGTTCGTCGGACGGATCGGCAGTGACGATCTCGTGCTGCGCTCGCTCGAGCGCGAGGGCATCGACACCAGCGCGGTGGCGCGCGATGACGGCGAGACCGGCGTCGCGCTGATCCTCGTCGACGCGACCGGCGAGAACGTGATCGTGGTCGCGCCGGGGGCCAATCGGCGCCTGACCCCGGCGGACGTCGATGTCGGCGACGCCGACGCGGTCATGTGCCAGCTCGAGATCCCGCTCGAGGTCGTCGCCGCGGCCGCGACGCAGGCCCGGTTCTTCTGCCTGAACGCCGCGCCGGCGCGAGGCCGGATCGAACTCGGACGAGACCCCGACCTGATGATCGTCAACCGCTACGAGTACGAACAGGTGGCCCCGTACGACGGACTCGTGGCGCTGACGCTCGGCGCCGAGGGCGCGGTGCTGCTCGAACGTGGCCAGGAGATCGCGCGCGCAACCCCGCCTCGGGTGACCGCGGTCGACGGGACCGCCGCCGGCGACTCGTTCTGCGGCGCTCTGATCGTGTCGCTGCTCGAGGGTCGGGAGCGCGGCGCCGCGCTCGAGCGGGCGTGCGTGGCCGGCGCGCTCGCGGCTTCGCGGCCCGGCGCCCAGCCGTCGCTGCCCACCGCCGCCGAGGTCGACGCGCTGCTGGCCTGACCGCGGGGCGGGGCGCGCCAGCAAGCTGCCTGGTAGGTAAGCGAACTCATATATTCCCCAGCGTTACCTCGGGCGGGTTAGGCTCGCGCTCCGGTGGACCGGGAGTCAGCGTTTGGGGACGCGGCCGGGACGTGGTTGGGCGCGTTCGATGAAGAGGTGCGGATGACGCGCCCGCGCCGGCGCGCGCTGGTCGCGATCGGTCTGGGCGAGTTCGTCGATGCGTACGACTTGATCGTGATCAGCGGGCTGTTCTTCGCGCTCGAGGCGCATTTTCACCTGAGGAGCGGGGAGGTCGCGTGGTTGACCGCGGCGGCCTTTTTCGGGTCGGCCGTGGGGGCGTTGTTCTTCGGGGATCTGGCGGATCGAATCGGTCGCCGGCGTGTGTTCTTGTTGAACCTGATGGCGTTCGTCGGGCTGGCGCTGCTGTCCGCGGTCGTCACGCAGGTGTGGATGTTGTTCGTGATCCGGGTGTTGATCGGGGTCGCGATCGGCGCGGATATCGCGGCGAGCATCGCCTTCCTGGCGGAGCTGTCGCCGAAAGGGTCGCGGGGTGGGTGGACGGGGGCGATGCCGCAGATCGCCTGGTCTTTGGGCGCGATGTGCGCGGTGTTGGTCGATGCCGGGCTATACGCGTTGATCGGGTCGGAGGCGTGGCGGCTGGCGTTCGCGGCGGGTGCGCTGCCGGCGGTCGCGGTCCTGCTGTTGCGTCGTTCGTTGCCGGACTCGCCGAGGTGGTTGCTCTCGCGTGGGCGAGTCGAGGACGCGGCAGCCGCGTTCGAGCAGTTCGGGCTGCGGGTCGTGGATCGCTCGCGCTTGCCGACGACGCCCGCGTCGCCAATCGTCGCGGCGGGCGGTGCGCGGTCCCGGGTGCGAGGTTGGTTTGAGCCGTACGCGAGGTTGTTCTCGGGAGCGCGCACGGCCGGCGGTGGTGTTCGCGATCTTGATGATCGGGCTGATCCCGTTGAACGGGATCGGGCAGAGCGTGCTGGGTTCGTATGTTCTGCACCAGTTCGGCCAGGTCAGCAAGGTCGGGTCGATCCTGGCTTCGGGGGTTATTTGGATCGGCGCGCTGGCCGGGTCGTTCCTGGCGTGGCGGACGCTGGATCGGATCGGGCGGATCAGGTCGATCGTGGGGGCGCTGATCGGGTTTGTCGTGGTGTACGTGTTGATGGTCACGGTGGCGTTGGGGACGGCGTGGCTGATACCGCTGTTCTGCCTGCTCGGGGTGGTGACGTGGTGGGGGGCGGCAGCGTGCTGGCCGTTGCCCTCAGAGTTGGCGCCGACCGAGGTCCGCGGGCGGGCGCAGGGCCTCGGGAGCGGGCTGCAGCGGGTCAGCATCGGGGTCAACGTGCTGCTGGTCTCGCACATGCTGACCTGGGTCGGGTTCCGCGCCACTGTGCTGCTGGCGGCTGGGATCTCGGTTGCGTTCATCCCGCTGGCGCTGTGGGGCCGGCGGTTCGAGCCTTCGAGGAAATCGCTAGAGCTGGCGAGCGGCGATCAGGTCCTCGCCCCGGCAATCGTCGGACCCCCGGACCCCGGCGTGGCTGCCGGGGCGTTCACTCCCGTCAGTCCGTAGGCCGGCCCCCCTCCTCTTCCCCACCCCCCCCCGCGAGCGCTTCGTCGGCGGCGTGGCTCATCGCGAGCGCGATCGCGCCGAGGACCTCGGCTTTGGCGCCGAGCTCGCCGAGCGCCACCGGGTAGTGGCCCGATGCGGGGGAGATCCACCGCTCGAGCGAGCTGCGGACGCTGTCCAGCAGCGGCGGGCCGGCCGGCGCGAGCTCGCCGCCGATGATCACGAGCTCGGGGTCGAGCACGCTGCAGGTGGCCGCGAGGACGCGCCCGACCGCCTCGCCGGCGTCGGCGATCAGCCTGGCCGCGCCCGGGTCCCCATCGTGCGAGAGAGCGATCAGCTCGTCCACGGTCATGTGCGGACCGTGGATCTGGCGCAGGGCCGCGGTGAGCGCCGCGCCGCCGGCGACCGTGGCCAGGCACCCCCGGTTGCCGCAGCGGCAGATCTGCCCGTCGGGGTCGACGACGATGTGACCGAGCTCGCCGGCCGCGCCCGTTTGCCCCAGGTAGATCCGTCCGTCCACGATCACCCCGCCGCCGATTCCCTCGGACAGCATCACGTAGAACAGGTTGCGCCTGGCCCGCCCAGCCCCGAAGGCCGCTTCGGCCAGCGCGCCGAGGTTCGCGTCGTTACCCACGTGGACCGGTACGCCCAGACGCTCCCCGAAGAAGGCGGCCACGTTCACCTCGGCCCAGCTCGGGAAGATCACCTCCGAGACGTACCCCGGCGAATCCGAGAGCACCGGCGCGGACACGGCCACCCCGCCGCTGATCACCCGGTCCGGCCCAAGCTCGGCCTGCTCGAGGAGCCTCCAGACCATCGCCTCGGCCACGTCCAGCGCCTCTTCGGCCCGGTGCGCGACCTCGAGACGGTCGCTACGAGAATCCAGCAGCAACTCCCCGGCGCGGTTGGCGACCGCTACCCGCACGACCTCACGTCCGAAATCAACCCCCACAAACCCGCCGGAGGAAGGCTCGAGACTCAACAGCGTCGCCGGGCGCCCGCCGCTCGGTGACGGCGCCGCCCTCGCCGAGTCCGAGCGCTCAACCACGATCCCCTCGTCGAGCAACTCCGCCACCAGGCTCGACACCGTCGTCCGAGACAACCCCGTCTCACGCACGATGTCCGCCTGGCTCGCCGCTCCCCGCCGCTGCAGCACCGCCAACGCCCTCGCCCGGTTCCGCGCCCGCAACGACCCAAGCGATCCCGGTGCCTCCCTAGCCATGCCCGCCGACTATATCAAGAGTCCGGAAGTATGGGTTCTTATATCTCAGAAGTTTGTCCTTGACACGGACTAACCGCTCGGCGTAGGCTTTGTCCTGAGACCGAACAAACCTGGGTATAAAGCAGACGCTTTACCACTCCTTCGGGAGAAACATCCGGGTCATCGCAACCGCCCTTACCGGGGGAGGTGGATTCCGTGCATTGCCGGAATAGCGCGCCCACACGCGCGTCGAAGGTTGCCGCCGTTCGCCGTTGCGACTACGGGTCGCGCCGGTCTCGGGTCGCCCGTCAACTGATGCTTCTGGTCGGGGCTGGGGTGGTGGTGGCGGTGGGCGCTCAGTCCGCCGTCGCCGCCGACTGGTCGATCCAGACGGCCCCGCCGCCCGCGCACGCCGGCAGCCACCGAACTGTTTGGCGTGTCGTGCGCATCGACCCGCGACTGCATGGCCGTCGGCCAATCGGTGCCGCCGTCGACGCTCGAGCCGATCTCCCTTGGTCGAGCACTGGAACGGCACGAATTGGTCGGTCGAGCGGACGCCGATCCCGGCCCACGCCGGCTGGGCGGGTGAGCTCCGTGCCGTGTCGTGCGCCCCGAGCGGAGCGTGCATGGCGGTCGGCTTCTACTTCGACAACGCATCGGGGTTGGCACCGCTTGCCGAGCGCTGGAATGGCTCATCCTGGTCGATCGAGCCGACTCCCCCCGGCTCGACGCCAGCGAGTTCTATGGCGTGTGGTGCACGTCGAGCTCTGCGTGCACCGCTGTGGGTAGCGGCTCAAACGCGCTCGCCGCGCGGTGGAACGGTAAGCGCTGGTCGGTTCGACCATTCAGCGAGCAACTTCGTAGCTCACCCGAGCTACTCGGTGTGTCATGCCTGTCGGCGGGAACGTGCGCGGCGGTCGGCGCGGACGACGTTGGCCTGTGCGCGTACGGATACAGCGACTACTTCGTTCCAGTATTCGGGTTCTGGAGGTCTGGCCGCTGGTCGCTCCGGCAGCGGCCGAATCTCGGCTGCTCCAACAGCAGCGACAGTGGTGGCGGGAACGGCCTGAACGAGGTCTCGTGCACGTCGCCCGCGGCTTGCATCGCGGTCGGCACCCAGGTGTATCGCTGGGACGGGCGCCGCTGGAAGACGCAGCAGGCACCGAACGGCGGCGACGCGCTCGATGGCGTGTCCTGCACTCGCAAGAGTGCGTGCACTGCGGTCGGTTCGGACATTGACACCTGGAACGGCCGCTCATGGGCGAGCTTGCCGATCGCCCGGCCCGCGCACGCCACAGGCGCCGGTCTGAGCAGCGTGTCCTGCACGTCACAGGCGTCTTGCGTCGCGG
>CAWGJE010000021.1:0-109380 GCA_963822855.1 uncultured Solirubrobacterales bacterium | reverse complement strand
GTCAAGCTCGTCGAGTCGCCCTTCTACGCCACCGGCGGCGGCCAGGTCGCCGATTCAGGCTACGTCGAGTGCCTGCACGGAGACTGCCGCGCGCGGGTCGAGGACGTTCTGCGCCTCGGCGACGACCAGGTACTCGCGGTGGTCCCGGAACGCGGGACGATCGAGGTGGGCGAGCGCGTCCGTGCGCACGTCGACCACGCTGCCCGGCACGCGACCGAGTGCAACCACACCGCGACCCACCTGTTGCACGCTTCGCTCCGCCAGCGGCTGGGGACGCACGTGCGGCAGGCCGGCTCGTACGTCGGGCCCGACAAGCTGCGCTTCGACTTCACCCACGGCAAGGCGCTGACGGCGGAGGAGCTGGCCGACGTCGAGGACCAGGTGAACCGCTGGATCCTCGAGAGCCAGCCCGTCCGCGCGCTCACGACCACGCTCGATGAGGCCAAGCGGCTCGGCGCGATGGCGCTGTTCGGCGAGAAGTACGGCGAGGTGGTCCGGATGGTCGAGGTCGGCGACGGCTCGTACTCACGTGAGCTGTGCGGCGGGACGCACGTCCACAACTCCGCCGAGATCGCGCTGTTCAAGGTGCTGAGTGAGAGCTCGAGCGCGGCCAACATGCGCCGCATCGAGGCGGTCACGGGTCCCGCCGTGGTCGAGCTGATGCGCAACCACGACCGCACGCTGACGCAGTCGGCCAAGGTGCTGCGGGTTCCGCCCGAGCGGGTGGTCGACGCGGTCACCGAGCTACGGTCGCGGGTGCGCGAGTTCGAGCGCGCTTCGCGCCGCGACGCGGCCGAGGACGGCATCGACTTCGAGCAGCTTGCCGGCGCCGCGGTCGAGCGCGACGGCGCCCGCGTCCTGGTCGCGTCCGTGCAGGCGCCCGACGGCAAGGCGCTGCTCGATGTCGCCGACCGGCTGAAGAACAAGCTCGGCGACGCGGCGATCGTGCTCGCGAGCACCGGCGAGAACCGCGTCGACCTGGTCGCGAGCGTCTCGCCGTCGCTAGTCGAGCGCGGTGTCCGAGCCGGTGAGATCGTCAAGCTGGCCGCTGCCGAGGTCGGCGGCGGTGGCGGCGGACGGGACACCCTCGCGCGCGCCGGCGGGCGCGATCCCGCCGGGCTCCCCAAGGCATTCGAGGCCGCTCTCGGGGCGATCGACGCCGCGCTCGGCGTGTGACCTCGTGCCATCTCTCGCAAAGGCATTGACAAGCGCCGTGAGGAAAGGCACCCGCCTCAGCGGGTAAGGTCATGCGCGTGCTTGCGCTCGATTACGGCCGGGCGAGGTGCGGCTGCGCGGTCAGCGATCCCACTGGCGTGCTCGCATCCCCCGTGGAGGCGGTGATCGCCCCGACCACGCGGCGAGGCCTAGCGCGCCTGCGCACGCTCGTCCGGGAGCTCGGCGCCGAGCTCGTTGTGGTGGGATTGCCAGTGTCTCTGTCTGGCCGGGATTCCGCGCAGACCGTCGAGACGCGTGCGTTTGCGGCTCGCCTGGAGCAGGAGCTGCCGGTCCCGGTCGAGCTCTACGACGAACGCTTCACGACGCGCCTGGCGGAGCGGACGGGGGGCCGGGCCGACGAGGACTCGCGTGCGGCTGCACACCTGTTGGAAAGCTGGCTGGCTAGCCAGCCAGGCCCGCTGGAGGAGGGTCGTGGTGCCTGAGGGATCCGAGCGGACCGCCTCGGACCGCGAGGAGGCAAGGCGCCAGCGGGCGGCGGGCCGGGGAACGAACGGCTCGTCGAAGCGCCGGCCGGCCCCCCAGCGCCGGCGGCCGACGCGCCCATCGCGTTCGCGGAAGTGGGGTGGCCGATTCCTTGCCGTGCTCGCGCTCGCCCTCGCCGGCGGGGTGATCTGGTTCATGTTCGAGCTCTACGAGCCGTTCCATGGCTCTCCGCACGGGAGCGTGACGGTGACGATCCCACCGCACTCGACCTCCGGCGACATCGGCGACGAACTGGCCCGAGACGGAGTCATCTCCTCGAGCTTCTTCTTCAGCCTGCGGGCGACGCTGGCCGGCGAGCGCGGGGACATGCGGGCGGGCACGTACGACCTCCAGCAGGGCATGACCTACAGCGCGGTGCTGAAGATCCTGACCACCCCCCCGACCGCGGCGAAGGTGACGAACATCACGATCATCGAGGGGCGGACGCGAGCCCAGATCAACGATCTGCTCAAGGTCCAGGGCGTCAAGGGCAGCTACTTCGTCGCGACGCGCCACTCGCCGCTGATCAACTTCGCCGCCTACGGCGCGCCGCGGCACACCCCCGACCTCGAGGGGTTCCTGTTCCCGGACACGTACCAACTCGTCGAGCCGATCAGCATCCCCGCGCTCGTGAGCGATCAGCTGAAGACGTTCCGGACGGAGTGGGGACAGGTCAACCTCGGCTACGCCCGCAGCAAGCATCTGACGCCATATGACGTGCTGATCATCGCCTCGATGGTCCAGGCCGAGGCCGCCACCGCTCACGACCGTCCGCTGATCGCGTCGGTGATCTACAACCGGCTCCGGCTCGGGATGCCCCTCCAGATCGACGCGACCACCCGGTACGCCACCGGGAACTACACGCAACCGCTCACGAACGCCGAGCTCAATTCGTCCTCGCCGTACAACACGCGGATCCACAAGGGGCTGACCCCGACGCCGATCGACAACCCGGGCCTCGCGTCGATGCAGGCCGCGGCCCATCCCGCGCAGACGAACTTCCTGTACTTCGTGGTCAAGCCCTGCGGCAACGGCGAGCAAGTGTTCACGTCCAACTACAACCAGTTCCTGGCGGACGCGCAGAAGTACCAGCAGGCGCGGAGCGCGCGCGGCGGGAAGTCGCCCGAGCGCTGTTCCTAGGCAGGGCTCGATGCAGGCCAGCAGGCCCGTCGACCGCCCCCGGACCAGGCTCGGCGTCGTCGGCTGGCCGGTCGCGCACAGCGTCTCGCCGCCGATGCAGAACGCGGCGCTCGACTCGGTCGGGCTCGCGGGCTGGCACTACCAGCGACTGCCGATCCCGCCGGAGCTGTTCGACGAGACCGTTCGGGCGCTCGCCGGGGTGGGCTTTCGCGGCGTCAACGTCACGATTCCCCACAAACACGCGGCGTTGGCGCTCGCCACCGATCCGACGCCGAGGGCAAGCGCGATCGGCGCCGCCAACACGCTGATCTTCGAGGCCGGCGGGGAGATCCGCGCCGACAACACCGATGCGCCCGGAATGATCGCCGCTCTGCCGATGCCGGCCGCTGGGAGAACGGCGCTCGTGCTCGGAGCCGGCGGCAGCGCCCGCGCCGCGGTGTGGGCCTTGATCGACGCCGGCGCGCGCGAGGTTCGCGTCTGGAACCGCACGCCCGAACGCGCGCGCGAGTTGGCCGCGGACCTGGGCGCGACCCCGGTAGCGCATGCGGAACCCGCCGATCTGCTCGTGAACTGCACCTCGATTGGCCTCGATCCCTTGGAGGATCCGTTCAAGCCCCTGCCGATCGATGCCGATGACGTGACGAGTTACGAATGCGTGGTTGACCTCGTGTACAGGGATACTGAGACCCCGCTCGTGCAGGCCGCACGAGCACGCCGCGTCCGCGTAGTTGGCGGGCGCGAGTTACTCGTGCGCCAAGGCGCCCTCAGCTTCGAGCTGTTCACGGGCCGTGCCGCACCGATCGAGATCATGCGGCGCGCCGCCGGCGCACGATGAGCGAGCACGAAGCCCCACTTCGCCTCGTCCAGTCCGAGGTCGTCTCCGAGAGCCATCCGGCTCCTGAGCAGACGACGATCGGCGTCACTCCGCCGCGCCGGCGCGGCGGCTCGAACCGCTTTTTGACCGACGTCGTCGTCGACCTCGGGTTCGCGGACGCCGACACCGTCAACCGCGCGGTCGAGGCCTCCAGGGGGACCAGCATCCCGCCTGAGCGCATGCTGCTGGACCAGCAGGCGATCACCTCCGAGGAGCTCTCTCGCGCGATCGCCGAACGCTACGGCCTCGATCACCTCGACCTCGGCGTGTTCAAGGTCGACATGAGCGCTGCCAACTTGCTGAGCGCGGCGGCCGCCAAGCGCTACGCCGCGGTACCCGTCTCCTACATCGACGACCACACGTTGCTGCTGGCGATGTCGGATCCCGCGAACGTGCTCGCGGTCGACGACATCGCGTTGCTGACGCACCTCGACGTCCGGCCGGCGGTCGCGTCCGCGGAGGACATCACCGCGCTGATCATGCGCATGAACCGCTTCGAGGATGCCGTCGCCGAGGCGGTCGAGGAGAGCGAAGCGGGCATGGCGCAAGAGGAGGTCGTCGACCTGCGCGAGACGGCCGACGACGCCCCGGTCATCAAGCTCGTGCACTCGATCATCGCGCAGGCCACCGAGCGCGGCGCCTCCGACATCCACTACGAGCCTCAGCCCGACGCAAGCGGCCGCGGCGCCCGAGAGATGCGCGTGCGGATGCGCGTCGACGGCGTCTTGACCGAGGCCACGACCGTCCCCAAGAAGATGGTTCCCGGGGTCGTGTCCCGCATCAAGATCATGGCCGACCTCGACATCGCCGAGCGGCGAGTCCCGCAGGACGGACGCGTCGGTATGACGATCGACGGCCGCCACGTCGACGTCCGCGTCGTCACGATCCCGAGCGTCCACGGCGAGGGCGTCGTCATGCGCATCCTCGATAAGGAGAGCATCCGTCTCGAGCTCGACAAGCTTGGCTTCCAGGAGCATGAGCTCACCCGCTTCCGCCGCGCGTTCACCCAGGCCTACGGCTGCGTGTTGACCACGGGCCCGACGGGTTCGGGTAAGTCGACCTCGCTGTACGGCGCGCTGTCAGAGCTGAACACGCCGGAGAAGAACATCATCACGATCGAGGATCCGGTCGAGTACCAGATCCCCGGGATCACTCAGGTTCAGGTCAACAACAAGGCGGGCCTGACGTTCGCCGCAGGGCTGCGCTCGATGATGCGCGCCGACCCGGACATCCTGATGGTGGGCGAGATCCGCGACCCCGAGACCGCGCAGATCGCAATCGAGGGCGCGCTCACCGGCCACATGGTGCTCTCGACGCTCCACACCAACGATGCTCCGTCGGCGATCACCCGTCTGGTCGAGATGGGGATCGAGCCGTTCCTGGTCGCCTCCGCGATCGACTGCGTCGTCGCCCAGCGACTGGCGCGAACGCTGTGCGCGCATTGCAAGCAGCGCACGCTGATCCCGGCCGAGGTGCTGCGCGACCACGGCTTCCCGGCCGAGTTCCCGATTGAGGCCTACGAGCCGGGCGGGTGCGTGCGCTGCGGGGGCATGGGCTACCGCGGCCGGATCGGCTTGTACGAGGTGATGGTCATGACCGAGGAGATCCGTTCGCTCGCGCTCCAGCGCTCGTCCGCGGATCAGCTCGGCGCCGCCGCGATCCGCGGGGGCATGCGCCGGCTCCGCGAGGACGGCCTCGACAAGGTCAAGCACGGCCTGACGTCGGTCGCCGAGATCGCGCGGGTTACAGGGACCGGTGGCGGCTAGCCCACTAAGCCGTCCAGCATCGTCCACCTGGACGAATAGCCGTAAACGGGATCGGCCCGGATGCCGATAGATCCACAAAGTTTCGTACGCGATCCACGACAAGGACTGATCAGGATGCAGCTCGATTTCGCCGACGTGTTGCTCGAGGTTATTGACCGACGAGCTTCGGACCTGCACATCACGGCAGGTGCGCCGCCGACCGTGCGTATCCGCGGCCGGCTCGTACCGATGGACGGCTTCCCGGTCCTGACGCCGAACGACACGCGCGAGATCGTCTACTCGATCCTGTCCGAGGGACAGCGCCAGAAGTTCGAGAACAACTGGCAGATCGACTTCGCCTACCAGATCCCCGGTCGCGGCCGGTTCCGCGTGAACGCCTACTTCCAGCGCGCCGCGGTCGGCGCCGCGTTCCGCCTGATCCCGTTCGACGTGGTTCCGTTCGAGACGCTCGGCCTGCCGACAGTCGTCGCCGACTTCGCCAACAAGCCGCGAGGCCTGGTGCTCGTCACCGGCCCGACGGGCTCGGGCAAGTCGACGACGCTCGCCTCGCTGATCGACGTGATCAACGCTTCCCGCGAGGACCACATCATGACGGTCGAGGATCCGATCGAGTTCCTTCATCACCACAAGAAGTGCCTCGTCAACCAGCGCGAGCTGGGGTCCGACGCGACCAGCTTCGGGGAGGCGCTCAAGGCGGCGCTCCGCCAGGACCCCGACGTGATCCTCGTCGGCGAAATGCGCGACCTCGAGACGATCGGCACCGCGCTGACCGCGGCCGAGACCGGCCACCTCGTGTTCGCCACGCTCCACACCCAGGACACGCCGCAGACGATCGACCGCATCATCGACGTGTTCCCGCCCGAGCAGCAGGGTCAGGTCCGCGCGCAGTTGTCGGTGGCGCTCCAGGGGATCATGACCCAGACGCTGCTGCCGACCGCTGACGGCGCCGGGCGCGTCGTCGCGGCCGAGGTGCTCGTCCCGACCCCGGCGGTTCGCAACCTGATTCGCGAGGCCAAGACCCACCAGATCTACTCGGTGATCCAGACCGGGGCGTCCCACGGCATGCAGACGATGGACGCCGCGCTCGTGCAACTCGTGCGCGCGGGGAAGGTCAACCGGCAGGTCGCCGAGTCGCGCGCCCACGCCCCCGAAGAGTTCCGGCGGCTGCTCGGCGGCGCCGGCGGCGGTTATCAGGTGGCCGCGTAGCCATGGCCACGTATGTCTTCAAGGCGATGGACCTCGCCGGGGTCCAGGCCAAGGGCGAGGTAGAGGCGGACTCCAAGCAGGCCGTTGCCGAGCAGCTCAAGGAGCGCGGCCTCGTCGTCGTCGACATCGCGCACAAGTACCGCTCGAAGGAGCTCAACATCGAGCTCTTCTCCCGGGTCAACGCCAAGGATCTGGCGGTGGCCTCGCGGCAGCTGGCGACGATGGTCACCTCCGGGATGACGATCATGCGCGCCCTGCACGTGCTCGAGACGCAGACCGGGTCGAAGATGCTGCGTGAAACGATCGCCTCGGTGCGCCACGATGTGGAAGCGGGCCTGCAGCTGTCCGACGCGATGGCCCGGCATCCGAAGGTGTTCGGGCCCCTGTACGTCGCGATGGTGAAGGCCGGTGAGACGGGCGGTGTGCTCGAACAGTGCCTCATGCGCGTCGCCGATCAGCTCGAGAAGGATGCGGCGCTCCGCCGCCAGGTGCGTGCCGCGATGATCTATCCGGCAGTGACGATCACGTTCGCGATCGCGGTGCTGATGGCCCTGGTGGCGTTCCTGATCCCCGTGTTCGTCGGAGTCTTCAAACAATTCCCGGGCAAGCTCCCGGCGCTGACACAGTTCATGGTGAACTTCTCCCACCTGGTCACTCACCAGTGGTACATCATTATCGTCGCGGTCATTGCAGGCGTAGGTGGCTTCATCTCGATCAAGCGCTCGGAGACCGGACGCGACAAGTGGGATGCGTTCAAGCTTCGCGTGCCGATGAAGATCGGCGAGGTCGTCCAGAAGGTGGCGATCGCGCGGTGGTCGCGCACGCTGTCGGCGCTCGCCTCCGCCGGCGTCCCGATCATGCAGGCGATCGAGATCACGGGTAAGACCGCCGGCAACGCGGTGATCGAGAAGTCGATGAACGACGTGATCACCTCGGTCAAGGGCGGTGGCACGATCTCGGCGCCGTTGCGGCAGTGCTCCGCCTTCCCGCCGATGGTGTCGCAGATGATCGGCGTCGGCGAGGAAACCGGCGCGCTCGACACCATGCTCGAGAAGATCGCCGATTTCTACGACTCAGAGGTCGAGACGGCCGTCAAGGCCCTCACCTCGATCCTGGAGCCGGTCATGATCATCTTCGTCGGCGGCATCGTCGGCGTCATCGTGATCTCGATGTACCTGCCGCTGTTCAGCATCTACAACAGCATCAAGTAGGCTGCTCGCCGGCCTCGCTGGGGCCGGCCTGCTGCGCATCGCGGCCGGCCTGAAATTCGCCCGTGCCGCCGCACCACGGGCAGGTGACCTCGTGCGGCTGTCCGCCCAGGCCGGAGGTCAGCTTCCCCGTGCCCCGACAGGGCGTGCACGTCGCGCGGGCGTCATCGGAGGTGGCGCTCATGACCTCCCACGATACCCGGACAGGCGGGACGGCAGCGGCTGGCCGGCACCTTGCCCGCCGGCCACGCGTTCGAAACATAATCGGACAAACGTTGAAATACGTCAGGCTTCGGGTTTCGGATGTCGATACGTCGTGTGCCAGAGTCACTCAGGTGCCAAGGGCAAACCATCCGCAAGGATGGGACGCAAAGCCACGGTCCTCCCAAAAGGATTGAGAGGAAGCCGGGCTGCCACCAATAACGGAGATGTGACGCAGTCATGGATGACTCCCGATTGGGGCCTTGGATCTGGCGAGACAGACCCAATCAAAATCCCCAGGAGGGCTCCATGCTTCATAAGTTGCGCCGTCGCGCCGAGGATGAAAAGGGTTTCACCCTGATCGAGCTCCTCGTCGTGATCCTGATCATCGGCATCCTCGCCGCGATCGCCATCCCGACGTTCCTCAACCAGAAGAGCAAGGCCAATGACGCGTCGGCCGAGTCTCTGGCCCGGAACGCCGCAACCGCTGCCGAGACGTACGCGACCGACAACAACGGTAGCTACTCCGGCATCAACGCGTCGGTGCTGAACTCGATCACGCCCGCGCTCAACACCAGCACCACCAACGGCCAGGCGTACCTGCAGACGGCCGCCGGCACCGCCAGCGGCTACACGGTCGTCGGTGAGTCGCCGACCGACACCGCCCTGTTCACGCTGACCAACAGCAACGGTACGGAGAGCTTCTCCTGCTCACCGGCCGGCACGGGCGCCTGCTCCAGCAGCAGCACCTGGTAGTCAACAATCGACACACGATGTCGTGACCGAGGCGGCCTCCGGGCCGCCTCGGCGCATTTAAGACTCAAGGGGTGCCGGCCGATTACCAGCACATGCGGCGACGCATCTTGGCGCTCCTCACACTGATGGTCCTGGCGTGCGCCCTCGTCCCGGCCGCGGCCAGTGCAGCCGCCCCGGCGAGGTCGGCCGCTGCCGTGCCTCCGCCCGACGTGGCGGTGCCGCTGTTCATCGACCAGAACTGGGGTGTAACTCCGCGCGATTTCACGATCGACCCCTCGCGGGCGATCGCGATCGCCAAGACCGCGCCCAAGCTTGAGGCGATCCACCGCGCCGATCACCCGCTGGACATCGACGTGTACGTATGGGTGAGGTCGCACTACGAGATCTACTTCTTCTACCACGGCAAGCTGATCGCCGATCAGCTCGTCGGCCCGCACGGCCAGCGTGGCCCGACCTACACCGGGCCGCTGATGCTCGGTTACTACGCGCGTGGGGATTACGGCCAGATCTTCGACAACCCATGGGTGCTCGCCGGGTTCACCGCGATGTTCCTGCTGCCGCTGCTGCTGCTCCGGACGCGCTCCTGGTTTGACCGCCTCGACGTCGCGATGCTGCTGGGGTTCGGCGCGTCCTACGCGTTGTTCGACACGACCCATCTCGAGCCGGGCGTGTGGGCGTTCTACCCCGTACTGATCTACCTGATGGTGAGGATGTTGATCCGGGGGTTCAGGGCCCGGCGGCTCGGCGGCCGGATCGACTGCCGCCTCCCGACGATCGTGCTCGCCCTCGGTCTGCTTGCGCTCGTGGTCGCCCGAATCGTGATCACGCTCCACCCGGCCGGGGTGCTAGACGTGGCCGTCGCATCGGTGCTCGGCGCCAACCGGATCATCCATGGCCAGAGCATCTACTACTACGCGCTTGGCAATCCCGACACCTACGGCCCGATCAACTACCTCGCCTACGTCCCGTTCGAGCTTCTGTGGCCCGGCAACTGGGGCTACCTGCCGGCGGCCCGCGCGGCGACGATCACCTTCGACCTGCTCACGATCGGCGCTCTGATCCTGGTCGGGATGCGCCTCCGCACCGGCCGCGACGGACGCCGCCTCGGGCTCCTGCTCGCATGGCTGTTCGCGGCGTGCCCGTGGAGCCTGCTCGCGGTGGAGAAGAGCACGAACGACGGGTTGGTCGCGCTGATCGTGGTGCTGACCATGCTGGCGCTGTCCAAGCCGGTCAGGCGCGGCGTGCTCGTCGGGCTGGGCGCCGCGGCGAAGTTCTTCCCAGCGGTTCTGCTGCCCCTGGTAGCGGTCGGACCCGGAAACGCCGACTCGCGGACGGTTCGCAAGGTGCTTGCCGGATTCGTGATCGCGGCCGGAGCCTCGGTGGCGCTGTTCCTCCCGCCCGGTGGCCTCACGGAGATGTGGAACCACACGATCGGCTTCCAGCTCACCCGTAGCGACATCTTCTCGATCTGGGCGCTGCACCCCGCGCTGTCGCCGATCAAGGACGCGGTCACCGCCTTTGCGGTGATCCTGTCGGTGTTCCTCGCCTTCCGCCCGCGCGGTGCCCGCACGCCGGCGCAGGTCGCGGCGCTCGGCGCGGCCGTGATCATCGCGGTCCAGCTCCCCGCGCTCCACTGGTTCTACCTGTACATCGTCTGGTTCCTGCCGCTGATCCTGATCGCGGTGCTCGGCGCGGACGCTCCCGCCGGAGATGAGCCGGCACCGCTCGATCGATCCGTGGAGGTCGAGCCGGGCGACCAGGCGCCCGTGCTCGCCGGGGCCGCGTAGGAGCGCGGGGTGTCGCTCGCATTCGCAGCCGCGGTCGCCGGCGCGTTCGGCGCCACGATCGGTTCGTTCCTGAACGTCGTGGTCTACCGCCTCCCGCGCGGAGAGTCGCTGGTGCACCCCGGCTCGCACTGCCCCGGGTGCGACACCGCGATCAAGGCCTATGACAACGTGCCCGTGCTCGCGTGGCTGTGGCTCCGCGGCCGGTGCCGCAGCTGCCGGACGGCGATCTCGCCGCGGTATCCGATCGTCGAGGCGATCACGGCGGCGCTCGCCGTGGCGGTGGTGCTGACCAAGCATTCGGCGGTCGAGATCGTCCTCGGGTTGGTGCTCGTGCTCGTACTGGTCCCGATCGCGCTGATCGACTTCGATCACCGGATCATCCCGAACAAGATCACGCTCCCCGCCGGGGTGGCCGCGGTCGCGATCGGCGTGGCGCTCGATCTGCGGGGCGTCCCCGAGCAGCTGATCGCCGGGGCGGCCGCCGGCGGGTTCCTGCTCGCGTTCCTGCTCGCCTATCCGCGCGGGATGGGCATGGGCGACGTCAAGCTGGCGGCGGTCCTGGGACTGTTCCTGGGTCGCTCGGTGGCCGTCGCGATGCTCGTGGGCGTGCTCAGCGCGACGATCGTCGGCGCTACCGTGATGGCGCGCGTCGGGGTCGAGAAGGGCCGGAAGACCGCCGTGCCGTTCGGACCGTTCCTGGCGCTCGGCGGGATCGTCGGCCTGTTCGCGGGCACGGAGATCACGCACTGGTACCTGCACGCCGGGCTCTGATGCGGACGCTCGGCCGTCACCTGAGCCGGCCACGAAACGTCGTGCCGCTCGTGGCCGGCGTGCTCGTTGCCTTGGTCGCCGGCGCGGTACTCACAGTCGGCCACCACAACGCCCGGATGGCGGTGGCGCCGCGCGTCGCGATCGCGGCGGCGATGCGCGATCCAGCGGTGGCGCACGCTCGGGCCGGCTCGCACTGGAACCAGATCACGGCGACCGCGATCGACAACGCGCTGGTGCACGTCAGCTTCCTCGCCCACGGCCAGCTTGTCGCCGAGGCGGCCGTCAACCGCCACGGGCAAGTCCTCTCGGAGCTTAACGACCGGAGCATGCGGGTCCCGTACGGCGACTGGGTCGCGTATGAGCCGGCGCTGCTCGTCGGCTGGTGTGCGCTGTTCCTGCTCATGTCCGCCGTGGCGCCGTGGCGTCGGTTACGCAATCTCGACGCTGCCGCGGCGGTGTCACTGGTGGTCGCAGTCGTGCTGTTCCAGCATCGCTATCTGAGTGCCAGCGTGCTGGCGGCGGCGCCCGGGATGTTCTACCTGCTCGCGAGGTGCGCCTTCAGAGCGCTTGGGCCCGGCCGTGAAGCTGCCCCGTCCAGGCCGTTGCTCGACATCCTCACGCCGAGGATGGATCCAGCGCGGCGTGTGGGCTGGCTGCGCGGTGCGCTGGTCGTCATCGCGCTCGTGTACGTGATGGTCGGGGTGAGCTCGCCCGACGCCGTCGACGTGATCTACGCGGTCATGGAGGGCGCGACGCGGCTGATCCACGGCGTCCTTCCCTATGGACACTTGCCGCCGGGGATCATCCACGGTGACACCTATCCAATCCTCAGCTACGCGCTGTACACGCCGCTCGCGCTCCTTGCTCCCGTGAACTCCGTGTGGAACTCGGTCGACGGCGGGCTCGGCGTCGCGGTGCTCGCGGCGCTTGTCGCCGGTTGGGCCGTGTTCAGGACGACCGCGGGTCCACGCCGGCGG
The DNA here is from genome assembly GCA_963822855.1 of uncultured Solirubrobacterales bacterium. Taxonomy (GTDB): domain Bacteria; phylum Actinomycetota; class Thermoleophilia; order Solirubrobacterales; family Solirubrobacteraceae; genus Palsa-465. The sequence goes on along the minus strand of CAWGJE010000021.1, from coordinate 96,996 downwards.
TCCGGTGTCCGGAGGGCCGTCGAGGTGGAGGAGGCCGGTCTCCGGGCGGCGCTGGCCTGGCTCGCGTTCCCGTCGCTGCTGATCACCGTCTCGACCGGCACATCCGACGTTGTGCTCGCCGCGATGCTGGCGATCGCCGTCCTCCTGTGGCGCCGTCCCACTTTGTGCACGGGGATGCTGGCCGCCGCCGGGTGGTTCAAGCTCGCGCCGTTCGCGCTCCTGCCGGTGTCGCTGGCGCCGCTGCGCGGCCGCCGTCTCGTCCGGGCGCTTGCCGCGATCGCGCTCGTGTCGGCGCCGATGCTCGGCCTGCTGTTCGCGCTCGGCGGTCTCCACGGCCCGGCGGACATGATTCACTCGGTCTCGTACCAGTTCACGCGCGGCTCCGAGCAGTCGGTATGGAGCGCGCTGGGGATCGACGGCGCCCAACCGTTCGCGCAGGGATGCGTTCTCGGCCTGATCGCCGCGGCTGTGCTGAGGCTCCGGCTCGAGCCCGCGCTCGCCGGCGACCGCAACCGCATGGCGGCGCTCACCGCCGCGATCCTCATCGGCCTCCAGCTGAGCGCCGACTACTGGGCGTTCCTGTACCTCGCCTGGATCATGCCGATGGCCGGGGTCTCGCTGCTCGCCGACCGGGGAGGCGCGGCCGAGCTCGTCGAGGTCCCCGCGTCGTTGCGGGCCGTACCGGCGCCGGCTCCGTCGCCGGCGGGATGAAGCCCGAGAAGCTCGAGGGGTTCGACGGGCTGCGGGCGCTCGCGGCGCTGACCGTGGTCACCTACCACGTCGCGCTGTCGGGCAAGTTCGCCCAGGTGGGCTCGCTCGCCCCGCTGTTCTGGGAGCTGAAGGGGGGCGTGGCGATCTTCTTCGTGATCTCCGGAGCGCTGCTGTACCTGCCGTTTGCTCGCTCGATCCGCGACTGTGCCGGGTTGCCCGACTGGCGCGTCTACGGTCGCCGCCGCGCGGTCCGGATCCTGCCGGCGTACTGGGTCGCGCTCACCGTCGTGGCCATTGGACCGTTCGCGGCCAGCGTGTTCGGCTCGCACGCCTGGAGCTACTACGGCCTGTCGCAGATATACGACCCACGGACCGTCCTTGGCGGGCTCGGCGTGGCGTGGAGCCTGTGCGTCGAGGTCAGTTTCTACGCGCTGCTGCCGGTGTTCGCGTGGCTGATGGCGCGGATGGCGGGCCGAGCGGGCACGCGCGGTCGCGTGGGCGTGCAGCTTGCCTGGATTGGGCTTGCGGCATTGGCCTCGCTCGTGCTGCGCGGCGAGGTCGCCGGTTCGCTGAGCGCCCCGTTCTACGACAACGGGCAGACGCTGATGGTGACCCTGCCGGGCCTGCTCGACTGGTTTGCGATCGGCATGGCGCTCGCCGTGCTCCGCGCCGAGCTCGAGGCTGGACGCGCAGCGAGGTTCCCGCTCGCCGCGCTCGGCCGAAGGCCGGGAGCATGCGTGCTGCTCGCATTCGCGGCGTTCGTGCTCGCGGTGCCCGAACAGCACGGTGACATGTTCCTGCCCTGGTACGGGCTCGAGACGCACCTCGCGATCGGGGTGGGCGCGGGCTTGCTCGTGCTCGCCGCGATCGTGCCGGGCGCGACCGGTCCGCGTCGCTGGCCACTCCGTGTGCTCGGAAGCCGGGCCGCCGCGTGGCTCGGGACGATCTCCTACGGGATCTACCTGTGGCATTTCCCCGCGCTCGAATTGATCGAACGCGCCGTGCTGCCACGACCGGAATCGGCGACGGTCGCGAGCCTCGCGCTCGTCTGGCTCGCCGTCGTCGCCGCGGCTGTCGTCCTCGGCGCCGCGAGCTATTACCTCGTCGAGCGCCCGGCTCGCAGGCTCCTGAATATGCCTGGACGTCCAGGCCGGAATGGGGAGACTGTCCAACCTCAGCTGGACAGCCTCAACTCGGCAGGGGTTGCGGTCGATCACTTGGCCTGAGCCACCATGGGTTACGCCAAGGGAAAATCAGTCGTAGGTCTCGACATCGAGCCGGGCTACGTCGCCGCGGTCGAGACGCGCGCGGGCCAGGTCAAGGTCGAGCGCGCCGCCAGCGCCCCGCTTCCCGCCGGCATCGTCCGCGACGGTGAGGTGGTCGACGTCGAGACGCTCGCCTCGTCGCTCCGCGACCTGTTCGCCGAGCACAAGCTCGGCAAGCGCGTTCGCCTCGGCGTAGCCAACCAGCGCATCGTGATGCGCACCCTCGACCTTCCGCCGCTCAAGGGCGCCAAGGAGATCAACTCCGCGATTCGCTTCCAGGCGGCCGACCACATTCCGATGCCGCTCGAGCAGGCCGTGCTCGAGCATCACTCGCTCGGCGTCGTCGAGACCCCGGACGGACCGCGCACTCGCGTCGTCGTCGTCGCCGCCAGGCGAGACATGATCGAGCGGCTGCTCGAGGCCACCCGAAAGGCCGGCCTGCGCCCGACCGGCGTCGACCTCTCGGCGTTCGCGATGATCCGCGCGCTGTACCGCCCCGAGCTGACGGGCGCCACCCTCTACACCAGCGTCGGCGGCCTGACCAACCTCGCGGTCGCGCTCGGCGCCACCTGCGCGTTCACGCGCGTCGCCGGTCAGGGCATCGAGTCGATCGCCGGCGAGCTCGCCGAGCGCCGCGCGCTCACGCTCGAGCACGCCCACGGCTGGCTCCGCCACGTCGGCCTGCTGTCGCCGGTCGACGAGGTCGAGGGCGACGCCGACATCGTCGCCGAGGCGCGCGAGGTGCTGAACGACGGCATCCGCCGGATCGCCGACGAGGTTCGCAACTCACTTGACTTCCTCGCCATGCAGGACGCCTCGGCGGTCGTCGAGCGCGTCGTGCTCACCGGCCCCGCGGTGGCGATCCCCGGCTTCCCCGAGCGTCTCGGGGAGGAGGTCGGGCTCCCGCTCGAGGTTGGCGTGGTCCAGGAGGGCCAGCCCGGCGGGTTTGGCGGCGTCGACGCCGGCCGCCTCGCGGTGGCCGCCGGCCTGACCGTCGAGGAGATCCCCTCATGAGAGCCGTAAACCTGATTCCGGCCGACTCGCGCGGCCGCAGCAGCAGCCGCGGTCCTTCGACCGGGATGCAGATCCCGGTGTACGTGCTGCTTGGCGTGCTCGCGGCCGCGGTCGCGCTCGTGACCATGTACGTGCTCACCAACAACTCGATCACCTCGCGCAAGGCCGATCTGGCCAGCCTCAAGACGCAGGTTGCGCAGGAGCAGGCCGCGGCCAACCGCCTCGGCGAGTTCTCGAAGTTCTCCTCGCTCGCGCAGACGCGCATCGGAACCGTCAACTCGATCGCGTCGGCCCGGTTCGACTGGCACACGGCTCTGGTCAACCTCTCGAAGGTGGTTCCGGCCGACACCACGCTTCAGTCGATCGTCGGGACGATCGTCCCCGGGGCCAGCTCCGGAGGCGCCGGCACGACCAGCTCCGTGCGATCCGACATCGTCGCGCCCGCGTTCGACCTGACCGGCTGCACCGCGAATCAGGACGACGTCGCACGCCTGATGTCGCGGCTGCGCCTGATCAACGGCGTCACTCGCGTCGCATTCACCAACTCGCAGGTGTCGGGCGCTTCTTCGTCGGGAAGCGCCGGCTCGCCCGGCTGTGCGGCGAATGCTCCCGTCTTCAGCCTGACGGTGTTCTTCACGCCTGTGACCAACGCCGGCCCCAACGGCGTCACCGTGGTGAGCGGCGTGAGCACTACTTCGACTACGGGAGGCACCCCGTGACCACCCGCGACCGCATCGTGATCATGGTCGTCCTCGCCCTCGCCGCCGTGGCGGCGGGCTGGATGTTCGTCGTGTCCCCCAAGCGTTCGGAGGCGTCGAGCCTCAGCACCCAGGTCTCGAGCGAGCAGTCGCAGCTGACCGCCGTTCAGGGTCAGGTGGCCGCCGGGATGAGCGCGCGCCGTCAGTTCGCGGGCCAGTACGCCCAGCTCGCCAAGCTGGGAGAGGCCGTCCCGCCGGACGACGACATCCCTTCGCTGATCTACCAGGTCCAGAGCGCCGCCCAGGCATCGCGCGTGACCTTCCGCGGCCTGCAGCTGACCAGCGCGGGGGCGAGCAGCTCGAGCTCCTCATCGAGCTCCTCATCGAGCTCGTCGCCGAGCGGCCAGAGCCCGACCGCGCCGCTACCTCCGGGAGCGGCGGTCGGTACGGCCGGCCTCCCGACCGAGCAGTTCACGATCACGCTCGCCGGCAACTACTTCAACCTGTCGAGCTTCTTCAACAAGCTCGAGGGCTTCGTGGCCAGCGAAGACGGCACGCTCGTGATCCGCGGGCGGCTGATGACGATCAACGCGATCAGCCTCGTTCCCGGCCCCACCGGGTTCCCGCAGATCACCGCGAGCGTTTCGGCGACCACGTACATCGTCCCGCCCACCGAGGGCCCCTTCGGTGGCGCGACACCCGCAGGCCCGGCGCCGACCACTCAGGCGCAGGCCTCGTCTTCCGGATCCTCGACCACGCCGCCGGCGGCGGCCGTGACCTCGGTGCTGCGATGAGCGTCCCCCGCAACATGCTGAAAGAACTGCTCGAGCGCAAACTCTGGCCAATCGCCCTGGTGCTGGTCATCGCCCTGGTGGCGGTACCGGTGCTCCTGACCAAGAAGGCGCCGACGGACATCGTCACCCCGCCGACCGGTCCGCTGCCGTACTCCTCGGGCACCACGCTGCCCGCGATCTCGGTGAGGACCTCGCCCGGCAGCTCGAACCTCGCCGGCAAGGGCCGCAACCCCTTCACCCCGCAGCACGTCGCGACCACGTCGACGATCACGACCACGATCCCGACGATCACGACCCCGACCACGGGCGCGAGCACGGGGACGACGAGCGTCGGCAGCAGCAGCTCGAGCACCGGCAGTGGTTCGAGCGGGACCACGACCGCGACGACGACCCCCGCAACTTCCCCGACCCCGACCACGCCCGCGCCGACGACGAAGCCCAAGCCGGCGCCGACCGGGCTGACGGCGACCGAGGCCTACCACGTGTCGCTCGCGCTCACAGGGGCCAACGGCAACCTGAACACGATCGACCCGCTCGAGCGGCTCAGCATCCTGCCGGGCAAGCAGCAGCCGATGCTCATCGATCTCGGCGTGCTCCAGGGCGGCCGCAGCGTGGTGTTCGTGGTCGAGCCGGGCACCGTGGTCAGCGGCGCCGGGGCCTGCACCCCGGGTCCGATCGACTGCGAGATCATCACGCTCAAACCTGGCCAGACCGAGGGCATCTCCAAGCAGACGAGCACCGGTTCGACTCCGGTGGCGCTGCTGGCGGTGAACTCGATCTCGGCCGATCAGTACCCATCGGCTGCCGCGGCGAACAAGGCCCGCAAGACCGCGTCCGACATCGGCCGCGAGCTGCTCAACCAATCGCGGCTGAGCGCCATCTCCCTGTTCCAATACGACCCGAGCGTCGGCGCCGTCGTCGACCTGCGCAATCTCACGGTTGGAGGTAGCTGATATGCGCCGTTATTCGCTCATTGCGCGCCGGTTGGTGCTGGCGCTGTCCTGCTCACTTGTGGGTTCGCTGGCCGTGGTGGCTAGCGCGCAGGCGGTCGTCGTAACCGTCGGCAGCGCCGAAGCCGGCGTCGCGCTCGTGCCGCCCGCGCGCGAGGACACGACGACAGCCCAGTATCTGAACAACGCGGGGATCTCGATCGACACCTCGAGCGGGTCGTGCGCCGATCCGGCGGCCTCGACGGAGCCCGACATCCTCACTGTCGGTTCGTGGCCGCTGAGCGCTCCGGCGCAGCCGCTGTGCTGGCACAACGGACCAGTCCTGACCGCCAACGAGACGTACGCGCTGGAGTGGGAGGGGCAGTCGCCCAACACCTACTGGTCGACCACCAAGCAATACGTCCAGGACTTCCTCGGCGATGTGGCCGCCGCCAGCGGGAAGCTCGTCAACCCCTACTCCGACACGACGCAATACTGGGACGGCCCGAACGTCAACGACCGCGCGGCCTACAACTCGGTCTTCGGCGGAGGTTGCGACGACAACGGAACCGCCAACTGCAAGTTCGGCAGCATGAGCGGATCGGGACCCGGCAACCCGCTGCCCGCAGCGCCAGGTGACTGCCCCGTCACCGGAGACAACATCGATGGCGGAAGCAACGCCGGTGGGTCGTACTCGATCCCCAACAATGACTGCGTGACCGATGCCGACATTCAGAACGAGGTCAAGACCCTGATCGATCACGACTCGCTGATCGCACACACCCAGCCGGGGTACAAGCCGCTCGTCACGGTGCTGACCCCGCCCGGCGTGATCGTGTGCCTCGATTCGACGAGCAAGCTGTGCTCCGAGAACGCTCAGCTCTCCCCGCCGCCGCCGGTGCTGAGCACCGCCGGCACGGGCGGAACGGTGACCCAGGGTGCCTACCAGGTGGAAGAGACCTATGTCATGACCGCGGGCAGCACCGAGACGGTTCCGAGCGCGCCGGCGAGCATCACGACGTCGGGCTCCACCTCGACGATCACGATCGACTCGCCACCGCCCGCGGCCGGCGTGTCGGGGTGGTACGCCTACATCACCGGGCCGGACGGATCCGTCTACCACCGCCAGGAAATGGCAGGGTCGCCTGTGGCGATTGGCACATCGGTGAATTTGACGACGCCGCCGGTCGGCGGTCCGACGCCACCGCTCGGGAACGCGTCGTTCTGCTCCTATCACTCCGACGTCTTCGACGCGCAGAGTGACCAGACGGTGAGCTACGTCGTGCAGCCGTGGACGGCTTTCACGAGCTGCGACGAGCCCGACGTGCCGGCGGTGCCCCCGTATGCGGCGCCCGACGTGTTGGAGAAGAGCGCCGGCCAGCGTCTTGTGAGTCCGCTCAGCCAGTCCTCGATGGCGGCCATCGTCAACCCATTCCTCAGCGGCTGGTTCGGCCTCGACGGGCTCGAAATCGACGACCAGAATGCCTGCCAGCCGTTTGGTCACGGACTCGACACGTTCAACTTCGGGAACAGCGGCATGGATCCCTACTACCTCCAGCGGGAGTCCAACAACGCATCCGTTGTGGACAACGACCCGTGGACGTACAGCGGGTGCCTCCCGTCCGATGTCCTGCAGCCGACCTTCGTCTCGCCGACCGCGATCGACCAGGGCGACACGCTCGACCTCGACGGCTCGAACACCGCCTCCTCGCTGGCGATCCCCAACGCCAATTACAGCTGGAACTTTGGCGATGGCAGCCAGAGCGGCACCGGCCCGAGCGTCGAGCACACGTACAACCAGGCCGGGACGTTCAACGTCACGCTGACGGTGACCGACCGCGGCGGTAACAAGGAGTCCTTCGCCCAGCCGGTCCAGGTCCTCGGTCCCACCGGCCAGCCGGGTCCGCCGCTGGGCGGCACGACGAGCTCGGGCGGCGGCGGGGCAGGGTCGGGCAATGCGCTCAACGTGCACCTGCAGCTGATGCCGCAGAGCCTCAAGGCTGTGCTCCGCAACGGCATCTCGGTCCGTGTGACCTCCAACGCGGCGGCGAACGGGATCGCGACCGTCGTGATCTCGCGCAAGGCCGCCAAGCGGGCGCACATCAAGGTCGGGAAGGCTGCGACGGTCCGGATCGGCCTGGGCACGGTGTCCTCGGTCCAGAACGGCACCATCACCCTGCATCTGCACCTCTCGAAGACGACGGCGGCCAAGCTGCGCCATCTGCGGCACATCGCGATGACGATCCGCCTGGCCCTCGTGGCCTCCGGCAACCAGCGCATCGCCGTCGACGCCGCGGCCAGCTACTAAGCCTCTCCTCGGGTTCTCCTCCCCGACCGGGCGTCACGCGTTCGTCTGAGCGCGTGGCGCCCGTTTGCTTTGTAGCGGGTGCGGACAAGTCGACACTCGCGCTTGGAGGGCGACTGCGCGCCACCGGCGCGCCGGCCTAACTACGCACTCGACGGCTTCCGCGGCTCGAGTGCGCCGTTGGGTCCGCCATGCGCACCCGAATATGTATTCGGCCCCAGAGGACTGCCGAGTGAGTGATTAGGGACGGCCGGCCAGGAGGCGCCACCGCGCCCCGGCGCATCCGGGGTAGACATGACCTGGATAACGCAGCAAGCCGGCCGGCCCCAACCCGGCGAGACACGAAATACAGCTGGTGCATGCTTATGTGGCACGGGCCCGCGCCGGCGCCGATTCGCTGCGTTGATCAGGTTGGGCGGCCGCAGCTACGCGCCCGCTCACCATCGCTGCGCGGTGCCGGGCTTGCGGCGCGGGGAAATTCGGCTCCGTCACCACACTCGAGGCGAGACGTGAATGAGCCGAATTTCCTCAAGGGAATTCGGCGCGATGCCGGTGTTGCGGCGCAGGCGTGCCGGCGCCGAATTCCCCGGCGAGGCTTGGCTCAGGCGGTGGGCTGGACGGCCCGGGCGGCGCGCAACTGGCGCTCGAACGCCGTGGGCGGCGAGAGCCGCTTGGGGGCGCCGAAGTGGAACCCCTGGGCGTAGTCGGCGCCGATCGCCTTGAGGACGCCGAGCGTGTCGGCGTCCTGGACGCCTTCGGCGATCGTGCGCTTATCCAGGCAGCGGGCGATGCCGACGATGGACTTCACGACCTGGTGGTCGAGCTTGCTGCTCGCCAGCTCGCGGACGAAGCCCATGTCGATCTTCAAATATCGCGCCGGGATGTACTTCAAGAAGGTGAAGGAGGAGAAGCCGGTGCCGAAGTCGTCGAGCGCGAGGCTGCAGCCGAGCCCGTAGAGGGTGCCGGCGAACTGCCGGGTGGCCTCGAGCTTGGTCATCGCGGACGCCTCGGTGACGTCGAAGATGACCTTGCCGGGGTCGACGCCGTCGGCGATCGCGCCCCGGATCTCGGCGACGATCGCCTGATCGCCGATCGAGTAGCCGGACAGGTTGATCGCGACGCCCTCGCCGTCGATCGCCAGCCGCAGGCCGGCGCTCGTGACCCAGCGGTCGATCTCGCCGATGACGCCAAAGCGCTCGGCCATCGGGAGGAACGAGGCGGGCGGAATGATGTCGCCGTCCTCGGAGAGCATCCGCACGAGCAGCTCGTGGTGGGTGATGCGCCCGGTGCGCAGGTCCGCGATCGGCTGCCCGTAGAGCACGAAGCGGTCCTCGGCGAGCGCGGCGCGAATCCGCTGCACCCAGGTGAGCGCGCCGGTTGCCTCGCTGCTGAAGACCCTGGCCTGGTCGCCGCCGAGCTCCTTGGCCTCGTACAGCGCGATCTGCGCCCGGGCCAGGATGTCGTCCGACGCGACCTCCTCGTCGCCGGTCAGCAGCGCGATGCCGATGCTGGCCATGATCGGGGGCCCGATGTGGCGTTCGCACAGGACCGAGCGGATGTCGCGGGCGACGATCAGCGCCTCCTCTTCGGAGACCTCGGGGAGGATCACCGCGAACTCGTCGCTGCCCAGCCTGGCGACCACGTCGGTGGCGCGGGCGCGGGCGCGGAGGCTCTCGGACACGGCCTTGAGCATTACGTCGCCGGCGGCGCGGCCGTACGTGTCGTTGGCAAGCTTGAAGTTGTCGATGTCGAGCAGGAGGAGCGCGCCGGCGCGGGCGTATCGCGCCGAGTACGAGATCTGGCGTTCGAGCTCGCCGACCAACCGGGACCGGTTGAAGACGCCGGTCAGGAGATCGTGCTCTGCGAGATGCTCGAGGGGGGAGGACATCGGAAAGCGTCAGCGGACGCGCGGCATGCTCATCGACACCACAGAGAGGGCATCGGCTCCCGGGCCGAGAAGCCGTATCCGTAGAAACTACGGATTGGCCTGCGCCGAGCGGTTGACGAGCGCGCACGCGGGACCAAAACCGGGCCGATTCCGGTCCGTCCGTAACCTACATCGGCCATGTCTCTGCGCCTGACAACCGCCGGCGAGTCCCACGGACCCGGTCTGACGTGCATCGTCGAGGGATTGCCGGCGGGCCTGGCCCTCGACCGCGACGCGTTGAACCGCGATCTCGCCCGCCGCCAGTTGGGCCACGGCCGCGGTGGGCGGATGAAGATCGAACGGGACCAGGCTGAGGTGACGGCCGGCGTCCGTCACGGCAGGACGCTCGGCGGGCCGATCGCCCTCCAGGTCGTCAACCGCGACTACGCAAACTGGGAGGAGCGAATGAACCCGTGGCCGGTCGAGGCCGCGGTCGCTGAGGTCCACCTACCCCGCCCCGGCCACGCCGACCTCGTCGGCACCCAGAAGTACAAATCGACCGACGTCCGCAACATCCTCGAGCGGGCGAGCGCCCGCGAGACCGCGGCCCGCGTCGCGGGTGGTGCGGTGGCCAAGGCCTTCCTGAAACAGCTCGGGGTCGAAGTCTTCTCCCACGTGATCCAGATCACGGGCGTGACCGCACCGCGACGGACCGATCTCGCACCCCACGATTTCGAGCACGTCGACGAGTCGCCGGTCAGGTGCCTCGACCCTGAGGCCACGAAGCAGATGGTGGCCGAGATCGACCGTCTCCGCAAAGCGAACGAATCGCTCGGCGGCGTATTCGAGGTGATCGCGTTCGGGCTGGTCCCGGGGCTTGGCTCGCACGTGTCGTGGGAGGAGCGACTCGACGGTCGGCTCGGCCAGGCGATTCTGTCGATCCAGGCGATCAAGGCGGTCTCGCTCGGCGACGGCGCCGAGGTCGCGGGCCTGCCCGGCTCGCAGGCCCACGACGAGATCTTCTACAGCGAGGAACAGGGCTACTACCGCGAGACCAACCGCGCCGGCGGACTCGAGGGCGGGATGACGACCGGGGCGCCGCTCGTCGTGCGCGCCTCGATGAAGCCGCTGCCAACGCTCACCAAGCCACTTCGGTCGGTCGACATCGCCACCCACGAGCCCGCCGAGGCGCTCAGGGAGCGGACCGACTCGTGCACGGTGCCGGCCGCCGGCGTGGTGGGGGAGGCGATGGTCGCGTTCGTGCTCGCCGACGCCTACCGCCGCAAGTTCGGCGGCGACCACATCGACGACGTCTGCGGGGCCGTTAGCGCGTACGAGGAGCGGATCCGGTGGCGGCGACAGCGCTGATCGGCTTCATGGGAGCGGGCAAGACGACCGCCGCCCGGACGTTCGGCGAAGGCGGGGTGGACGTCGACGAGGTGATCGAGGCACGGCTGGGACGCCGGATCCGGGACGTGTTCGCGCAGGACGGCGAGGCCGCCTTCCGAGAGATCGAGGAGCAGGTCACGCTCGAGCTGCTCGCCGACCCGGCCGTCGAGCTTGTAGCCCTCGGCGGAGGCGCGATCGGCTCCGCGCTCATACGCGAGGCGCTTAACGAATGCCGCGTGATCTGGCTCGAGACCGTGTGGGAGGACGCGTGGCGGAGAGTCGAGGGGAACAGGAGCCGTCCGCTCGCGTCGGACCCGGCCCGCTTCAACGATCTGCACGATGCTCGGCGCCCGGTCTACGAGTCGCTCGCCGACGTGATCGTCCCGGCCAAACGCTCGACGGACATCCGCAAGGTCGTCGCAGCCCTCGCCGGCTTGCCTCAGCAAGACACGCGGGTCCTGTGGGCGACGAGCGCGTCCTCCGATTACCCGGTGTACATCGGTGACGGCCTCGTGACCGAGCACGGGTTCTGGCCATCGACGGTGACCGGTCGCCGGCTGCTCGTGACCGATTACCACGCTGGCCGCCTCTACGGAGAGCGGTTCGAGCCGTTCCTCGGCGACGTTCGGATCATGCCCGGCGAGCAGTCCAAGACGATCGCTCACGCCGAGATCGTGTGGACCGAGATGGTGCGTCATGGAGCGACCCGCTCGGACGTCGTCGTCGCGCTGGGCGGTGGGGTCGTCGGCGACCTGGCCGGATTCTGTGCGGCCACGTACCAGCGCGGGATGCGCGTCGTGCAGGTGCCGACGACGCTCGTCGCCCAGGTCGACTCGGCGATCGGCGGCAAGACCGGGGTCGACCTCGCGGAGGCCAAGAACTACGTCGGCGCCTTCCATCAGCCGAGCGCCGTGATCGCGGACCCGGCGACGCTGCAAACGCTTCCGGCCGAAGAGCTCGCCGCCGGGTACGCGGAGGTGCTGAAGACCGGCCTGATCTCCGGTGGCGCGCTGTGGGATCGGCTGCAGGCGGGGGCAGCGCCCACCGACCTCGACGTGATCGCTGCGTGTGCTCAGGTCAAGGTGCGGATCGTCTCGGAGGACGAGCGCGACGAGGGTCTGCGCCAGATCCTCAACCTCGGTCACACGGTGGCGCATGCGATCGAGACCGCGACGGGCTACGCGCGCTACCGGCACGGCGAGGCGGTGGGCCTCGGCCTGCTGGCCGAGCTGCGGCTGTCGGGGGCCGACGAACTGCGTGCGCAGGTCCGAGAGATGCTGGTCGCGGCGGGTCTGCCGGTGCGGCTCGAGGGCACGGACGTCGACGCCGTGATCTTCGCCACCGGGCGCGATAAGAAGCGCACCGACGCCGGACCGGTCCCGTTCGTGCTTTGCTCCCAGCCAGGCCGGGCGACGCCGGGCTGCACCGTCGAGCCCGCCGACCTGCGCGCCGCGGTGCAGGAGCTGATCGCGCCGTGACCGCCACCGGTAACCGCGTCGAAGTCATGCACGGCGTCAACCTCGACCAGCTCGGCCGCCGCGACCCCACCCACTACGGTGGCGTCACGTTCGCGGAGCTCGAGCGGCGGATCGACACGGCGGCGCGCGAGCTGGGTCTCGAGGCGCGGTTCTTCCAGACCAACCACGAGGGCGCATTCGTCGAGCACCTGCACGGGCTCGAGGGCGTCGCCGACGCGATCGTGCTCAACCCCGGCGCGTGGACTCATTACTCGTACGCGATCCGCGATGCGCTCGAGCTGACCGGACTGCCCGCGGTCGAGGTGCACCTGTCCGACGTCGATTCGCGTGAGGCGTGGCGGCGCCAGTCGGTGATCTCCGAGCTGTGCATCGCGCGCGTCGCCGGCAAGGGTCCCGACGGATACCGCGACGCGCTCGAGCGCGTTCGCGAGGAGCTGGCGGCATGAGCTCGCGTGCCGACCGCCTGGTCGATCTGCTCCCCGACGCCGGCGTCGACGTGCTGCTCGTCACGGGTCCGTTCAATGTCCGCTACCTCACCGGCTACACCGGCAGTAACGGCATCGCGCTGATCGGGGCGGACACGCGGGTGTTCGTCACCGACTTTCGCTACGTCGAGCAGGCCGCCGAGGAGGTCGACCCGTCGTTCGAGCGCCGGCGCGCGGCGCAGGACTTGCTCGAGGCGGTCGGCGACGTGCTTGGAGCCGGCGAGCTGCGGCTCGGGTTCGAGCCCGTCCACCTGTCGGTCCGCGCGCACGGCCGGTTGCGCGACCGGCTGCCCGACCGGATCGAGCTGGTCGGCGTCGAAGGGCTGGTCGAGCGCCTGCGCGCGGTCAAGGAGCCCGAGGAGGTCGCCGCGATCAGGGCCGCGGCGGCGCTCGCGGACGAAGCCTTCGCCGAGCTGATCGCCGGCGGTCTGACCGGGTACAGCGAGCGCGAGCTGGCGCTCAGGCTCGAGTTCGAGATGCGCCGGCGCGGCGCCGCGGGCCCGAGCTTCGACCCAATCGTCGCCGGCGGCCCTCACGGCGCGCTGCCCCACGGGCGGCCACGGGACGAACCGGTGCGCGCCGGCGAGCTGGTCGTGGTCGATTGGGGAGCGCGGCTCGACGGCTACTGCTCGGACTGCACGAGAACGCTCGCCACCGGCGCGATCGACTCCGAGGCCGCGGAGATCTACCAACTCGTGCTCGACGCGCAACTCGCGGCGGTCGAGGACGTGAAGCCGGGCGCCGTCGGGCGCGACGTGGACGCGGTCGCGCGCGCCGCAATCACGTCCGCGGGCCACGGGGAGCACTTCGGCCACGGGCTCGGCCACGGCGTCGGGCTCGAGGTCCACGAAGCGCCACGACTGGCGCAGCCCTCGGAGGCGGTGCTGGCGGCCGGCAACGTCCTGACGGTCGAGCCGGGCGTGTACATACCGGGCCGGTTCGGGGTTCGGATCGAGGACCTCGTGGTCGTGACCGAGGACGGATGCGACATCCTGACCTCGATCTCCAAGGAGTTCACGGTCGTCGACTGAGATTCGCGGCCCGGGTCGCGTGGCCCGGCCGCGCCCGCGTCTACACTCGTCGCCGTGCGTAGGACCGAGCAGCGCCGCGCTGCGATCTGGGCGCTGTATCAGAGCGATTTGCTCGGTCGGCCCCTGGAGCAGACGTTTCCCCGTGACACCCACGCGTTCACGCGTGCGGTGGCTGGGCTCGTGCGCGACCATCAGCCCGAGCTGGACGAGCTGATCCGGACGCACGCGACCGGCTGGTCGCTGGAGCGGATCGCCCCGCTCGAGCGCTCGATCCTCCGGGTCGGCCTGGCGGAGATGCTTTACGGCCACGAGCTGCCAGGAGACCAGACGATCCCGCCGGAGGGGGCGATCGACGAGGCCGTCGAGACCGCCAAGCGTTTCTGCGGGGCCGAGGCTCCCGCGTTCGTCAACGGCATTCTCGGCACGGTCCTGCGCGAGATGGCGGCCGGGTCGGGTAAGACCTAAGTAGGAACCGCGCGCACGGAAGCGCGCACGCGACACAATCACAAGTATGAGATTGCTCGTGGTCGACGACGATCGTGCGCTGCGCGACGTGCTGCGGCGCGCGCTGTCGCTGGCCGGCTACGAGGTGAAACTCGCCGAGAGCGGGGCGGCGGCGCTGTCGGAGGTGAACGGGAGCCTTCCCGACGCGGTCGTGCTCGACATCGGGCTGCCCGACATCGACGGCCTCGAGGTTTGCCGTTTGCTGCGGCGCGAGGGGAACCGCGTTCCCGTGCTGATGCTGACCGCTCGCGACGCCGTGAGCGACCGGATCGATGGGCTGGACGCCGGCGCCGACGACTATCTGGTCAAGCCGTTCGACATCGACGAGCTCAAGGCCCGCCTGCGCGCGCTGCTCCGCCGCGCGGGCGGCGAGACGACCGCCGACGGCGCGCTGGCATTCGGCGACCTACGGCTCGATTCGGCGCGCCACGGCGTGATGGTCGACGGGAAGTTCGTCGAGCTGACCCGAACCGAGTACCAGCTGCTCGAACTGCTGATGCTCAACCCGCGCCGTGTGCTGCCGCACACGCTGATCTACGACCGCGTGTGGGGATATGACTTCGGACCGACCTCGAACGCGCTGCGCGTGTACGTCGGCTACCTGCGGCGAAAGCTCGAAGAAGCCGGGGCCAGGGCGCAGATCCACACGGTCAGGGGCGTCGGCTACGCGCTGCGGGAGCCCGACGAATGAGCCTGCGCACGCGCATGGTGCTCGTCGCCGGGGTGGCGGTGGCGATCGCCGTGATCGGCGTGGCTGTCGGGTCATACTTCGGAACACGCTCGAGCCTTCAGGGCCAGGTCGACCAATCGCTTCAGAGCGTCGCCCGGCCGGTGCTCGGCCGGTCGCAGGGTCCGCCGGGACAGTTCTCGCCGACGCCTGGAGGGTCGGGTCAGGAAGGGTCGGGACACGAGGCGTGCGGCCAACAGCCAGACCCCGACCAAGGTCTCGGGCTCGATCGACCGCCGACACAGCCGTTCGGCGGTCCCTCGGGCACGTTCACGCTGGTGTGCCCGAACGGTCACTCCTACTCGCCGAGGAGCCAGGAGTACGCGATCCCGGTGAGCCCGCAGGCGCGCGCTATCGCCGAGACCGGGCACGGTCAGTACTTCACCGACACGACCGTCGCCAAGCACCACATCCGGGTGATGGCCACCGGCATCGGATGGCGCGGTGCATTGCTGGTGGCGCTGCCACTGGCCTCGGTGGACAGCGAGCTGTCGAATCAGCTGCTGTTGCTGCTCGTGATCGGCGGCGCGGGAATCCTGTTGGCCGCGCTGCTTGGGTTCGCGGTCGCACGCACCGCGCTCGCCCCGATCGCGCGCTTCACGCGTCAGACCGAGTCGATCGCCGCCAGTCCCGAGCGGATCGAGCACGAGCGCCTCGACGTGATCGGCTCGGACGAGCTCGCCCGGCTGGCGCGGACGTTCAACCATACGCTCGACGCACTCGAACGCTCGGTCGAGGCGCAGCGCAACCTCGTTGCCGACGCCTCGCACGAGCTGCGCACGCCGATAGCGACGATCCGCGCCAACTTGCAGCTGATGCGCGACGAGCAATTGCTGTCTCCGGAGGATCGCGCGGCGCTGCGCGCCGACGTGATCGACGAACTCGATGAGCTCACGGCGCTCGTGGCCGACGTTGTCGAGCTCGCCCGCGGGGTCAAGCAGACCGGGGACCCGGGCGACGTGCGGCTCGACTCGATTGTCGGCGCGGCCCTTGACCGGGCCCGCCGGCGCGCCCCGCGTCTGACCTTCGGCCAGCGGCTCGAGCCAACGCTCGTGCGCGGCGAGGGGGACCGGATCTCGAGAGCCGTGACGAACCTGCTCGACAATGCGGCTAAGTGGAGCCCCGCCGACGGCGAGGTCGAGGTCACGCTCCACGACGGCGTGCTGACCGTCCGCGACCACGGTCCGGGCTTCAAGGAGGACGACCTGCCGTTCGTGTTCGACCGCTTCCACCGCGCCAAGGAGGCGCGCTCCAAACCGGGCTCGGGGTTGGGCCTGGCGATCGTCCGCCAGGCGGCCGAAGCGCACGACGGCTTTGCCGAGGCGGCCAACGCGTCCGACGGGGGCGCGATCCTGAAGGTCAGCTTCGGCCCGCCGCTCGAGCTCGAGCTCGAGCTCGAGCTCGAGCCGGAGCCAGAGCCAGACGAGCCGACGGTCAGCGCCCGCTACGGCCGGGACTAGTCCTCGCGCCAGTCGTGGTAGCTGGCGAGGGCGAATCCAAGATCCTCGATCCGGGACCGGAGACAGGGCTCGGTCAGCGTGGCGAGCTCGACCTCGCGCTCGGGCGTGTAGCTCGAGACGAGATCGGGGGTCACTCGCGCAGGGTGGCACCCAAGCTCTGAGAAATCGACGGCGACGTCATCGTCGGACAGGAGCTCGAGCAGAAACGGCGCGCGCACCCGTTCAAGCTCGACGACCCCGCGGCGCGGCTGCGCGTAGAAGCCGCCGAGGTATGCGACGCGGCCGTCGCCCCGGAGCGGAACCCCGAGCGGCGCGACCAGCGGCGCGAACGTCGACATCCGGGTGAGATGCACGTGATGGTGGGAGTCGACGTGCGTCGGCTCCGCGCCGGTCAGCTCGCGGAAGCGTTCGAGCTGCGCCGCGAACGTCCGGGCGGCGTGCCCGGGCTCGTCGATCTCAGGCCCGTCCTCGACGTAATGCAGCCCGACCGACAGCGCCGGGTGCTCGCGTGCGAGCCGCACGGCGTCGGCGGCCGCGGGCCGGTCGACCATCAGGCTCGTGCTGGTGAGGATGCCGTTCGCGTGCGCCTCGATGATGCCCTCGTTGACACCGGCGGCGAGGCCGAAGTCATCGGCGTTGACGATCAACCTGCGCACGTTCAGCCCCGCGCCCGGGCGAGCAGCGGCTGCAGCGACGGCGTGCACGCGCAGGCGGCGCCGCGCAGGCGCGCGAGCCCGAGCAGGTCCTCGATCGTCTGGAGCACCGAGTAGTGGTCGGTCGGCTTCGCCAGGCGCGCCCCGGGGATCGCGCCGGGTCCGGCCACGATCGTGACTATGTGGCCGCCCGCGGCCAGATGGCAGCACCCCGCGTCGCTCGAGCCCTCATCCCAGGTCAGGAACAAGAGACCGCTCCGCCCGAGCGAGCGCAGCAGCGGCGGGATCAGCCGCGACAGGAAGCGGTCGCCGGTCGAGACCGAGCAGTCATGCATGTCGTCGCACAGGTTGGGGCTGATCCACAGGAACCTCGGCAGCGTCTCGTCGCGCTCGTCGGAGTACAGCCGGCTGAGCGGGACGATGTTCGCGCACCAGGCGCGATTTGTCGTGATCCGCGTGTAGTACGCAAACGGGTCGTGCTTCTTGGCGTATTCGCCGGCGCTTGCACCGGTGAAGCATGGGCTCGGCAGGTCCTCCATGTACGCCTTCCACGACAGTCGCGCGCGCTCGAGTTGGTCGACGATGCTGGTGGCGCTGAGCGAGCAGTCGGTGCAGTCGCTGTCGATCCCGAACGTCGAGCCGCCCGTGAGCGCGAGATAGTTCGGGAGCGACGGATGGGTGATCGCGAACATCCCGGACGCGAGCGCGTATCGGCGCGCGAGCGCGTTGATGTACGGGGCCGACGGCGACCCGATGATCCCGCCGTACTCCTCGTTCTCCATCAGGATCACCGCGATGTGGGCGGGCGGTCCGGCCGCGAGACTCGCGATGGGGGAGGGGTGGCGCTGGACGGGGAGCGTCGCGCCGGGCGTCGCGTTACTGCCGCCGCACGCCGCGAGCAGGACGATCGCTACGGCCCAAGCCGGCAGCGCGCGCGGGCGCTGGTGGCACAGCCGACGTGGCATGAGGGCCATTCTGCCGATCGAGGTCGAGCTCGTAGGTCTGGCCGACCAGGTCGACTCCGAAGCTGTGGTGCGGTTCCTCCGCGACCAGCTCGAAACCACGTTCGAGGTAAAGGTGGCGAGCCGCGGCGAGCGGATGGTTGGTCCACAATCGCACGAGCTCATAACCGGCACCCCGGGCGAACTCGAGACACCTGTCGATCAGCGCGCGGCCGAGGTCGTGGCCGCGCGCGTCGGGGTGAACGAGCAGGATGCGCAGGAGCGCGGTGTCCTTACGGTCGGGATGGGCCACGCAGAACACGCAGCCGACGCGTCGTCCGTCGAGCTCGGCGATCCATGCGGCCTCGCGATCGAGGGCGTGACCGGCGGCGTAGTCGGCCACGATCCTGGCGACGAGTGCCTCGAAGCTCGTGTTCCAGCCGAATTCGCTCGCGTAGACCTCGCCGTGGGCCATCGCGACCCAGCCGAGGTCGCCGGGTTTGCCGAGCGGACGTATCATTACTGAAACGGTCGTTTCAGTAGCCTACACTACGCGCCGATGTCCGCCGCGCCCGCCACGTCGCCACGGCGCCACGAGCTGCTCGAGCTTGCGTATGCGTACGTGCTCGAGCGCGGCGTGTCCGACCTGTCGCTGCGGCCACTCGCGGCCGCCATCGGCTCGAGTCCCCGGGTGCTCCTGTTCCTGTTCGGGAGCAAGGCCGAGCTCGTGCAGGCACTGCTCGCTCGAGCCCGGGAGGACGAGCTCGAGTTGCTGAGCCGCGCGCGTGCCACGAGCGGCGCCGAAGGCGGGGACCTGCTGGCGGTCGCCGCGGACCTATGGTCGTGGCTATCTGCCGAGGAGCGCCGTGGCCTCCTAACCCTGTGGGTCGAGGGGTACGCGCGCTCGCTGATCGATCCCGACGGGCCGTGGGGAGGCTTCGCCGCCGCCACCGTCGCGGACTGGCTCGAGGTTCTGACCGCGGCCGCCGAGGCTCCGGGTGCCGGCGCCGACGCCGGCGCTGGCGGCCGCGCAGCCGGCGAGGTCGAGCCGACGCTCGTCCTCGCCGTCCTGCGTGGAGCGTTGCTCGACCTGCTCGCGACGGGCGAGGTCGAGCGGACCACCGGCGCCGTCAACCGGCAACTGGCGCTGCTGCGCGGCGACCCTGCCTAGTCCCGCATCATCGGGTCGAGGTACAGGTTGTAGGCCTGGAACTCCTTAGGTCCGTCTGCCGTCAGCGTGATCTTCATCAG
The DNA here is from genome assembly GCA_963822855.1 of uncultured Solirubrobacterales bacterium. Taxonomy (GTDB): domain Bacteria; phylum Actinomycetota; class Thermoleophilia; order Solirubrobacterales; family Solirubrobacteraceae; genus Palsa-465. The sequence continues at coordinate 77,494 of CAWGJE010000021.1, read as the reverse complement.
CTGCCAACCCGGGGTCGTGCTCGGGTCGAGGTCGGCGGGAGCGGACAGGAACCAACCGCGGGCGACGCCGGCGGAACCGGTGGTGTTGAAAAACCCGGTCTGGAACGGGGAGTTCGCGGTGCTCGTCCCGGTGTAGGAGACCGAGAAGCCGACGCTGCCGCCATTCGAGCCCGAGACGTCGCGGATCATCATCCGCGCGGTCGGGTAGGCGGACGTCAGGCATACCGTGGGGCTGACCGCCTTCGAACCGCGCGGCAGGTCGAGCACCGATCCCGTGGTGCCGTCCTGGAGCGTGGTGACGATCTTCGCACCGCCGGTGAGGGTCCATCCCGCTCCGCCGAAGGCGTCGGCGGTCTCGCCCGGGGCCAGCGCGTACCAGTTGCTGTCGCCCCAGGCCAGGAACGGCTGGGTCAGCGGCGGGTTCGCGCAGCTCGACGCGTTGACCGATGTCGCAGCGGTCCCGGATGTCGGGGTCGTGCTGGTCGTGCCCTGCGCGATCGCCTGTGCGGGAATGGCGCCGCAGGCAGCGACGGCGGCTCCGATGCCGATGCTGCGCAACAGATGTTGTTTCATGTAATTCGACCTTCCGTGGTGTCTCTCTTCCGGACGAGGGACCTCACTTCCGTGTGAGGTGGTGGCTCGAGGCCGGTCTCGCCCGCTCAGCTGATTCCGGGAAGTCATCGTCTCCGCGGCGGCGATCTGCGGCATCCGCCGGGCGTCCGTGGACGCATGTTCGTGATCCGGATGATCGTCCGCTTCGCGGGTGCTGCGTTCACCGACCCTTGCGCGCGCGCCGATATCGCGCAGGATGTCGATCGAGCCCACGCTTGAAGAGCAGACGCTGCTCGCTGCTCGGTTGCAGCGCCGCCGCTCTGGCATGTCCGGGCGGGAACGGTTGGCGATGGCCGCCACGACGACGGCATTCGCCGCGGCGTTGGCAGCGCTTTGGGCCACCAACCCGCCGGACGGCATCCCGGTCGTCCAGACCACGGTGTGCGTGCTCGTGCTCGCGCTGGCCACGATGATCGAGTTCGACACGCCGTTCGGCTTCACCGTCCCGACCCAGCTGGCGTTCGTGCCGCTGGTGTTCGCGGTCCCGCTCGCGATCGTGCCGCTCGCCGTCGTCGCGGCGCTCACGATCCAGCGGCTCGAGAAGGTCGTGAGGGGCGAGATCCCGCCGAGCCGCCTGCTCCGCGCCGTCCCCAATGCGTGGTTCGCGATCGGACCCGTCGCGGTGTTCGCGATCGCCAACGTCGAGCCGCGCGACGCCGGCCCGGTCATCCTCATTGCCGCGCTGGCCGCCGAGTGCGGCCTCGACTTCGTCGCTGCAAAGGTCAACGACGCGATCACGCATCCCGCGAGCCTGCGCGCCCAGCTTCGCGAGACCTGGATCTATGCGATCGACGTCGCGCTCTCGGGCGTCGGCCTCGTTGTCGCGCAAAACCTTCACTCCTCGCCGGCGGAGGTACTTGTGCTCGTCCCGCTGCTCGGCTTGTTCGCGATGTTTGCCCACGAGCGCAATCACCGCCTGCGCGGTCTCCTCGAGCTCAACAGCGCCTATCGGGGGACCGCGCTCGTGCTGAGCGACGTCGTCGAGTCGGACGATCACTACACCGGCCAGCACTCGAAGAGCGTGGTCGGGCTCGCGCTCACGCTCGCCGAGGACCTCGGGCTGGGCGAGGAGCGCAAGCGCAACCTGGAGTTCGCCGCGCTGCTACACGACGTCGGCAAGATCGCGATCCCGAAGGAGATCGTGAACAAGCCGGGGAAGCTCGACCCGGACGAGTGGACGATCATCAAGACGCACACGCTCGAAGGCGAGAAGATGCTCTCCCAGGTCGGCGGCTTCATGCGCGAGGTCGGAATGCTCGTCCGCTCTCACCACGAGCGGTGGGACGGGCATGGCTATCCCGACGGTCTTGCCGGCGAGCAGATCCCACTCGAGGCCCGCATCATCGCCTGCTGCGACAGCTGGAACGCTATGCGTACCGATCGCATCTACCGTAAGGCGCTCCCGCTCGAGGTCGCGCTTGACGAGCTGACCGGTAACGCCGGGTCCCAGTTCGATCCGCGGCTGGTCGAGGCGCTGCTGCCGATCATCGCGCGGTCCGAAGGGATGCCGGCGCCGACCCCGGTGTTGGAGCGCAACGAGCCTCGCGGTGCCCCGGTCGGGTTCGGTGCCATGGCGGTGCCAATGCGGCGCTTGACATAGTGCCATAGTGGTGCCATTATGGTGCCATGGAACTTGAACCCTATATAGACAAGCTTCGCGAGCAGCTCGCCGTAGCCGCCTCGGCTGGCGGCGAGGAGGTGCTCTCGCTCGCGCAACGGTTGACGGCCGCGCTCGAATCCGCCGCGCGGCTGACCCTGCTCGACGCGCTGTCGGCGGCGGCAGCCGAGATCACGAGCGAGCTGGCGCCTGGCTCGGTCGAGCTGCGCCTACGCGGGAGCGAGCCGGAGTTCGTTGTCTCGATGCCGCCGGCCGAGACCGCGGGCGAGCAGCCCGGCAGCGGCGAGCCGTCCGGGGTGTGGGCCACGAGCGCCGCAGCGACCGCGCCCGGAGAGGGCGGACTCGCACGGATCAACCTGCGGCTCCCAGACCAGCTCAAGAGCCAGGTCGAGCAAAGCGCCGACCGCGAGGGCTTGTCAATTAATGCGTGGCTCGTGCGCGCGGTCGCGGCGGCCGTCGACCGCGGTCAGCCGGGGCCCCAGCGCGAGCAACGGACCGCCCGCTCGGGCCAGCGCTACACGGGGTGGGGACGCTGAGCGCCGCGGCGGCAATCGCAGAACTAGTGACTGAAAGACACCGACTCCAGAGGACCAACGACATGTCTCACTTCGAAACACCAGAACCAATCTCCGTCGTGCTCGAGTTGCGCGTGGCCGACGTCCGGGTCGTCGCCGGCGACCGCGCGGACACGATCGTCCAGGTGCGCGCGAGCGACTCGTCAAAGCGCGACGACGTGACCGCGGCCGAGCAGACGCGCGTCGCGTACGCCGACGGCAGGCTGCTGGTCAGGGGTCCGCGCCGGCTGCGGGAGTGGAGCCCATTCAGCGATGGCGGCTCGATAGATGTCGACATCGAGCTTCCCTCCGGGTCCGATGTGAGCGGCCACGCAGCGGCTGGCAGCTTTCGCTGCACCGGTTCGCTGGGGCGGTGCGAGCTCAAGAGCAGCGCCGGCGAGATCAGGGTTGATCGGGCCGCGGGTGTGAAGCTGTCAACGGCCGGCGACATCACGCTCGAGCAGGTGACCGGAGACGCCGAGCTGACGACTGCCACCGGCGATGTCCGCGTCGGCGAAATCGACGGCTCGGCGGTGGTCAAGAACGCCAACGGCGACACGCGGATCGGCGAGATCGGCGGCGACCTCCGGGTCAAGGCGGCGAACGGCGACATCGACGTCGAGCACTCGCACGGATCGGTCAGCGCCAAGACCGCCAACGGCCGCATCCGCGTCGGGGGCATCCACCGCGGCTCGCTCGTCGCGGAGACCGCAAACGGGCGCATCGAGGTCGGGATCGCCAATGGGGTTGCCGCCTGGCTCGACCTCGACACGCGCTACGGCCACGTCCACAACGGCCTGCACGCCAGCGAGGGTCCTGGTTCAGCCGACGAGCAGGTCGAGATACGGGCGAGGACGGGCTTCGGGGACATCACGATTCGCCGCGAGGCCGATCGCGCCGGCGAGCTGCTTGCGGGGGCAAGAGATCATGAGTGATGCACCGACCGGACGGTTGATGCGGCGGACCCGGGGCACCTAGACCCGCAGCGCCTCGGTCGGGCTAAGCCGCGCGGCCTTCATCGCCGGATAGACGCCGGCGAGCACGCCGATCACGAGCCCGGCCGCAGGAGCCGCGATCAGCGCGTACAGGGGCACGACGAACGGCTCCTTCTGCGCCACCGCGTAGGCCTCGGTGGCGCCGGCGCCGAGGGCCAGGCCGGCGAGGCCCCCGAGCGCCGCGAGCAGGGCGGATTCGGCCAGGAACTGAGTGCTGATGTGGCGCCGGGTCGCGCCCAGAGCGCGACGGAGGCCGATCTCGCCCCGGCGCTCCAGCACCGAGATCACCATGATGTTCGCGATCCCGATCGCGCCGACGAGCAGCGCGACGGCGCCGAGCCCGAGCAGCAGCGTCGTGAACTGACCCTTGGCGGCGGCGCGTGCTTCGAGTGCGTCCGACGGACGGCTCACCTGTACGCCGCTCGCGTCCTGGGGGTCGGCGGTGGGGGCGAGCAGGTTCGAGACCTGGGTGACGTCGTTCACGTTGGCGCGCACGTAGATCTCGGACGGGTTCGGCTGAGTCTGGAACAGCCGCTCCGCCACCGGCAGCGAGATGAATACGGTCGTGTCGATCGACGAGTCCAGCAGCGCCGGCTTCAGGATCCCGATCACGGTGAACCAGGTGTTGCCGAGGTACACCTCGAGGTGCCCGCCGATCTGCTCGATCTGAAGGATGCTGGCTGCTTGCGCGCCGAGCACGACCTCCGGGTAGCGGTCGGCCACGGCGCCAAGGAAATGCCCGGACGCCATCGACGTGCCGACGACATGGGGGAGGTTGTCGCCGGCGGCGTCGACACCGATGCCGCCCGTCTCCTGCGCGGGCACAAACGGCGTGCGGAGGACGATCGCGCTCGAGATCTGGTAGACGGCCGCGTCGTTGTCGACGTTCTGCATGTGGTCGATCATCGCGACCGAAGTGTCCGGGAGGACCTCGTTGTTGCCCTCGAAGTTCTGGCCGGGCGAGACCGTCAGCAGGTTGGTCCCGAGCTTGTCGATCGTCGCGAGCAGGTTCGCCTGACTCGAGGCGGACACGCCCACGACCGCGACCATCGCGCCGATGCCGATGGCGATTCCGAGCGCGGACAGCGCGGCTCGCAACCGCCGGGTCCGCAGGCCCTGCAGGGCCACGCCGATCAGCGTGCGAGCCGGTAGGCGGGCCGCGTCGAAACGGTCGCGCCCCGGCGCGGTGGCGGTGGCCGTGCTCATTCGCGGTCGTCCCCGACGATCTCTCCGTCGTGCATCTGGAGGCGGCGCGGAAACGATGCGGCGATGTTGTGATCGTGGGTGATCAGCACGAGCGTGGCGCCCTCCGAGGCAAGCTCGTGCAGCAGCGAAATAACCTCCCCGCCGGACTTCGAGTCGAGGTTGCCGGTCGGCTCGTCGGCCAGGATGATCCGAGGTCGCTTGGCCAAGGCGCGGGCGATCGCGACTCTCTGGCGCTCGCCACCGGAGAGCTGTGGCGGCCGGTGGGTGAGGCGGTGGCCGAGGCCCACGCGCTCGAGCGCGGCGCGCGCCGCCACCCGCCGCTCGCGCGTGCGGACCCCGGTGTACAGGAGCCCGGTGGCGACGTTGTCGACCGCGGTCAGCGTGTCCTGGAGGTGGAACGTCTGGAACACGAAGCCGATCTGGTGGGCGCGCAGCCCGGCGAGCTCGCGGTCCGAGGCCTTGGCGACGTCGCGGCCGGCGATCCGGACCTCGCCGCTGGTGGGACGCTCGAGCGTGCCGAGCACGGTCAGCATCGTGGTCTTGCCCGAACCGGAAGGACCTACCACAGCGACCTGATCGCCGGTCGCGATGTCGACCGACACCCCCCGGAGCGCCGCGACGCCGCCCGGATATTCCTTGTCGACCCGATCGAGCGCGAGCATCGTCAGCCTTGGGAGTCCGTCACCTCGAGCCCCTCGTAGATTCCGGGGCCGGAGATCTGGACGTCACCTGCGGCGAACAGCCCGGTGGTGACCGCGATCAGGTGATGCGGCGGCGCGGCTTCCTGCACCGCATAGTTGCCGCCGCCGGTCGCCAGCAGCGCCGTCACGGGCACGGACAGCACGTTGGTGGCTTTCTGCTGGACGAAGTTCACGCTGACGGCCGCCTCATCGAGCCCGGCGCCGCTGATGTGACCGTCGAGCGTGATCGTCACCGGGATCGTCGAGGACGAGCTGTTTCCGTTCCCGTTCCCGTTGCCGTTTCCGCTGCCGCTGCCGCCGTTGCCACTGCCGCCGTTTCCGTTGCCGCTGTTGCTCGAGCTCTGAGCCACGGGGCTGACCGCGGTGATCTTTCCGTTCACGAGGTTGCCGTTGGGCATCTCGACCGTGACGTGCTCGCCAACCACCGCCTCGCTCTGAACCGAGGCGGAGAGATCGACGGTCGCCACGAGCTGGGTCGACGTCGTCTGGAGGATCGCGGTCGCGCTACCGCCGCTCGAGCCGGACCCGCTGCCCGAGCCGGAGCCGCTGCCCGAGCCGGAGCCGCCGCTCGAGCCGGAGCCGCTGCCCGAGCCGGAGCCGGAGCCGCTGCCCGAGCCGCTCCCCGAGCCGCCCGAGCCCGAGGACGACCCGCCACCCCCATTGCCGCCGCCGTTGCCGCCTGGGGACGAGCCGTGGTTGTTCTTCAACTGCTGGGTCTCGGCCTTGAGCAGCGCGAGCAGCGCGGCGATCTGCTCCTGCTTGCTGACCCCTTTCGTCTTCTTGGGCTTGCAGTGGGGGTGCGTCATCGTGTCGTTCGCGCCGGTTGTGGGCTGGGTAGTTGTGCCTGTGTTCGTCGTCGGCGTCGTGCTTTTGGTGGTGGAAGGGCATTTCGTTGTTTTCGCGGCTTTGTGGGCGGGCGTCGTGTGCGGCACCACGTAGTTGACGAACTCGGGCCCCGGCGGGTCAACCGTGGCGCTCGCGCTCGTTCCTCCGGTCGAACCGAGGGTGCCATCGACGGTCGTCACGATCTGGTCACGGGGGAGGAACACGATCTGCCCGAGCGTCAGCGTGCCGGTCTCGGTCTCGCCGAGCGACTCCTGGAGCAGGTCGACGCCCTCGGTGGTGGCGTCCTGCCAGACGTCGTCGACCGTGATGTTCGCCGCGTTGAAGCCGAGCGCGACGAGGTTGCGGTTGAGCTGCTCGATGTCGGCGCCGTTGCTGTCCGCGGGGCCGAGGTCGCGGTAGGCGGGGGTCGTCCCGTTCATCAGAAGCACCGGGTCGCCGTCGATCTTGTACAGCGTCCCCCCGGCCTTGATCACCTGCCCGACCTGCGGAAGCCACGTGATCGTGCCCGTCAGTCGGTTGTAGACGGTCTGCGGTCTGTTGTAGCTGAGCGTTCCGGACTCGGTGTCGGTCTCGATCAGATTCCGTCGCTGGACGGTTGTGGCGCCCGTCGCCGTGCTGCCGGTGCTCCCGGACGCGCTCGGAGACGACGAGCCCGAGTTCTCGACGACGACGACCACGATCGCCACGGCGATGATCAATGCCAGCCCGGCCAGCAGGCGCACCCGCCAGCGCCGATCCGGACTGCGTTCGTCCACCGTCTGTCCCTCGGAACCGCTCATCCGGCGACACTCAGGGTTGGGCCGTGCCCACCGTTGCATCGAGACACTGCCTGCTTGAAGCCCGGCGAGGCCGGATCGACACCGGCGAGCGGGTGGGAGGGCACCTTGCCGGCTCCGGCGGAGAACGTCGGGTCGGGGAAGTTCGGTACGCCGTGGGTTCGCATGCACTCGGCGAACTCGAGCGCCTGCTGCTTCTGCTGGGCGGTCGGCGGTGGGGGCGGGCCGCCTCCACCCGGCAGAAGCTTGGCGCACGCCTTCGCGGCGGCGTCGAACGCCGGTCCGCTGAATGTGACCCCGTCGGCGATCACGGTTCCGCTGCCCGGACTGGTGGCGAGCGAGAGGCCGGGACCACCCGAACCGTTCGTAGGGTCGGGGAAGCTCTTGATCCCGTGTGAGTGCATGCACTGGGAGAGCGCGAGCGGCGAGTTGGTGTTCGGGTTCGTCGCGGCCGCCGGGTTGTAGCCGGCACTCGAGCCGCAAGCGCCGAGCGCCAGCGCGCAGCCGACGGCGGCAACCCCGATGACCATCAGCTGCGTAATGTGCATGCCCTAGCTCCCTCTGCTCGCTGGATCGTAAGCCGCACGGTGTTGTACGCAGCGAGCAGTAACAGGGTCGTAACGCTGTTATGGCGCTGTTATGCCGGCTGCGGCATTCTGGACCGGCAGACACCGGCGCGGGCCCCGGTCCCGCCCGGGTCTGCCCAACGAGGAAAGGTCTGGTAACGAGCGAGCGATGAGGGTGTTGGTGGTCGAGGATCATCCGCGGCTCGCCGAGACTGTCGCGACCGTTCTGCGCCGCGAAGGCATGGCGGTCGACGTCGCCTTCGACGGGCGTGAGGCGCTCGGACGGGTGGCGCTCGCCGACTACGACGTGGTCGTGCTCGATCGGGACCTCCCCGGGGTCCACGGCGACGAGGTCTGCCGGGCGATGGTGGCCGACGGGCGTCCGAGCCGCGTATTGATGCTGACAGCCGCCGGCACGCTCGAGGATCGCGTCACCGGCCTCGGCATCGGCGCCGACGACTATCTCGCCAAGCCGTTTCATCTCGCTGAGTTGGTTGCCCGGGTCCGCGCGCTTTCGCGGCGCTCGCGCCCGGCGCTCGCCCCGACGCTAGTCCACGGCGACCTGGAGCTCGACTCCGCCCGGCGCCGCGTCACGAGAGCCGGCCGACCCGTGGCACTCAGCCCGAAGGAGTTCGCTGTGCTCGAACTCCTGCTCGGCGCCGAGGGCGCCGTCGTTTCGAGCGAGCAGATGCTCGAGCGGGCCTGGGACGACGCGGTCGACCCGTTCACGAACACGATCCGTATGACGGTGAGCCGGCTGCGCGCCAAGCTCGGCGATCCGCCGGTGATCGAGACCGTGACCCCAGTCGGCTACCGGATCGGAGAGCCATGATCACGGCGCGACGCCGAGCGGCTGGCCTTGCCGTCCGGCTCCGACAGCCGCGGACCACGGTCCGCTGGCGGCTGACCCTCGTCTACGGCGGCCTGTTCCTCGTGTGCGGCGCCGCCCTGCTGGCGATCACGTACACGCTGGTCGAGCACGCCACGGTCACCAACACGCCGTTCAACTTCGGGATTCAGGCCGTAGGCGGCGCCGGCGCCGGTCCGCCTGCCGGGCTCCGTCCGTCGTCCGGATCGCTCCCGCGAAAGGCCTTCATACGGCCGACGTCGGCGCAGCGCAGCGCCCCTCAAAAGACGCTGCCGCCACCGGTCCAGAGACTGCTGAAGACGGCCTCGGGTCGCCGCGTGATCCTGAGCGTCGGCTCGGTCCAGCGCATCTCGGATCTCCATCAGCTTGTGATCGAGTCGAGCATCGCGCTCGCGATCATGGCGCTCATATCCGCCGCGCTCGGCTGGGTCGTGGCCGGACGCGTGCTGGCGCCGCTGCGCACGATGACCGCAGCCACCCAGCAGATATCCGAAGCCAATCTGCACGAACGGCTCTCGATGCAGGGACCGCAGGACGAGCTGAGGCAGCTCGCCGACACGATCGATGGCCTTCTGGGTCGCCTCGAAGGTGCGTTCGACGCCCAGCGGCGGTTCGTCACCAACGCCTCACACGAGCTCCGCACGCCGTTGACCACCGTCCGCGCGCTACTCGAGCTGGTCCTCAGTGACCCGAAGGCGACGGTCCGCACGTTCAGGTCGACTTGCCAGCAGGTGCTCGACGAGAGCGCGCAGCAGGAGCAGCTGATCGACGCGCTCCTCGCCCTGGCCCACGGGCAGCGCGGGATCGAAGCGCGGGAGCGGATCGACCTGGCCGCGATCGCCGGCGAGACGATCGCCGCGTGCGAGCCCGAGGCCGCCAGTCGCGCAATCCAGATCGACGCGTCGCTCGAGCCCGCCCCGATCAGCGGCGACCGGCGCCTGATCGAGCGGCTCGTGTCGAACCTCGTCGACAACGCGCTCCGCCACAACATTCCGGGCGGAACCGCGCGGGTGGGGGTGCGAGCTCTCGCCGGCGAGGTCGAGATCGCGGTCGCCAACACCGGGCCGCTCGTGCCCGCGCAGGAGGTCGAGCGGCTGCTGCAGCCCTTCCAGCGCCTCGCCGGCGACCGGGTGGGCCACGGCGAAGGCCTTGGCCTGGGGCTGTCGATCGTCGCCGCGATCGCGCGCGCGCACCAGGCCGCGCTTGACGTGAAACCGGGAGCGGAGGGGGGGCTCGAGATCAGCGTGCGGTTCGCGCGCCTGCACGAGGGAGAGCCGGCGCCGATCCCATTGCCGCTTCAGCCGGCACTAAGCTCCGCCGACCAGTCGTGATTCTCAAGCAGTACTACCTCGGCTGCCTCGCGCACGCCTCCTACCTGATCGCCGACGAAACCGGTGCCGTCGCCGCCGTGATCGATCCGCAGCGCGACATCGAGCAGTATCTCGAGGACGCTGACCGGCTCGGCTGCCGTATCGCGCACGTGTTCCTGACCCACTTCCATGCCGATTTCGTCGCGGGCCACCTCGAGTTGCGAGAACGCTCGGGAGCCGCGATTCACCTCGGCGCGCGGGCTCGTGCCGAGTACGCGTTCTCGGCAATGGCCGACGGCGACGCCGTGCAGCTGGGGGGGACCCGCCTGACCGTGCTCGAGACCCCCGGGCACTCGCCGGAGTCGATCTCGATCCTCGTCTCCGATCCCGACGAGCCCGTCGATCCCTACGCCGTGCTGACGGGGGACACGCTGTTTATCGGCGATGTCGGCCGCCCCGATCTGCGGGGCGCGCTCGGGTGGAGCGCGGAGGACCTTGCCGGCTTGCTCTACGAGTCGTTGCACGAGAAGCTTGCCCGCCTGCCCGACGACACGCTGGTGTATCCCGCGCACGGCGCCGGCTCCCTGTGCGGCAAGAGTCTCAGCACCGAAACCGTGTCGACGATCGGGATCCAGCGCGCCTACAACTACGCGCTGGCGCCGATGAGCCGGGAGCGGTTCATCGAGACCGTCACCGCGGATCTCCCCGACGCGCCCGCGTACTTCACGTACGACGCCGTGTTGAACGCGCGCGAGCGTCCGACGCTCGAGCAGACGCTCGAGCGCGAGCTGCAACCGCTGTCGCTCGACCAGACGCTCGAGCTCCGGGCCGACGGCGCGCAGTTGCTCGACACGCGCGACGGCGCCAAGTTCGAGGGCGCGCACCTCAAGGGAAGCGTCAACGTCGGCCTGGGGGGCAGCTATGCCACCTGGTGTGGCACGATCCTCGACCCAGAGCGGCCGATCGTCCTGATCGCCGAGCCGGGGCGCGAGCTCGAGGCCGCGACCCGCCTGGGCCGAATCGCGTTCGACACGGTCGCCGGATACCTCGCCGGCGGGATGGAGTCGCTGATCGGAGAGCCCGAATTGATCGACCGGATCGAGCGGATCACGGCGGGCTCGCTTGCCGAGCAGCTGGTGGCGCCGGCGCCACCGCTTCTGATCGACGTACGGGCCCCGGGCGAATGGGAAGAGGAGCGGATCGAAGCGTCGGTCAACGTACCCCTGTCGCGGTTTCCCGAACGTCTGGAGACGCTGCCGCGCGAGCGCGCGATCGTCGTCCACTGCGCCAGCGGTTACCGGTCCGCGATCGCCGCCGGGCTCCTCCGGCGGGACGGCTTCCCGCAGGTCGCCGATCTCGTCGGCGGGATCGCGGCGTGGGCATCCCGCGCCGACCGGCTAGGCTGACGGTCCCATGCCGACCGAGCCCCGGCCAATCTCGCTGTTCGACGTCGCCAGGCGGGCGGTCGAGGTCAGTGACCCGGACGACACGGATTCGCGGCTCGGCGACCTGCTCGAGCAGTTCGAGGACGCGGACGAGCCCGTGACCGCGATCCAGAACCTGGAGGAGCGGGTGGCGATCGCCGTCGAGGGCGTCGACGTCGAGATCGACGACCCGGCGGTGTCGATGGCCGCCGCGACGATCCTGTACCTGGCGCACCGCCGCGACGAGCTAAAAGACGATCCGAGGAAGATCCTCCGTCTAGCGGCGCGGGCGGAGTGGAAGGGCGATCCGCCCCAGGCCGTCGTGGACTGGCTGGCGGACCGCGGCGTCGAGCTCTGAACAGCGGTGATCTGATGGCGCACGAGCCGAGCCTCATCATCCAGGTCCCACGCGGCGGTGCGGTGCACCGTCAATTCCGCGAGCAACCACCCTCGAGCGTCGACGGCGGCGAGGTCGTCGTCGAAGCCGCCGCGACCGACGCGGAAGGAAACCTTGAAGCGGCCTCGGCGGGCGAGGTCGTGCTGTCGGTGCCGTCGCCCGAGGCGCTCAGGCGACAGGCCGACGAGGTCCGGCGGGTGATCGCCCAGGCGGGCACCGGGGTGGAGCCGCTCGTGATCGTGGTCGAGGCGGCCGAGGAGCTGCGTGACGAGGAGCTGGCGCCGGTGCTGGCGGCGACGCCGCATACGTCGCGGCCGGTGATCCTGCGCGTCATCCGCGACGCCTGAGCCGGCTCAGCCGGGCGACCTGAAACCGGGATCTTCGGAGCTGTACGGATCGCGTTCGCCGCGGACGTCGCGGTAGCGGCGATCGAACAGCTCGAGCACGGCGGTCACGTCGGACGGCCCCCGCAGATCGTGGCTTACCCCGTAGGACTCGGGCGTGGTCTCGGCGGGCTCGGCGTCGCCATGCTCGACGAGCTCGTCGTGCTCCTCTCCCAGGATCGGGAGCTCGGCCACGCCACGCTCCGGGTACAGCACGCCGAGCTCGGAGTGCTCGTAGAGGACGAGCGCGGCGCCGTCCGCGCGACGCTCGATTCGGACTCCGGGCCAGGTGTTCAGCTCGTTGGCGATCTCGTCGGCGAACGCGGTCGGATCGGGCACGGGCGCGATCCTACACTGGTAGCGGCGCGGTGTCGCGGCGCCTTGCCTATGCTCCCGCGCCGATGCGAATGAGGCTGTACGTCGTACACGGCTCTCACCCGTGCGCCGCGGTCGAGAAGGCGATGTCGATCAAGGGGCTGTCCTACGACGTCACCGAATGGCCGCCGACCCTGCACGCGCCGATGCAGCTCGCGCTGTTCGGCGCTCGCACCGTCCCGGCGCTGAAGCTGGACGGCGAGAAGATCTCGGGATCGCGGGCGATCATGCGCCGGCTCGACCGGCTCAGGCCCGATCCGCCGCTGTATCCGGCCGACGCGACCGCGCGGGCCCGGGTCGAGGAGGCCGAGCGCTGGGGCGACGAGGTGTTCCAGCCGATCGCGCGGGAGCTGATCTGGGCGGGCTTCACGCACAGCCCGGGCGCGATGGTCAGCTACGGCGAGCACTCGCGGCTGCCGCTGCCGCCGCCGGCGATCCGGGCGATCGCGCCGGCGGTGGCCCGCATGGGCGCGCGCCTCAACCGCACCGACGCCGGCGTCGCCCGCCGCGACTTGGAGGCGCTCCCCGGCCAGCTCGACAAGATCGACGGCTGGATCGCTGACGGGACGATCGGCGATGCGGCGCACCCGAACGCCGCCGACCTCCAGCTCCTGTCCACCGTTCGGCTGATCATGACGATGGCCGACGCGCGCCCACTGTTCGGCGGGCGACCGTGCGCGGAGGTGGCCACGGCGCTGTTTCCCGATCCCGACGGCGACATGCCGGCGGGCTCGCTGCCGACCGTCTGACGTGTTCAGGCGCGATCGCGTGGCTGCTGCCGGCGCGGTCGGCGTCCTCTCTTGTACAGCTTCCGGCGGCCTAACCCGGCGGCCTGACCGGGCGGCGTACCGGCGGGGTGAGCCGGCGGCTTCCGCTGCACATCGAGGTCTCGTACGGCCCATGTCGGGAGTCCGTATAGATCACCCACCGTTCGCCGGACTGCGCCTCGATCCCGTCCTCGGCGATCAACCGCCGCGCGGTCACGGCCGTCGTCACGGGCACTAGCTTGGGGCCGCGGCCCTTGACGTAGCGCGAGACGCGCATCCGCGCCGGCGAGACGAGCACGTCGCGGCCGTCTAGCCGGACGGTCGGTCCGACCAGAAAGCGGCCGCTGAACACGAGGCGGGCTGCCGCGAGTTGCTGTCCTCGTGTCAGGCCCGCACAACTCGCCGTCGATCCGGTGACGGTCACGTCGGCTCGGACTGTCGTGGCCGTTCGGGGCGCGGCCGGGGCGCCGGCACTGGTGGTCATTCCGCCGCGACCGCAGCCTGCGACCGCGCAGATCGCGCATCCAGACAGCAGAAGCTCACGTGCCCGCACGCCACCTATACGCGTGACGGCCGCTGCCGTCACAACGAGTCCTGGCTCAGTGATCCTCTCGGGGCTCGTGCACGACGACCACCGGGCAGGTCGCGTGCTTTAGGAGGCCCTTGGTGGTGCTGCCTTCGAGCCTGGCTCGCAGTCCGCTCAGGCCGCGGGACCCGACGACGATCGCGGCGGCGTTCTGTTCCCGCGCGAGGTTCAGGATCGTCTCCGCGACGTCCCGGTCGTCCGGGATGGGGAGCGGCTCCGCCTCCAGGCCGAGCGATCGCGCGAGCGCGACTCCTTCGTCGGCGACCCGCGCGGCGTTCGAGCGCACCTCCCGGTCGACGTTCATCGCCACCTCCGGGTCGACCGCGGGACTGATGATCATGCCGTCCGGGCGCACGTCCTGCATCGCGTACGCGAGACCCGATTCCCAGACCGTGACCACGAGCGCCTTGCGGTGCCCGAGCAGCCGGGCCGCGTCGCTCACAGCTCGCTGTGCGGCGCTTGAGCCGTCGAACGCGATCAGGATCGGGCCTTCGGGGGTGTCCACGCGACTCAGCATATCCCGGCTGCGAGCGCCGGCGGGGCCGCATGTCGCACGCATGTATGTTGGGGGCGACTCGCACGACTCGCACGACTCGAACGAGGAGGCAACATGCCAATCGTCAACACGAGCGCTCTTCCAACCGGAAACCTGCGAGGGGCGGACTACGGCGCGAGCGTCTCGCTGATCCTCGATCACAGCGAGCCCGGAACGGGGCCGCGGCTTCACCGCCACCCCTACGAGGAGCTCTGGGTGGTCAACGAAGGAAACGCGACCTTCTACCTCGGTGACGCCAGCCATCGCGTCGGGCCGGGCGACATCGTGATCGCGCCGGCCGACGTCCCGCACAAGTTCATCAACGACGGATCCGCACGGCTCGATCTCGTGTGCATCCACGCCAGCCCGACGTTCACGACGGAGTGGCTCGAGTAGCTCCCGCGTGACTTCACACAACCTGTAGGTCCAAGGCCAAGGCTGCACGTTTTCTTCACGCCGGCGCGACCACAATCAGTGGTGCATAAGCCGAAAAGGAGAAAACAATGCCAACAATTGCTGTTCGGCCCAGCCTTGGTGATTACGACAATTCGGACAAGAACACGACCGTGCCCAGGCGTTCCTGCGCCGGACGATCCGTGATGCACATCAGCCCACGATGGCTCGCGCCAACATCGTGATCATCGACCGTCGCGCCGTGATCGACGCCGAGCCCGAGATCGAGGCGCTGATCGAGCGCCTGGAGAGCGATCGGCCGGTAGCCGCTCAAGGTATGGCGATCGTCGAGCTGATGATCACGAACGCCGTCGAGAGTCCGCTGTACGACTCCAAGCCTGGGACCCTGCGCCAGCAGCTGCTCGCGGCCACGATCGCACTCGAGCTCGAGCCTGAGCCGGGCGAACTTACCCTCGCCGCTTGACGCGGCCTCCCTCCCCTCACCAGGTGCCGGACCGCGCGCGTGTGCGCTCGGTCCGGCGCCGCCCTTTCAGCGGGCGCTCCGCCTGTGACATGATCGGCGAGAACGAGTCATGGCCGCCCCGACCACTGCAGAGATTCGCGTGCGGGACGTGCCCGAGCACTCCCGCTTTGAGGTTCGCGTCGGTGGCGAGCTCGCCGGGTTTGCCGAGTATCGGCGCCAGCCGCCGCTGATCGCCTTCACGCATACGCTGATCGATCCACGCTTCGAGGGACAGGGCCTCGCCAATCTGCTGATCGAGACGGCGCTGTCGGAGTCACGCGCCGCGGACCTGGCGGTACTGCCGTTCTGCCCGTTCGTGCGCAGCTTCATTTCCGCCCATCGCGATGAGTACCTCGATCTGGTGCCCAGCGATCTTCGAGGCACGTTCGAGCTCTCCGGCAAGGCCTGACCGCGTGCGAGCCTCGGAGCATCAGATTGGAGGGACCGGAGTTGACCGAATACGTCCTCTCACAGGGCGGCTCGCCCGATGTGGAGCGGGCTCGTCTGAGGCTGCTCGAGGAGTACCACGATCCGCTGACCGTCACTCAGTTGGACGCGATCGGCGTCGGTGAGGGCTGGCGCTGTCTCGATGTCGGCGCGGGGGGAGGCTCGGTCACGCGGCTGCTTGCCGACCGTGTCGGGAGCACGGGGTCGGTGCTCGCCGTGGATCTCGACACGAGCCTGCTTACCGATCGCTCCGAACTTCACGACGGTGGCGCTGTCGCCGACCAGCGTTACATGGCTGCGGGTTTGGTCGCTCCTCCTTGACGCAGCGATGGCCGGTGGCTGGGACCCGGCTTACGGCGCCCGACTGTCCGGCGACCTCCGCGCCGCCGGGCTCGTCGAGGTGCACACCGACTACATAACGCGCTGCGACCCGGGCGGGTCGCTCCTGTCTCGTCTCCTGTCACTCACCCTCGAGCGACTCCGACACCAAATTCTTCTGATGGGCGCAGACGGTGGTGAGATCGACGAAGCCCGGCGCCTGCTCGACGATCCCGCCAGCACGATCACATCTCCAACGACCTGCGTGGCGCGCGGTCGGCGACCCGACGACTCTTGAGAACGTCGCCATCGGGCCGATCACGGCCGAGTACGCTCAGGGCAGATGGCGGTCGACTACAAGGACTATTACGACGTTCTGGGTGTGTCCCGAGATGCGAGCCAGGACGAGATTCGCCGAGCGTATCGAAGGCTGGCGCGCGAGTACCACCCTGACCTCAACTCCGATCCCGACGCGGAGGAGCGGTTCAAGGAGCTCGGCGAGGCAAACGAGGTGCTGTCCGATCCGGAGAAGCGCAGCCGTTACGACCGTCTCGGCGCGCAGTGGCGCGCGCAGGAGGCTGCACCGGGTGGCGGTGACTTCGAGGACTTCTTCGCGGGACAAGGCTTCGCTCGCGATATGGGCCCCGAGTTCGGTGACGGGGTGTTCTCGGAATTCTTCGAGCGGCTGTTCGGCGACGGCGCCGTCCCGCGGTCGTCCGGCCCGCTCCGCGGTCGCGATATCGAGGCGGTGCTGGAGCTGTCGCTCGAAGACGCGCTCGCCGGTGCGACGCGCCGGCTGTCACTCGGGGACGGCCACAGCGTCACGGTCAACATCCCCGCAGGCGTCAGGGAAGGCCAGCGCATCCGTGTGGCGGGCCGGGGGGCCCCGGGGCGCGACGGTGGACCGGCCGGTGATCTCTATCTGCTCGTGCGTCTGGCGCCACACCCGCGATTTCGCCGCGAGGGCGACGACCTTCAGGTCGATGTGCGGGTCGCGCCGTGGGAGGCGGCGCTTGGGTCAACTGTCCCCATAGCAACCCTCACCGGTACCGCCCAGGTCCGCGTACCGACAGGATCCTCGAGCGGGCGGCGTTTGCGCCTGCGCGGCCGCGGGCTGCCGACCGGGGGCGGCGAGCGCGGTGACCTTTACGCCACCGTGCAGATCGCTGTCCCCAAGCACCTGTCGGACGAGGAGCGCGAACTGTTCGAGCAGCTCGCGACGGCTTCCGAATTCAACCCGCGTGAGGGCGGTCGGTGAGCGCCCGCCGGGCTGCGCCAAAAGAGCGCCCGGACCGCGACGGCGCCATCGAGCGGCCGATCGAGCTCGTGATCGTCGCCCGCCGAGCCGGATTGCGGGTGTCAGTCGTTCGCCGCTACCTGGCCCTCGGCCTGTTCGAGCCGTCCGCGGGGACGAACAGCGCGCCGTTGTTTGCCCCCGACTCGGCCGCCCGGGTCGCGAAGGCGGACCGATTGCGGCGCGACCTCGGCCTCAACTCCGCCGGCGCCGTTCTCGCCTGCGAGTTGCTCGACCGCATCAGCGAACTCGAGAGCCGCGCCGCGCGCCGTCCGGGTCGCTGACCAGCCACCGGTCTCACCCCCGCGCAGACCGGATCAGCGCCTGCCGCTGCTCCGTCGTCAGCCAACCGCCGGAGCCGGCCGCGGCGTTGGCGCGCGCGTGGGCGACATTCGACGTTGCCGGAATGGCGACGTGGACGCGGTCGTCTGACAGGGTCCACTTCAGCAGTTCGCTTGGGTCGAACCGTCTCGCGAGGTGGCCGCCGCCCAGCGGACGCATCGCGATCACGCCCAGATCCAACTCCGCCGCGAGGGGAAGTATCCGTCGCTCGGCATCGCGTTCGATCGGGTTGTAGGGCATCTGGATCGCGTCGATGCGCCCAGTTCGCATCACCGTCTCGAGCTCGTCGAACGCGTTCGGTGAATAGTGAGTTGCGCCGATGAACCCGATCCTCCCGGCCGCCCGCTGATCCTCGAGCCAGTCGAGGTGCGCGCGCCAGCCGACCAGGTTGTGCACCTGCTCCAAGTCGACGCGGCCGCCGAAGAACCCAAGCTGATTCTCGAACTGATGGCGCGCCTCGGGGATCGAAGCGGTCCAAATCTTGGTGGCGATCAGCGCTTGCGCACGCCGGTCGCCGAGCGCTCTGCCCAGAACGGCCTCCGCCCGGCGATACATGGGGGAGGAGTCAAACAACCGGGTACCGCCATCCCATACCGCCGCGACCACCTCACGAGCTCCGCGCTCCTCACGCGCGCCCACGTCGAACGTCTGCCATGTCCCGAGGCCGACGACGGGAACCTCCCAGTCGGTCCGTCCGAATCGTCGAAGCTCGATCATTCGTGTGGCGTCACCAGCGTCGGCGCTGGGCGGCCGCTGAGCACCGCGCCGACGATGTCGAGCGCTAGACGTGCGAGGGCCGAGTCTCGGTCCAGTCTACGTAGAGGTTGCGCTCGGCGAACAGCCAGACGCCGTCGACCTTGGCAAAGGTGTCGTGATATCGGAGGAATGCGACCATCAGCTTGCGGTCACCATCGTCGGTGAACAGGTGGTGGGCGATGCAGTAGCTCTCGCCGCTCGCCCGAGCGCCGTCGAGCGCGATCGTGCTTTGGCCATTGAAGTGCATCGTCGCGGAGTAGTTGTTGAGCGCATCGAACACCGGCGTCAGTGTCTCGCGGCCGTCGAGGACCTGCGTCGGCTCCGAGCCCTGGCCTTCCATGTACACGACGAAGTGAGTGTCATCGGTGAACAGGGATTTCTGGCCCTCGGCGTCGCGACGATCGGCGCAGTGCGCGTAGGCGTCGATCAACTCGCGGATTGCGAGCCGGTCGGCGGCCTCGCTCGGTGTGACCTCGGTGTGAATCATTCGTCGGGTTTCTCCTAGGCGTCGTATTCGGAGGCGAACAGATAGCTCACGGCGAGGCTCCGGTAGGGTCGCCAGCGCTAGGGTCGCGCCCTTGCGCGCCGAGAGTCCGACGTCACGAAGCACTCGGGGATCTGAGGCAAGCAGATCCGCCGGTGACGGCAGGTGCCCGCCGAACCGCTCCTGCAGACGGGACACGATCGTCCGCGTCGCCGCGACCGACAGCTGCTGACCGGTGACCTGGAAGATCAGCGTTCCGAACCCATCGAGCGGCGGAAGCTGATCCATCCACGCGCGCCTGCGACGCTTGGCGCCGGACGAGCCGGTCCGCTCTGGAACTGCCTGGGTCGTCGCCATGTTCTTCTCCCCGATTAGTTCAAGCGATTGCTTGAACTTAGCGCGTGGTGCCGAACTTGGCAAGACAGGTGGAGCTCGCGCCCTGAAACGCGCCGGCCACGACAGGGACCACAAGTCGCTCGTTCTTATTCTCCCTCTTTTCTCAGTTGGTGTAGTATGTTATCGACGTCGTCTTCCTTTACTTGTCGTCTCTCTATTTCTCTTTGTTGTTATTCTAGATTATAAAACTCAGATCCATTCTTTTTTTCTCTCTCATCCTTCTCTCTCTTTCTATCTCTTCTTATTCTCTCTTTTTACTCTTTTCTTCTTTCTCTTCTTTTTCTTCTTTCTCTTCTTCTCTTTTTAGATCTCTTCCGGGTAGATCATCTTCTCCTTCTTCTCTCATCTCTCCCTCCTTTTTTTCCTCTCTTTTCTCTTCCTTCTCTTTTTTTCCTTCTCTCTTCTTTCTTTTCTCTTCTTTCTTTTTTACTTTTTCACGCACTCCACCCTCGCGGTCTATCGCTGTCTCTATCTTCTCCCTCTTTTTCTTTTTCTTCTCGCCGTTCATCGCCTCTTTTTTTTTCTTTTTCTATTTCTTTTTCTCTTTTCTCTTCTTTCATCTAGTCCTTCTCTTCTTCTTCCTCTTCTTCTCTTTTTTTTTCTTCTCCTTCTTTCTCTTCTTCTTCTTCTTCTTCTACCGCGCCCAGCCATTCTTCTGTTCTTATTTCGCAGAGCATTTCCTCTTCTTATCTTTCTTTCTTCTATTCTCTTCAGTCTCTCTTCTAGGCGTCGTATTCGGAGGCGAACAGATAGCTCACGGCGAGGCTCCGGTAGGGTCGCCAGCGCTAGGGTCGCGCCCTTGCGCGCCGAGAGTCCGACGTCACGAAGCACTCGGGGATCTGAGGCAAGCAGATCCGCCGGTGACGGCAGGTGCCCGCCGAACCGCTCCTGCAGACGGGACACGATCGTCCGCGTCGCCGCGACCGACAGCTGCTGACCGGTGACCTGGAAGATCAGCGTTCCGAACCCATCGAGCGGCGGAAGCTGATCCATCCACGCGCGCCTGCGACGCTTGGCGCCGGACGAGCCGGTCCGCTCTGGAACTGCCTGGGTCGTCGCCATGTTCTTCTCCCCGATTAGTTCAAGCGATTGCTTGAACTTAGCGCGTGGTGCCGAACTTGGCAAGACAGGTGGAGCTCGCGCCCTGAAACGCGCCGGCCACGACAGGGACCACAAGTCGCTCGAGTTGCTTCTCAGACTTGTTCCGGAACTCGGACCCGATGGGCGCGAGGACCAGCCAGTTCAACATTCCGGCGACGAAGCGCGTGCGCAGGATCAACTCCCGGTCCTTGACTCCCGGGAGATTGGCCTTCAACACCACGAGAACATCGGCACGAATCCGATCGAAGCGGGAGGCGAGTCGATCCCACCCCTGAGGAGGATCGATGCCGGCGCGAGCCACGATCCGCATCACCGCGAGCTCACGACCACCGACGGCCAGCGCCCGCAACATCGGTCGAGCGAACGCGTCGGCCAATTCCTCGAGCGTCGAGTCGGAACCGAGCGTGCTCACCACCGCCTGCTGCGCATCCAGGTACTGCTCGAGTGCGTGCTCGAGCGCCTCATCGCAGAGCGAATCCAGCGAGCCGAAGTGGTAGCTCACCGCCGCGACGTTGGCCTCGGCAGCGTCCGTGAGCTCTCGGAGCGTGATGCCGTCCTTGCCGCGTTCGGCGAGCATGTCCAGCGCCACGTCCATCAAGCGGGTCCGCGTCCGCAGACCGGCCACACGACGCTGGTCCACCCTCGCCGATGCCATCAGACTTATTCAATCAGGCGCTTGAGGAACGTGCAAGCCGAAGCGCAGGGGCGCACCGCTTTCACCCGAATCGGACGATGGGTAGCGGGCGCCCCGCGGCGAACATGCGACCGTGGCGATCGACCGGCGCACCGCTCGCTGATGGGGCAGGCCATCGGGCAGGTCCTGTCGTTCGGCGTCGGCGTGGCGCTCAGCCCGGTCCCGATCATCGCCGTCGTGCTGATGCTCGCGACGCCGAAGGGGCGAGTCAA
This sequence comes from uncultured Solirubrobacterales bacterium, assembly GCA_963822855.1. GTDB lineage: Bacteria > Actinomycetota > Thermoleophilia > Solirubrobacterales > Solirubrobacteraceae > Palsa-465. The sequence goes on along the minus strand of CAWGJE010000021.1, from coordinate 56,015 downwards.
CGGGCCCGCGTTCCTGGCTGGTTGGATCGCCGGGATCGCGGTACTAGGAACGATCGTCCTCCTGATCGCGAGTGGCGCTTCGGCAAGCAAGCACGGCGCCCCGGCGACCTGGGTGAGCATCGTCGAGATCGTCCTCGGCGTGCTGCTGTTGCTTCTCGCGGCGAAGCAGTGGCGCGGACGACCGCGGGGGGATGGCGAGCCACGGCTGCCGGCGTGGATGAAGGCGATCGACAAGTTCACCGCTGTCAGATCGGCCGCGATGGGAATCGCGCTGTCCGCAGTCAATCCCAAGAACCTGTTGCTCGTGGTCGGCGCCGCGGCGGCGATCGCGCAAACCGGCGCGAGCACGGGCAGTCAGGCGGTTGCCCTGGCGGTCTTCATCCTGATCGCGACGCTCGGTGTCGGCGCGCCGGTCGCCATCTACTTCCTCATGGGCCAGCGAGCGCCCAAGATCCTCGGCGAGCTCCGCGATTGGATGGCGCACGAGAACGCCACGATCATGGCGGTCATCTGCCTCGTCATCGGCGCGAAGCTGATCGGCGACGCGATCACCGCGCTGGCAAGCTAGGTCGGGCGGTGTGGGTCTGCGCGGAACTCGTAGAGAATTTCGTCTCGGCCGGTCAGCGGGACGAAGGTCGCGACGATCTCACCGTCATCGAGGATGTCGACGCGTGTGAACCCGCCTCCGGCGTGCCCGCCGAAGCCGTCGCGCGTGAGCACATCGGCGTGGCTCCCCGTGGATGGGCTGACCCACACGGTGCCGTCCGGGGCCGGTTCGGCGAGTTCGCCGGCGAGGGCCGCGATCTGCGCGTCGTCCAGTTCGCCGTGATCCTCGCCCGGCACGCTCGAGTCCAGTCCGATGACCCGAAGACCCCCAATGCGCACGACCTCGTCAAGCGGCCCCCGTTCGGAACCTCGGCCTAAGAGGTGCGCGCGCAGGAGCGCCACATCGTCGTGGTTGCCCGGTGCGACCAGGGGCTTGGCGCCGAATCGCTCGAGTGCGGCGTCGATCGTCGGACGCAGACGGACGTAGGACTCTGCCTCGCCCCGGTTGGCCACGTCGCCCGAGAGCACGAGCACATCCGGTGAGCACTCCGCTGCGGCGATCATCTCGACTGACTCCTGCACCCGTGCGCACGCGTCGACGCGGTCGAACAGCAAGCCATCGGCAGGGACGTGCGGGTCGGAGATCTGCACGAGCGTGTAGCGCGGCCGGCGCGCCGGCCAATCAACCTTCGTGGGCGTGGTCCCGTTCGAGTCTCCCACCGCGCCCGATTGTCACAGGCCGCGTTGCGGACTTGTTGCCATCCGGTGAGCGCCGGTTCGACCTGCCACGATCAGAGGATGACGCTCGAGCATGCGAACGCTCGCTGGATCGCGCTGGACGGCGCCGCCAACGCCCGCGTCGTCGTCCCCGGCGTGCTGCTGCGCTCCGACAACCTCCAGTCACTCACAACGCGGGACGTCGCCGTTCTCGTCGAGGACCAGGCGCTCGAAGTGGTGCTCGATTTGCGCACCGACGTCGAGGTGGAGCTCGAGGGTCCGGGGCCGATCACGCTCGAGCCGCGCGTGCGCATCGAGCACCGCTCGCTCTATCCGCGATCGGGAGGAAACACGGATCTCGATGCCGCGTCGGTCAGCCTATGGCCGCCTCACGGCCCGAGCCGGTGGCCGGATGAAACGCGTGTCGTGCAGGCCTACCTGAGCTACCTGATCGCCCGTCCGGACTCGATCGTCGGCTCGATCCGCACCATCGCGAGCGTGGACGGAGCGGTGCTGGTTCACTGCGCGGCCGGCAAGGACCGCACCGGCGTGGTCGTGGCGCTCGCGCTGGATGCGGCCGGAGTCGACCGCAGCGCGATCATCAGCGACTACCTAGTCACGACCGAGCGGATCGAGGCGATCATGGCGCGCCTCGTGAGCTCGCCGACCTACCGGTCCGAGCTCGAGGGACACGATCCGCAGAGACACGCGCCGGTGCCGGGCACGATCGAGCGAGTGTTCGAGCTCATCGACGAAAGCTTCGGCGGGTCCGCTGCCTGGCTCTCGGCCAACGGGCTGAGCGACGCGGAGCTGGACCGGCTTCGCCACAGAGTTGCGGCAGCCAATGGGCATAACTCCGGATCCTCTCTTCTCCAGTGATCCCGCTCCGGGAACGGGTCCGGATGGCCGCGATCACCGGCGTGATCACCGATCTCGTTCCCGGCGAGGTCGGCTCCCGCCGGTGATGGCTAGGATCCCCGGCGGCCCTCGGCGGCCGGAGACTCCCAGCGCGTAGCGTTCTTCAGCAGCTATGACCGTGCAACCCATCAGTCCTGGCGCGATCGTCTCGCGAATCTGGGACATCTACCGGGACCAGTTCTCGGTGTTGGTAAGCACCGCAGTCGTCCTCTTCTCCATTCAGTTCGTGCTGACTCTGGTGCTCTCGACCGCGGCCGCGTTCGCGCTCGCGATCCTGTTCTGGGCGCTCAGCATCCTCTACCAGGGGATGGTGGTGGAGCTCGTCAAGGACATTCAAGACGGCCGCCGCGACCATTCCATCCGCGACCTCATACGAAGCGTCGAGCCGGTGTTCTGGCCCCTGGCCGCGGTCTCGGTCCTGTTCGGAATAGGCGTCGGGATCGGCTTCGTCTTTCTGATCGTCCCCGGATTGATCCTGTTAGTCCTCTGGTCCGTGGTCGCACCGGTCACGGTGCTGGAGCGCCCCGGCGTATTCGCCGCGTTCGGACGCAGTCGCCAGCTCGTACACGGCAACGGTTGGAATGTGTTCGCGGTCATCGTCGTGGTATTCCTGTCAGTGCTCGTGGTCAGCGTCGGGGTCGGCCTGCTCGCGGGGTCGCTTGGCTCGGTGGGCCGAGCCTTCGTGCAGTGGGCGCTGGACTCCGCGCTTGCGCCTATCACCGCCCTAAGCGCATCGGTGTTGTACTTCGCCCTGCTTGGCTAACGCGAGATGCCGCCGACGTCCTGGCTCGCGAGTCCTCGACGCGCGACAATGTCGGGATGAGCATTCCGGAGAACGACGGCGAGCCGATCACCGAGGCCGGACTGGCAGCCCTCAAGGCGGAGGTCGCCGAATTGGAAACGGTCGGGCGCCGCGACATCGCGGCACGGATCAAAGTCGCCCGCGGCCACGGTGACCTCAAGGAAAACGGCGAGTACCACGCGGCCAAGGAGGACCAAGCGCACATGGAGACGCGGATCCTGCGGCTGCGGCAGCGGCTGCGGGATGCGGTCGTCGTCGATGCTACCGAGGGACCCGCGCCGACACTCGCTTTCGGCCGCTCTGCCGAGGTCCGGGACGAGGGCACGGGCGAGGTCCATACGTGGACTCTGGTCGGCGCAGGGGAGGCCGATCGCGCGCGCGGCAGGCTCTCCGTGCAGTCCCCCGTCGGCAAGGCCCTGTTGAACCAGCCTCCAGGTGCGACGGTCCAGGTGACCATCCCGAGCGGCACCCGTCGCCTCACGATCCAGCAGATTCTTTAGACGAGCGCGGTGGCCGGCGCGCCGGTCCGTCGCGACTGGTCGTGCCAGCGTGGCCCGCGACGATGTCAACCATCAACTCATGCCAGGGACTGCTGCTCCTCGACGCCTGAACCGGCCACAGCCTCCCGGCGGGTACCCACGCGGTGGCGGCGGGCGTAGGTCCAGATGCGGCCGGCGGCGTAGCTGGCGGCGCTGATCACGCCGACGTAGAAACCGACGGGCCAATTCGTCTGGTAGGACAGCGCGATCGCGGCCCACGCGACCGCGACAGCGATGGCGACGGACAGCGCGACCGCTGTCAGGGGCCGAGTGGTGAAGGCTCGCGCGGCCGCGGGGGGCCCGATCATCAGGCTGAAGATGAGCGCGGTTCCGACGACGGGGACGGTCATGGTGGTCGCGAGCGCGACGAGAATCAGAAACGCCAGTTCAGCGGTGAATGGCGGGATCCCGCGGGCGTGCGCCGAATCGGGCAGGGTCGAGGAGAGCAGCAGCGGCCGGTACAGGAGCGCGAGGACAACGAGGCAGACGGCCGCGAGCACGATGGTCGGCCAGAGCTGGTTGGTGCTGATGCCGAGTACCTCGCCGAACAGCAGCGAGTAGATCTCGGGGGCGTATTCGACGGTGAAGCTGAGAAACAGCGCACCAAGCCCGAGCGCGAATACGAGCGTGAGCGCGGTTGCAACGTCGTGGCGGCCGCGGCGGCCGAGGAGCCCGATTCCGAGAGCTGAGCCGAACGCGAAGATTCCGAGCCCGATCAGCGTGTTGATCCCGATCAGGCTGGCGGCGGCGGCGCCCGCAAATGAGCCGTTCGGGATGGCATGGGCGACGAACGCGGAGCCGCGAAGCACGACGAAGAAGCCGACCGCGCCGCCGACGACCGCGACGATCGTCGCGACGATCCAGGCGTTGACCATGAACCCGGAGAACATCGAGCTGTCAGTCGCGCCGCTTCCGGCCCGGCGCCGGGACCATCCGGGAGGCGATGTAGGCGATCAGCACCAGCGTGACGACGAAAAAGCTGACCGGCCATCCGTGGTGGGGCCAGGTGTAGCTGTCGTAGGCGAGCAGGATCCCGAGCCACATCACGCCTATCCCGACCAGCGCGGCGCAGACGATCGCGCGGCCGGGACGGCGCGTGAGCTGAAGCGCGGTGGCGGCCGGGCCGACGAGCAACGCGGTGGAGAGGATCGCGCCGATCGTGACCGCTGACAGCGCGACCGCGAGGGCCATCGCGAGCAGGTAGAGGCTGCCGATGAGCCGAACGGGGAGGCGCCGCGCGGCCCCGAGCTCCGGGCTGACCGAGACGAGCAACAGCGGTCGGTAGATCACCATGATCATCCCGAGCGCGATCGCTCCCAACACCGCGACGAGCGGCAGGGTCGAGGCGTCGAGCTCGAAGATCGATCCGAACAGGATCGTGACGGTCGCACCGGTGGTACTGCTCGAGATGGTGCCCAGGTAGAGAAAGAGAGCGGCGAGTCCGAACCCGGCGCCAAGCACGATCCCGGTCGCGAGGTCGCGGCCCCGGGCGCGCTGGATTCCGATCAGCTCCATGACCGCGGCCGCGGCGACCGAGATCCCCACGAACCCCCACAGCGGCGCGATCCCGACCAGGTACGCGCTCGACCCGCCGCTGGCGCCGATGTCCCCGAGCGCCTCGCCGGCGAACGACTGACCCCGGATCACGGTGAACACACCGACGGTTCCCGCGACGATCGCCACGAGCGCGCCGACGACCAGCGCTAGCTGGACCGAGCTCGAGGAGAAGAATCCGGGCGCGATGATCGCTGAGAGGTCGGCTCGCACGGCAAACGAGGCCTTAGACGATCTCAACGGGGGCCGACGTGTCACCGCCGTCGTCGAGCGGAGCATGCTCGTCGTGGCCGGTGCCGGCGACGACCAGCACCCGTCCGTGGACGCGGAGCACATCGACGTGGTGGCCGTAGAGGCGGCTGAGCACGTCCGAGCGAACGACCTCCTCGGCGGTGCCGCTGGCGGCGCGGCCGGCGGCGAGATACACGATCCGGTCCATCACGGGCAACAGCGGGTTCATCTCGTGAGCGGAGATGAGCACGGCGATCCGCTGCTCGACGACGATCCGCGCCAGCAGTGCGACGACCTCTTGGGCACTGCGAAGGTCGAGGTTGGCCAGCGGCTCGTCGAGCAGCAGCAACTGCGGTCTGCTGATCAGCGCGTGCGCGATCAGGATCCGCTGCTGCTCCCCACCCGACAGGCGTCCCACGCGCTCATCGGCGAATGCGCGCGCGTCGACCGCCTCGACCATTTCCTGCACGCGCGCCCGACGCGTGCGCGACGGAAGCGGGACCCCGAGGCGTTGCCCGTCGAGCCCGAGACCGATCAGATCACGTCCGCGCAGGGGCATGTCCGGGTCGAGCTGGAACTTCTGCGGGACGTAACCGACGTCGCGTCCCGATCGCCGGCCGCCGCCGACGCGGACGCTCCCCGTAGCTGGTGGTTGCAGGCCAAGGATGACCCGGAACAGCGTGGTCTTGCCGGCGCCGTTCGGACCGATCAGTCCGGTGAACTCGCCGGCGCCGACCTGGAAGCTGACCTCATTGAGCACCGTCCGCCCGCCGAGTCGCACCGTCACCCCTTCGACGCGAAGCGCCGCGTCGGCCTCGCGCGCAGAGACAGGGTCAGTGGTCACCGTGGCCTCCGGCGAGTTCATTGCAGCCTCTGGGTGGAGGTGCCACCGGCGACGGCCTTCTGGAGCGCGTTGATCTCGGCCAGCATCCACGACTGGTAGTCATAGCCGGGCGTTGGCATCGTCTCGTAGACCCCGACGACCGGTATCCCGTCCTGCTTGGCCTTGGCAAGGAACGACTCCGTGAGCGAATCGGTGACCTGCTGGTTATAAAGGAACACCTTCACCCGGTGCCCCGAGAACAGGTCGTTCTGAAGGGTCACGTCCTGTGGCGCCGGGTCGACCCCGTTCATGATGTCCGCCTGGAAGTGAAACGGGGTCATGTTCACCGTGCCGGCCGCCTGCAGCATGTAGTCCCCGACCGGCTCGGTCGTCGCGACCGGCGTGCCGGGATAGCGCGCGGCGAACTGCTTCAGCGCCTGATACCAAGGCTGCAGCGAGGCGTCGAACCGCGTGGCGTTGGCGGCGAAGTAGCCGGCGTGAGACGGCTCGATCGCCGAAAGATCCTTGACCAGCGCGGCTGCGACCGCCGGCATCGTTCGGGGCGCGTACCACAGGTGTGGGTTGGCGGTCGAATCCGGCAATCCCAAGAGGGTCTGGACGTCGATCACCTTGCGCGACGAACTGGGCGACGCGGATTCGATCTTGTTCATGAACGTGTCGTATCCCACGCCGTTCTGGACCACCAACCGCGCGGCTGAGACGGTACTCGCCACGCTCGGACTCGCCTCGAACGTGTGCGGGTCGGTGTTCGGGTTGCTCTCGATCGCCGAGACCGCCACGTACCGCCCACCGATCTGCGAGATCACGTTCGCGTACTCGTTCTCGGCGCCGACTGCGACGATCTGACCCTTCCCCGCGGACGCCGTCACCGAGCCGCAGCCGGCGACGCCGATCGCCAAGCACATCGCGGCACACAGACCGCGCCAACGACCACTCAGATGCATCGCGACCTCATCAAGCAGGGATCGCCAAGCCGACTCTGGAATGCCACCCTGCTAGCCTAACACAGAATGAGAGCCAGTCTCAATCTTATAAGTACGAGAGCCACTCTCAATCTGATTCCGTGCTACCGACAGCTATGCTCCGGGGCGTGCCCGTCCGCGCCGATACGGCCCTAGCCACCGACTGGGGCGACCATGCGCGCGCCGTACTCGGGCGCGCCGGGCATCACCGCGGTGCGGCGCGCGACCGAGTTATCGACCTGCTGGCGACTCAGCACTGCGCACTCAGCGCGATCGAGATCGAAGACGCCCTGCGCCGTGGGCGCCGCGGCCAGCGCGCCGTTGGCCGAGCCAGCGTCTACCGGGTCCTGGAGCTGCTGCACACGCACGACCTCGTGAACCGACTCGACCTCGGCGACGGGATCGCCCGATACGAGCCAACCGACCCCGACGGCGAGCACCACCACCATCACCTCGTCTGCGACCAATGCGGGAAGCTCGTCGCGTTCAAAGATCCCGCCCTCGAACGGTCGATCGACCAACTGTCCGACCGGCTCGGATTCCACACCACCGACCACGAAGTCACCCTCCGCGGACACTGCCCCGACTGCCAATAGGGGGCGGCGCCGGTCGGGCGCCGCGTGAACCCTCTATCGTGAGGTGGGTGACGACGATAAGCGTCGAGGACCTGTCAGAGATCGACCGCGGTGGACGGCGTTGCGCCGTTTGCCGCTCGGGACGCCATTGGCGCAGGTTGGAGGTGGTCCGGGCAGACCGTGCCGAGCCGGTGGTGATGTGTGCCGCGTGTCGCGCTCGCTACGGAAGCGCTCCTCCGGTGCGGGAGAGGAGTGTTCCGGCGGTCCCCGCCGAACCGGCGTCGCCCGCCGCCGAGCCGGCCTCCCCAGCACGCGAGAGCCCTCGCGAGGAGCAGGAGGATCGGGTGAAGAAGGTGCTGCGCGAGTTGCCGCGCGGCGAGCATTCCACCGGGAGGATCGCCAAGGCGGCCGGGCTCAATCACACGAAGACGCTCAAGCGTCTGCGTCAGCTGGAGGCGTCGGGCGGGGTCCGCGAAGTCGGCAAGCGCTGGTCGACGGAGCCGCCCTCGAGCGATCTCGAGGGGGCGTTTGACCGGCTGCAAGCCCGGACGAGCAACATCAGGATCGTTCGGGACCGATCGCCGATCAGCTGATCCGTCGTGGCAGCGTGGGGAGCGGCGAGCTTCGAGAACGATCCGGCGAGCGACTGGTTTCTCCTGGTAGAGGAAGCGGTTGATCCGGGTGGCGTCATCGCCTCGGTGCTGGACCGTGCGGTGGGCGAACCGGGGTGCCTGGGTCTCGATGAGTCGTGTGAAGCGATCGCGGCCGCCGAGTTGTCGGCCTCCTGTGCCGGTCACGCGTCCGCTCGCTTGCCGGACAACGTGAGCTACTGGGTCGAGACCCATCCTCACCAGCCGCACGATTCCGAGATCGACCAGGCTCTTCAGGCGGTGCAGCGCGTCCGAACGGAAAGCGGGCTGCGCGACTATTGGGATGCGAGCGCCGACGGGGAGAGGTGGCTCCGGGAGGTCGACGACCTCATCACACGGTTGAAGCATTCCGGGGGCGGGGAGCCGGCGACGCTCTCACCGTAGACGGCCCGGCGCACCCGCCCTGGGCGGGGAGTAGAGTCGGAAGCAGCCTCCACCGCCTGAGTGCCCGCTCTTGCATTCTTCCAGTGGCCCAGACTTCCATACGGAGAGCGACGAGGAGTGCGCGCATGCCGAAGCAGAATCAAAAGCCCGACCGGGCCCGTGAAGCACCGGGCCCGGGAAAATCGACCTCGGAAGCGGCTTTCAACGATGTGCGCAGGGAGATCGCCCAACGTAACGAGCAGGCATCTCAAGAGGCCCGCAAGCGTCGAGCGGCACGCGAGCAGGAGCTGCTGGCCAGGCGTCGCGAACGCGACTTCTAGGTCAGGTTGGTCATGCGTCGCGGTGCGCCACCCGGATGATGGCGGCCGTCCTGGCGGTCCCGGGTAGGTACTGACGGAGGCCGGCCGAACTCGCAGAGCAGCGGTGCGGGCTTCTACAACCTCGCGAGGGACGTGAGGCGGACCGACGCGATAAAGCTCTTCGTGTCCTAGGGTGGCGAAACCGAGCACCGGCGTCCTGCAGGACAGATTCGCGCTGTTCGGAGCCCTGGCGGAGATCGAAGCGCTCGGCCTCGAGTTGCTCGAACTCCGTCAGATCCCGACGGAACCGAAATCACCGTGATGCGGTGATGACGTCTCACCCGAACCTTGGTAAGTGTTCATCGGGTGATTCGACGCCAAGAACACATGGCCCGACCCGTCAGCCGGGCGCAGCTCTACCGAGAGGGGGCATATGCCCGAGTCTGTTGACCCTCATCACCTCCTACTGATCGGAGCCGGACCCGGCGTCGGCGCCGGCGTCGTTCGGCGCTTCGGCCGCGAAGGCTTCCGCAGCACACTCATCGGCCGCGGCGAAACGCTCGAGCGACTCGCCTCTGAGCTGCGTGGCGAAGGACTTGAGATCGAACCGGTGCGCGCAGACATCGAAGATCTGGACCACTACCGTGCGACGCTCGAGCGGATTTTCGGCACCCCGGGGGCCCCCGGCGTCACCGTGTACAACGCTGCCCTGCCGGATCCTGGCGAGATCCTCGACGCGACGGTCGGACGGCTCCGGACCGCATATGACGTCGATGTCCTCGGCGGCGTCGTCGCGGCACAGGTCGCCGTACCCGTCCTGCGGACCGCCGGCACCGGCACACTGCTCTTCACCAGCGGGGGCTTCGCCGACCACCCGGTGCCCGCAGTGGCGAGCCTGTCCATCGGGAAGGCCGCCCTCCGCTCGGCGGCGACCCTGATCGCCGCCGGTGTCCACGAGGACGGCATCCATGCCGCAACCGTCACGATCGCCGGCGCCGTCGTGCGGGGGACGGCGTTCGATCCGGACAACATCGCGGAACTCTTTTGGACCGCACACACCGACCCGCCCGACGCCTGGAAGACCGAGTATCGATTCACGGGCGCTTAGCCGAGATCCGATCCAAGCGCGGTTGGGACGCTCGCCTGCACCGAGAGAGGCTGTCCCAACGACACGACTCAGTACGACTGCAGGAGCGCCTTCGCCTGCGCCAACGCGTCAGCCAGGCTGTGCGCGTCAACGACAACCTCGGCGGCGTCCTTGCGCGGCTCAATTCTGAGGACTAGCTCGTCGTCCTCGAGCCGGGTGAAACCGAACAGCTCGTCGCCGAGCCAGAACTCAGCCACACCGTGATCGGCCTCCTCCGGACTGACTACGCGGACCGTGATCTTCTGCTGTGAGGGCATCGGCCCACGTTACAGCTCGCGCGATGGAGAGGGGCGGCTCCTTCCCAAACTGCTCCAGGCCGAGAGGTCAGCCTGGCCTGCCCCGGCCCATAGCCGGCTATCAGCAAGCGCGCCGCCCCGCGCGCACCAGTGCCGCCGAGCGGTCGAGGATCTCGCCGCCGACCACGTCGAACACCACGTCAACCTCGCCGGCGTCTTCCAGCTTGTCAGCCTCCAGGTCCAAGTAGGTCCCGAGATCGGGCAGCGGCCACCGTGTAGTCGACGTCAGCTGGAAGCGGAGCGAGGGCGGGGGCACACGCGATTGTCGAAGTGTGCCGGCAGGTCGAGGCCGAACCGGTCAAGTGAAATCCGCGGGACGGCTCACTAACTCGGTCCGGCGTTCGCGCCAAGGCTGTTGAGCCAGTTGCGCATGCTCACCCCGGCGGGCGTGACCTCTGCTTCCTCATAACCGCTTGTCGCCACGGCGAGGGTGACACCGTCGGGCGTCGACCAGCCGTACTCGATGCCAGTGCCGCTCGCCGCGTATCGAGCGATCACCTGCCCCTGTTGCAAGATGCTGCCGGGCGGGGCAATGTCGGTGATCTCCTCAGCCACGTATTGCTCTAGACCGGCGTCGGGTCCGGCCAGTAGCTCCCAGTACACCAGCGGCTGGCCGAGATACCAGTCCGGCTCGATCGCGAGAATCTTGACCCGCGACGGCGCCAGAATCGGCGCTCCCACCGGCATCGTGGCGTCCACGCCCTGATCCGTGCGCTCCCAGAGGTTGACGAACTGCAGCGGGTCGATGTACGAGCCGGGCGTCGTGTTGACGGGGATGCGCTCGGCTCCGAAGGCGGCAACCGCCGCGAGCGTGGCTTGGCGTTGAAGCGCGGCCTCTTCATGTGAAAGTGTCTTTTGGAGCGCAGACAGTTGGCGCTGCTTGCTCGCGCGGTCGTGCGCCGACGCCAGTTCGCGGTCGACGATCGAGAGCCGGAGCTGGACGATCTGGTTTCGCTCGGCGAGCACGGCGGCGGTCGACCGGTCTCGCCGCACCTCGAGTGCGGCAAGTCGCCGAGCCTCGCCGGCGACCGCGATCCGCGCCGCACCCACCAGTCGGGTGACGCGAGCGTTGGCGCGCGCGATCGCCTTGAGCGCGTTCACTTTATTCAGCAGATTCTGAAACCCGGTGGACGTGAGCACCACGTCCATCAGGCTCGGCGGCGGCGTCTCGTAATTGGCGACGAGCTGCTGGGCCAACAGCCGGCGGTCGCCCGCGTACTGCACTTTGAGCTCAGCCACACGGTCGCGAGCGCGCGTCAGCTCCAGGCGAACCTGGGCGAGCAGACCCTCGTCGACGTCCAGCCTGCGCTGCACGATGGCAAGCCGCGCCTCCAGTGCGGAGATCGATCCCTCGTCGCTCTGGATCGCGCTGGTGTCGGCGTGGATCGCCGATCGCAGCTGGTGGGCCTGGTGCTGATGCTGGGCGTACCGACTCTCCAGGTCGCCTCGGCTCACCGACGCGCCGACCGCCACAACGGCCACCGCCGCGACAAGCGCGGCGGCGATCCTCCGGCGTCCACGCGTAGACGCCACCCGCTCGATCGTGCAGGAACCAATCACCCGGTCGCGAGGCTAACCTGCCCGGCACGTCGTTCGCGACCGCTGCAACCGCCGTTGCGAGGTGCCCGTGCCACGCTCCCGGCTGACGATCGCGGTTGGACCACCAGCTCCTCAGCGGGCTGCGCGTTGGCGCGGGTCGGGCGTAGCTGCAGCGGCGCCCGCTGACTGTCGTGCGGTGGTCGAGAAACGGTCCTCGCCGTCGGCGCGCAGGCCTACCTCGACTTGTTCGCAGGCGACTAATCGTGGCCGGCTCGGCGTCGCTGTAGTTCGGTTGCGAGGCCCAGTGCCCGGAAGGTGTGCGCTGGCGTCAATTCGAAGCGGCCAGCGCGATGCCGCTTTCGAGCAGCTCTCTGAACTTCTCCTGGTCTACCGGGACCTGCCTGGCAGCCTGCCGGCGCGCCAGGATTGCAAACAGCTTGCCGATGCCGTGACCCTCGAGCTCGAGCTCTGTGTTCATGCGTGACCTCGACTCGCGTATCGGATCGACCGTGTATGTACCAGTGGGACGAATCAGCCCTGCGGTTCCGCGGAACGACGCCTTGCGCGGGGGTCGTGCTCCGTGATCTCGTATGGGAAGTCTCGCGCCCCTCCGGGGACGATGCGGCGCTCTACCACTCGCGTACCTACACGTATGGGCCCGTCAGTCTCGACAGTTGTGCTCACGAGTTGGCCCTGCCACTCGTTGTGTCGGTCAACCTGATCGAGGTAGGCGAACACCTCCTCGGCCGGGCAGTTGATCTCGATGCTGTGCTTGATCATGGTTTCGATCCTCTCTTGGTGCCGTTTCTCGCAGTCACGTCTTTCTCCGTCTGTGCTTGAAATGTGCTCACGCTCGCGCCGGCTCGGGCGTTTCCGCGGGTCGCCCGTCAGGCCGTCGCTCGGTCTGCGCAACGAAGTCGCTCGAGCGAATCAACAGGAGCGCCGCGATCGCGCCTACGAGCGCGAGGATCGCGGCGACGAGGCAGATCTCATTGAGGCCCGCGACGAAGCTGACGCGCGCCACTTCGCCGACAATCCCTCGCGCCTGCGGCGGGAAGTGCGCGATCGCCTGGTGCGTCTGACCGCTTGAGATCGCCGTCGCGATCGCGTGTGCGCCACCCAAGTGCGCGGTGTACAGCCCGGAGCTCACGTGTGCGCGGACCTTGCCGGTGAAGATCGACCCGAGCGCGGCGATGCCAGTGGCGATTCCAACCTGGCGGAAGGTGGCGTTGATCCCCGAGCCCATGCCGGCCTGACGGGGCGGGACGACGGCAATAGCGGTCGACGCGAGCGGCGGATTGATCAGGCCCGCGCCGACGCCGCCGACAAGAAACGCGGGGAGAAGGTGCGTCCAATGCGACGTCACCGTCAGCCCGCGCATGAAGAGCAGGCTCACCCCGACGAGCGCGAGCCCGCCGCCCATCAGCAACCGAACCGGGACGATCGTGGTGAGGCGTCCAGCCACGAACGAGGTGACGAGGATCGCGCCCGAAAGCGTCACCAGCCGTAGGCCCGCGCCGAGCGGCGAGAGGCCGAGGATGTTCTGCAGATACAACGTCAAGTAGAGCAACATTGCGAAGATCGACCCAGACAGCGCGAACGCAACGATCGACGCGCCGTTGAACGCCTGACGCCGAAACAGCGACAGATCCAACATCGGCGCGCTGCTGCGACACCGATCGGGACGTTGACCAGGAAGATCCAGCGCCAGCTCAGCCCGTCGGTGAGCGCCCCGCCGACAACCGGTCCGATCGACACCGCCGCACCGGTCACGGCGCCCCAGACACCGAACGCGACCCCGCGGTCGCGTCCACGATAGGCGTTACCCAGCAACGCAAGCGATGCCGCGAACATCATCGCGCCGCCGATCCCCTGCACACCACGCGAGAGGTTGAGCATCAGCGGCGACTGCGCGACCCCGCACAGGAGCGAAGCCGCCGAGAAAATCACCAGCCCGAGCGCGAAGATCCGCCGTCGCCCGAGCAGGTCTGCGAGTGAACCGGAGGTCAGCAGCAGCGCTGCGAGCGTGAGCGCATACGCGTCAACGACCCACTGCAAGTCTGTGAAGCTCGACCCGAGCCCGGCCTGGATCTTCGGCAGTGCGACATTCACGATCGTGACGTCGAGCAGCAGCATGAACGTTCCGACACAGACGGCGACGAGAGTCCACCACTCATGCGCGGCGTCGCCGACGGTGACCATCCCCAAACCACTCCCGAAACTGCCGTGCGACTCGCCGCTGCCGTTTCGTGCCGTCATGTCTGCCTCCGTCCGTACTTGAAATGTGATGACAGTCTCCGGGGCCCCGGATGGGCACCAAGTGGAGGTGCCCCGCCGGGGCAGCCCGGGAATTGGCGTCGTGTTCAGCTGACCGCGTTGACGGCGAGTGCGGCTTCGGCTGCCGTCTCAGTGAGCTTTACGACCTCGTCCGGGTGGGAGACCATCGCCAAGTGGCCCGAGCGGACTTCGACGGTGGTGGCACCCATGCGGTTGGCGAACATTCGCTCCACGTCAGCCGGGAGCGCCTGATCAGCTTGAGCGACCAGGTACCAAGAGGGCAGCAACTTCCACGCGGGGACAGTCATCACCTCGGCGAAGGCGCTCGCGGAGAGCGGCTGCTGCACGGCGTACAACGTCTTTGCTTTGACCGGGTCCACATCACCCGCGAAGTGGTTGACGAAGTCGTTTTCAGTCAACCAAACGAAGCCCCGCTCATCGACGAACCGGTGGGCCAAGGCCGGCGTCGGAGGTCCCTGTGCGAGCAGCCCTCCGAGTGATTCCCCCTCGTCGATCCCGAACGCCGCGATGTAGACAAGCCCGACGACGTTGGGGGCGTCCTTGCCGAGCGCGGTCATGACCTGACCGCCGTAGGAATGGCCGGCGATCACGGTCGGGCCGTCCTGGAGTGCCAGGACCTGGCGGAGTCTGGCGACATCATCTGCCAGCGAGGTCAGGGGAAACTGGGGGGCCGTGACGTGGTATCCGTCAGTCTGCAGGCGCTCGATAACCGAGCTCCAGCTGGAACCGTCCGCCCATGCACCGTGAACGAGAACGATGTTCGGCCGGGGCTGCATTTCAGTGTGATCTATTGACATTAGGTGCTCCTTTCTAGGGGCGTTTACGTCGGTTTTGATTTGCCCTGTGGGTAGCGCGCTCTCAGCCCTGAGACCACGCTGCGGCGGGCACCGGTCTTAGCTCGTTGCCCTCGCCGCGGCCGTGATCACCTTCGCGACCACTCCGGGAGCGGCCACCATTGACAGGTGCCCGGCCCTCACTCTGGTGATGTGGGCGTGTATCCGCTGAGCCATGAACAGCTGAATGGCGGGCGGGATCGCCTTGTCGATCGTGCCGAGCACGTACCAGCTCGGGATCGTCTTCCACGCGGGCGTTCCCGACGGCGCCGTGACCGCGCTGTAAGTGACGGGCGACTGGGTGGCGGCGAGCACAGCTCCCTCCTTCGCGGGGAGCCCGTTCGCGAATGCCTGCTCGAAAACCGAAGGCTTCACGTAGAGCTCGGCGTCGCCCTTGTGAGCACCAGGGAAGGGCACGAAGTCAAAGACGTTCGTCGGGCCCGCTCCCAGAGCCGACCCAGGCTTGGTCGAATCGAGCCCGAGCGCACTTTCGCCCCTCGCCGGCGCGAACGCATCGACGTATACGAGCGCCTTTACGTTGCGGTTGCCCGTCGCGGCGTTCGTGATCACGGCGCCGCCGTAGGAATGCCCGACGAGCACGATCGGGCCTTTGATCGTCTCTAGCAAGTCGGCGATCGTGGCGGCGTCGCCCTTCAGGCTCTGGAGCGGGTTGGGCGGAGCGACGACCGTGTATCCCTCGGTCTGCAGGCGCTCGATCACCCCGCTCCACGCGGCATTGTTCGCCCATGCTCCGTTGACCAAGACCACAGTGGGCCTGGCCGCCGTGGCCGTTCTGGTTCCCGTCTTCGCCTGCGATTGTGCTGTGGTCAGGGTGATGGCGAGGCCGGAGATCAGCGCGAGCGCGATCGCCAGCCAGAGATATGTCACCCGTCGCTCTGCTAGTCGATGCATGGAGAGCTCCTTTGGTTGTGTGGTGGCCGTTAGTGCTTCGTCCGTCCACTGTCGGCGAGCTAGGGCCGTGTTCGCATCCGAGGTGCCCTAATCGCGGGCGTGGCGGGCCTCAGGCAGACGAGTTGCTGGCGGCGACGTCGCCGAGCGCTCGCGCGGCGCGGCGGAAGTAGCTAGTCGTGAGGGCGGCGTTGTGCACCGTGGCGATGACCTTCGGATGATGCGCGACCGGCGCGGAAGCCGGGTAAGGCTCGTGTGTGAACACGTCGAGGCCGGCGCCGGCGAGGCGTCCCTGGTCGAGCGCCTCGAGGAGCGCGGCCTCGTCGATCAACGCGCCTCGAGCGACGTTCACGAGTCGCGCGCCCGGGCGAATCGCCGCGAGCGCGGCGCGAGTCTTCCCAGTGCCCGGGACGGGACGCAGATGGCGCTTCGGGAAGCTGCCGCAGGAGGGCGAGCAGCAGCAGCACCGCGTGCTCGGCGACATCGACCGCGTCGAGCCCCGGCATGTTGGCAACCCAGCGCCTGCCGACGTTGCAGCTTCGATGTCGATGTTTTCGCCCCCCGCGCCGAACTGCTGAATCAGGCCGAACCGCGCGGCACGGATGGTTTCGGCGTCCAGCTCGCTCCAGAGAGGAACGACGACGTCAAGTAACTCGTTCCGCGCACGGTCGGCGAATGCGCTTGGCGGGCACCACCGGACGTCAACTGTGGCTTGTAGCGCGCCAGGCATTAGCGCGGTGAGCTCGCTCCAACCGTGCCGGCTCGAGAACCGCTCGGTTCCCAACAGCACCCGCGCTTGTCGCACCCCGGGGTCCGCTCCGGTGTCCGCCGTCATCGCGACCCGCAAATCAGCCCCGCCGCGGTGGTTACCCGTCCGGCGAAGAGGAATGCGGTCTGGCGCAAGGATGACTCGAGGTCGAAGGGGTCCAGCGCGGAGACAGCGTCGCGCGGGATCACGACGTCGTACCAGCGCAGCGCGGCGCTGGCGGCCGTGTAGTGCACGCAGATGTTCGCGACGGTGCCGCAGATCACGAGCGTGTCGACGCCCCAGAACCGCAGCAGGTGATCGAGCGGCGTTCCGTAGAAAGCGTCGTAGCGAAGTTTGCGCAAGACGACGTCGTCTGGCCCAGGCGCGAGCTCGCGGACGATCTCCCAACCCCAGCTGCCCGCGCGGGCGTGCTCGGGCCAGATCCGCCACTCCGGATCGCCGTCGCGGTGAGTGTCCTGGCTGTACACGACGCGCATCCCATGCGTCCGGGCGAGCTCGAGCATCGACCTGATCGCGGGAATGGTCGCCGCGGCGTCGGGGATGAGCAGGCCGCCGCCCTCACGGACGAAGTCATTCTGCATGTCAACCACGACCAGCGCCGTCCGTGCGGGTTCAACGCGAACCTCCGCCTGAACCTCGTACTCAGGGACCTCGATCAGGCCGCTCATGCCGCTCATGCCGCTCGTCACGACTCGTCTGAGCGCGACCGGTTCACTCCCTGAGCCGAGATCCAGAGCGCGTCCGGATTGATGCGGTCGGGATACAGTGCGATGACCTGGGCGTAGAGGTCCTGAGCCGTGCTGGTTGTCCGCGCGACGCGGTCGAAGTCGCGGATGTATTGGCGGGTCTCCTCGATGATCTCGGGGCCGTCGTGGCGACCGGCTCGCTGATGCCCGGCGATCACCGACCGTGGGTGTAGGGACTCGATCGTGTCGAGCGCGGCGATCCAGTCGTGCCGTTTTTCGGGGTCGGATTCGGCCAGGTAGAGGTGAACGTCGTTGTATGCGGCGTCGCCGGCGACGACGAGGCCGAGGTCGGGGACGTGTAGGCAGCTCGTCTGGTCGGTGTCGGTGTGGCCGAGCTCGACGACGACGAGCTCGTGGCCCTCGAGGCCGATCGTGTGGCCTTCGAGAGGTTGCGGGAATACGAGTGCTCGCGGAAGCTTGCCGTCGAAGCGTGGCCTCCAGAATGACCCGAGGAACTCCGGCGTGGTCCCAACCCGCATTTGCTCGATGGCCGCTGGGAGAGCGAACGCTCGAGCATCAGGAAAGCGATCGAGGACCGCGCCCAGTCCGAACCAGTGATCCCCGTGACCGTGCGTGATGTACACGGCCGTGAGGTTCTTGCCGTGCCCGTCGATCCACTCGACCAGGTCGTGGGCCTGGCCGGCCGTCAGGAGCGCGTCGACAAGGACGGCGTCCCGCTCGCCCGAGATCAGCGTCGCCGAGATGGGCGACCAGAACCGGGCGTTCTGTCCGGGGGCCAGGTCGTCTGCGGACAGCGGTTCCGCTGGCGCTACGTGAACGTCCCAGGTGAGTGTCGCGTTCTCGTGTGTCATCGGAGCTCCTTGCGTGGTTCAAGCGTGATGACAGTCTCGGCGGGCTGGGGCGGTTCTCGCATCCGAGAGGCCCTAGTCCCATGCGAGCACGAGCTCACCCGGTTGAGGCGTGTTCAAGTCGCGGGAAGGACATAGTCGAGCTGTTCGCGGGCGCTGATCCCGAGCTTGGCGAACACTTTGTGCAGGTGGTACTCAATGGTCTTGCGGCTGACGAACAACTCGGTTGCGATGTCCTGGTTAGAAGCGCCGTCGCGCGCCATCCGCGCGATTCTCGCCTCGTGCGGGGTGAGCTCATCGCGCGTCTCGATCGTTCGCTTGCGGGCGGTCTCGCCTGTCGCCAGGAGCTCGCGGCACGCGCGCCGCGCGAACGCTTCGGCACCCATTTCGACGAACCTCGAATGCGCGGTTCGAAGCTGTTCGCGCGCGTCGACGCGGCGTCCGCGTCGACGCAGCCATTCGCCGTAGAGCAGATGGGCACGAGCGAGGTCAAGCGCGACGCGGCAGTGGCCGAGGTGCTCGATCGCCTCGCGGTAGAGGCCCTCGGCGAGCGCGCCGTCGCTCAACAGCGCCCGCGAACGCGCCTCGATGCCGAGCGCCCACTCGGTTTCTGCGACCTGCGTCCGCTCGCGGAGTCGCTTGAGCGCGCCGGCTGCTAGCTCGGGCTGGCCGCTGCGGGCGGCCGCCTCAATCATCTCCGGCAACGACCAGACCGAGACGTGCAGCTCATCCTGCGCGCTCGCCCGCTGCGCGTGGCCGAGTGCCGACCTGTAGAGGCCCAGGCCGTTATAGAGAACGGCGCGGGCGTGCTCGCCAAAGGTGAGCACCAAGCCCTGGCCGCGCGCGATCGCGTCCCGCTCAGCTTCGTCGATCAGCTCCGATGCGCGTGCCTCGTCACCCCGACACGCGGCGAGCATGAGCTTCGGAACGTTGATCCTTCGGCTGCCGGTCGCGTCGATGATCGAGTCGGTCTCCTCCGCCAACGCCGCCGCCGCGTCGAGCTTCCCTTCGAACACGAGCAGCTGGGAGAGGTGAATGAGGGCGATCTGCAGCGCGCCGAGTGCCCCGGCGTCGCGGGCGATCTGAAGGTGTCGCGTGGCGAGCACATGCCAGGTTTCGTCGTCGAACAGGTCCGCGGCGACGCGCGCCGCGAGCCAGGGCCAACGCATGTCCTCCTCGTAGTGCCCGCCCTCGCCCAGCAACGCGGTCAGCGCGTGCTTGAGAATCGGGGCCGCTGCGCCGCCGCCGTTGGTGTATCGGACGCCGAGACCGTCGAGGAGCAGGTCGACGGCTCGCGGCGGTGCTGGTCCAGCGGGCGCAAGTCGCGCGGCAGTAGCCGCGTCGAGCATGCCGCTGCCCAGCCGACCGGCGACGGACGCCGCGTAGAGAGCTTCCAGGTGGGTGTCGCGCGCGAGGCGCGCATCGAACGATTCGAGGCGCTGCGCGGCGTCAAGGAGCAGCCGCGCGGCCTCGCCGCTACGGCTCAGGTGCAACGCGATTCGCCCCCGAAGCCGCCCCACCATCGCGACCTCCGGCTCGTCCATCGGCGCGGACACCGCGCTCTCGAGTAGCTTCAGTGCCGATTCAGGCGAGCCGGCGAGGTGCTTGCTTTGCGCTGCCGCCAGCGCTCGTCGCGCGCGTCGGCTGCAATCGGGCGTGAGCTCCGCCGCGCGGTCCAGGAACGCCGCCGCCGCCGCCAGCCCGCCACGCGCCTGCGCCCGCTCGGCCGAGCGCTCCAACTCGACGGCGAGATTCTCGTCCGGTACGAGCGCAGCTTGTGCGCGGTGCCACGCTCGGCGATCGGGGTCCGCCTGCGCATCGGTTGCCTCAGCCAGCGCGCGATGGGCGGCCTGCCTATCCGCGAGTGGCGCGGCGCGGTAGATCGCCGAGCGCACGAGCGGATGATGAAACCGGACCTGTGTGGCGAGTTCGATGAAACCGACCGCCTCCGCCGGTACTGCCGCTTCGACGGTCAGCCCGACCAGCTCAGCTGCGCGCATCAGCAGCATCGGGTCGCCCGCGGGCTCGGCCGCGGCGAGGAGCAAGAACCGCTGAGTGTTTTCGGGCATCGACCGGACCCGTCCGAGGAAGCTCTGCTCGAGGCGAGCGGAGAGTGGCTGCGTCGAGCTCACGCCGAACCCGCCCGCGAGCTCGGCCGCCGACAGTCCGCGCGGAAGCTCGAGCAGTGCCAGCGGGTTGCCGCGCGTCTCGGCCAAGATCCGCTCTGCCACCCGCTCATCGACGCGGCCGGCGATCGCGACGCCGAGGACTGCACGAGCGTCTTCGTCATTCAGACCGCCCAGGATGAGCTCGGGCAGTCCGGCGAACGTGTCCTCGTCGCTGGGCTCGCGCACCGCGAATACCAGGGCGACGGACTCTGCCATGAGACGCCGCGCGACGAACGCGAGCGTCCGCGCGGAAGCCTGATCGAGCCACTGAGCATCGTCGACGACGCACACGAGCGGCTCGTGCTCGGCGACCTCAGCGAGCAATCCGAGCATCGCCAGCCCCACCTCGAACCGATCCGGCGCCGGCCCGGAGCGAAGACCGAACGCGACCTCGACGGCGTCTCGCTGCGGATCCGGGAGGCGCTCGAGCGAGCCCAGCATCGACCCGAACAACTGCTGCATCCCGGCGAACGGGAGCTCCATGTCGGCCTGCACGCCCGCCGCCCGGGTCACCGTGCACCCGGACGCCCGCTCGACCAGATGCTCGAGCAACGCTGTCTTGCCGATCCCGGCCTCGCCACGGAGGACCAGGACCCCACTGCGTCCCGACCGAACGCGGCTCAAGAGCCGGCCGAGCCGCTCCCGCTCGCTGCTCCGGCCGCGTAGCCCGCGCGACTGGGCTTCGGGCGCCGCCCGACTCTCGTCACGCGGAACATCCGGTCGGACTGCCACTGCTTGAACCAAGGTTATGAGACCTCAAGGTATCGCCGAGCGAGACCACAAGGTATCATAAGTTGGGAATGGCAGGAACAAGAGACGCACGCCAGCGCATCCTCGAGGCAACCGCAGACCTCGTGACGACGAGAGGTCTCGACGCCGCCACGCCCGCCGCGATCGCCGAGCGGGCCGATGCCGGCAAGATGTCGCTGTATCGCCACTTCTCCGGCAAGGACGAGCTCGTCGCCGAAGCCTTGGCCGAACGCGACCTCGATATCCGCGCGTGGCTGATCGGCGACCCTGCGGACGCGACACCTCGCGAACGGCTGATGGCGCTATTCGACCGCGTCGCCCGTCGCGCCGATCGCCTCGGGAGTAGCTACATCGGCTGCCCGTACGTCAGCGCCAGACTCGGCCTGCCCGACGACGATCACCCGGCAGCACCCGTCGTCGTCGCGCATAAGGACGGGATGCTGCGCGAACTGGCTGCACTGCTCACCGAAATCGGCGTGGCCGATCCCGAACAAAGAGCGCACGTCGTGCTGATGCTCTTGGACGGCGCGGTCGCCCACTCCGTGATCCGCGGCAACGGTGATCCCCTGCGTGAAGCGCGCGCCGCGCTGCCAGTCGTCATCTCCGCTCCGTAGCCCACGCGGTCGCGCGTTCGGCGCTCATCGGAGGACGAAGAGCACCTTGCCGTTGCGGTCGTTCCGAGTGGCGTGGCCTATCGCCTCGCGATAATCCGCGAGCGTGTAGGTGGCCTCGACGGGGGCGACGAGCGTGCCGTCGTCGACCAGGGCGGCGAGCTCGCGGTAGGTCCGGGCGACAGTGTCCGGCGGCGTTCTCTGAAGCCAGAGGTTCAGCCAGTAGCCGTGAACACTCAGCCCCCGGAAGATGAGATCCACGACCGGAATGCTCAGGGGCTGCCGGGCACGGGCGGTGTAGCTGATGATCTGGCCGCCGATCTTCAGGAGGGATGCGAGCTGTGCCACGGGATCGCCGGCGACCGCGTCGATAATCAACTCGAGTGACGTGTGGCCGATCGCGTCGGCGGCGTGCTCGGCGAGATCGGCGCCCTCGACGAGCACGACATCGGCGCCGGCGTCCAGCAGTGGCTGGACCGATTGTGCCCGTCGCACCACGTTGAGCGTGCGGAGACCGGCGTGCCTGGCCAGAGCGAGGACGTATCCGGCGGTCGCCGAGCTCGCGCCTGTTTGCGCCATCCACGCGCCGGGTGCGAGCTTCGAGGTGTTCATGCAGGAGGCAGTACGCCGTGATTGGGCGAGCATCGCCAGTTGGAGCGGATCGCTGTCGGGATCGACGGGCACGGCATTGCGCTCGTCGAGGACCGTCTGCTCGCGCCAGGTGGCTTGCTCGAGCGTCGGGACGACCAGCACTCGCGTCCCGACCGGCGACGCGTCGACGCCATCGCCCACGGCGATGACGCGACCGACCCCTTCCGCGCCCAGAGCCGCGGGCAGGTCCGGGCGCACCCCATGGACACCCCTGATCATGTTCAGATCCGAAGGGTTGATGGGCGCCGCCTCGATCGCCACCGCCAGCTGGCCTGGGCCAGGATCCGCCGCGTCAACCTCGGCGAGCTCGACGACTTCAGTTGGCGCGCCAAAGCTCGAAAGCTGAAGGGTCTTCATCGGAATCCTCCTCCTAGGTCGTCGGTGATGAGTCCCCGGCTAGATCGCTCTGCGTCCGCCGTCGACCGCGACGGTGCTGCCGGTGATGTAGCTCGCTCGCGGGGAGGCGAGGAACGCGATCACCTCGGCGATCTCCTCGGGTTGGGAGGCGCGGTGCATCGGTGTGGTCTCGCCGAGCGCCCTGATGAACTCCGGGCCCGAGGGCGTCGACGTGTAGACGGGTCCGGGGGCGATCGCGTTGATGCGCACCCCGCTCGCGCTGTACTCCGCGGCCCACGCACGGGTCATCGCCTCAAGCGACGCCTTGGTCGCGCCGTAGGCCGCGCCCCCCACGAGCCCGACGCCGCCGGCCACGCTGCTGACGCTCACGATGCTGCCGTGGCCCCTCGCCGCCATTCCGGGAGCGAGCGCCGCCACAAGGAAGAACGGCGCGCGGACGTTGCTGGCGAGCATCTTGTCGAACTCAGCCGGGTCGAGCGCTGCCGTCGGGGCCCAGCGCGCGATTCCGGCGTTGTTGACGAGGATGTCGATGTCGCCGACTTCGCTGGCCAGGCGCTGCACCTGCGCTGGGTCGGCGAGATCGGCGGCGACGAAGCTGGCCTTGCCGCCGGCGTCCGTGATCTCCTGGACCGCCTCGGCGCCACGAGCGGCGTCGCGGCCGTGAACGAGGACCTCTGCCCCGCCCCTGGCCAGCTGTAGCGCAACCGCGCGACCGATGCCCGACGTCGCACCTGTCACCAGCGCGCGTTGTCCTTCAAAGTTGTTCTGCGTGATCATTGGCATTTGAGTTCCTTCGTTCATCACGCGGCTCCTGATCCGCTTGAAGTTGATGCGTGCAGAGGTTGGCTCGGTTAGGGAGCCGTTCGCATCCGAGCCCCCCTGGTCCTCGCGTGCCCGAATCGAGGGTTCGCCGCTCGCTCGGGCAACTCCGATGCGAAGGCCGCGAGCTGGCCGGGGGCAGACCGGAACACGCTGGTAACCCTGGCCCTCTCGCTGGTGGCGGCGCGCGTCGACGAAGAGGGAAGCAGCTACTTCCGCGGCCTTGCTCTAGCGGAGCTGCTCCCCGTCGAGCGTCCGTCCGGGACGGAGCTTGCAGCCGTGGATAGCGTTCGAGCGGACCAGGTGATCGCCGATCTGGAGTTCGTGCTCGCGGCGAGTGACCAATTCCCCGTCTTGTTGCTCCGCGCCGCGCACCAGGGCCTCGCCCGCGTCTACCGGCAGCCGGGGTTCACGAGTTTCTCGCTTACTGTGCGAGACGGGATGCGGTTGTCTGTACCGCGGTCGCTCAGCCCCGCGCCAAACGTCCACGTCGCCCACCGGTTGGTCAGAGCCTGAGCTCAGAAGTTGGGCGCCGCGTGACACTGCTCGGTTACGCGTCGGACGTCCAATAACGCCGAGAGCCACGCGGGCAGGCAGTGCGCGTGGGCCGGAGGTGCCTGGACCCGTAAGTCCAGGTAGTCGGATCCGTCGATACGTGATCGATATTCAGCCTCGGTCACGCGGCAGCGCCGCCGATGAAGCAGGACAAGTATGCGCAGTAGCGCGGTCGGGCTGTCGGGATCGAGCTCGAGCGTAAGGGTGAGCTCGACCTGGCCGTGAGCGGAGCGGGGCGGTGGCTGAGGTGGCGGTGCGGTGGACATGGGTTTCTCCGATTGAGGCCTGAGAAACCGAGCGACGCACGTCTGCCAGCTCGGTCCCTGAGAACCGGTCTGACCCGCGGGCTCGATATCGAGCGCGGGTCTAGCTGGTAATGACGGCGACGATGGACGTCGACAGACCACGAACGGCGGCGGTGCTGAGCGACGGTCGCATCATTGAGACGCGAAGCTTACAGCCCGAGCCATCAGTGCTCCATATCCAAGCGGCTGCCGTCGCGCTGAGCAGGTGATGGGACCAGACGGCGTTCGATGAGGCGGCCGGCTTGCGAGACGCCTCGGTCCCGGCAGGCGAGCGGCACAGCCATCGACGCTCGGGGATCACCCGCTCGGGGTGATGCCACCGCTGCGCCTCGTGATGGAGTCCTTACATGCGTGGATTCACTCGTCACCTGATCTCGGCGTTAGCGGTCTGGGTCGTGTTGAGCGTTGCCTGTGGTACGGCCGCTGCTGCGAGCGTCAACTACGGCGACATCTCGCACAAAAACTTGAAGGGCCTTAGGGCAGGCGTCGACCGGCACGAAGCTGCCGTTCGAGATCAGGATGATCGCCAACCAGTCGGGGATCGCAAGCGCGGTCAAGTCGGCGAGTAACCCGACCTCGTCGAGCTACGGAAAGTATCTATCGATCTCGAGCTTGCAGAGCAAGTACGGCGCGTCGTCCTCGCGACGCAACGCCGTCACCGGCGCGTTCAAGAAGTACAACGCCACGGCGACCTTCGACGTGTTCCATCTACGGGTGGTCGCCACGATCTCGATCGGCACCGCGCAGAAGATGTTCGGCACGAGCTGGCATGTGTAGCTGGACAACTCGACTGGCGCTGAAGATTCACAATGCGGGAGCATCAAGCCGATACTCGAGAGCTCGCTCGACGCGATGACCGTGGCGATGGTGGCACCGAAGCTCAACCGACTCGAGCTGTGGGTCAAGCAACTCGGCCAAAACAATCCGCAGGGCGCGATCGAGCTGCTGGCAGCGCCGAGCCAAGCGACAGCGAACGGGACGCCGTTGCCGAACGTGATCTCGATCTCCTACGGTGCCTGCGAGGCGGCCGTCGAGCCGTACAGCGCCGCGCGGACGCTGTTTGACCGCGAAGCGGCGGCGATCGACGCGTTGGGGATCACGATCGTCGTGGCGGCTGGCGACAGTGGCTCGTCGACGTGCGCGCATGGGGTCAACCCCGTCGCAGCTAACCAGCTACGACGAGCAGCAGTCGGCGTCGTGGCCGGCCGTCTCGCCGTGGGTACTCGCCGTTGGCGGCACCAACATCTCGCTCACACCGAGCAACACGATCGCGTCCTCCGGCGTGTGGAACGACACGGAGTTCCCGGCGCCCTACGAGACCATCGCCGGGGGCGGTGGCGGCGTCAGCGGGCAGACGATCGCTTACGTCGGTGGCACCAGCGCCGCGGCACCACTGGTGGCGGGGATGATCGCGTTGTGGGACCAATTCGCCAAGCAGGAGAAGTGGCCCAAGCCGGGATTCATCGCGCCGATGCTCTACTACATCGCCAAGCACCAGCCCACGTCATTCCTCGACATCACCACCGGCACCAACTCGGTGTTCAGCAGCGTCTCGTGCTGCAGCGCGGGACCCGGGTACGACGAGGCGACGGGACTCGGCTCACCAATCGCGAACCTGATCGCCGCGCAGCTCCACCACTGACGCATCCCACGCGACAACTATTCGTCTCGACGGAACCGAACAGGAGAAGTAGCAGCACCGACCTGACGGTCGCCCTCGACCGTTAGCCGCGAACTCGTGAGTAGCAAGCGGGAGCAGCAGCCTCACCGGCACCGATCGGACTGCTGCCTCCGGACATAGGGCAGCCATGCGATTCCTACCCGCGATGCCTGCGCGACGATGGATGTAGGTCTCGACCGGAGGGCGGCACCGCGCTCGCAAATCGCCACAGGCGCGCACGCTGTTTGCCTCGTGTAGCGTCGGCGCCTCAGAAGCGATGGCGGGTGTGGCTGAAGTCTCCTTTGGTGAAGGCAAGAACTTTCGTTGGGCGGACGGCGAACACGAGCGCGGTCCCCGCGTGGTGTCGAAAGCCATCCTGACTGACCTCGTATTGCCATCGCCCGTCCCACTTCTGCGCCCAGGCTGCGGCGAGCCGGTCGAATTGCTGTAGGTCGGTGACGCGGGCCGCCTCGCCCTCGACAACCACGTCGAGGCCGCTCTGCCAGTGGTTGGCGCCGGTGGTCAGCGCGACGCGCGGGGTGCCGGCGAGGTTACGCGCCTTCTGCTCGTCCGGGCCTGTGGAGAAGTGCAGCGCGTCGTCGAGCCAGACGGCGACGAGGGGAGTGACGTGCGGCCGGCCGTCTGCGCGGACAGTCGAGATCCAGAAGATCTCCGCCTGCTTAATCGCCTCGAGCGTGTCCTCCCAGCTGGTGGGCTTTGCTCCTGGTTGGCTGAAGCGGGTGTCGAGCTCTGTGCGGGGTGTCGTCATCACAGGCTTCTTTCCTTGGGCTTGGCGGGACGCCGCGCTGTGCGTCGGCGATGTCGACCATCGTCGTGTTCCCGTCTGCGCGCAGTACTCATCGCTGCGCGTCTTCTCGGTCGGTGCTCAGGACATAGACGGCCGCGCGTCAAAGAACTCATCGGTCCGGCTTACGGCCAACCTCCAGCTCGCGGCCTGCCGCCCGGTCTCGGCGGACGGCGGTAATTCGACGTTGGCCAGCAGCGCCTCAGAATCGTCCGCGAGTCGATGCGGCTGCAACGCCCGAGGACTATGCCGGCGCGGCGTCGCCGCCTGGTCGGTCGCGGCGCCGGCGAAGCCAGTCGAGCGCCCATCCGACCAGAATCATGATCACGGCGGCGTTGATCGCTAGATCGGCGATGTCGAGGCTGCCGCCGGACCGGGTGGGCTTGATCCAGTCGACGACTCCGCCGCGCAGTGGTCCAGGGGCGCGAAGGAGGCGGTCAAGGAGGTTGCCGATCCCTCCGCCGAGCAGAAGGCCAATCGCGACCGCATGGCTGGTGGTGCGTACCGACCATGCCGCGACGAGGATCAGTCCCACGGCAGTGAGGCTGAGGAGAGAGACGAGCACCGGATGCCCGCGCAAAATGTTGCCCGGGCCCGCAAAATTCCGATACAGCTCGAGGTGGAGGTGCCCGCCAAGCAGGTTCACGACGCCCCGTCGGGCCAGGGCATGAGCAGCGATCGCCTTGGTAACGGCATCCAACGCCACCACGATCCCTGCGATCCTCGCCACGAGGCGCAGCTGCCTGTGCCTGCCTCCGGCGTGTTCAGTCGACCACACGATCGCCATCGTCTCATGCTCCCAACGCGCGGAGTTAGTCGCACATGGCCTTCGTTGAGCGGGCGGTACTCGGAAGGAGACGAACTCCGTACCGCCCTCGACGCGTCGAGCGGGTGTTGCGGGCGTGCAGGGGAGCCAATCGTTCGACCGGCGAGACATGCGTTGACTCAACGACGTGCACCAGCGAGCGGGTCTGAGCTAGTTCCCCATTGCGAGGATACGAGGGCGCTGCACCGGCCTGCCCCGTTTGGCTGCGAGCGCTGACCAGAAGCCCGCTCTCCACGCAATTCGCGACTGGCCGCCGGGTCGGAGGGCGCTTAAAGGACCTTGCGGTACCAGCGGGCAGCGCTTCCCGCCGGGCAGTTCTCGATGACACCGACCGTCTCGTATCCGAGCCGCTCGTAGAGACCGCGAGCGAGCAGGTCGTAGGCGTGAAACACGATGAGCGCGCAGCCTCTGCGGCGGGCCTCGGCCTCCGCGCCGGCGAGGAGTGCGTGCGCCAGCCCGCGGTTGCGCAGCGATTCCTCGACCCACATCGCCTGCAGCTCGCAGTACCCGCCCCAGACGATCCCGGAGATGCCCGCCACGACACGACCGTCGTCTTCCCGGGCGAAAATCCCGAACTCCTGTTCCGCACCGAACCCGGTGGCGGCGTTCGCGGCCGCCACCACCTGCTCCTCGAGCAGCGCCAAGTCAGCCGGGTCGGGCGAGCCCTCGACGACCAGTTCGGGCAACCCGCGCGTTGGCTCGGGCAAAAGCGATCGCACTGCGGCGATCGCGTGTTTCAGGTTCCGAGGATCTTGGCCTTGGCGGCCGCGAACTCCTCGTCGGTCAGAGTGCCGTCTGCGTGCAGCTTGCCGAGCTGCGCGAGCTCGTCGTAGTCGATTGTTGCACTCGGCGCGGCGGGCGCAGGCGCTGCCTCGGGCGGCGGCTCGTCGTATCCCCCGTCGTCGGGTTGCTGTTGACCGCCCTGATGCCTGCCGACTGCGTAGGCCGCTCCTCCGACCACCAGCGCTGTCCGACGGCGAGCGCGTCGACGTACAAATCCCATCGCGTCCTCCTGATCATGGTTGTGTTGAAATCAGGCTCCGGTGACTTCACCGGAAGCGAGCCAGTCCATCGTGCCGGTTGGGGCGGTCGCGGCATCACCCAAAAGGGGCGATGCCTCGCAGGTCAATCCGTCGGCCCGGCCCCGTACCCGGCGGCAGTAGCGCACCCGCAAGGTGTCGGGGGGCCCGACCCGGACGGGGTCGGGAAGCACCCACACCGACGTCGCCCAGCTCGAAGACGGCCATCTCCATGGATCAAGTGCGTGAACGAGGGTTCCGTGCAGGTACGCGCGGAACGTTATGGCGATCGCATTGACCCATGCGGTGTTCGCGACGGCGAGCTCGGCGGACGCGTCGACGGTCGGTCGGTCGTAGCGGCCTAGCTCGACCGTGGCGAGCGAGACTGGCGGACCCGCCGGGGGCCAGCCGGCGAGGACCTCGGCTTCGGTGGGGTTATTCGCCGGACCTGGGAAGGCCGCGTCGAGCAGCGGCTGGAACTCGATCCCGTAGAGGCGCCGCCAGCGCTCGATGGCCCGAGGGCCGATCGCGCGCTGCCTGGCCTCCGCATCCGGGATCAGCAGCGGACGGGCCACGAGTTCGAGCGTGTGCGGAATGAGCCGCGCGTCGGGTTTCAGTAGCCGGCGCCGGGCGTCGAGCGTCGTCTCGAGGATCTCCTCCTCGAACGGTTCGTTGCCGATCACCTCCGCCACGAGCACGTCCGCCGGCTCGGGCAGCTCAATGTCCCTGGACCACCCGCGAATCAGCGTCACCTTGTCGTGGACGCCGTTGGCGGCGAACACGCGCTCGGCGGCATCGGCGATATCGCTGGCCTCGACGGCGTACACGTGACGCGCTCCCGCTCGGGCGGCGGCGATCGCGAGCACCCCGCTGCCGGTGCCGACGTCGAGAACGATGTCGTCCGGTCGTACTGTCTTGCGGAGGGCGGCGATGTAGTCACTGGTCCGGCGGTCGTCGTGGAGCATGCGCGCGTGCTCCACGGGATCTGCCCACCCCCGGGTTGGGATCCGATCCGCGTCGGGCGGCACGAGCGCACCCTCCTCGATCAGCATGTTGATCACACTCAGGGTCGGCACGAAATCAGTCGAGCCATTGCTGCTGTTCTCGAGTCGCTCGATCGCCGCTCCAAGGCTGAGCGGCCGGGCGAACATCGACAGGGTCGCGAACCCTTTCGGACCTGCGTCGATAATCGTCCCGTCCGGCGCGTCCACGAGCACGTGCCCGGCTGCATCCAACCGCGTCCGGATGCCCGGCGCGAGCTGTAGGCACGTTTCCGGAGACAGGTCAGGGTGCGGCACAGGCTGAGAACCTCAGCTCGTCGTCATCCCGGAGGGCATCAGGTATTCCGATCTGGTTTGACGGGCCGCCAGGCGGCTGCCGCGCGACCGTCCACGCGGCGCTCGCGGCGCCGGCCTTGGATCGCGGGACGGTACGACCAGCTCGTCTCGTCAAAGACCCGGCGTCACGCTCCTGCCTTGGCCGCCTCGCCGTCCTCCTCGGCTGCGGCGATGAGCGCCTGAGTGGGGATGTGACCCATGCCGACCAGCTCGCCGCCGGAATGGCGAATCGCCGATGCGAAGGGACCAGCCCACGTGTTCTCCCAGACAAGCACGGCAGCCGCGCTGCCGGGCTCGAGACCAGCGCCGACCTGCTCGACGTCCTCCAAGGCCAGCACGAGCGACAGATCGGTCTCGAGGGACCGCAGCTCGCCGACATCACTTTCGTCGTGATCCCGCAACTCGGCTACTGCCACGGTGCCGTCCTCGCCTCTCGTGACCATCAGGAGATCGAGCACCCGTACCGTGCCGCTGTCCATCAGTTTCTTCAGCTCGTCGGCCATCGCACCCGAGAAGTCCGCCTTGTCGGCAGGAAACCTGACAACGACGTAGTCCACGGGTCCGAGCTGGTCAAGGTTGATTTCGGCCATGAGTGTCCTCTCAATTTTGTGCGTTCCGGGTCGGCATCGACGCGCGCTACCGCCTCGGGCGTCAGGTGCCTATCCCCGGGAGTGGGTTGTTTGACCGCCGATCCTCACAATCGCTGCTGCGAGGACATCGCGGGACCACCGCATCCCGCACACCCTCGCCTCAAACCGTTCGGAGCGAGCGGCGCTCAGCATATGACCGCGCGCGTGAGCGCGGGTCATCCCATTCGGGTGATGCTCGCAGCCGCCGTCGCCCGTCGGTCGGCATTCGCGCCCACCGCTGCCGGTTCGAACCAACACTGGAGGAGCCGACCTCGCGCTCGAGATTTGATCACGTGTGTCCGGCGGGTCGTCAACCGCGCCGTCGCTCGGCCACGAAGCAGCCATGCGGTAGGAGCTGATCCCCGACTCCAGGACGACCGGTATCGGGACATGGGTAGCCGCGGGAATCCGGCACACGCCCGTGCGCGTGCGAGCGCAAAAGCAGGCCTCGCATCGCCGGTCCGCGTCAGCCTCGCGAATCGCCAAGAGCCCAGTGCGTCCCGGCGGCCCGCCGCCGATCCGATCCGAAGGTGCCGGTTCCCTGCAGTCCGCGCGACGGGGGGAAGGGCCAGAGTTGTCCGGGCTCGAGGTTTCACTGCGCGAGAAGCCGCCGCCAGAGCGCGGCGAGCGCGGCGATAGCGTCGTGACGGTTGTCGGGCGTGTCGTTGCCGCTGCCGAATTTGTCGAGCAGGTATGCCCGGTGGGTCGCCATCAGTAGGAGCGCGAACTCACGCGGGTCGGGCGGCGGGTGCGGCGCGTCGGCGACGAGCGTTTCGAATAGCCGGCGTGGACCGACGAGGGCGCGGTCGAGCGGGGCGGCGACGGCTGGATCCGCGGCGGCGGCGGCGTCGAGTGCGCGGAGCCACCTGCCATTGTCCGCGTACAGCCCCACCAGGCCGGTGATCATGGTGTCGATGAGGTCTTCCGGAGCGCCGCGGAGGACCTGATCGACGAGCGGGTCCTCAGCGTCGGGGAGCAACTCGGGGGCGAGCTGCGGCAGGCCCTCGAAGTGCCGGTAGAAGACGGTGCGCGTGAGCCCGGCCCGGGCCATAACGTCGCCGACCGTCAGTGCCGCGAACGGACGGTCCAGCAGCAGTTCACGCGTCGCGGCCAGGATTCGGTGCCGGGCTTCGTCGGCCGGGATGCGCGGAGATCGTTGCGACACGCTGTCGCAGACTATGCAATCATCTTGCGACATGATGTCGCAACCAGAGCCGAACTCTCACATCGAGCTGGCCAACGGCCGCACACTCTCCTACGTGCAGGCCGGCGCCGACGCCGGCCCGGTGGTCACCGTCCTCGACGGACCCTGCTCGCGTGGTCTCGGACGAGCACTCGCGCCGACCGCGCGTGAGCTCGGCATCCGCCTGCTGATCCCCGACCGTCCCGGGATCCACGGCAGCGCCGCTAAACCTGGGCGCACGATGGCTGACTGGCCAGCCGACCAGCTCGCACTGCTCGACGCGCTCGGCATCGAGCGCACCGGGGTCGTGACCCAATCAGGAGGCACGGGGTACGGCATCGCAGTCGCCGCCTCGGCGCCGCAGCGGTTGACCGGGCTCGCCCTGCTCGGCGCACTCGCCCCGATGACCAGCGGCGACGCCCGAATGGATGCCGGCAAGCAGATGCGGACCGCAACGTTTCTCGCGCGCAAGGCGCCGTTCGTGCTCAAAGCCGGCCTGAAACGGACCTTCAAGAAGCTGCCGGACTCCGCGATCGCCCAGGTGCCCGCCGCCGATCGCCCGTTTCTCGACGACCCGTTCATCCGCGACATCCACCTCCGCACGATGCGTGAGTTCCTGGGCAGCCCGGACGCGGCGATCGAGGAAATCCGCCTCCTAGCCAGTCCGTGGGGTATCGCCCCACCGCCAGCCGGCGCGATACCGACCGCACTCTGGACGGGCGAACTGGACGAAGCGCACCCGCCCGCTCACGCCCGCCGCGTCGCCGCACTGCTGGGCGGGGACCCGCCCGTGACCGTCGTCCCCGGCGTCGGTACCCTCGGCCTCGGCCGCGTCTTCCCGGACGTGTTGCGGTTCGCTGTCGGCCGCTAACCGCGGTCGCGAGGTGCTTGGCTGATCGCTGACTCGTGCCGGGCAGCAAGCACCCCGGCGCTGTCGCTCTCCTAGACCGAGCGGGAGCC
This sequence comes from uncultured Solirubrobacterales bacterium, assembly GCA_963822855.1. Taxonomy (GTDB): domain Bacteria; phylum Actinomycetota; class Thermoleophilia; order Solirubrobacterales; family Solirubrobacteraceae; genus Palsa-465. The sequence goes on along the minus strand of CAWGJE010000021.1, from coordinate 23,013 downwards.
AGCTCGAGCCCTCGGATCTCTTCCCGGATAGACGACGAGCGATAGCTACGGACCGGCTCTCGGAGGTGCCCGGCCTTCCGGTTCGAGCCGGCGGAGCAGGAGCCGGCCTCGGGCTGATGATCCTGAGCGTGCCCGGCGGCCAGGTCAGTGAGCCGCTGAAGGACCTCGACTACTTCCGGCAGGTTCGAGTCGATGACGACGCTCGGACGATCGTCTGGCCCAACGGCCTCGATCCGGCGCCAGAACTCCTCCACGGAGGACAGGAATCATCGATGCCCTCGAGCGGCAACGGACGGCCGCGTAGAGCTCTTGGCATAGCCCACCTACGCCCTAAACGGGTCACGCTGACGCGCTGGCCGCTTCGCTGCGAGAGCGCTTGGCCCGGCTCCACCCAGCGGTGGGAGCCGGGCCGTTGACAGCGGCTGAGCGCTACCCCTCGTTGAGGATCAGGAGCGTCTCCGGGCGAACGCCGTCAGCCGTCATCGCGTCGGCGGCCGCCTCGGTCTGCATGAACTCCTGAAAGGCAGCCATGTCGGGGATTTCCGCGATCAGTCCCACTCGATTTGAACCCGCCGGATCCCGAAAGGCGCGCATCGTGATCCCCAGCGGCCCGAAGACTTCTTCTCGCTTAGATGAACTCAGCCAATGATCGACGTCGTCGACCTCGTGAAAGGCAATATGCGTTGCCATCGTCCCTCCGTCTCTCCACAGCAAAGCTGCGCGGATTGTGTGTGCGATTGACGCCGATCGGCATCCTCGCTCTTACGTCTGAACCTTCTCGACTGGTGTTCAACCGGCGGGCTCCGCGCCCGGCCAGGAAACCCCCTGTCGCTAGGCCATTTCGAGGTGCGCGACTTCGGCCACGCGTTCCTCAGGCGCGCCCGCGAATCCGCCCTCGACCGGCAGCGCCGGCAGCAGCGTGCCGTTCATGAACCGCTCGCTGTGTTCCTTGGAGTCCCAGACGACCGAGATCAGATACCCGCCGTCCGTCGGCCCAGCGATGTGCGCGGTCTGTCCATCTGGAAGGCCCTGAGGGGGATGCACCGCCGTGAGCATCGACTGATACTGCTCCTCAGTTCCACTGCTCCAAAAATGCGTTTGCAGATACGCCATGGCCCCGGTCCCTTCAGTTAGCTTTCGTTTGACCGTACTCGACTACCAGCCAGACTGTCGCGCTCTAGCACCGGAGCCGCCACGCCACACCGGTGACGGCGCTGTTGCCCACGACCGGAAAGAATCACGATCACTCCGACAGGCGCACTGTCGGCTCGGTCGACGCGAGGGCGGGGTTCAGCCTTTTCCGGGGGCAGGGTGTGGTAGTTGGTTGGTCGGATGCGGCGAGGGGAGAATCCTCGCCGCATCGACGCGGGTCAGCCGATCTGCATCCACTGGCCGTGGGTGAGGACGTCTCTGCGGACCGCGCATGTGTCCTTGATTCGCGTGAACGTGAGCGTTTTGCCGATCAGTTTCAACGCGTATTTGGCCGCGGTCTTGCAGGTGCCGCCGTTCTTGGGCGTGAGGGTGATGGTGGTGCCCGCGATCGCGTACCTGCCGCCGCCCTTCAGTTGGCCGTTCCGCGTCAGCTTCAGCGGGCCGGAGGTGGGGTTGGCGAGGTCGAGCGTCCAGGTTCCGTCGAGCACTCCGTGTTCGGTGTTGGCGCCTTGGCCGGTGATCTTGATCTTGAACTCGCCTGGCCCTGCGGCCGCGAATGCAAATGGGACGGCGGCTAGTGTCAGCAGCACCGCGGCCAGGATCGTAAGTCGCTTCATTTGGGCTCCTTTCGGATGGGACGGCGTTGTGGGGCACCGTATGCTGGCGCCGGCGCGCTGTCGTCGGCTCGGAGGACGGTTGGGGGACCGCCGCGGGAACCATTCGAGATGGAGAGTCCGTACGTCTGACGGAGTACCGGCGATCGTCTCCGGAGAGGATGCCGGCGTGCGGGCGGGGCGTTAGGTTTGCGCCATGCCGAGTGTCCGGGGGCTCTTAGATCGTGTTCGTGGGCTGGATCTGGTGCGGCTGGACCATCTCGTCGGGGTGGCCCTGTGGGTGGAGGTCGAGCTGCAGGTGTGGCTGGGCGATTCGATTCCCGAACGCTTGTACGCGTCGCTGGCTGGGGCGGCCTTGGGGTGCGCGGTGGCGGTTCGGCGCCGTTGGCCGCTGTCAGCCGTGTCGGTCGTTCTCGTCTTCATGACTGTGAGGATGGTGTTCGGCGAGCCGGGCGACCTCTCGAACGCCGCCGGGGTCGGGGTCGGCGTGGTCCTGTTGTTCTACGGGTTGGGGGCGTTCGCGCCGGGGCGGCGCTCGGTGTGGATGCTCGCGGCCGCGGTCGTGATCACCTCGTTGAACCAGGTGACCAAACCCGGCGGCGGCGTCGCGGCTCTGTTCCCGATGGAGGCGTTTGCGGTGTTGCTGCCGTATGCCGTCGGTCGGGCGATGCGTGCTCGGGCCGCTCGCGAGCTTACGTCGCGGGATGCGGCCGAGCGGCTGGACGCGGCACTCGTGACGAGCGCGCGCGCCGCGGCGTATGACGAGCGTTCCCGGATCGCGCGTGAGCTGCACGATGTGATCGCGCACAGCGTGTCGGTGATGGTGATCCAGGCGGGCGGAGCGCGGCTGGTGATGGTTGAGCACCCGGATCGAGCCGAGGAATCGCTGCGGAGTGTCGAGCGCGCCGGTCGCGAGGCGCTCGTCGAACTGCGCAGGCTGCTCGGAATCCTCAGCGATGGGGATCCGTACGCGCTCGCGCCACAACCCGGGCTGCGCGACATCTCCCCGCTGCTGGCGCACGCCCAGGAGTCAGGGGTCTCGGTGAATCTCCGCGTCGACGGAACCCCCGTCCCGATGCCACCCGCGCTTGACCTGTGCGCGTACCGGATCGTGCAGGAGGCGCTGACGAACGCGATCAAGCACGCCGCGCCGGCAGAGGCCTTCGTCAACGTGCGCTGGCGTGAGAGCGTCCTCGAGCTCGAGATCTCCGACGACGGTCGCCGCCGGCGGTCGGTCAAACGCCCCACCGCTGGCCACGGGATCGCCGGCATGCGCGAGCGTGTCGCGCTGCACAGCGGCAGCTTCGAGGCCGGCGCACGCCCGAGCGGTGGCTTCACCGTTCGCGCGCGTCTCCCACTGGCTCATGGGGGCTTGGTGTGAGCCGGCTGTTTGGCCCGGTCGCTCGAGTTGACCGCCGGGCGGTCGATTCGATGCTCGCAATCGCGGTGATCGCTGCGCTCGAGCTGACCTGCTGGCTTAGCCCCGGCCTGTCGAATCGCGATCGGACCGTCACCGCGATCGCTGCCGTCTTGTTCGCGGCTCCGATCGCGGTGCGTCGAGTCTGGCCGGACGCCGCGCTGGTGTTCTCGATGGCCGTGGTCACGGTCTCGACGCCGTTCGGGGGTCAGTTGCTTTCAAACGACAACGCATACGTCATCCCTCCGCTGCTGCTCGCCTACTCCGCAGGCGCCGGGCTCGATGTGCGTCGGCGCACGGTTGCCTTGATCCTCGCCGTGGCGTTGGGCTGGGCATGGGCGCTGCACCCCGGCCCAGACGGATCGACGATCGGGGTGGGGCAGACCGCCTTGGCTTTGTTCTACGTCACGATCCTGCTCGTGCCGACTTGGCTGATCGGCAGCTATGTCCGCCGGCACGGCCATCGGACCAGCGCTTTCGACGAGCTCGCCGCGCGGGCTGCCGCCGAGAAGGATTCGCACGAGGCGGCGGCGATCGCGGCCGAGCGGGCTCGCATCGGCTCGGAGCTCCAGGACATCATCGCTCACAGCATCAGCGCGATGGTCATCCAAGCCGGAAGCGCGAGGCTGCTGTTGCGCACCGATCCCGATCGGGCCCGGGACTCGATTCTCACCGTCGAGGAGACCGGTCGGCAGGCGCTCAGCGATCTGCGCGGCCTGCTCGGCATGCTTCGCAAACAGGACCACGCGCGCGCGCTCAGCCCCCAGCCTGGGCTCGGCCAAGTCGCGGCGCTGATCGAGTCTCTACGCGGCACGGGCATGGCCTGCGAGTGGCGCACGAACGGCGCTCCGGTCGACCTGACCCCAGGCGTCGACCTGGTCGCCTACCGAGTCATCGAGGCGGCGCTGCGGGCTGCTGCGGAGCGGCAAGTTCGCCACAGCTCCGTCACCGTGAACTACGGGTCACGCGATCTCGAGCTCGAGGTCCGCGCCGACGGCACGATCCCTGACCTCGAAGGCACCTTCGCGCCTCTCGTCGATCGCGTGGACCTCTACCGCGGCGAGCTCCGCACGGAGCCGCAACCCGCTGGCTTCGCGCTCCGCGCACGTCTACCGCTCGACCCGGTCGGTCTCACATGACCGTCAGCGTTCTGATCGCCGACGATCAGGCGCTGGTCCGGACGGGCTTCCGGATGATCCTCGAGACCGACCCGGGAATCCGTGTCGTCGCCGAAGCGGGCGACGGCTCCCAGGCCGTCGACGCCGGTAAGCGGACCCGCCCGGACATCGCGCTCATGGATATCCGAATGCCGGTGATGGATGGGCTCGAAGCCACTCGGAGGCTCCTGGCTTCTCCGAACCCCCCACGGGTGCTGATGCTCACAACCTTCGACCTCGACGAGTACGTGTTCGACGCACTTGTCGCCGGCGCCAGCGGATTCCTTCTCAAAGACGTCGCGCCAGAGCACCTGCTGGCTGCGATCCACACGATCGCGCAAGGCGAATCGCTCCTTGCCCCATCGATCACCCGTCGGCTGATCGAAGCCTACGTCCGCGATCACCCCCCAGCCGTCGGTCCCGTTCCCGGTCTCGATCAGCTCACCGCCCGCGAACACGAAATTCTCATCCTCCTCGCACGCGGCCTCTCCAACGCCGAGATCGCTGACCAGCTCGTCCTCTCACCCTTGACGATCAAGACCCACGTCGCCCGCATCCTCGACAAGCTCAACCTACGCGACCGCATCCAAGCGGTCGTCCTAGCCTACGAGGCAGGCATCGTCCGCCCCGGCAAACCACACCTCCAATAAACCCGCAGCGGGCACGCAGTTGTCGCCGATCCGCACAGCGGCGATCGCGATCACGAAAGAAACGACCCCGCGCGACCGGAGCCCACGCTCAGGCGGTTACGCCGACACTGCATAACCCTCATCGGCGCCCCTAAGTGCCCACCGCGAGCGATCACCCACCTTGATTACGCGGAAACGGCCCACCGAGCCGGCGAGTAGTGCTCGACGAATTCGACGAAGCAGGTGCTAGCCGGGAGCCATCACTTTGCAAGCAGCGGAGGAGCAGCAAGGGCGCCCCTACGCTCTCGCCACTGCTCTGGGACATTTTGGGCCACGCCGAGGCCCCTCCGCGGCGTTGCCGGCGTCGTCCACGTCGTCCACGTCGTCCGCGAGCGCTCGACGCCCGAGGTGGTCACGCTCGGGCGGTTGCCGCTTTGGGGCAGCTCGGCCGCGTCGACTCCCTTGGTTGCGCTCAGCCTGGGCGAGCGAGGAGGCCGTGATCTCGACGTCGGCGACGATGATGTCTGCGTGACTAGGGGTGATCCACGCGGCCGATGATGTTGCAGGTGGCCTACTACACCATCCTCCGCGCGTGGCGTCGGAGCGCGGTCCCGTCCGACCTCGTCCACCGCCGCGTGGATCCGCGCAACCGCGTGGCGGAACGGCTCGCTATCGGGAAACGCGACCAGCGACTGATGCAACTGCAGCGCCCCGCTGCGCCGCACCTCCTGCCACACCAGACACGGGCGCTGGAACGCTCCGCGGGAAGCCTGTGGGTCAAGAGGAACCAGCGCACGCAGCGAGTGAGAGACGCGTTGCGTCACTGCCATACACTCGTTGCGTATTGGCTGGTGCCGTTCTCCGCACGACGGCCGATCCGCCAAGCTAGGCCGATGCGCCGCCCATCCGTCCTGTGGCCCATGGCCGGGGTCGCCGCCGGCGCGATGGCGGTGTTCGTCGCACTCACCATCGTCGTGACCTCAAACCCGTCGCTCGCGGCGGATTCGCGCGCCTTCCACATCGCAAACGAGCTCCGCACGCCAGCACTCGACCACGCGGCGCGAATCGTCACCACACTAGGCCTGCTCGTGATCGTCGGCCCGGTGCTGGTCGTCGGCGCCGCGCTGCTGACCCACCGTCGGCGCCGTGCTCGTGCGGCTTCCGTCCTGATCGGGGCGGCTCTGGCGTGGATCAGCGTCTGGATTACCAAAGTCGCGGTCGACCGCGCGCGTCCACCAGCGCCGCTCGTGCACACCTCCGGGCAGAGCTACCCCTCCGGCCACGCCGCCAACTCCGTCGGCTACCTGGCGCTCGCGATCGCGCTCACCGTCGCGATCCCGAGTCGGATCGGACGGATCGCGGCTGTCGCCGCCGGCGCGTCGCTCACTGTGCTGGTCGGCCTCAGCCGAATCTACCTGCGCGCCCACTACGCCTCCGACGTCCTCGCCGGCGAAGCGCTCGCGACCTCGATGTACGCGTTCGCCACAATCGGCACGCTCGTCTGGCAAAAACGCGGTCACTCAGCGTGGCGACGACTGACCGTCGGCTTTCGGAACCAGTGATCTGATTACAAGGGTGGCCATGATTCTCAGAGGTGAGTCCGGTCCGACAGCGACGGTGCCTCGGTGACCTCGCTCGCCCCACACGGTGCCTGTGCTCAGCGACGGGTGGATAACGCTGCGAGGGTGGACCGCACGCGACGCCGACGCGGTGCTCGCGGCGTGTCAGGACGCTGATACGCAGCGATGGATGGACGTCCCCGTGCCCTACCTGCCGGAGCATGCGGCTGACTTCGTCGGGGAGCGCAGCCGACAGCAGTGGTCATCCCAGCAGGCAGCGCCGTTTGCCATAGGGGACATGGATCACGATCAAGTGCTGGGCTCTTGCGGGCTCGTCGGAGTGACTGCCAAGGACCTCGTCGCGGAGGTGGTCTGCGCGGTTGCCCCATGGGCGCGAGGCCGTAAGGTCGCCCAGCGGGCCGTGCGACTACTGTGCGACTGGGCGCTCACGGACGTAGGGCTTGCCCGGTTGGAGTTCTACGTCGAACCGTCGAACGTGGCTTCGCGAGCCGTGGCTGCCCGACTCGGTTGTCAGTTCGAAGGGGTTCTGCGAAGCAAGGCGCTGATTCAAGGGTCTCGCAGGGATATGGCGCTCTACGCGCTCCTCAAGCAGGCGCGCTGACAAGGGAGCGCGGCCGGAATCTCGACGGATCATGCGCGAGGCTGCGGAATCTCGTAAACCCGGCTAACTCTCTGGTCGAAGCGGTAGTTAGCGCGAGGAGCGGGTCTCCCTCCCACCGCCACGCCGATCATGGACACGCGAGAAGGCCTCCGCCGACGCGACTGGCCCAAGAGGAGGCGTCCCGGATCGAAGCCTGCGACGGGCGTGAGATGGCCGAGAGGGGCACGGTACTCGCGGGCCCGTCAGCTGAACTATGTGAGAATGCCTTCGTTGCACGGACGGCGTGAGCCCAAACTCCCGTTGATCGGCCTTAGACGAGCGCTCCTGGTTGGAGCCGTCGCGGTGTTCGTTACGGCTGGCTCATCGTTCCTAGCCGGCGCGCATACGGTCGCGCGCGGTCGCGACGTCGTATCGGGCCTGTTGTCGGATAAGCCCGGCGAGCAGCCCGGGACGACGCTGGATGGTCACGTCGGGCCGGTCAGTAGCGTCGCGTTCAGTCCCGGTGGGCGCACCCTGGCCACGGCGACCGAGAACGGGACCGTGCAGTTGTGGGACACGCGAAGTGGCGCGCTGGTCAAGACTCTCAAGGGTCTCACCGGGATCGTCGACAGCGTCGCGTTCGGCCCTTCCCCGCACACCGTTGCGGCCGGCGGCAGAGATGGGTCAGTCCTGTTGTGGAACCTGACGCTCCGCACGCGGCTGGGCGCGGCTCTGAAGGCGCATGCCGGCTCGGTCTACAGCGTGGCTTTCAGCCCCGACGGGCGTGAACTCGCCGCCGCGAGCGCCACAGGGACGATCGCGTTGTGGGACGCACGACATCACACCCGGCTCGGGACGCTCAATAACCACGCCGGCGCCATCACCAGCGTCGCTTTTCGTCCTCACGGCTCGGCCCTCACCGCCGCGGACATCAACGGGACGATCGTGTTGTGGGACCTGCATAGCCGCCAGCGGCTCGGGAAGCCACTCGCGACCCACCACCTCGTCAGCAGCGTCGCGTTCAGTCCCAACGGGCGGATGCTTGCCGCCGGAAACGGCGACAACGGGACGATCACGCTATGGAACGCGCAAACCCACCACCTCATCGCGACATTGCACACCGGCGACCGCGGCCCCGTCAATAGCGTCGCGTTCAGTGCCCAAGGGCACACCCTCGCCACCGGCAGCGAGAGCGGGACCGTCCAACTGTGGGACGCCCGAAGCTACGCCCTCCTCGCGACGCTCAGCCCCGGCCCAGGCCAAGTGTTTAGCGTCGCGTTCAGTCCCGACGGACGATTCCTCGCGGCGGCAGGCTTCACCGGAACGATAAGCGTGTGGCAGAAGGGCGCCCTATGGCGCAACTAGCACACCCCGATCGGAAGCTCGCGGCGGATCTCGACCCAGCCGGACGTACAGCTGCCAATTCGACGGATAGTTTGCGCCGGGGGGCAGGCGCGACGATGGCGCCGCCCGCTTCGGACCGGCGCCATCGCGTGACTGCCTCTGAGTGAACGGCTTGCTAAGAAGGGTCCAAGCTCCACACCCCAGAGCTGTGTATCGGCCGCGCTGCGACGGGCGCCGCGGAGCTCCACGGTGGTCGGCGAGAGCGCGGTACCGATGATCCGGACGGTCCTGTCTGGAATCGTGCAGGACTGCAAGCTCAGTGCCTCTCCCTGGAACGGGTTGGTGGCGACGCCGACGCACACAGTCCGCTGGCGATACCGAGAAGGGCATAGTCGAGCTGTGACGCCCTCAGAGTGCCGTAGTGACGGTTAACCGCGGCGGAGACCAGCCCCATGTCGTAGTAGTCGGACACGTCGTCCTGATGAGGGTTGATGAAGTCTTCTGACGAGTCGGCGCTGCTGGCGAGGTTCAAGCCGGTCTCCGTACCGATCCTGCCTGTCCCTCCGAACACGCTCTCGACGAAGCTGGGCCGCGCGTAGGTTCCGAGTTCACTGCTGAAAACCCGGATGCATGGCGCAATTATCAGATTCAGCAGCCAGGTCAGCGCTGCTGGTTTACCAGCGCGAGCGACAGTGGCGTCCGGGCGCACGAGATGGCTGGCTCAGCGACTCGCTTCCACCCATCGCTGGTCGGTGCTGGTCTGCCTACGCGGCGGCGCGTCCCACGTCGAGACGTTGCCGTGCGGCCGCGCGATCGACGCCTAGCGCGGCGATCAGCTCGGCGGCGGGATCTGGCGGTTCGAGCTCGAGGACGGTTAGGAGCACCTGTTGCGGGCCAAGTTTGTGATGACGGCGTATCTCTTTGTACGATTCCTCCATCGCTTTCTTGGCTGCGGGTGTCATTGGCAAACGGTCCCGCAAGACGGCTTTGAGCGTCGGCCTCGACGTACGCTTGACCGGCTCGTCGATCGGTATCGGTGGTGCGTTGAACGCGGCGCCGATGCCGACAGCGGCGAGCGCATCGTGATCCATCGCGTCGAGCGTGTCACGGGCTGTCTGTAGGTCGCATTCGAGGGCCTGCGCCAGGACTGGTTCCTTGAGCAGCGCGAGTATCAGGTGCTCGGTGCCGACCTTGCGGTCGCCGCGGCGCCGTGCTTCCTCGCGAGCGTCGATGTACGTGCTCCAGGGGTGATACGCGTCGGCTGGTTTCGAATGCTTGGTCATGGGAGTCGCTTTCCGTATTTGGCGTGGACGGATTGGCGGGTAACACCGAGCGCGTCACCGATCTGCTGCCAAGACCACCCCTGCTGGCGGGCGGTTGCGACGTGGTCCGCCTCGACCCGTTCCGCGAGCCGGTGCAGAGCTAGCGCGGCGCGGAGCCCCAGCGACGGGTCGTTGGACGTGATCGCGGAGGCGATGTCTTCGGCGTTCATGGCCGTCAGTCTAGATTGACAACGGACGTTTGTCAACCCAAACTGACGCCGCGCGGTCTTGGATCGAGCCGTAGATCGAGCTCGCGCGGAACCATGAGCTGAGCGATCAGGACTCGAGCCCCGCCCTAAAGTTGGTCGTGGATCACGAGCAGGAGATTCGAGACGGACGCGAGCTGTTTCTCGCATTCGAAGATTTCCGTGGTTCAAGCGCGCCCCAGTGGATGCAATCTTGCGCCTCGAGCGGCCGGCGCCTGGACACCTCCGTTGGCCCGACCTCGAAGTCGACCTGCCATCGACTCCATCGAGCATTCCGAGCGCTACCCGATAAAAATCCAAGGCCTGAAATCCAGGCCCCGACAGGCGCGCTACACACCGTTGAGTTGGCGGTCACCGCCGCGGTGCAGGTGGAAGCGGATCGTTTTGCCGGAGTTGGCTCGGATCGGCGCAGTGCCGGCGTGCCGGGCGAAGCACGCTTCTGAGCGGTACTGTTGCGCGCCTGCGGTTCGGCCGATGATCACCGCGGCGGTCACGGTGCCGATCGAGCGCTGCTCGAGTAGCTGCGGCGCGTGTGCCCGGATCAGGGCGAGGGCGGCTATCCCTGCGCCATGCGGGCTACACATCGACTGGCGCCCACGCTTGGCTGGCGCTAAGCTTTCGCGTACAGCGGCCCTTGATGCAAGGTCATCGACAGTGCTGACGGCTGCGCCCTCGAGCGGAACGAGCACATGCGGAGCCATGTCGCCCGGCAAGTCTTTGGTCCGCGGTCGCTTGCTGGTCCAAGTGAGGAGTTCAAGGGAATGGCTGTATCAAACACGGACGCCCAGCCTGGTGCCGTCGTCCACGTAGGAATCACGTTGACTCCTGCCGATGTCAACATCGTTGCAAGAGCGATCCGCAGCGAGCTCGCGTCCTCGTGGGAGGAGATTTTGGCCGCCCCGCTGCCGGGCCGTGAGGACATCGTGCGGATCAGGACGATTCTCGACGTTTACGAGGGACAGCTCGAGACGCTCGGGTGGGGCGAACCGCAGGCAGACGTCGAACTTAAATGTCCAACGTCGCAATTCGACGTCATCGCTCACGATCTACTCGGTGGTCCGGCGGAGAGAGAGGACGATCATCGCGTCGCCGTCTGCGCGATGGTTCAGCACTTGCTGACAGAGATGCGCGGCAGGCCGGAGGTTTGACGGGATCGACAGGCGACATCAACCCAGACGTCGGAGGCATCGCTTCCCTGAGGGAGCGCCCGAGGACGTCGGCCCGAGCGCAGTTTCAGCGGTGACGCAAGTCAACGAGCCCATGCGTCGAGGTTGCCGGGTGGACACCGGAGGCCGTGTTGTAACCCCTGTGGGTGAACACGCCGATCGGCTCTCGCATCCGCCGTGCCAATGGTTATCGGGTTCTTCCCACTTCGCTCCCACAAATGTCCCCAGTTAGTTGTCCTTTTTTCTGTCCGCTGGCGGCGACGATTCTCCCCACCGGCAGGAAGTGAGAGAACGGGTTAAGCCAAGAGGCTTGCTACCCAGGCGCGAAACCCGTGGGTCCGGGGTGAACACACCGCGAGATCGACGATCCGGCGCGCCGTCCCGCTTGCGCGCGAGGCGTTTGTCGCGCTCGACCAGCTCAGCCGGCGAGAGCGGTTCACTGGCCCCGACGACTTCCTCTTCTGCGGGCCGGCCGGCGACCCGATCGACGACTCCGCGCTACGCCGTCGTTACCGCGCGGCACGCGACGCCGCCCGGCTCCCGCCGCTGCCGTTCCACCACCTGCGCCACACGTCGCGACGCTCGCCATACGTGGCCTTGACCCCGCCACGGTCGGGACCGCCCCGGCCAGATCGGCCGAAGAGGAGCGCGTGTGACCGGACCTAGACTTCTCCGTGTGGCGACGACTGTGCAGGTTGAGATCGACGGCGAGCTGCTCTCACGGCTTCGTGCCCGGCATCCCGGGAAGACCGACAGGGAGCTGATCGAGCGGCTGGCGATCGTTGACCTCGGTATGGCGGTCCTCCGTGAGAATCCGCGCCAGGACACCGACCCCGAGGAAGTGGTGCTGGCTGAGGCCGTGCAAGCGGTCCACGAGGCCCGCGACGAACTGAAATGACCCGCGTCGTCGTCGACGCGAACGTGCTCGCGTCGGAGATTGCGGGTCACCCAGACAGTCCATCCCGTCGGCTGCTCGAGGCGCTTACCGCGGACCGGATGGAGGCGGTGTTGTGCGACCGGATTCTTCGACAGCTCGATGGCGCGCTCCAGCGCCCGTACTTTGCTGCAGGCGTGACGGTCATCGAGCGCCGGCAGGCCGATGCAGTCCTCCGAGCCGCTACCGACGTGCTTGCCGATCCGGTTCCACCACCGGCGGTCGTGCGGGATCGGCGCGACGACTATCTCGTCGCGCTCGCTCGAACGGCACGAGGGGCTCGAGCCCCGCTCTCACACCGAGGGCGGCCTGCGAGCGATTCGGACTTCCGTAGCTAGGTGCAGGTGTCGGGTCCGCCGCCAATCGATGTCGCCGCGATCCGCTCCTACTGCGAGCAGCGAGTCCCGCCTGATGCGCTCGACGAGGTCCGCCTCGAGGCGAGCGTCGACGGGAACGCAGTCACGATCGTGGACGGGCGAGCGCCGTGGCGCCCCGACTTCGGGCCTGATTGGACGACCGGTCCGGTCGCTCGCTTGCGCTACGTCCACAAGCACCGGCACTGGACGCTCTTCTGGCGCGATCGCAACCAGCGCTGGCACCGCTACGACCTCGTTGAGCCGACAGCGGATGTGACCGTACTGCTCGACGAGATCGAGCGGGACCCGACCGGCATCTTCTAGGGCTGACTCTCAGGCGGCGAGGCGGAGGCAACCCGGATCACGCCCTCCGGCTCCCCGCCTCTTCCTGTGCTCGCGGCAGGTGCCTGATCGCCTCTTCGACCTCAGGACGAAGGAACCTCCAGGTCCGCCCGAGCTTTCGCCCGGGGAGGATGCCCCGCCGGGCGTATTCCTTGACCGTGTAGGGCTTCAAGTCGAGCAGCGCGGCGACATCGGAGACCGTCAGGACATCCTCGCGCGTGATCCTTAGGCCGAGAAGTACGTAGCTTAATTGCGCTGATCACGCTACTGTCGATCTAACCACAATGGCTATCAATGACCCAGACGCTCAGGACGATCCCTGGCTGACGCTGGCGGAGATCGCCGAGGAGCTGCGGATGAGCCCGGCGACGCTCCGCTCGTGGATCTCGAAAGGGACGCTTCGGGCGATGCGGGCCGGGCAGCGCAAATGGCTGGTGCGGCGCTCGGAGCTCGACCGGATGCTCGGCGGCAAGGACGTGATCAGGCCCGAAGATCAGCCAGGCGGTGCCGGCTGGCGGTTCAGCGACACGATCGCCGTGCCGCATCGCTCTCCGCATTGGTCCGAAGAGGCACGAGAGCACGTCTCGCCTGGCGGCTGGCTCGGGGTGGCTGAGACCGAATGGCGCGAGGCGCTCCGGGCGAGCGCGATGGCGCCTCCGGACCCCGGGTTCGTCGTCCGGATAAACGAGATCGCGGACGCCGCCGCGCGCAAGGCGGCGGCGCTGGAGAACCTCGGCGACGAGGCGCCGGGGACGTGGTGGCAGCGGCAGTCCGGCCTGCCGGGAGGTGTGCTCTCGTATGAGCTGCGACCTGGGGCGAACAGGCCTGGGCCGGCTGAGCCGTGGGTGAGGTACGACCAGGCGGTCGACGGGCTCGCCCGCGCAATGGCGGAGCACTCGGTGCCCGCCGAGCAGCACGCGCTGGAGTCGGTCTCGCTGGTGCTACATGAAATCGTCGACGCCATCCTCGAACGGGATGGTTACGAAGCCGCAGGGGAGGGCGACGAGGAGCGACGAGGTGGATCGCCAGGTGTTTCGTGACCTGTTGGTTTCCCAAGCTGGACCGCCGGCCCGCCTCCGCCCCCGTGGTTGCTGGGGATCAGGCGCCGAGCCTGTTTGGGGGGCGGAGGCGAGCCGGTCGCGGGCACGCACTTGGGTTGAGAGAGCGGGACGAGGTGGGTCGGTGACGAGGGTTCTGCGTCCTGGGCCGGGGTCGATGAGAGGCCTGATGTGGCTGGCGAGGGTGGGGCCATCACCGCTTGATGCTTGGCAGCCCGATGCAGCCGTTTCGATGACCGGCCGTCGGGAGCTGGTTAACCGGCCTGGCGATCTCTCGCCAGGCCGGTTCACGATCTAGAAGCTGACGCTGCCGCTTCCGTACACAAACCCCGTCTGAGCAACCGCAGGAGCATTGTTGCTTTGGTTGCACTTACCCTTCTTCGGACCGCTCTTGTAGCGCGAGCCGATGAAACCGAACGTTTCCGTGAGCCGGATCGTTCCCTGAATACCAGCGTAGGCCCCGGTGCCGCTTAAGATCGGTGCTGGAGCTGTCTCGCTGAGATAGTAGGTGCACGTCGCCGCATCGAAGATCGCCCCGGGGCCCTTGTTGACCTTGGCTGAGATGGCTGTGAGATCGATCTTGATCGTGCCCTTTTTGAGGGTCGCCACTCCGAACTTGTTCGCTCCGCTGCTCTCAGTGGGCGAGCTTGACCCGTAGTCGCCGACCGCGCCGGTGAACAGGATCTTGCCCTTACCCTGACCATTCCCCGGCTGAACGAACAACTGAATCCGGCCACCTGCCGGTGTTGCCGACGAGCCCGCCCCCAGCGCGACCGACGCACCGACGATCAGGCAGGCAAGCAGACCCGCGACTCCAACCGCTGTCTTTGCTAGCCGCATCACAACTCCTCCTGTATGCATGCCGCACGCACGCACGCACGTGCTTGCGGCACACGGGTTAAGGCGCTCGAGACGCGCCCTCTGCCGTAGAAACCCCGCAGAGGACCGTCGTTTTGCGAGCCCCGGGAAATACTGCGATTGCGTGAGGCCGAACAGGCTGTCGGCGACGCGCAGGCACTCGACGTGTCCCCGGCGCGATTTCATCTGTGCCGCCCGCGGGGCGTTGCGGAGGTGATCGGCGAAAGTGTCGGAATGATCGGGACTCAACAGTGTCGTCAGCTCGCGGGGTCGATGTCACCGCTTACAGCGGGCCGCGCGTTCAGCTTGTCGCCACGCGTCGAGGATGCTGGTGACTGCGTCGCGTACGAGTTCGCGGGCTTCGCTGCGGTTGACTCCTCTCATCAGTAGGAGGTCGTAGGGCGTGTCTTCGTGGCGGACCGAGGCGGTGACCGCCCGCTCGAGCGCCTGCTGGTTGAGGGCGCGGCCGGCGGCGGATCGTCCGACGCGTCCGCTGCCGCGGGCCGCGGCGTGCTGGGCGATCGCATGCGCGCGTTCGGTTGGGCATCCGGGATACAGCTTGGTGATCGCGGCCGCCATCTCGTCTTGAAGCTTGAGATCCTGGTTCGCGCGTCTGGCGGCATCGCGTTCTCGGCGGCGGGCTCGCGCCGGCTGATCGGCGAGGCAGTCGGCTTCTGCCTGTTCGAGTGCTGCCTCCTCGACCAGGACTCCTTGGCGCTCATAGCGTCCACGGGCACGGCTGAACCGCACAACCACACTTGACAGGCGGCTGTCTCGCCTCGCTCGCCTGGTCAGCGCGGCGTCGCCTGAGGGGAGGAACACGAGGTGATCCAGCTCGGCGCACTGCATGCAGAGCGGCCCAGAGTCGTCCATGATCAACAACTCGCCCGTCCCGCCGCACGAGCTGCACGCCCAGTCCTTGAGCGGCGAGATGACAACGAGCTCGCTTGGCGTGCCGGACACGATCCGAAAACTACAACTCGCCTGATCGTTCGTCGGCCCCGCGCTGGCTCGACCAATACATGTCTTCCAAACCGGCGCGTCCGGCGCTCGACGACGCTTCGCCCGGCTCTCGGCTGCTTACCGGATGCTGAGTCGGGGCGGCGCGCGAGGCCGGGTGGCCGGCGATCGGTCCGGCGTCGCCGACATCATCTGCACCGTGGCCCTCGGCGCTGACCGACATGCTCACCCGCCTCTCTGGCCTGAGCTCAAGCAACCGTTCTTAGACACGCCCGAGCGGTTGCTTCTCGACCAGATCGCCGCCGGCGAGCTCGACCACCACCTCGTCGCGATCGCCGACGCCGTCCATGCGCGTCGCGCTCTGCTGCACACCGTCCGAGCAGCGACCGCAATCGCCCAACTGTGCATCGGCGATCCCGTCCGGATCAACCGCAACGTCCGCCCCGGCTACCTGCAGGGCGAGCACGGTGTAATCATCGACCTCGACCATCACGGCGTCACGGTCCGCCTCCTGCGCCCGATCGGACGATTCCACAGCGGCGAGCTTCGCTGTCCACCACTCGCGCTCGACAAGCTCGACCGTCCCACCCCCAAGCCACCAGCCTGAACTCCCTCTCGATCGCACCGCTCAAGCGTTCGAGAGTGTCGGTGCTCGATCAACCCGACAGCGAGGTGATGTCGCGATCTCCTACCAGGCGAGGCCTCCCAAGTCGAGCGGATTTCGCCATGGGCCGGGGGTGAGTTGTCCGTTGGTGATCGTTGCTTCGGTGAGCGTTGGTAGGTTGTGGCCGACGAGGTAGAGCAGGTGGGTCTCTGACGGGTCAAAACGAGAGTGGGAGCGAGTTGGGGATGGTGAGCACCGGGCTGATCGCGGCGGACTGCGTGATCTGTTCGACGACCGTCTTGTCGCCGTACGCGTCGGTGGCGACTAGCAGCGTCGTTGGACTCGCTTGGGTCCCGGCGAGTGAGAACGCGCCAGGGCCTAGCTCGCGTCCGGCGAGGTGTACGCAGTCGGCGGTGAGTGGTGCCAGTGGGGCAGGGACGTGAACGAACACGATGACCGCGTGGGTTTGGGTCGTTCCGCACCTGTGCAGCTTCGGTGGCTGTCCGACGAGGTCCCAGGCAGTTGGCGCTGGGACGATCGCGATGACTGACCCATCGCCCAGCCAGCCGATCGTCGCGTTCAGGAGATCAGCCGCGGTACCGAGCTGGGCGAGACCGATCCTGCGTGTCTGGCCCGCCGCGAGGTCGCGGACCGCCAGCCCACGGGGGAAAGGTCGCGTATGCGAGCCGGGATCCGTCCTCGCTGATCGCGGGCTGTGCCCCCTCGGCGATCAACGTCTGGCGATGGGTCGCGACATCGATGCGCATCAGCTTCAGGTAGAAGCGTCGCGTGTGGCGCTGCGGGATCGACGTGAAGTACACGGCGCTGCCATCCGGCGCGTACGCCAAAGCGTTGTTCGCGAACGTCTGGTCCGAAAAGCTCGCGAGCGGCCGAACGAGCGCGCCCGTACTCGACGAATAGAGCGACATCTGCGACTCGGGGTTGACCACGACAAAGGTCGGTGGAGGCGATGGTGCTGGAACCGACGCGCTGGTGAGCGAGGGCCCAATGACGGTGGCCAAACCGACCACACAAATCGAGGCCCCCAGACCGTAACGCGCGCCGCGCGTCGCCTCGATCATCGCAAAGCGCTACAACGGATCTGCCGTTTCCCCCTAGCGGCGTAGTCGTCTGAGAGGTCGCCCTCCGTATCGAAGAGCGTAGTGAAGGCGCGCGCGCTGGTATCCGCGCTGCCGGCTATCCGATACAGAGAACCGACCACCCGGGTATCAAGGTACGCGGTGGGCTGGACCGATCCTGCCTGTCCTCGTGCCGGAGAGGAGTGTCCGTGCTGCACGTTGGCCTGGATCTGAGCCGCAAACGAATTGACGTGTGCCTGATCTCCGATCAGGGGGAGCTGATCGACCGCTTCACGCGATCCCGGACCGCGACGGCCTGCACGGGCTCGCCCGCCGGTGGCGGTGTATGGCGAGCCGGTCCGCGGTGTGGTGGAGTCGATGAACGGGGCCAGGTTCGTTCACGACGAGCTCACGGCCCATGGCTGGGAGGTGCTGGTCGCCGACGCGCAGAAGGTCAAGGGGCTGGCGCCGCTGGCGTGCAAGACGGACAAGATCGATTCGGGGGTGCTGGCCGAGTTGTCGTTCCGGGATCTGGTGCCGGCGATCTGGCTGCCCACGGTCGAGCTGCGGCGCGAGCGGGAGATCTCCCGCTGGCGGCTGCATCTGGTCAAGCACCGCTCGACGCTGAAGAACCGGGTGCATTCCACGCTGATCACGTTCGGTCACCAGCGCCACATGTCCGACCTGTTCGGCGTTGCGGGCCGCAAGTTACTCAAGGAGCTCGACATGCCCGAGCCGTGGCGCTCGCACGTCGACGCCAGTCTCGTGTTGATCGACGATCTCGAGGCCCGCATCGCTCAGATCGCGAAGGAGCTCCGTCGCTCGGGTGCCGATCATCGCTACATCCCCACTCTGATGACGGCACCTGGGTTTGGGTGGATCACCTCGTTCACGGTCGCATGCGAGATCGGCGACATCAGCCGGTTCTGCTCGCCGGTCAAGCTCACCGGCTACACCGGCCTGTGCCCGCGCGTGAAGCAGTCCGGCCAGATGGACCAGCGCGGGCCCCTGTCCAAACATGGCCCCAGGTATCTGCGCTGGGGGCTGATGGAGGCCGCGATCGCCGCCTCCTCGCATCCGCTCTACCGGGAGCGCTACCAGCGCACCCGGCGTCGTCTCGGCCGCCAGCGCGGACCCAAGGTCGCGCAGATCGACCTCGCCCGTCAGCTCACCGAGGCGATCTGGTACATGCTCACTCGTAACCAACCCTTCGCTCCGGCAGGCGCCACTTTTCGTCTGGCTGCCTGACAGCCCCTAACGGAACTGCGCCACCGGAGCGAGCCCCGATGACACCTAATCCTCGAAGTGTGATGAGGCGATAGAGAGATGAGCACCGCTCCAACGGCCCGACCCGCACGCGGACCGTGAACAGTCAACTTCCTGCCAGGTTCACGCCGTCGTGTCAAGCGCCATGAGCCCTAACTATTCACTCCAGTGACCTTGCCCAGGCGCTTGACACGGCAGCGCTCACCCGCGATTCGGCAGACTGCGGTGTCAGAGACTGACACAGGGCTTGACAAGCGGCCGGCCTTCATAGAGACCGAGAAACGCCAGACGCGTCGCCGCTCCGTTTCGATCAGAGCGACAATCTGGTCATCCCGTCCGCGTACTGCGTTCCGCTGAAGGCGCGGTCGCCGGCGAGTGCCGTTCCTGGGAACCGTTGCCCATCAGCTGACCCTGGCGGCAGGATGCGCTCAAGCTGGTCGACCAACGGAGGAGCTTTCTCTGGGGGCGACCCGAAACCGGACGCCGTCCGTGACACCGTGCCGTTCGTCGCGGTCTCGCATCCGCGCAACCCCACGCTGACCGCAACGCTCCGCGAC
This sequence comes from uncultured Solirubrobacterales bacterium, assembly GCA_963822855.1. GTDB lineage: Bacteria > Actinomycetota > Thermoleophilia > Solirubrobacterales > Solirubrobacteraceae > Palsa-465. The sequence goes on along the minus strand of CAWGJE010000021.1, from coordinate 3,832 downwards.
TGGGGATACGTGAGTGTCGCCACCACCTGGGAGCCGTCGTCATCCGGGCACACGACCGTCCCGTCCGGTAGCGGGAGCGCATCGAGCTCGCCAGCGAAGAACGCCACCGCCTTGTGTGCTGTCAATCTCCTCGAGCTCAGCAACCGCAAGACTGGCCGACCGACCTCGGCGGAATAATGGCGCAGCTGGATCGCGACCGGACCGGGCGGGGCCAGCTCGCTTCTGGCTGCCGGCCACAAAGCTTGATGGAGAGTCACGGGGCGGCGCACCGCACATTTACCGGCGCTGAACGACCCGAGCGCTGGAACGACCGGGCGACTACCGCCGCAACCAGCGACTGCCGCGCAGACCAAGAGCCCACCAAAGCCAGTTGACAGGACTCGACTCCGTCGGACCATTCGATACGAACACTACGTCCCCCGCTTGCAAGCATCACCGCGTCCACCGCCGATCGTCCTCGCCCAGCCTCGACACGCAAGGGCCGCTTCCGCCTAGGGCCACGAGGAGCCCTGTTGGATCTCGATCAAAGGGGAGGGCGACCTCATCGTCGCAGGCCAGCGTCTTCAAATACGGGAGAGGATCGAGTCCCGCCCGGCATGTGGACGACGGGCCAGACCCGCTCCGCCGCCGGATGCCCAATGGTGAGCGGCCTTCCCATGTGGCGACGGAGTTCGTAGTTCCCCGGAGCGAAGCGGTCGGCGGTTGCGGATGCACAGGCGGCGCCGCGTCTATACGCTAAGGGCCCAGGAAGCGACAGTAGCCGTGATGCCAGACACACAATCTTCGCCCTCTCGCCGCCCCGAGCACCTCAGCAGCGCCAGGCTGTTTGTGGGTGACGGTGTAGTCGTCTTCCGCCTGCTGAACGAGGCACGGCACCGCATCATGTCCCGGGTGTTCGGAATGCCCAGGGAGCACTCGAACCTCATGACGCTGTTCGTAATCGCGGCGTCCGTTCGAGCACTCCAGCGCGCCGCCGCGGCGCCAGGAACCCAGGTGCGCAAAGTCCGATCCAGCCCGACCGCCGTCGGCGACACGATGATCGGAGCCGCCGCGGCAAGGGAGACGGTCAACAGCATCGCGGGACGTCCGGCAAGGGACATGCCGTTCGCCGCCGCGCTGATCGCGTTCGCGCTGACGGCGTACGGACTCCGCGCCGCCCTTAAGCGGCTAGTTCACGAGGTGAGGCCGGCGTTCCGCCATCTCGCAGCCGCGGAGCACAGAGTGCGGGCAGTGATGCGTCGTTGGGGGATCTCACCGTCAGACGTCCAGGTGTCGCCAGGGGCGAACGCCGATGCTGTCGGCGAGGACCGGGCGCACAGAGACGCTGTCGCTTCGGGCTAGTAGGGGCAGGGGCCGAGATTGCTCCGATCGTCGTCGACTACGACGCGGCCGCGCTCCAGGGGTTTGGTAGCGCCGGCCGGCTCAACACCTGTTCGCGCCGTTCGGCCAAAGAAAAACCCTCCGATTTGGAGGGCTTTCGTAAGGAGCGGCTGAAGGGAATCGAACCCTCGACCTTCTGCATGGCAAGCAGACCAGAAGCCCCCAGAACGCCGAAATTGCGCCAGATACGGGCGCAAAAAGCGCCGTAAAACCAAGGATTTCTGACCCGTTTGTTGCGCGATCTGTTGTACGGTTTGGGCTGCTGTACAGGTGTTGTACAACGAGCGAGTTGTCTTCGGCGGGGGTATTTTTTCCGGTCCACGGCGACCAGTACCGAGGTGCTGCAGAGCAGCTTGTTCGTCCGGCCGAAGGAGGGGCTGGCGGCCGCGTCTACTGGGACGCTCAGTGGCGCTATCGGGTTGGTTCGGACCCGTGGCGTCAGAAGACCCGCAGGCTTGGTCTGGCATGGCAGGAGCCGGATGGCGCCGGCGGGTGGCGCAAGCGACGCGAGCGCTGTCCCGACGGTTGGCTCGACGAGCGGGCCGCGACCGTGGCCGCGGTGGCCGCGATGGCGGAGCACGAGCGGGAAGTGGGGGAGGAGCAGCGCGCCAAGCGTGAGGCGGCGAAGCGGAAGACCACGGTTCGCGAACTTGGTCAGGAGTGGCTCGAGTGGCTCGAGGAGGTGCGGGGGGCGAAGCCCTCGACGGTCCGCGACTACGCGTGTCTATTGCGTGAACCGGGGGATCGCGTACAAACGGGGCGACCGGGCGACGGCGGGCCGGATCATCGCGGCGTTCGGCGATCGCCAGATCGAGGCGGTGACGACGGCGGAGGTGAGTCGGTTCTTGCGTGGTCTCGATCGTGAGAAGCTGACGCCGCGGAACGTGAACAAGCATCGCCAGGCCGCGGCAGTCGTGACCGTCCGCCTCGGCTCGGTCGAGCGGGTGGGGTAGGGATGAGCGGCTCCGAGGGTGTCCGAGCTTCTGTGTGTGAGGCCTGAGCCGGTTGGTTGATGTGTCAGTCGGGGAGTCGGTCTCCGAAGTGGATCTTGAGGCCTCGTAGTGCTGTGGTCCAGTTGTATGCCTGTCGCCATTTCCCTTCGGCTCGGAGGATCGCGAGGTAGATGAGCTTCGTGGCGGCTTGTTCGTCGGGGAAGTGGCCGCGGGTCTTGATGCTTTTGCGGATCTGTCGGTTGAGGTTCTCGATGCTGTTTGTCGTGTAGACCGCGCGCCGGAGGTCGGCGGGGAGCGACAGGAACGGGACGATGTAGGTCCAGCGCTCCCGCCAGGAGGCGGCGATCATCGGGTACTTGGCGCCCCAGGTCTCGTCGAACGCGGCGAGCGCGTGCTCGGCCGCCTCGACGTTGACGGCGCCGTAGACGGGCTTCAGGGCGGCGGCGACCTTCTTGCGGTCCTGGTAGGCGACGTACCGCATCGAGCTTCGGATCTGGTGAACGATGCAGGTCTGCACCCACGCTTGGGGGAACACGGCCTCGATCGCCTCGGGGAACCCGGTCAGCCCGTCGACGCATGCGACGAGGACGTCCTCGACGCCGCGGTGGTGCAGGTCGTTCAGGACGGCGAGCCAGAATTTCGCTCCCTCGGTCTCCTGCCACCACAGCCCGAGCACCTCGCGCTCCCCGTCGACCGTGACGCCGATCGCGAGGTAGCAGGCGCGGGTCCGGACGGACCGGTCCTCGCGGACCTTGACCATCAGCGCGTCCAGGTACACGATCGGGTAGACCCGCTCCAGCGGCCGGGTCCGCCACGCCTGCACGTCGGCGAGCACGGCGTCGGTAACGCGGCTGATCGTGTCCCGGCCCAGGGCGGTGGTGCCGTAGAGGCGCTGCAGGTGGCTCTCGATGTCGCGGACCGACATCCCGTCGGCGTACAGGTCGAGGATCTTCTCGTCCAGCCCCGCGAGGCGGGTCTGCCGCTTCGCGACCAGCTGCGGCTCGAACGTCCCGGCCCGGTCGCGGGGCGTCTTGACCTCGACCGGGCCGAGCTCGGTCTGCACCTTCTTGCCGGTCGACCCGTTGCGGACGTTCCCGGCGCCGCCCGGCGGCGACTGGCCGGGCGGGTAGCCGAGATGCTCGGTCAGCTCGGCGCCGAGCGCGGTCTCGATCACCCGCCCCGCGAGCTGGGAGAGCAGGCCACCCGGCCCGGTGATCTGCTCCGGGTCGAGGCCCTTCAGCGCGTCCTCGAGCTCATCCCGCGGCAGCAAGCCGGCGAGCCGGTCGATCGCGTTCTCGCGGTCCCCCGCCGGATCGCTGGGCACTACCTCGATGGTGCCGGACTTCGATGTCTTCGTGTTCGTGGTCATGGGGGGTCCTTTCCGGGCCGCGCCCGCGCCCGGATCGCCGACTCGCCCCTCCGGGGCTCCTCGTCGAACCGGGCGCGGCAACACGAGCCGCTCGGTCAGACCCAGACCTCACACACTTCATCGGACAGAA
>CAWGJE010000020.1:0-224610 GCA_963822855.1 uncultured Solirubrobacterales bacterium | reverse complement strand
GATGCGCCGCGAGGCGCCCTGTTGTATCCCCGGTACAGCCGGGAGGAACTCGAAGGGATGTTCTTGGGTCCAATGGCTTAACCCGGATCCGAAAGGTGAAAGGGACAATCGCATGCCAGAAAACCGGCGGTCGTGCCCAGGTGTCAGGGGTGAAGCGCCGTGGGACCCGCGTGATATGGCGAAAGCTGGATTGCCTGAAGCCCAATCTCCAGAAGACGCAAACGGCACGTCCGTCGGAAAGACACCTGTTACCGGCGTCGCGCTCTGTGACGGCATCGCGGAAGGGCCGTCGCAACCTCCGGAGCGCGGAGCGTTGCCCAGTGAGGGCAATCAAGGAGATGAGTGGGACGCCTAAGTCGCGCTCGGACGTACAACAGGGACGAACGCGGGATCAACCCTCGGGGCGCGAGCCCCAGGGTGACGGAGTGCCCATAGTAGTCGTGGGAGCAACGACCCACCAGGGAGGGCGGGAGAGCCGTCCACAGGGCGAAGGGGCACAGGTGGCTGGACATCGACGAGCCGGGAGGTATGCGTAATGCAGAGCGCCGAAACGGTCCTGGATGTCCTGCGTGAACGCGGCAGGCGCGACCTGCCGTTGGATGAGCTGTACCGGCAACTGTTCAACCCGCAGCTGTATCTGCTGGCCTACGGGCGCATCTACTCCAACAAGGGAGCGATGACGCCCGGACCCGACGCGGAAACCGCGGACGGCATGACGCTGGGCAAGATCGAGCGCATCATCGACGCGCTGCGTCACGAGCGCTACCGCTTCAAGCCCGTCAAGCGGCACTACATCCCAAAGAAGGACGGGAAGCAAAGGCCGCTTGGTCTGCCATCATGGTCGGACAAGCTACTCGGCGAAGTCATACGTCTGCTGTTGGAGGCGTACTACGAGCCGCAGTTCTCCGAACACTCCCACGGTTATCGGCCCGGTCGTGGCTGTCACACTGCCTTGCGCGATGTGACGGTCGCTTGGACCGGAACAACCTGGTTTATTGAAGGTGACATCGCCCAGTGCTTCGACCGGCTTGACCATCAGGTCATGCTCGAAACGCTCAGCGAGAAGATCCAGGATAACCGGTTGCTTCGGCTACTCGGCCAGATGCTGCGTGCCGGGTATCTGGAGGACTGGATGTGGAACGCCACGCTCAGCGGCGCGCCGCAGGGCGGTGTTGTTTCACCCATCCTGTCCAACATCTATCTGGATCGGCTGGACCAGTTCGTCGACACAGTTCTACTGCCGGGATACACCCGAGGGGTAGTCAGAAAGCACAATCCCGAGTACAGCAGACTCAAAGCGAGGCTCGCTGACGCTCGGAACCGTGGCGACCATGTCACGGTGCATGCGCTGCGCAAGCAGCTACGCAGCCTCCCGTCCGTTGATCCAATGGATCCCGGATACCGGCGGCTGCGCTATGTGCGATATGCCGATGACATCCTGCTCGGATTCACCGGACCCAAGGCCGAAGCCGAGGAGATCAAGGGTCGCCTGGGCCAGTTCCTACGCGATGACCTCAAGCTGGAACTGTCCGAGGAGAAGACGCTGATCACCCACGGCCGCACCAGTGCGGCCAGGTTCCTGGGCTACGAGATCATCGTCCAACACGCCAACCACGTGATCGCCAGCGGCGGTCGTAGAGCCAACGGCAAGATCGGGTTGCGCGTGCCCCGAGACGTGATCCAGGCTCGATGCGCCCACTACATGGCCGGCGGCAAACCCATACACCGAGCTGAGCTGAAGAACGAAGAGGATCTCACGATCATCAGCCGCTACGCGGCCGTGTATCGGGGAATCGTCCAGTACTACCTCATGGCCGGCGACGTCTCGCGACTGAACCGCCTGCGGTGGACCATGGCGATCTCGCTGCTCAAGACGATGGCCGGCAAGTACGACTCGTCGGTGGCGAAGATGGCCCGCAAGTACGCGGCCACCATTGAGACGCCGCACGGGCCGCGTGCTTGCCTTCAGGCCAGAATCGAGCGCGGCGAGGGCCGCAAGCCAAGGGTCGCTACGTTCGGTGGAATCCCGCTCCAGCGACGGAAGTTCGCGATCGTCAACGACCGCGAACCCACCCCGGTCACCCGACCGCGCCGCGAGTTGATTCATCGGCTCCTGGCGGGACGGTGTGAGATCTGCGGACGGACGGGCAAGGTGCAGGTTCACCAGATCCGCAAGCTCGCTGACCTCGGCCGACCGGGGCAGTCAGACCGCCCGGAATGGATGCGGATCATGACTCAACGCCGACGCAAGACCCTTGTTGTCTGCGGAAGCTGTCACGACCATATCCACCGGTCGCCCGCGTCCCACGCAGCTGGTCACTGGAGAGCCCGGTGATCGGAAACGGTCACGCCGGGTTGTATGTCCGGCCGATGGTTATGTTGAAGACGCGCTGGAGCGGCGGCGTTTGCCCTGCTCAGCGCGATTTGGCGGGGTGATTCGTTCAACATAATCACAGCCCCTCGAGGAACGCGAGGAGCGCATCGGTTGGTCGATACCGGCCAGGTTTCGTGCCGAGGGGGGCGGTTCGTGCGATCGCTCGTTCCTTGAGCGCGGGGTCGGCGTGCTCATAGATGTGGGTGGTCTGGGTGCTTTCGTGCCCGAGCCACAAGGCGATCGTCGCGATGTCCACGCCCTTGGCACGCAACAGCATCGCGTTGGTGTGTCTGAGCGTGTGCGGGGTGACATGCTTGCCCTGAAGTGACGGGCGGCTGATGGCCGCGGTGGCGGTGTGCTTGGCGACGATCACGCCGACTGTGTAGCGGCTGAGCGGCCGACCTTGCCGGGTTGGGAACAGTGGCTCGTCGGGCTGGCCTTGGCGTTCTTTGAGCCACGCGCGCAAAACTTTGACGGTCTCGCCGGTCAGGGTCGTGGCGCGCCTCTTGCGTCCCTTCCCCAAGACCCGGATGTGCGCTCCGGTGCCGAGGTGGACGTCGCCGACGTGTAGGCCAGTGAGCTCCGAGACACGCACCCCGGTCTGGATCATGAGCGCGAGTAGCGCGTGGTCGCGGCGGCCGAGCCAGGTGCGTTTGTCGGGCGCGGCGAGCAGCGCGGCTATCTCGTCGCGGTCGAGGTAGGTGACGGTGTTGCGCTCGTGGCGTTTGGTGGGGATCGCCATCACCCTGGCGATCGTGTGGGCGTGCTCGGGGTGCTCGAGCGCCGCGAACCGGTAGAAGGAGTGGATCGCCCCGAGGCGGGCGTTGCGGGTTCTCGGGCTGTTGCCCCGGTCTTCTTCGAGGTGCTTGAGGAACGCGCCGATCAGCGGCGCGTTGAGATCGTCGATGTCCAGCTCGGATGGGTGCTTGCCGGTCTGCTCTTGGGCGAAGCGCAACAGCAGCCTGAACGCGTGGCGGTAGGCGGCGATCGTTTCCGGGCTGGAGTTGCGTTGGGTGATCAGGCGCTCAGTGAAATACGCCTGGAGCGCGGGCGCGAGCGGGGTCATGGGAGCACCTCGGGCAGCTGCTCCAGCCGGCGGCTGATCAACTGGAGCAGCTCGGGGACCGCTTCCAGATACCAGTACGAACTGGCCGGGTCGACATGCCCGAGGAATGCGGACAGCAGCGGCATCCGCCGGTCGATGTCCTCCCCGGCGTGATGCCAGTCCAGGAGCGTGTGCACGGCCAGGGCATGGCGGAGATCGTGCGGGCGGGGTCTGGCGCGCGCGCCGCGGCCGTCGAGGCCGACCTCGCGGACCAGCTGGGTGAACGTCCGGTTGAGCTCCCCACGCGGCACCCGCCGACCTCGCGCGCCAATGAAGAACGCCGGCGTCGAGGGTTCGGGGAAACGAGCGTCGCGCAGCCGGGCATACTCGCCAAGCGCGCGGATCGTGCTGTGGTGCAGCGGCACCTCGCGCTGTTTCTTCTGCTTGCCGGCGCGGACATGCACCAGGCCGTGGCGGAGATCGACATCCTGGCGGTCAAGCGCGAGCGCCTCCCCGGGGCGCATCCCGGTGACCGCCAACAGGCCGATCAGCGTCTGGTGACGCACGGCGCGCAACGCCGGTGTGAGTCTCCCTGCGGCCGCCATCAGCGCCGTGATCTCCTGCTCGGTATAGATGTATGGCGCGATCCTCGGGCGATGCCCGGGCAACAAGTCCTTGGAGGGAACCTCGCTGGCGGGGTCAATCGTCGCGAGATGGCGCGCGAACCCGCGCACGACCGACAGCCGCTGACGCCAATAGTGCGGGTGTGCGCCCGCCGGCATGCGCGCCCACTCGAGCGCCAGATCAGTGGTGATCCGCTCCGCTCCGGCTCGCTCGAGGAACTTCACGAAGCCTTCCAACAGCCGGCCGTCCTGGGGCATCTCGAACCCGAGCCGGCGACGGAGGCGCAGATAGTCAGCCAGCGCTTCGCGGAGCGTCATGTCGCACCGCCTTCCTGCAACGGCCACGGACGCGCGAGCGCGCGGAGCGCCTCACGGTCGACCTTGGCGTATATGGCGGTGGTCTTCTGCTCGCGGTGGCGCAGCACCTGGCCGATCTCCGCCAGCGATGCCCCGCGCCTGAGCATCTCGGTCGCCGCGGTGTGCCGCAACCGATGCGCGCCCACGCGCGGAAGCCCCGCCCGGGTGCACGCCTCCCGCACGATCCACCCGACCGTGTGTGGCCTCAGCCCCCGAAGCGGCGCGGTCATCCGCAAGAACAGCGCCCGGCTCTCGCACCGCGGTCGGCGGCGCAGATATGACACCACCGCTTCACCAATGTCCACCGGCAAAGGCAGCACGTCCTGCCGGGAGCCCTTGCCGCGGACCAGAAGCTCGCCAGCGCGCCAGTCGACGTCCTCGAGCTGGATCGCGGCGACCTCGCCGCGACGCAGCCCCAGCCTCGAGAGCAACAGCAAGATCGCGTAATCGCGGCGCCCAACCGTCCGCCGCCTGTCACACGAGGCGAGCATCTTGCGGACCGCCGCCGGCTCAAGACCTCGCGGCAGCGTGCGATCGCGCAGATCGGCGACCGACGGGACCGCCCACGCCAACGGCGCGTCGATCAGCCCCGCCACGTGCAGGAAGCGCAGAAACGACCGCAGCGCGCTCGCGAGATCTCGCGCGCCCGACACGCTGCGCTTCGGGCACTCCGCCACCAGGAACAAGCTCACGTCCGCCGCCGACAGCCGCTGCAGCCCGAGCCCACCAGCGCCCTCCCTGCCAGCGAGGAACAACCGGGCGGCCGGGATATACGCATCGACCACCGTGTGCTCCGCCAGCCTGCGCTCGACCAGCAGATAGCGGCGGTACTCGGCCAGCAGCTCCTCCAGCGGACTGTCGCTGGCCGCCGGCGCCGGTATTGGCACCACACCGATCTCGCACAGGTACTCCAGCGGCAGCGCCACACTCTGCGGCGAGGTCCACGTCACCAGCCCCAGCTCACGGCGCGAACCGACGAACTCGGCCGCCTGCTGAGGTGTCAGCTGGCCCGCTGCCAGCCTGTTGCGCTCAAGCCAGCGGCTGAGCTGATCTAGCTGGCACAACCTGTTGGCCGCCGCCGAGGGCGAATAAGACCGCGACCGCAGCCACGACTCGAATCCCGCCGCGTGCGGCGCCAACGGCCCCGATACCACCGGGAACCACACCCTCTTGCCCATCGATGCCTCCTGTCGGATCGCGGAACACGAATCCGCGAAGCCTCGACAGGACGGCCACGATTATGTTGAACGAATCACCCCCGCCAAATCGCGCTGAGCAGGGCAAACGCCGCCGCTCCAGCGCGTCTTCAACATAACCATCGGCCGGACATACAACCCGTTACGTTGAATTCCACGTAACCGGTTCGGGAGGGGGCGCTGAAAAAGGGCCGCAAGGCACCTCGCCAGCGCCCTACCTCGGCCGCGGTCACCGACCTGATCAGCCACTGGCAGGCCCGCTACCGCGGAATCGCCGGCGCCCGGACGGTGATCGAGGCACAGGTGCGCGAATGGTGCGAACAGATCCTCGTGGAGGTCGTGCTCGCCGCCCGCTCTCGAGCTGGAGCGACGAGCAGCTCCACGCGCTGCTCTCACCGACCTCGTTCACCGCCGCCCTGCTCCCCAGACACCTGCTGCACGCAACGCTCCAGAAGCGCCTTGGCCAGAAGCTCGGTGCGCCACGAAGCGACCTGGGCCAAGCAGAGTCTGATACGCGCGAAGTGGCCGGCGGCCACACGGGACGACCCGGCCTTCCTGTCAGCGTCGAGCAGGACCGTCGCCGAAGGGGGAGCCCACCGTGAGTCGAAACCTGCCGAACGCGCGGAGCGGGCCGGCTGTGGCGGCCCGGGGGCTCGCGTGACCGCGACCGAGATTCAGGAGCTCGAGCCCGCCGCGGTCCTTCGGGTGCCGGCCCTGCTCTCGGTCGCGACCACCGCTCGGCTGCTCGATTGCTCGCCTCGGACGGTCCGTCGTCGGATCGCCGACGGATCGCTGCCGGCCCTGGTAGACCACGGCCGGACACTCGTGCGCGCCGACGAACTGCGGGAGTACATCGACCGGCTCCAGCGAGTCGGCCCATGCGAGGCATGACCACCATCACCAAGCCAGTCCCCGTCCCGACCCCCGCCGGGATGATGGCCCGCGTGGATCAGCTGCGTGCACCGGCGCCCTTCGAGGCTCATCCGCGATGGCTCCCGGACAGCCCGGCGGCCAAGGAAAAGGCCCGGGTGAGAAAGGCGAGCTGGCGATGAGCATCCACCCGGAAGGCAAGAAGTGGCGGGTCAAGTATCGGATCGCCGGCAAGCAACACTCCCGCACCTTCGACCGCAAGGGCGATGCCCGCACCTTCGACCGCAAGGGCGATGCCCGCACGTTCGACGCCGAGGTCACGCGCCGGCGCCAGCTCGGGCCGTTACTCGCCGCCGAGCTCGAGCGAGACACGATGACGCTCGAGCAGTTCGTCCGCGGCCCGTGGCGCACGCACGCCGCGACCCTCGCCGGGCCGACCCGGGCAAAGTACGCGTGGGCACTGGAGAAGCACCTCTCCGAGCTGCTCGACGAGCCGCTGATCTCGATCGACGTCGCGCGCCTCGCCGAGCATCAGCAGTTGCTCCTCGACCGCGACGCGACGCCAAGCACCGTGCGCGAGGCGCTCACCCGACTCAGTGGGATCCTGCAGGTTGCGGTCGAGCACGGGCGCATCCCCGCCAATCCCGCGCGGGCGCTGCGCAAGGTCCCGGCTGACCCGTCCGAGGAGGTCGAGCCTCTCTCACCCGTCGAGCTTGAGCGGCTCATCGCGGGCTTCTCGGGCCGCGACCGGGCGATCGCGCTGCTGGCGGGCCACCTCGGCCTGCGGCCAATCGAGATCCATGGCGCCCCGTGGGCGGCACTGCACGGGCTGACCTTCACGGTCGCGCGCTCGCGTACGAAGCGCACGGCAAGCCGCACGCGGGTGATCGCGGCCCCCGAGGTCACCGCACGCGAGCTGAAGGCATGGCGGCTTGAGTCGGGGCGGCCCGGCGACGACGAGCCGATCGTTGGCGTGATGTCGCCGAACGCGCTGCGGCTGTGGGGCGCCAAGCGGCTGCGCCCAGCCGTCGCCGCCGCGACCGGCGGACGGATCACCGACGCGACCGTCTACACGCTGCGGCACTCGCACGCGTCGGCGCTGCACTACGCCGGCTTCACGCCGGCCGAGGCGGCCGAGCGGATGGGGCACGGACTGGGGCTTCACTGGCGCACCTACGCGCACGTCGTCAAGGCGATGTCGGGCACGCGGTACGACGGGCTCGATGAGCTGATCTCGGCTGCGCGCGCTCAGCTGGAGCTCCGCGAGAGTTCCGTAACGGCCGATGGAAGGGACTGACGATATGCCCGCCACCGCGCGTTTTCCCTGCAAATCGGCCAGTGGGCGATCCAGGACTCGAACCTGGGACCTCTTCCTTATCAGAGAAGCGCTCTAACCGACTGAGCTAATCGCCCGTCTCTGGGCGATTCTACCCGCGGGCGCCGTCACGGGTTGGCGGGTTCGCGGCGGGTCGACCGAGGTCAGGAGACGGCCCGAACCCGGAGGCGGCGGGCCACGTCGAGCGCGTCGTCGAGCGACTCGAAGCTCAGCTGGACGCGGTAGCCGGCACCCTTGGCCGGGGCAACATCGACGTCGCGTCCGAGGGCGGCGGCGAGGGCGTCGGTGATGAGCTCGATCGCGGCGGCCTGGTCGGGGTGGAGAGGCGCCCGTGGGCGCACACGCCGATGGGGATTGCCGGGCGCGGCCGCGGCGCGGGCCCGGGACTCGAGCTCTCGAACCGACCAGCGGTGGTGCGCGGCGTCACGGGCGAGGGTGCGTCGGTCGCCGTTATCGGCCGCGAGCAGGAGCGCGCGTCCGTGGCCTTCGGTGAGGTCGCGACGTTCGATCAGCTCGAGCGCCTCGTCGGGCAGGTCGAGCAGGCGGATGAGGTTCGAGACCGCGACGCGACTGCGGCCCACCCTGAGGCCAACATCCTCGCGGGTGAGTCCGAGCTCCTCCACGAGGGCGGCGCAGGCGCGGGCCTCTTCGACGGGGTTGAGGTCCTCGCGCGCCATGTTCTCGATCAGCGCGACCTCGAGTGAGGCCGCGTCGTCGTGCCGGCGCACGACCGCGGGGATCGCCGTGAGCTCGGCGACCTTGGCGGCGCGCCAGCGGCGCTCGCCGGCAACCAGTTCGTAGCGGCCGCTCACGAGCGGCCGGACGAGGATCGGCTGAAGGACGCCGCTGGTGCGAATCGAGTCCGCGAGCGCCATCAGCGAGTCCTCGTCGAACGTATGGCGAGGCTGGTTGGGGCTCGGGTCGATCATGTCGACCGGGATCGGGCGGAGCTCTTGAAGCTCGTCCCGGGGAGCCACGGACATGATCGCGGCGAGGCCGCGGCCCATTCCCTTCGGTCGTTCAGCCACGAGCGGCAACCTCCTTGGCGAGCTCGAAGTACGCGTCCGCGCCGGCGCAGTGCGGATCGTGATGGATTACCGGTTTACCGAAACTCGGTGCTTCGCCGATACGGACGTTGCGCGGGATCACGGTGTCGAACACCAGTTCGGGGAAGTGCTCGCGCACCTCGCGCTCGACGTCCTGCGCGAGCCGGGTGCGGCCGTCGTGCATCGTCAGCAGCATCCCGGCCACAGTAAGCCATGGATTGAGCTCGCGCTGGACGAGCGAGAGGGTGTCGAGCAGGCCGGCCAGGCCCTCGAGCGCGAAGTACTCCGCCTGGACTGGCACGATGACCCGATCGGCGGCGACGAGCGCGTTGACGGTCAGCGGTCCGAGCGACGGCGGACAGTCGAGCAGGGTGAACGCATACCGATCCCGCACGCCGGTGAGCGCCTCCCGGAGCAGTGTCTCCGAGCCGGCGACCCGCGGCAGCTCGACGTTGGCGCCGGCGAGGTCGGGTCCGGACGGGACGATCGACAGGCGCTCGATCCCGGTCGGCCGGACGACGTCCTCGATCGAGGCCGACCCGATCAGCACGTCGTAGACCGTGCCCGGATCGTCCTTGCTGATCCCGAGTCCGATCGTCGCGTTGGCCTGCGGATCGATATCGACGAGCAGCGAGTCGTAGCCCGCCTCAGCCACGCACGCCGCGAGGTTCACGGCGGTGGTCGTCTTACCCACTCCGCCCTTCTGGTTGGCGATGGCGTACACGGTCCCCATGGCGGATGAAGCTACCGGTGACGGCGGTCAGACCCCGGGCGTTCCGTTGCGCGCTAGCTCGCACCGAGGGGGCGCTTCAATGCCATGCCCGGCCGGCGCGGAAACCCTAAAGGAGTCTCCGTAACCTTCGACATGAGGTGTAGATATCGGTTTTCGGCACCCGGAAATGGCTGCATCTGGCGTATTTCGGTGGGCTCGAGTCCTAGTTGAGCCGCGGCCCGGGCGCCGGCGCTCTCGTCGCCGGGGTTCCGCTTTCCCCGCCACACGGCGAGCGTGCCTCCCACGATCAGCAGCGGCGCGGCGTACTCGACGACGACCGGCAGCGGCGCGAGCGCGCGGGCCGTGACGACGTCGAAAGCCGCCAGTCCGTCGGGCCAGCTCTCTGCGCGCGTATTCACGACGACGGCGTTTGCTGTCTCGGAGGCGGCGACGGCCCGCTCGAGGAACGCGCTCCTCCGCGATGCGCTCTCGACCAGAGAAACCCTCGCCTCCGGCAGGACGATTGCGAGCACCAGCCCGGGAACGCCGGCGCCCGACCCGAGATCGGCGAGGTCCACGGCCGAGCGGATCGGCTCGAGCTCGAGCCCGACCAGCGAGTCCGCGAGATGGTCGTCGATCGCCTTGAGCGGATCCCGGACGGCGGTCGGCGCGAGCGGATCCTCGACGAGCAGGCGATGGAACGCGAGGAGACGCGGGACGGCGTCGTCCGGGAGCGCATAGCGCTCCGCCAGAGCCGCGACCCGCGCCGCGGCATCGCCTCCCGGCCCGGACTTACTCGGTCCCGGTGTCAGGTGGACCTCTCCAGGCGCTCTCGCTCGCGGGCGATGTATCCCGCGTAGCGAGTACGCATGGCCTCGAACCGCTCGGCGGCGTAGCCGTCGAGTCCGGCGTGAAGCTCGCGTTCGAGCAGCGGGAGGACGTCGCGGATGAGTGCGGTCCCGCGCGCCATCCACTGGTAGTAGGACCGCCCGCCGTGGTGGTACGGGCCATACAGACGGGTCTCGGGGAACCGATGCATCAGCCACCCGAACAGCGCCTCGTGGCGCACGTGCATGCGCACGGTCACCTGCGGCTGCTTGCCGTCACCTCCAAACGAGGCCTCGCCGACCAGCAGGCCGATCACCAGACCGCGATCGAAGTCCGAGAGCTCCGTCATGTCACGAGTTCTACACGGAACTGTTTCACCGCGTAAAAAAACGTGAAACGGTGACGACGCCGGCGCGGGCGGGTGCGCGGCGAGGGGCGAGGGGCGAGGGGCGAGGGGCGGGGCGGGGCGGGCGCCACCGCGCCGCGCGCGCGGCGTCAGTTGACGAGCGGCGCTACCACGAGTCGCCGGTCGGGCTCCTCGCCCTCGCTGTACGTCTCGACGTCGTGGCGGCTCTTCAGGTGCTCGTGGACGACCTTGCGCTCGAGCGCGGTCATCGCCTCGAGCGTGACCGCGCGCTGGTCGTGGACCGCCGCCTCCGCGGCCTGGTCGGCCGCAGCGCGCAGCGCGACCGCGCGGCGCTCGCGATAGCCCGCGGCATCCACCACGACACGCTTGCGGACGACGGCGCCCTTGCACGCGATCCGGTAGGCGATGTGCTGGATCGCGTCGATCATCTGGCCGTGGCGGCCGATCAGGAGGCCGAGATCGTCCCCCTCGAGGTCGGCGCGGACCTCGTCTGCATCTTCCTCGACGTGGATGCTGGCCTCGATGCCGGCGGCGCCGACAATCCGTTCCAGCAACTCTTGCACGCGCGAGCCCGCGTCGCCGATCTCAGCGTCCACGATCTACCTCCTGCGTCCGGAGCGCTTCTTCTTCTTGCGTGGTGGGGGCGGGGGCGTGCCGCCCTTGCCGCTGCGGTTGCCCGCTGCAACAGGCTCAGGCTCGGGCTCGCGCTTGGGACGACCTCGGATCAATCCTGATATGCCGCCACCGTTGCCTCCGTCGGACTTGCCGTTCGGGCCTGAGTCGTCGGGCGGGGGTGGCGGACTGTCGCCGCCCGTATCGCCCTTGCCGCCGCCACCGCGGCCACCTCCTGGGCCGTCGCCGGGTGGGCCGGCGCCGGCGACAGCCACCGGCGGGGCGGGAGTCCCGATAAGTCTTCGCACGGTGAACTGCTGACCCATCGTCCATAGGTTCGTCGTGATCCAGTAGACGAGCAGACCGGCGGGGAAGTTGATCACGATCACGACAAAGACCAGCGGCAGAAACATCATCAGACGCCGCTGCTGCTTGTCCATCATCGGGCTCGACATCATCAGGCTCGAGGCCAGCTGGCTCCCGATGTAGAGCAGCAACAGGACGATCAGCACGGCGCCCGTGGCCTTGTCCGTGAGGTCCGGGATGAACAGGAAGCCGGCGCCGTTATTCGGCCCGCACGGGGTGGTGTGCCCGGCCGCCACCGCGTGCGAGACGTGGTGCGTCACCATGTATTTGGCCTGGTAGACGTCCTGGGTGTGCGGGCAGATGTTCTTCCGCAGGTCCTGGCGCAGCATGTAGAAGAGCGAGATGAACACCGGGATCTGCGCCACCAGCGGCAAGCAGGAACCGAGCGGGTTGATCTCGTTCTCCTTGTAGAACTTCATGATCTCCTGCTGCTGGCGCTGCTTGTCGTCCTTGTACCTCGCCTGGATCGCCTTCATCTGCGGCTGCATGCGCTGCATCTTCTGCATCGAGTGGAACTGCTTAACGGTCAGCGGCAGCAGGATCGCGCGCATCAGGATCGTCAGCGCGATGATCGAGAACCCCCACGAGAACCCCACGTGGTTGTGGAAGAACAGGAGGATCGACTCGAAGACGTCGATCAGCGGTTGGAAGATGTTGGCGGTGACAAACATGGTCAGGCGCTCGGGGCCGGTGCTCGGGGCTTGAACAGCCGCTGGTCCTCGACGGGATCAAAACCGCCGTGACTGAACGGGTTACATCTGAGCAGCCGCCAGACAGCCAGGACTAGCCCTCGGAGTATGCCGAATCTCCTAATCGCCTGCGCGGCGTATTCGGAGCACGAAGGGTAGTAACGGCAACGCTGCCCGAACGCCGGCGAGATCAGCCGCTGATAAAGCCTGATCGGCAGCACCGCCAGCGATCGCAGCCAGCTCACCCGGCCTCCTCGACCACTTCCGCCCCCGCCTCGTTCGACTCGGCCCGCCGCTCACCGCCGCCGGGATCAACGAGCTCGAGCAATTGTCCCAGCGCACGGCGAATCCCGTCCAAACCCTCACGCTCGGCCAGAGCGTTGGCTTCGTGCCTAGCCACGACGACGGCGTCGGTGCCGGGCGGGAGCCGGTCGCCATCGATCGCGAACGCCTCTCGGAGCAGACGCTTGACCCGGTTGCGCTCGACCGCGCCGCCGACCTTGCGCGACACGGACAGGCCGAGCCTCGGGTCGTCGCCCTCCCCGCGGGGGAAGACGTACAGGACGAACTCGCGGCCGGCGTGCGACCGGCCCTGGCGGAACACGCGATCGAAGTCGGCACTGCGCGACAGCCTCATCCGCCCGGGCCGCGGACGGGCGCCAGGCAGGCCCACCATCAGACCGTCAGGCGCTTGCGGCCTTTGTCGCGCCGGCGCTTCAGCGTGAGACGCCCGGCCCGGGTCTGCATGCGGGCACGGAACCCGTGTGTGCGGGCGCGCTTGCGCTTCTTCGGCTGGTAAGTGCGTTTCATGACTCAGGACTCCCGGGGAGCGGGATTGCAGCCAGTATACGCAGCGGCGATTGCGGCAGATTCAGATCGTCGGCCGCACGCTGGAACCTCGCCCCAGAGGCCGCTCGCGCTTTTTCTCGCGCTTTGCGTCAAGGCCCAGGAAGCCGCGCATCTCGCCTCCTCACCGCTGGTATATTCGCCGCCCCGGGCGTCCTTCGGGCGCCTCCCTCGCAATCAGATCCATCTCCGTCCCGCAAGGGGTTGCTTGTCGCTGTCCGCGCACCTCGAGCCCACCGTTGCCTGGCGTGAGCTCCGCGCGGAGCTCAGGCGGGCAGTCGGCGAGTCCACGTACGAGATCTGGCTGGCGTCGCTGGAACTGAGGTCCGTCGATCGCGGGACGCTGCTCGTCGACGCGCCGGCGGCCACGTACGACTGGGTCTCCAAGCGCTTCGGGCGGATCCTCGAGAGCTGCGCAAGAATTGCATTCGGTCCGGACATCAGGCTCGAGCTCGCCTGCCATGGCGCCGATCGGCCGCACCGCCAGCGCACCCAGGCAGAGGGCCTCGACCTCGCCGCCGGCGCGCTCAACCCCCGTTACAGCTTCGACCAGTTCATCATCGGCGACGGCAATCGTATGGCCCACGCCGCCTCGCTGGCGGTCGCGGAGCTTCCCGGCCAGGCCTACAACCCGCTGTTTCTCCACGCCCCGCCGGGCCTCGGCAAGACGCACCTCCTCCACGCCATCGGCAACTACGTGCTCTCGTTCGGCGGCGGTGCGGTCGTCCGATACACGACCGTCGAGGCGTTCACCAACCACTTCATCCGAGCGCTCGGGTCGCGATCGATCGATCGCTTCAAACAGGCCTACAGGGACGCGGACGTTCTTCTCATCGACGACGTCCAGTTCCTCGCCAGCAAGGCCAAGACCGAAGAGGAGTTCTTCCACACCTTCAACGCCCTGTACGAGACCGGACGACAGTTGGTACTCACGTGCGACCGCCTCCCCAGCCAACTCGCGGCGGTCGAGGAGCGCCTGCGCGAGCGGTTCGAGTCGGGACTCGTGGCGGTGATCAAGCCGCCAGACCACGCGACCCGGGTCGCCATCCTGCGCAAGCGCGCAGCGCTCGACCGCATCGCCGTGACCGACGACGCCGTGCTCGAGGTGATCGCCGAGCGCATCACGGACAACGTACGAGTGCTCGAGGGGGCCCTGATCAGGCTCGTCGCGTACCACTCACTTACGCAACTCCCGATCGACGTCAAGCTCGCCGAGGCGGTCCTCGACGAGATTCATCCGCGGCCGAAGCAGGATGCCCCGACCTCGGTCGGGGACATCCAACACGCGGTCGCCTCCTACTACGGCCTGGCGCTCGCACAGCTGACCTCATCGAGCCGCGCCGGCAGCGTCACCTGGCCGCGCCAGGTCGCGATCCATCTCACCCGTGCCCTGACCGATGCGTCGCTTCATGCGATCGGTGATGCGTTCGGCGGCCGCAATCACACGACGGTCCTTCATGCTTGCAAGCGCGTGTCCGAGCGCATGCGCAACGATCAACAAGCTGTTCACGAGGTCGAGGAGCTCACGAGCATCATCGACCGCAGCCGTACCGACCGACCCTCCTGACAGACTTGCTGGTTTCTTTGCACACCCGTGAATCTCCCGTCGTTGCAGGCACTCCGGCGGTTTGTCAACACCCATAGATCCCCTATGACTTCTAAATCCCATCTGAGGTATTCATCGTGAAGATCTCCTGCGACCGCGAGGCTCTGCTTCGACAACTTCAGACCGTGAGCAGAGTCGCGTCGACGCGCAGTGCGATCCAAGCGCTTTCGGGCGTTCAGCTGCGCGCATCGTCCGACGGCTGCGAGCTCCAGGCGACCGATATGGACGTCGGACTGCGCGTTCCCCTCGAGGCGGAGATCGTCCGCGAGGGCACCATCGTGCTGCCGGCGCGCCTTCTGCTCGACGTTGTCCGCCTGCTGCCGGCCGAGAGCGTCTCGCTCGAGCTCCGCGCCTCCGAGCAGGACGTCGAGCTCGTCTCGGGAAACGCGACGTTCCACATCCGGACGTTGAGATCCGAGGACTTCCCGCCGTTTCCCGAGCCGCAGGCCGAGGGCGCGGTCTCGCTTCCGGTGGAGGCGTTCGTCTCGACCGCGCTCAAGGTGGCCACGTCGGCCTCGCGCGACGAGACCCGTCCTGTACTAACAGGGATCCTCGTGTCGGCCTCCGACCGCGAGCTCCGGATGGTCGCCACCGACTCCTACCGGCTGAGCGTGAAGGAGACCTCGCTCGAGGAGACGCTCCCGTCCGGCTTCGAGGTCAATGTGCCTGCCCGGGCGCTCCAGGAGCTGGCCCGGGTGGCCGGCCACGTCGAGGACGAGCAGTTGCGCATCAGCGTCCGCCAGAACCAGGTTCTGTTCGAGCTCGGAGGGATCGTCCTGTCCTCGCGGCTGATCGACGGTCAGTTCCCGAACTACCGCCAGTTGCTCCCCGAGACGTTCGAGCACGAGCTGCGCCTGGCCGGCGCCGAGCTGACCGAGGTGGTGCGGCGGATCAGCCTCCTCGCTCAGAAGAACGCCCCGCTGCGGCTGTCGTTCCAGCCCGGCGAGCTGACAATCTCCGCCCAGACGCCGGACATCGGCGAGGCGCAAGAGTCGATGCCGGTGCCGTTCCAGGGCGAGCCGCTCGAGATCGGCTTCAACCCCGAGTTCCTCCGCGCCGGGCTGGAGGCGATCGAGGAGGGCGACGTGGTCGTGAAACTGATCAGCCCACTGCGCCCGGGGCTGCTCGAGTCAGGTGACGAGAGCCGGTTCCGGTACCTGATCATGCCGATCCGGCTGAACGTCTAGCGAGCGTCGTGTGCAGGTCCTCAGCCTGAGCCTGCGCGACTTCCGCGGGTACCACGAGGCGCACGTGGAGTTCGGCGACGGGCTGACGGTGGTCACGGGTCCGAACGGCGCCGGCAAAACAAACCTGCTCGAGGGGTTGTACTTCGGGTGTACGGGCCGGTCGTGCCGGACGAGCAACGAGCGCGAGGTCGTCAGGTTCGGAGCCGGCGTCGCGCGGACCGTGCTCACTTGCGGGGACGAGGACGGAACGCACGAGCTGTCGGTCGGCTTCGTGCCGGGGCAGGCGAAGGCCATGCGAGTCGACGGGGCGTCGGTCGAGCGCATGCTTGACGTACCCGGCCGTCCCCTGGTCAGCGTGTTCCTGCCCGACCGGCTCGAACTCATCAAGGGTGCCCCGGCGGCGCGCCGGGCGCATCTGGACCAGTTCGTCGCGGCCCTGTGGCCGGCTCGGACCGAGACCCGGCGGCTGTATTCGCAGGCGCTCGCCCAGCGCAACGCGCTGATCGCGCGAATCCGCTCGGGGCGAGGGTCCCGCGACTCGCTCGAGAGCTGGGATGCGCAGTTGGCCCGCCACGGGATCGCACTGATGAGCGACCGGCGGAGCGCGGTGGACCTGCTGACGGCGCCGTTCGAGCGGCTCGGGGGTGCGCTCGGTCTCGAGGGCGATCCGAAGGTGTTCTACCGGCCGCGCTCGCGGACGACCGAGCCCGCCGAGCTGGTCCGCGAGCTCGGCGAGCGAGTCGACGGCGATCTCGAGCGCGGCTTCACCGGCCACGGGCCGCACCGCGACGACCTCGCGACGCAACACGACGGGCACGACCTGCGCGCCTATGGCTCGCAGGGGCAGCAGCGACTCGCCCTACTCGCGTTGCTGCTCGCCGAGCGCGAGGTGATCGCCGAGCATCGACCGGCCCCCCCGCTGATGCTCCTCGACGACGTCATGAGCGAGCTCGACCGCGACCGGCGCCAGGCGCTCGTCGACTTGCTGCGCTCCACCCCTGGGCAGTCCGTGATCACCGCCACCGATCTCGAGCACGTGCCAGGTTCGAGCGACGACGACGTCACGCAGGTCTCCGTGTTGGGTGGGAGGCTCCTCGAGATGGCGGCGGAATGACCAGCTACCGCCGCGCCCCGCGCCGTGTGTCGCTGGCGCTCGATCACGTCCGCGACGACCTCGAGCCCGACACCCTGCTGGCCGAGGTGCAGCGCGCGTGGCCCGCCGCAGTCGGCACGGCGATCGCCGGGGAAGCGGAGCCCACGACCGAGCGCGGCGGGGTGGTGACCGTGTCCTGCTCGGCATCGGTGTGGGCTCAGGAACTCGACCTGATGGCCCCGGCGATCCTCGAGCGGCTGAACGGCGCGCTCCGGACCGGTCGCGTGTCGCGCCTACGCTGCGTGGCGCTCCCGCCTCGCTACTGAGGTGCCTCGGCTCGTACCGAGCCCCGCTGACAACCGAACAAGGCCGGCGACGGGATGCCAAAACCCCGCCACCGGCCTTGTCGTTCAGCCCCCGCCGGCTTTGTGCCCCCGGCCGGCCCCCCCATTAAGGCTTGGGTGTCTTAGCCGAGCGGCTCGACCGTATTCCAGGAGCCGAGGCTCGGCGTGGCGCCCGCGCCACTCCCGCTCGCCGTGCAGTTGTCGCAGTTCCAACTCGACAGCGCGTACCCGGCGCGCAGCGGGCCCTTGGCCCGGTTCCAGCTCGACAGGTTCCAGCTAGAGAGGTTGTAGTTGATGTTGCCCGTCGTGGTGTCGATCAGGCTGCTCGGCGTGAGGCCCTGGTCGGCGACCGGGGGGTTCCACAGCAGCGCGGCCTTGACCGCGTTCGGTTCCTGGAAGGAGGAGTTCTCGGTCACCGCCGGGCTTGTCAGGGCGCCCTTCACCTGATCGGGCGTCCAGTTCGGGTGAATCTGGAGCAGGTCGGCCACGAGCCCGGAGATCGCCGGCGCCGCCATCGACGTGCCGCTCGTCTGGATGTACTGGCCGTTGCCGACGATGCACGTCGGGCAGGTGTTGGCGAAGTAGCTATTCGGTGCGAGCACGGACACGATGTGAGCGCCCGGGGCGTACACGTCCGGCTTATGGAGGCCGTCCTGCGTCGTGCCCAAGCTTGACCACGAAGCGATCGTGTCATTGGCCGGACTCGCGCTGCCGTTCTCGTCGACGCCGCCGACCGTGATCACGTAGGGATCGTTGGCGGGCGCGTACTGGACCGCACCGGTCGTGTCGCCGTCGTTGCCGGCGGCCGCGACCACGACCATCCCGTGCATCCAGGCGGACTCGACGGCCGCGTCGAGCGGGTCCGTCTTGTAGGACTGGGGCGTCGTCGAGCTCAGTGACAGGTTGATGACTCGAATGTTGAACTGTGATTGATGCTCCACCGCGAACTGCAGTCCGTAGATCACGTCCAGCACGGTTGCCTTCCCCGTCTCGTCGGAGACCTTGATCGAGACAAGGTTGGCATTCGGCGCGACGCCGATGTAGTGACCGTAGAGCGGATCCCCCGCGCTGCGATTGTCACCGTTGCCGGCGATGATCCCAGCGACGTCCGTTCCGTGACCGTAACTGTCAGTCGCGGTGGTGGCATCGGTATTGGCCACAGCGCTCGCAACGACCCGCGAGTTACCGTGGTCCTTCGAGGCGAAGTCGGGAAGCGCACCGTCAACGCCCGTGTCGACGACGGCCACTCCCACGCCGGTGCCAGTGACACCGAACTTCCAGAGCGGGAGCACGCCGAGCGTCTGGTCATAAGTCGTCTGAAGCTGCGTCGCGGTGACGCCCGGTCCGCCGGCCATGTGGAAGGGCAGGCTCTCCGTGGCGACGGTCGTGTTGAGCGAGACCGCGTGCACATCCGGGTTGGCGGCGAGCGACCGCGCCTGCGTGGCGGCCAGCTGGAGCGCGAGCCCGTGGATGATCGGCAGGTTGCCGATCACACGCCCGTGCACGGCAGCCGCGTCCTTGTCGGCCTTGGCGGGGGTCACCGGCGCATTGAACTGGACGATGGCCTGCACGACCGCGCCGGGGTGGTGGGCGGCAAGCGTCGCGATCCGGGGATCGAGCACTGCCGAGGACCCGGGGACGGAGGCAACCGAGCCGGCGGCGGAGCCGGGGACGAGAGCCCGCAGCTGTCCGCTCGTCGCGGCGAGCGCGATGGCGACGGCGAGCGCGACGACGGCTGCGCCGGCGAGCGCGGACATCCACCGCATCCGCTCAACGATGTGGACAGAACGTGTCATCTCAGGGCAACCTCCGTGTCGCAAAACCATTAACCAGTGACTCAACTGGCGGCTGGGCTATCTCGCATCCTTGCGAGACCCCTGGCTTTGCGCCCCCGCCTCGCGACGGGTTTGCCCTGAGCAGTCTTATTAGTAATCGAACTGGCGGCTGGGCCATCTCGCTGGCATGCGAGACCCCTGGCTTTGCGCCCCCGCCTCGCGACGGGTTTGCCCCTGCAGTCCTTCGTGGGGACTTCATCGGCTCGAACCTGCGCCCACCTGAGGGGTTTGGACGGATGTATGACAATCCGCAGGCGTTGGTGGCGCGGCCGCGCCGTGACGCCGTTAGGCTGCGGAGCGGAGCGGGAGCTCGGCCTTGACGGGCTCGGGCCGGCCGAGGTGGAAACCCTGACCGTAGTCACACTCGAGTGCGACAAGTGCGTCGGTTTGCTCTTGTGTCTCGATACCCTCGGCGATCACGGCCACCCCGAGCGTGCGGGCGAGCTCGATGATCATGCGTACGAATGACGCCTCGCGGCCGCCGCGGGCGAGGCCGTCGACGAATGACTTGGCGATCTTCAACATGTCGAACGGCAGCGTGTGCAGGTAGCTGAGTGACGAATACCCGGTGCCGAAGTCGTCCAGCGCGAACCTCACCCCGAGGGCTCGGAGCTCGGCGATCGCCGCCTTGACGCGCTCGGAATCGTCGAGCAGCACGCTCTCGGTGATCTCGAAGACGACGCTTTGCGGGTGCACCCCAGCATTGGACAGCGTCGCGCGCACGCGGTCGACGAGCGCGGGGTCGCGGAGCTCGACCGCGCTGAGGTTGACGTGGACGGCGACGTGCGCACCGCCCGCCGGCCCGACCGGGCCGCTGGCCTGCCACCGGCGGGCCTGCTGGCAGGCCTCCTCGAGCACGTACTGACCGAGTGACAGGATCAGCCCGGTCTCCTCCGCGAACGGAACGAACTCCGACGGGCCGACCAGCCCGCGCCGGGGATGCTGCCACCGCACGAGCGCCTCCTCGGCGACGAGCGAGCCGGTGGCCAGATCGATGATCGGCTGGAAGAACAGGGTCAGTTCCTGACGCTCGATCGCGAGGCGGAGCTCCTCCTTGAGGCCGTGCCGCTCGAGCACCGCTTCCCCCATGCTCGGGTGAAACACCTGGAAGTGACCCTTCCCGTTGGTCTTGGCCCTGTACATCGCGACGTCCGCGTCGCGGATCAGGTCGTCGGCCGAGTCGGCGCCCCCGTGACTGGTCGCGATCCCGCAGCTCACGTACACCGACACGCTCTCGGAACCGACCTCCACCGGGTGTACGAAAGCCTCCATGATCCGGTGCGCGACGGTGACCGCCGCCGCCTCCGCGTCGTGGCTATCTTCGACCATCACCGCAAACTCGTCGCCGCCCAGGCGGGCGATCACGTCCTCGGGCCGCAGGCAGGAGCGCAGGCGCGAGGCGACCGACACCAGCAGCGTGTCGCCGGCGGAATGGCCGAGGCTGTCGTTGATCGTCTTGAAGTCGTCGAGGTCGATGAACAGCACGGCGAGCTCCCCGCGACGGTCGGCGAGTGCCGACTTCACCTCGTCGGTGAACAGCGAGCGGTTGGCGAGGTTCGTGAGCGGGTCGTGGTAAGCCTGGTGGTGGAGCTGCTCCTGCAGCACCGACAGTTGGTTGACCGCCTGCTCGAGCCGGTCGTACTGGAGCGCCACGCTGGCGTTGCCCGCGAGCGTGTCGAGCAGCCGCAGGTCGTCGTGGTCGAACGAGCGCACGACGCCGAAGCGATTGGCGAGCATGATCGCTCCGATCACGCGCTCCTCGCCGGGCAGGGGAGCCACCATCGCGTGGGTGACCCCACGCGCCTCCAGGTAGCGCTGGAGGCGGGCGCCGCCGAACGGGGGATCGAGCGTGAACGCGCCTCCGTCACTGCGCTCGAGCACCTCGCGCATCGCGTCGGCGACCTCCGAGTCGACCGGCTCCATCAACTCGCGGTAGCTGCCGGGACCGAGCAGCGTCCGTACCGATGGGTTCTCCTCGGAGCCGAACAGGATGATCTCGGCGAGCTCGGCGCGGAACGCCTCTAGCGAGCGCTCGAGCAGCCCCTCGAGCGCGTGCGCGATCTCACGCGAGCGTGCGAGCGTGCGATTGGCCTCGTAGAGGAACTCGAGCCGCTTGTGACGCTCGCGCTCGGACAGGTAGGCGCGGTAGGCCGCGAACAGCGTGAGCGATGGGATCGCCAGAAGCGGGAGCGCCAGCGCGTCCGAGGACGCGATCACCGCGCCGCACAGCCCGAGGCTGGCATTGCTGAGCGTCACCACAAGATCCATCGACAGCATGTGAGCGACCGTCCGGAGCTTGACGATGCCCTCCGACAGGGAGATCGCGATTGCGATCGCCAGGACGGTCACGAATCCGGAGGCCTGCGTGGCGATCAGCGCCCCGACCCAGATCCGCTGCCCGACGTGGTCGGACACGGGCGCGAGCGCGTGGATGACGAGCAGCGCGATGCACGCGTGGACCGCAAACTGGGAGGTGTTGAAAACGAACTTGACCGGCGGTAGCCGGCGGTCGAACAGCATCACCAGCGCGCTCCCGAGCAGGCAGCCGACGACGAACGCCTCGGCGCTGCAGAAGATCAATCCGAACACGATCGGGATGTCTCCGAGCGAGAACGAGTGCGCCCCGCGCCGGAAATGGAGGTGGACAACGCAGCGCTCGGCGATCGCGAACGCGATCGCGATCGACCACCACGGCAGGTGCGGATGCGCGAGGGGCTGAAGGCCGTGAACGGGGCCGGCGTATAGCGCCACTGCGGTGGCGATCAACAGCAGATTCAGACCCCACACGGGGTGGACGCCGCGAGCATGCGCAAGCGCCCCCGACAGGCGAGAGGACGGCTTGGGCTGGGATTCGGTGGCGGTCTCGGCTGTCATCCTCAGTGCGCCGACTCCGGTCGCCGGCAGCCCTTCGCGTAAGCATCGGCGCATGCGCGCAAAAGTTGAGCATTGCGCGCGTACGAGCTAGGACCGGAGGCTTCAGGAGCCGCTTTTCGACGGGTCTGTTCCGTGGTGCGTCAAAGCCGACAAAAGCGACCGGTCACGGGCTCGAGGAATACTCTCCGTTTTGGGGGTTTTGCAGGCAAAACGGACCGGGCCCATCGGTCGTTTCCGCCCCCCACCGTGCTATCATTATGTGCACAATTCTCGACGCTCCGGCGCGCGCCAGGTTGCGCGGACCCGGGGCGTCTCTGATGTTCATCGGAGGATCGTTGGCAATTGACGATGGCGCCGCAGGGCGCCCCAACCAGCAGAGCAGTTATGACGCACAGGACATCACTGTCCTCGAGGGACTCGAGGCGGTCCGCAGGCGTCCCGGCATGTACATCGGCTCGACCGGCGAGCGCGGCCTTCACCACCTCGTGTACGAGGTTGTCGACAACTCGGTCGACGAGGCCCTGGCCGGCCGCGCTGACCGCGTCGAGATCACGATCCATCCCAACAACTCCGTCACCGTGCGCGACAACGGCGCGGGCATCCCGGTCGCGATTATGGAGAAGGAGCAGCGTCCGGCGGTCGAGGTGGTGCTGACCGTGCTCCACGCCGGCGGCAAGTTCGGCCAAGGCGGCGGTTACAAGGTCTCCGGTGGGTTGCACGGGGTTGGGGTATCGGTCGTCAACGCGCTGTCCGAACGCCTCGACGTCGAGGTTCGCCGCGATGGATTTGTGTGGACGCAGTCGTTCGAGCGCGGTACGCCGCTCGGCGACCTGAAGAAGGGCGAGCCCACCAACGAGACGGGGACGACCATCACGTTCCTGCCCGATGCCGACGTCTTCGAGACGCTCGATCTCAACTTCACGACGCTCGAGGAGCGCATGCGCGACACGGCGTTCCTCACGCGCGGCATGCGCATCCTTCTGATCGACAAGCGCGGCGAAGGCCACAAGGCCGAGTTCCACTACGAGGGCGGGATCGTCGACTTCGTCAAGTACCTCAACCGCAACAAGGAGCCGATCACCAACAAGGTGATCTCGTTCGAGGGCGAGGGGGACGAAGGTGCGATCGAGGTCGCCATGCAGTGGAACTCCTCCTACCAGGAGTCGGTGTTCTCGTTCGCCAACAACATCAACACGATCGAGGGCGGGTCGCACCTCAGCGGCTTCCGCTCGGCTCTGACAACGGCGCTCAACAAGTACGCCAGGGATAAGGGCGAGCTCAAGGACAAGGACGATGCGCTGACCGGCGAGGACGTACGCGAGGGCCTCACCGCGGTGATCTCGGCCAAGCTGACCGACCCACAGTTCGAGGGCCAGACCAAGACCAAGCTGGGCAACCCCGGCATGGACGGGTTCGTGCGCTCGGTCGTGTACGCGCGCCTATCCGAGTTCCTCGAGGAGAACCCTCAGGACGCCCGCCGAGTGATCCGTAAGAGCGTCGACGCGGCGCGGGCCCGGGCCGCCGCGCGCAAGGCGCGCGATCTGACCCGACGCAAGTCGGCGCTCGAGAACTCGGCCCTGCCCGGCAAGCTCGCCGACTGCTCGGTCAAGGACCCGTCCCTCGCGGAGCTGTTCGTGGTCGAGGGCGACTCGGCGGGCGGCTCGGCCGTGAGCGCCCGTGACCGCAGCACCCAGGCGATCCTGCCTCTGCGGGGGAAGATCCTGAACGTCGAGAAGAGCCGCATCGACAAGGTCCTGGCCAATACCGAGATCCAGGCGCTGATCACGGCGATCGGCACCGGTGTGCGCGACGAGTTCGACATCGCCAAGGCGCGCTACCACAAGATCGTCCTGCTCACCGACGCCGACGTCGACGGCGCTCACATCCGCACGCTCGCGCTGACGCTGCTGTTCCGTGAGATGCAGCCGCTGATCGAGGCCGGCTACGTGTACATCGCCAAGCCGCCCCTCTATCGGCTGACCAGAGGCCAGAAGCACCGCTACATCGAGCGCGAGTCCGAGCTCGAGGACATCCTGCTTGGCGACAAGTTCGAGAAGATCGAGATCTTCGACCGGTACAACAAGCAGTTGAAGCTGACCGACACGCGCTGGAAGCGCTTCAACCGGTTGCTCAAGCAGTACGACGGCTGGGCCTCGGCGCTCCGCGCGGCCCATGGCCAGGGCGTGATCAGCTTCCTCCAGCAGGCGAGGCTGCTAGAGGAGCAGGTCTCGGACGTCGACGCGCTCCTGCACCACATCAAGGACGGCCAAAACGGCGAGGCGTTCCGTGTCGAGCTGCTGTCGGAGAACGAGCAAGAGGTCGTTATCCGCACGGTCGAGGCGAAGACAAGCCTCGCGACCACGCACACGATTCCGCGCGCCACGCTCGAGGCCGAGGAGTACCACCAGCTGGCCGAGGTACACAGGGAGCTGGTCGAGCTGGTCGGCACGCCTCCGTTCCACGTCGCCCTCGGCGAGAACAGCAAGGACGCGCCCACGTTCGACGAGCTGCGCGAGGCGGTGCTGGCGATCGCGCAGCGCGGGATCGAGTACTACCGGTTCAAGGGCCTCGGTGAGATGGACGCGCACGAGCTGCGCGAGACGACCATGGACCCGAGCTCGCGGACGCTTGTGCAAGTCAGCATGGAGGATGCGGCCTCGGCCGACATGGTGTTCTCGATGCTGATGGGCGACCAGGTCGAGCCGCGGCGGGCATTCATCGAGGAGAACGCGCGGCTCGCCACGCTGGACACGTAGGAGGACTGACTAATGGCATCGATCGACACCATCGGCGGCGGCAACATCGAGCCTCGCGGGCTCGAGGACGAGATGCGCTCGGCGTATCTCGACTACGCCATGTCGGTGATCGTCGGGCGCGCTCTGCCCGACGTCCGCGACGGCCTCAAGCCGGTCCACCGCCGGATCCTCTACGCGATGAACGAGCTCGGCCTGCGGCCGCCGCGCAAGCACGTCAAGTGCGCGACGATCGTCGGCGAAGTAATGGGCAAGTACCACCCGCACGGGGACTCGCCCATCTACGACACCCTGGCCCGGATGGCGCAGGACTTCTCGATGCGCTATCCGCTCATCGACGGGCACGGGAACTTCGGGAACATCGACGGCTGGGGCGCGGCGGCCATGAGATATACCGAAGCGCGGCTCGACGCGCTGGCCACCGAGATGCTCCGCGACATCGACCAGGAGACGGTCGACTTCTATCCCAACTTCGACGGGTCAAAGCAGCAGCCGGTGGTGTTGCCCTCGCGCTTCCCGAATCTGCTCGTCAACGGCGGCTCCGGCATCGCCGTCGGCATGGCCACCAACATCCCGCCGCACAACCTGCGCGAAGTGGTGGCCGCGACGCTCGCCTACATCGACGACCCCGACATTGACGTCGAGGGCTTGATGAAGCACGTCAAGGGCCCTGATTTCCCGACCGCCGGGACGATCCTCGGACGCGAGGGGATTCGGGACGCATACGCCACCGGCCGCGGACGGATTCGGGTGCAGGCCAAGGCACACATCGAGCCGATCGGCCAGGGCAAGGAGGCGATCATCGTCACCGAGCTGCCGTTCCAGGTCCGCAAGGGCGGGGACGGCGGTGTGATCGAGAAGATCGCGACGCTCGTCCACGAGAAGAAGGTCTCCGAGATCAGCGATATCCGGGACGAGTCTGACCGGAACGGAATGCGGATCGTGATCGAGCTCAAGCGCGACGCGATCCCCAAGGTCGTGCTCAACAAGCTGTTCAAGCACACACCGATGCAGCAGACGTTCGGCGTCAATGTGGTCGCGCTCGTCGACAACGTGCCGCGCACACTGTCGCTGCGCGAGGTGATCGGTCACTACGTCGACCACCAGCGGGAGATCATCGTCCGCCGGACGAAGTACGAGCTCCGCCGCGCCGAGGAGCGCGCCCACGTCCTCGAGGGACTGCTGATCGCGCTCGCCAACCTCGACGAGGTGATCGCGCTGATCCGCGGGTCGCAGACGCCCGAGGTCGCGCGCAATGGCCTGGTCGAACGGTTCGAGCTCACCGTCGTGCAGGCCCAGGCGATCCTGCAGCTGACCTTGAGCCGGCTGACCGCGCTCGAGGCCGACAAGATCGCGCAGGAGCACAAGGACCTGATCGAGCGGATCAAGGAGCTGCGCGAGATCCTCGGCGACGAGAGCCGGGTCATGGCGCTGATCAAGGAGGAGCTGGCCGAGATCGCCGAGACCTACGGCGACGACCGGCGCACCGAGATCGTGCACGCCGAGGGCGAGATCGACATCGAGGACCTGATTGCCGACCAGCAGATGGTGATCTCGATCACGCACTCGGGCTACATCAAGTCGCTGCCGCTGTCCACGTATCGCCAGCAGCGCCGCGGCGGCGTCGGTGTGACCGGAATGGACATGAAGGACGACGACTACATCGAGCACCTGTTCGTCTCCTCCACCCACGACTACCTGCTGTTCTTCACGAACCGGGGCAAGGTCTACCGGCTCAAGGTGTACGAGCTGCCAGAGGCCTCGCGCACGGCGCGCGGCCGGGCGCTGGTGAATCTGCTGCCGCTGCGAGAGGGCGAGCGGGTGCAGTCGGTGCTGGCGACCCGCGACTTCGGCGAGGGCAAGTACCTCGTGTTCGCGACACGCAAGGGCATGGTCAAGAAGACCGAGTTCGGCGCCTACAACACGCCGATCAAGGCCGACGGGATCATCGCGATCAACATCCGAGACGACGACGAGCTGATCGCGGTCCGGCGGACCTCGGGGCACGACGACATCATCATGGTGTCGCGCTCGGGGCAGGCCGCGCGGTTCAGCGAGAGCCAGGTCCGGCCGATGGGACGGGACACGAGCGGCGTGCGCGGAATGAACGTCTCACAGAAGGGCAACGCCGTTCTGGCCATGGACGTCGCGCGCGACGACCAGGAGCTGCTTGTGGTGACCGAGAACGGCTACGGCAAGCGCACCCCGATCCCCGACTATCCGGTCAAGGGCCGCGGGACGATGGGCGTCAGGACGATCCAGCTCACCGAGAACAAGGGAGCGCTCGCCGGCGCGCTCGTCGTGCGCGAGCACCAGGAGCTCGTGTTCATCTCCCAGAACGGGATGGTCCAGCGGACCTCGGTGCGAGGGATCAACCGCTACGGGCGCGCCTCTCAGGGCGTCAAGGTGATGAACATCCGCGACGACGACCAGGTCAGCGCGGTCGCGCTCGTCGTCGAGTCCGAGACCTCGACGGCCGCGACGGTCGCCGGCGACGTCGACGTTGACATCGACGCGGCGGCGGGATCGGTGCTCGCCGGAGACGAGCCTGCCGCCCAAGACGATTCCGGCGTCGAAGGCGAGTCTTTCGATGAGGGCGATCTGGCGGACGACGACGAGTCCGCCGGCTACGACGACCCCAGCGACGACGCCGAGTAGCTGCGCAACCCAAGGCGCGTTGTAAGGCAACGGGCGCGGCCCGGATTTCTCAAGGACCGCCCCGAACCTACCGATAAGCGGTCAAATGGGAACCGGGCGGCCAGAGTTGCGGTCGTTGCTGGCGCACGAGGCCAGCGCGTCCAGCACGTCCGGCCCGGTCACGCACCTCACCGGCGCGCGGCGGGGCCAGGGTCGGCTCGTGCTCGCACTCGTGATCGGGTGGCTGGCGCTGATCGCAGCCGGCAGTTGGCTGCTCGCGCATTCCCAGGCGACGAGCCGCAACGGGATGGCGGCGCGCCTCCAGACGCGCGTTCAGTTCGCCGCGGGGTTCGTGTCGATCTACGCCAACGACCTTCTCTCGAGCCAGCGGGCCCAAGCGCTCACCTGGTTCGCCGGCCCGGCGATCTCGCAGGACACCCTGGATCGTGACGCGACCGCCCTCGGCCTGCGTGCCGCGGCGGTCCTCGACACGAACGGCCGGGTCATCCGAGCGGCGGCGTCGGCACCGAGCCCGTTGGTCGGCATGCTCGCGGACAAGTATTCGGGCCTGGCAGCTACGTTCGCCGAGCCCGACACATCCGGCGTGGGGCTGGCCGACGTCGGCGGCACGCCGATGCTCAGCTTTGCCGTCGCCTACCAGACTCCCTTCGGCCGGCGGGTGTTCACCGGCGCGTACACGATGGCCGAGTCGGTGTTGCCGACGGTGCTCGGGAGCGTTCTGTCAAATTCCGGCTGGCAGGCCTATCTCGTAGATCCCAGCGGAGGGCTGCTGACCGCGGTCCCGTCCGGAGGGCCGCAGCCCGCCACGCTCGCCCAGGCCGATCCCCGGCTGTCGGAGGCTGCCCGCCACGCGGCCAACGGGTCGTACGGGAGCCCGCAGGGCAAGCAGTACTTCGTCACGGCGCACGTCGCCGGGACCCCGTGGCGGATCGTGCTGCGTGATCCCGAGGCGCAGCTGTTCACGTTCCTCAACGGAGCCGGCAGGTGGCTCGCGTGGTTCGCGATCGCGGGGCTCGGGTTGGCTGGGCTGGCGATCATCGTTCTGATCACACGTCTGCACGGCCGCCGTGAGCAACTGACGCGACTCAACGGCGAACTCGCGCGGCTGGCCCTGGTCGACCCGCTGACCGGCCTGCGCAACCGCCGCGCGATCGAGGAGTACCTGCACGACGCGATCAGCGCCGCGCGCCGCCACGACCTGGCGCTGTCGTTGCTGGTCATCGACGTCGATCACTTCAAGCACATCAACGACACGCTCGGCCATCGCTCCGGCGACGCCGTGCTCGCGCACACCGCGCAGGTCCTCGACGGCGCCCTACGCACCGAGGACGCGATCGGCCGCTGGGGCGGCGAGGAGTTCCTGGTTGTGCTCACGAGCACCGACGAGGACGGCGCGCTGCGCGCCACCGAGCGCCTGCGCGACGCGCTGGCGGAGGACCAGCCCGAGGCGGCGCAGGATCACGGCCTGAACGTGACGATCACGATCGGCGTCGCCGAGTGGAGCCACGAGGAGATCGACGAGCTGGTCAGCCGAGCCGACAGCGCTCTGTACCTCGGCAAGGCCGCCGGCCGGGACAACGTGCAGGTGTCGCGGCCATTCTCCGGGATCGCCTAGGCGCCTCGTGTCGCTCGCCCGGAAGGGCCCTTAACGGGTGAAGGGCGCCGTCGACCCGGCGCCCTTCACAGTTTGGCTGGCATCACCGATGCGAGGTTGGAATAGACCGGAGGGACCAATCCCGGCACTCGCGCCGGCGGTGTCTCGGGGGGACTCCGCTAGGCGGGGTCAGCCTCCGACTTAGCGGCCGGACACCTCCAGGGTCCCGCAAGTACTTTCAGACAGTCGGACCACCTCCTTTCTCTGGTGATGATCAGATTACCAACCGCTGCGGTGGGTGTCAGCAGCGGGTACCGGGTGCCGGCATCGCGTGTCGTGTCTTGCTCGGACTCTGGGACGCAGCCGAGTCGCACATCTCGCGAGCATGCGAGACCGCGAATCGCCCAGAGGCGGGAGCGCGTGGGCTCGCTTGGTGACGCGCTGCTACGCCGCCAGGTACTGCTGCCAGGCGACCGGGATGGTCGGACTTGCCACGTGGATGAACACGGTGGCGCTCGGCACGCGCGGCGGCGTTCGCAGGTGCATGCCGACCTGGCGGGGAAGCGCGTCGCCCTTGCGCCGGTTGCAGGGAGCGCACGAGGCGACGATGTTGTCCCAGCCCGATCCGCCGCCCTTCGATCTGGGGATCACGTGGTCGACGGTGAGGTTGGAGCGCGCGCCGCAGTACTGGCAGGTCCAGTTGTCGCGGGCGAACACGGCGCGACGCGTGATCTTGCGGCGGTGGGTGTCGCGCGGGATCCGGACGTAGGTGACGAGGCGGATCACGACCGGTCGCGACATCGACGCGGTCGCCGAGTGAAGCTCCCAATCGCCGCGCTCGATCACCTCGGCCTTCTCCTTGAGGAGCAGCACGACGGCGCGGCGAACGGTGCACACGTTTATCGGTTCGTACGTCGCGTTCAATACGAGCACCCGGCCACCCTCACGTCCGCGTCGCTGGTGCTCTGGAGGCGACGCGGACCACACTGGCGCTGGTACTGAAGTGGCCATGGCTGGCCGGAGTGTACCGGTGCCTCCGTTAGACCTGATACGCGTTTGTTACGTCATCAGACGATCGCAGCCGGGAACGAACCGAGCACGCGCAGGACCTCGACGTGGGCGCGGAGCCCGACGAGAGCGTCGGCGACATGCGGCTCGATATCGCGACCCTCGAGGTCGAGGAAGAACATGTAGCGCCCGAGGCCCTGCTTGCGGGGCCGCGACTCGATCCGGGTGAGGTTCACGTCGCGCGTGGCGAACTCGGACAGGCAGTGGACGAGCCAGCCCGGCGCCTCGGACCCGACGCCCCAGAACACGACCGCGGTCTTCCACGGACCGAGCGGCGCCGACCCCGGCGACCCGGGCACGCCCACGCCGCCCACGCCGCCCACGCCGCCGGCCGGCGCCCCCACCGGCCCGAGCCACACGAACCGGGTCTCGTTGTCGGCCACGTCCTCGACGCCGGCGCGAAGCACCTGGCAGCCGTAGCGCTCGGCCGCCACCCGATTGCCGAGCGCCGCCCACGGGCCGTCGTGTTCGGCCACGGTCTTGACCGCCTCGGCGGTCGAGCTGCCGGCGAGCACCTGTGCTCCCGGCAGCCGCGCGCGGATGAAGCGCGCGCATTGGGCGGTCGCCTGCGGATGCGACACGACGGTGTCGATCTCCGAGAGCTCGAGCTGCGTTCGGGCGATCAGGCAGTGGCGGATCGGGTGAACCACCTCGCCGAGGATCGCGACGTCCTCGGTCTCCATCGCGAGCGAGTCGAGCGTCGCGTTCACCGACCCCTCGAGCGAGTTCTCGATCGGGACCAGCGCGCGCTGGACGGCCCCGAAATGGACGGCCATCACGGTGTCGTAGATCGTTGGATAGGGGACCGCCTCGAGCTCGCGCCCGGTCGTGGCGGCGAGCAGCGCCTCCTGAGTCCAGGTGCCCTCGGGGCCGAAGTAGGCGACGCGCATCCGCTCGGGGACGACCACTAGCGGGGTGACCCGGGCTCCACTAGCGCGAGCGCTGCTTCACGTCCGCGCCCAGCGCGCGCTTGACCGCCTCGTCCTCCTCGGGCGAAAGCTCGAGCTCGGGCTTTCCCTCCCGGACCTCCTTGGCATACAGGCGGGCTTGGTCGCGGTGGTGGATCGAGGACAGCACCACCCCTGAGCGGTTGGCGTCGAGCAGCGCGATCGAGGTGGACTGGCGGCCCGACATCTCGCCGTAGGCGTCGTACCGGATCAGCGCGCGATACGCGACCGACCCGTCGATCCGGTGTTCGGCCGTCTCCATCCGGCTCTCGAGCCGCTCGGACGCCTCCTGGACGTAGCCGTACAGCGCCTCGAACTGATGCTGGAGCGAGGCGGCGTGAGCCACCAGGTCCTGGTCCTGACCGCCGAGGATCGCCCGCTGAGCGGCCCGCAGTCGCCTGAGCTTGATCCCGAGGATCGTGCAGAAGAGGAGCGCCAGGAGCGCGCCCGCGCCGGCCGCCATCGCGACGATCCCAGCGGTGCTGGTCAGATTGTGCACTGCCGACAGGATACGGTCACGCCAGCCATCACTGGAACGTGACCGGGAACGTCAGCGAGTTGTTCGCCGTGTTCTTCTCGCCGGGTACGGGGACGATCTCTGCCGTGACGTTATGGGACCCCTTCGGGGGCGACGCGCTGAGCGTGACCTGGCAGCTCGTCGACTCTCCGGCCGTCGTCTGCGGCACGATCGTCTGCCCGCTGACGCTCGTGCCCGACACCGTCACGCGGCACTTCACGTTCGTCTCGGTGTTCTGGCCGGTGTTGGCGAAGTCCAGCGTGAAGGTCGGCGCCGGGCTCGCCGGGATCGAGTTGGTCGATCCGGTTTGGAGGGTGCTCCCACCGACGCTGACCGAGTTCAACTGGTGTCCGTGCAGGCCGGGGGCGATGGGTCCGGTGCTCGACGATCCTGATGACGACGGCAGGTGGACGTGGAGCGCGGTGGCGACGTGTTGGGGGTCGAGCCACTGGATCGACGGCAGGAACTGGCTCGAGTTGAGCTGCTGGCCGCCCAGGCCACCGACGGTTATGCCGGCCGCGCGAAGCGCGCCGACGATCTGCGGCACGGCGTAGTCCTTGTACAGCACATCCGAGGCATAGAAGCGAGCCATCTCAGCCGCGATCGTGTCGATCGCGTTCTGGCTCGTCTGGGACTGGAGCGCCGCGCCGATCTGGTTGGCGACGTTGCTCATCCCGTCCTTGCGCATTTGGAGCGCGGTGACGAAGTCGTCCTGGGCCCCCTTCACCTCGTCGGGAGTGCTCAGGCCCTTGGCGTCGCTGAGCTCAGTGGTGGCTGAGCTGACCGCCTGAGCGAGGCTCTGCGAGAGGCTCGTGGGGTCGCTGGTGCCGCCGGAGAGCGCGTTGAAGAAGTTCGTACCGGTCTGGACCGAGCGCGCGTTCAGCGAGGCGACGCTGTTGTTGTAGTCCTCGAGCGCGCTTTTCCGAGCGCTGGCCTCGCAGCCGTTGACGAGGACCGCGATCAGGATGATCGCGATCACGACCACGATCGCCAGGCCGATGCGGCGGACCATGATCGCCTGACGGTCCCCGGACGACGGCGGACGGCGACCACCACCGCTCGGCGGTCGGCGGCGGCGTGGTGCCGCCCGTGGCGTGGTACGAGTCTCCTCGGGCTCGTCGAAGAACGACACGCTGCTCGCTCCTTGCGGAAATCAGGAAGCGCTCAGTATGACTTCCTGGACGGCGGTAAGGCATTTCCGAACGTTTGCAGGCAAAGGGGAAGGCGACCGTCGTCGCGAAAAGATGCCCGTGCGCGCGGGCGATCCCTCCGAATCGCAGGCTCCGACCCGGATCGGGCGGTTGCCCGGGGGGGACGAGGAGGCGACGGGACCGAGGCTTCCAGGGGGCCGATCGGATGCGCCGGTCGTCCTGGATCGGTACCGACTGCGCCGCCGGCTCGGCACCGGCGGGTTCGCGACCGTGTGGCTCGCGCGCGACGAGCGCCTTGATCGCGACGTCGCGATCAAGATCCTCCCGCGCGAGCGCGTCGTCGGCGGGCGCTTCGAGCGCGAGGCCCGCGCCGCCGCCCGGCTGGCGCACCCGGGAATCGTCACTTTGTACGAGGCGGCGGTCGACGACGAGGGCGCGTACCTGGTCTCGGAGCTCGTGCACGGCGCGACGCTCGACCGGCTCCTGGCCGACGGTGAGCTATCGGACCGCGACGTCATCCAGATCGGCATCGCGCTGTGCGATGCGCTCGCCCACGCCCACGCGCATGGCGTAATCCACCGTGACGTCAAGCCGTCCAACATGCTGATCCCCGAGCGGGCGACCTCACCGGCGGGACTCGCGCGGCTGACCGACTTCGGCGTCGCGCGCGTGGTCGGTGGCGACTCGCTGACGATGACCGGCGATGTGATCGGGACGGCCGCGTACATGGCGCCCGAGCAGGCCCAGGGGCTCCCGGCCGGCGCATCGGCGGATCTGTTCTCGCTCGCGCTCGTGCTGTACGAGGGCCTGACCGGCGTCAACCCGGTTCGGACCGGGGCCGCGGGCCAATCCGCGCGTCGTATGGGCATGCATCTGCCGCCGCTGCGCCGCCAGCGCCGCGAGCTTCCGCGCGAGCTGGGCCAGGCGATCGACCTCGCGCTCCGCCCCCGCCCTGGCGAGCGAGGGCGACTCGAGGACCTGCGAGGCGCGCTCGCCGCGGTCGCGGGCAGGGTACGGGACGACCCCGGCGTCGTCGCCGAACCGTGGCGGCCACGGACGACCATCCGACGTCACGACACCGACGAGGTCCACCTCCGGATCGAGGACCACCGCTGTCGCGCCGAAGCCGAGGAGTGGGATCGCGCACACTCGGCCGCCGAAGAGCGCCGAGAACGCTCAAGACGCCAACAACGCCAAGAACGCCGACTCCGCGCCGGACCCGAGCAACATGCCGACGAGCAAACCGATCGTGAGAAATTGCACATCCCCTGGCCGCGCCGGGCGTTCGCCGCCGCCGCCGCGGCGGCACTGACGGCCTGGCTCGCGCACCACGCGCCTGGCTCCTCGCCGCTCCCGGCCGCGGCTACGGCGTGCGTGGCGGCCGTGATCGTCGCCGCGCTCCCCCGCGCCGGTTGGTTTGCCCTGACCGCCTTCATGGCGACCTCGCTGGTCGCTCACGGGCACGCCGGTGGCGCGCTGCTACTGCTCGCGGGCGCCCTCGTACCCGTCGTGCTGTCACCGCGCGACGGACCGGCCTGGCCACTGTCCGTTGGGGCGCCGGCGCTCGGCGCGATCGGTCTCGCCTGCGCCTGGCCGGGTGTGGCCGGGCTCACCGGCCCCATCTGGCGGCGCGCCATGCTGGGCGCCACGGGGTGGGTGTGGCTCGCGCTCGCCCGCGCGGCGTACACATCGTCGACCGGCGACGCCCTCCACCACGCCATAACCCCGCTGCTGACGGCCGGAACGCTGGTCGGCGCCGGGGTCTGGGCGGTGGCGGCGATCGTGCTTCCGTGGGCCGGGATCCGGCGCTCGCCGGTGCTCGAGGCGACGCTGTTGGCGGGCTGGGCCGCTGTGCTCGCGCTGGCGACGGTCGCGGCCTCACACATGGGGACCGCACTCCCGAGAATCTCGGTCGGAAACGCACTGCTGGGGGCGTTTGCCGGGGCGCTCGTGGCGCTTGTCACAAGGCGAGCCGGGCACCGGCTGGCGAGCGCGAGATGGGCGAAAGATTGCGTGCCGACCGCGTAGCATGGAACTTCGGCAAATCCCGCGACCGGTGCGTCGTTACAACACGGCCGACGGCGACATCTGGATCAGCACCGGCAAATCCTGCCGGCCACGGGATGTCGCCGTGCACCTATGAGCGTTCTGAAGAACCTGGAGAACAAGATCCAAGGCCTCGTCGAAGGCACGTTCAGCCGTGCCTTCCGGTCCGAGGTGCGCCCGGTCGAGATCGCCCGCAAGCTCGCTCGCGAGATGGAGGAGCACAAGTCCTTCTCGGTGTCGCGGACGTACGCCCCGAACGAGTACCGGGTGTTTCTGTCTCCGCGAGACCGTGAGCGCTTTGCCGGCTACGAGGCAGCGCTAACAGCCGAGCTTGCCGGGTATCTGCTCGAGCATGCGCGCAGGGAGCGGCTGACCTTGCTGTCACGGCCGGTGATCGAATTCGAGACCGACGACAGGCTCGGCCTGGGCGAGTTCGGCATCCAGACCCGGGTCGCCCAGCCCGACGAAGAGCCGGTCAGCGCGCCCGCCGAGGCTCAGTCCGGACGGACGATGGTCTACAGCAACGCCGAACGCGTGGCGGAGCCGCTCGAGGAGCGCGGCCGTGCACGGGCGCCCAAGGTGCTGCTCCTGCTCGACGGCAAGCGTGTCGTCGTCGGACCTTCGGGCGCGACGCTCGGGAGGGGCCGGCAGTGCGATGTGGTGCTGAGCGATCCGAACGTGTCGCGCCAGCACGCCGAGATCCGGCCCCGCGGCGGGTCGTGGGTGCTCACCGACCTTGGCTCGACCAACGGCTCGCGACTCAATGGACGCCGGATCGACGGCTCCGAGGTGTTGCGCGAGGGCGACGAGATCGAGCTCGGCGAGTCGGTGATGACCTTCAGCCAGGAGTAGCGATGCTCGCGCCCGTCTCGGTAGGTCTCAAGTTCGGCTTCCTGATCGTGCTCTACCTGTTCCTGATGTGGGTGGCGTGGAGCGCGATGCGTGATCTTCGTCGCGGTCGCGGCGGCTCGGTCCGGGTGGAAGACCCCACCCCGTACGACGCCACCGGCATGTACCCGGCCTCAAACGGGCTCGGCGATCACGGTGCAGACGGCTTTGAGCCGCGGCTGACGGTCGAGCGCGCGCCCGGGCACGAAGTCGGCAGTGCGTATGAAATTCCCAACCAGGGCGCTACTCTCGGCCGCGGAGACGTCGAGATCAGGCTTGACGATCCGTTCGCATCCGCGCACCACGCCCGCATCTCGCGGGAGGGTCATGTCGTCGTGATCGAGGACCTCGGATCCACCAACGGGACGTACCTCAATGAGGAGCCGCTGAACGGCCCCCAGCCGTTGCATCCCGGCGATCGGATAAGGATCGGCGATTGCGAGTTCTCTTACGAGCAATGAGGATGACGCCTGCTATGAGGATCGACCACTCTCCGTGTCGCCGTACTTACGAAAGCGACCACTCAACCTGACCATGCTGCGCGCGGCTGAAACCACCTGCAAGACCGACACTGGCCGTCAACGCCGGGACAACGAGGACAGCGCGTTCGCGCGGGCCCCGGTGTTCGTGGTCGCCGACGGTATGGGCGGCGCCCAGGCGGGCGAAGTCGCCTCGCGGATCGCCGTCGAGGCGTTCGAGCAGGGTCTTCCCGATTCGGGCAGCCCTGAGGAACGCCTCGCCACGCGGGTGCGCGAGGCCAACGCGCAGATCTACGAGCGGTCCCGCGCCGATCGCGGTCGGGCCGGTATGGGCACGACCCTGACCGCTGCCTACGTCGACGACACCCATGTCGCGATCGCGCATGTCGGCGACAGCCGCGCCTATCTGTTCCGCGACGGGACGCTCCAGCGCCTGACCCAGGACCACTCGCTGGTCGACGAGCTCGTGCGCCGCGGGAAGCTGACCGAGGAGCAGGCCGCCGAGCATCCGCAGCGGTCGATCATCACCCGCGCGCTCGGCCCCGAGCCGGATGTCGAGGTCGACACCTGGACGTACCCGGCACGCGCGGGCGACGTGGTCCTTCTATGCAGCGACGGCCTCACCTCGATGATCTCCGAGGAGCGGGTCAAGGCGACCCTCGTCGAGCACGAAAACCTCGACGAGGCCGGCGATGCGCTGATCCGCGAGGCCAACGAGGCCGGCGGACGAGACAACATCACGGTGGTCCTGTTCCGCCTCGAGGAGATCGGCGCCGACGACGCCGCCGGCGAGGAGACGATGGTCGGCGTCGCGGTGCCGCACGATGCGCTCGGGACGCGCAACGAAGAGTCCGACAGCTCAGGCGCGACCGCGGTGGCGGTGGCGCCGCCGCCCACGCGTTCGGCGGCCCAGCGCATGTCGCCGATGCCGCCCGGGACGCGTCGCCTCCAGGCCCGCCCGCCCGAGACGGTCCGCCGCGATCACCGGTTCATCACGCCGATCTCGGCGCTGCTCGCCACCGTAATCGTCCTCGGCCTGATCGGCGCCGCCGGCTACCTGGCGAGCCGCCAGCTGTACTTCCTCGGGACCGACGGGCAGGGGATCGTCACCGTCTACCGGGGCCTGCCGTTCGACCTGCCGTTCGGGGTGCCGCTTTACGAGACCTACTACGTGTCCGGCGTCCCCGCATCGATCGTGCCGGCGGTGCGTCGCTCCCAGCTCCTCAACAACGACCTGCGCTCGCAATCGGATGCGACCTCGCTGGTGATGGACCTCGAGCAGGGAAAAATCTCGCCGTGAAGCATCTGACCGGGGGCGTGTCGACCCCGCCCGCCACGCGCTCGAGCGGAAGGCGGACGGACGGATGACCGCGAGAAACCGTGAGCTTCTCGGGCTCATTCCCGCGTCGCTGCTCGTGACCGCGGGCTTCGCCGGCGTGTTCATTCAGCGTTCGAATGCGCTGTCGAACGTATCGCTGACCTACGGCGCGCTGTTCCTCGGGCTGTGCATCGCCGCGCACATCTTCATCCGGATCACGCTGCCGCGCGCCGACCCGTACATGTTCCCCCTGGTGGCCGTGCTGGCGAGCTTCGGGCTCGTGATGGTCTATCGGATCGACTCGACGCTGGCCCGCCAGCAGGCACAGTGGTTCGTGCTCGGGCTGGTTCTGTTCGCGGCCACGATCCTGCTGTTTCGCGACTACCGAAAGCTCGAGCGCTACCGCTACGTCATCGTCCTGATCTCGCTCGGGCTGCTCGTGCTGCCGCGGCTTCCGGGCATCGGCTACGCGGCCAACGGGGCGTATCTCGGCGTGCGCATCCCCGGGCTGTTCGTGTTCCAGCCGGCGGAGTTCGCGAAGATCGGGCTGGTCATCTTCCTGGCCAGCTACCTGCGCGACACGCGCCAGGTGCTCGTCCAGGGCGGGCGGCGCTTCCTCGGGATCACGTTCCCGCCGATCAAGCAGTTCGGCCCGGTGGTGATCATCTGGGGACTCGCGATGGCCACGCTGGTCGTGCTGAGCGACACTGGTTCCTCGATCATGTTCTACGGCGGGTTGCTGGCGATGCTGTACGTCGCGACCAACCGCGTGTCGTTCGTGGTCATCGGCCTGATCGCCGCCGGAATCGGCTTCTGGTACCTGGGGACTCACATACCCCACATCCACGCCCGCGTCGAGACGTGGCTGCATCCACTGAATCCGCACCTGTACCGCCAGCCGCTCGGTAGCTACCAGGTCGCGAACGCGATGTTCGCTCAGGCGGCCGGCGGGATGTTCGGTCAGGGCTTCGGCCAGGCCGCGCTGACCCTGCCCAACGGTGGACCCCTGTTGCCTGCGCCGCAGACAGACATGATCTATGCCGTCATCACCGACGAACTCGGACTGTTCGGCGCGGCGGCGGTCCTGATCACCTACCTGTTGTTGGTCGCCCGCGGCTTCAAGACCGCGATGCTGGCGCGGGACTCGTTCTCGACGCTGCTGGCGGTCGGGCTCAGCTCGATGTTCGCGCTCCAGGTGTTCGTGATCGTCGGCGGCGTCACGCGCGTGATTCCGCTCACCGGTGTGACCCTGCCGTTCATCTCCTACGGCGGCTCCTCGATCATCGCGAACATGGTGTTGCTTGCGCTGTTGCTGCTCGTCTCCGACCGCGCCCGGAGGCAGGAATGAATGCGCCGATCGCTCGCCTGTTCGGCGTCATCATCCTCCTGTTCGCGCTGCTGATCGTGTTCACCTCGCGCTGGACGGTGTTCCAGGCGTCCTCGCTGAACAACAACACGTTGAACGTCCGCACGCTGCTCGACGAGCTGCACATCAAGCGTGGGCGGATCCTGGCTGCCGACGGCACCGTGCTGGCCAAGTCCGTGCCCGCCGCGGGCAACACGTGGAGCCGCACCTACCCGCAGGGGAGCCTGTTCGCCCAGCCTGTGGGGTTCTCGATCGCCGCCAAGGGCGAGGCGGCCGGGCTCGAGGAGTCCGCCGGTCCGGACCTGCGCGGCGTGCAGACCGGCCTCAGCTCCATCTTCGGTCAGCTCAGCCCGCGGCCGGTCGGCGACGACGTGTACACGACGCTCGACCCGAAGGGCCAGCGCGCCGCCCAGCAGGCGCTTGCGGGACGGGCCGGCTCGGTGGTCGCGCTCGATCCGACCACCGGCGCGGTCGAGGTCATGTACTCCAACCCGGGTTACGACGACAACGACCCGCCGTCCGAGAGCAGCATCACGAACACGACGTTCAATCGCGCCACCCAGGGCGCTTACGCTCCAGGCTCGACGTTCAAGATCGTCACGGCCGCGGCGGCGATCGACAGCGGCCTGTACACGCCAGACTCGGTCATCAACGGCAAATCGCCGATCCTGGTCTCCGGGGTGCCGCTGGCCAACGACGGCAACAAGAGCTGGGGGCCGCAGACGCTCACGACCGCGATGACCTACTCGATCAACACGATCTTCGCCCAGGTCTCCGAGCACGTCGGGCGCCCGACGATGACCGAGTACATGAAGCGTTTCGGGTTCTACTCCAAGCCGCCGCTCGACTTCCCACCGTTCGAGCTGAACACGAGCAAGCCAGTCGCCCCAAGCGGGCGGCCGTACCCGCCGGGAAGTCCGAACGAGGACATCGGCCGGATCGGGATCGGCGAAGGCGGCCTCCAGGTCACGCCATTGCAGATGGCG
The DNA here is from genome assembly GCA_963822855.1 of uncultured Solirubrobacterales bacterium. Lineage (GTDB taxonomy): Bacteria > Actinomycetota > Thermoleophilia > Solirubrobacterales > Solirubrobacteraceae > Palsa-465. The sequence goes on along the minus strand of CAWGJE010000020.1, from coordinate 184,633 downwards.
ATGGTCGCGGCGGCGGTGGCGAACGGCGGCACACTGATGGCGCCGCACCTGATCGATCGCGTCGTCGACCAGGACGGGCGCACCGTCAAGACGACCAACCCGAGCGTCTACAGCCACGTGATGAAGCCCTCGACCGCCGCTGACGTGACGAAGATGATGGAGAAGGTCGTCGAGGAAGGCACCGGAACCGCGGTCCAGCTGGGCGGGATCAGCGTCGCCGGCAAGACCGGCACGGCTCAGATCGGCGCCAGCGGGTCGAACCTGACCCAGCCGGCGTTCGTCGCATTCGCACCGGCCGACCACCCGAAGGTCGCAATCGCGGTTAATGTCGACCTGTCAAACGGCGGCTTTGGTGGCACGGTCGCGGCTCCGATCGCGAAAGCCGTGCTCCAGGCCCTGCTCGCGAATGGTGGGTGATGGCAGGACTCGGGCCCGGGACGATCGTCGACAGCCGCTACAAGATCGTGTCGCGGCTGGGCGCCGGCGGGATGGCCGACGTCTTCCTGGCCGAGGATGAGCAGCTTGGCCGCAAGGTCGCCCTGAAGCTGCTCTACCAGCGCTTCGCCGAGGACCCCGGATTCGTCGAGCGGTTCCGGCGGGAGGCCCAGGCAGCCGCCGGCCTCCAGCACCCGAATGTCGTCAGCGTGTACGACCGCGGCTCGTTCGACGACACCTACTACATCGCGATGGAGTATCTGCCGGGCCGCTCGCTCAAGCAGCTCATCCGCGAGGAGGCCCCACTCGATCCGGTCCGTGCGATCGACATCGCGATCCAGATTCTCAAGGCCGCTCGGTTCGCGCACCGGCGGGGCGTCATCCACCGCGACCTGAAGCCGCACAACGTGATCATCGACGACGCCGACAACGCCAAGGTCACCGATTTCGGGATCGCGCGCGCCGGCGCGTCGGACATGACCGAAACCGGCTCGATCATGGGGACCGCCCAGTACCTGTCGCCCGAGCAGGCGCAGGGCCACGCGGTCAGCGCCGGGTCGGACCTGTACTCGATTGCCGTCGTCCTGTACGAGATGCTCACCGGTCGCGTGCCGTTCGACGCCGAGTCGGCGGTGTCGATCGCGCTCAAGCACGTCTCCGAAGCGCCTCCGCCGCCCACGGCCGTCAACCCGAGCGTCCCGGGCGAGCTCGAGCAGGTCGTGATGTGGGGGCTGAACAAGAACCCGATCGACCGCCCGGCGAACGCGGACCAGTTCATCACGGCGCTCGAGCAGGCCAAGGCCGCGATCCTGTCCGGGGACCGCGGCGAGCGCACCGCGAGCATGCCGGCGATGGTCGGGGTAGTCGCCGGGAGGTACGCGACCTCGGCGGCGCTCACAGCTCCGGCGGCGGCCGCCCCGCCCGCGCGGGGCGACACGCTCGGCGGCGTCGTCGTCGGGCCGTTCCCCGAGGACGAGTACCCGCCCGAGCATCGCCGGAGGTGGCCGTGGGTGCTGCTCGTGCTCGCGCTGCTGTGCCTCGCCGGCGGTGGTGTGGCCGCGTATCTGCTCACGCGCCCGGCCAAGGTCCTGGTGCCGTCCGTGACCGGCGAGCAGTTCAAGACCGCGAGCGCGCGGCTTCAGAACGACAACCTCAACGTCAACCAGTTGTCGGTGACCAGCCAGAAGCCGGCCGGGATCGTGATCGCGCAGGATCCCCTGGCGGGAGCCAAGGTCAAGGAGAACACGATCGTCGCGCTCGAGGTCTCGACCGGGCCCGGCAATGCGACCGTCCCGCCGGTCGTCGGCGAGACGCTCGCCCAGGCGAAGTCGGCGATCCAGATCGCGAACCTGAAGGTCGGGCGGATCGAGCACCAGGCGAGCACGACGGTGCCCGCGGGTCAGGTGATCGGGACGAGTCCGCAGGCTGGCGCGACCCCCGGGGTCAACACACCGGTCACGATCATCGTCTCGACCGGCCCGCCGCCGGTGAAGGTGCCCGACGTGAGCGGCGAGACCCTCGCTCAGGCCAGGCAGCAGCTCGAGGGGCCGCCCGGCGAGTTCACGGTCGACCCCACCGAGCAGGTTTCGACAACGCTCTCGCCCGGGACCGTCATCAGCCAGTATCCGGTCGCCGGCACCTCGTTGAAGCCGGGCTCGTCGATCGACCTGGTCGTGGCCAAGGCCTCGCCGACGGTCGCGGTGCCGAACGTCGTCGGAGCGAGGCGGGGATCTGCAGAAGCCACGCTCGGGGCGTCCGGGTTCCCTGCGACCGTGCAGCGGATGGACGTCACCACCAAGAGCGAGGGTGGGGTCGTGCTCAGCCAGAGTCCGGCCGCGAGCACGATGGTCAAGAAAGGGGCGACGGTGACGATCGTCGTCGGCCACTACGTGGCGCCGACGCCGACCACCACGACGACGACTACCGCCCCCACGACGTCCACGTCCACGACGTCCACCAGCGGCACGACCTCCACGCCGACGCCGTGAATCCGGTCCGTGTCGCGGTGCTCGGCGGCGGTCGCTCCTCCGAGCACGAGGTATCGCTTGCCTCGGCCGCCTCGGTGCGGGAGGGTCTGGAACAGGCGGGCCACGTCCCGATCGCGATCGAGATCGGGCGCGACGGCGTTTGGCGCCGCGACGGCGTCACGCTTGCGGTCGAGCCGGGGCGTGGGCTCGAAGGCGTCGACGTCGCGTTCCCGGTGCTGCACGGACCGTTCGGCGAGGACGGGACCGTCCAGGGACTGCTCGAGTGCCTCGACGTTCCCTACGTCGGCTCGGGCGTACTCGCCTCCGCGCTGTGCATGGACAAGGTGATGTTCAAGGAGGTGATGGCCCAGGCCGGCCTGCCGCAGGTGCGCTACGAGGCGGTACACGCCGAGACGTTCGCGGCCGCGCGCAACCTCGTTCTCGCGGACCTGCGCACGCTCGGCCTGCCCGTGTTCGTCAAGCCGGCGCGGCTCGGCTCCTCGGTAGGGATCGTCCGCGCCGCCACCGAGGCGGAGTTGCCGGGCGCGCTTGAAACCGCGTTCGAGCACGACGCGCTGGCGATCGTGGAGGCGGCGGCGAGCGGCCTAGAGGTCGAGTGCTCGGTCCTTGGCGCCACTGACCCGATCGCGTCCGAGCCGGGCGAGATCGTGCTCGCGAAAGGCGAGTCGGGCTGGTACGACTACGACGCGAAGTACACACCGGGCGGGATGCAGCTGATCGTGCCGGCGCGGGTCCCCGACCATGTCCGCGAGCGGATCCGTGAGATCGCGATCAGCTCGTTCGTGCGGGCCGGCTGCTACGGGCTGGCGCGCGTGGACTTCTTCGTCGATGGGGATCGGGTGCTGCTCAACGAACTCAACACGATTCCGGGGTTCACCAGCACGAGCGTGTATGCGTCGCTGTTCGAGGCCAGCGGGATCTCCTACCCGGAGTTGCTCGACCGGCTCGTGTACCTGGCGATCGAGCGCCACGCGGCGGAGCAGCGGCATCGCCATTAAGCTGCCGACCATGTCCGAGATCGAATCGGTCGCCGTCGTGGGCGCGGGGTTCATGGGAACCGGCATCGCCGAGGCGGTGGCGGTCTCGGGGATCCCGGTGATCGTCCGCGACGTCGATGACGCCGCCCTGGCTCGCGCGGGCAAGCGGATCGACACCTCGCTGGCGCGCGCGGTCCGAGGCGGAAAGCTGGACGGGGCCTCGGCCGGGGCGGCGCGCGACCTCATCGACCTGACGACGCAAATCGAGGTGATCGGCGAGACCGACCTCGTGATCGAGGCGGTGCCCGAGGACGCGCGGCTGAAGCTCTCGGTGATGGAGGCGATCGACGCGGTCGTCGCCGACGGCGCGATCGTCGCCTCGAACACGTCGTCGATCCCGATCGCGGAACTCGCGCAGGCGATCCGTCAGCCGGAGCGAGTGCTCGGTCTGCACTTCTTCTCACCGGTCCCGGTGATGAATTTGGTCGAGGTGGTCGTAGCGCTCGACACCAGCGAGAGCACAGTCGGCAGCGCGAAGAGGTTCGTGGAGCGGCTCGGGAAGCGGCCGATCGAGACCAAGGACCGCTCCGGGTTCATCGTGAACATGCTGCTCGTCCCCTACCTGATGGCGGCCGTGCGGATGTACGAGGAGGGCTTCGCCTCGCGCGAGGACATCGACAACGGGATGAAGCTTGGCTGCGGCCACCCGATGGGGCCGCTGACGCTCTGTGACTTCATCGGGCTCGACGTGCTCTACGCGGTGTGCGACTCGCTGTATGAGGAGTTCAAGCGCGACGAGTACGCGCCGCCGCCGCTGCTGAAGCGGATGGTGGCCAGCGGCCGGCTAGGGCGCAAATCGGGGCGCGGCTTCTACGACTACTCGTCGTAGGAGAGGCCGGCGCTCCCCCGGGTGCGTCGCGTCTAGCGCGTGAGCTCGTAGAGCGCGATCTCGTTCAGGTACGCGATCGTCTTGCCCGGGGGCAAGGCGGTGATCCACACCAGGTAGTAGCGGTAGCCGGTCTTGGGGACGGTGATGGGAACCGACTCCGTGCCCAGCACGCTGGGGAGCTGGGCCAGCTTCACCCAACCACCGGGTCCGGTAGTGAACACGTCAGGGTCCGGTGGCGAATTAGTGGCCCAGATCTGCACGCCGAACCCTTTCGACTGGGTGTAGATCACGATCTTCTGTGCTTGGACGGGCTTGAGCGCGTCGACGTAGAGCCCGACGCCCGGCTTCCCGAGCTTTTCGTCGTAGTAGTGCTGGGTCGCCCAGGCGGTGTTCCGGTCACCGTCGACCGCGAACCCGTCGAGGCCGGGATTCTGGTTCTTGGCTCCGGTGATGGCATCGGGGTTGTAGTCGTAGGCGCAGTGTGCGCAGACCGGGACTTGGACCAGGTGGCGTCCGGGGGGCGGGGCCGCGAGCTTCGGCGCGTTGTGGTGTGTCCTGGTGGCGAGCCACGCGATGCCCCCACCCACCAGCGCGAGCACCAGCAGCACGAGCAAGACGGCCCAGACCCGATGGCGGACCCCGAACGGGACGCGGCGCTGGGCCTGGGACGGCAGCGTCCGCAGGACACTCGTGACCTCCCCGGTGGCGCTGCCGGAGCGGGCGGTCTCGATCGCGAGCACGTCCTCGAGGTCGGCGATCAGCTCCGCGTCGTCGGCGTAGCGGTCCTCGACCCGCTTGGCGGTTGCCGTGTCGACGACGGCGGCGAGAGCGGCGGACACGTCGGGGCACTTGGTTTGCACGTCCGGAAGCTCCTCGCGGACGTGCTTCATCGCCACCGCCACCTGGTTCTCGCCCTTGAATGGGACCTCGCCGGTCAGCATCTCGTAGAGCACGATGCCCAGCGAATACAGGTCCGACTGACCCGTCACGGGGCGGCCGAGGGCCTGCTCGGGCGAGACGTAGTCGGTCGTGCCGAGGACCCGTCCGTCTGCGGTCAGTCCTTCCTCGTCAAGCGTGCGCGCGATCCCGAAGTCGGTGACCTTGGCCCGGCCCTCGTCGTCGATGAGCACGTTCTGGGGCTTGACGTCGCGGTGGACGATGTGGCGCGCGTGGGCCACGCCGAGCGCGCGGGCGATCTCGATCGCGTACGCGACCGCCTCGGTCGAGGGGAGGCGGCCGGTGCGGCGGATCCGCTCCTTGAGCGTCTCGCCCTCGACGTACTCGAACACGATGTAGGGCCGGCCGTCGTCCTCGCCGTAGTCGATCACCCCGACGATGTGGGGATGCGACAGCTGCGCCACCGCGCGGGCCTCGCGCCGGAACCGCTCGAGCTGGTCGGAGTCGCTGGCGATCTCGCGGTTCATCAGCTTGATCGCAACCTGGCGCTGCAGCGTCTCGTCGGTCGCCCGATACACCGTCGACATCCCACCCGACCCAATCCGGGCCTCTAGCCGATAGCGGCCGTTGAGCGTGGTACCGAGCAGCGTGCTCATGCGTTGCCCTCTATTTTGCGCGAGATCGCCGTCGTCCACACCTACTACTACACAGATCCGGCCTGTCCGTGGTCCTGGGCGCTCGAACCCGCCGTGCGCAAGCTGAGCCACGAGCTCGGGGACAGCATCAGTCTCACCTACGTTATGTGCGGGATGGCGCGCGAGTTCGGCGATCCGGTGCCGCTCGTGGACGAAATGCTCGAGGCCGCCGATCGCAGCGGCATGCCGGTCGACGCGCGGCTGTGGCTGGCCGCGCCACCGCGAAGCTCACACCCGGCGTGCCTTGCCGTCAAGGCGGCCGCCGAGCAGGGCGATCCGGGGCCGTACCTGCGCCGCCTGCGCGAGGGCCTGATGTGCCGCCGGCGCAAGCTCGACTCGACCGACGCGCTGCTCGAGGAGGCCCGGTCGGTGCCGGAGTTGGACCTCGACAAGCTCCGGCATGCGTTCGGGTCGCACGCCATCGTCGAGGCGTTCGGCGCCGACCTCGACCGCGCCGCCGGCGTGGCGGCGGAGCATCAGGCGCCGGGGACCGGCCGGGTCAAGCTGCCCTCGCTCGAGTTCCGCGGCTCTGACGGGGTAGTCCATGGGGTGTACGGCTACACGGACTACGCGTCGCTGGCCACGGCGGCGATCGCCGCGGGGGCCGAGCCGGCCGGCGTCGCCCCGCCGGGGGTTGAGACTGCGCTCGGGGTATTCGGGTCGATGGCCACTGCCGAGGTCGCCGCGGTCTGTGACCTGCCTGGCCCGCGGGCGCCGGCCGAGTTGTGGCGGCTGTCGAGCGAGTGGCGCGTGCGATCCGACCGGGTCGGGAGCGGTGAGCTCTGGACCGCGGCGTAGAGCGGGTTTGCGTGATCTCAGTCAAGCCGCGCGAGCGGTAACCGCCGGAGGTTTTAACGGCAGGCACCTGGAGTGAGGTGGGGTTGTTCCCGGGGGCGGATCGCGGGGCGCGAGCATGCATAACACGACATTTGAGGCGGTTTCGTCTGACCGTGCCGTACTACGCATGTGGGGCATGCGTAGTACGTCAAGGTCAGCCAGAACGCGCTCGATTGTCGTGATACGCATGATCTCCGAGCCGCCTCGCGCCGGCAGCCCACCCCGGCCCTTCTCCAGGTGCCCGCCGTTAAATCTGTTTCCCCCCACGACCGCCGCGGAGGCGCTGTGGTTCGGGGCGCGTGGGGTCAGCGAGTTGGCGGGAGACCGCGGCGGCGCACGAGCTTTCCTGCGATGACCGCCGCGAGGGCGATCCGGTAGACCGCGTAGGGCAGGAGCGAGCTGTCTCGCTCGAGCGCCCGGATCAGACGCGTCGAGGCGAGCGTCGAGACGAACGCGGCACCGGCGCCGGCGACGAACGGCAGCGCGGCTCCGGGCGGCATCCCGCGGTTGCGGAGCCGCACTCCCTTCAGCAGGGTGGCGCCGGCGATGATCGGCAGCGCGGCGTGGCGCGACAGTCGGTTCGCATCCACGCGAGTGAAGCGCCGCCACCGCGCCGCGGCGAGGGTTGCGCCGTTCCGGGAGACGCCGGGGAACAGCGAGCAGGCCTGCGCCAACCCGAGCCACAGCGCGTCCGCCGCGCCCGCGTCCGAGTGCGTGCGCTCCTGGGGCGAACGGTCAGCGAGGGCCATCGCGAGCGCCCCCACGAACAGCCCGCAGGCGACCGTTGGGGGCGTGCCCAGATAACGCTCGATCGGTCGCTCGAACCGGTAACCGACGAACGCCGGTGGGGCGAACGACAGCGCGATCATCAACATCCGCCGAGGGTTGAGCCCGCGGACGGCTTCGTCGACCTCGTGCCGCAGGCTGATCAGGAGGGCCGCCGCGGTGCCGGTGTGGAGCGCCACCTCGAACGACTTGCGCAGTTCGTCGTCGAGCCGGCTGTAGTCCCAGCCGGCGAGCCACGGCACCACGGCGATGTGTCCCGAGGAGGAGATCGGCAGCAGCTCGGCCGGACCGTGCAGCAGGCCGAGGACGATCGCCTGCCCGATCGGCAGATCGTCGGACGCCACCGGCCGCCCCTACGCCACGGCCGTCGGTCCGCCGCGCCGCGTTCGCGCGGCCCGCACGATCAGGTAGGCGATGGCGGCCACGAGCAGCGCGGCGCCCACGTAGTCCACATACTCAAGGTTGTGGCGCCAGCTCTGCCAGGCGCTCCCGACCTCGCGGCCGAGCACGCCGAGCGCCGCGATCCAGACGATCGAGCCGATCGTCGCGAAGGCCGCGAACCGCAGGTAGCCCATCCGCGCCACGCCGGCCGCGTACGGGAACGCCGCGCGGGCGAACGGGATCCACCGCGATACGACGATCACCGGGGCGCCGTAGCGCTCGAACCAGCTGTGCGCGACGTCGACGCGCTTCTCGGAGATGTGCAGGTATTTGCCCCGATGCTCGATCAGCTCGCGGCTGCCGTAGTAGCCGATCGCGTACGCGATCGACGCGCCGATCATGTCGCCGAGCACGCCGAACACGATGATCCCGAACAGGCTCAGGTGGCCCTGGTAGGCGTTGAAGCCGGCGAACAGCATGGTCGGCTCCGATCCGGGCGCTCCGACCACGCCGGAGGTCAGCGTCAACAGCGTCACGCCCGCAAGACCGAGATCGCGGATGATGTGGGTGGCCAGCGTGACGAGCGAGTCGGTCACCGATGCGAGGGCTATCAGCACCGCGGGCTAGCGTAGCGACCGGGGCCATAGCGGCGATCGGGAACGAATTAGGGTTTGCTCAGGATGCGGATCTGGGTCGACCTGACGAACTCACCCCACGTGCTCGTGATGCGACCCGTGATCGAGAACCTGCGGGCGCGCGGGCACGACGTCGAGGTCACCGCGCGCGACTTCGCCCAGACGATCGGCCTGCTGGAGCGGTTCGGGATCGAGCACACCGAGATCGGGCGCCACCGGGGCGGTCGACTGGGAGCCAAGGCGCGAGGGCTCGGTGAACGGTCGCTGGCGCTCACGAGATGGGCCCGGGGACGCGGGTTCGATCGCGCGCTCGGGCACGGCTCCAACGACATCACGGTCGCGGCCGCGCTACTCCGGATCCCGTCCAGCACCACGTTCGACTACGAATGGGCGACCGTCCAGCACAACGTCAACTGCCGGCTCGCCGCGGCCGTGGTGGTGCCGGATGCGATCCCGCCCGAGCGCCTGTACCGGTACGGGGCGCGCGGCAAGGTCCGCGGCTACCCGGGCCTCAAGGAGGAGTACTACCTGGCGGACTTCGAACCCGATCCGCAGGTGCTGAACGACCTGGGCGTGCACCGGGACGACGAGCGTCCGATCGCGGTTGTGCGCACCCCACCCGAAGTCTCGCTGTATCACCGGTTCGAGAACGATCTGTTCGCGCAGGTGCTCGAACGGCTTGCCGGGGCGCAGACCGTGGTGCTCCCCCGCACGCCCGAGCAGCGCCTTCAACTCGTGGGGGCGGGTGGCTTCATCGTCCCCGAACGCGCGATCGACGCCCAGTCGCTCGTCTCGTATGCGGACGTCGTCGTGTCGGCCGGCGGGACCATGAACCGCGAGGCGGTGGCACTCGGAACACCCGTGTACACGGTGTTCGAGGGGCGTCTAGGGGCGGTCGACGAGCGTCTCATCGCCGAAGGCAGGCTGAAGCACCTGACCGGTGCCGACCAGCTTGAAGTCCGGAAGCGCGACCCCTGCGGCGACCGCGAGGATGGCGTCCGCCGGGACCCTGGCCTGCTCGCCGACCTCCTGTTGGGCGCCTAGTGCCGGCCTGACCCGGGGCGCAACCTTCGCCCGGTGGACCGTGTTAGGGTCGTCGACTCGCCTGAGGAGGTCGCCCTATGTCTCGCATCATCTACAAGTTCCGCCTGCCTGCTGCCGTCACCGCCGCTGTCTGCGTGCTGATGGCGAGCGCGGCCGGCGCTCAGGCCGCGCCGATCGGGGCCTACACGACCAAGGGCGCCTGGAACTTCGTTTCCGCGCCGAACCTCCACCCGCCGGTCCTCGGCACGACACAGAAGACGCAGTTCTCGAAGCTCACCCGGGGCTACTTCATGACGGCGAACTTCAAGAACCTCGCGGCCAACCAGCCGATGACCGGCCAGAGCGGCCCGTTGATCCTCGACCACAACCTCCAGCCGGTGTGGTTCGACCCGGTCGGCGTGAACGCACTCGCGGGTAACCTCCAGGTGCAGCGGTTCAACAGCAAGCCGGCGCTGAGCTGGTGGCAGGGCGTAGTCACCGCGTCCGGTGACACGACGTCGGGCGAGGACGTCGTCGTCGATCAGCACTATCGGCACATCGCAACGCTCAAGGGAGCGGACGGCTGGGTCATCTCCGAGCACGAGATGCTCATCAGCGGGCAGAACGCGTGGGTCACCGCGTACAGGAACGTCCCGATGAACCTGACGCGGTACGGCGGCTCGGCCAACGGTCAGGTGCTCGACGTCGCCGTGCAGGAATACAACCTCCAGAGCGGCCAGCTGCTCTATTCGTGGGACGCGCTCAACCCGGGCGGCACCCCCAACGTCCCGCTGTCCCAGTCAAAGCAGAAGGCGTTCCCGGGCGTCCCATGGGATGCGTATCACCTCAACGCGATCCAGCTGACCGGCAACGAGACGTTTCTCGTCTCGCTCCGCAACACATGGTCGGCGTACCTGGTCAACCGCACGACGAACGCTATCGAATGGACGCTGAGCGGGAATCCGGCGCTCAGCACGTTCAAGCTGCCGGCCAACGCCCAGTTCGAATGGCAGCACGACGTCCAGATGCATGCCGGCAACCTGATGAGCATGTTCGACGACGCGTGCTGCGGCTTCGACCAGATCACCAGTAAGAGCACGAAGTTCGGCAAGCCCAGCGGACCGACCCGCGGCCTCGTTCTGAAGCTCAATCTGAGCAACCACACCGGCAGCCTCGTCTCGCAGTACCCCCGAGCCAAGAACTTCAACGCGGCGTTCCTCGGCAGCACACAACTGCTCCCTGGCGGGAACGTCGCGCTCGGATGGGGCTCGCAGCCGTTCTTCTCGGAGGACAGCAGCAAGGGCAAAGTGCTGCTCGATGCGTTCTGGCCGACACCTGACCAGAGTTACCGCGTGTACGTGGAGAACTGGGTCGGGATCCCCTACTTCCCGCCGAGCGGCGCGGTTCGCAACAATGGTGGGAAAGCCACGGTGTACGCGAGCTGGGACGGCGATACCCAGGTCGTAGGCTGGAGAGTCCTGGCAGGTTCAAGTGCCCAGAGCCTGAAGAGCGTGGCAACAAAGGCGAAGTCTGGCTTTGAGACGACGATCCCGCTCAGCGGTACCTACAAGGCATACGAAGTGCAGGCACTCGGCCCGAAGGCGAAGGTGCTGGGCACGTCCAAGGTGTTCCCCACCCAGAGCTCCAACAACGGGCTGCCCGGCGCGTACTAAGTGGTCTAGCGGCAGCGTGGGGGCACGCGGGGCGAGTCGGGGGTGCGCGACCCGGGTCAGGACGGGGTAGAGGGTCCCACGGATGCCGAGCGCAGCGAGGCCCATAAAGATCATCGCGGTCGTGTTGCTGGTCGTCCTGTGCTTCTCCGGAGCGGCTGTCGCCGTCGCGAAAACCAAGAAGAAACCCGCGCCGGCGCCCAAGGCCCCGAGCGGTCCGCCGCCCGTGTACGTGTTCCCGATCCCGGACGGCCACTTCGCGTCGCCCGCGACCCAGCTCACGTTCCGCGGTGCCCCGGCGTCGCAGCTCGGGACGATCACCGTGATCGGTTCGAGCAGCGGCGTGCACACCGGCACGATCGCCGCGGACTCGGACGGAGACGGGGGCAGCTTCATTCCGTCGACGCCGTTCATGCCGGGCGAGACGGTGACGGTCAGCACCTCGCTGAACATCGAAGGGAGCGGTAACGGCAGCTACGCGTTCGGAGTCGCGACACCGGCGGGAACGATCCCGCCCGCCAGGCGCCCCGCCGCACCCCGGGTGCCGGGTGATATCTGGGTGTTTCACTCGCGGCCGGATCTCGCGCCCGCCGCGGTGACGATCACCAAGCGGGATCTTGCGGCGACCGGCGACATCTTCCTCGCCCCCCAGATCGGCCCGCTCCAGCAGGGGCCCGAGCTGATCGGCCCGAACGGCGGCCTGATCTGGTTCGACCCCGTACCCCAGAACGACGCCGCCGCCGACTTCCGCGAGCAGTACTACGACGGGCAGCCCGTGCTCACCTGGTGGCAGGGAAACGAGGCGGCCGGAGTCGGGTCCGGACAGGACATCATCGTCAACAGCTCCTACCAGGAGATCAAGGCGGTCACGGCCGGCAACGGCCTCACCGCCGATCTGCATGAGTTCCAGCTGACGCCGCGCGGGACGGCGCTGATCACCGCCGCGTTTCCGGTGGTCGTGAACGCCTCCTCGGTGAAGGGCTCGACGCAGGAGGTCGTGCTCGACGCGGTCGTCCAGGAGATCGACATCGCCACCGGGCTCGTCCTGTTCCAGTGGGACAGCCTCGATCACGTACCGCTGAACGCGAGCTACTCGGGCCTCCCGACCAAGGTGCACACGGCCAACAACGTCGCCAGTCCGTTCGACTACTTCCACGTCAACTCGATCGAGCCCGACATGGACGGGAATCTCCTGATTTCGGGGCGCAACACCTGGGCGGTGTACAAGGTCAACCGGAGCACCGGGGCGGTCATGTGGACGCTCGGCGGCAAGAGCTCGAGCTTCAGACTCGGGCCCGGGGCGTCGTTCGCGTTCCAGCACGACGTACGGGTCCAGGCGTTCGGCGACCAGTTCCTGACGATGTTCGACGACGGCGCCGGCCCCCCGTATGTGCACTCGCAGTCCCGAGCGCTCAAGCTCGAGCTGAATCTCAAGCACATGACCGCGGACGTGGTCTCCCAGCGCCTGCACTCGCCACCGCTGCTGTCGAGCTACGAGGGCAACGACGAGCAGTTGCCGGGTCGCAACGACTTCGTCGGGTGGGGCCAGCAACCGTACTTCAGCCAGTACAACCCGCAGGGAAAGCTCGTGTTCGACGGGCGGTTCGTCGACGACAACATCACCTACCGCGCGTACCGCTTCCAGTGGACCGGCACGCCGACGACGCCGCCCGCGGTGGCGACCGCGCGCCACGGCCGGAAGATGACCGTATACGTGAGCTGGAACGGCGCCACGAACGTCGTGTCCTGGCGAGTGTTCGGCGGCGGCAGCGCGGCCGCGCTCAAGCCGGTCGTGACCGCCCCCAAGAAGGGTTTCGAGACCGCGATCACGACCGGCGCGCGCGGCTACGTCGCGGTCCAGGCCCTCGGGTTCAAGGCCCGTCCACTGGGTAGCCGGTCCGCGGTGGTGCAGGTGCCGGCACCACCCCCGCCACCGAAGCCGAAGCCCAAGCCCAAGCCGAACAAGCCGAAGCCCAAGCCGAAGCCCAAGTTGACGGTCAGGCGCGCGGCGCGCACGGCCGCCGCCAAGCCCACCTCGAAGCCCTCTGCCAAGAGAACGACCGCAAATTCGCGCTAGACCGCTCTTACCCAGGGTTTATCGGGATCGTGATTACAATCCCGGCCGCATGCGCCGGCGGATCAGATCCGCGGCCTTCCCCGTCCATCGCCACTCAGTGCCGCAGCTGCTCGTGGACGGGATCTTGGTCGCGCTCGCTTACTACCTGGCCTTCCGCCTGAGGTTCGAGGACGGCCTCGGCGGCGCCAACGACCGCTACGGCGACCTGCTTACGCACACGATCTGGTGGGTCGTGCCGGTCACGCTCGTGGTCCTAGCCGCGTTCGGCCAATACCAGCGGCTGTGGACGTTCGTGGGCCAGCGCGACTACGAGGCCGTGGTCAAGGGCGTCATCGTCTCCACGCTCGTGATCGTTGGCGCGATCGCGTTCCTACATCCGGTCACGACGACGCCGACCGTGTCCTACAAGCACTTCACGGTGGCGCTCCAGGCGAGCCCGGTGACGCTCCCCGGAAGCGTGATCGCGCTGTTCTTCCTGCTCGCGCTGGCAGTGCTCATCGGCGCTCGGTTCATCGTCCACATCGTCGTCGAGGGCCGCGTCCACAGCTTCCGTGTGGCCAAGGGCGCGCGCGACGCGCTGATCGTCGGCGGCGGCCAGGGAGGCCGGCTCGTGGTCCGCGAACTTGTCCGCAACCCGCAGCTCCTCCTTCGACCGGTCGGGTTCGTCGACGACGATCCGCGCCTGCAGGGGATCAAGGACGAACACGGCCTGAAGGTGCTCGGCACCACCGAGTCAGCGGATCTGGCCCGGATCCTCGACGAGGTCGAGCCCGACGAGGTCGTGATCGCGATCCCCTCCGCTCCGGGGACCCTGCGCGCGCGGGTCGTGACGGCGTGCCGCGAGCGCGGCATCCAGGTCCGCACGATGCCGACCGTGTTCGAGCTGCTCCAAGATGGCTCGGGGCAGCTGAACGTCACGCGCCAACTGCGCGAGGTGCGGGTCGAGGACATGCTCGGGCGCGAGCCCGTGCGGATGGAGATCGAGCGGGTCGGCGCATACCTGTCGGGGCAGGTCGTGATGGTGACCGGCGCCGGTGGGTCGATCGGGTCCGAGCTGTGCCGCCAGATCTCCCGCGTGGCGCCGCGCGCGCTCATCTTGGTCGACCACGCCGAGGACAACCTGTTCCAGATCCTGCGCGAGCTCGAGGAAGATCGCCACGTCCGAACCGCGGTTCCCGTACTGGCCGATTGCAGGGAAGAGGAGCGGATGCGCGAAGTTCTCACCGAGCACCGGCCGAGCATCATCTTCCATGCGGCCGCGTACAAGCACGTGACGATGATGGAAGTCAATCCCGTCGAGGCGATCCGCAACAACGCCCTGGCGACTCGAGTGGTCGCACGGATCGCCGCCGAGGCCGAGGTGGGGAGGTTCGTGCTCGTCTCGACCGACAAGGCGGTCAAGCCCGCGACCGTGATGGGCGCCTCCAAGGCGCTGGCGGAGTGGGCCGTCGAGGCCGCCGCGATGCGGTACTCGGGCACCAAGTACGCCACGGTGCGGTTCGGCAACGTGCTCGGCTCCTCGGGCTCGGTAGTCCCGATCTTCCGTCGCCAGATAGCCGCGGGCGGCCCGGTGACGGTCACCGATCCCCGGATGACGCGCTACTTCATGACGATCCCGGAGTCAGTCCAGCTGATCATCCGCGCCGGCTCGCTGAGCGAGGGCAGTGGCGAGGTGTTCGTGCTCGAGATGGGCGAGCCGATCGCGATCATCGACCTCGCGAAGACGATGATCCGGCTGTCCGGGCTCGAGCCGGAGCGCGACATCGCGATCGAGATCGTCGGCGCCCGCCCCGGGGAGAAGCTCCACGAAGACCTGTTCAACCCGTATGAGCGCCCGCAGCCGACGCCCGCTCAGAAGATCCTGCGGGCCTCCAGGGAGCCGCTCGACCCGCAGTCCGTCGAGCACATCTTCGGCGAGATCAACCTGCTCGTGCTCGAGGGCGACGCGGCCGCGCTCGCCCAGCACGTGGCGAAGCTGTCGAGCTCGCGCTTCTCCGACCGCACCGCCCGCGAGTCCCGCGCTGCCCGCGAGTCCCACGAGCCCCGCGAGCCCCGCGAGACAGATTCCCGACTCCCCCGGCTCCCTACGTAGACTGGGCGCGCGCGCGATGCACACGATTCCGTTCGCCCTTTCCATACACCACTTCATCTCGTCGGTGGGAGCTGATGCCGGGTTCGCCGCGTTCATCGCAGTGGCGCTCCTGGTGCTCCTGTACTTCTCCCAGGCCCGCGAGACCGCGACACTCCGCCGCCGGGCCGATGAGGCCGGACAGCGGGTCCAGGAGCTCGAGAACGAGCTAGCGGGCCTCGCCGACCAGGTCGCCGCGCTGCCGGCCGAGATCTCGGTCCGCGCCGTCGGCGCACGCGCGACGCCCGCGTATGCCGGCGCCCCCGCCCCGGTGCCCGCGGGTGTGGCCGGCGCAGCGGCAAATCTGCCGCCCTCGGCGCCCGCCGGAGTCGGAGCCCCGGCTCTCGCCGCCGCGACGCGGCTGATCCCCGATCCGGTGTTCGCGCAGCCCGCGGCGTCGCCCGTTGGGCTGGTCGGCGGGACGACGGACGAGGCCACCGCTGTGGAGCCGCCGCCGGTGCCCGCCGGTGGCAACGGCTCCTCGCACCGTCCCGTCGCGGCGTCGGCGGCGACGATGCAGCGCACGGTCGGGGCGCGGGCGGGTGGCAACTCACGGTCGGCCGGAGGTCCCCCTCGCGGCGGCCAGGGCCGGGCAACGGGCGCGCCGGGTCGACCTGCCGGACCCCCGCGCGGGGTCATGGCGACGCGGCAGGCTCCTAGCAGGACCCGTTTGGGAACCGTGCTCGCCGTGCTCGCGGGGTTGCTCGCGATTGGTGCCGTGGTCGCCGGCGTGCTCGTGATCAGGAACATCAACCACGGGTCGAGTCAGAGCAGCTCGTCGGCGGAGGCGGCAGCCGCCCGGCGCGCGGCGGAAAGCCGCCGGACCGCTTCGGTGACGGCGGTGAACCCGGCCACGGTGACGGTCGCCGTGCTCAACGGCACCAGTACCAACGGGCTGGCCGGCGACGTGTCGAACAAGCTGCACGGCGACGGGTACCAGAAGGGGTACGTCGGCAACTTCACGGCGAACCAGACTCAGAGTTCGACCGCCGTCCTGTATATGCGCGGGTACAAGCGCGACGCGACGTCGGTCGCCACGGCGCTGAAGCTCCGTCCGGCGGCGGTGCAGCCGATCGATCAGAGCACCCAGCAGCTCGTCTGCCCGCCGACGTCGGGACCGTGCAAGTCCTCGGTCGTCGTGACCGTCGGCAGCGACCTGGCCAATGTGGCCACCCCGACTCAGTAGCTCCTTTAGCCATGCGAGACCTGCTGAACCTCCCGGAGAGGAGTCGCAAGCCGCGGTCAGGCGGAGTGACGCACGTGATCGACCGCGGCCTGTCCGCGGCGGAGATCGACGGGATGATCGAGGTTGCAGGCGAGTACATCGACATCGTCAAGCTCGGGTGGGGCACCGCGCTTGTCACCGAGAACCTCGACGCCAAGCTCAAGCGCTACCGGCACCACGGCATCCCGGTGGTGCTCGGCGGCACGCTCACCGAGCTTGCGATCAGCCGCGGCCGCCTCGATGAGTTGATCGCGTGGGTGCATGAACTCGGGCTCGAGCACTTCGAGATCTCCGACGGGACGATCGCGCTCGAGCACGAGCGCAAGCTCGAGTTGATCCAGCGGCTGACCGGCGAGTTCATCGTCCTGTCCGAGGTGGGCTCCAAGGACGACACCGGCGCGATCACTCCCCCGTACGTGTGGGTCCAGCAGATGCGCGCCGAGCTCTCCGCCGGCGCCTGGAAGGTGATTGCCGAGGGGCGCGAGGCCGGCACCGCCGGCATCTTCCGGCCCACCGGCGAGGTCCGCGAGGGCCTGATCGGCGAGATCGTGCACGAGATCGCCCCCGGGCAGATCATGTTCGACGCGCCGCGCAAGGATCAGCAGGTGTGGTTCGTCCGTCGGTTCGGGCCCGAGGTTAACCTGAGCAACATCTCGCCCGCCGATGTGCTCGCGCTCGAGACGCTCCGGCTCGGGCTGCGCTCGGACACGCTCGGCGTCGGCGGACAGTGAGCGGCGCGGCGCGGTCGCCGCTCGACGGCGTGCTCCTCGCGCGCCACGGGCAGACCAACGACAACCTTCCGCCCGTCCGCTTTCAGGGCTTCCGTGACACACCGTTGAACGACACCGGTCGCGCCCAGGCACACGAGCTGGCCGAGCGGATCGCCGCCGAAACCAAGCCGATCCGCTCGCTGTGGTCATCTGACCTCAGCCGGGCGCGCGAGACCGCGGAGATCGTCGGCGCGAAGATCGGGCTCACGGCGCGTCTCGACCCCCGGCTGCGCGAGGCCAATCGCGGCGACTGGGAGGGTCACCTGTTCATCGAGATCGAGCGCGACGACCCCGAGGGCTACGCCAAGTGGATGCGGGCCGGCGCCTCGTTCCGCTTCCCCGGCGGCGAGTCGCTCCAGGATCAGCTCGACCGCGTGAGTGCCGCGCTCGAGGACATCCACGCCACCGCAGAACTCCCCGCGCTCGCCGTCTGCCACGGCGGCAGCATCCGCGTGATGCTGTGTAGCCGCGATCCCCGGGGTCTCGACGCGTTCCACGAGTTCGAGGTCCCGAACGTGGCAGTCTTGGAGATGTGAACAGGCTCTCGACCAGCGCTTTCGCGATGCTGGTCGCGGCGACGATCGCGGCGTTCTTCATCACCCAGCACCTGAAGGTGACGACGCCGCTGATCCAGGGGTTTCCGCGGCCGGTGCCGGGCGTGATCGATCCGCTCCACCCCGTGCCGTGCTCGGGCAAGAGCAGCGCCTCGACGACGATCTCGTTCTACCTCCAGCACCGGGCCGACACGGTCGACGTGTACGTGGTCGACGATGACGACGGAGCGATCGTCCGCACGGTCGCGAGCGGCCGCCACATGCGCAAGAACGTGCGCATCCCCGACGGCGTGTTCCACTGGAACGGACGTGAGGACGACGGGCAGGTGGCGCCCGACGGCACGTACTACTTCCGGGTCGCGCTGATTCATCAGGGTCGAACGGTCGACCTGGACGCCTCGAACCAGACGGTCAAGGTCAAGACCGTCCCACCCCACCCGGTAATCACGAGCGTGACGCCGTCGCTGATCCCGGGCTCGAACGGCACGCGCGTGACGATTCACTACAAGGGCAACGAGCAGCGCGGCGGGACGATCCGGATCTACCGCACCGGCCTGCCCGGCGGCCCCCGGCTGGTCAAGAGCTTCCTGACGCCGTGGAAGGGCCAGCAGGCCATCTGGGACGGGAAGATCAACGGCCAGCCCGCGCCGGCGGGCATCTACCTCGTCGGGCTCGACGTGACCGACGCCGCGTGCGACACCGGCCACTTCCCGGCGCACATTCCGCCGGGGCCGGCAATCACCGCGCGTGATGCCGTCACGATCCTGCCGACGCGCCCCTGATGAACCGGATTTGGGAGGTAGTATCGCGGTGAGGCCCCGTTTGAGAGCGCGCCGTCAGCTGCTGTTCCTGTTGGTCCTGGCCGCGTGTGCGGTGGCGTTTGCGCTGCCCGCCGCGGGACTCGGCGCGTCGGCTCCGCGGTGCAGGTCCTCGCAGCTCGCGCTGCGGTTCGTCGGTTTCCAGGGCGCCACCGGCCATCGCTATTGGCAGCTCGCGTTCAAGAACAAGGGAGGCACGTGCAGCCTGCGCGGGTTCGCCCGCGTGCAACTGCTCGCCGCGGACGGCCATGTGATCACCTCCGCCTTCCGCCACGAGAAGAGCTTCCCCGTGGCCACCGTGGTCGTGGCCCACGGGAAGCGCGCGTTCGTCGCCTACACCTACGTCGACGGAGGCTTCTGCAACAGCGGACAGTTCTATGCCCCCAAGGCGAAGGTGTTCCCGCCCGGCAGCGGCACCGGTTTCGTGTTCGACATGGTGCGGGGGAACAACGGACCGCCGTATCTGTGCCCGGGCTCGGAGGGAGTGTTCCCGGTCACCGCGAAGCCGGGCCCATAACTACTCGCGGGCACCCGCGTCTTAGCCATCTGGACGAGCCGTACCGTTTGCCGTCGTGACCGCTTACCTGAAGCGTCTCGTGAGCTCGCTGGCTGCCTATCAGGTCGCCGACGTGGTCTCCAAGTTCATCGCCGTGCTCCTGCTGCCGGTGTACACGCGGTACATCAACCCGGCCGGCTACGGGGTGGTCGAACTGCTCGGCAACGGGGTGATCCTCATCAGCATCCTCGTGCGCTTCGGGATGATCGAGTCGTTCCTGCGCTTCTATTACACCGACGCCGACCAGGAACGCCGGGACTCCCTGGCCCGGCGCGCAATCGGCTTCCTGCTGCTTACGACCACGATCTCCTCGATTGTGCTCGCGGTGTTCGCGGCGCCGCTGTCGAAGATCGTCCTCGGCTACCGCGATCCGGCGATCTTCCGGATCGCGGTGCTCGGCCTGTGGGCGTTCACGAACCTCGAGATGGCCTACGCGTTGCTCCGCGTCGACGAGCGCCTGCGCGCCTACGCGACCGCGACGCTGATCAATGTCGGGCTCACGATCGCCGCCTCCGTGGTGCTCGTGGTCGTGCTCGGGGAGGGTGCCAAGGGCCTCCTGCTCGGCAACTACGGCGCCTCCACGGTCGTGCTGCTGGGAGTGTGGTGGTCGATGCGCGAGCGGTTGCGGCCGCGCCCGCACGCCGGCGTGGAGACGCATGGGGTGCTGTTCCGGTTCGGGCTGCCGACCGTCCCCGCGGAGGCGTCCGTGTACGCGCTCAGCATCGTCGACCGCTACTACATCTTTCACCACGGGGTGACCGGCCCAAGGCAGGCGGGCCTGTACTCGATCGCGGTCAAACTCGCCGGTGCGGTCGCGTTCATCGTGCGGGCGTTCCAGTACGCCTGGCCGCCGCTCGCCTACTCGGTCCGCGATGATGCCGAGGCGTCACGACTGTATGGACTTGTGACCACCTATTACATGCTCGTCAGCGGCCTGGTCGTCGCGGGACTTGCGCTGCTCGGGCGCTGGGTCCTGCGTCTGCTGGCCGCGCCCTCGTACTTCGACGCCTACAAGGCGCTGCCGTGGGTGGCGCTCGGATGGGCGATGTACGGATTGTGGGTGGTGTTCCTCGTGATCGCCGGCCGGGCCAAGGTGACGACGCGTAACTTCCCGGCCGCGGCGGCCGGGCTAGCTGTGAACGTTCTCCTGATCGTTCTTCTTGTGCCGCCGCTGGGGATCGCCGGCGCCGGCATCGCCCTGTGCGGCGCGTACGTGGTGATGATCGGGTTCATGCACCTACTGACCCGCCGGGCGTTCGCGGCGTCGTTCGAATGGTTGCGGCTGGCCCAGCTCACGGTCGTCCTCGGGGGGCTGTCGGTGGCCGGCGACCTGTTGCTGCCGACGCATGGGCTGGTGGGGCTGGTGAGCCGGGCCGCGGTACTGGCGGCGATGCCGCTGGTGCTGCTCGCGACCGGGTTTGCCCACGGGGCGGAGATCGAGCAGGCGCGGGTGCTGCTCGCGCGGGCCCGGCGAGGGATTGCCCGTGAGCCGGCCTAAGGTCAGCGTGGTGATGCCGTTCGCCGGCGACGAGTACGCCGCCCGGGCGGCGATCGACGCGCTGCTGGCGCTCGACCTGCGCGTCGGCGACGAACTCATCCTCGCCGATAACTCCGGTCTGGCGGTGGCGCGCGGGGGCGTCGCGGTGATCCGCGCGGCCGGCGAGCGCTCGCCGGCCCACGCCCGGAATGTGGGAGCCGCGAGCGCGCACGGCGAGTGGATCCTGTTCCTTGACGCCGACTGCCGAGCTCCGCGGTGGTTGCTCGACGCCTACTTCGCGGTGCCGGTCGCCGACGACGTCGGCGCGCTCGCGGGCGAGGTCGTGCCGCTGCTCGAGGGCGACACGCTCGCGGCGCGCTACGGGTCGGCCCGGAGCTTCCTCTCCCAGGAGGCGCACCTGAAGCATCCGTACCGCCCGCGCGCGGTCGCCGCCAACCTGCTCGTGCGGCGCGAGGCGTTCGAGCAGGTCGGCGGCTTCTACGAGGGCGTCCGCGCCGCCGAGGACACGGACTTCAGCTGGCGACTTCAGCGGGCGGGCTGGAAGCTCGAGCTCCGGCGCGGTGCGCAGGTCGAGCACCGCTACCGGGCGACGCTCGGAGAGCTGCGAAAGCAATGGCGGGGGTACGCGGCGGGCCGCGCCTGGCTGTCGCGGCGCTACGACGGGTTCGAGCCCGAGCCGGCCGTAGCGCGGGCGGTCGGGCGCGCGCTCCAGCGGACGCGGCATTCGGGCGCCGACGGGGCGGCGGGTGCTGGTGGCCGTCCCCGGGCAGCGCCGGCGGTGAGCGCCGGACGCCTCGAGCGAGGCCGCTACCTGGCCATCGATGCGCTGCTGTCGGCCGACGAGCTCGCCGGGCTCGTGCTCTCGAACCGGCCCGCGGGCCGGGTTTCGAGAACGGCCGCCGCAGTTGTGTTCGTCGCCGATCGCTTCCCCGCCCGAGGCGACCCGCTGGTCGAATACGCGCGTGCGCTCGACGGCGCGCGGGTCGAGGCGGCCGCCCGGCCGGAGTTCCCGAATCTCGAGATCGCGGGCACCCTCCAGATCGACTACCGCGAGGACGACGGGATCGCCGCGCGAGCGGCGGCGCTCGTCGCGCTGGTCGTACGTCACCCGCTGCGTGCGGTCGGCGACGTGCTCGGCCGCCGGGCCGGGGAGCCGCCGTTGTCGGCGCTGGCGCCGGCGGTGCGCCGGCTGGCACGGGACGGGCGCGCGCGCGTCCACGCGCTCGGGGCGAGCGACACCCGGGCGACCGCCCGCCGGATCGCGCGGCTGGCCGGCCGGCCGCTCGACGAGGCCCCACGCGGCCGCTGATGCGCGTACACCTCGTCGACCCCTCGGCGTACACGCTGCCGTACGACCACGCGCTGGCGAGTGCGCTCGCCGGCGTCGGCGCAAGCGTCGAGCTGTTCACGAGCCGGTTTGCCTACGGCGAGGGTCCGCAGCCCGACGGCTATGCGGTCCACGAGTTGTTCTACCGGCATGCGCGCGGGGCCGCCGGGTCGCGCGCGCGAGTCGCCGCGAAGCTGGTCGAGCACGTGCCCGACATGCTGCGTTACCGCGGCATCGCCGTGTTTGCCGACGTGGTCCATTTCCAGTGGCTTCCGGTGCAGGCGGTCGACCGCTATTTGCTGCCGCGCCCCCCGATTGTGCTGACCGCGCACGACCTGCTCCCGCGCGAACCCCGGCTGGGGCAGGCCCGGTTTCAGCGGCGGCTGTACGACGCCGTGGACGCGGTGGTTGTGCACTCGGCGTACGGACGCGATCTGCTCGTTGATGAGCTGGGGGTCGAGGCGGCCAAAGTGCGCGTGATTCCCCACGGCGCGTTCAAGCACCTCACGGTGCGGACAGACGAGCAGAAGCTGCCCGGCGAGCTGGGCGAGGTGCAGTCGCCGGTCGTGCTGTTCTTCGGCCTGCTCCGCCCCTATAAAGGTCTCGACGTGCTGCTCGATGCCTGGCGCGGGATCGAGGATGCGGAGTTGTGGATCGTCGGCCGGCCGCGGATGCCGATCGAGCCGCTGCGCGCGCGTGCGCCGGCGAACGTCCGGTTCGTGCCGCGGTATGTCTCCGATGCCGAGCTGCCGGCGTTCTTCCGCCGCGCTGAGGTCGTCGTGCTGCCGTACTCGCGGACCGAGCGGTTCGACTCCTCAGGCGTGCTCGCTGCCGCGCTCGCGTTCGGGAAGCCGACGGTTCTCAGCGACGTGGGCGGTTTCGGTGAGGTCGCCGCTGCGGGCGCCGCTCGCGTGGTGCCGCCCGGAGACGTGTCCGCGCTACATGAGGCTCTGTCGGGGCTGCTCGGCGATCCCCAGGAGCGCGAGGGGCTGGCGTGGGGGGCGCTGACCGCCGCCTCGGGGCCGTACTCGTGGCAGGAGGCGGCCCGGCAGACCCTCGCCCTTTACCGAGAGTTGGTTGGATAGCCGCGGTGATCATCGTCGCGATCGTGTTCTGGCTGTCGGTCGGCCTGATCGTCTACGCCCACGCCGGCTACCCGGTGCTGCTGGGGCTGCTGGCGGCGGTCCGCGACCACGGACCGGGTGCGCACCACCGCGCTCGCCCAGCGCCCGACGAGCAGCTGCCCGCCGTGTCGGTGATCGTCGCCGCGTACGCCGAGCAGGACGTCATCGCCGAGCGCGTCGCGAACATCCGGGCGCTCGACTACCCGGAACAGCTGATCGAGGTGATCGTGGCGTGCGACGGTTCTGTGGACGAGACCGCGTCGCGGGCGCGCTCGGCGGGGGCGGACGTGGTGCTCGAGCTACCGCGCGGGGGAAAGATCCGCGCCCAGGACGCCGCCGTCGAGCGAGCCAGCCGCGAGATCGTGGCGTTCTCGGACGCGAACGTGACCTGGGAGCGGGACGCGCTCCGGCGCCTTGTGGCGCCGTTCAGCGATGCGCGCGTCGGATACGTGTGCGGCGAGGTCCAGCTCGTTGATGCCGCGACGGGGTCAAATCAGGAGGGCCTGTACTGGCGCTACGAGCTCGCGCTGCGCGCGCTCGAGTCGCGTGTCAGATCGGTCACCGGCGGCAACGGCGCGATCTACGCCACCCGCCGCGAGTCCTACCTGGTGGTCGACCCGATCATGGGCCACGACCTGTCGTTCCCGTTCAACATGGTCAAGCGCGGCTGGCTGGCGCTCGCCGTCCGCGAGGCACAGGCGAGCGAGAAGATGGTCCCGACGCTCGAGGGCGAGTTCGCCCGCAAGCGCCGCATGATGAGCCACACGTGGCCGATCGTCATACGCGGCGGGATGCTCTCCCCGCGTGGCTACGGCGTCACGTACGCGTTCATGATCGTCTCGCACCGGATCCTCCGCTATCTCACGCCGTTCCTGCACGTGATCGCGTTCGTGGCGAACATCCTGTTGCTCGGTCAGGGCTGGGTGTACTGGCTCACGCTCGTGCTCCAGCTCGCGGTGCTCGTGGGAGCGGCGCTCGCCGGGGTGGTGCGCGCGCGGGTGCTGCTGATCGCGCGGTACTACGTACTCACGACTGCGTCGCTTGCCGCGGGCCTGTGGGACTGGCTCGTGCATGGCACGTCGGCGGGGTGGGAGCCGGCGGAGGGCACCCGATGACGAATAGTTATGTGCGGGTGCTGGATGTTGTTCTCGGCGGCGTGGGCGCTGCTCTGACGGCCCCGGTGGTCGCCGTGCTTGCGCTTGCGATCCGGCTCGAGTCGCGCGGCCATCCGATCTATACGCAAACGCGGGTGGGTCTCGACGGACGGCTGTTCTCGATTTACAAGCTGCGGACGATGGTCCGCGGGGCGGAGTTCACCGGCGCCGGTCTGGCGATCGCTGAGGGCGACTCGCGCATCACGCGCCTCGGCAACTTGCTGCGCCGCTACTCGCTCGACGAGCTCCCGAACCTGTGGAACGTGGTGCGCGGCGACATGTCGATCGTCGGCCCGCGGCCGACGCTGGCGGTGCAGGTCGAGCAGTACACCGAGCGCCAGCGCGGGCGGCTCGCGGTCAAGCCGGGGATCACCGGCTGGGCGCAGGTCAACGGCCGCGCGTCGCTGCCGTGGCCCGAGCGGATCGAGCTCGACCTGTGGTACGTCGAGCACCGGTCGCTGTGGCTCGATTTGCGGATCCTCGCTCGGACCGTCCGGATGGTGGTTGGGGGCGAGGGGATCTACAAGGGAGCGCGAGGCGGATGGACGCCCCCGGCTCCGTAGCGGTCCTGCTCACGGGCGTCGGCAAGCGGTACGACATCGTGTCCGCGTTCGCCCAGCACGCCACCGTGGTCGCCGCCGACCCGAACCCGCTCGCGCCGGCGCAGTACGCCGCTCACCATCGCCGCGCGGTGCCGCGGATCGACTCTTCGGAGTACGTGCCCGCTTTGAAGGCGTTGTGCGACGAGTTCGGCGTGGTCGCGGTCGTGCCGCTCACGGATCTCGACCTGGACGTTCTGGCTGATGCGCGGGCGGCGGGCGTGTTGCCCGCGTTCGTGCCGGACCCGGATATCGCCCGGTCGACGTTCGACAAGTACGAGACCCACCTGCTGCTCTCTCGATTGGGCCTGCCGTCGCCGCCGACCGTGTTGCCGGGCGAGCCCGTTTCGAGCTATCCGGTGATGGTCAAGCCGCGCTGGGGGTCGGGCGCGCGCTCGATCCACCGCGCCGACGACGCGCGCGCCGCCGAGTTCTTCGTCGACTACATCGGCGAGCCCGCGATGGTGCAGAAGCTCATGGACGGCCCGGAGTTCTCGATGGACGTCCTCTGCGACCTGAGCGGGCGCTGCGTGAACGCGATCCCGCGCACGATGATCGAGTCGCGCGGCGGCGAGTCGATCAAGGGCACGGTGATCGCCGATCCGGAGCTGATCGACCTCGGCCGGCGGGTGGCGGAGGCGTTGGGCGTCCGGGGCCCGGCGACCATCCAGGCGTTCCGGGATCGCGAGATCGGCCTGGGGATCACGGACGTCAACACCCGCTTCGGTGGCGCATTCCCGGCGCCCATGTACGCCGCGCTCCCCGGGCGGACGTACCCCGAGCTGATCGTGCGGATGGCGCGGGGCGAGGAGATCGAGCCGCACGTGGGCGAGTTCCGCGCCGGCGTGACGTTCACCCGGTACTACTGGCAGCTGGAATTGGACGCCGAGTTCCGGCCGACGGGGCGGGACATCGTCGAGCCGCCGGGTCCACCCCGTCCTCGCTGACCGCGTCCACCCCGAGCCCGCCGACGTGTGCTGGAAAAGGCCCCACCGTGGGGCCTTTTTCAGCACGCGAGCCGTTTCTCGAAACAGATGCTCGTCGGAGAGGCCGCGTACGCGCCGAAGCACGGGATGCGCGCGTATCCGGCCGACTCGTAGAGCGCGAGCGCCGCGGTGGCCTTGTCGCCGGTTTCGAGCACGACTCGGGTGGCGCCGAGGGCCGTGGCGCGGGTCTCGAGCTCGCTCAGGACCGCCCGTGAGAGGCCCCGCCCGCGCGCGGCCGGCACGACGTACATCCGTTTGAGCTCTGCGACGCCGGGCGAGATCACGCGGACCGCGCCGCAGCCCGCCGGCACGCCGTCGAGCCACGCCACGAGGAAGGCGCCCGACCCCTCCGCGACCTCGCCGGCGGCGAGCGAGTGGAACCGCTGGGACGGCGGGTAGTCGCGGCTGAGCTCGGCGTTGAGCGCGGCGATCAGCTCGAGCGCCACCGGCGAGTCGAGCGGCTCCGGGCGAACCTCGACCCCGGACATAGCGTTGTCAGGCGCTGGCCGTCCGCGACCGACGCCGCCTGCGCCCGTTGCCCGAGCCGTCCCAGCATTCGTCGACGAACTCGGCGATCTTGGCCGTGAGACGCGCCGGCTTGACCCGCAGCTCGACGATCGAGTTGGCGTCGATCAGCCGGGCGTTGGGGAGCTCGGCGGCGAGCTGGTCGGCGTCGGAGAACGGATGCACCGGGTCGCGTGGGTGGCCGATCACGAGCGCCGGCGCCTGGAACGTCTGCCGCACCGACCGTTCGGGCGCGGTCCGCCCGAACAGGATCCCCTGGAGGACGGCGCCGCTCGGCCCCGGGTCCTGCGCGATCCAGTCGAGTACGAGCTCGGCCGTGAACGGGACCAGCTGGCGCGGCACCGAACGGGCGCCGAGGGCCAGAAGCTTCATCGCCGGCTCGCCGAACGTGAGTGCGAACAGCAGTGGCGTGAACGCGGCCGCGCAGGCCGGAATCGCGTTGTCGAGCACCGGCATCTCGATCAGCATCCCGCGCAAGCGCTCGGGCGCGATCGCGGCCAGCTCGAGCGTGGCGTTGGCTCCGAGCGAGGTCCCGCCGACGACCGCCTGCTCGAGCTCGAGATGGTCGAGCAGGGCGCGCGCCTGGCGCGCGAACTCGGCGATCGAGTAGCGCCACATCTCCTGGGGCCGGTCCGACGCACCGTGGCCGAGGAAGTCGAACGTGACGACGCGGTTGCCGTGGGCGG
Source organism: uncultured Solirubrobacterales bacterium (assembly GCA_963822855.1). Classification (GTDB taxonomy): domain Bacteria; phylum Actinomycetota; class Thermoleophilia; order Solirubrobacterales; family Solirubrobacteraceae; genus Palsa-465. The sequence continues at coordinate 157,393 of CAWGJE010000020.1, read as the reverse complement.
CCAGGTCAGTCGCGAGCGGCGTCTGCATCTTCTGGGAGAGCAGCAGGCCCGGCATCAGGATCGTCGTCCGTGGCCCCCTGCCGTGGATCGTGTAGGCGAGCTTGTAGCCGTCGTAGGGAAAGGATGCCATTGATTTTCAGGATACCCTTAGCAGTCGACTGGCTAGTCAACCAGTCGCTGCCCGGTACCGTGCTACCTGCGGCGAGCGACACCACGAGGAGGACTGCTAAATGGCAAAGACATTGCGATCGCTGGACGGCCAGGTGGTTGCGATCACCGGCGGGGGTCGTGGCATCGGGCGGGCGACCGCGGCCGCGCTGATCGCCAAGGGCGCGCGGGTGGCGATCGGCGACATCGACGGCCCGCTGGCTGAGCGGACCGCGTCCGAGCTCGGGTCCGACACGATCGGCCTGCCGCTCGACGTCACCGATCAGGCCAGCTTCACCGAGTTCCTCGACGCCGTCGAGAGCCGCCTCGGGCCACTCGACGTGCTCGTCAACAACGCCGGGATCATGCCGGTCGGGCCGTTCGTCGACGAGGCCGACCCGGCCACCAACAAGCTCGTCGACATCAACGTCATGGGCGTGATCATCGGCTCGAAGCTCGCGCTCCAGCGGTTCCGGCCGCGCGGCCGGGGGCACATCGTCCAGCTCGCCTCGATCGCCGGCAAGGGCGGCTTCCCCGGCGGCGCCACTTACTGCGCGACCAAGCACGCCGTCGTCGGCCTGACCGAGGCGATGCGCGCCGAGCTCCGCGGCTCCGGCTCCGGCATCGAGGTGCACCAGGTGCTGCCGATCGGCGTCAACACCGAGCTTTACTCCGGCGTCAAGCAGGCCCGCGGCTTCAAGACGCCCGAGCCCGAGGACGTCGCCAACGCGATCGTCGAGCTTCTGCAGACCGGACGCTTCGAGCAGTACGTGCCTCGCTATATGGCCGCCGTCGTGCGTATGAACGCACTGATGCCGCGCAAGTTCACCGAGACGATCAACCGGATCACGAACGCGGACCGCCTGCTCCTCAGCGCCGACCCGAGCGCCCGCGCGGCCTACGACGCCCGCATGGCCCAGATGTTCGACGGCCCGGCGGTGCCGGTGGCGGTGCCCGACGAGCCGGCGCGCGACGCAGCCTAAGGGTTCGAGGCGAGCCAGGAGGCGATCAGAGACCCGATCTCGGGGCCGGCGTCCTCCTGGAGGAAGTGCGAGGCGCCGGCGATCACATGGTCGATCTGGCCACCGAGCGCGGCGGCGAACCGATGGCCGGTCTCGAGCGGCAGCACCGGGTCTGAGTCCGCCCACAGGAACAGCTTGGGCCGGGAATCCGAGCGGAGCGCGTCGAGCACCTGCTGCCCGGCCTCGGCTCCGGGGGCGTCGGGGCTCAACGGCAGGATCAGCGGGAATGCGCGTGCGCCGGCCTTCGACGCGGCGTTGGGGAACGGCGCGTCATAGGCGGCGATCACCTCATCGCCCGGGTCGTTGAGGCACGCGCGACGGACGAGCAAGCCGACCGGCAGATCCTCAGTCCGCTCGACGAACGCCCGGAATGCCATCCAGGCCTCGGTCATGGGCTGATGCCCGGTGAACAGGCCCGTGTCGAGCACGACCACGCGCGCGATCCGGTCCGGATTGTCGACCGCGACCCGCAGCCCGATCGGGCCGCCCCAGTCGTGCACGACGACGGTGGCGTCCTGGAGGTCCAGTTCGGCGACCAGCGCCGTGACGCTCGCCGTGTGCGCGTCGTAGGTGTACCAGCCCATGTCGATCGGCTTGTCCGAGCGTCCGAACCCCGCCAGGTCGGGCGCGATGCAACGGAAGCCGGCGTCCCGTACCGGTGGGATCACGCGTCGCCACAGGAACGACCACGTCGGCTCGCCGTGCAGGAACACGACCGGCGGCCCCTCGCCGACGTCGATATGGGCCAGCCGGAACCCGTCGAACTGCCGGTACGAGGGCGCGAACGGGAAATCGCGCAGTCCCTCCAAAAGCTCGTCGGGGGTGCGGATCGCGTCGGTCATCGCTTGGCGGGCACGTTTCGCTTCAGCCAGCCGGCGATCATACGGCCGATCTGCGCCCCGGCGTCCTCCTGGAGGTAGTGGCCAACGCCGCGGATCACGTGGTCGACCTCGGCGCCGATCGCGCGGGCGAAGCGCCAGCCGCTCTCGAGCGGGAGGATCGGGTCGCCCTCGCCCCAGATGATCAGCTTGGGCCGGGGGTCGCTGCCGAGCGCATCGAGCACGCGCTGGCCGGTGGCGGCGCCGGGCATCTGCGGGGTGGTGGGCAGGATCAGCGGGAACGCCCGCGCCCCGGCCTTCGACGCGGGGTTGGGGAACGGACGCTCGTACGCGGCGATCACGCTCGGGGCGAGCGGCACCTTGCACCCGGCCCGGATCAGGAACGAGATCGGCAGGTCCTCGCTGCGCTGGGCCAGCTCGCGGAACGCCAGCCAGGCGTCGGTCATCTTCTGGTACCCGGTGAACAGGCCGGTGTCGAGCACGATCATGCTCCCGATTCGATCGCGCTGCTCGACCGCGACGCGCAGCCCGATCGGGCCGCCCCAGTCGTGCACGACGATCGTCGCGTCGTGAAGCTTGAGCTCCGAGAACAGGGTCGCGACGCTCTCGGTGTGGCGGTCGTACGTGTACCACTCGATGTCGATCGGCTTGTCCGACCGCCCGAAGCCGGGGAGGTCCGGCGCGATGCAGCGGTAGCCCGCGTCCCGCACGGGTGGGATCACCTTGCGCCACAGGAACGACCAGGTGGGCTCGCCGTGGAGGAACACGACGGGCGGGCCCTTACCCTCGTCGACGTGTGCCAACCGCAGCCCGGCGTACTTTCGATACTTCGGCTTGAACGGGAAGTCCGGAAGGCGCGTGAGCTGGTCGTCGGGGGTGCGGACGATGCCGGGCATGGTGGCCAGAAACTACCCGCTCAGACCGGATGTCAGGGGCCGTGCACGAGTACCTGCGAGGCGTCGGAGGCGACCGTGATCTCGATCTCGGACGGAAACCGCTGCCACGCGATCAGGTCGAGCGCCTGTAGGCGGTCGAGCATCGCTTGGAATGCCGCAGCCTGCGCGGGCTTGACGTACCGGCGGGCGATCGTGAACGACCACCCGGCAGCGGCAGGCGGGTCGGTGAAACCGAGTTGTTGCTGGTAGCGCTCGTCGCTGACCGCGCTCGTCACGATCAGCGGCGCCAGGCCCCCTGACAGCGCGTGAACCCGGGCGGCGAGCTCGATCAAGAGGTCGAGCGCGGGCCCCCGCAGGCCCTGGTACAGCGCGGGCTTGACGTGCAGCTGCGACGCGGCCGAGCCGATCCCCGGGTCGTACGCAAGTCCGAGCGCCCGCGCGTTCGACGGTAGCGGCAGGATCGTCCGCTGCGCGTAGGCGTCGTCGAGCGCGTCCGGGGTCGCGAACGGGTGCACCTCATCGGGGGGGTGCAGCACGTACTCGTTGGAGTCGACGCCGGTCTGGAGCGAGCTGAGCCGGCTCAGCTCGGCGGGTTCGGTCCGGTACAGGTGCATGACCTGCTCCGCGCCGAGCACGCGCCAGTAGTAGAGCGAGGAATCGTCGCCGAACCCGGAGATCAGGTTGTACGCGCTCCCATGGTGGTCGGGGGCGGTGTCGAAGTACAGCTGCGCGTACGGCACCGGCTTGCCGCCGTCGTAGTCATTCAGCACGTCCTGGAGGTTTCCGATCCCCATGTGGTAGCTCTCGACGGCGAGATCCAGGCGCCCGAAGTGCCGCTCGGCGATCTGCAGGTAGCGGACGGTGGCGGCGAGCGCCTTGCGGGGGTCAAAGCGGTCGTCGATCTGCACGCGCTGGCGTTGCAGGCGGGCCACGAGCGCAGACTTGCCCTGAGAGGCAGCGTCGTCGATCTTCGCGGTCAGCTGCCGGCTTCGGGACAGGTTGATGTTCATCCCGAGCAGCGACTGCCCGGTCGAGGCGAGGATCTGGGTGAGCCCCGACGCGTTCGCCGGGTCTCCGCCGACGATCACGTCGGGGCGGCCGGCGCTCTCGACGAACACGAGCGCCTCGAGGATGTTCGGGTCGATGTTGGTCCCCGCGACGGCCCGGTCGATCAGGCCCCGCCACGCAGCCACACGCGCCGCTGTGGCCGGCGCTCCGCCGGGGCTCTTGGTGAACAGGACGTGGTCGCTCCCCGCGATCGCCCGCTCGACGAACGCCGATTCACGGCTCGCGACGTACGCGAAGGGATCGCCTGGCTTGGCTGGCTGGCCGATGCCCGGCAGCGGTAACGGCGGTGGCGCGGACTTGCCCGGCGCCGTGATGAAGACCACGGCGACGATCAGGCCGACGAGGATGGCGCCGGCTACCGCGAGGCGTCGGCGACCGGCAGCCTTCCGCCGGGAGCGCACGGCGTCATGAGCCGTGGTAGACGAGCACCATCTTGCTGCAGGCGGCCTGGTGGGCGGCATCCACGTGGCTCGGGAACACCTTCCAGCCCGCGCCCGCGGTCGGGTAGATGTTGACCAGCGGGTGCGGGTGGGCTTTCAGGTAGCCCGGGCTCACGTACAGGACGCCGGTTTTCACCCCGGCGTACCACGCGAACATGCTCTGGTACTCGATCGGGATGTTCGGCTGGCCGCAGGCGAAGATGTTCGAGGCGCCGAGTGTCTTGACCACGCCCGACAGGCGGCCGATCAGGACGGTCCGCGCGCGCTCGTGCCGAAGATCGACGCGCTCAAGCCGCTCTTGTCTGTGGGCCGCGCCGAGCATCGAGCCGGACACGATCACGACGGCGACCACGGTGCCCCAGGTGCCAAGGGCAGTGGCCAGCCGAGCGGGGATTGGCCCCCCGCCCACCCCCCCGGCGACCCGGTCGGCCAGCGAGGACAGCAGCCCGGGGAGCTCATGGACGATCCGCCCGATGAACACGGCAGCGAGGATCCCGACCACTGCGCCCGCCTCGAACATGTAGCGCGGCACCGCCGGGAAGCCGTGGAGAGCGAACGCCATCTCGATCAGGACCCACAGGAGTACTCCGCCGGCGACGACCAGGATCGCGATCCGCCGCTTCCACGCGGCCCAGGCGACCGTCAGCACGGCCAGGACCCAGATCGTGTTCGGGAGCAGTTCGTGGAAGCGGGTGATCACGCCGGTTATCTTGTTGCCGTGGATCTCGCGCGGCGAGTTCTCGGCGACGTTGCCGGCGGTCAGGAGGCTCTTGGACGTCAGGCCAGGAATCCCGAACCATAGGAAGGCCAGCGCGAACAGCGAGCCGTACAGCCACCAGCGGTAGCTCGGTCGCTTCCACCAGAGCCACACGCCCGCGAGCCCGTAGAACGGCCACACCTCCGGGCGCCCGAGTGAGGCCAGCCACCAGATCCAGAACGCGGCCTTGTGGTGGCCGGACAGATGCAGATCTATCGCCAACAGGCACAGCGACACGATCATCGTGTCGGACTCGGCGCTCAGGATGTAGTGGACGTAGCTGTAGTTGCCGACCGGGTCCTGCAGGGCGAGCAGGAACGCCGCCGCGAACAGCCCCGCCACGTACGACGCGTAGCGGCGCTCGGGGCGCGAGTAGGTCAGGCGGAACGCGATCCGCCAGGCGAAGATCAGCCCGCTCAGCGAGATCGCGACCGAGGTCACCATCCACAGCCACAGCGCGTAGTGGCCGAAAAGCGCGTACGGGACCGTGAACAGGTACGGGAGCGGCTTCCACGACGGCGCGCCGTTGGTGTCGAGCTTGAGGTGGAGCGTCAGCTTGCCCCACACGAGCCACCCGTACGGGTCATAGCCCGGGCGGGTGCGCGCGTAGAGGACGATTGCGAACGAGACCAGCAGCAGTCCGACGGCGGTCAGGAGCCAGCGATAGCGGTACGCCAAATCGCGCCACTCAACATCGGCGCGGCGCCCGGTCTCGCGCGGCGGGCGATCCGGAACCTCGATCGAGGGTGCGTCTATGGTCTGCTCGGACAAGGCGGCCGCGCGGACGGTAGCAGTAGGAGCGGGCCTCCTCTCAAGTGAGCATCCTCTAATCTATGCGGGCGCGCGGACAGCGGCTGCGGCAGGGCTATTACGTCTCGCGTACGGCTCGTCGGCTATCCTCGTGCGCTCGCGGGCCAGGTCTTGCCTGGAACCTGGCCTAATGATGCGCCGCCTATGTCGGGCCGAGAGCGCTCAATCCCCCCAGTCGAACACGCCAGGCAATGGAGCGGCTACATGCAAATCTTGGTTCTTGGCGGTGACGGATACCTCGGGTGGCCGACCGCGCTGCACCTCTCGGCTCTGGGCCACGAGGTGGCGGTCAACGACAACTTCGCGCGTCGTGGCTACGACGACGAGATGGGCGTCGAGAGCCTGGTGCCGATCGCGACGCTCGACGAGCGGCTCGCGGCCTGGACCGAGGTCAGCGGCAAGACGATCAAGTCCTACGTCGGGGACCTGTGCGACGCGGCGTTCGTCCACAACATGGTCGGCGACTTCAGGCCAGACACGATCGTCCACTTCGGCGAGCAGCGCGCCGCGCCGTACTCGATGATCGATCAGGCGCACTGCGTCTACACGCAGACGAACAACATCGTCGGCAACCTCAACGTGATGTACGCCATCGCCGACATCGACATCGACATCCACCTGGTCAAGCTCGGCACGATGGGCGAGTACGGCACGCCCAACATCGACATCGAAGAGGGGTGGCTCGAGGTCGAGCACAACGGTCGCAAGGACCGCGTCCTGTACCCCAAGCGGCCCGGCTCCTTCTACCACCTGTCCAAGGTGCACGACAGCCACAACATCGAGTTCGGGTGCCGCATCTGGGGGATGCGCGCCACCGACCTCAACCAGGGAGTCGTGTACGGCGCCGACACCGAGCAGACCAAGCGCGACCCGCGACTGGCCACGCGCTTCGACTACGACGGCGTGTTCGGCACGGTGCTCAACCGGATGGTGATCCAGGCGGTCCTCGGCCACTCGCTGACCGTCTACGGAAACGGATCGCAGACGCGCGGCCTGATCAACATCGTGGACACGGTCGAATGTATCCGGCTGGCCGCGGAGAACCCGGCCGACCGGGGCGAGTTCCGCGTGTTCAACCAGTTCACGGAGCATCTGTCGGTACGCCAGATCGCCGAGACGATCGCCGAGGAGTTCCCCGGCGAGGCCACGATCGAGCAGGTCGCGAACCCGCGCGTCGAGGCCGAGGACCACTACTACAACGCCAAGCACACGGCGCTCGTGGACCTCGGGCTGAAGCCGACGCTGCTGTCGATGGCGCTGATCGACCACCTGTTCGAGGTCGTCGAGCGCCACAAGGACCGCGTCGACCTCGCAGCGGTCATGCCGACGGTGAGCTGGCGCTCCACGACCAGCGAGCTGCCCCAGACGTCCACGGGCGCGCTGGCCCAGACGTGACCGGCTCCGGCCTGGACGGCCGCCGTGTCCTCGTGACCGGCGGCTCGGGGTTCATCGGTCGCCACGCGGTGGCCGAGCTGTCGCACGCGGGCGCGGACGTCCGCGTCATCGATCTGAAGCCTCACCCGGACCCTGAGGTCGACATGGTCGTCGGGGACATCGCCGATCTCGACGCGCTCGAGGCCGCGTTCGCCGGCGGGATCGACTCGGTCGTGCACCTCGCCGCGGTGACCTCGGTGTTGCGCTCGCTCGAGCAGCCCGACCTGACCTTCACGACCAACGTCGCCGGCACGCACGCGCTGCTCGAGGCGGCCCGCGGGGCGGGAGCGCAGTCGTTGGTGTTCGCCTCGACCAACGCCGTCACGGGCCCGATGGACGCCCCTGCGATCGTCGAGACCGCGCAGCTGCGCCCCCTGACGCCGTACGGCGCCACCAAGGCGGCCGCGGAGATGCTGATGTCCGCCTACACCGCCTCGTACGGGCTGCGGTGCGCATGCCTGCGGCTCACGAACGTGTACGGGCCCGGGATGCAGGCCAAGGACAGCATCGTGGCCCGGCTGATGCGCGCGATCCGGCTCGGCCGGACGTTCGAGATCTACGGCGACGGCCGCCAGGTGCGCGACTATGTGCACGTGAGCGACGTGATCGCCGCGGTCAAGCTCGGACTCGACCACGAGGACTGGACGGGCCCGACCGTGATCGGGTCGGGGACCTCGCTGTCGGTGCTCGAGGTCGTCGAGGCCGTGCGGGAGGTCACCGGCGCCGAGTTCACCGTCGAGCATGGTCCGGCGCGGCCGGGCGAGATGCCGGCGGTGATCGTCGACCCGAGTCGCGCTCACGCCGCAGGCTGGTCGCCACAGTTCGACTTCGAGTCCGGGCTGCGCGGCGTGTGGAAGGAGTGGTCGGTGGCCGATCTCGAGGCGATCGCCGCCGGAGCCCCGGCGGCACCCGTGACCGCTGGAGGTGGCCGATGACCACCGTCCACGGGTCTCAGGGCGTCCGGTCGGGCGCCGGCGAGCGCGGTGCGCTCGAGCTCGCCCCGGACGAGCTCGACCGCCTCGCGCCCGAGGAGCGGTCGGCGGCGATGGCATTCCTGGCGACGCATCCCCCGGGACTGGGCGCGCCGCTCGCGGTCGTGATTCCCGCCTACAACGAGGAGCCGACGGTGGCCGGCGTGGTCGCGGAGATCCCGCGGGAAGCCGCCGGCCTGAAGCTCGAGGTGATCGTCGTCGTCGACGGAGCGCGCGACGCCACCGCCTCAAAGGCGGCGGGCGCCGGCGCGCTTGTGTGCGACGTCCCCGTCAACCGCGGCCAGGGCGCGGCGCTCAAGCTCGGCTACTGGCTCGCGCGCGCCCGCGGCGCAAAGGTGATCGCGACGATCGACGCCGACGGGCAGTACGAGCCCGAGGAGCTGGCGCGCGTGGTCGAGCCGATCCTCGCGAACAAGGCGGACTTCGTGTCGGGCTCGCGGCGACTCGGCGCCGAGCTGACCACCGACCGCACGCGTCACCTGGGCGTGCTCGTTTTCGGCGCCATGATCACCGTGCTCGTTCGCCACCGGGTCACCGACCCGGCGTGCGGGATCCGCGCCATGCGCTCCGAGGTGACTGCGGATGTCGTGCTCGAGCAGCCGCAGTACCAGGCCTCTGAGCTGATGATCAGCGCAGCCCTGCACGGCTACCGGCTGGGCGAGGTGCCGACGACGATGCGCGACCGCGGCGTGCACGCGACCGGCACGAAGAAGGGCGGGAACTTCGGCTACGGAGTGCGGTTCGCGCGCGCGGCGCTGCGCACCTGGGTGCGTGACCGGAAGGCGGCACGGATGCGGCTGCGCCCCGAGAAGATCCACACCTCGTAGACCGCGAAGCGCGCGGCGAACAGGATCGCGAACACCGCCAGGTAGGACGCGGTCACGAGGATGACCCGGATGCCGTGGTGCGCCGGGATGCTCTGGACGTGACGCTGGGTCCAGCCGGTCGCCTCGGCGGTGATGAACAGCGTCACGAGCGACACCAGCACGTAAGCGACCACCTCGCGCCCGACCGCGACGCGACCCTCGATCCTCCACGCCCAGCGGCGGTTGAGAATCCAGTTGGGGATCGCGCCGGCGACGAACGCCACCACCGAGCACGTGGTCGTGCCGACGCCCGCCACGTACAGGGCGGCGAACACGATCGCGCTGGTCGTGGCCGCGACCACCGAGCCGAGCGTGTAGCGCGTGATGCGGGCGCTCAGGGGCGACTGGGTGATCCGGCGGCCAATCCAAGAGTTCGCGAGCCGTACGCCGAGCGCAGAATTGCGCAGCGCGTGGTAATGCTTGGTGATCACCGAACATCGATCGTAGCGTTTTGTGGAGTCAGGTGGGCGTAAGAGCGCGGATTCGGACCCGCCCGCCCCGGGTAGCGCCGTTCCCGCCGTTACCGTCTCGGACGTGCGATTTCAGGCGGTGGCGGACCCGATCGTGCTCGATGACGACATCGTGGCGGCCGGGGACAACATGGTGGCGCTCGACAGGCTCCCCGGCGGCGCGTTCGATCTGATCTACATGGATCCGCCGTTCAACACGGGGCGCGCGCAGACGCGGCGTTCGCTGTCGGTGGTCGTGGACGACGTTTCCGGGGATCGTGTCGGATTCGGCGGCCGCCGGTATCGATCGCGCCTCCTGCGTTCTTTGAGCTATGACGACGAGTTCGGCGACTACCTGGCGTTCCTCGAACCGCGTCTGGCCCGGGCGCGGGAGCTTTTGGCCGAGCACGGGACGCTGTACTTCCACATCGACTATCGCGAGGCGCATTACTGCAAGCTGCTGCTGGACGAGGTTTTCGGCCGGGACGCGTTCCTGAACGAGCTCATCTGGAGCTACGACTACGGCGCCAAGCCGCGGCGCCGCTGGCCGGCCAAGCACGACACGATCCTGGTGTACGTGCGGACCCCGGGAGGGCATTTCTTCGACGCCGACGCGGTCGAGCGCGAGCCGTACATGGCGCCGGGGCTGGTCAGCGCCGAGAAGGCGGCCCGGGGCAAGCGCCCGACCGATGTCTGGTTCCACACGATCGTTCCCACCAACGGCCGGGAGAAGACCGGGTACCCGACACAGAAGCCCGAGGGCGTGCTCCGGCGGATGGTGGCCGCCTCTTCGCGGCCGGGCGCGTGGTGCCTGGATCCGTTCGCCGGCTCGGGGACGCTCGGCGCCGTGTGCCGGGGGCTAGGGCGGCGGTTCGTGCTCGTCGACGCGAGTCCGGTGGCGATCGAGGTGATGCGCGAGCGCCTAGTCGGCGGTGCCGTGGACGAGCGGGACGAACTGGACCGCCTCGAGTTGCCGGCGGATTAGGCGGTCGCCGCTGCGCCGCGTCAGCAGCAGGTGCTGCTGCTTGGACCCGACCGGGGCCACGAGCCGGCCTCCGTCGGCGAGTTGGCGCTCGAGCGCGTACGGCTCGGCGTCGCTCGCCGCGGCCACGTTGATCGCCTCGAACGGCGCCTCGCTCGGCAGGCCGTCCCATCCGTCCCCGACCACGAACGTGACGTTGTCGATCCCGAGGTCGCGGATCGCCTGCTCGGCGACGGCGCTCAGTTGGCGGTGGCGCTCGATCGTGTACACGTGCCCGGCGAGCAGCGACAGTAGCGCGGCGTGGTATCCGGAACCGGTCCCGACGTCGAGCACGCGGTCGGTCGCCTCGAGGCTCAAGGCCTCGAGCATGCGAGCGACGACGAGGGGTTGGGAGATCGTCTGGCCACTGCCGATCGGGAGGGCCACGTTCTCGTAGGCGCGCCCGCGCTGGTCCGCCGGTACGAATCGCTCTCGTGGAATGCTCGCGACCGCGGCGAGCACGCGCTCGTCGCCGATCGCCGGTCGCAGCAGGCGGGCTAGCTCAGCGGCTTCGAGCGGGGACATCGCGTCTTATTCCTCCTGGGCGTCGGCGTCGAGCCACTTGTCGAAGAACTCCTCGGCGTCGAGGCTGGCGAGGTCGGCGCGGAGCAACTTGAGCAGCTTCGAGGCCTGCTTGGGATCCACCTCCCAGTAAAGGATGACCTCGCCGTCGTCGACCGAGACGACCTCGATGCGGTCGGTGCGGCTGGGGTCTGACAGGAATGCCGGCTCGAGCCCCTCGCGCGAGACGATCAGGTGGTAGAGACGATTCGCCTTCATGGCTGCTGTGTCGTCAGCGCCGCGGTCGCTTGGAGGAGCGCGTCTGCTCCGTCGTAGATGTCGCTCCGGATCTGGATCGCCGGAAGGGTTGTGACGCCGGCCGCTCGGGCACGGAGGTTCGCGGTCTGCAACGCAAGCGACGTGGATTTGAGCTCGATGCCCCTGGTCAGCGCGGTCGGGTGCATCTCGCACGCGGCCCCCGCGATCAGGACCGTGGTCTCGTCGCCGATGTCGCGGCCGCCCGCGAAGGTTTGCCGGAACGCGGCGAGCGAGAACGCGACGCCGCGCCCGATGTTCTTGGCATACGTGGCGGCAAGCATCGCACGGGTTGTGTCTGGTGGCCACGTCGACGTCGGGGGCCATCTGAGCGGCTGGAGGCCGAGCGCGTCCGCGAGCCGCTCGACCTCTGAGCGGTCAGGATCGGGTAGCTGCCGCTCGGATCGAGGCAGTTGCGAGCCGAGAACCGGCTCCCATTCCGGTACGACCGGCAACGTCGACATGATCGCCTCGCCGACTATGTAGCACTGCGGGCTGCCGAGGTCGTAGTAGAAGACCGGCTGGGGGTCCACTACCCGTGAATCAGCCAGCCGTCGGCCGCGCGGCCGGCTTCCATCACCGCTTCGGACAGCGTCGGGTGGCCGTGGATGATCCGGGCGACCTCGGGGTACCCGCCCTCGAGCGCGCGTACGTTGACGAGCTCCTGGATCAGCTCGGTCGCCTTGGAGCCGACGATGTGTCCTCCGAGCAACTCTCCGTACTGCTTGTCGCCCACGATCTTGACCAGTCCGGTGCGGTCGCCGTACACGGTCCCGGCCCCGACCGCGCCGTATTGGAGCTTGCCGACGACGACGTCGTGGCCCTGGTCGCGGGCCTGCTGTTCGGTCAGCCCGAAGCTGCCCACGTTCGGGGTGCAGAAGGTGGCCCGGGGGATGTCGACGTACTCGATCGGGTGGGTCTCGAGCCCGGCGGCGTCCTCGACCGCGATCACGCCCTCGTCCGACGCCTTGTGAGCGAGCGCCGGCCCGTGCACGAGGTCGCCGATCGCGTACACGCCGTCGAGGCTCGTGCGCATCCGCCCGTCGACCTCGATCAGGCCGGAATTGCTCTCGACCGCGACGCCGGCCTGTTCGAGGCCCAGGGCCTGAACGTCCGGAGCGCGGCCGGTGGCGATCACCAGCCACTCCACCTCGCGCGGCTCGCCGGCGTGCGTGAATTTGCACATCGACTCGGTGCTCTCGATGTTCTCCACGAACGTGCCCGTGTGGACCGAGATGCCCTGGCGCTTGAGGCCGCGCTCGACGACCTTCGAGATGTCCGCGTCCTCGGTCGGGAGCACGCGATCGAGCGCCTCATATACGAGCGTTTCCGTCCCCAGGCGGGCGTAGGCGGAGGCGATCTCGCACCCGGATGGGCCGGCGCCCACGACCGCGAGCGTCTTCGGGAGCTCTTCGAGCGCCCAAGCTTCCTCGGTCCCGATCACGCGGCCGCCGAACTGTGTGCCGGGAATCGGTCGCTTCACCGATCCGGTGGCGAGGATGATCGTCTTGGCCTCGATCCGGTTGCCGTTCACGGTCACGGCGCCGGGGCCCGCGAGCGCGCCCTCGCCCTCGATCACCTCGATCCCGTTCTTCTTGAACAGCCCGGCGACGCCACCCGTAAGCGTCTTGATCACCTTCAGGCGGCGCGCGGTCACGCCCGCGAAGTCGACCACCGGCTCCGACACCTTGATCCCGTATTCGTCGGCCTCGCGAATCTCTGAGAGCACGTCGGCGACGCGCAGCACCGCCTTGGCGGGGATGCACGCGTAGTTCAGGCAGCGCCCACCCACCTCGTCCTTCTCGACCACAGCGGTCTTCATCCCAAGTTGGGCGGCGCGAATCGCGGCCACATAACCGCCGGGTCCGGAACCGATCACAACACAGTCATAAGAGCTCTCTGGCATGCGGGCGGAGACTATAGAAGGGCGCCTGGGGCCGAGGATTGTGGCGCGACCGCGGGGGGAGATTCGGGCCTTAACCAGGGGCGGTGCCGTCTAGCGGCCTGGGTACTGCGGCATCTGGATGCGGCTGAGTACGCGGACGAGCTTGTAGAACAGCCAGCCGCCGCCACCGACGACGACCACCGAGGCGAAGACCGCGAGCAGGTTGGCCGCGCGAAGCCCGAGCAGCGAGAAGAACAGGATCACGAACGCCAGGATCGCCTGGAACCCGAGCACGGCCCAGTAGCGCTTCTGCCACATCCCGACCGCGCACACGAGCATCAGCACCGAGAACAAGATCACTCCGCCGGCGCCGGCGCGGGCGCCGCCGATCTTGAACGAGCCGGCGACGAGCACGGTGACCAGGTCGCCGGCACCGATCAGCACGGCGATCAGGACCGCGATCTTCAGTGACCAGGGGCGCTCGCCCGGCTCGAGCGGCTCGAGCGTTGCCCTGACGGCGGCGTTGCGCGCCTCGGACCGGCTCACCGGCTTGCCCTCGGTGGGCGGCGGCGCGATTACGACCGGCGCGTCCTGGGGCGGGCGTGGTGCCGCCGCGACCGGGGCTGCGGCGGCTTGCCGGCGTCGCCCGCGCTTGCGACTACTGCGCTGAGCCAACCCGTACTCCGGCGGTGAGCGCGCCGCGCAGCGTGCGCGCGGCGGCGTCAGGTTGGGGCGCGTCGGTCAGCGCCCGCACGACCGCGATCCGGTCCGCGCCGGCGTCGCGGACCGCGGCGACGTTTGCCGGCGAGATCCCGCCGATCGCGAAGAACGGGACGGTGGCGTGCTCGGCGGCGTAGCGCACCAGCTCGAGTCCGACCGCCGGCCGACCCGGCTTGGTCGGCGTCTCGTGTATGGGGCCAACGCCGATGTAGTCGACGGGCGCGATGAACGCCGCGTCGATCTGCTCGGGGGTGTGGGTGGACAGCCCGACGATGCGCTCCGGTCCGACGAGCGCGCGGGCGTCGTGGACCGCGGCGTCGTCCTGGCCGACGTGAACCCCGTCGGCGCGGGTCGCGTCGACCAGGTCGGGGCGGTCGTTGAGGATGAACAGCGCGCCGTGCTCGGTGGCGAGGGCGGCGAACCGGCGACCGGCGGCCACGATCTCCGCGTCACCGGCCTCCTTCATCCGCAGCTGGACGACGTCCACGCCGCCGACGAACGCACGGGCGAGGAACTCGTCGGGCTGGTCGCCGCACACCAGGTAGAGGCGCGCGGATCGAACGCGTTCGCGGCGGTCGGTCACGGTTCCGCAAGTGTGGCAGGGGTGCCCATTCCCTCGCGCTAGGATTGGCAGAACGGGAGCCCTACCACTGGGCTGAGAGGGCGGGCACCAGCCCGCCGACCGTCTGAACCTGAACCGGATAATGCCGGCGCAGGGAGCCGCACAAGTTGCCGAATCGACCCAGCTCATCCGATGTCGTCGTCGTTGGCGCCGGTGCCGTCGGCCTTGCCGTCGCGTGGCGCGCCGCGCAGTGCGGCCTCCGTGTCACGGTGCTCGAGCGTGCCGGCAAAGCCGGGGCCGGCACGTCATCGGTCGCCGCCGGCATGCTGGCACCGATCTCCGAGACGATCGCCACCGAGCTGCCGCTGATGCGACTCGGCCTCGAGAGCGTGAACATGTATCCGCAGTTCGTGGAGGAGCTGCAAGCGGCAACCGGGATGGATCCGGGCTACCTGCGGTGCGGCACGCTCCTCGCCGCCCGCGACGGCGACGAGGCCGCGTCACTGGCCCGCGAGCTCGAGCTCCGCCAGACCCTCGGTTTGACCGTTCACCGCCTGCTAGCGAGCGAGGCGCGGCGGCTCGAGCCGGCGCTCGCGCCAACGCTCCGTCTCGCCCTCGAGATCCCCGACGATCACGCGATCGACCCGCGTAAGCTGACCGCGGCACTCGCCCAGGCGCTGACCGCGGCGGGCGGCGAGCTGCGGCTGGGAGCTCCCGTGAACGGTGTCACGACCTCGGGTGATCGCATCACCGGAGTACGGCTCGACGATGGGTCCGAGGTCCCCGCGGGCAATGTTGTGGTGGCCGCCGGCCCTTGGTCGAGCGCGCTCGATGGCATCCCCGACGGCGCAACAATCCCTGTCCATCCAATAAAAGGCCAGATCCTCCGCTTGCACGACCCCGCGGGGACGGGCATGCTCACCCGGGTCTTGAGAATGACTGGCGGCTACCTGGTGCCGCGGGGCGACGGGCGCTACGTGCTCGGCGCGACGATGGAGGAGCGCGGCTTCGACACGACCGTGACCGGCGGTGGCGTGTACGACCTTCTGCGCAACGCGTTCGAGCTGCTGCCGTCGGTCACCGAATTGGTGATCGACGAGCTGTCCGCCGGTCTGCGCCCGGCAACGCCCGACAACCTGCCGGCGCTTGGCCCGGGAGCGATGCGCGGGCTTCACTGGGCGGTCGGCCACTACCGCCACGGGATCCTGCTCACGCCGATCACGGCGGAGTTGGTGGTCAAGGCGTTGGTCGGTGAGGGTGCCGTCCCGGACGAGTTCGCGCCGGCGCGGTTCGCCGCCGTCGCGGCGGTGACGGCGTGACCATGAACGTGACGATCAACGGCGATCGCCGCGAGCTCCCGGCCGGCGCTACCGTGGCGAGCGTGATCGAGTCGTTCCCGGGTGCGCCAGGAGGACGCGGCGTCGCGGTCGCCGTCGAGGGCGAGGTGGTTCCGCGCGCGCAGTGGCCACACGTCGAGCTGCGCGACGGCGCCAAGGTTGAGGTCGTCGTGGCGGTGCAGGGCGGATGACGCCGTTTGCGATCGCCGGCCGGGAGCTCCGCTCCCGCCTGATCCTTGGGACGGGCGGCTTCACCAACCACGATGTACTGGCGGCCGCATTGGAGGCGTCCGAGGCGGAGCTGTGCACGGTGGCACTCCGGCGGCTCGGGGGTGGGCGGGGTCCGAATCACGCGGGCTCAATCCTCGACGTGCTCGATTCCGCCGGGGTCGAGGTCCTCCCCAACACCGCCGGCTGCTACACCGCCCGCGACGCGATCATCACCGCGCAGCTCGCGCGCGAGGCGTTCGACACCGATTGGATCAAGCTCGAGGTGATCGGCGATGAGCGCACGCTGCTCCCCGACGCGGTCGAGCTCGTGGCCGCCGCCGAGGCGCTCGTCGACGACGGGTTCACCGTGCTCCCCTACACGACCGATGACCCGATCCTCGCCCGCCGGCTCGAGGACGTCGGCTGCGCGGCGGTGATGCCGCTCGGGTCGCCGATCGGGAGCGGCATGGGAATCCGCAATCCGTACAACATCTCGATCGTGGTCGAGCGCGCGGGGGTGCCGGTGATCCTCGACGCGGGCGTCGGCACCGCGTCGGATGCAGCGTTCGCTATCGAGCTGGGGTGCGACGCGGTGCTGTGCGCGAGCGCGATTTCCCGCGCCCACGATCCGGTGGCGATGGCCACGGCGATTCGCCTGGCCGTCGAGGCCGGCTGGCTGGCCCGCGGCGCCGGCCGGATTCCACGCCGCCGCTACGCCGAGGCGTCGACCCCCGACGAGGGGTTGCCGGTGTTCGACAGCGCCTCGTGACTGCCGACGAGCTCATCGACGGCTGGGAGGCGGCCTGGTCCGGGCGGGATGAGGCTGCGTTCGAAGCGGTCTGTGACCCCCGGATTCACTACGAGGACCCGCTCACCCCCGAGCCGCTCGAGGGGCTCGAGGCACTCGGCGAGCACGCCGCGAAGTTCTGGGCGGCGTTCCCCGATGCGCGGATGGAGAAGACCGGCGATCGGCTCTTCAACGAGCACTTCGTGGCCGGCCCGTGCAAGGTGCTGGCGACGCATCGGGCGGCGCTCAACGGCCTGCCGGCGACCAACCGGTTCGTTGTCATGCACGCGATCTTCTACTCCGAGATGAAGCACGAAAAGCTGCTGCGGATACGCGGCTTCTTCGACCTCTACGACGTGGCCACCCAGCTCGGGGTCCTGCCGGCGCGCGGGACGCTCGGTGAGAAGGCGCTCCTGATGCTCCGCGGGTTCGGGCTCCGGGCCAACCGAAACCAGTAGCCCGGTGGTCATCGCGGTTCCGATCTTCGACGGGCTGACCGCGCTCGACGCGATCGGTCCTTACGAGGTCCTGTCGCGATTGCCGGACGCACGGGTGGAGTTCGCCGCGCTCGAGCCGGGGGTGAAGCGAACCGACAACGGGATGCTGGCGCTAACCGCAGAGCGCGCGCTGGACGAGCTGCCGCACCCCGACGTGATCGTGATGCCCGGTGTCCTCGGGGATCGACATGGCGCTGACGCTCGCGGCGCGGATCGCCGATGAGGACGTCGCGCGCGCGATTCAGCTGGCGATCGAGTACGACCCCGAGCCTCCGTTCGACAGCGGTTCTATCGAGAAAGCGTCGTCTGAGATCGTGGCGCTTGCGCGCCGGCGAGCGTGACCGCCACCGGCGCGTGATCGGACAGCCGGCCCTGGTCGAGCACCTCGGCGCCCGAAGCAGCTGAAAGGCCCCGGACGAACACGTAGTCGACATCGTGCCCGCCGGCGCAGACAAACCCGTCGAGCGCCAGCTGCCGGATGTTGAAGTCGCCACCGAGCACGAGCGGATCGTCCCCGGCCCAGCGCAATGAGGTCTCCGCGGCGATTTTGGCGTCCCGGGCCGGGCCGCCGCAGTGGGTGTTCGCGACCCAGACCCCGGCGTCGCGCAACCGCACGGCGTGAACCCAGCGCCGCTCTGGCCAGATGCACAGACGCCTGACCCGGTGCTCGGCGATCGTGTGGCCACGGACCAGGATCGCGTTGGCTCCGCCTCCGTTCGACTTGATCGCGTCGGGCCACCTGACGGCGACCGCGCGCCGGACACCGAGGAGCGCGTTGCGCGAGGTCAGCACGAGGCGCTGCGTGGCGTCCAGGCGCGCGGCCAACGGCGCGGGCCACCACGGCGGTACCTCCTGGAGCAGCGCCAGGTCCCACTCCCAGCCGGCGAGCGCGGCGGCGAACTCGTCGAACAGGTCGTGCCCGGCCGACGGCACCGCGCGCCCGTGCTTGAGGTTCCAGGTGAGGACGCGAATGACCACACCGGCAACGTACACTCAGGCCTTGCCGCGCCACTTCATCACGGGGTCCGAGCTCAGCGCCGAGGAGGTCCACGCGCTAATCGAGCGCGCGGTTCAGCTCAAGGCGGACCCGTTCAGCTCCGACGTGCTGCACAAGCGCGCGGTGGCGCTGATCTTCCAGAAGCCGTCGACCCGAACCCGGGTGTCGTTCGAGGCCGGGATCACGGAGCTCGGCGGCCATCCGATGGTGCTGCGCACCGACGATCTCCAGCTCACCCGTGGCGAGTCGGTTCGCGATACCGCCTACGTGCTCTCTCGGCATGTCGCCGCGATCGGAATCCGCACCGGCGATGACGCGTTGCTGGACGAGTTCGCCGAGCATGCAGACGTGCCCGTGATCAACATGCTGAGTCCGAGCCACCACCCGTGCCAGGCGCTCGCGGACCTGCTGACGCTGCGCGAGACGTTCGGCCGGCTCGAGGGGCTGAAGCTCGCCTACATCGGCGACGGCAACAACGTGGCGCGATCGTTGATCGTGGTCGGCGAGCGAGCCGGGCTCGAGGTACGCGTGGCCGCGCCCGACGGCTACCAGCTCGAGGCGAACGGCGCCGGCGTCCTGACCGACGATCCGGCCGAGGCGGCCCGTGACGCGGATGCGCTCTACACCGACGTATGGGTGAGCATGAGCGACGACCCGCAGTCGGCGGCGGATCGCCGGCGCGCCCTCGCGCCCTACCGGCTCGACGACGGACTGCTCGACCTCGCCGCGCCGAGCGCGATCGCGCTCCACTGCCTCCCCGCCCACCCCGGCGAGGAGATCACCGAGCAGGTCCTGTACGGAGACCGCCAGCGGATCTGGGATCAGGCGGAGAACCGGCGCCACGCGCAGAAGGCGCTGCTCGAGCTTCTCACCGGCGCGTAACGCCAGATCGTTCGGCTACCCTCCGAACAAGCTTCCGGGAAGGAGAGATGCAAACCATGCCTGCACCCAAATCCCCGTCGGCTGGGTCTGGCGGGGCGAGCGGGGCGCGATCTTCGAGTAAGAAGCCGCGTTCGCCGGCGCGATCGAAGGCGTCGAAGTCCGGCGCCAAGCGCGGCCGTCGCGGACCGGCCGTCAGCGACGGCCGTAGCGGCGTCGGCGACGGCCTGACCGGCCTTGCCGAGCAGGTGACGAACGGTGTGCTGAAGCCGCTCGGGCTCGTGGTGCTCACGACCGAGCGGATCCAGGAGGTCCTCGACGATGCCGCCGAGCGAGGACGTGTCACCCGCTCGGACGCCAACGACCTCGTCGCCCAGCTCGTCAGTCGCGGCCGCCAGCAGACCGACCAACTCCTCTCGGACGTCGAGCGCCTGATCGGGCGCGGTCGCGAGCAGCTGAGTCCGGCGAGCCGTGGCTCCCGGTGGAGCGAGTCGATCGATCTGCTCGTCCGCAGCGCCGACCGGGCCCGGAGCTCGGTCGGAGTCGGTCAGTCTTTCCCGATTCTCGGCTATGACGACCTGACCTCCGCCCAGGTCCAAGTGCGGCTCGAGGGCCTGGCGCCGGCCGAGCTGCGCAAGGTGCGCGAGTACGAGCGGCGTCACGCCAACCGGAAATCGGTTCTCGCGGCGATCGACAAGACGCTTGCTCCCCGTTAGCGACCGCGCGCGGAAGGCCCTGCTCCTCGCGCAGGAGGAGGCGCGGGCGCTCTGCCACAGCTACGTCGGCACCGAGCACATCCTGCTCGGGCTCCTCCGCGTGGAGGACGGCCTCGCGGCGCGCGTGCTCGCGTCGCTCGGCGTCAGCTACGAGCCCGTGCGCGCGTCGGTCGTCCGGATGCTGGGTCTGGGTGTCGACGATCCGGGCGACGACCTGCCGTCGACCGGCCCGGCCACGGCCGCGGTCGAACGCGCCGGCCGCGAGGCGTCCGTCCTCGGGGCCGAGCAGCTGGGCACCGAGCACATCCTGCTCGCGCTGATGCGCCCCGACGGTGGCGCCGCGTCGCGGATCTTGCGGCAGCTCGACGTCGACCCGGTGGCGGTGCGCTCGGCGATCAGCGCGTCGGAGTCCTAGCCGCTCAATCCGAGGTCGGTGAGCACCGCGCCGAAGTCGAGCCGCGCGCCGGTCAGCTCCCCGAGCAGCTCCTCGGCGTCGAGGCGCTGGCCGTCGCGCCACAGCCCGCGCAGCACTTCGCCGGCCTCGGGCGACTCGAACCACGCGGGGCCGAAGCGGTCGCGCAGGTACGCACGCAGGTGGGTCTCGAGTGCCCACGCCCGCAGGTAACAGGCGCAGTAGAAGCCCGGATCGACGTCGGCGAGGAACGTCTCGGTCGGCCACTTGATCTTGACCGCGTCTCCGAGGAGCTGCGCGTACCGGGTGGCGAGCGCGTCCCAGCGGCCGTTCGATCCGGTCGCGGCCGCCGGCGCGTCGACGGCACTGTTGCCCCCGCCGTGCAGCTCGAGCTCGTACGCGAGCTTGCCGGTGTAGCGCCGCATGTATACGAGCCGCTGGGCCTTCGCGTGCGCGACCAACTCGGAGGCATCGTCGATCCCGAGCCGGCGCGACAGCCACTCTGGGTCCTCGGCCAGGTGCTGGATCAGGAACGCGTACGTCTCGGTGACCGAGTTGTCCCCCAGGTGGCGAAACTCGAACGGCAGACCAGCGTCGACGTGGGACGCATGCTCGAGGTGACCGCCCTCGTGAAACAGCGTCACGTAGTCGTCCCACCCTCCGACCGGAGCAACGACGAGGTACACCTCGCCGGGCACGCGCACCGGTGCGCAGAACGCCCGCGGTGCCTTGTTCGGACGCGACCCGATGTCGAACGTCACGCCCGGTTGAGCGGACACGTCGGTCCCGAGGCCCGCCATCGTGGCGACGAAGCTCTCGATCAACCTTGCGCTAGGGAAATGGTGGTCGTACTCGACCACCCGAAAGAACCGCGGCAGGTCGGCGCGGCGGAGCTCGTCGAGGCCGATCCCGAGCGTCCGGCGGAGCTCCGGGTCGAGGATCTGCGGGTAGCTCGCGGCGCTCGCGGCCGAAAACGCGGCGGTCTGATCGGACAGCCCGTTCAGGTCGATCCCCTTGCAGTGCGCGCACATGTCCGCGTAGCTCGCCCAACCGAGCTCGCGCGCGCAGGCGTGCTGAGACTCGATCAGCTGTTGGTGATGGGGCCCGAGGTCCGCACGGGTGGCCGCGAGCACCGCGCGTTCGATCTCGGCCCGCCGCTCGGCGTCGGGTTCGTTGGCCTGCGCCACCGGTGCCTCGCGAAAGCCGAGCCGCTCGCCGCCGACCTCGATCGTCAGCGCCGCCTCGGTGCGCGCCAGCTCCTCCTCGACCGCCTTGGTCGCCTCGCCGACGTAGCCTTCGACCGCGAAGTCGAGCAGCATCCGCGCTTGCCGCCGCTCGTCGCCGGCGCGGGGCGCCCGATCGTCGAGTTCGCGCAGCGCCTGGACGGCGTCGCGGGTGAACAGCTCAGCGGCGCGGGCGTAGATCGGCTCGATCTCGAACGTCTCCTTGAGCCCCGCGTAGTGCTGGTAGTACTCGCGCATCAGCTCGGTCTGAAAGGTCTCGGCGGTGCGCCGGTAGGCGTCGAGGTCCATGCGGATGCCATGCTAGAGGCGTGGACCCTGCACCTTCGACCATCCGACCCCGCCCACGAACCGGGGACGAGCTCGAGCTGACGATCGACTCGCTCGCGTACGGCGGCGCCGGCGTGGCCCGGCTCGACGGCTACGTCGTGTTCGTTGCCGACGCGGTTCCCGGCGACAGGGTGAGGGCGGTCGTGGAGAAGTCCAAGCGCGCCTACGCCCAGGCCCGGGCGGTCGAGGTGCTCGAGCCCAGTCCCGATCGGGTGCCCCCGCTCGCGGCGCATCCCGGAGCTCCCTGGCAGGTGCTGCCCTACGAGCGCCAGCTCGAGGTCAAGCAAGCCCAGGTGGACGACGCCCTCCGGCGGATCGGCCGGCTCGAAGGGTTCGAGCTCGAGCCGATCGTTCCGGCCGATGAGGTTTGGCGCTACCGGAACAAGCTCGAGTACTCGTTCGGCACCGACGGCGACGGCCGCCTCGTGTGCGGCTTTCACGCGCCCGGCAGCTGGGAGGAGATCGTCGAGGTCACCGACTGCCTGCTCGCCTCCGTAGAAGGGAACGCGGCGCGGCAGCGGGTGGTCGAGTGGTGCCGGGCGGCCGGGCTGACCGCGTTCGACCGGCGCAGTGGCGAGGGCTTCTTGCGAAACCTGGTCGTCCGCGAGAGTCGCCGGGGCGGCGGCGAGCTTCAGGTGCGCTTGGTGACGAGCCCGGGGCGGATCGACACTCGGGGACTCGCCGAGGCGATGGAGGGCGTGGTCCGCGGGCTGCTGTGGACCCAGCTCGACAGCGTGGCCGAGACCACCCAGGGCGGTGAGACGGAGCTGATCGCCGGCAGCAACCGGCTCGTCGAGGAAATCGGTGGGATGCGATTGCGGATCTCGCCGAACGCGTTCTTCCAGACCAACACCGAGATGGCCGAGCGGCTCTACCGGCTCGCGATCGAGTACGCCGCGCCGGCCGGCTCCGATCGCGTGTACGACCTGTACTGCGGGATCGGCACGATCGGGCTGCTGATGGCACCCCGCGTCGGCGAGGTCTGGGGCCTCGAACTGGTCGAGGAGGCGATCGCCGACGCGATCGCGAACGCGGCTCTGAACGAGATCGACAACGCCCGCTTCTTCGCCGGGGACGTGCGGCTGGCCATGCGGGAACTCGTGGAGCGCGCCGGCCGGCCCGACCTGCTAATGGTCGACCCGCCCCGCTCGGGGCTATCCCAGAAAGTGGTGCGCCGCGTGATCGAGGCCGCGCCGCGCCGGATTGTGTACGTGTCGTGCAACCCGACGACGCTCGCGCCGAACGCCGCCCAGTTGGTCGCGGACGGCGGTTACCGGTTGCGCAAGGTGCGGGCGGTCGACATGTTCCCGCAGACCCCGCACATCGAGTGCGTGGCGCTGCTGGAACGGGTTGTAGAGCGACCAGAGGGGTAGTTTCGAGCCAATGAGAGCTCGCGCGGTTCTGGTAATTGCTGCGGTTTTGCTGCTCGGCGGCGCCTCGGGCCGGGCGTGGGCGGCTACGCCCCGTCCCCCGGCGCTGCGGCTGATCGCAGAGTCGCCGAAGGCCGGCGCTCCCGCACCGGGCGACGCCACGATCGAATTGCGGTTCTCCGCGCCGCTGGCGCCGCTGACCGCGCGCGACGCGCCCAAGCTGTCGCCATCGACTCCCGGAACGTGGTCGCAGCCGAACCCGACGACGATCAGCTTCGTCCCGACCGGCGGGTACCTGCCGGGCACCGTTGTGCGTTTGACGGTCCCCCAAGGCTTGCCGGCGACCGACGGCGCCGTGTTGCGCCAGGCTTCCACTGCCACCTTCCAGGTGGAGAACGGGTCGGACGTCCGGCTGGCGCAGTTGCTCGCGGAGCTCCGGTTCCTGCCCGTTCATCTCAGCTCCTCGGCGCATCAGCCGCGCCCGGAGAACACCGCCGGGCAGCTACGCGCGATCTTCCAACCGCCGGCGGGGCGGCTGGTGTTCGGCGCCGGCTGGCCGACGCAGCTCACCGGGCTGTGGAACAACGACCGCTCCATCGTGCTGAGGGGTGCGGTCATGGCGTTCGAATCCCAGCACGGGCTCGCGATGGACGGCGTCGCGAGCGCGGGCCTGTGGCAGGCGCTGATGAGTGCCCGCGCCCACCGGCAGTTCAATCAGGGCGGCTACAGCTACGCGCTGGCCACCGAGAGCAGCCCGGAGTCGCTCACCCTCTACCACAACGGGCGCGTCGTCCTGCACACCCCCGCCAACACCGGCATCGGCGGCGAGGGCACGGCCACCGGCACGTTCCCGGTGTTCGAGCGGCTGCGCAGCCAGACCATGCGGGGCACGAACCCGGACGGGTCGCACTACGCGGACCTCGTGCAGTGGGTGGCCTATTTCAACGGCGGCGACGCCGTCCACTACATGCCGCGGGCGTCGTACGGGTCGCCGCAGAGCCTCGGCTGCATCGAGCTGCCCTACGCCGCCGCCGAGCAGGCCTGGGGGTATTTGACCTACGGGACGCTCGTCACCGTCGTCTAGCTATCGTCACCGTCGTCTAGCTATCGTCACCGGCGAGCATGCGCGCGGTCACTATCAAAGACGGCAACCTGAGCGTCGAGGACCACCCGGATCCGGTGCCCGGCGCCGGTGAGGTGCTCGTCCGCGTCAAGGCCGCCGGGCTCAACGGTGCCGACATGATGCAGCGGCGCGGCTTCTATCCGGCGCCACCGGGTGCGCCGCCGGACATCCCGGGGCTGGAGCTCGCGGGCGAAGTCGCCGGACTGGGCCAGGGAGCGGATCGGTTTGCGGTCGGCGACCGCGTGATGGGGATCGTCGCCGGCGGTGGTCAGGCCGAGCTTGCCGTCGTGCATGAGCGGATCCTGATGCCGGTGCCCGACAACCTGGACTGGGTGCAGGCCGGGGCCGTTCCCGAGACGTTCACGACCGCCTACGACGGCGTTTTCACCCAGGCGGGTCTGAAGCCGGGCGAGCGGCTGCTCGTCCACGGTGGTGCCGGCGGGGTCGGCACCGCGGCGGTTCAACTCGGACGTGCCTCCGGCGCGCGCGTCACCGCGACCGTCCGCAACCCCGACCACCGAGATGACGTGGCGCAGCTTGGCGCCGAGGTGATAGCGCCCGAGGGCTTCGAACAGCACGGGCCGTTCGACGTGATCCTCGAGCTGGTGGGCGCGCCCAACCTGCCAGGCAACCTCGAGGCGCTCGCCCTGTGGGGCCGGATCATGGTGATCGGGATCGGCGCCGGCGCCAAGGCCGAGCTCAACCTGGGGCTCGCCATGCAGCGCCGGGCGCGGATCTACAACTCGACGCTCCGCCCGCGCCCGCTCGAGGAGAAGGCGCTGACCGCACGGGCGATGGAGCGCTCAGTGCTGCCGCTGCTCGCGTCCGGTGCGGTCCGCGTGCTGATCGCCACCACGTATCCGCTCGAGGAGGCGGTCTCGGCGTATGACCAGTTCGCCGCGGGCGGCAAGCTTGGGAACATCGTCTTGACGATGGGCGGCTGACCCGCCCCGACCGCATGGGCGGCTTGATCGCGGACGCCGGCAGACCCACCGCGGGGCCTAGTCTTCGGCGAACCCTTCGTCCTCGTCGCCGAGCGGGACCACCTCGTCTGCGTGGACCGTGCACAACGCCGGTCCGCCTGACTCCATCGCAGCTTCGATCTCCGCCGAGGTGAGCTTGGCGCCACACTCCTCGCAGCGGTCGCCGACCTGGTCGAGGGACTTCTCTTCTAGGTCCATGGCGGCGAGCCTAGCGCGCCCAGGCGCTAACCGCATCCGGCCAGTCCCCTAGTAAGGGGGTAAGTCCGTCCACCAGTCGCCGACCACACGGAACGCCCCCCAGAACTCGCGCTTGGCGCTCTCCTCGTCGAGCGAGTCGTCGATGTTGGGGACGTACAGGGCCTCGATCGACGGCGTCAGCCGCTGAAGCTGGCCGAGCGTCGGGCGGAGCTCGCCGGCGAGCGGTAGGTCGAGTTCGTTGACAACCGCGAGCGCGTCGGGGCCCATAACCACGACGAGCTTCGGCGAGACGATCTGGACCTCCTCGACCAGCCTGGCCACGCACGCCGGGTCGGCCAGTGCCGGGTCCGTGACCGGGCACTTGACGCACAGCGTTCCGTAAACCGCGAGCGGATCGATCGCGAGTCGCTTCAGGGACTTCATCAACGCGTTGCCGGCTCGCCCGTAGAACGCGACCCCTTCCTCGACCTCCGAGGGTCGCGCCGAGTACTTGACCAGGAAGATGTCGGCCTGGGGGTGACCGGACCCGAGGACCGGCATCAGTGAGCCCCGGGGGCAGTGCGTGCACGACTGGACTTCTCGGGAGAACGCGTTCAGCTCGCGGATCGCCCGCTCGAGGTACTTCTCGCGGATCTCGTCGTCGGTGGCGGGCATCGCTGTCCGATTGGACGGCTCCCGGGCTTGTCCTTGCGAGTGCATCAGGAGTTGCGGCTGTCGCGACCGTTCTCCCGCCGGCGGTCGCGGCCGGTTGCACGGCGCACGCGACGTTCGCGCGAGGCGCGCCGAGCAGCCTCGGGCAGCGCCTTGGTCTGCAGGAACTTGAGCGCCTGGACGTACAGCAGGCTGGCCGGCTTGCGGACGATGTCGGCATCTCGCAGCGACTCGAGGAACTCCTCTGGGCCGTCGAATTCGCGCATCCGGATCCGCACCGAGCCGAGCCCCTGGGGGACGTGCGCGTCCGAGCCGGCGCCCGCTGGGATGCGGTACTTGGCCGCGAACCTGGCCGCCTCGTCGTTGAACTCGCTGATCGCCACCCGCGGGTTGAACACCTCGATCGCGTCGACGTCGTCGAGCACGTCGAGCAGATGCTCGTAGTCGGGGACGGAATGGAGACGGTCGAACGGGTGGGGCACGTACACGAGCCCGCCCTGGCGCTTGATCTCCGCGATCGTCTCCTGGAGAGTCATTCCCCTCGGAATCTTCTCCTCGATGAACAGCCCGATGACCTCGCCCTGATCGGCGGTCTTGACCTCCTCGCCGACGATCACCCCGATCCCGGTGGCCTGGTCGCGCGCCGCGTGCGCGCCCGAGATCTCGTTGTGGTCGGTGACAGCGATCGCCCCGAGGCCGCGCGCCTGAGCCTCGGCCAGCAGCACCTCGACCGGCGTGGCGCAGTCGTACGAGTGGTCGGTGTGCATGTGCAGGTCGACGTCGATCAGACGGCGAGAGGCGAGGCGAGCCCGGACCTGGCCGTTCCCGCGGGAGTCGTGGCGGCGGGCGAGCAGCCCGGCAAAGACTTCCTCGTACTCATCCGCCACGCGCGACCAGCTGAATTGGGCGCGCAGCTCCCGGGCCTGCTCGGGCCCGCGCCGGCGCAGACCCGGCTCGGCGATCAGCCGGTTGAGGTGACTGGCGAGCGTCTGCGCGTCGCCGGGCTCGAACATGAACCCGAACTCGCCGTCGCCGAGCAACTCCTCGTAGACGGGCAGACGTGACGCCACGGGGACGACGCCGCCGGCGAGCGCGCGCACGAGCGTGCCCGGGGCCGGCCTGATCCCCTCGGAGGCGAGTACGAGCACGTCCGCCCCGGCGAGCGCCTCTGCCTCGGACACCCGGTCGGCCTCGACGAACTCGACGCGCTCGCGTAGCGCCCGGCTGAGCGTCGCCGGCACGGTCAGCGGCCTCGGCGACCAGACCGTGGCGCGCCAGTCGGCATCGGCCGGGAGCGCCCGCAGCGTGCGCAGGAAGATCCGGAGCGCGCCGCGCTCCTCGCGGGCGCTGAACAGCAGCTGCACAGGATCGTGCGCGGTGTGCTCCCCGTCGACGTCGGCGCCGGGGAGGATCACCCGATAGTCGCCCAGGAAGTACCGCTGGAGCAGGTCCCGGGTCGCGGTGTAGCTGGCGGTGCGGGCATCGAGCCGTCCGAACAGCAGCCGCGACAGCGGGCCTGTGAGCTGGGTCGAGAGGATCCGCTCGGTCGGCGCGTGGAAGCTCCCGACGTTGAGGCCGCGCGAGTGCCGCAGCGCGATGCTCGAGGCGCTCGGCGCGAACGGCTCGTGGACGTGGACGAGATCCAGCCTCAGGTCTGCGAGCGCCTCCTCGATCGTCCGCGCCACGTCGACTGGAAGCGAGGCGGCTCGCCGGCGGGTGGGCGAGAACGGGAGCACCTCCCCGACCCCGAGCAAGAGCGGCTCGCCGTCGGCCCGCTCGAGCAGCGTGTCGGCGTGGTTGCGGATCTCCCGGCGGCTGTCGCGCACGAGCGCCCCCGACTCCGATGGGGCGATGATCAGCACGCGATGCCCGCGACGGGACAACTCGTGCGCGATGCCAGCGACGTAGTCGTTGACCTCGTGCGAGACCTCCCAGGCGAACGGCGTTACCTGTGCGATCGAGAGCTGCTCGCTCGTCACGGGCGGCAGTCTATGTTGTCGCGAGGGGCCGTATTGCGGCCCCGGCTCTCAGGTGGCGCTGGCCTTGGACTTCGCTGGCTTGATGGCGGCCGGCCGGCGCGCGTACTTCGCGATGAACTTCTCGGTCAGCTCGCGCGCCTCGTTGTCCGGGCGCTGGTTCATCGGCGACTTCATCAGGTACGAGCTGGGGCCGTCGAGCTGGCCGGTGATCCCGTTGTCGAGCGCCAGCTTGCAGCAGCGGACGGCGTCGATCACGATCCCCGCCGAGTTGGGCGAGTCCCACACCTCGAGCTTGAGCTCCAGGTTCAGCGGCACGTTGCCGAACGCCTCGCCCTCGAGCCGGATGTGCGCCCACTTGCGGTCGGTCAGCCACGGCACGTAGTCGGACGGTCCGACGTGGACGTCGTCGGCGGGCAGCGTGGTGCCCATGATCGACGTCACCGCGTTGGTCTTGGACGTCTTCTTGGACTCGAGCCGCTCGCGCTCGAGCATGTTGTAGAAGTCCATGTTGCCGCCGACGTTCAGCTGCGAGGTGTGCTGGAGCTTGACCCCGCGCTCGTGAAACAGCCGCGCCAGCGCCCGGTGGACGATCGTCGCGCCCACCTGAGACTTGATGTCGTCGCCGACGATCGGCAGGCCGGCCTTCTTGAAGCGCTTGTTCCAGTAGTCCTCGCGCGCGATGAACACCGGGATGCAGTTGACGAAGCCGCAGCCCGCGTCGAGGATCTGCTCCACGTACCACTTGGTGGCCTGCTCGGAGCCGACCGGGAGGTACGAGACGACCACGTCGGTGTGCGTGTCCTTGAGGATCTCGGTGATTTCCGCGGTCGGGCCGGGAGCCTTGGTGATCTTCTCCTTCAGGTACTTCCCGAGGCCGTCGTGGGTCATCCCGCGCTCGACGGGCACGCCGAGGCTCGGGACCTTGCCGGCGAAATTCAGTGTGTTGTTCTGGCCGGCGAAGATCGCCTCGGACAGGTCCTTGCCTACCTTGTCGGCATCGATGTCGAACGCGGCGCTGAACTCGATGTCGCGGATGTGGTAGCCGCCGAGGTCGACGTGCATCAGCCCGGGGACGTCCTCGCGCTGGTCGGCGTCGCGGTAGTACTGGACGCCCTGAACGAACGAGCTTGCGCAGTTGCCGACGCCGATGATCGCCACGCGAACCTTGCCGTCCTTGTAGCGCGCGGCGCCGTTGGTGGAACCGATGGTCGTACTCACTTTCAGAAACTGCCTTTCTCGCGGGCCCGTGCCCGCGGCCACTACAGGTATTCCGCGAGAGCGGGTTCGTTACACGGGCTCGGGCTGCTGCGCGATCGCCTTGAGTTGCCGGCGCACGTGGAAGATGCGCTGGAGGGTAGTCAGCACGGTGAGGCCGGCGAGCACGTACACCGCGGGCGCGAGCAGTTCGAAGTGTCCGAGCGAGGCGCCCCTGGCGAAAAGCAGCCCGATCGACAGGATCACGACGCGGACCGGGCGGGTCGCGAGCCCGACCTTGCACTCGACCCCGAGCGCCTCGGCGCGGGCGCGCGTGTACGACACCATCAGCGACCCGAGCACCGCCGCCACGGTCGCGGCGGCTGCGACCTGGTTGTTCTTCGACGCGAAGTAAGCGCCGACGGCGATCAGGACGATGCCCTCCTCTAGGCGGTCGAGCGTCGAGTCGAGGAATGCCCCGAACGGGCTGCCCTTGCCCGACATGCGCGAGTAGCGCCCGTCGAGCGTGTCCATGATCGATCCGATGATGAACGCGAGGCCGGCCAGGAAGAACATTCGGCCGACGATCAGCCCGGCGGCGGCGAGATTCAGGGCGAATCCGGTGAGCGAGATCGCGTTCGGCGTGAGCCGCGACTCGATCAGCCGGTTGCGCACCATCTCCTGCGCGGTCGGACCGGTCCGCGGCGTCCGCTGGCGGCGCGCCGCACCGTTTCTTCGCGCCCGCTGCGGGCGCTGAGTCTGCTCTGGCATCGTCAGGCGGTCGACGGGGAATGCCCGGCCACCGTCAGGCGGTCGGCCGGGGACGAGCGGAACGCCCACGCGTCCGGCTTGGCCCGCGCCAGCAGTCTCTGCGCCAGCAGCGCGGATGCGCCGGCGGTGAGGGCCCCGAGGAAAACGTCGGTGAGGAAGTGGTTGGCGGTGGCGACGACGACGAACGTGATCAGTAGCGGGTAAAGCGCCCACAGGACCTTGCCCGGGCGCCAGCGGGTCAGACGGCACATCGATCCGCCGACCATCACCGCAAAGCAGACGTGCATCGAGGGGACAGCGGCGTAGAAGTTCACGAATGCCTTGGTTGGTCCGAAGTCGATAGAGCTGCGGCCGCCGGTGACGAACTGCGAGATCGCGTCGGTGAAGCCCCACTCGGGCATCAGCCGCGGCGGCGCCGTCGGATATAGCCAATACCCGATTACCGCGAGCGCCATCGCGATCATGAACATGTTGCGCACGAAGTAGAACGAGTGGTTACGGCGCGCGTAGATGAACGCGAGCACCAGGAACGTCACGACGAAGTGGCCGTTGAGGTAGATCCAGTCGAGGGCGTCCATCAGCCAGTGCTTGTTTATCGCCCACTCCTGGACGCTCGGCTCGATGAACACGTGCAGCGTGCGCTCGACGTCGATGATCCGCATCGCGTCGCTGAACGGCCTGTACGGGTTGCCGCTCGATACGAGCCCTCGGACGAGGTCGTACACGAGGAGCGCGCCGACGAACAGCAGGATCTGACGGATCAGGTCCAGCCACCCACGCGGCAAGAGCCGCGCCTCGATGAATCGGAGGCAACGCCCCATGTCGAAGAGTCATCCTAGCGAGGAGCGATGTCCGGCCTCTGTGAGCCGCACCGCGGCGAGTCCGCGCCGATGCGGCCGAACGAGAACCGGATCGCCACGCGCATGGGTCCGGGACGGCGGACGGTCAGCGTTGTGAAGCCGTTGCTGGCGGCCACACATCCGTCGCCCTGCGTGACCGCCCAGTACGGGCTCCACCTGACGCGGATGTATGCGGTGCCGGTCCGGCTCGCCTGGAGCTCCAGGTAGTTCGGACCGAGCGTCGTGAGGCTTGCGGCGCCCTGAACGATCGGCGTCGCGCCGCTCACCTCATACACGCGCCAATGGCGTGTGTGCAGCACCAGGTGCAGGTACGGCAGCCCTTGGTTGATCAGCGCCACCTCGGCCTTCGCCGAGTAGTCGATCTCGGCGTCCGACACGGCGACGAACCGGATCGCGAGTTGGTGCAGCCACGCCTCGTACGTCGCCGGCGTCAGCGGGGGGTTGCCGTAGAACAGGCCGTTGTACTTCGTGTCGAGCTGGCGCTCCCAGCCCCGGGCGAGCGCGAACCGGGGCGCCACGTCGAACGCCTCCCAGTGGAACAGCGTGAACGGGATCTCGATCCGGAACGGCGGACCGGACTGCCGGTCGAGATACGACAGGAGCGGCTGGAAGTACGCGTCCGTCACCTCCCGGTTGTCGTCGGCGGTTCGCAGGTCCCGGACCGGCGCCTGCCACTGGAGGTACAACAGCGGGAGCGCCACCACGACCAGCGCTGCGAGGCGACGGCGGGACCGCGGCTGGGGCCACCAGAGCAGCGCGACGATCGGGCCGGCGACGAGCGGCGCGAGCCGGCTCGCGTTGCCCCCGACCGGGCTCGCCACCGCGTAGGACGCGATGCAACCGAGC
The DNA here is from genome assembly GCA_963822855.1 of uncultured Solirubrobacterales bacterium. Taxonomy (GTDB): domain Bacteria; phylum Actinomycetota; class Thermoleophilia; order Solirubrobacterales; family Solirubrobacteraceae; genus Palsa-465. Next base: position 125,288 of record CAWGJE010000020.1, on the reverse strand, counting down.
GCGTACAGCGCGACGCCTGCCCGCAGCACCCGGTCGCGTCGCGGGATCAGCAGCAGCGCCGCCACCGAGATCAGCACGATCGGCCACAGCGCCGAGAACGCGAACGGCTCGGTCCCGCCCTCCGGGAACACGACCGCGAGCGCCAGCACCGGCGCGAAAGACCCGATTACGACCGCGATTCCGGGGAGCGCCGCGCGTAGACGGAGCCACGCGGCGCCGGCGCGTTTCGTCGCCACCGCGGGATCGACCGGGGCCATGTACTCCGCGACGGCGTATGCCGCGCCGGCGAGTCCCGCGAACAGCGCGTCGACCGGGCTCGCCAGCGCGGTCACGACCGCGAGCACGACCGCCAGGCCGGGGCGCCGGCGCTGGAGTGCGAGTGCGGTGCCCACCGCGGGCATCAGCCCGAACGCGAACGTCAGTCGGCCGGTGAACAGGCTCGTAGCCGTCGCCACGCCGAACCACAGCGATCCGAGCCAGGCCTCCTCCCCATAGCGCCGGCGGACCAGCGAATCGAACAGCAGGGTGCTCACGGGGCACGCGATCGCGGCCGCGAGCTGTGGCGTGGTCAGGGCCGCCGCGGGCGGGAACAGCACGCTGTAGCCGGGCAGGTTGTGGCCCGCGTACCACCAGTTGTTCCAGATCCCGAACCAGCCCTCGACCGAGAACAGCTTCGCGCGCAGCAAGTGCGCCGCCAGGTCCTCGCTCCGCGGCGCGATGATCACGTACGCCGCCGCGATCACGGCCGAGGTGAAGGTCGGCAGGACGCGTTTGACCATCCTCGCGCGTGAATCCGCGCGCGTGGAGTCGCCCGGCGCGGCCGGGGAGCGGACGGAGGGTCTGACGCCGGTCGGCACTAGTCCTCCAGGAACGTTGCCACGCGCTCGAGCAGATCGCCCCGATCGAGCCACGGCCAGTGTCCGGCGTCTGACAGGCGCTCGACCCGCGCGCCCGGCAGTTGAGCGGCGTACGCGTCGGCGAGCGCCGGCGGGTACCAGGGATCGCGCTCGCCCCAGAGGATCAGCGCCGGCGCGTGGGTGCTCGGGGCGGGTGTGTTCAGGGCGGGTGTGTCCGGGGCGGGTGTGTTCGGGGGCGCACCTCGGGCGCCCGCGGACCGGACGAGACGGAGGATCGCCCGCTGGGTGCCCTGATCGAACTGCTCCCAGACCTCGGCGACCCGCGCGTCCGGCCAGGCATCCTCGCGCACGCTTCCGCGGCGGAGCTCTCGCGCCAGCATTCCACGCGTGAACGAGCCCATCAGGCCCTCGCCGATCAACGGGGCTCGCCACAACCGCACCAGGCGCGGCCAGGGGAACCCGCCGATCAGCGGTGGCGCGTTGCACAACACGAGCCGCTCGACCCGCTCGGGATGGCGAGCGGCAAGCGCCAGAGCGATCGCGGCGCCCCAATCGTGCGCGACGAGCTTGACCACGTGGAGGTCCATCTCGGCGAGGAACCACTCGACGAATCCCGTGAGCCCGTCCAGCGAGTAGTCGAGGTGGCCGCCTTTGCCCGAGCGGCCGAATCCGATCAGGTCGGGGGCGATCCCACCGGTCCGGGCGAGGAACTCGACCCAGTCATCCGAGCTCGTCGGAATCCCGTGTAGGTACAGCGTGGGAACGCCGGGCGCATCGGGAGCGCGACGGTAGAACACGGGCGACTCGTCGAGGTTGATCGTGAGCTCATCGACGCGCACCCCCCGGCGAGGATAACGTCCGCGCGCGTGAGCGGTACGAGCCCAGGCCAGCCCCCGAGCCCATCGGATGCGCCCCGTCCCGGGGCGCCGACCCTGTGCGTCGGCGAGCCGCTCGTCGATCTCGTCTGCGAGCGGCCGCTCGGCGACGCGCCCGCGGGCGATGCGTTCGTCCCGCACCTGGGCGGCGCGGTGGCGAACGTCTCGGTGATCGCCGCCCGCCTGGGCGCGCACGTCGCGCTCGCCGGCGGGGCGGCCGACGACGACTGGGGGCGGTGGCTGCGCGATCGACTCCGGCGCGAGGGCATCGACCTGTCGCTGTTCGAGCTGGCGCCGGAGGCGCAGACGCCGATCGAACTGGTCACCGTCGGCCCGGATGGAGGTCCGCGCTACGAGCTGTACGGCGACTCGGTCGTTACCGCGCTCGCGGCGCTCGACGCGCGAATGGACGAGGCGGTCCAGAACTCGGCGGCGCTGTTCTTCGGCTCGGGCACGCTGGTCGGGGCTGAGCAGCGGGAGATCACGATGCGGGCGCGCGAGCTGGCGCTGTCGCTCGGGCGGCCGGTCGTATTCGACCCGACAGTCCGCCGGCATCGGTGGCGCTCGCGCGCTGAGGCGGCGGCGGTCGCGAACGCCTGCGTACCCGACGCGCTGCTCGTCCGCGCCGGCGCCGGCGATGCCGAGTTGATGACCGGCGAGGAGGACCCTGAGCGGGCCTCGCTGGCGTTGCTGAAGGCGGGCGCGCGCATGGTCGTGATCACGCTCGGTGTCGAAGGGGCGATCTTGCGGGGCGAGCTACGGCTCGACGTCGAGGGCGATGACGACGGGGCGCCGCGCGGGGTGCTCAGCGCCATCGGCGCCGGCGAGGTCCTCACGGGCATCCTGCTGGCCCGGCTCGCGGCCTCGGCCTACTACCCCGCGGCGGTGGCGGCGTCGCTGCCCGAGGCGGTGGCGCAGGCGACTCGGGCGTGCGAGCGATGGGGCGCGCTTGAGTAGCCGGGCTGCCTCGACCGGCTGGGTCCGCCCCACTCGCCGGCGCGTGCGAGCGATCCGCGATCGGTTGCGGCTCGTGTACGGGATTCCGCTCGCCAAGCCGCACGAGCATCCGATCGCCGAGCTGATCCTGACCGTGCTGTCGCAGTCGACCAACGACCGCAACCGCGACGTGGCTTATCTGGCCTTGCGCGACCGGTTTCCCACGTGGGAGGAAGTCCGGGATGCTCCGGTCGACGAGATCGAGGAGGCGATCCGGCCTGGCGGCATCTCGAAGGTCAAGTCGGCGCGGATCAAGGCGATCCTGCGCGCGATCACCGAGACCGCGCCCCAGCACGCGCCCGCGTCCCCAGCGGAGCCGGCGCGCTCGCCGGATCACCCCCTCTCGTTGGCCTGGCTGGCTAGCCAGCCGGTCAAGGACGCGCAGGACTATCTCACGTCGCTGCCCGGGGTCGGGCGCAAGACCGCGGCGTGCGTCCTGCTGTTCGCGCTCGGGATGCACGACGTGCCGGTCGACACGCACGTCTCGCGCGTGGGCACGCGCCTCGGGCTGTTTCGGCCGAGCGCGCCGTTCGAGGAGATGCACGACGAGATGCTCGCGATCACGCCACCGGGCGAAGAGCTCGAGTTCCACCTGAACCTGCTCCGCCACGGCCGGCGGACGTGCCACGCGCGCCACGCTGACTGCGCCGGCTGCGCCCTCCAGAAGATGTGCCCGAGCGCGTTCAAGGTGGGGTGAGGCGCCGGCGGTGGAGGCGGAGCGGGCGCACCCGGCCGTAAGTCCGCACTCGACGAGCCTCTGCCGCCCAGAGCGGAGTTGTGGCCGGTATATGCACCCGAATATGTATTCGTCCCCGGCGAGCCGCCGAGTGAGGACTTGTGACCGTGGCATAGTCGAGCGGGCACGACTCCAACCCAAATCTGCTACTCTCTCACTTAGATTTTGACGACTAAACAGGAGTAGAACTCGATGGGAAAGACGATCGGAATCGACCTAGGTACCACGAACTCGTGCATGGCAGTGCTCGAGGGTGGCGAGCCGACGGTCGTTGAGAACGCGGAGGGCGGACGCACTACGCCGTCCGTGGTCGCGTTCACGCAGTCCGGTGAGCGTCTGGTCGGCACCGTCGCCAAGCGCCAGGCAGTCACCAACCCGCAGAACACGGTCTTCTCGATCAAGCGCTTCATGGGCCGCAAAGAGGCCGAGGTGCGCGAGGAAGAGTCGATCGTGCCGTACAAGGTGGTCTCAGGCCCGAATGGCGACGCGCGCGTGGAGGCCGGCGGCAAGCAGTACTCGCCGCCCGAGATCAGCGCGATGATCCTGGGCAAGCTGAAGGCCGACGCCGAGGCGTATCTCGGCGAGAGCGTCGACAGCGCGGTGATCACCGTGCCGGCGTACTTCAACGACGATCAGCGCCAGGCGACCAAGGACGCCGGCCGGGTCGCCGGACTCGACGTCAAGCGGATCATCAACGAGCCGACCGCCGCCTCGCTGGCCTACGGCCTCGACAAGGAGAACGACCAGACGATCCTGATCTTCGACCTCGGTGGCGGCACGTTCGACGTGTCGGTGCTCGAGATCGGCGACGGCGTGTTCGAGGTGAAGGCGACCGCCGGTGACAACCACCTCGGTGGCGACAACTTCGACAAGGCGCTCGTCGACTGGCTCGTGAGCGAGTTCAAGAAGTCTCAGGGCATCGACCTGAGCGCCGACCCGATGGCGCTGCAGCGGCTCTACGAGGCCGCTGAGAAGGCGAAGATCGAGCTCTCGACCACGCAGGAGACGCAGATCAACCTGCCGTTCATCACCGCCGACTCCAGCGGGCCGAAGCACCTCGACACGCGCCTCACGCGTGCCAAGCTCAACGAGCTCACGAGCACGCTGCTCGACCGCACGGTGGCGCCTGTCCGCCAGGCGCTCGACGACGCCAAGGACAAGGGCGTCGACAAGGTCGACCACGTCGTGCTCGTCGGCGGCATGACCCGTATGCCGTCCGTGCAGGAGAAGGTCAAGGAGCTGACCGGCAAGGAGCCGCACCGCGGCGTCAACCCCGATGAGGTGGTTGCGGTCGGCGCGGCGATCCAGGCGGGCGTGCTCGCCGGCGACGTCAAGGACGTGCTGCTGCTCGACGTGACCCCGCTGACGCTGGGGATCGAGACCAAGGGCGGCGTCATGACCAAGCTGATCGAGCGCAACACGACGATCCCGACCCGCAAGGGCGAGGTGTTCTCGACCGCCGAGGACAACCAGCCGTCGGTCGAGATCCACGTCCTCCAGGGCGAGCGCGAGATGGCGATGTACAACAAGTCGCTGGGCAAGTTCCAGCTGACCGGCATCCCGCCGGCTCCGCGGGGCATCCCGCAGATCGAGGTCGCGTTCGACATCGACGCCAACGGGATCCTGAACGTGTCCGCCAAGGACCTCGGCACCGGCAAGGAGCAGAAGATCGAGATCCGGTCCGGCTCCGGTCTGTCCGATGACGAGATCAAGCGGATGGTGTCCGACGCCGAGTCGCACGCCGAGGATGACCGCCGGCAGCGCGAGCTCGCCGAGGCCCGGAACAACGGCGAGAACGCCGCCTACCAGGCCGAGCGCCAGCTCAAGGACCTGGGCGAGGCGGTTGACTCGAGCTCCAAGGAGGAGATCGAGGCGGCGATCAAGGATGTGCGCGAGTCGCTGACCAGCGACGATGCGGCCGACATCAACGCCAAGACCGAGACGCTCCACACCGCGTTCCACAAGGTCTCCGAGGCGATGTACCAGCGCGCCCAGGAGCAGGCCGCGGCCAGCTCACCCGACGATGGTGCTGACGGCGCCGCGTCGAGCAACGGCGCAGGTTCGGAAGAGGACGTGGTCGACGCCGAAGTCGTGGATGAGAAGTAATGACGACGCGTCGAGGAGACATCGCGGAGGCCCTCCAGAGGGTCCGCGCGGCAGCTGACGAAGGGGCGCCTGACGGCGCCCCTCAGCCTGCCCAGCCGGGGGCCCCCAAGAGGGACGTAAGCACCGGTGGGCACGAGGCGAACGTGGCGGCGCCTGCACCCGAGACCGATCACGAGCGCGAGCTCGAGCACGATCTCGAGGAGCTCGCGGCGAAGGCCGAGAAGGCCGACGAGTACCTTGAGCTGGCTCAACGCACGCGCGCCGACTTCGAGAACTACCGCAAACGCGCCACGCGCGAGGCGGCGGCCGCCCAGGAGCGCGGGATCGCGAAGCTCGCGAAGGAGCTCCTGCCGGCGGTCGACAACCTCGACCGTGCGCTTGACGCCGCCGCTGCCGCCACAGCAGACAACGCCGCTCAGGACAACGGCACCGCCACGCTCGTGTCGGGCATCAAGCTCGTGCACAAGGACGTGATCGCGGCGCTGGCTCGCGCCGGGATCGAGAGCTTCTCCCCTGAGGGCGAGAAGTTCGACCCGCAGTTGCATGAGGCGATCGCCCAGACGCCCGTCGAGGGCGCCGAGTCGGGAACGGTCGTCGAGGTGTACCAGCGCGGGTACCGGCTGGGCGAGGTCGTGATCCGGCCCGCTCGCGTCGTCGTTGCCGCGTGACCTACGCTGAGAAGCCATGGCGGGCAGACCCGACTACTACAAGACGCTCGGTGTAGGTAAGGGAGCCTCCGACGAGGAGATCAAGAAGGCGTACCGCAAGCTGGCGCGCCAGTATCACCCTGACCGCAACCCGGGCAACAAGCAGGCCGAGGAGAAGTTCAAGGAGATCTCCCAGGCCCACGATGTGCTGTCCGACCCGGAGAAGCGCAAGGCGTACGACCGCGGTCAGGGTCCGCTTGGCGGGTTCGCCGGCGGCAACTTCGACCCCAGCGCCTTTGGCGGCGGATTCAGCGACATCCTCTCGAACCTGTTCGGAGGCGGCGGCGCGACCGGCGGAGCGGGCCGCACCGGTGGCGCCCGCGCGCGCACGACATCGGGAGGGAGGACCGGACGGACCGCGCAAACCCAGGGCCGAGACCTCGAGACCGAGGTCTCGTTGTCGTTCGACCAGGCCGTGCACGGCGCCCAGGTGCCGCTGTCGGTGCCGACCTCCCAGCCGTGCCCGACGTGTCGCGGCACGGGCGCGAAGCCTGGGACCACGCCCAAGGTGTGCCCGGTGTGCGAGGGACGCGGAATCGAGTCCCAGAGCCAGGGGATCTTCTCGATCTCCCAGCCGTGCTCGAACTGCGGCGGCTCGGGCACCGTGATCGAGGATCCGTGCCCGACGTGCAGCGGCACGGGCGCCCAGCGCAGCATCCGCAAGCTCCGGGTCAACATCCCCGCCGGCGTCCACGACGGCAGCCGGATCCGCCTCGCCGGCAAGGGCGAGGCCGGACTGCGCGGCGGCGATCCTGGCGATCTGTACGTGATCACCCGGGTGCAGGAGTCGCCGGTGTTCAAGACGGTCGGCGACAACCTCGAGGTCGAGGTGCCGCTGACGATCCCCGAGGCCGTCCGTGGCGCGATCGTCGAGGTGCCGACCCTGAACGGCACCAAGCGCCTGCGGGTCCCCGCGGGAACGAAGAGCGGCACCGTGCAGCGGCTGAGGGGCGAGGGCCCACCGAAGCCGGGCGGCAAGACCAAGGGCGACATCCACTACCGGTTCGTGATCGACGTGCCCGACTCGCTCTCGCCCGAGCAGGACGAGGCGCTCGACCGGCTCTCGAAGGTAATGAACGGCGACCCGCGGGCCAAGCTGTTCCAGCAGGCCGGCGGCGCCGGCGCCAAGGGGAGGAAGGACTGATGGCCGCCAGGCGCGTGCGTGCCACCGCCAAGGTCGAGGTCTCCTCCGACCGGGGCGTGTTCATGATCTCAGTGGCGGCGGAGCTGGCCGACATGCACCCCCAGACGCTTCGGATGTACGAGGCCCGCGGCCTGATCGAGCCCAAGCGCTCGCCCAAGGGCACGCGGCTGTATTCGCACAAGGACGTCGAACGGCTCCGCCGCATCCAGGAGATGACGGCGGAGCTCGGGATGAACCTGGCCGGGGTCGAGCGCGTGCTCGAGCTCGAGCAGCAGCTCGACGGCATGGAGCGGAAGGTCAAGGCGCTCGAGAAGCGCGCCGGCGAGCTGAAGTCCGAGGTTGAGCGGCTCGAACAGCTGCGACGCGAGCTGCGCGCGGAGATCGTGCCCTACGTCAAGGGTGGCGAGATCGTGCGCAACGCGGACGTGCAGCGGTTCGCGCTACGGGTGCAGCGGCCGTCCACGTGAGCTCCGCCCGCGAACCGCGGACGCTGGCGGGCCGGTACCGGCTCGATGAGGTCATCGGCCGGGGCGGCATGAGCACCGTCTACCGCGGCACGGACACCTCGCTCGACCGCGTCGTGGCGGTCAAGGTCGCGCTCGATCCGCTCGTCGAGGAGAGCCCGATCTACCTGGCCCGGTTCACGCAGGAGGCAAAGTCGGCCGCCTCGATCGGCCATCCGGGCGTCGTGACCGTGTACGACGCCGGCGCCGACGGGCCGACCCGGTTCATCGTGATGGAGTTCGTGCCGGGCAAGAGCCTCGCCGACATCCTGAAGGAGGAGCGCCCGCTCGAGCCGGCGCGCGCCGCCGACATCGCCGCGCAGGTCGCCGATGCGCTCGCCGCTGCGCACGCCGCCGGGATCATCCACCGCGACATCAAGCCCGGCAACATCATGGTCGAGCCGAATGGCTCGGTGAAGGTGCTCGACTTCGGGATCGCGCGGGCCGTCGACGGCGGATCGCTCACGCAGACCGCGACCGTGCTCGGCACCTCGGCGTACATGTCCCCCGAGCAGGCGCTCGGGCAACCGGTAGACGCGCGCACGGACATCTATTCGCTCGGGTGCGTCCTGTACGAGATGCTGACCGGCGAGCCGCCCTTCGTCGCCGACGTGGCCGCCGCGGTCATGCACCAACACGTCCGGGTGGCGCCCAAGCCGGCGATCGAGCGAAACCCCGCGATCCCGCCGGACCTGAACGCGCTCGTGATGCAGATGCTGGCCAAGCAGCCGAAGGACCGGCCACAGACCGCCGCCGAGGTGCGCGACCGGCTTCGCCAGGCGATCGCGAACCTGGGCGGCGGCGACGCGCTGACCACGCTTGCAATGGCGGCGGCGTTGCCGACGGCCGCGACCGTCCCGATCGAGGCCGCGCCCCCACCGCCCCCCGCCCCGTCGCCAATCCGACAGACGCCGACCCCGCCCAGACCGCGCGAGACGCGCCAACCGACTCCGCCGCCGCCGCCGCCGCGCAAGAGCCGGACCGGCCTGTGGGCACTGATCGCGCTCATCGCCGCGCTGCTGCTCGGCGGCGGCGCCGCGCTCGCGCTCGCCGGCGGCTCGGATAACTCGAGCTCGACGACGGGCCACTCGACGGCCGCCACGAGCGGCTCGCACCCCGCGACGCATTCGGCGACCTCACCGCCGCCGACGAGCACCCCGAGGACGACCACGAGCACGCCCAGGACCACGACGAGCAGGCCACACACGACCACCAGCACGCCGGCGACGACCACCCACACGACGACGAGCACTCCGAAGACGACCAGCACGAACGCCCCGACGACGAGTACCAACGCTCCTACGACCAGCACGGGCGGCGCGACGACGGGGCCGGCAACCCCTTGAGAAGCGGGCGGGATCCTGTCATAATCTAAGTCAGACAGACTTAGATTTTGCGATCCCGAAACTGAGAAAAGCCTATGCAACCAGACCGCTTCACGATTAAGTCCCAGGAGGCTCTTCAGGCCGCCCAGCGGCTGGCCGACGAGCGCCGCAACCCCCAGACGGTGCCCGAGCACGTGCTCGCGGTCCTGCTCGAGCAGGACGGCGGGATCGTCGTTCCCGTACTTCGCAAGCTCGGCGTCGATCCGACCGCCGTCCGCCAGTCGAACTCTCAAGCCCTCGACGCGCTCCCGAAGCTCCAGGGCGCCGCGTCGCCCGAGCCCGCCGGGGGGTCGAGCGAACTAGTCCAGATCCTGCGCGACGCCGAAACCGAAATGCGCGAGCTGAGCGACGAGTACGTCTCGACCGAGCACCTCCTGCTGGCGATCGCCCAGCATCCCGGCAAGGCCGGGGATGCGCTCCGCAGTAACGGCGCCACCCACGAGCAGCTGCTGAAGGCGCTGTCCGAGGTCCGCGGCAGCCATCGCGTCACCGACGAGAACCCCGAGGAGAAGTACCGCGCGCTCGAGCGCTACGGCCGCGACCTGACCGAAGCCGCCGCCCAGGGCAAGCTCGATCCGGTGATCGGCCGTGACGACGAGATCCGCCGTGTCGTCCAGGTGTTGAGCCGGCGCACCAAGAACAACCCGGTGCTGATCGGCGAGCCCGGGGTCGGCAAGACCGCGATCGTCGAGGGCCTCGCCCAGCGGATCGTCTCCGGCGACGTGCCCGAGAGCCTCAAGGACCGCCGGCTGGTCGCGCTCGACCTGAGCGCGATGGTCGCCGGCTCCAAGTACCGCGGCGAGTTCGAGGACCGGCTGAAGGCCGTGCTCAAGGAGATCGCCGACGCCAAGGGTCAGATCATCGTGTTCATCGACGAGCTCCACACGATCGTCGGCGCCGGCGCCGCCGAGGGCGCGATGGACGCCGGCAACATGCTCAAGCCGATGCTCGCCCGGGGCGAGCTGCGGGCCGTCGGCGCGACCACGCTCGACGAGTACCGCAAGCGCATCGAGAAGGACCCCGCGCTCGAGCGCCGGTTCCAGCCCGTGTACGTGGGCGAGCCGAGCGTCGCGGACACGATCGCGATCCTGCGCGGGTTGAAGGAGCGATACCAGGTCCACCACAAGATCCGCATCCAGGACTCCGCGCTGGTGGCGGCGGCGACGCTGAGCCAGCGCTACATCGCCGACCGGTTCCTGCCCGACAAGGCGATCGACCTTGTCGACGAGGCCGCGTCGCGGATCCGGATGGAGATCGACTCAAAGCCGACCGAGATCGACGAGGTCGACCGGCACATCATGCAGCTCGAGATCGAGCTCCAGTCGCTGGGCGATGACGATGATCCCGGCACGGTGGCGCGCCGCGAGCAGCTCGAGCGGGCGCTCGCCGAGGAGCGCGAGCGGTCCGACGCGATGCACGCCGAGTGGCAGCGCGAGAAGGAGTCAGTCGGCGCCGTCGCCGAGCTCCAGGAGAAGCTCGAGCAGGCCAGGACCGAGCTCGAGCGCGCCCAGCGCGAGGCCGACCTGGGCCGCGCCGCCGAACTCCAGTACGGGACCATCCCCGAGCTCGAGAAGCGACTCGCAGCCGCGGCCGAAGCCGAGCACGACGCCGCAAGCGACCACACGCCGCGATTCCTCAAGGACGTGGTCGATGCCGAGGACGTGGCCGAGGTCGTCGCCAAGTGGACGGGGATCCCGGTCACCCGGCTGATGGAGGGGGAGATCGAGAAGCTCGTGCACATGGAGGAGCGCCTGCACGCGCGGGTTATCGGCCAGGACGAGCCCGTCGAGGCGGTGTCGAATGCGCTCAGGCGCTCGCGCGCCGGCCTCCAGGACCCCGACCGTCCGATCGGCACCTTCCTGTTCATCGGGCCGACCGGCGTCGGCAAGACCGAGCTGGCCCGCGCGCTGGCCGAGTTCATGTTCGACAGCCAGGACGCGATGGTCCGGATCGACATGTCCGAGTACATGGAGAAGCATTCGGTGTCGCGACTGGTGGGCGCGCCTCCCGGCTACGTCGGCTACGACGAGGGCGGCCAGCTGACCGAGGCGGTCCGCCGGCGTCCGTACAGCGTGGTGCTGCTCGACGAGATCGAGAAGGCCCACCCCGACGTGTTCAACGCGCTGCTCCAGGTCATGGACGACGGGCGCCTGACCGACGGGCAGGGCCGCACGGTGTCGTTCAAGAACACGGTCCTGATCATGACCTCGAACATTCCCGGCGGTCGCGCCGGCGTCGAGGCGCACTTCAGGCCCGAGTTCGTGAACCGCCTCGACGACATCGTCGAGTTCGAGCCGCTGAGCCGCGAGCAGATCGGCGAGATCGTCGACCTCCAGGTCGCGCGTCTGGTCAACCGGGTGCGCGAGCGCGGGATCGAGGTCGAGCTCACCGACGGCGCGCGGACGCTGCTCGGCAACCTCGGCTACGACCCGACCTACGGCGCCCGGCCGCTCAAGCGCGTGATCCAGAAGCGCCTCGTCGACCGGCTGGCGCTGGCGATCCTCGAGGGGCGATTCACGTCGGGCGACGTCGTCAGAGTGGACAACGTCGACGGCGAGTTGGTGCTCGAGCGGGTCGAGGCGGTCGCGACCGCCGCGTAGCTGCCGCCATGATGTGTCGGCATGAGGTAAAAGTCGCTCATGCCGACATACATCATGCTTTCGACGCTCAGCCCCGAAGGGGTCCAGACCATCAAGAACAACCCGTCGCGGATCAAGGAAGTCAACCGCGAAGTCGAGCAGCTCGGCGCCACCGTGAAGGCGCAGTGGGCGACGCTCGGGCAGTTCGACTTCGTCAACGTCGTCGAGGCCCCAGACGAGAAGACGATGGCACGGATCTCGCTCGAGCTCGGCTCGCGCGGCACGGCCAAGTACGAGACCCTGGTCGCGATCCCGATCGACGAGTTCATTGGCGCGATCTGACTCATCGCCGCGGGTCTTGGTCGTCGGCGGCGGCGGCCGCGAGCACGCACTCGTCCACGCGCTGCTGAGGTCGCCGCGCTCGCCGGAGGTGCTGTGCGCACCGGGGAACGCCGGCATTGCCGGCGACGCCCGGGTTATCGACATCGGGGCCGAGGACGTTCCCCGGATCGTGTCCGCAGCCGCCGACGAGCGTGTCGATTTCGTCGTGATCGGGCCCGAGGCGCCGCTCGTGGCGGGGCTCGCGGACGCTTTGCGCGACGCTGGGATCCGCTGCTTCGGCCCGACCAAGGCAGCGGCGCTGCTCGAGGGCTCCAAGGCGTTCTGCAAGGAGATCATGGGGGCCGCCGGCGTTCCGACTGCTGTTTATGAGGTTGTTCAGGATCCGCAGGCCGGCCTGGCCGCCATCGAGCGGTATCCAGTCGTGATCAAGGCGGACGGCCTCGCCGCGGGCAAGGGCGTGATCATCGCCGAGGACGAGTCGGAGGCACGTGAGGCGTTGGATGAGTTGCTCGTGCGGCGGCGGTTCGGTACCGAGCGCGTCCTCGTCGAGGAGTACCTCGAGGGCGAGGAGCTATCGCTGCTGGCCCTGTGCGACGCGCGGACCGCGGTGCCGCTGGCTTCCGCCCAGGACTACAAGCGGATGTTCGACGGTGATGAGGGGCCGAATACCGGCGGCATGGGGTCGTACTCGCCGGTTCCGTCTGTCGATTCCGAGCGCGCGGCCGAGATCTGCCGTGCGGTCCATCAGCCGGTGCTCGACGAGCTGGCGCGACGCGGCATCCCATTCCAGGGGGTGCTCTACGCCGGCCTGATGATGACCGCCGACGGACCCCGCGTGCTCGAGTTCAACGTCCGCTTCGGCGACCCCGAGACCCAGGCGATCCTGCCGCGTCTCGAGTCCGATCTGCTCGAGCTCCTCGAGGCCGCCACCGTCGTCGGGGGGCTGTCGGGCGCGTCGCTGGAGTGGGCGCCGGAGATGGCGGTCAGCGTCGTGCTGGCGAGCGCCGGCTACCCCGCGACCTCGTCGCACGGTGACGTCATCACGGGCCTCGAGGCGGCAGGAGCCCAGGCGCAGGTCACCCACGCGGGCACGGCTCGAAATCCGGACGGCGCGATCGTGACAGCCGGCGGCAGGGTGCTGAACGTGACCGCGCTCGGCGCCGACGCGGCGTCCGCCCGAGAGGCCGCATATGCTGCCGCGGACATGATCCACTTCGAGGGCAGGCAGATGCGGCGGGACATCGCGCTCAAGGTCGCCCAGCCGCTGGGCGAGCGCGCATGAGCGAGCTCCCGGGCAGTGCTCCGGAGACCTTCGCCGAGGCAGAGGTCGAGCTCGAGGCGCTCGAGGTTGACGCGCCCCGGGTCGGGATCGTGATGGGCTCGAAAAGCGACCTCGAGCGCATGGAGGCCGCCGAGAAGGAGCTGATCGAGCGCGGGATCCGCTGCGAGGTCAGGGTCATGTCGGCGCATCGCGAGCCCGACAAGGTCGCCGACTACGCGCGCAACGCGCGGATGCGCGGGATCCGCGTGATCATCGCCGGTGCCGGTCTGTCCGCGGCGTTGCCGGGCGTGGTAGCGGCGCACTCCGACCTGCCCGTGATCGGCGTGCCGCTCACCAGCCGGACGTCGGTCGCCGGCGGACTCGACGCGCTGCTGTCGATCGCGCAGATGCCGCCGGGCGTCCCGGTCGCGTGTGTCGGGGTGGACAACGCCCGCAACGCCGCCGTGCTCGCGGCGCGGATTCTCGACTGCTGAGGTACGGCGGCGGTAGCCTTCATGTCGGGATCGATGCCCGACATCGTTCATGTGTCATCACTGGCGGGGAGTCCGCTGCTCGACTCCTCCGGTCAGAAGCTTGGAAAAGTCGACGACGTGGTGGCGCGACTCGACTCGGGGGACGGTGACGCTCGGGTCATCGGCCTGACTGTGCGTCTGGGCGGCCGGCACCTATTCCTACCGATCGATCGGATCGAGCAACTTGGCCCGTACTCTGTGACGACCTCGACCACGAAGCTTGATGTGGCGCCGTTCGAGCGCCGCCAGGGCGAGGTGCTGCTCCGTGCGGACGTCCTCGATCGCAGCGTCATCAATGTCGAAACCGCCCGCCTCGTCAAGGCTCGAGAGGTCGAGTTGGTTCGTGACGACGACGGCGGTTGGCGCGTCGCCGGGATCGACCCGAGCCTCCGCCCCCGCCTCTGGCGGTTCCTGTCGCGCCGGTTCCGCGGCCACGACACCGACCATCGGCAGTTCGTCGATTGGCGTCACATCGAGCCGTTCGTCAGCCATGTCCCGACATCGCGGCTGAAGCTGGCGGCGCGGCGGATCATGCGGCTCCACCCGGCGCAGATCGCCGACCTGGTCGAGGCCGCCTCACACGAGGAGGGCGAGGAAATCCTCGAGGCGGTCGGGCAGGACAAGGAGCTCGAGGCCGATGTGTTCGAGGAGCTCGACGACGAGCACCAGGTCGAGTTCCTGCGCGACCGCTCGGATGGTGAGGCCGCGGCGGTGCTGGCGCGGATGGATTCAGACGACGCGGCTGATCTGCTGCTCGAGCTCGACCAGGGGCGTCGCCTCCCGATCCTGAACCAGATGCCGCCCGCCGAGCAGGCCAAGGTCAGGGCGCTGCTCGGCCACAACCCGCAGACCGCCGGCGGGATGATGAATCCGGACTTCGTCTCGCTGCCTCCGGAGACGAGCGTGGCGGAGGCGCTCGGCCGGGTCCGGGACAGCCAGCTCGGACTGCAGCAGATCGCGATCGTATGCGTGGTCGACGCTCAAGGGAAGCTGATCGACACGCTTTCGCTGGCTGAGCTCGTCCGCGCCGAGGGTCCTCAGAAGGTGTCCGAGCTGGTCGACGACTTCACGCCCGCCGTTGGGACCGAGGCCGACGTTCCCGAGGTGGCGCGACTCATGAGCGACTACAACCTGGTTGCGATGCCGGTGCTTGACGCCGAGCACCGGCCGGTCGGGATCATCACCGTCGACGACGTGCTCGAGCAGCTCGTCCCAGAGGAGTGGCGGTGGCGGGCCGGAGCGGCGCGCGACTAGGCGCCGCGCTGGCGCACGAACTCCTCGCAAACCGCGATTGCGCTCTCGATCGTGCGCCAGTGGAGCGCGTCCGGCACGTCGTTGGGCCAGTGGTAGTTCATTGGGAGCTTCGTCTCGTCGACCGACGCGAGCGTGGCGACGGGGTAGCCGGCGCGGAGCGGGATGATCGCGTCGGTGGCGGCGGTCGTGCGCAGGCCGCGGACGATCTCCCGGCCGGTGTCCGCGGCGGCGTTGGCGAGCGCCTCGCGCATATCGCTCGGGTAGTCGCGCATGCGGAGCATCCCCTCGCCCTCGATGACGATCAGGGTCGGTCCGCCGAGGCACTCGAGGCAGACCATCTCGGTCCGGTCCGGGTCGAGCTCGCCGAAATGACGCCGGCCGAACCCCTGCATGCCCTCGCTGAACGATTCCTCGGAGCCGGTGGAGATCAGGAGCACCCGCACGCCCTCGACGGGGCGCTCGCGTAGGCGCGCGGCGAGGGCGATCACAGCGCCGACCGCGCTCAGGTTGTCGTTCGCGCCGGGCACCGACGCGCGCGCGCCGATGTCCGCCATCGCCGCGGTCGCGGCGGCGGCGATCGCGCTCCCGGCGGCAAGCACACGCCGCGCCCCCAGGATCGAGCCGGCGCACACCAGCACTGGGCCTAGCCAGACCGTGTACATCAGCGGGAAGCTGCGCCCCGCTCGCGCGTGCAGGCGCGGCGCGAGCTTGAGCGGGATCCTCGGGAGGGCGGGGTGGAACACGAGCCCGGAATGCGCTGCGTCGTGATGGGCGATGAACACGACCGTGCGCTCGGCACTGGCGTCGCCGGTCTCGGCCACCACGTTCCATGTCGCGCGGTGGGGAAGGACAGCCCGCCGGAACCAGCGGCGGCCGTGTCCAAGGTCGTCCCACAGGGCAGCGGCGCCGGCGCCGGCGAGCGCCGCGGTGATCGCGCGCCTGACCAAGCCCCCCCGCCGCAGGGTGAGCGCGCCGCTCGCGGCGGCGAGTGCGTTCACGAGCCCGATAGGCCACCAGTAGCCGCCGTGCGCGCGCTCCTCCTCGACGGTGGCGTCGCAGCCGAGGGCCCGCAGGCGGTCAGCGATGAACTCCGCGGCGCGGCGCTCGCCGTCCGAGGCCGACGGTCGTTCCATCGCCGCGAGCTCGCGAATCGCATCCTGCCAGTCGTGGGCGTGTTCATCTACGTCGATCACGAGACGGACCCATTGTGGCGTGAAGTCGGTGGTAACTTCTCGTCGCTGCCTGCCGGCAGTGACGATTGGTGCTGCTATGACGGACGACAACGAGTACCTGGACAACGACGACAGACCGCGAAGTAGCAAGCTCGCGGCCGGCGTCTTGGGCGTCGCTGCTGTTCTGAGGACCTGATTCTTCGGAACTGAGCGACCTCCCGCCCCCGCCGCGATGCGCTGCACCGGCGAAGAAAGGAGGTCGAGCAGATGGAACCCGATCCGACGACGCGATCCGGGCCGGGCGCGCCGACCTCTGGCGCCTCCCCGCCACCTTCCACGCCTCCGTCTCCCGCGCCACCGTCGTCACTGCCAGCCCGGGAGGGCGAGCGGTTCGTGCTCGACTCGGCGCACGTCGGCGACATCCAGGGCGCATTCGGGACGATCCGCGAGCACGAGGAAGCGCACCGGGGCTGGCGCTCGCGCGGCCTGGCGTTGCTGGCAATCGTCGGCCCGGGGCTGATCGTGATGGTCGGCGACAACGACGCCGGCGGGGTCGCCACCTACTCGCAGGCCGGCCAGAACTACGGCACCAGCCTGCTGTGGGTGCTGCTTCTGCTGATTCCGGTGCTGATCGTCAACCAGGAGATGGTCGTTCGCCTCGGCGCCGTCACCGGCGTCGGTCACGCTCGTCTGATCGTCGAGCGGTTCGGCCGCTTCTGGGGCTGGTTCTCGGTGATCGACCTGTTCGTACTGAACTTCCTGACCGTCGTCACCGAGTTCATTGGGGTGAGCCTCGCGCTCGGCTACTTCGGCGTTTCCGATCACGTGGCGGTTCCGATCGCAGCCGTCGCGCTCGTGGCGATGACAGCCACCGGCAGCTTCCGGGCGTGGGAGCGATCGATGTTCGTGTTCGTGTTCGCGAACCTGCTCGTCGTGCCGCTGTTCTTTCTCGCCCATCCCGGCGGAGGGCAGGTCGCGCACGACTTCGTCGTCCCCGGTATCGAGGGCGGCGTGACGTCCACCTCGGTGCTGCTGATCATCGCGATCGTCGGCACCACGGTGGCGCCGTGGCAACTGTTCTTTCAGCAGTCCAACATCATCGATAAGCGGATCACGCCGCGGTGGATCAACTACGAACGGCTCGACACGTGTATCGGGGCGTTTGTGGTCGTGGTTGGGGCGGCCGCGCTCATGTGCGTCTCAGCGTTCGCGTTTGCGCATACTCCCTATTTCGGGAACTTCACGAACGCCGGCGCCACGGCCACCGAGCTCGAGAAGGTGCTCGGGCCGCCGGCGGGTGCTTTCTTCGCGCTCGTCCTGCTGAACGCATCGCTGATCGGAGCCGGCGCGCTCACCCTGTCGACGAGCTACGCGTTCGGCGACATCTTCGGTACCAAGAGCTCGCTGCACCGGAAGTTCTCGGACGCCAAGGGTTTCTACGCGCTGTTCGCGCTCGTGATCGCCGGCGCCGCTGGGATAGTGCTGATTCCCGGGGCGCCGCTGGGAGTGATCACGGAGGCGGTTCAGGCGCTGGCCGGGGTCCTGTTGCCGAGTGCCAGTATGTTCCTGCTGCTGCTCTGCAACGATCGAGGAGTGCTCGGCCCGTGGTGCAACCCGACGTGGCTGAACGTGCTCGCGGTCGTGATCGAAGCGATTCTGCTCCTGCTTTCATTGATCCTGATGGCGACTACTGTTTTCCCGAACATCGACGTGACCGAGTTCGCGCTGATCGGCGGCGCGGTGATGACCGGCGGATTGGTGGTGTTCGGCGCGGTGGTCGTCGTCGCCCGCCGGCGCGGCGTCGGCGCGAGTCCAATCCAGACGATCCCGGGCGTGCCCAAGGAGCAGTGGACGATGCCGCCGATCGCGTTGCTGCAGAGGCCCAAGCAGTCGGCTGGCCGGAAGGCCGCGATGCTGGCGATGGAGGCCTATCTCCTGCTCGCGATCGTCCTGCTCGCCGTCAAGGCCGTCCAACTCGCGGGTGGATGAGCCGATGATCCCGCGCTACACCCGTGCGGAGCTCGCCGAGGTCTGGTCCGACCATGCGCGCTTCGAGGCGATGCGCCAGGTCGAGGTCGCGGCGTCCGAGGAGCTCGACGGCCCGAGTGACGAGGAGCTCGATGCGATCCGCGCGGCGACGTTCACCGTCGAGGAGATCAACGAGCGCGAGAAGGTCACCGATCACGACACGGCCGCGTTCGTCGACGTACTGTCCGCCTCGGCGGGTCCGGCGGGGCGCTGGATCCACCACGGGCTGACCTCGAGCGACGTGCTCGACACGGGGCTCGCGCTCCAGCTTCGCCGGGTGGCCGAGATCGTGCTGCCGGACTCCCGCCGGCTCGTCCAGGCACTCGCCGCGGCAGCACGCGAGCACGCGAACACGCTGTGCGCCGGGCGCACGCACGGCATCCACGCCGAGCCGACGACGTTCGGGATCAAGCTGGCCGGGTTTGCGTTCGAGGCGGCGCGGAACGCGGATCGGCTGACGCGTGCGTTCGACCAGGCTTGTGTGGGAGCGTTGTCGGGCGCAGTCGGCACGTACTCCGCCACGTCGCCAGAGTTCGAGGAGCGAGTGCTCGCGCGCCTCGGGCTAGCTCGCGAACCGGTCTCGACGCAGGTGGTGCCGCGCGACCGCCACGCCGAGTTGCTCACGGCGATCGCGCTCGCCGGGGCGGGTCTCGAGCGGTTCGCGACCGAGGTCCGCCATCTCGCGCGCACCGAGGTCAGCGAGGTGCGCGAGCCGTTCGGGCGCGGCCAGAAGGGCTCGAGCTCGATGCCGCACAAGCGCAACCCGATCAAGTCAGAGCAGGTCGTGGGCCTGGCTCGGTTGCTCCGCGGGAACGCGATGGCCGCGCTGGAGGACGTGGCGCTCTGGCACGAGCGGGACATCTCGCACTCGTCGGTCGAGCGCGTGATCCTGCCCGACTCGACGATCCTGCTCGACCACATGCAGCGGCGCGTGCTGGCGCTGGTCGAGGGGATGGTGGTCGACGCCGACCGGATGCGCGAGAACCTCGAGCTCACGCACGGAGCGCTGTTCTCCCAGCGCGTGCTGCTGGCGCTGGTCGAGTCCGGTTTGAGCCGCGACGACGCCTATCGTGTCGTCCAGCGCCTCGCCCAGCAGGCGATCGACTCTCGTGTGCACCTGCGAGAGCTGCTGGCGGCCGACCCGGCGGGCGCGGGGCTCGATCTCGACGCGATCTTCGACTACCACGAGTTCGTCCGCTACGCGGATCAGATCGTTGGCCGGCTGGACGCGATCGCGCCGGTGCCCGCGCTGCGATAGCCCACCGCGGCGGCCGCTAGCGCGGATAGATCCCGCCGTCGAGCGAGACGACCTGGTTGGTCAGGTAGCGGTTTCGCAGCATCGCGAGCGCCAGGTCCGCGACCTCGTCGGGCTGTCCGAGGCGGCCGACCGGGACGGCGTCCCGCAGCTCTTCGGGCTCGCCGGGGAGCATCCGGGTGTCGGTGATGAGCGCGGGCGCGATCGCGTTGACTGTCACGCCGGCGCCGGCCACGCGCGCCGCGAGGAAGTGCGTGAGGCCGTGCAGCCCCGCCTTCGATGCCGCGTAGTGGGGCCCGACGATCCCGCCGGTGAACGCGGCGATCGACGAGACGAACAGGATCCGGCCGAAGCCCCGCGCGCGCATGCCGGGCAGCGTCTGCTGCGCCAGCAGGAACGGCGCGCGGAGGTTGATCGCGAGCATCTCGTCGAAGTCGTCGACCGTTACCTGCTCGAGCGTCTGCTGTCGCCCGAGCCCGGCCGCGGCGACGAGCACGTCGATCGAGCCGAGGCGAGGCTCGATCGCCGCGAGCAGCTCCGCCGGAGCATCGGCGTGGCGCAGGTCGGCCTCGACGGCCATCGTCTCGGTGGATACCCGGTTCGCCTACGATTGATCGTGGCGTGCCCCCGCACAGGCATCAGGAGCTGCTGATGGCGGCGATCGAGCGCGAAGGGGAAGCGCAGCAGCGGCTGGTCGACGGTCATCTGGAGGCGGCCCAAGTGGAGTTCCGCGAGGTCGCGGAGCTTTACCGGCAGTCGTGGGAGGCGGCGCACGCGCGCGCGTACGGACGGCTCGTCGGGATGCTAAAGGCTTCGGTGCTGGCGGGCGGCGGCTTGGCGGAGGCCGAGTACGCGCGGGCCGCGCTCGCCGAGGCGGACCAGGACTCGGCGACGGCCAACTACGCGCGGGCGATCGCGGCGCTCATCGCCGGCGACGACGCCGAGGCGATGGCCTGCGCGGCGAGGATGAGTGAGCGCCCCGGTGCGTTCGCTCGGACCGGTGAGGCGATCTTGGCGCTCGTCGCACACGACGAGGCCCGCTACGCGGTCGCGCTAGAGGCGATCGTCCGCGACTTCGAGCACCGGGGCGAGCACCTCACGGGCGTCGTCATCGCCGACACCGCGGTGATGCTCCAGACGCTCGCCGCCCGGCGAGGAATGGCGGCGGGGATCGAGAGCCCGGTGCTGCCGGGGCGCACTTAGGGAGGATCGCGGAGCGTCTTGGAGCCCTTCGCCGAGGAGGGCTTCAATTTCTTAACGGCTTGCTCCCAGTTCGTCGGCTACCGTCCGCCGGTGCACGGGCCGCACCGAGTGGTCCACGACTTGGAGGGAGACCCAGATGGGCCATCACCGGCTTCGCAGGCCATCGGGGGCTATGGCGGTCGCGATCATCGCGCTCGTCGTCGCAGCGTCGGGTACCGCGGTCGCGGCGAGCAACCTGACGAGCGGCGACTCGCTGATCAAGAAGAACTCACTGTCGGGCAACCGGCTGAAAGACCACACGCTTACGGGGCTCCAGATCAAGCTGAGCCAGCTGGGGACGGTCCCGACCGCCAAGAACGCGGACGAGCTCGGAGGCAAGCCGGCGAGCGCTTATCTCGGAGGCGGAAGCGGGGGCGCGAGCACGGTCGGCACCAACGGGGTCGTGAAGACGACTGGGTCGCTGAACGGCACGACCGTGACGCTGTTCACCTCGGGACCCTTCACCGTGACGATGACCTGCACCGACGACGGCTCGAACACCTCGAGCGTGATCAACGCCAGTTCGACCGAGGGCCAGTCCGATCTCAACGGGACGTTCGCGGACGCGAACACGCCGACCGATACGGGCGCCGACGTCGAGCCTACGCCGGACGGCACGCCGGGCTCGCTGTTCGCGCCGGCGACGATCGCGCTGGTGGCCCCGAGCGGCGCTTCGGCGATCGTCAGCGGAATGGCCGGGGTCGGGAGCCTTGGCACGACGGGGTGCTGGGCCGACTTCACGGGGGCTCGCTAGAGGGTTTGCCGGAACGTGCGGACTGCGGTCCGGAGGCGCCCTTCGGACCGCCGTACCCGTTGCTAGGATCGTCCCAGTGACCGCCTTAGCCGACCTGCCCCTGATCGCTTCGGGCAAGGTCCGCGAGATCTACGAGGGCCGCGATCAGACCCTGCTGATCGTCGCCTCGGATCGCATCTCAACCTACGATGTGGTGCACCCGACGCCGATCCCCGACAAGGGGGCGGTGCTGACAGGTCTGTCCACTTTCTGGTTCGAGCGGACGACCTCGATCGTGCCGAACCACATGCTGTCGGTGAGCGACGACGTGCCGGCCGAGGTGCGAGGGCGCGGCATGCTCGTCCGGAGGCTCCAGATGCTCCCGGTTGAATGCGTCGTCCGCGGCTACATCACCGGGTCAGGGTGGAAGGACTACCAGCGGACCGGGACGGTTTCGGGCATCGAGCTGCCAGCGGGCCTGCGCGAGTCCGACCAGCTACCCGAGCCGATCTACACCCCGTCAACCAAGGCCGAGGTCGGCCACGACGAGGCAATCGACTTCGAGCAGACGGTGACGCTGACCGGCGACCGCTCGCTGGCCGAGCGGCTGCGCGATGTCTCGATCGCGGTGTACAGCGCCGCGGCCGAGCACGCCCGCGAGCACGGGATCATCCTCGCGGACACCAAGTTCGAGTTCGGGCTCGATGCCAACGGCGAATTGACCCTAGGTGACGAGGTGTGCACCCCCGACTCGTCGCGCTTCTGGCCCGCCGACGAGTACGAGCCGGGACGCGGGCAGCCCAGCTTCGACAAGCAGTTCGTTCGCGACTGGGCGTCCTCGACCGGCTGGGACCGCAACCCGCCGGCGCCGGCGATTCCCGACGACGTCGTCGCGCGCACGCGCGAGAAGTACATCGAGGCCTACGAGCGGATCACCGGCGAGCCGTTCGAGGCCTGGCTCACCCGAACCCGATGAGGGCACGGGTCCTGGTCCGGCCCAAAGCGGGGATCCTCGACCCGCAGGGCCAGGCAGTCGAACGCGCGCTGCCGGCGCTCGGGTTCACGGGCGTCCGCAACGTCCACGTCGGCCGCCTGATCGAGCTCGACGTCGAGGACCCCGAGCGGCTGCCTGAGATGTGCGAGCGGCTGCTGACCAATCCGTTGATCGAGGACTGGGAGATCGTGGAATCGGCTGGCGCCGATTCCATTGGGAGTTCCGCTGGCGCGGAACTCCCGGAGGTCTTGCAATGAAGTTCGGGGTCGTCCGCTTCCCCGGGTCGTGCGACGACATCGATGCTCTGCAAGCGGCGGCCCGGGTCGGGGACGCGGTGTTGCTGTGGCACGCGGACCGCGACCTGCAGGGCGTCGACGCCGTGATCGTCCCCGGTGGTTTCTCATACGGCGACTACCTGCGCGTCGGCGCGATCGCCCGGTTCGCGCCGGTGATGGCCGAGGTCGAGGAGTTCGCGCGCGAGGGCGGGCTCGTGCTCGGCATCTGCAACGGGTTCCAGGTGCTGTGCGAGGCCGGTCTGCTGCCCGGCGCGTTACTGCCGAACACCTCGCTCAAGTTCATCTTCCGGCAGGTGGACCTCGATGTGGTCCGTTCCGAGGGTCCGTTTACCGGTGCGTGCGGGGTCGGTGAGCGGCTGTCGATTCCGGTCAAGCACACGACCGGTCGCTACTACGCGCCGGTGGAGCAGCTCGACAGGTTGGAGGCGGCCGGCCAGGTGCTCCTACGCTACGCCCCCGGTCGAAATCCGAACGGGTCGCTGCGCGACATCGCCGGCGTTTGCAACGAGCGGGGCAACGTGTTCGGGCTGATGCCGCACCCCGAGCATGCCGTCGATCCGCTCGGCGGATCGACCGACGGACTGCGGATCTTCGAATCGATGCGAGCGCATGTCGAACAGCACGTCCTCGCTTGAGGAGCGGCACCGGCAGCTCGGGCTGACCGACGACGAGTACGCGCGGATCCTCGAGCGGCTCGGGCGCGCGCCGGACGACGTCGAGCTCGCGATGCTGTCGCTCATGTGGTCTGAGCACTGCGGCTACAAACACTCGCGGCGGCTGCTGCGGCGGCTGCCCAAGGACGGTTCGCACGTGCTGATGGGGCCGGGCGAGAATGCCGGCGCGGTCGACGTCGGCGGCGGGCTGGCGGTCGCGTTCAAGGTCGAGTCCCACAACCACCCGAGCGCGGTCGAGCCCTTCCAGGGCGCCGCGACCGGAGTGGGAGGGATCCTCCGCGACGTGTTCGCGGTCGGCGCCCGGCCGATCGCTGTGCTCGACTCCCTGCGTTTCGGCGAGCCGGCGGTTTCCGAGCGTTCCCGGTACCTGCTTGACCGAGCCGTGGCCGGAATCGGGCACTACGGGAACTCGATCGGGGTGCCGACGGTCGGAGGCGAGATCTACTTCGAGGACAGCTACGAGCAGAACTGCCTGATCAACGCGATGTGCCTCGGGCTGGCGCCGCACGAGCGGCTGACCCGCAGCGCCGCGGCGGGTCCGGGCAACGTGGTGGTGTTGCTGGGCGCTTTGACGGGCCGAGACGGAATCGGGGGGGCCTCGGTGCTGGCGAGCGCCGAGCTCGGCGAAGGCGACGAGGCCAAACGCCCGTCCGTTCAGATCGGCGATCCGTTCACCGAGAAGAAGCTGCTCGAGTGCTGCCTCGAGCTGCTCGATCGCGAGCTGCTGGTTTCCCTGCAGGACCTGGGCGCCGCGGGGCTCACCTCGGCCGCGTCAGAGATGGCGAGCAAGGGCGGCGTCGGCCTGACGCTCGACCTATGCCAGATCCCGCTCCGCGAGCCGGACATGGAGCCGTTCGAGATCATGGTGTCCGAGTCGCAGGAGCGGATGCTGTGCGTGGCCCGGCCGGAAAACGTCGGCGCCGTGCTCGGCGTGTGCGAGCGGTGGGAGGTGCTCGCTACGACGATCGGATGCGTCACCGAGGGCGACAGGTTTCAGGTGCTGCATCGCGGCGTCGCCGTCGCGGATCTGCCCGTGAGCGTGCTCGTCGACGATTGCCCGGTGTACGACCTCGAGCCGTCGCCGCCGTCGGCCGGGTTATACGCGGGGGCGGACGCGGTTCTGACCGGGGACGAGTCGCCGGCCGAGACGCTGCTGGCGCTGATGCGGTCGGTCAATATCGCCTCGCGGCGTCCCGTGTTCGAGCAGTACGACCCGATCGTGCAGTCGCGCACGGTGCGCCGCCCCGACGAGGCCGACGCGGCGGTGCTGGTCCTGCCGGACGGGTCGGCAATCGCCGTCGCGATCGACGGGAACGGCCGGCGCGTCGCCTGCGACCCGCGGCGCGGCGCCGCCGAGGCCGTGTACGAGTGCGCCGCGAACCTCGCCTGCGTGGGCGCTGAGCCACTCGGGCTGACGAACTGCCTGAACTTCGGCAACCCGGAGAAGCCGCACGTGGCCTGGCAGCTCGTGGAGGCGGTCGAGGGCCTCGCCGGTGCCTGCGAGCAACTCGGCATACCCGTCGTCGGCGGCAACGTGTCGCTCTACAACGAGGCGCCGACCGGGCCGATCTTCCCGACGCCGGTGGTCGGGATCGTCGGCAAGCTGCCTTCTGCGGCGCGCGCCGGCCGGCTCGGGTTCGTCCGCGAGGGCGACTCGATCGCGCTGGTCGGGCCGTTCGAGCCGTCGGCCGTCGGGTCGGAGCTATCGAAGCTGTTGGGTCGCGCGCCGGTTGGCGAGCTGCCGGCTGCCGACGTCGGGAGAATCCGGGTCGCCCACGGGGCTGTCCGGTCGCGGGTGCGCTCGCGCGCGTTCAGGAGTGCGCACGACATCGCCGAAGGCGGGGTCGCGGTCGCGCTCGCGGAGTGCGCGATCGCCGGCGGTCTCGGCGCGACGGTGGATCTGCCGACGGGGCTCGATCCGTTTGGCGAGGCGCCGGGCCGGGGGTTCATCGTGTCCGGACCGCGTGACGCGCTCGCCGGGTTCGTCGTGATCGGTGAGGTCGGCGGCGACGCGCTGACGATCGAGGGGCTGCTCGACATCCCAGTTTCCGACCTGCGTGACGCCCGCGATCGCGGGCTGAGCGAATGGGTCTAGGGCCGCTGCTAGCCTTGACGACAGGGTGGGCATGGCGCCAACCGTGAACGACCATCGCGACGGACCTCGCGACGAGTGCGGCGTGTTCGGCATCTTTGCGCCGGGACACGATGTCGCCCGCGTCGCGTACTTCGCGCTGTTCGCGCTCCAGCACCGCGGCCAGGAATCGGCCGGGATCGCCACGGCGCCGCGCGGCCGCGGGATCATGGCGATCCGCGACCAGGGCCTGGTGGCGCAGGTGTTCGACGAGCACAAGCTGCGCTCGCTCGTCGGCGACATGGCGATCGGCCACGTGCGCTACTCGACCACCGGCAAGTCGGCGTGGGAGAACACGCAGCCGATCGTCCGTGACGACCGCCGCACGCTGGCGCTCGCGCACAACGGGAACCTGATCAACGCGGTCGACCTGTACTCCGAGTTGCACGAGCGCGGCTTCTCGTTCAGCTCGACGTCGGACTCGGAGATCATCGCGGCGCTGCTCGCGACCCATCCCGCTGACCGCGTCGAGGACGCGATCGCCGACGTGCTCCCGCGGCTGAAGGGCGCGTTCTCCACCGTGGTGCTGACCGATGACTCGGTCGTCGCGTTCCGCGACCCGCACGGCCTCCGTCCGCTCGTGCTCGGGATGATCGAGGACGAGGAGAACGGGACCGCGGCGTACTGCGTGGCCAGTGAGTCGTGCGCATTCGACCTGATCGGCGCCAAGTACCTGCGCGAGGTGCTGCCCGGCGAGGTGATCACGCTGACCGACGGCGGCGTGCAGACGCGGATGGTCGCCAGCTCCGAGCGGCGCGCGTTCTGCGTGTTCGAGTACATCTACTTCGCCCGGCCTGACTCGAAGATGGCGGGGACGGTGCTCCAGGTGGCGCGTGGCCGGATGGGCGAGATCTTGTGGCGCGAGGCGCCGGTCGAGGCCGACCTGGTGATCCCGGTGCCCGACTCGGGCAACCCCGCGGCGCGCGGACTCGCGCGCGCGGCCGGACTTCCCCAGGACGACGGCTTCATCAAGAACCGCTACGTTGCGCGGACGTTCATCCAGCCGGGGCAGGAGCTGCGCAGGCACGGCCTCCGGCTCAAGTTCAACCCGATGCCCGAGGTCGTCGCCGGCAAGCGGCTGATCGTCGTCGACGACTCGATCGTCCGCGGCAACACGACCCGTCAGATCGTGCAGATGCTGCGCGACGCGGGCGCCGCCGAGATCCACCTGCGCATCTCCGCGCCCCCGATCAAGCACCCCTGTCACTACGGAATCGACATGTCGAGCCGCGAGGAGATGATCGCCCACGGGCGGACGGTCGACGAGGTCGCCGACGAGCTCGGGGCCGACTCGCTCCACTACCTGTCCTTGGAGGGCGTGTACGAGGCAGTCGGCGTGTCCCGCGACGCACACTGCGACGCGTGCTTCAGCGGCTCCTATCCGCTCGAGGGCACCGAGGACGCGCTCGGCAAGTACGCCCTCGAGCTCCCGCTCGTCAGGGCATAGAGGCCCGAGAGACAGCCGGGGCCGCCGCTACAGTCGGGCGCCCCATGGATCCCGGTGAAGCGCTCCGGCGGCTGTTCGGATTCGAGCATTTCCGGCCCGGCCAGGCCGAGGCGGTAACCGCCGCGCTCTCAGGTCGCGACGCGCTCGTGGTGATGCCCACCGGCTCGGGCAAGTCGCTCTGCTACCAGCTCCCCGCCTTGATGCGCGACGACCTCACGCTCGTGGTCTCGCCGCTCGTCTCGCTGATGCAGGACCAGGTGACCGCGCTGCGCGAGGTCGCGCCTGGAAGGGTCGAGCTCGTCAACGCGCAGCAGGGCGGAGCCGCCAACCGTGAGGCGCTGGCACGGGCGGCGGCTGGAGAGGTGCGACTGCTCTACGTCGCGCCCGAGCGCTTCGCCTCCCCACGGTTCGCCGATTTCGTCGGGCAGATCCGGGTCGGCCTGTTCGTGGTCGACGAGGCGCACTGCATCTCACAGTGGGGTCACGACTTCCGCCCCGATTACTTCTTCCTGGCGGACGCCGCGCGGCGTGTCGGCGCCCGGGCGACGATGGGACTCACGGCGACCGCGACGCCGGCTGTGGCCGACGACATCGCGCGCCGGCTGGCCCTGCGCGATCCGGTCCGTGTGACGACCGGGTTCGACCGCCCCAACCTTTCGTTCGCCGTCGCCCGGTGCGGGACCGCGGTCGACAAACGCCGCCGGCTCGCGGCCGCGCTATCGGAGCCCGGGGCACTGCCCGCGATCGTCTACGCCGGCACCCGCCGCGCCAGCGAGGAGGTGGCGGGGTTTATTGCCCGCGCGCTCGGCGAGGAGGTGGCGGTTTACCACGCCGGGCTGCGGCGAGAGGTCCGGGCAGCCACCCAGGAGCGGTTCATGTCCGGCGAGGTGCGAGTGATCGTCGCCACCAACGCGTTCGGCATGGGGATCGACAAGGCCAACGTGAGGACTGTCTGCCACGCCACCGTGCCCGGCTCGCTCGAGGCCTACTACCAGGAGGCCGGTCGCGCCGGACGAGACGGCGCCCCGGCCCGATGTCTGCTGTTCGCCGAACAGCGCGACAAGGGCCTGCACGTGTTCTTCATCCAGCGTTCGCGGCTCGACGCCGGCGTGTTCGAGCGGGTCGCCGAACGGTTGCGGTGGGCGGGACTCGATGGGCGCTACGACGTTGCCGTCGGCGAGCTGGCTGCCGATGTCGGGTCAGATGGCGACTCAGCCGGAGAGACGGTTCGAGCGGTCATCGGGCACCTCACCCGCGCGGGGTTGGTGGCGCCGCTCCCCGCCCCGCCCGACCGGGCCGCGGGGACCGTGGTTCGCGAGTGGGACAGGCGCGTGCTGGCGTCGTGCCTCGGGTCCGCGCGCGACGCCGAGCGCGCACGCTGGGCGCAGTACCGCTCGGTGTGGGCATATGTGGAGGGGTCCGGTTGCCGGCGGGCGGCGCTGCTCGGGCACTTCGGCGATCGTTCGCGCGCGGCGCCGTCGGTGGCGTGCTGCGATGTGTGCTCGCCGGAGGCGGCTGCGCCGGCGCCGGCTGCGCCCGCGCCGGTGGGGACCGGTGCCCGCGCTTCCGCGACGTCCCGAGGCGATTCGGTCGGCGCCGGCAACCTCGACGACGCCATCCTCGACGTGGTCGTCTCGGCGGCGCCTCCGGTCGGCCGCACGCGCGCGGTCGAGATCCTCCGGGGTGGTCGCTCGAAGGTCATCGCCGAGCACGCGTACGACCGGCTCGCGGCCTACGGCTCGTTTGCCCACATGCGCTCGAGCGAGGTCCTCGGCCGTGTCGATCAGCTTCTCGAGGCCGGCACGCTCCGCTCCACGGGCGGCCGGTTTCCGAAGCTGCGCGCCGCATGAACGTCGCCGTGCTCGCCTCGGGCGAAGGCACCAACCTCCAGGCGCTGCTCGACCAGGTCCACGGCCGCGACGGCGTGAAGATCGTGGCGGTCGCGTCCGATAAACCGGACGCGCGGGCGCTTTCGCGCGCGTCGCGGGCGGACGTCGCGACGCGGTCGTTTCCCAGTAGCGCGTATGCGGGGCGGGGCGAGCGCGACCGGGCCATGGCCGACTGGCTTGCGGGGCGCGGAGCTGAGTTGGTCGTGCTCGCCGGCTACATGCAGCTGTTGGACGCCGAGTTCCTGTCGCGCTTCCCCGACCGCGTGATCAACGTCCACCCCGCGCTCCTGCCCGCCTTCCCCGGGCTCGAGGCGGTGGAGCAGGCGATCGCGTACGGAGTCAAGGTGTTCGGGGTGACGATCCACTTCGTCGACGCCGGTGTGGATAGCGGTCCAGTGATCCTCCAGCGCGCGCTCGAGCTGCCCAGCGCGACGAATGCCGAGACGGTGCTCGAGCGCCTGCATCCGATCGAGCACGAGCTGCTGCCCGAGGCGGTCCGCCTGATCGCCCGCGGGGCCGTCAGCTTCGACCCCGCCAATCCGCGCCGCGTCGTGATCGAGCGATAGAGTCGGGGCCTTATGGAGCAGGGAACATCGCGCGCGAACCAGTTTGCGCCCGTCGCTTCCGAGGATGTTCAGGTCGCCCGGGCGCTGCTGTCGGTATCCGACAAGACCGGACTGGTCGAGTTCGCGCGGGGCCTGGCTGAGCTCGGCATCGAGATCGTCTCCACCGGCGGGACCGCGCGCGAGCTGTCCGACGCGGGCCTGCAGGTCCGCCAGATCTCGGATTTGACCGGCTTCCCGGAGATCATGGACGGGCGGGTCAAGACGCTCCACCCGAAGCTGTACGGCGGGCTGCTCGCGTTGCGCGACGACCCGGCGCACATGCGCGCCGCCGAGGACCACGACGTCGAGTTCGTCGACCTCGTGTGCGTGAACCTGTATCCATTCGAGCGGACCGCGGCCCGCCGCGGCGTCGGGGACCCCGAGGTGATCGAGAACATCGACATCGGTGGCCCCTCGATGATCCGGGCGGCGGCCAAGAACTTCCAGTTCGTCGCGCCGGTCGTGAGCCCCGAGAGCTACGACGCGATCCTCGCCGAACTGCGCGAGTTCGACCGTCGGCTGTCGCCGACCACCCGCGAATCGCTGGCCGCGGAGGCCTTCGCCTACACCGCGAGGTATGACACCGCGATCGCGCGCTGGTTCCAGGAGAAAGGCGCGGACTTCCCGGCGCTGATGGTGCGCGCGTTCGAGAAGGTGCTCGAGCTCCCCTACGGCGAGAACCCCCACCAGCGCGCCGCCTACTACTCACAGGTGGGGACCCGCACCCACGTGCTGTCGATGATTTCCCAGCTCGGCGGCAAGGAGCTGTCGTTCAACAACCTCCTGGATCTGGACGCCGGCCGCCTGCTCGTGAGCGAGTTCCAGATCCCCGCCTGCGCGATCGTCAAACACAACAACCCCTGCGGCGTCGCCGTCGGCAAGACCGCGCTCGAGGCCTATCAGAAGGCATTCGACTGCGATCCCCTCTCGGCCTACGGTGGCGTGATCTGCCTGAACCGCCGCATCGACCGCAACCTCGCCGAGGCCATATCGAGTCAGTTCGTCGAGGTGCTGTTCGCGCGGGGCTACGACGAGGACGCGCTCGAGGTGCTCGAAGCCAAGCGCAACATGCGCATCCTCGACGACCGCGAGCGCCGCAACCCCGACATGATCGACCCCCAGCTCCACCAGGTCGTCGGCGGCATGCTGGTCCAGGACCGCGACTACGACCTCGAGGAGCGCTCCGAGATGCAGGTCGTCTCTCAGCGCGTCCCGACCGAGGCGGAGTGGGGCGAGCTCGCCTTCGCCTGGAAGGTGTGCAAGCACGTCCGCTCCAACGCCATCGTGATGTGCCGCGATCTCGCCACCGTCGGCATCGGCGCCGGCCAGATGAGCCGCGTCGACTCCGTGCGCCTGGCGATCGAGAAAGCCCGCTCGACCTTGCAGGGCTCGGTGCTGGCCTCCGACGCCTACTTCCCCTTCGCCGACGGCCCCCAGCTCGCTTTGAGCGCCGGCACGATCGCGATCATCCAGCCCGGCGGATCGGTCCGCGACCACGAGGTCGTCGAGGCCGTCGACGCCGCCGGCGCCGCGATGGTCTTCACCTCGCGCCGCCACTTCCGCCACTGAGGGTCCCGGACGACCCGTTCGGATCGCCGATGGCGATCCAGCTACGTATATGGAAGTCGCAGCGCCAAAGTCTTCGCGGCGCGCGCCCGCGGCCCCGGGTACGCGATCATGGGTCCACGCCGCCGTAGCTCAGCTGGCAGAGCAGCGGACTTTTAATCCGAAGGTCGTGGGTTCGATCCCCACCGGCGGTACTTCGATGGCCCTGTAAATCGGATGTTTCGGCGGTTGGGACGGTTCCGCGGAACCGTTTCGTGTCCCGGATATGTCCCGGGATGGGCGTGCGATTTGTCGGGTGAGCTCCGTGCGTCTCCGCATTGGTCACGTCCACTGTGTCGAGCGTGCGCACGGGCCGGTCTGGTACGCGAAGTACCGGCTGCCCGATGGTCGCCGGGTTCAGAAGAAGATCGGGCCGGCGTGGGGCGAGCGCAGGGCGCTGCCGGGGATGGTCCGGACGGGCGCGACCTTCGCCGACGCGGCGGCGGAATGGCTGCGGTTCATCGGGGAGGACCGGGCGCGCCAAGCCGTCGACCCTCGTCGACTACCGCTCGGCCTTGAAGGCGCATCTGGTTGCCGGCGTTCGGCATGGTTCCTCCGATGCTCGAGCCTTACATTGTAAGTAGCAACCGGCGAGGCGCGGCTGGAGCTGCCGACTTGCTCGGCCGGCAGCTCCAGCCTGTGTTCGAGCGGATGGTGGCCGCTGCGTGGTCTGTTGGTTATTTGTCGGGATGGTTGCGTCAGATGAGGTCGCGGCTACGCAGGCGCCAGGCGGCTGCCGCGAAGATGGTGAGTGTCCAGGCGACCATGGCCGCGAGCGCGGGAGCGGGGGACAGGTCCCCGTGGGTGCCGCCGAGGACGCCGCCCGGAGCGCCGGCGAGCGGGAGGAGGCGACCGACTTCCGGGACCGCCTGGAAGACGGCGGGCTCAATCGCCGCGGCGATGATGATGAGCCCGACGACGGTGACGATCTGGTTGCGTATCAGCGCGCCGACGCAGACGCCGAGGGGGCCGAGCAGGGCAGCGACGGCCAGGTTGCGCCACAGCACGTCGGCGATGCCGCCGGCGCCCAGCGTTGCTAGCCCGCGGCCTGACAGGACCAGCTCGCCGACGATGATGGTCGGCACCGTCACGATGATCGCGAGGGCGATGCCGGCCACGGAGTAGGAGATCGCCTTGGCGGCGAGCAGCCGCACTCGGTTGGGGGCGGCGAGCACGGAGCCTGTGATCGTGCGATGACGCCACTCGCCCGTCATCGCGATCGCACCGAGTATCACGATGATGTAGGTGATCGCGCTGTTGGTGAACAGCGCGTGCGCTTTGGTTTCCTTCCCTAGGGCTGCGCCGAGGACGACGAGGGTCAGCGACAGCGCCGCGGCGCTGGCGACGACCGCGGCGAAGGTGCGGGTGGTGCGGAGCTTGAGCAGCTCGGCTCGCAGGAGCGCGGTCATGACTGCACGCCAGTGAGGGCGATGAATGCTTCTTCGAGGGAGCGCGTTCGGGGGGCCAGGCCGAGCACGGCCAGATGCTCGTGGCCGGCGATTTTGCCGACCTCTTCCGGGGTGGCGCCGGAGACGTTCAGCACGTCACCGTCGCGGTCGACGCGGTGACCGCGCCGCTCGAGCGCGCGGGTCAAACTGACCGGGTCCTGTGCGCGGACCGTGGTCGCGGGGCCGTCGTCGCCGCCGAGCACCTGCTCCAGGGGCCCGTGGGCGCGCAGCTCGCCGTCGGCGATCACGACGACGTCATCGACGGACTGGGCGACCTCGGCCAGGAGGTGGCTGGAGATCAGCACCGTGCGCCCGTTTGCCGCCTGCTCCCGTATCAGATCGCGCAGCCAGATGATCCCGGGCGGGTCCAGGCCGTTGTTCGGCTCGTCGAGGATCAGGACTTGCGGGTCGCCGAGCAGGGCTGCGGCGATCGCCAGCCGCTGACGCATGCCCATCGAGTAGCCCTTCACACGCCGGTCGGCGGCGTCGCTGAGCCCGACCGCGGACAGGACCTCCTCGACGCGGTGGGGGGGATGGTTTCCCGTGATGGCCAGGACCCGCAGGTGGTTTCGTGCGCTGCGACCCGGATGGAACGAGGCGTCCTCGAGCACCGCGCCCACACGGGCGCTGGGCTCGTCGAGCTCGTCGTAGCGCAGACCGCCGAACGTGGCGGCCCCCGACGACGGCTGCACCAGCCCGAGCAGCGCGCGCAACGTCGTGCTCTTCCCGGCCCCGTTCGGTCCGAGGAACCCCGTGACGCGACCGGGCTCGATGTCGAACGAGAGGTCATTGACGGCGGCGACGCCGCCGAAGTGCTTGGAAAGATCGCGGATCTCGACGGGGGCCATCGGCCCTCCGATCCGATGGCGACCGCGGCCAGGCCCGGGCTCTTCGGCTTTCCGAGCGGGGGAAACTTCTTCAAGTACGGCGTGTGTTGCGGTCATCGCTGCTCCTCAGGTTGGTGCAAGTTGCCTGGGGATCAGTCTGGGACCGCCGCCTGTGCGTGTCATCGCCCGCAGGGCGTGTGTGCGCCCCTTCTCAGGGCAGATGTTTGCCGCTCGCGTCTCTGTCGAAGGACAGAGGCGCGTCTACGCGCCGGGTGTGACCAGCCCGCTCTCGTACGCGAGGACGACAGCTTGCACGCGGTCGCGTAGCCCGAGCTTGGCGAGCAGGCTGGAGACGTGGGTCTTGATCGTGCCCTCGGTGACGAACAGTTCGGCGGCGAGCTCGGCGTTGCTCTTACCGTGCGCCAGCATCCTCAGCACCTCGAGCTCGCGCTGCGTCAAGGCGTCCAGCCGCGTGCCGAGCTCCGGCCTGACCGGCCGGCGTGCGAACTGCTCGACGATGCGCCGCGTGACCGACGGGGCGAGCAGCGCCTCGCCGGCAGTCACGACGTGCACCGCGTGCAGGAGCTCCTCGGGTGGGGCGTTCTTGATCAAAAAGCCGCTGGCGCCCGACCGCAGGGCCTCGAACACGTACTCGTCACGCTCGAACGTGGTGAGGATCACCACACGACTGTGCAGCTCGCCGTCTTCGGTAATCCGCCGCGTGGCCTCGAGTCCGTCACCGTCGGGCATCTGGATGTCCATCAACACGATGTCGGGCCGCAGGCGCCGGGTGCTGGCCGTGGCCTGCTCGCCGTTCGCCGCCTCCCCGACCACCTCGATCTCGGGATCGGACTCGAGGATCATCCGAAAGCCGGCGCGAACCATCGCCTGGTCATCGGCCAGCAGCACACGGATGCTCACAGCCCACCGTCCGAGGTCGGCAGCTTGACGCGCACGGCGAACCCGCCGCCGGATACCGGCCCCGCCGTCAGTTGGCCGCCGTGCAGGGCGGCACGCTCGCGCATGCCGATCAACCCCAAGCCGCCCGGGCTCGTCCCTGATAGCGCCGTCGCGCCACGGCCGTCATCGACGATCTCGACCTCGAGCTCATCGGGCGATCACGAACGCGAGCCAGCCGAAGATCGCGGTCTTGCGATGGCTCGCGCTCCAGCGGCCCATCCGGGCCGCCAGGTTGCTTGAGTACTTCAGGGGGTGACATCTCGGTCCCTTTCTGCTGTGGGTGTGGGCGTGAGTGATGTGTTGAGTCCGCGTGTCATCGACCGAGACGGTCACTGCGTCCTGGCGGGGGTGCCAGAGCAGCAGGACGTGGATGCCGTCGTTCTCGCGGGCGGCGAGCTCGCGCGTCTGAAGCGTCACTGGAGTCATGGCTCCTGTCTCCGGTTCAAAGGTGGTGAGTGGTCGGGTGGTTGCGGCTTGCATGAGCGGTCCTTTCCAAGTCGCAGACCACCGAGCGCGCACGTACGTCAGCAGAGCATGTGGCGGCAAGCGGCGCACCGCCACATGCTCTGCGGGAGCGGACTCCGGGGGTCAGTGTTCGACCGCTGGAATGGCGATGGGCGGAACGGTCTCCGGTGCGATGGGCGGAACGGTCTCCGGCCGCTCGCCGGTGCGTGCGACGTCGAGGGCGATCAGGCCGAGGTTCGCACCGCAACCTGCTCCGATGATCGTGGTGATGACCGCCATGATCCCGGATGTTGCGTTGAACCCCAGCAGCGCGCCGATGAGGGCGCCCGTCAGCGCGACCCAGATGCCGATCGTCGTGGCCCTGGCCGGCCGGTCGCGGTTGACCCAGGCCCAGTAGGTGCCGAGGCCGATCGGCGTGCCGATGGAGAGAACAGCCATGAGTTCGCTGTCGAGGGGCACTGTCGGGAAAGCCACGAGCACGATGATCAGGCCGATGAACCATCCGCCGAGGCCGAGCACCAGCAGGTAGACGGAGCGCAGGATCGCGCTCGCCTTGCGCCCGAAGCCGCCGCGCTTGCGCGCCCGGCGCCACATCAGTAGCAGTGACAGGATCGTGAGGAGTCCGAAGCCCGTCATCGCGCCGAGGCCGTCTTCGGCGTAGGCGCCTTGGCTGGAGCTTGGGCTGAAGTCGACCTTGTTGTGGGTGTAGAGGGACGTGTCGACCTTGCCGGTGTCGAGGTAGGTGTTGATCAGACGGGTGCCGGCTGCCGGTTCGTAGGGCCAGAAGTCGTCGGCGTGGCCGAGGTCGGTGAGCACGACCTCACGGCCGTTCGCGAGGTGAGGCAGGAGCTCGCGGGTCGCAATCTCGGGCGGCGTTGCGAAGTCGAGGTTGCCGCCGATCAGCAACGTCGGAACGTTCGAGTTTTGCACGCGGGTGTACTCGTTCTCGTCCGGGTTCGCCGGCCAGGCGTCGACGAGGCGGCCGCCGGCCCAGATCAGGTCGTTGCCGGCAGCACTGATCAGCGATCCACGGTTTGCTCCCGACGCGTAGAACTGCTTCGCGTAGGTGGCGTCGCTGCGGCCGATCGCCGCCAGGTCGCCCCAGACGAACGAGCTCGGAAAGGTCAGCCGTGCCAACACGGACAGGAACCACGCGCCGCTTGCGTCGCCCTTGTCGGCGGACAGGAGTGAGTTGATCGTTAGTGGCGCGGCGATCGAGTTGCCGCCGGCGGAGGTCTCGTTGATCAGGCCGAAGAACGCGGCGGCTTTGAAGTCGCCCTTCTCGATCGGCAGGACCAGCCAGTGACTGGGAACGTGAGCGAACGAGGACTTCACCGACGCGGCGAGATCCGGCGTCCGGCTGCGACAGCTCGCCGCCTGGGCGCAGAGCGCGGCATACCGCTGGATCTGCTCGTTGGTCGTCTTTGCGTCCCAGAGGAAGTTGCCGGGTGGATTGACGCCGATCATCACCGAGCGATGGATGCTCTTCGGGTAGCGCCACGCATAGATCATCGCGACCCGGGTGCCCGCGCTTTCGCTCACCAGGTCGATCTGGTGGTAGCCGAGGGCGCGGCGGGCCGCGTCGAGGTCGTCGACTTCTTCGGGGATCGAATAGCCGGCGAGATCGACACCAGCGCTGCGGAGCCGGCCGGCGCACGACCGGTACGCCGCGGCGACGGCCCGGTACGACTGCTCGCTGAGAAGGTCACCTGAGTCCTCCATTGCCGAGCTCACCTCCGGGCAGTCGAGCCGGACGGAGCCGTCGACGCCGCGGTAGCCGACGAGCACGACGTCGTGGTTGGCCGTGAACCGGCTCGCGTCCGGGAACACCATGTTGGTGACGCCGGGGCCGCCTTGCAGGCGGAAGATCGGGACACCCGGATGGGCCGAATGCGCACGGATCACGGTGACCGGCAGCGCGATCAGCCGCGAGTGCGGGTCGGCGCGGTTCTCGGGCACCACGAGCGTTCCGCAGTCCGCGGCGTAAGCGCCCTTCTCGGTGCTGTAGGTACAGCTCTTGAGCGTCAACTGACCTGCATGCGCGCCAGCAGGCACAGAGACGGCCGTAGAACTACCGGCGAAGTGGAGATAGCCGAGCCCGAGCGTCAGGACGACGATCAGAGTCAGGCCGGCGATCCGGCCGCGACTGAAGCGTCTGGTCGAGAGATGCACGGTTCGTTCTTTCCCGTTGGTCGTCATCGCTGCTCCTCAGGTTGGTGCAAGTTGCCTGGGGATCAGTCTGGGACCGCCGCCTGTGCGTGTCATCGCCCGCAGGGCGTGTGTGCGCCCCTTCTCAGGGCAGATGTTTGCCGCTCGCGTCTCTGTCGAAGGACAGAGGCGCGTCTACGCGCCGGGTGTGACCAGCCCGCTCTCGTACGCGAGGACGACAGCTTGCACGCGGTCGCGTAGCCCGAGCTTGGCGAGCAGGCTGGAGACGTGGGTCTTGATCGTGCCCTCGGTGACGAACAGTTCGGCGGCGAGCTCGGCGTTGCTCTTACCGTGCGCCAGCATCCTCAGCACCTCGAGCTCGCGCTGCGTCAAGGCGTCCAGCCGCGTGCCGAGCTCCGGCCTGACCGGCCGGCGTGCGAACTGCTCGACGATGCGCCGCGTGACCGACGGGGCGAGCAGCGCCTCGCCGGCAGTCACGACGTGCACCGCGTGCAGGAGCTCCTCGGGTGGGGCGTTCTTGATCAAAAAGCCGCTGGCGCCCGACCGCAGGGCCTCGAACACGTACTCGTCACGCTCGAACGTGGTGAGGATCACCACACGACTGTGCAGCTCGCCGTCTTCGGTAATCCGCCGCGTGGCCTCGAGTCCGTCACCGTCGGGCATCTGGATGTCCATCAACACGATGTCGGGCCGCAGGCGCCGGGTGCTGGCCGTGGCCTGCTCGCCGTTCGCCGCCTCCCCGACCACCTCGATCTCGGGATCGGACTCGAGGATCATCCGAAAGCCGGCGCGAACCATCGCCTGGTCATCGGCCAGCAGCACACGGATGCTCACAGCCCACCGTCCGAGGTCGGCAGCTTGACGCGCACGGCGAACCCGCCGCCGGATACCGGCCCCGCCGTCAGTTGGCCGCCGTGCAGGGCGGCACGCTCGCGCATGCCGATCAACCCCAAGCCGCCCGGGCTCGTCCCTGATAGCGCCGTCGCGCCACGGCCGTCATCGACGATCTCGACCTCGAGCTCATCGGGCCAGTACCGCACGCGCACGTCGGCGCGCGACGCCGCCGCGTGCTTGAGGGTGTTAGTCAGCGCTTCCTGCACGATGCGGTACGCCGACACGCCGATCATCGGCGCCAACGAGCGTTCCTCCCCTTCGACGCCGACCGCGACAGCGAGCCCGGACTCACTCATGCTCGCCGCCAGCCGCGGAAGCTGGCTCAGGCCAGGACGCGGAGCCAGCAGATCGTCCTCGTCGCCGGCCTGCCGCAGGAATCCGAGCAGGCGGTGCAGCTCCCCCACCGCCTGTCGGCTCGAGACCTCGATCGCGGTCAACGACTCCTTCGCCTTGACACGGTCACGGTCGATCACGACCCGGGCGGCGCCGGCCTGGACGCCCATCATGCTCACGTGGTGGGCGACGACGTCATGCAGCTCCCGCGCGATCCGCACGCGCTCCTCGAACACGGCGTGCTCGGCCTGTGTCGCACGTGACTCCGCCACCTCCGCCTGCTCGGCCCGCGCGCGGACGGCAAAGCCTGCAACCCAGGCGACGGCGAAGTCGACGGGAATGAAGACGAGCTGGTCGACCGTGTGTCCGGGGATGTTGTAGACGAGGGTCGCCGCAGCGCCGACCACGATCGCCAGTCCGAGGCCAGCCCGCCGGACGTCCCGAAGGTTCCCGAGCAGGAATGCGGCCGCCAGCCCGAGCAGGAAGAGGGACTCGGGGTACGGGATCAGCAGCGGGTCGACGAACGAGATTCCCGCGGCTAAAAGCCAGTACGCCGCCGGTCCGGCAAACGGAAACCATCGCCGCGCGAACACGGGTAGCACCAGGATCGCGAGCGCGGGAAGGCAGAACCACAGCGTCGTTGTCGGAGCTCCGGGCGAGCCGCGTCCGAGCACCACGTCAAGCATCGCCACGATCGCCAGCAGCGCGATCAGCAGGTCGAACCAGTACGTGCGGGCGAGATGTTCGATTCGGCTCACTCATCGAACGTACTCCCCCAGCTCGCGGACCGCCTCCCACAAGGTCAGACCCGGGATCCCTCTCAAGTACTACCCACCTCGGAACCGGCAGCCTGGCGACGACGCCGCGCCGGCGACACCTCGCCCTAACGGCGCCCACACGCTCGCGGACGACGCCCACACTGCGCACCACTGGCGCGCGCACGGCGCTGCCGCCACCCGCGCTTTGCTTCCCGGATCCCGACGGACTGCCGCTGCGCCAGCTCAGCGTCCGTGGCATCGCGATCGACGGTCCCAAGCCGATCGCGAAGCTCGCCCGCCGCGCCGGCCCACTTCCCGCCGATCAAGTCGATCATGGAAACCAGAAGCCGCGCCCGCCCGTGCTCGACGGCGTCTGCTTGCGCGTCGCGAGGTGCATGGCCTGCCGCAGTTCAGGAATGCGTCACTCTTGCTGCTTGCGGTGGCGCTACCGCTGGTCGTCCGCGTTTTCGTCCGCGCGACCTTTGCCTACCGGCAGCTCCTTCGGTTTAACAACGCGAGGGTTGACGGTAGAAGAGGCGAAAGAACTCTTGGCGAGAGCCGGCCTCGTGGTCGTGGCAACTCCGAACCAGCTCAGTAAGACTCCCGAACAAAGTACGCCTGGTGCGCAGGAGCGAGCAGCGAGAGGCTGTGAAGGCGCACCATCAGCGGAGGTTCGCGTGCGACCGATGCGCGTGCGCGGCGGCGTGGGAGTACCGAGATTGGATCGCTTGAATGTGGGCCGCGTAGGACTCGCACGCGGACTCCTCTCGATCGAGCGCGGCCGTGTACGCCGCGAACGCCACCGCTCGATCGCGTGCCGGCGCATCCAGGAACCACTCGTAGGCGGCCCGCACGTCCCAGCATGCGGTTCGCCAATCGCAGTACAGCTCGATCAGCCGATCGACTAGGTCCGGGCGTATCTCGGTGCTCATAACGGCCACCGTAGGTCCTCGCTGGCCCGGGCGGAAGGTCCAATCCGAGGACCGATCGCAGGACCAACACAGGTCGTCCGGTGTCCGATCCGGGCCGTTGGGTCTTACGATCTGCGGCTAGTGGACATCCACCTCGCCTTGGATCGATCGGCACCGTTGCGATCCCAGTTGGAGCGTGAGTTGCGTGCGGCGATCCGTTCCGGTCGGCTGCGTGCAGGAGCGAAGCTGCCGCCGAGCCGCTTACTCGCCGATGAGCTCCAGGTGTCGCGTGGCGTCGTGGTTGAGGCGTACTCGCAGCTGGTCGCCGAGGGTTATCTCGTGGCCCGCTCCGGGGACGGGACGAGGATCGCCGATGGGCTTGCCCAGCAGCCGCCGGCGTTGCGCGCGCCGCCCGGGGCAGCGCCCAGAGTTCGGTACGACTTGCGCAGCGGCATGCCCGACTTGTCGTACTTTCCCCGTCGCGAGTGGCAGGCGGCGATGGCGACGGTGTTGCGCGATCTGCCCGACGCGGCCTTGTCATACGGGTCGCGCCGCGGAATGCGTCAGCTGAGGGTCGCGCTGACGGAGTATCTCGGGCGCGTTCGCGCAGTCGTCGCTGAGCCCGAGCGGATGTTCATCGCTACCGGGGCGGCGCCCGCGATGAGTGTCATCTGGCAGACGCTGCGCCAGCGTGGCGCTGCCAGAGTCGCCGTCGAGGATCCGGGGTGGCAGGCGATACCGGAGACGGTCGTGCAGGCCGGGCTCCAGGCGGTCCCGATCCCGGTCGACGAACATGGTCTCGACGTCGGCCAGCTCGAGCGCGCCGACGTCGACGCGGTCGCGCTGTCTCCGGCCCACCAATATCCGACGGGCGCCGTTCTGGCTCCGGCCCGTCGGGTCCAGTTGATCGCGTGGGCTCGGCGCCGCGGAGCGCTGATCGTCGAGGACGATTACGACGCGGAGTACCGCTACGACCGCGAGCCGATCGCTTCGCTCCAAGGGCTTGCGCCCGATTGTGTCGCATACGTCGGGACGGCCAGCAAAACACTCGCGCCCGCCGTGCGGCTGGGGTGGGCGCTGGTTCCGAGTCACCTCGTGGGCGAGATGGCGGCCCAGCAAGGAGTCGCACGCGCCGCGCCGAGCGTCCTGACCCAGGCCGCGTACGCGACGCTGGTCGAACGCGGTGAGATCGACCGCCACCTCCGCCGCACCCGTCGCGTGTATCACTCCCGCCGGAACGCGCTGATCGGAGCGCTCGCCGAGTGGTTGCCCGAGTCGTCCGTTCGCGGTGCCGCGGCGGGGCTTCACGTGATTGCTTGGCTGCCCGATGCCATAAGTGAGACGACGATCAGCGACGCGGCGTCGAGTCGCGGCGTGGCGATCCACACTCTTCACGACGACTGCGCCGTCACCGCGCCGCTTGGACCCGCCCTGGTGCTTGGGTACGGACTGATTGCGGAGTCGGCGATCCCGCGCGCCGTCCGAGAGCTGGCTGCGGCCACCGGGCAGTAGCGCTCAGCCACGCGCCGCCGGTCGCTGGTGGCGGCGGTCGCCGTGAACGACTTGGTTCACGGAACGACGGCTCACTTGGTCCTCCCCAAGCGGCAGGCGCGGTCGTACGATCGCCCACCACGGTCCTGGCCGAATCGGAGGCAGCTCGTCATGGAAGTCGAAGGCACCAACCGCGCTCTCGTAATAGGGGCTCAAGGCGTACTCGGCGCGGTGATGGTCCGGGCGTTCGAAGCTGCCGGCTGGATGGTGCGCTCTGGCGCGCGCCGGCCGAAGCCGGGACAGGTCGAGGTCGACCTCGACCGGCGCGATTCGATAGCCGCCGCAGTGGACAAGCGTGAGCTCGTCGTCAACACCGTGCCTCATCCCGACCTACTCGTCGAGCGGTACGTCCTCGAGCACGGCGGCGCCCTGATCAACGTCTCAGACCTCCCCGCCGCCGCGGCGCGCTCTCTTCGTGCGGTCGGAGGCGGAGCTCGCGGAACCGTCGTGATGAACGCCGGCCTAGCGCCTGGGGTGACCACGATCGTCGCGGCCGACCTGCTGCGGCTGCACGCCGCTGCGAGCGAGCTCGAGATCGTTTTCACGCTGTCTCTTTTGGTCTCTAGGGGACCGGCGAGTGCTGATTTTGTCCTCCGCGGACTGACCGCCGTGCCGCGCCACCGAACCGCGCTCGTCCGGCTACCGAGCCCGTTCGGCGAGCGCCATTGTCTGGGCTTTGGCGAGGGCGACGCCGGCTGGCTCGGCGGCATCGCGGAGGGCCGGGTCGTTCGTCAATACGTCTGCATCGCCGAGCCGGCCTTGCATGAACGGCTGCTCCGGCTCAACGACGCGGGCGCGATGGCGAGCATGCCGAGGTCGTTGATCAAATCGCGCAAACAGCGCGCCGACCGGAGCACCGGCAACGAAGCGATCGCGCATTGGGTCGCGGCGAATCGCGCCGGACGGCGACTGGGCGCCCGGACCGTCGAATGCGTGGGCGGCTCCCAGTCCGCCGCCCGAAGTACGGTCGTGTTCGCCGACGCGTTACGCACCGAACCGCCGCCGTCCGGTTGCTTCAACCCCGAGGAGATCTGGACGCTCAACGGCCTCGAAGGGATGCTGCAAGCGGCCGGAATCTCGGTCGTGACACATCCGCAGCCGTGAACAGCGCTGGACATGTGACCGCCGCGGTGACCCAAGCGGCCTGCTCGACAATATCCGTTGAACCACTCGCGACGCTCGACCTCCACCGGAGAGGGCTGACATCGATTTTCAGGCCAGGCCGCGCTTGTCGGTGCCCAAACCGAACTTGCGCTAGCTGCTCTCAACCGCCCTATCTATGGCGGTTGCCCTGCAGATGGGCAACTTTTAATCCGAAGATCGTGGGTTCGATCCCCACCGGCGGCATAGCAGCGATCGCCCTGTCGATCGGGGCTCTCGCGGTTAGGGAGTGTTCCGCGGAACACTTTTCCGTCCCAAGCGGTCCGGAGATTGCCGCACGATCGGCGGCGCCCGCGGGTTGACGTGCGCCGGGCCGGCGCGGAGAATCCTGGCCAGATCCCGGGGACCGGAGCCGGGCGCTTTGATGTGGGCGGCACTGCAGGTGTGGCAACCGACCGAAATCGGTCAGCTTGCGGATTCTGGGCGCGGCAAGCTGTTGGCGGCCACGCGGACGACGGGGAGCCAGACTTCCGCGCGTATCGCTCGACGTCGACTGGCGTCCCGAGCTCGCGCCGGCTGACCAATGGGAGCCGTCGAAACTCCGCCTGCGGACGTCGCGTCTCCGGCCGGTGACGCGGGGCGTTACGACGCCTTCCTGTCGTACGCGCGTGAAGACAGTGACTTCGTCGTCGGCTGGCTCGCGCCCGCACTGCGCGCACGGCGCCGGGAGGTGTGGGTCGACGTTGACATCCCCGGTGGCGCGAACTGGCGCGAGCGTGTCCGCCGGGGCATCGAGGCCTGTAAAGCACTTATCTTCGTAGTTACCCCAGCATCCGTGGCATCCGCCGAATGCCGCGAAGAACTCACAACCGCGCTCAGCCTGAACAAGCTCGTCATCCCGCTGATTCGCCAGGAGGTCGCGCGCGAGGAGCTTCCCGAGGCGCTTGACGACGTCGAGTGGATCTCGCTGCAGGCCGCCGACGATCAAGACATGGGCCTGGACCGGCTGCTCGGGGCTCTGGAAGCAGACCTGCAATGGCGAGACGAGCACACCCGGCTGGCAGGCCGAGCGCGGGAGTGGTTGGACTCTGAGAAGAACAGCAGCTATCTCCTTCGCGGCGCTGACCTACGAGAGGCCGAACGTTGGCTGGCCGACCAGGAGAACCACCGCGAGGCACCAACGCCCGAGCAGGGCCAATACATCGTCAGCAGTCGCGGAGCCGCCGGACGGCGGCTTTACGGGCTTATCGCGGGCCTGACGGTCGCGTTGGCTATCACCATCGGCCTCACGATCTTCGCACTCGTGCAGCGCCACACCGCCATCCAGCAAACCCACGCCGCGCAGTCGCGAGCGCTGGCGGCCGGCTCCTTGCTCGCCCTGAACCAGGACCCCGAGCTCAGCTTGCTGCTTGCCCGCCAAGCGGAGGAGCAGCAGCACACTCAGCAGGCTCTTGAGGCGCTCCGGAGCGCCCTTGCCGCCTCGCATGTGCGCACGACGATGCGAGCGCCGTTGGCGCTCGGCTGGGCGTGGTTCACCCCGGAC
The DNA here is from genome assembly GCA_963822855.1 of uncultured Solirubrobacterales bacterium. Taxonomy (GTDB): domain Bacteria; phylum Actinomycetota; class Thermoleophilia; order Solirubrobacterales; family Solirubrobacteraceae; genus Palsa-465. The sequence goes on along the minus strand of CAWGJE010000020.1, from coordinate 80,979 downwards.
GCGCGCGAAGTGGTTGCCAACGGCATCGGCCCCTCATTCGTATTCGACGCACCGAGTGGCCGACTGATCCGCACTGTCTACAACGCTCGCTACCAGCGTCCGATGTTCCCCTCGCAGCTAAGCGCGAACGGCTCGCACCTCGTGATCCTCCCGAACATTGGGGCGCCGGTCGTCATGGACGTGAGTGGCCGCGCCCCGCCGGTCAAGCTCAAAGATCCCACCGACGGCTGGTTCACCAGCGTTGCTCTCTCCCCGAACGGCACCGAGGCCGTGGCCGTCACGCTTCACTCGCACATCGCCCGCCTTTACGACACGCGGACCGGGCGCATCCTTCGTACGTTTCCTGGCCGCTTCGGCCCCGTTGCCATCAGCCCCGACGGAGACGTCGCCGCCTTGGGGGCGCCTAACACCATCACCACATACGAGCTCGCGAGCAACGCCCCACTCGCACGCGTACGTGTCGCCGCGGGCGGTGCGTATCCCTACATCACGTTCAGCCCGACCGGCGCGCTCTATGCCGTCACCGCCACCAGCGCATCCGCGTATGACCCCGGCAGCGGCCGGCCGCTCACGACGCTCCAGGGCTTGCGTTTCGACCCAAACACTCAGCAGATCGCCTGGCCCCTCTCCTTCAGTCGGACTGGCACGTATGTCGCCGGCGTGACCGCGGGCGGCCAGGCATCGGTCTGGAACGCCGCCACGGGACAGCTGCGCGCCCACATCGCTCCCGCAGCGGGCGACTCCATCTTCGATGTGGCCCTCAGCCCCAACGGCAGTTACCTCGCGACTGCCGACGGTGACGGCACTGCCCACATCTGGAACGCGACGACCGCTCAGCAGATCAGCCAGCTGGCCGGCGTCGCTGGCGGTGTCGGCAGCGTTGTGTGGGCTCCTGACGGCACGCGAGTGCTCACCGCAGGCGAGGACGGGACCGCCCGCATCTGGGACGCCGGGCTTGGCCTGCCGACGCGCGCGTGGGCTGCGCCGGATCTGCTGGGGGGCCCTGGCGAGACCCTGTCCGACCGCTGGTCGTTCGCCCAGTTCCCCACCGGCGACCGGACGATCACCATGTTCAACTCCGTCACCGGGCGCACCGCGTTCACCGTCCATCTATCGCGCCCAGCGTTCTTCGCGGTCCCGGCGGCCGAGCAACCCGTCCTCGCGGTTACCTATCAGGACGCTCCGGTCGACGTTTACAACCTGGCGAGCGGCCGTCTCATCCGGTCGATCCCCGGGACCTCGGCGCTCGTCAGCAGCGGCGCTCGTGTGATCGAATGGCCAACCCTCAGCGCCGATGGCCGCCGGATTCTCATTGCGCAGAACAATACGTTCACCGTCTACGACGTATCAACCGGCAATCGGCTCGGCGAGCTTCACCATGCCGTCGGCGGGCTAATCCCCCAGGCCGCGTCGACGTTCAGCGCCAATGACGACCTCATCGCCACTGTCGGAACCGACGGCGTTGTACTCCTCTGGCGCGCATCAACGGGCCAAATCGTCGCGCGTGAGATGACCGAAGCTTCGCCTGGCTTCAACGCGTCGGTCCCCGTTTCACCCGCCTTCAGCGCCGACGGTAGCCTGTTCACGGCGGCCGGCAACTGGGACCGCTCACCGGGCGTATGGCGCACCAGCGACGGCCAACTCGTGTCGACGCTCTCCGAGGCCTACCAGACCGTCGCGTTCAGTCCGACCGGACCGCTGATCGTCACCGGCGGCGGCTTAGTCTGGGACGCCACGTCAGGTCGCCTGCTCCTAACCCTTCATGACCCACAGAACGTCGGCATCGACGATGCCGTGTTCAGCCCGAACGGGCTGAACGTCATCGGCTCGACCGCTTCCGGACGCGAGCTCTTTCCGTGCGATGTGTGCGGCTCGCTGTCGCAGCTCCTGGCGCTCGCCAACCGGCGGATCACACGCCCGTTCACCGCTGCCGAGCGCAACCGCTACCTACGTTGATCCGCCGGTCGCCGCCCAAGTGGTGGGGGTTTTGGCTTTACGGTGTGGTCGGGGCGGCGCGCCGCTCGACGGTTCGGAGCCATCTGACGGGTGTGGTGCCGAACCAGCCACGGACGATGAAGCCTGAGAGCGCGGCGGTGTTCACAAGCCCCCAGTATCCGGTTGCGATGAGGATGAGCGGCGGCGGGAGGGTGCCGGTGGCGAGCCCGGCTAGGAACCCTATTGGGACGACGGCCGCGAGTAGGGCGTGCGGGAGCGTCTCTCGCCAGTACCAGCGCACCTGGGTCGACTTGCGTGTGATTTTGTAGATCGGCTTGCGGTGGGGACCCCAGAGCAGCGCCTTGCAGCAAGCCAACATGTAGACCGGCGCCAGGCCGAGCCACATCAGCTTCAACTGCCACAGCGCGCGCAGGGGCGAGCGTTGGCGCCGGCGGCGGTCCCCGAACGGCTGGTTGAGGATGAACAACCGGAGCTCGGCGGCGAGTGCGTACGGCATGAGATGCAGCAGACAAGAGACGGCGGATGCGCTTACCGGAACTGTGCCCAGGCAGGCCAAGGCGGTGCACGGCACGTATACGAGCGCGGTAAACGAGTGGAGGTAGAAGAAGAAGGTTTCGGTGAAGTGAAGCCGCTGCCTGAGACCCAGCCCGCGGAGGTTGCCCCAGATCACGAGGCGAACGGTGTCGATCGCCCACGTGCCTCGTTGCTTGAACACGTTGGCGACATCCTCGGGACTGTGCTGACCGACCGCGCCGACAATCGTGAGGTAGCAGCCTCGCCATCCGCGCCTGAGCGCTTCGACGCCTGACTGGAGATCCTCGACCAGGTTCCATGTCGGGAAGCCGCCGATGTCCTGGAGCGCTTCGTGGCGCCACACCAGGCCCGAGCCGCATGGAAAGACCGCGTTGGCAAAGTTGCGCGACAGCATCTGGCAGCGGTAGAACTGGCCGTCGAGGTTCACGAACGGATCGCCGGCGGAGACCTGCGCCTCCTTGACCGTCTGCACGAACGCGAGTCGCTGGTCGAACTCGAGCTGGCCGACCGTGTGGCGCAGGAAGTTATTCGTGCCGACTTCGTCGTCGGCGTCTCGCGTCTCGATGTACGCGGCCGACGGGAAATGACTGCGCACGAACGCGAGCGCGGAGTTGAGGTTGCCAGCCTTAGCCGCCCCGTCGCGTCCGGGAGCGTGCCTTGGCGGCGGCTCGTGATAGAGGACTCTCAAGCCGTCCAGTGCAGCCGCGAGCTCGGGATTGTGCGCGTCGTCGGACACGACCACGTGTAGGCGATCCCGGGGGTAGTCCTGCTCGAGGACGCTGAGGACCGTCCTCAGCACCATCGGAACGGGTTCGCCCCAGGTGGGGATGAGCACGGCCACCTCGGGAGCGTCCGACCCAACCAGTGGCCGGCGAGGCGTCACCTTCGTGGACCAGCCGTTGACTACGGATAGCGTCACGCATACGGCGGAGAGGATGTTCGCGATCAGGAACGGCCAGGCCAGCCACGGGATCGCGGTATTGAGGTGTTTGAACAACCACGGCGCGTAGAACAGCATGAGCGCCATCACCAGGACACCACTGAGCCGAATCGGCCGCTGGCGTCTCAGCAATGGGAACTGGTCGCCGAACCGCCGCGCCGCCGCGGCGAGGTTGCTCGGCGGCGCCGCTAGCTCGTGGGCAGCAGCCAGCGCCCCGGATTCGTCCGTGGATTCGGGCAGGGTTGAGTAGTCGAGTACGGTCGCCACGACGACCGTTTAGTCGGCCGCACATCAAGCCAGCACGAGCCGTGTCAGGAATCCCTCGGTCAATCGTCCACAATCCGAAGGGCCGTGGGTTCGATCCCCACCGGCGGCACTCGGAACCCGCTAGTCGTGCGGGGTTTCTTCGGGCACGTCGTACCAGCGCTTGCGCTCGCCGATCCGCGCGCGCATCTTCCAGCGACGGCTCTTTGGCGCCGATTCCGCGGCGTCGCCGAGGGCTTGGAGCTGGATTCTCGGGTCGAGCTTGCCGCCTTCGAGCGCCGGACGAGCGGCGCCGTTCAGGAGAGCGGTGATCCGCTCGAGATTGAGCGTCACGGTTCGCCACCAGCCCCAGTCATCGGCGACGAGCGAGCGGAAGACTCGGAGATCGATCGCACCGGGGTCATCACTGTCTTCGAGCCGGAACGTCACGAGCAGGCGCAGACAGTCGTCGGCGTCCTTCTCGTTGAGCTCGACGATCTGGAGCTTTGACATCAGGAGGTCGACCGCGTCGAGCGTGTAAGGCATCCGCGTGAGGCGGTCGGCGAACTCGAGCGTGTGGCACATGTGCAACTTGTCGATCAAGACGTCGATCGCGAGGCCCGTGTTGCCGTGTGCGAAGTACAGCTGCTTGTTGCCATACAACGCGTTGAAGTTCTTGTCGGGGTCGTAGCCCTGCTCGGTCAGCATCTCGATCAGCGCGCGCCGAGTTGAGCTCGCCGAGGCGAAGTCGAGGTCCTGCCCCATGCGGCCGCGGGGCGGAAGGTCGGGCGTGAGCAAACGGATCGCGAGGCCACCCACGAGCCGGAGCGCGATGTCGCGCTCGGCGGCGAGGTCGATGAGCGACTTGGCTTCGTGCGTCAGGTCGGTGTCTGCGACCGCGTCGGTCATCTCCCCCATACGGTACAGCCTGTTGTTAGGGTCCTGACCATGGCGCTGACGGCCGCCGAGCAACGCGTCTGTAAGGCGATCGCGGCGGGTGGCGACGAGCTGGTAGGGCTGGCCAGCGCCCTCATCGGCTTCGACACGACCGCGCGTCAGGTACGGGATCCGTGCCGCGACGAGGCGCCGTTGCAGGAGTACCTGGCGGGGCGGCTCGGTGCCGCCGGGGCGTCGGTGGATGTGTGGGAGCCGGACGCCGGTGCCCTGGCCGGGATGCCGCTGGTTCCGCCCGGGCTGTCTTTTGAGGGGCGCCCCCAGCTGATCGCGCGTCAACCCGGGCGCGGCGGCGGGCGGTCGCTGCTGTTCAACGGTCACATCGACGTCGTGTCCGCGGAGCCTCGTTCGGAGTGGGCGAGCGACCCGTTCGTCGCGTCTGTGCGCGACGGGCGCTTGTACGGGCGGGGGGCGTGCGACATGAAGGGCGGGATCGCGGCGATGGTGTTCGCGGTGGAGACGTTGACCGCGCTCGGGGTCTCGCTCGACGGCGATCTGCTGGTCGCGACCAACACGGACGAGGAGTCCTCGGGCGCGGGAGGCACAGCGCTGGTCGAGCACGGCCTGCGGGCGGACGCCGGCGTCGTGACCGAGCCGACCGGCTTCCAGACCTGGGTCGCGTGCCGGGGCTCGGACTACGGCGTGATCACGGTGCCCGGCCGGCCCGGGCACGCGGAGGTTCGCCAGCCCGACTGGCGGCTCGGTGGCGCCGTCAACGCGATCGAGAAGGCGACGGTGGTGCTGGATGCGATCGCGTCGCTTCGAGCAGCGTGGAGCAAGAACCCAGAGCTGACGCATCCGTTTCTGTCGCCGCCGTCGCTTCTGCCGACGCTCGCCCGCGCCGGCGAGTGGGCGGTCACGTACCCCGCGTCGTGCGAGCTCACGATCGCGGTGATGTACCTGCCGGCGCAGGCCGACCCCGACGGGTGGGGCAGCGAGGTGCGGCGGGAGGTAGAGGAGTGGGTCGCTCGGGAGACCGCGCAGGATGATTGGCTCCGCGAGCACCCGCCCGTGATCGAGTGGTGGCCGAACGCGGTGATGCCGTTCGAGATCGCCCCGGACGAGCCGATCGTCGGCGCCATGCAGGGCGCCACCGCCGACGTGGGTCATGCCGGTCGACTGGGCGGTCTCGACTCCTGGTACGACGGGGCGACGCTGACGCAGTTGGCGGGGATCCCCTCGATCGGCTACGGGCCTCCGGGGTTCGATGCCGACGGGGTCAGCGTCGCGCACATGATCGATGAGTTCGTTCCGGTCGACGGGCTCGTCACGGCCGCCCAGGGACTGGCCGTGGCCGCGATGCGGTTCTGCGGGACGCGGGACTAGACGGCCTTAGCCCTCGACTCGCTGCGCGAGCTCGACGCCCTTCTTGCCGATGTCCACGACGTAGCCGCGGAGGATCCCGTGGTTGGCCTCGCTGCCGGGATTGATGCAGAGCGTCTTGCCGATCCTGCGCTCGCCGCCGGACTCGTGGATGTGGCCGTGGACAGTGAGCACCGGCTGGTAGGTCTCGATCAGCCTGCGCACCGCGGTCGAGCCGACCGGACCCCGGAGCACGTCGCCGGCCGAGATCGTGGGGCGGAGGTTCTCGTTCAGCAGTGGCGCCGTGTCCAGCCCCGAGTCATAGGGCGGGACGTGGATCATGAACACGGCTTTGCGGGGATCGCGGACCTGCTGAGCGAGCGCGTCGAGGCGGGCGTAGAGCTCGTCCTCGGACTCCTCCCGCGGCGTCTGCCACGGTGTGTGGTTCGACCAGCCGGATGCGAGCAGCTGGAGGTCGCCAGGGATGTCGAGCACCTTGTCGTCGGCGTTGATGGGCTTGATTCCGGGCTGATCGAGGATCGGGTCGATCACGAACTCGTCGTCGTTGCCGGGGATCAGGTAGAGCGGCGCGTTGCCGTCGGTCAGCCGCTCGGTTGCGAGCTTCATCCAAGCGTCGACGCGCTCGTTCATCAGGTTGTGGAGCAGCTCGTCACGACCGGGCTCGTCACCCGCGAGTCGCTCGGCCTCCTCGGACGTCGTGATGAACGAGTAGTAGCCGACGTCGGCGATGTCGCGCTCGAGTCGGGCGAGCTCTTCGTCGCCGCTCGCGCGGCGATGCACCCCGAACAGCTCCGTCTCGTAGCGGCCGTTGCGCTCGATGATCGGGACGATCGCCTTGCCGGTGAGGTCGCCGGCAAGGAGCGCCACTTCGGCCTTGTAGATGTTCATCGTGATCGCATTCAGGAACTTCCGCCATGCCTTCTCGGCGGCGTGGAAGTCGCTGGCGATGTACAGGCGTGTCGCGATGGCGTGGGCTCCAGAGGCGCGTGTCGACTAGTCGGGCGGGATCTCGGTGAACAGCATCTTCTCGTCGACGCCCGCTTTGGTGGCTCGGTACCGCATGATGAAGTAGATGACGATCCCGATCAGGTAGAAGATGCCGGCGTCGATGATCCCGTTCGTCTCCAGGTAGGTGAGCGCGCTCCCGCCCTTCAGCGCGTTCACGATCGGCTTGACCACCGCGAAGATGTAGATCCAGATCGGGAACACGAGCCAGGCGAGCCCGATCCACGGCAGCGCCTTCCCGAAGGGGGCGTTGCGGACGAGGTCAGGCCGGCGCCAGCGGACCAGGATCGCGTTGAAGCCGGGCAGCGACCAGGTGAGGATCGCCATGACGATCGAGAACCAGGCGGTGCCGGCGAGGTTCAGCTTGTGGCCGGTCGTGGCCAGGAAGGTAGGCAAGTCCTTGTAGCTCTGGAAGAACAGGAACAGAGCGGTCAGCGCGAGCGTGGCGATGATCGCGTTCAGCGGGCCGCGGAGGCGCTCGCTGACGTTCCCGAACCACTCGGGCACCTGCCGGTCGAGGCTCCACGCGAGCTGCATCCGGCTGATGAAGTTGATGTACACCGGGCACAGCAGGAACGGGAACACCACTCCGCCGAGGCTGATGATGAACCACAGCGGCCACAGGCTGCTGTTCGCGACCACCGCCAGCAGCGGCATCGAGTTCGGTTGGCCGAGCGGCAGGGCGCTCAGACTCGTGTTGAAGCCCCAGTAGCTGCCGCCCCAGCTGACCTGCGTGTTGAACCCGAAGTGGCTCGAGATCGCATCCACGTACACGGAGTTCGCGAGGACCCCGATCGCGAGCGCGCCGATCAGCGCGATCAGGACGCCGCGCCGGACGTTCCCGCGCACCTCGCCCGCGATGTAAGCGGAGTACTGGAACCCAATGAACTGGAACAAAAGCACCGAGAGCATCAGCGGGAAGACCGTCGTCGAGAAGATGTTGCTGAAGAAGCTGTTGCTCGACGTCGCGATCAGGCCAGATTTCGCGCCGGTCTGGGCGATGTGCGCCGCGGTCACGCCCCCGGTGTAGTGAGGCAGATTGGCGTTGAAGCTGCCCTTGTGCGTGAACAACAGGCCGAACACGAACATCCCGATGAAGCACGCCACTCCGAACCCGGCGAGCGCCGTCACGACCTTGTGGAACGTCCGGGTCGGAAGCAGCGCGACGACCGCGATCAGCAGCAGCACGATGATCGACGCGATGAAGCCCGGCGTGCCGGTGATCGTGCCGGTGGCGTCCGTGAACCAGGTGTTGGCGCCGTGGAAGCCGCCGGCGCCGATGCCGATGATCCGCGCCGAGATCTGGAGGTTTCTCAGTACGAGCGGGACCTCGAAGGCGATGATGAGGATGCTCGCGATCACCAGCGTCCACGACTCGAGCCAGCCGAGGAACGGATGCAGGATGCGGCTCGAGAACACGTAGTCGCCGCCGGAGCGCGGCATGACCGACGTCAGCGAGGAGAAGATCAGCGCAAGCAGGATGCAGAACAGGCCGGCGATGATCGACGCCCAGCCGTACGCCGAGAACGGCCCCGCCCGCCAGACGGGAACGTCGGCGAGGCTGTAGAAGATCGGATACAGAGTGAGGCCCACGCCGACGAACGCGGCGACGTTGAAGAACAGCGCGTTCGTGACGCTGACGTTGCGGACGAGTCCCGAGGACTGCCGCACGAACAGCTTCGGCGTCGTCGTCGCCGCAGCAGCGGAGGACCCAGATCCGGATGGCCCAGGAGCTCCTGGCCCAGAGGTCGCATCAGCCACGATTACCCTCCAGTTCGTTCGCCCATTTGGTCGCTTTGCGCAACGTACCACCCGGGGTGGTGGGACTTGGAAGGTTTGGACGTTGCGGAGGATTCTCCTTCGGCCGGTGCGCCGAGCGCGTCCCGGTCACGTGACCGGCCAGGACAGGCACCGGACCGGCGCCGGCCTAATCCTGCGTGCGGAGCACGCGACTAAGGCGCTCGTGAGCGGCGCGATCGTCGAAGCTCGAGACAGCTGCCGGCGCGCTGAAGAGAAAGCCCTGTCCACAGTCGCACCCCAACTCGATGAGGCGCTCGAGCTGACTGGGCCGCTCGATGCCTTCGGCGGTGACGGACAGGCCGAGCGCGTGAGCGAATTGGATCACGGCCGCGACGATCGAGGTGCCGTCTTCGGACCTGTCAACGGGACCTATCAGGGATCGGTCGATCTTCACCTGACCGACCGGCAGCCGCCGCAGCTGCTCCAGGGAGGTATAGCCGGCGCCAAAGTCATCGAGCGCCAGGCGCACGCCGGCGGCCGTGACATCGGCGAGTGCATCAAAGGCGTCGGGCACCTCGTCGAACAGGATTCGCTCGCTCAGTTCGAGCACGACACGCGATGGGTCGAGCCCGGTCTCGGCGAGGACGGCGGCGGTGTCCCGATGGAGATCGCCCCCACGCAGACGCCCGGCCGAGACGTTGACCGCGACCCGCAGTGGCGCGGGCCACCGGCGAGCTTGGCGGCAGGCCTCAGCGAGTACCCAGCGATCGACGGCATCGATCAAGCCGGTCTGCTCGGCAAGCGGCAGGAACACGTCCGGCAAGAGCGTGCCCCGGTTTGGATGGTCCCAGCGCACGAGCGCCTCGTATCCGACGAGTTTTCCGCTGACGAGCTCACGGTAGGGCTGGAACAGGAGACGCAACTGGCCCGTGCGCAGGCCACGTCGCAGTTCGACCTCGATCTGGTGGCGCTCGACGACCTCTTGCTCCAGGAGGTGGGTGAAGGTCTCCGCACGTCCGCCGCCGCGCGACTTGGCGCGGTACATGGCTGCGTCCGCACTTCGCAGCAGGTGCTGGACGTCGGCCCCGTCCTGGGGGAAGACGGCAACGCCGATACTCGCGGTCACGGTCAGCTCATGAGTGTCAATCAGCTCGGGGCCGCTGAGGGCCGCAAGACACTTGTCCGTGACCAGGTGAACGTCGGTGCGATTCGTTATTTCGGGGAGGAGAATCGCGAACTCGTCACCGCCCAGCCGCGCGAGGGTGTCCTCTGCCCTCAGGCAGCGCCGCAGCCGCTGCGCGACCGCCACGAGCACCTTATCTCCGATCTCGTGCCCGAGGCTGTCGTTGATGTTCTTGAACCGATCGAGATCCAGGAACAGAACCGCGACCGGCGTGTTGTGTCGGTCCGCCATGACGAGCGCGCGCTCCAGCCGATCGTTGAGGAGCGCCCGGTTCGGCAGCCCGGTGAGCCTGTCGGTGTATGCCAGCCGGCGGAGCTCGCGCTCGAGCTCGCGGCGCTCAGTGATGTCCCGGAACACCAGGACGCGACCCGCCGTGGCGCCCCGGGCGTCCTCCAACGGGGTCACCGCCAGCTCCATGTCAAGCTCGCGTTTTGAGATCCTGATTTGCACGTCGTAGACGCCCGGGTCTGGGAAGCCGATCGGGTCGGCAAGACCGGACAACAGGCCCACCACCGGCCGTCCGACCAACTCCCCGGCGCGCAGCCCAAACAGCCGAACCGCCGCAGGGTTGAGATCGACCACGTGGCCGTGTGCGTCTGCGACGAGCACCGCGTCCCGCATCGTCTCGACGACGTGGGTGCGGGCGACGGGACGTAGATCGAGTAGCCGGTATCGGAGGACGCCGAGCACCAGAACCCAGGCCGCCAGCGAGGTGGCCAGCGGACTTGGGTCGAGGTGCTGGAAGGGCGGCGCGTTGAAGTCGGCCATCGCGTTGCCGATCAACGGCAAGCAAATCGCGACCAGCAGTGTGATGCTCTGACGCCAGTAGAGCCGCGACACGCGCACGACCGTGACCAGCAGGATCGCGCTGGCGGTCAGGACCAGTGCGTTGCTGTAGATGACGTGCGGCCAATAGAGCGTTCCGGCATCGGCGGTCGGGGTCGGCTGCGGCGGCCCCGGTGGATAGAAGCGAATCAGGTGCCGGGTGCCCGGGACGGCGAGCAAGACACCCACGATCACGGGCTCGATCGTCAGCGCGCCGAGAAACCACCGGCTCGGCCTTCCCATGCGCCCGGTGTATTGCAGCGCGAACACGAGCCACGCAGCCGGCAGGACCGTGATGCCAACGTATTTCAAAGCTCCCCATAGCTCACGATCGGCGGTCGTAGGCGCCGCTAGCTCCAGCGCATAGGCAAACGACCACACGGCCGTCGCGAGCATCGCAACACACAGGCTGTTCCGACCCGGGCTGCCACGTCGGCGCCATACGCCGATCGCCGCCGCAACGTCCGCGGCGCCGCTACCGATCAGAACGGCGGCGTAGAACGAGACGTGATAGGTCACTACCCGCACGGATGAGACGTCTTCCGTTGCACGAGCTCCGTTTGTCGCTCCGTTCCCCCAAGTCAACGCTGCAGCTCAAGATCGAGCAGACATCACTCTAAGACAACTCGGGTCGGTCTGCAGCGAATGCGGCCCGCCGGCGCGCCAGGATCTCCGTCGAAGGCGTGTTCCTAGCGCTCAGACGCCACGATTTGGGCGCCTATTCAGGATCCGTCATCCGCAGTGGGCTATCACCGTGATCTCGACGAGCATCCCTCCAACGAGATCGGCCCGGACGGTGGTCCGAACCGGCTTCACGCCCGGAAACTGGAATGCCTCGTCTGGTAACCGGATGCTATTGCGGCTGACGAGCCGGCGAAAGCATATAGGAACCTAGCTATGCATCTAGCTACAGGTTCTCACGCAATCGGCGCTTGAAGGCGCGGATCGCCGCCTCGTCGCGCTTGTAGAACGTCCACTGACCGATGCGCTTCGCGGTCACGAGCCCCGCGCGGGCGAGGGCTTGCAGGTGGGTGGTCGCGGTCGGTTGGGCGACTCCCAGTTTGTCGGCGATGAAGACCACACACACGCCGTCCTTGACGAGGTCGCCATCGCGCTGAGGGGGGAAATGGGCGACTGGATCGCGCAGCCAGTCGAGGATCTGCAGGCGCTTGGGGCTGTCGAGCGCCCGGAAGATCTCGATCATTTCGAGCGAGGGAGCCGACGTCGCCATGTCGACCATCGTAGAGGATGGTGAAGCGGTCAAAGACCTTGTGTTTGACGACATAGCGATATAGGTTTCTAGCTATATAGCTAGATCAAAGGAGCGCTCATGGCGGCTGAAGCGAAGGTCATCCCCCGCATGCCGGCCTGGCACGGAGGGTCGCGGCTTCATGCATATTTCGTGTGCGACGTGTTCACCTCCGAGCCCCTTGAGGGGAACCAGCTCGGTGTGTTTGTCGACGGTCGGCCATTCACCTCTGAAGAGATGCAGCGCCTCGCTCGTGAGATGAACTTCGCCGAGACGGTCTTCCTGCTCCCGCCGAAGGCTGGCGGAGACGTCTCGATGCGGATCTTCACACCGGGGAATGAGTTGCCGTTTGCGGGTCATCCGATCTTGGGAACGGCATTCGTGGTTGCCTCCGCGCTCGGCGCCGAGGCGGTCACGCTGGAAACTGGGGCCGGCCTCGTGCCGGTCAGCTTGGACCGGGAGGGCGATCGAATCGCGTTCGGACGGATGCGACAGCCGGTGCCCCGGTGGGAGCCGTACGCGGCCGAGCAGGCGCTTCTCGACGCGCTTGGAGTGAGTTCCTCCCGCCTGCCGGTCGAGGTCTACCGGAACGGTCCTTCCCACGTGTTCGTCGGGCTCGAGAGCGAGCAGGCGGTTGCCGCGCTCGAGCCTGATCTAGGGGCACTCAAGCGTCTCGACGTAGCCGCGAACTGCTTCGCCGGGGTGGGCCGAGCGTGGAAGTCGCGGATGTTCTATCCAGGGGCCGGCATTTCGGAGGATCCCGCGACCGGCTCCGCGGCCGGCCCGCTGGCGGTCCATCTCGCCCGGCACGGTGAGATCGCCTTCGGCGACGAGATCATCATCCGGCAAGGCGTTGAGATCGGCCGGCCCTCGCTGCTCTACGCGATCGCGACCGGGGAGGGCGAGCGGATCGACTCCGTCGAGGTCGGCGGGGTCGCCATGATCGTCGCCGAGGGCCGCTTCCGGATCGCTCGGGAGTGACCCAACGCGGCGGTGCCGCATCTGCTCGAGAGCGGGCAGGGCCGGATCATCTCGACCTCCTCGACGTCAGTTCGCGAGCCCATCCGCTGATTTCCAGTGGACGGCGGGTTGTCGAGGTCCCTGTGAGTCGCGGCGGGAACGCTGGCGCCTGACGCCGCCAGGTTTCCGCTCGGCCGTCTCAGGGGAGCCGCGGCCGCGCAGAGACAGTGCGGTCGAGGACGATTTGAGTGACCGTACGCACGGCGCCGAGTTCGGCCTTGAGGCCGCGTACGCTCCGATGTAGCTCGTCGGTGCCGGTGCACCGCAAGCGCACGAGATAGTCATGCTCGCCGGTGGCATGCAGCGCCTCGACCACGGCCGGCTGGGCGTGGAGCCCCTGCTCGAATTTCTGCATATCCGCACCGGGCGCGAGGTCGACCTCAACCAGCGCCTCGAGCGGATAGCCAAGCGCGTCCTCGTCCAGGATCGCGCGGTAGCCGGTTATGACACCGCGCTGCTCGAGCCGCCGCAGGCGGTCACGAGTCGCGCTCGGGCCGAGATGCACCCGCTCGGCGAGCTCCTGCAGAGTCACGCGACCGCTCGCGGCCACACGCGCGAGGATTGCGCGGTCAACATGGTCCATCGGCGCGGATTCTACGGTCATATCGATCGTCCGCGTCTGAAAAGCGTGCCACTTGCGTCTGACCCTGCGCGATCATTCCGGTCATGGCCAGAACCATGCACCGTACCGCCGAGATCGTCGTCGGCCTGCCCGCCGATCAGGCCATCGCGCTGTTTACGCCTGAGGGCGAGCGCCGCTGGGCCGACGGATGGGATCCCCAATATCCACAACCCAGCCGCCGCGAAGGCCCTGGGGCCGTCTTCACGACAAGCCACGGAGCTCACCAAGCGACCTGGGTCATGGTCGACCACCGCCCCGACGGGGTCCGCTACGCGCGCATCGTGCACGGCCTGACAGCGGGCATCGTCGCCGTCGACCTGTTCGCCTCACGCGACGACACCACGCGCGTGCGCGTCACGTACGACCTCACCGCGCTGAGCCCCGCCGGCGAGAGTCGGCTCGAGGCCTTCGACGCCGAGTACCAGGCGGAAATCGCGGCATGGTCAACCGAAATCGCTACTGCGCTTCAGAGCAGCTTGTCGAGCGTGATCGGGAGGTCGCGCACACGTCGGCCGGTGGCGTTGTAGACCGCGTTGGCGACGGCCGCGGCGACGCCGGTGATCCCGATCTCACCGATTCCGCGCGCGCCCGCGGGGGCGTACGGGTCCGGGATGTCGGTCCACATCAACTCGATCGTCGGCACGTCCATGTGGACAGGCACGTGATATTCCGCGAGGCTCGGATTCATGATCCGGGCAGTCCGCTCGTCGAAGTTGGTGTCTTCCATCAGCGCGAGGCCGAGCCCCATGATGATCCCGCCGCGGAACTGGCTCGCCGCAGTCTTGGCGTTGATGATGCGGCCGCAATCGTAGGAGCCGAGCACGCGGTCGACGCGCGTCTCACCGGTGGTCGTGTTGACTCGGACCTGACAGAAGATCGCGCCGAACGAGTGCATCGAGTACGCCTGCATTTCCTCCGGATCAGACGCGGAGGCCACGACGGTTATCTCGTCGCGGCCCGCTCGTCGGAGGATTTCGGCGTAGCTCTCCCAGCGGCTGGGGTCGGCCAGCTCGCACAGCCCCTCGTCGCGCCCGCCGACCTCGTCGGCGGTCAACCCGGCCAGGGGTGATTCGTCAGTGCCAAGTGCGAGCAGTTGCTCGACGAGCGCTCGCTGGACGGCGATTACCGCGCCGGCGATCGAAGCCGTCTGTGAGGAGCCGCCGGCGAGCATGTTCCCGGGGAACGACGAGTCGCCGTAGGCGACGGTCACCCGTTCCAGCGGCAGGCCAAACCGGTCGGCGGCCAGGATCGCCTGAGTCGTCGAGGTCCCCATCCCCATGTCGGCGGCCGGGACGTCGATCGTCGCGTGACCCGTCTTGTCAAGCGTGATCCGCGCGACACCGCCGGGAAAGCGGTGGTAGGGGTAGGTCCCGAGGGCGCAGCCCGTGCCGATCAGCCACTCTCCCTCCCGGCGGGTTCCCGGCCGCGCTCGTGGTTCCCAGCCGAACCGCTCCGCGCCCGCGCGCCACGCCTCGACGATGTGCCGAGACGAGTAGGGGAGGCCCGAGCTCGGGTCCTTTTCGGGCTCGTTGCGGATCCGCAACTCGATCGGGTCCACGTCGAGCTCGACCGCGAGCTCGTCGATCGCCGACTCGAGCGCGAACGTGCCGACCGACTCCCCGGGCGCGCGCATGAACGAGTTCGCCAGCATGTCCATGTCGACGACCTGCTGGTCGGTCTTGAGGGTCTCGGTCGCGTACATGTGCCGCGCGGGGAATGTGAATTGCTCGGCGAGCGCGTTGTACGGGGTCATCGCTGAGAGCCCGGTGTGGATGAGCGCCCTGAACCGGCCGTCGTCATCCGCGCCGATCGCGACTCGCTGCTCGGTGTTCGTGCGACCCCCGACCAGCCGGTACACGCCCTCCCGCGAGAGGGTGACCCGCACCGGACGACCTGCGACCTTCGACGCGGCCGCCCCGATCAGATGATGGGACCACAGCGTCTTCCCGCCGAACCCGCCACCGACGTAGGGCGACGTGACATGGACCTGCTCCTCGTCGATCCCGAACACCTGCGCGAACGTCCAGGCGTGGCCCTTCACGCCCTGGCTGGCGTCATGGACGATCAACTCGTCTCCATCCCACGCGAGCGTCACCGCATGGGGTTCGATCGCGTTGTGATTGTGACGCGGCGTCGTATACGTGAGATCGACGGAGTGGGGGGCGTCGATCAGCGCGGCCTCTGCATCGCCGACGAGGACCTCGACCGGCTGCCCGACGAGACTGTCGGGCGTCCGCGCATGCGCCCTGGCCTCCTCGAAGGTGCGCGGCGGCCCGGACTCGTAGCTCACCTCGATTAGCGAGGCCGCGTGGTCGGCCTGCTCCTGCGTCTCGGCCAGGACGATCGCGACCGGTTCGCCATTCCAATGGATGCTCGGGTCCTGCATCACCGGCAAGTTCGCGCCGCCGGCCGCCTTGGGCCCGGTCAGGAACATCGGCGGGGGCTGCATCCGCGGCGAGTTGCGGTGGGTCATCACGAGCACGACGCCGGCGGCGGCTTCGGCGGCGCCCGTCTCGAGCGTCGTGACGGCGCCGCGCGCGATCGTGCTGTAACGGAGCGACGCGTAGACCATGCCCTTCATCACGTACTCGGCGGCGAAGCGCGCCTCGCCCCGGACCTTGATCGGGCCGTCCAGCCGAGATACCGGCGCCCCGATGAGTCCGTGCTTGGCGCGCACCAACGGGTCGGAGCCGCTGGCCGGTGTCCAGCCCTCCGGGACCGTCGCGATCGCGGGTCGGGGTTCTCCGGGGCTCACGGTCGGCCTCCCTCGGTCAGATGCGTGAGGACAGCGGCGAGCGTGCGGCGGGCAAGCTCGACCTTGAACGCGTTGCCGGCGAGCGGGCGGGCATCGGCAAGCTCAGCGTCCGCCGCCTCGAGGAACGCGGTCTGGTTCGCCCGCTTACCGCGGAGCGCCTCCTCGGCGCGCCGCGCCCGCCACGGTTTGGGAGCGACCCCGCCCAGGGCCAGGCGCGCGCCGAGGATCGCGTCGCCGTCGAGCTCGAGCGCGGCGGCGACCGACACCAGCGCGAACGCGTAGCTGGAGCGATCGCGCACCTTGCGATACGCGGAGCGCTCGGCGGGATTGGGTGCGGGCAGCTCGACAGCGGTGATCAGCTCGCCGGGCTCGAGCACCGTCTCGATATCGGGGCGATCCTCGGGCAGCCGGTGCAGATCGCAAAGGTCGACCGTGCGCTCGGCCGACGCGCTGCGAAGGTGGACGACGGCGTCCAGCGCCGCAAGCGCGACGCACATATCCGAGGGGTGGGTGGCCACGCACGCGGGCGACGCGCCCAGGATCGCGTGCATTCGGTTGAAACCCTCGATCGCATCGCATCCTTCGCCCGGGACCCGCTTGTTGCAGCGCGAGCCGTCGGTGTCATAGAAGTACGTGCAGCGGGTGCGCTGCAGCAGGTTGCCGCCGACCGTCGCCATGTTGCGGATCTGCGCCGAGGCGCCCGCCACGATCGCGCGAGCGAGCATCGGATAGCCGGACCGGACGGCCTCGTGCTCGGCCACAGCGGTGTTGCGCGCCGCGGCGCCGATCAGCAATCCGCCGTCCGCGGTCGGCGCGATCTCACGCGATAGACCCGTGACGTCGACGAGCGCCGACGGCGCCTCCACCGTCTCGCGCATGAGGTCGACCAGGTTTGTGCCCCCGCCGAGGTACCGACCATGCCCGTCCGCTGCGCGGCGGACCGCGTCGTCCACGTCGGCCGCGCGCGAGTAGGTGAGCTCGATCATGCGCCCTGCCCTGCGTACACCTCGGTGATCGCGTCGACGATTCCGTTGTACGCGCCGCAGCGGCACAGGTTGCCGCTCATGCGCTCACGCACCTCGTCGTGGTCGAACCCGACATCCGTGTTCATGAGGTCGTCGGTGACGTAGCTGGGGACGCCGCGGCGAAGCTCCTGCACCATGCCGACCGCCGAGCAGATCTGGCCCGGGGTGCAGTAGCCGCACTGGAACCCATCCTGATCGATGAACGCCTGCTGTAGCGCGTGCAGCGCCCCGTCCGGGGTCAGGCCCTCGATCGTCGTCACCTCACGCCCCTCGTACTGGACGGCAAGCGCCAGGCAGGACAGGACCCGCTCGCCGTCGACGAGCACGGTGCAGGCGCCGCAAGCTCCCTGATTGCAGCCCTTCTTCGTGCCGTAGAGCTCCAGGTGTTCGCGCAGAAAGTCGAGCAGCGAGACCCGAGCGTCGGTGGGAACCGGCGCCTCGCGGCCGTTGATGATCATCGGCACGGCGATCCTCCTTTCAACGAACTCATCACGGAAGGACCCTAGC
This sequence comes from uncultured Solirubrobacterales bacterium, assembly GCA_963822855.1. GTDB lineage: Bacteria > Actinomycetota > Thermoleophilia > Solirubrobacterales > Solirubrobacteraceae > Palsa-465. The sequence continues at coordinate 63,098 of CAWGJE010000020.1, read as the reverse complement.
GACCTACCCTCGTTTGCACCCGTGACGCTCGCGCACCGCGGGTGGACGAGCCGCGCGCACCAGCTCTACGTCGGCTTCCGCGCCAGATAGCTCTGGCCGGGGTGTAGGACGACTGTCCTGTGGTGGACGAAGTCATTGACGAGCACGGAGTCGGTGACGTCGCGGGTGAGCGTGCCGTCACACCGGTCTGCGATCGACCAGATCGTGCCGAGCACCGTGGCGGCGCTGTATCGCCCGCGGGTACGGAATTTCCCGTGGGCGCTGGCGTGCAGGAGCTGCAGCGTCCGGCTCGAGGAGGCGGCTGCCGACGCATCCTGCGGCTTGCGCGACTTGCAGGTGGCGTACGAGGGCGCGCCCTTGAATGCGTTGTTGACCAGCGTCAGCGTCGTCATGCCCTTGCTCGTTCCGGATTTCGTCTGCGTCACCTTGAAGACCGCGCCGCCGAACCTTCCGGTTTGCGTCTTCCTGCCGGTCCCGGTGGCGCTGGTCAGCGAGAGCGTTCCGTGAAGCGCGTCGACCTCGGCGCCTGACCGGATCTGCGTCGCTCCGGTCAGCGGTACAAGCCGGCCTTTGACGAGCACGAACACCTTGCCGCTGACCGGCGCGGCGTTCTCCGTCCTGCCGAGCGTTGGGGGCGGCGGCTTTGGACCCTGTTTTGTACGGAACGTCTGGTCGGGCCCGAACGTCACCCCGGCGCTGTTCGTGGCGACCAGGCGCACGTGGTAGAGCGCGTTCGGGACCAACCCGGTGACGGCCGCCGTGAGGGGATGGCCGGCGAAGTCGGACCCGACCGGCTGATCGGGGGTCCGCTGGTCATACAACGCGCCCGCGCTCGCGCGCAAGCCCGGATCGAGCCCGTACTCGAAATGCGCCGTGGCCGAGAAGCCGTGTGGATAGACCGAGCCCGCGAACCCCGCTGCGGCCGACCCGCGCACGGTCGGCGGCAAGGAGGTCAAAGCGGGCGGCCCCGAGACGTCCACGGGAGTGCTCGTCTGCGAGGTCGAGCCGGCCGCGTTGGTCGCGATCACCTCGCACCGGTACTCGCCGGGCGAGCTCACAAACACCGAACTCGTCGCGGCGCCGGTGAGGGGAGCGCCGTCGAGCGTCCATTGATACGCGAGGCTCCGCGGCGCGCGATACAGGAAACCGGTGAGGAGATCCGCCGCCCAGTTCGCCGGGCCGCAGGAGAGCGACTGGCCGAGCCCGGCGCCCCCCGAGACCTGCGGAGAGCCGGTGCCGAGCGGCGCGCGCAGGAGAGCGACGAACCAGGCCGAGTTCTCGCCGGTGAAGACGCTCTGGGCCGCGGCTGTGCCATCGAGGCTCCCGACCCGGATCGTCGCGCTCGAGAAGTCCCCCCAATAGATCTTCCCGGCCGCCGGATCGATCGCGAGACCTCCGACGCCGCCCTCGCCCGTGTACAGGTTCGTGGCGCCCGTCCCGTCGAGGTTCCCGACACGAATATTGCCGGCGAACTCGTTGGTCCAGTAAAGCTTTCCCGCGGCAGGATCGATCGCCAACCCGGTCGGGTAGTTCTCGCCGGTGAACAGATCCCGGGCGCCAGTTCCGTTGAGGTTCCCGACGCGAATCTTGAACGTGTCGTAGCTGCCCCAATAGATCTTGCCGTCCGCCGGGTCGACAACCAGTCCGACCGGGAAGGATTCCCCCGCGAACAGGGTCCTGGCGCCACTGCCGTCGAGGTTTCCGACGCGGATCGCCCCGCTTCCTGACACAGCGTCGGCCCAGTAGATCAAGCCGGCGGCCGGGTCGATCGCGACGCCAGATGGCGAGCTTTCGCCTGTGTACAGGTCCCGTGCGCCCGTGCCGTCCAGGTTGGCTACGCGGATCGCACCCGCCTTGTCAGCCCAGTAGATCTTCCCCGTGGATGGGTCGATCGCCACGCCCTGAGGATTGGTCTCGCTGAACAGAGAGCGGGCGCCCGAGCCGCCGAGGTCTCCGAGGCGGACGGCACCCGAGGTTGTGTAGTTCGTCCAATAGATCGAATCGGAAGCGAACGCTGCCGAGGCGGACCACGCCGTCGCGCACGTCAATAGCGCCAACACGCCGCCGAATATTTTGCCCCGATGAATCCGTCTCATGACCCCGATCCTGATCCTGCGCTTGGTAACAGCCTAACGTACGATCACCGAACCGGCGTCAGCGTGCGCCGCGGTGGTGCCGACGACAGTGACCTGGAGATCGTCGCCGCCGAGCTGACCCGAGACGAGGGGTGGGCGGCCGCGGCGGCGGGGTGCGAGGAGGTTCACCACGCCGCCTCGCCGATGATCCAGACCGACGATCGCGATGAGGTGGTTATTCCGGCCCGTGACGGGACGCTGCGGGTCCTGACCGCGGCCCGCGACGCCGGCGCCAGGCGGTCGTGTTGACGTCGTCGTTCGCCGCGGTCGGCTACACGCCGAAGCCGGGCGCCGAATACACCGAGGCCGACTGGACGGACCCCGACACCCCGGGGCTGCCGGCCTATCCGTTGTCCAAGACGATTGCCGAGCGGACCGCGTGGGATTTCGTTGAGCGCGAGGGTGGTGACACCGAGTTAGTTGTCGTCAACCCGACATTCATCCTCGGCCCGACGTTGACGACGCACGCGCGTTCGTCGGTGCAGATCGTCAAGGCGATGCTCGACGGGACGATGCCCGTCGTGCGACGCCAGCGCTTCGGAATCGCCGACGTGCGCGATGTGGCCGATTTGCACATCCGTGCTATGGCCGCGCCCGACGCCGCCGGCAAGCGGTACCTCGCGCTTGCCGATGGACCGACCGTCAGCTTCCTGAACATCGCCCAGATCCTGCGCGCGCGGCTCGGCCCGCTCGCTGAGCGAGTACCGACCGAAGAAGCGCCCGGACCGGAGCCGCCCCAGCTGATAATCCACAACGACCGCGCCAAGCAGGAGCTCGGATGACGCCCCCGCCCCGCCGAGACCACCGTCCTTGACACCGCGGAGAGCCTGCGCGAACTCGGCCTCCTCGAGAATCGATGATCGCCGGCGTCATCCCTCGCCGGGCGGATGGACCCCGCAAAGATCGGCTAGTACCTGGCCGGCGGCGTGTACCGGAAGGGCCCAGGTCTGCAGGCCGCAGATCCCGTCTACCGGAATCCCGCCTAACTGTTGCGCGCCTCGTACCGCAGTTGCCGTTTCCGGGCCATAGATGCCGTCGACAGCCAGCACTGGGTTCGAGTTCGGCGCGAAGTCACCGCGGCCCTCGTTCAGCGCCGTCTGAAGCTTCTTGACCACGTCGCCCTCGGACCCTTCACTGAGCGTTGGCGGCTCTGGGCTATCGCCGCCCAGCGCTGCCCAGGTAATCGGCCCGACGATCCCATCCACGGTGAGGTTGTCGCTCTGCTGAAACTCCTCCACGGCCTTTTTGGTCACCGGACCGAAGATGCCATCGATCTGGTTGTCGCTCAGAGTCCGGCGTACGAGGAGGTATTGCGCCCAGCTGACGACGGGTCCGCTGGCGCCTTCCGAGATGGTCGCGGGAGTGGTCATGGTTCGACTCCTATCCTCCGATGGTCGGCAGTGCGGCTCGGGAACGGCGAACTTGGCCCCGCCCCCGTTCTGGCCTGATCGTATAGCCGCGCGGCCCCATCGCGAGGTACAGAGTTTTGATCGGCAAGCTCTGCGCGGGCGCGGCCAGCGCCGTACCGGATGGACGATCGGGAGAGTGCGATGCTCACGGGTCTCGACCCCATGCCCCACAGGTGTCGCCCGACACCCCCCGCGGTGTCGCGGCGTGGCGCAGTCGGGCCGGGCTAGATGCTGGCGGTGCTCGGCGCGGGTTTGAGGCTCGCGGCGATCGTCGCGAGCTCGTCGCGAGTGAGCGTCGGGGAGGTGAGGATCACGAACGTGTCGCCGTGCTCGAGCTGCGCCCGTGCCTCCGAACTCGCATCACGCCTGGTCGCCCGGATCGCTCTTCCACCGCGCGACACGTCCTCCCAATTGTCATCGGCGAGCATCACGGAAGGCTTATCGGGCGCGGGAAATTGCGAGAGCGACACACCATCATGTCCGTCGTCTGAGCGGTAGATGAGCGCGACACTGCCTGGCCAAGGCGGTCGCTGTGACGCTTCCCTGAACAGGCAGGTCACGTGCCAGTCGCTGGGGATCCGATCGGGAATCAAAACCGTGAACGGCGCGCGCTGCTGGGCGTCGCGAACCGTGAGCCGCCCCGGCGGATGTCCCCGGGTGGGCTGGATCTCTTCACCGGCGGGCGGCTCGAACGTGAATCGCTCCTCCGGAATCGGGCCACCGAACGCGATCTCGACCGTGGTGATCTTCTGAAAGGGCTCGCCGTCACGGAGGGCGACGACCTCGAGCAACACCCCACGCTGCCAATCGACCTCGAGCCTGTAGCGGTCGGCGCCACCCCCGAGGTCGTAGAGCTCAAATGACGGCGGATGGCGGCGCGGATCACGCCGGCGCGGAACCGCCTCAGCGGTAATCGTGTCGCGCCCGGCCACGCGGCCGCGACCAACGACGGCGAACGTCAACGACCCCAACAACGGCGTGGGATCCAGCATGAACCCGAGCGCCTCCCCGACACCACTGCCCACCTTCGGGTCATCCTGGTTGCTCGTCGCGCCGTTCCGCTCATCCCAGGACCACCAGAGCTCTGGCCCGAAGGAATTAGCTCGCCGATCGTGCAACCGCAAGGTTGCGCTATGGTGCGGTCATGCCCACATTGATCTTTGTCCATGGCGCCTGCGTTCGAGACGCAGCGTGGTGGTGGAGCAAAATGACCGAGCCGCTCGCCGATCACGGAATCGCCACCGCCGTCGTTCCGCTCCCAAGCTGCGGCGAAGCCGGTGAGACACTCGGCGATCTTTACGACGACGTCGACGCGTGCCGCCGAGCGATCGCCGAGGTCGGCGAGCCCGTCGTCCTTTGCGGCCACTCCTACGGCGGGGTGATCATCACCGAAGCCGGGGTCGATGACAGCGTGACCCAACTGCTGTACCTGACCTCGGTGATGCCCGACGCCGGGCAGTCCCAGGCAGATCTGGTGGGCTCCGAGCCCGCGCCGTGGCTGGCGCCAAGCGACGACGGCACCGTCGGGGTCGACCCCGGCATGATCCGGGAGTACTTCCTGCAGGACTGCGACAAGGTCACGACCGAGCAGGCACTGTCCCGCCTCACGCGGCAGTCCCTCACACCGTTCACGCAGGCACCTCGCGAGATCGCCTGGCGACAGAAGTCAACGACATACGTCGTCTGCACACAGGATCTCGCGACCCCCGCAGACGTGCAGCGCCGGCGCGTCAGACCCGGCGCCGGTATGGTCGAGTTTGACGCCGGGCACCACCCGTTCCTCTCGCGCCCGGACGCATTCGCGCAGACCATCGCCGCCGCCATCGGCAGCGCAGCGCCGCCCTCCGCCTGACCGGTCGAACCTGAGTCACTGGTCTTGCGTGCGCGCGTAACGCACGAGGCCACGCAGAAGCCAGAGGTCGAGAGCCAGGAACGGGATGAAGACGAGTCCCCACCAGTAGCCCTTCACGCAAAGGAACACGGTGACGAACAGGATCCACGGAGCAAGCAGGGCGCGCACGACGATCGTCTGCTTGTAGTGCTTACGCGCCCATTGGCTGCCCAAGCCGGCGCGTTGGTCGTTAGCAGTCATTTCCGAGTGAGTGCTGCGACGAGCCCGGATGGGTCCTCGGCACTCACGATCAGCCGACGCATCCGGGCCCGGAGCGGACCCAGCCACACCCACTTCGGCCGATCCAACGTGATCTCGACCAGTCCGGTCCCGGCGCCATTGACGAGAGCGGTGCCTCGCCAGTAGTTGACTCCGCGGAGAACGCTGATTCGGAAGGGACCACTCAGTTCGCTCAGGCCTCCGGCCAGTGGCCGTGCCGATGCAACGGACTTGCGGGGGATCGTGGCTCTGAACGCCCAGCCCAGGTGAACGTCGACGGTTGAAGGACTCACCGTCACGCGCGAGACGCTCGGACCGGCGCCGAGCACCGTCATCGGGATACGGCTGTGTCGATCGAACGTGATCGGGAATGTCGTTGTGCTGTCCATGGTCGCTCCTCAAGGCATCAAATCGATACCTAAATGATATCACGTGTCCTGCAGCTGTCAACAGAAGGTGTTGGGCGATTCCTGCGCGACTGCCTATGTTTGGGCCAATGGCGCTCGACCGCCGTGCAGTGATGGAGGCAACCGTGCTCGCCTCGGCGTTGAGCGGCGCGCCCTCGACGCTCCACGCGTTGGTCAAGCGCCACAGCGTACGAGCCGCTGTCGTTTACGTCTACGACGCAACGCGAGCGGTTGGCACGCTGGTTCCGCCTGGCCGCCCGGGATTCGGACGGGGCATCGTGGTCCACCTCGCGATCTCCATGCTGTGTGGTGAGGCGCTCGCACGCACGCTCCCCCGGGATCATCCGGCCGAGTGGGGCGCGGCTGCCGGATTCGTGATCGGTCTCGTCAACGTCGGCCTGATCGGGAGGTCGTTCCCGGCGATCCGCGCCTTGCCGCTGGTGCCCCAACTTGCGGACAACACGATGTTCGGGACGGTATTCGCGGTGACGCTCGCTCGACGGGATCGTGACTGAGCCGGAGCTCGCCAGCCGGCTAGCGGTGACCTTGGATCGCCACCGCTTGGTAGAACGTCCCGCGGCTGTCTAGAGCCGGACGGTGGGGCTCCGCCTCAGGGACCTGCCGAAGCGGTCGAGTGCGGTGACCGACGCATAGCGATAGCCGGGGCGCAGTTGGATGACCGTTTCAAACGCGTGACGCCTGGCGATGCCGACGGGACGCAGATCGTCCCGCTTCGATCCGGCAGCCACCCGCCAGGCGGCGACGTTCGTGGCGCCGTTCCAGCTCGCGTACACCAGCGGCGTGCCGGTCTTGTCGTTCCGGCCGGCGACCGCGGCCGGCCGCTGATATGGGGTTCCTGCCCAGTCAAGCCACAGCCCTCGATACGAGTACGTGCCGTCCGGCAGCGAGATGTCGAACAGGGGAGTGCCGTCGGCGGTGAATTCGCTCGTATACGCCGCGACTCCCCAGCCCACGAACACCCGTCCCGACGGGAGGATCTGGACCGAACCCATCGCCCCCGCCAACGGGTGCTGCGGGCTGGTGTACACGCCTCGCACCGTTACCGTCCGGCGTGATTCATCGACGGCGAGCGCCAGACCGCGCGATTGCTGTTCGGTGTGGATCGGGCCGTTCGTGCCATTGTCGAACAAGGTCAGCAACGGTCCCGATAGCTGGGCGTCGTGCTGCCAGGAAAACCGCGAGCCCGTGCCCATCTCAAATTGGCTGCGGTTGCCCCCCAGCGTCCAGATAACGGCGCCCGTGCGGCGGTCGAGCTTGTAAACGGCCCAGGTGTGGCGTCCCGACACAAGCAGGTTCCCGTCCGGCAGCTGCTGGATCGAGTTGATGTGCAGGTAGTCGTACGGTTCTCCGTGCGGCTCTTGGGAAGCGGCGACGGGTATGTGCTCGAGGCCTCGCCACTCGAGCAGGAGTCGCCCGCTGGCGATGTCGACCTCCTGGATGATCGACTCGAGGACCTGGCTGTCGCGGGGCGCCCCGATCGAGGAAAGATCCATCGGCACCGTCTCGGGATAGCAGGTGAACAGCGCCGTCCCCTGCGGTGTCAGCGTCAGAGCGTGGAGGTCCATCGACCGGCCGCCGGCGGCGCGCACGCGGGCGACCTCGCGATAGGACCGATCGAGCAGAACCGCTTCGCCCTGCCCGTATCCGGACTGTTGGATCTTTCCTTCCCACCAGACCAGCACCGGCTTGCCTCGGTAGCTCGAGGAGAAGAAGCTCGATACCTGCAGACCCGCGCTGAGCGGTCTGAACCACACGGGCGTGCCGTCCCGGGCGACGATCAGCGGGCCATATTGCTCAGAGCCCGACAGGGTCACGGGTCCCGGACCCAGGAACAGCAATCGAGGATCGTCGCGGCCCAACCGCTCCGCTGTCTGCATCGCGGTGGTCGTGACCGTCGGCGGGCGCAGATCAGGCTGGGACCTGAAGCTGGCCTCGCGACCGGCCGGCTTGACCGCGAACGACGGGATGTGCGGCAGGGGCTTGTGTGGCTTGGACCCCGCCAGAAGCTCGGCGATCCCGCCCCCCGCGATCGCAATCGCGGCCACGCCGCCCGCGCCCTGGAACATCTGTCGGCGCGTCAGGCGAGCACGGACCGTCCTCTCAGAGACAGCCACGATCGTGTACCCGGGTGATCACCACGGGACTCATTCCTAGCGGGGCAGGCATAAACCCGCCGTCAAGCTATCGCCTACCGCCGGCCGGCGCTCGCCGCCGACACAACATCGTCAGTGGGACTTGAGGCTCACCGGTGGCAGCGCTTCGATCTCGTCCTTGGTGAGGTCGACCCGGACCTCGTAGGCAACGCGGTTGGCAACCCCGATCGGGATCGCGACCTGCTTGCGCCCCCACAGGTGGCCCTCCTGGAGGAGCACGTGCGTGACGTGATGGTCGGCGGGGTCGATCACCAGACCTTGTACCGCTCCGATCTCCCCGTCTTTCGCGTGTACGGGATCGCCCTGGCGTATCTCGATCTCGCCGAGCGGCACGCTGTCGCTGTACATCGGTTGGGGATGGTGCCCGAGCGGCCGGCCTACGCCGAAATACATCGACGTCGTGCTGAAGCCGTCGTACTTCCCGGTCGTGTCGCGGAGCATTTCGACGTCCTCGGCCGAATCGAGCTGGTCGTAGCGCTCCTTGGTGCAGCTGAGCTGGATCACGTCCTCGCCGGCTCTCACGACCAGATCGAAGGGCACCACCCGCGCCTGCTCATCGTGGTGCCCGGGCTCGACGATCAGATGGGTCAGCACGTCCGTCGTCGGGTTGAAGATCAACCGGGCCAGGTTCCCGCAGGGTCCGTCGGTGGCGTCGACGTGAGCACCGATCTTCAAGCTTTCCTGTTCGCCGCTTGCGCTCATCTCAATGGCCGAGACTTCGGTCTGCGGTCGGAATCCTACGTCTAATCGGCGTCAGCGCGCGTTAGCGTTCGACGACCGACCGCGTCAGGGCGACGATCGTGACGAACGTGCGGAACAGGCGCAGCGGATCGTCATCGGTGATGGCCACCCCGCGCGGGCCGGCGCGCCGCACCCCGCGGATCCAGGTCGCCATCTCGGCCATGTCCGCGGTGAGGAAGGCGATCTCGAGCGTGGCCGGGAGGTCGATGGCCGGCGGCGGTGCGGCGCCGGCGCCGGCGAGCGCGCGCGTGGCGCCGGCGCGGATCAGCTCACAGGCGCGGTCGGGGTGGAGGCTCTCGGCCGCGAAGCGGGTGACCGAGCGCTTGACGACCACTGCCTCGATCTCTGGCAGGAACGGGCGAGCCTCTTCGGCGGTGGCCTCGTCGCCGGTGATCAGCACCACGGGCACGCGGTGCTCGAGCGCGACTAGCGCGTTCAGGGCGCTCTCCCCGACCGCAACGCCGTTCAGCCGTGCCTCCCAGATCGCGGCGGGGTTGTAGGTGTGCGACAGGATCGCGCGCTCGGCTCCGATCGCGCCGTGGTAGGCGACCATGAACACGGCGTCGAACGTGGCGTCGAGGCCGTCCATCATGTACAGCGGCTTGTGCCGGCCCGACAGGTACGACGCGTGGTGGTGCAGGTCGCGCGGACGGATGTTGTACATGGTGCGATGGGCGTCGTTGACGAGGACATGGCTGGCCCCCGCCTCCACGGCGCCGTCGATTGCGGCGTTCACCTCGTCGGTGAGCAGCTGCCGGCCGAGTTCGTACTCGGCGCCCGGGCCGCGCACCTGCTCCCAATCGACGATCCCCGCTGTGCCCTCGATGTCGCTCGAAATGAAGACCTTCATGGCTCGCCAGCCCTAGGTTCGCAAAAGCGAGCGCGTGCTGCGCGCGCTGGGGATATGGCACGCTTCGCGGCATGCCGTGGCTCCCCGAGCTGTTCACCGTGCCGGCGCTCGAGCAGGCTCAGGAGAAGTGGCAGCGCGAGCTCGTGACCGTGCCGTTCTTCGACGGCTTGCTCTCGGGGGACTTCGATGCTCTGATCGGGTCGTTTGCGGGCGAGCCGGAGCTGCAGCATCCGGTGCGCGGACGTATCCGCGGTGCACGGGCGTTCGAGAAATACGTCACCGAGACGAATGCGTGGCTGCGCCGGCAGAAGGCCTCGATCGAAGACGTCGAGTATGTCGTCGCGGGTCATCGCGGCTTCGCGGAGGTGGTCATCCACCTTGACGGCAAGGACGCGCGAGTCGGCCTTCCGGTCCTGGTCATCTCCGACAAGGAATCCGACGGGCGGATCAGCGAACTGCGCGTCTACTACAGCAGCTGGCCGCTGAGAGGCCACCACGCGGTCCGGACGCCTGTGCTGCAGCTCGACCCGAAGCTCCACGAGCCGGACGTCGTCGCTGAATACGTGAGCGCCCTTTCCGCCGGCGACGCGGATGCGATCGTGGCGACGTTCGAGGCCGACGGCTATGCCCGCGAGCCCGCGGGCGCGCCGTTCATCCACCGAGGCCACGACGGCCTGCGCGCCTTCTACGAGCTGCTGTTCTCGAACGACGGCGGCATCTCGCTGGAGCATTGCCTGCTGACCGACGAGCAGCGCGTGTGCGCGCTGGAGTACAACGTCGTGCGGTGGGGCAAGACGGAGCTACCGCCGCAGGCGGGGATCGCCGTGTTCGTGCGGGGACAGAGCGGCAAGCTCGCCGCGGCCCGCATCTACGACGACGTCAAGCCGCCGCTCGGTTGCCCGCACGCCCCCGGCTAAGCAGGGCGACCGGCTTGTCCAGCCTGGTCGGCGCTCTCTAGGATGGGTGGCGTCCCATGGACGATCTTGCTCCCCGACCGGGGCGGCGCAGGAGCTTGTCGGGACGGTCAAGCGAATGTGCGGTGCTCGACGACTTGGCCTCGGCGCTACGCCGGGGCGAGAGCCGGTCGCTGCTTGTCCGAGGCGAGGCCGGCATCGGGAAGACGGCGCTACTCGAGTACCTGGTCGAGTCGGCGTCAGACCTGACCGTCGTCCGGGCGGTGGGCGTGGAGTCGGAGATGGAGTTGGCGTACGCGAGCCTCCATCAGCTCTGCCTGCCGATGCTCGATCGGCTGCCGAGGCTCCCGGCTCCCCAACGCCAGGCACTCGAGATCGTGTTCGGTTTGAGAGCGGGCTCGCCGCCGGATCGTTTTCTGGTCGGGCTGGCGGTACTGAGCCTGTTCGCGGAGGTGGCCGAGGAGCGTCCGTTGCTATGTGTCGTGGACGACGCGCAATGGCTCGATCAGGTGTCGGCGCTGACGCTGGCGTTTGTCGCCCGTCGGCTGCTGGCGGACGCGGTCGGCCTGGTGTTCGCGGCGCGCGATCGCGGCGCGGTGCTCGCCGACGTGCCCGAGCTAGAAGTCCTGGGCCTGGACGAAGGCGACGCCCGATTGCTGCTCTCCTCAGCGGTTCGCTTCTGGCTGGACGACCGCGTACGCGACCAGATCGTCGCGGAGACGCGGGGCAACCCTCTGGCTCTGCTCGAGCTCCCGCGAGGGTTGACCGCGACACAGTTGGCGAGTGGTTTCGGGGTGCTCGAGGTCGAAGCGTTGTCGGGACGTATCGAGGAGGGCTTCGTGCGACAAGTCGAGACACTCACGGATGACATCAGGCGCCTGCTCCTGCTCGCCGCGGCCGAGCCGGTCGGCGATCCGCTGCTGCTGTGGCGCGCGGCGAAGCTCCTTGGCATCGAGTCCGCTGCCGTGAGCGGCGGAGATACCCGGGGGTTCTTGTCGATCGGCGAGCGAGTGACCTTTCGTCACCCACTCGTACGATCGGCGATCTATCGCTCGGCGGCCGTCGACGAGCGCCGGGTCGTCCACCTGGCGCTCGCGCAGGCAACCGACCGCGACGCGGACTCGGACCGTCGGGCCTGGCACCTGGCGGCGGCGGCAGCGGGCCCCGACGAGCGGGTCGCCGTGGCGCTGGAGCGCTCAGCCGGGCGGGCCCGGGCGCGCGGCGGGATTGCCGCGGCGGCGGCGTTTCTCCAGCGCGCCGTCGCGCTGACCGCGGATCCGGAGCGACGAGCCGAGAGAGCCCTCGCCGCCGCCAAGGTCAGTCTGGGGGCCGGCGCCTTCGACGCGGCGCGGAGGCTACTGGACGCCGCCGCGGGCGAGCCTTTGGACGAGATGCAGCTCGCGCGAGTTGACCTGCTCCGCGGCCAGCTCGCGTTCGCGTCGAGTATGGGAAGCGCGGCGCCGCCGCTGTTGCTCAACGCCGCCTCGCGCCTCGAGCGGCTCGACATCCCGCTCGCGCGGCAGACCTATCTCGACGCCTGGGGAGCGGCGCTGTTCGCCGGAGGTATGTCCTCCGCGGGGGACCTGCTCGGGGTCTCTCGCGCCGCTACGCACGGGCCGCGGCCGGACGGGCCGTCCGACCGATCCGATCTGTTGCTCGACGGCCTGTCCAGGTTGATAACCGAAGGGCCCGTGGCGAGCGCGACCCTGCTTAGGCGGGCCACAGACGCGTTCCTGTCCGAGCCCTCGCGGGCGGAGCGGAACTTCCGCTGGGGGTGGATGACGACGATCCCGTCCAATGTGCTCTGGGACGAGGACAGCTGGCACACGATCAGCGCACGTCAGGTGCAGGAGGCCCGGAAGGCGGGCGCCCTGGCTCGGCTGCCGATCGATCTGAACGCGTGGGGGATTCTGGCCGCGTGGCGGGGTGATTTCAGGGCCGCCGCAGGCGCGATCGCCGAGGCGGAGGCGGTCACCGAAGCGACGGGCTCGCGGTTTGCGTCCTACGCCGCCCTGCTGCTGGCAGCACTGCGCGGACGCGAAGGCGAGGCCACGACGGTGATCGAGTCGATGATCCATGACGCTCGCGCCGGGGGCCAGGGGATCGGCGTGCAATGGGCCGAGTGGGTGCGAGCGATCCTGTTCAACGGGCTTGGCCGCTACGAGCGGGCGCTGGCCTGCGCCCAGCGTGCCGCCGACGAGGCACCGGCGCTGTTCATCTCCGCGTGGGCGCGCCCGGAGCTGATCGAGGCCGCCGTTCGCGTCGGGCGGACAGAGCTCGCCGTCGCTGCACTCGAGTCGCTGGCGGAGGTCACCGCGGTTGCGGCCACCGACTGGGGGCTCGGGATCCTGGCGCGTTCGCGAGCTTTGACGAGCCACGGCGAAGTCGCCGATCGCTTGTACCGCGAGGCGATCGAGCGGCTGGGCCGCACCCGGCTGCGGCCCGAGCTCTCCCGCGCGCACCTGCTCTACGGCGAGTGGTTGCGTCGCGAGAATCGCCGCGTGGACGCGCGCTCTGAGCTCCGCACCGCGCACGAACAGTTCTCGTCGATGGGGATGGAGGCGTTCTCCGACCGCGCGCGTAGAGAGCTCCTGGCGACGGGCGAGAAGGTCCGCAAGCGGACGCTCGACACGCGCGAGGACCTTACGCCGCAGGAGCGGCAGATCGCGCAGCTCGCGTGTGAGGGGCTGTCGAACCCGGAGATCGGCGCGCGTCTGTTCCTCAGCCCGCGCACCGTCGAGTGGCACCTGCGCAAGGTCTTCACGAAGCTCGGGATCGGCTCACGCCGAGACCTCGCGCAAGCGCTGCCCAGCCGCGACGGCGAGCTGATCTCGGCCTGACCTCAGTCGGGTGCCGACTCGACGACGCGTCGGCCGAGACGCCGTTCGAGGTCGCTGTCGATGCCCCAACCGAGCGCCTCGAGCCGAGCGAACTGCTCCTGCCGCGCCGGACTCCCCAACAGCTCGAAGAAATCGACCAGCGCGGGCGGAAGCTCGCTGTCGGCGGGCAACGTCACCTGATCGACGTATGCCTTTGTGCGCGCGATCGCGTCGTGGTCGAAGCGCGCGAGTCGTGATGCGATCTCCTCGACCTCGTCGTCGAGCCCGTCGTCATCGACGACCCGGTTGACATACCCATACTGCTCCGCCCTCGGCCCGTCGAGATCGTCGGCAACCAACAGGATCTCGAGGGCTCGGCCCCGTCCGACCAAGCGGGAGAGCCGCGCCATCGGGCCGCCGCCGGGCACCACACCCATCCCGACCTCGAACTGGCCGATCAGCGTGTTCTGGCGCGACGCGAACCGAAGGTCGCATGCGAGTACGAACTCACTTCCAGCCCCGCGGGCGCGCCCGCGAATCGACGCGATGCTCACGACCGGCGCACGCGACAGCCGCACCAGGAGGTCGAGCCACGCGTGCATCCCGGTCGGCCCGACTCCGAGCGCCAGGGTCCTGCTCGGGTCGTGCTCGGCGTCGTAGTGGGCGAGATAGAAATCGGGATTCGCGCTGGCGAACACGACGACGTTCAAGTCCGCATCCTGCTCGATTAGGCCGACGAGCTCGCCAAGCTCCTCGACGGTCGTCGCCGTGATCGTGTTGATCGGGGGGTGCGCGAACGTCACCCGGCAGTAGCCGGGACTACGCCGGTCGAGGCTGAAGTGCCTCCAGGACCATATTTCCGACTGGGTCACGCTTGCGGCTCCCGATTCGGTCAGGCCTGGCGCGACCCGTCCGGCTCACGCGGGCGACACGACGACATGCTTGACCTCGGCCATATAGCGCCCGGCGCTGGCGGCAGCGTCATCCGGGGCGCTTCCGCCTTCCCGGGCATCCATGTACGCGGCGTACCAGTCCCACCAGTCGTGCGGTGGGGCGACTGCCTCGAACTTTGCGTGGTGCTCGGACGTCTCGTGCAGCAGATCTGCCAGCCCGGCGATGTCCACGTTTCACCTCCATCGATAGTGTGGGGCCAGACTTGCGCGTTCCACCGCCGCTTCGCGCCCGTGGGAGTCCCTGGTTGATCCCCGGGCCAGTGCGGCCATCGCCGGAGCGCTTGAGCGAGCGACATGACTTCGAGCGGAGGACGCGATGAGTAGCAGCGGCACGACGAACGACTACGACGTGATCGTCTTCGGCGGCGGCGCCCCCGGCGAGCACTGCGCCGCGGCGCTGGCCGCGCGGGAGCTGCGCGTCGCGGTCGTCGAGCGAGAGCTGGTCGGCGGCGAGTGCTCGTACTGGGCGTGTATTCCGTCGAAATCACTGCTGCGTCCCGGGGAGGCGGTGCACGGTGCGCGCGACGTCGGCGCGAAGGCCGAGGTCGACGTTCAGGCGGCGCTCGACTGGCGCGACTTCATGGTCTCGAACTGGTCCGACGCGGGACAGGAGAAGTGGCTCGCGGGGCGGGGCATCGACCTGCTGCGAGGCAACGGTCGCCTGGCGGGCACGGGCGTGATCGAAGTCGACGGCGTTCGTCGCACCGCGGAGCACATCGTCGTCGCGACAGGCTCAGATCCGTTCATGCCGCCGATCCCCGGGCTCCGCGAGCTGGAGGGGGTCTGGGGGACGCGTGAGGCGACGAGCATGAAGGCGGTTCCCCGCCGCCTGGTGGTGCTGGGGGGAGGCGCCGCGGGCGTCGAGCTCGCGCAGGTCGTGCGGCGATTCGGCGGGGAGGTCGTGCTGGTCGAGGGCGCCGACCGGGTGCTGTCCCGCGAGGCGGCGCCCCTCGGCCAGGGGCTCGGCGAGGCGCTGAAGCGCGACGGGATCGAGCTGATGCTCGGCACGCACGCCAGCGCTGCGCGAAAGGACGGCGATGAGTACGTCCTCGAGTTGGAGGGTGGCGGGGAGGTGCGCGGCGAGCGCCTCCTGGTCGCCACCGGTCGGCGACCGCGCGTTGAGGGGATCGGCCTCGAGACCGTCGGGGTCGAGGTCAATCCCCACGGGATCCCGGTTGACGAGTACATGCGCGTCGGAGAGCGGCTGTGGGCGATCGGAGACGTGACCGGCGTCTGGCCGCTGACCCACGTCGGCGAATACGAGGGCGACGTTGTCGCGCAGAACATCGCCGGCGATCCGCATCCCGTGAACTACGAGGCCGTCCCACGCGTCACCTACACTGATCCGCAGGCGGGCGCTGTTGGAGCGGTCGAGGCGCAGTACAGCGGCACCGCTCCGATCTCGGAGGTGCCGAAGACCGCCACCTACACGCACGCGTATGCCGAGTCCAACGGGTTCCTGACGCTGCTAAGCGACGGTGAGCGACTGACCGGCGCGTACGCGCTCGGTCCCGAGGCCGGCGAGTGGATGCAGCAGGCGACACTCGCGATCCGCGCGCACATTCCGCTTGCCGTGCTGGCCGACACGATCCAGCCGTTCCCGAGCTTTTCGGGGATCTACAACGCGGCCGTGATGGCGCTCCGGATGCAGATCATGGAGATGCCATTGCCGGCCGGACCGATGGACGCACAGATGGCGACCCTTGCCGGCTGAACTCGGGCTACGAGTCATCGGGGCCGGATGACCTCGCACGACGCGCGCCGTCGGATCGCTCCTACATGGTCGCGTCTCAGCAGCCGCCTGAGCCGGCCTCGGGGGCGCGGCGGCAGCATGATCGCGTCGCAGTCGAACTCGTCGGCAGCGTCGGGAAGGGCGCGGTCCGAGCTGCCGAGCAGCACGCTCAGCTCCGCCGGCACCGACGCCAGGCGCGCCGCCTGTTGAAGGTCTGCACGCGCTCGGTCGAGGAGGACGTCGTTCCATACCCCCGTCCCCCGGGGCCAGCGCATGACCCATCGTTGGGGCCGCTCCAACTCGACGACGACGACGATCGTCAGGCGCGCGCGGTCTCGCTCAGCCAGCAGGCCGGCGGCGACGACCGCCTCGTCCCCCTCGGAGGTGCCGTCGTAGGCGACAAGCAGGTGCCGGTAGGGAATCCCGTCACCGTACAGGCACGCCGCGGCCGCTACCGGTCGCGGACGGCCCGGGCCCGCCCCGGCTCGGTGGCGGCCTCGCGGATGAACGCCCCCGCAGCCGCCATGGCGTCGGCGGCCTCGGGCAGGAACGACCAGAACAGCTGGAACGCGTGAGCCTGGACCGGGTACAGCTCGAGGCGAGCATCGACGCCATGAGCCTGAGCGCGGGCGGCGAGCGCCTTCGCGTCGACGAGCCGGGCGTCGCCAGTGGCGGCCTGGACGAGCATCGGCGGCAGGCCGCCCAGATCCGCGTGCAACGGGTCGACGATCGGATCGTCCGCAGGGTGGCCGGACAAATAGGCGTCGACGCAGCGGCGCACGTCCTCCTCTGCGGCCAGCGGGGCGTCGGACGCGGAGGCGGTACGTAGGGTCAAGTCGAGCCACGGGCAGAGGATCACCGACGCCGCCGGGAGCGGCAGGCGGTCGCGCTTGAGCGCGAGGAGCAGCGAGAGCGCGAGCCCGCCGCCGGCCGAGTCCCCGGCGACGACGACCCCATCCGGGTCGGGTGTCTGCTCGCGGAGCCAGAGGTAGGCGCGCTGCGCATCCTCGAGCGCGGCCGGGAACGGATGCTCGGGAGCCAGACGGTAATCGGGAACGAGAATCGCGGCTTGCGCCGCCGCCGCAAGCGCTCCGGCGTGTGGCTGATAGCCGAATGCCGAGCCGACGACATAGCCGCCGCCGTGGAGGTACAGCACCGTCGGCTCGTGACCCGGGCCCGGAGCCACGACCAGCGACGCGACGCCGCCGGCGGTCACCGGGCGCGTGATGGTTCCGGCGGGGGGAGTGAACTGGGCGTTGAGCGACTCGAATGCCGCGCGACTCTCGACCAGGTCAGGGTCACTGGCGAGCATGCCCCGCATGGGCTCGAGCGTCCGCGCGACCCGGCCGACCAACTCGCCACCCACCGCCAGCGCCGCACTAACTGCCTCGTCGACGTCGCGGAGCAACTGACGCGAGCGATCGAGCAGGGCTTCCCCGGCGAGCGTCAGCTCGACGCTATGGGTGGAGCGACGCAGCAGCTCGCAGCCGACGAGCTGCTCGAGGCCTCGAATCTGCCTGCTCAAGGCCGGCTGGGAGATGTAGAGCCGCTCGGCCGCGCGCCCGAAGTTGAGCTCCTCGGCCACCGCCACGAACGCGCGGAGGTGTCGCAACTCGATGCCGTCGGGCGCCTGGGGGAACGGAAGGACGCTGGCGGCCTGATCCATGCGACAAGTATTGCTCGCGTGCCGACTGTCGGTGATGCAGATCGTGCAATGCGGTCTTGCACGATTGGTCTTTCCCTTTACACGCGGGTGCTGCAAGTCTCGCCGGCGTGATCGACGCCGACATGACACTCAGGTTTGGCCGGCTGCGCGTACCAACGGTCGTGCGCTGGCCACGGGTGGAAACGGTGTCGCTCGCGCTCGCGCTCGTGTTGAGCGATGAGCTGTCACCGACTGACCCCTGGGTGGACGGGTTCGTCGTCGTCGGCCTGGCCGGCCGCCATCCGAGCTCGGTCGAGCTCGCGACGCTGCAGTGGATGTCCGACCACGCGTGCGAGCTCGGTGGTCGACGCGACCGGATGCTCGTGGCGGGCGGGGCCAGGGCGGCGCGGCTGGCGCTGACGGCGCGCGACAGTGGCCGGCCGGCGGTGAGGGGTCAGCTTCTGGTTCACCCCGTGTGGGGCGTGGAGCAGCCGATGCCGTCAGACGTCGGCGGTGCTCCGCCCGCGACCGTGGTGTGCGGGGCATGTCCCGACGGCGGGCGCCGTTACGCGGAGCGGCTGCGCTCCGCCGGGGTCGAGGTTCACGAGGTGCGAGAGGACGTGCCGGATGACTGCCGGCGTTGAGGGCGTGCTGGCGAGCGGCTGCCATCGCGCCGAGTTGACCGCGTACTGCCGGCGCATGCTCGGCTGCCCATTCGACGCGGAGGATGCCGTGCAGGAGACGCTGCTACGAGCGTGGCGGGGGTCCCGGCGGTTCGAGGGCCGGGCGGCGCTCCGGACCTGGCTCTACCGGATCGCCACGAACGTTTGTCTCGATTCGTTGGGGCACGCCGGCCGGCGACCGGTTCCGGTCGACGACGTCCCCGAACCCGCAGATGCCGGCGGCGAACCCGACCCGTCCGACAGCGCGGTCGAGCGCGAGCGCCTGCGTCTCGCGATCGGCGTGGCCATCGGCACGCTGCCCCCGCGGCAGCGAGCCGCCCTCGTGCTACACGATGTGCTGTCGTGGCGCGCGTCGGAGATTGCCGATCTCCTCGACACGACAACTGTTGCTGTCAACAGCGCTCTTCAGCGAGCACGGGCGGCGCTCGACGGGGTCGACCCGGACAGCGTGTCGGACGTGACCAGCCCCTCGGCGCGCGCGCTCGCCGCTCGCTACCTCGCCGCCTTCGCGAACGACGACGTCGACGCGCTCGTGTCGCTGTCACGCGCGGTCTGAATTACACGAGTACGGTTCAGCGTCGTGAGCGCTCGCGCCGTGATCGCGACGAGTGGCCTTTCAAAGGACTACGGGTCGGGTCGCGGGCTCTTCGGGCTTGACCTCGAGGTTCGGCAGGGGGAGGTGTTCGGCTTCCTGGGACCGAACGGCGCGGGGAAGTCGACCACGATGCGCCTGCTCCTCGATCTGATCAGGCCGACGTCGGGCTCGGCGCAATTGCTCGGGCTTGACACCGTCAACGACAGCCTCGCGATCCGTCGCCGGGTCGGGTTTCTACCGGGTGACTTCGCGCTCTATCCGAAGCTGACCGGCCGGGCCATACTCGACTACCTCGCGCAACTCCGCGGCGGGGTCGACCCGCAGGTGCGTGACTCGCTGGTCGAGCGATTCGGCGCGGATATCGATCGTCCGATACGCCAGCTGTCGACCGGAAACCGGCAGAAGATCGGCCTGGTCCAAGCCTTCATGCACGAACCCGAGCTGTTGATCCTGGATGAGCCGATCGCCGGCCTGGATCCGCTCGTCCAGCAGAGCTTCCACGCGCTGCTGGGGGAGGTCAGCGGACAGGGCCGCACGGTGTTCCTGTCCTCGCACACGCTGTCGGAGGTCGAGCGCGTCACCCACCGCCTCGCGATCCTTCGCCAGGGTCGGCTGGTTGTCGTCGACTCACTCGAGAACCTTCGCAAGGTTGCCGTCCAGCGTCTCGAGATCGAGTTCGCCGAGCCGGTTGATGTAGGCGAATTTCGCGCGCTTCCCGGAGTGACGGAAGTGCACGCCGAGGGGTCGGTCGTGACCGTTGGATTTGAAGGGTCCGCCGACGCGGTGGTCAAGGCCGCAGCCAAGCACGAGGTGCGCGCGATTCGGCCGCGCGAGGAGGACCTCGAGGACATCTTCCTGCATTACTACAAGGCAGACGGTGGCGCATGAGCCTGCCCGCCGCCCGGGTCGCGCTGCGCCTGCGACTGCCCGCCGCGGTCTTGGCGGGCCTCGGGCTGATCGCCGTGATGGTCGCGGTAGGTGCGTTGTTCCCATCGGTCGGGCACACGATCGGGACGCTTCACGTTCCGAAGAGCGTTTCCAACCTGCTGGGTGGCGCTGACTACGGCACGATCACCGGCTGGTTCCGCAGCGAGATCGCTTCGATCTACGGCCCGCTCGTGATCGGGGGCCTGGCGATCACCGGGGCCTCGGCCACGACCGCGGGCGAAGAGGAGGACCGGATCATGGGGCTCGTGCTCGCCCATCCGATCCAACGCGCGCGGCTCATCGCGGCCAAGGCAGCGGCGATCGCCGTCGTCGTGCTCGTGATCGCGTTCGCGACCTGGATAGGGCTGATCGTCGGCGTCGCTGTCGGCGGTGGGGGGATCACGCTCGCGCACATGACCGCGCTCGCCGTACAGCTCGCGTTCTTCGGATTCGCCACCGGGGCGGTGGCGATCGCCCTCGGCGCCGGCACGGGTCGGCGCTCGCTGGCCACCGGGGTCGCCGCCGCAGTGGGCATCGTCGGCTGGCTGATCAACAGCTTCGCGCCGCTCGTGGGCGGGATCGACTGGCTCAAATACATCTCGCCCTTCTATTACTACGCCGGCCACGACCCCCTCACACACGGCGTCGACATCCTCGGGATCATCGTCCTCGGGGTCGTGAGCCTCGTTCTGACGGCACTCGGGATGATCGGCATCGACCGTCGCGACCTTCGCGCCTAGACATCAAGGAACCCTCACGTGGCATCTCTCGACGATCTGAAGTTCCGGCCGGCGACCGCGTCAGATGCCGAGGCGGTAGCCGCGCTGCACGCCGACAGCTGGCGTCGCCACTATCGCGGCGCATACTCCGACGCCTTCCTCGACGGCGATGTCTATGCGGATCGCCTGACCATCTGGTCCGAGCGGCTGGGCGAACCCGATGCCGGAAGCCTGACGGTCCTTGCCGAGGACCGACATGGCCTCGTCGGCTTCGCGCATACGGTGTTCGACGACGATTCGCGCTGGGGAGCGCTGCTCGACAACCTCCACGTGGTCTACGGGGAGAAGCGCCGCGGCGTCGGCTCGCAGTTGCTGGCGTTGGCCGCCCAGGCGGTGCTCGAACGCGGCACCGGGCTGTATCTGTGGGTGCTCGAGCAGAATGCCGACGCGCGCGCGTTCTACGAGGCTCGCGGAGGCAGGTGCGTCGAGCGTCTGGTGATTTCGCCCCCGGGCGGGATGACGGGCAGGCTCAACGGCTCACCGGTCGGGTTGCGCTACGCCTGGGCCGATCCTGCGGTAGCGCTCGGATCGCGTTGACTTGGCCGGCTCAGGCGCGCGCGGCGGCACGCCGGCGCCGGGGCGGGCGGCCCGAGGTGCGTCCGCTGGGGGCGCGGCCACCCGGGGCGCGGCCTCCGCGGGGAGCGGCGTGGGGCGCGGACTCGGCTTTGAGGCTCCTGGCGCTACCGCCGTGGAGGCCATGCTCGAGCCCGAGTTGGCCCGCGAGCTTGGTGACGTCACGGTGCTGGTCCGGTGACAGAAGCGTGATCCCGATGCCCTTACGGCCGGCGCGGCCGGTTCGGCCGATCCGGTGGACGTAGGTCTCGCTGTCGGCGGGCGGGTCGAAGTTGATCACGTGCGAAATCCGCTCCACGTCGATCCCGCGTGCGGCGACGTCCGTCGCGACGAGCGTGTCGACCTCGCCGCGCTCGAAGCGGGCGAGCGCCTGCTCGCGCTGGCGTTGTGACTTGTTGCCATGCATCGCCACAGCGCTGACGCCGTGCGACCCCAGCCGCTTGACGAGCCTGTCGGCTCCGTGCTTGGTTCGGACGAACACGAGCGTGAGGTCACGATCGCTGCGCAGCTCCCGGACGAGCGCCTCGACGCGGTGCTCGTGTTCGACGGGTACGAACCTGTGCTCGATCTCCGCGTTCGCCCGTCGTGCCCGCGGGCCATGCTCATGGACCGCGGGGTCTTTCGCGTAGCGCTTGGCCAGCAGTCCGGCTTCGCCGTCGAGGGTGGCTGAGAAGAACAGCGTCTGACGATCCGCAGGACACGCGCCGACGATCCGATCGATCGCCGGGCGGAAGCCCATGTCGAGCATCCGGTCCGCCTCGTCGAGGATCAGCATCCTGATGTTGCGGAGCGAGAACGTACCGCGTGCGAGTAGATCCTCCAGCCGGCCCGGCGTCGCCACCACCACGTGCGCGGTGGCGGCCTCCTTGGCCTGCTTGGGCAGGCTGACCCCGCCGTAGACGGCCTTGACGCGCAGTGCGCGTGTGTGAGCGATGTCGCGGATGTCATCGACGATCTGCGTCGCGAGTTCGCGGGTCGGCGCGAGGACGAGCGCCGCCGGCCTTGGGTCCTCTGCGCGGATCCGCTCAGCCAGCGGTATCCCGAACGCCAGGGTCTTCCCCGATCCCGTCGGTGACTTCGCGATCACGTCGCGTCCGCCGATCGCGTCGCCGATCACGGCGCGCTGGATTGCGAACGGCTCGGTGATGCCGGCTGCCGAAAGGCAGCCGACGACTGCGCTCGACACGCCGAGCTCAGCAAATGATTTTGTTGACATGCACAACTCCTTGGCGGCGCACGAAGGGCCGCGGACGATTCGGGAGGCGATGGCTGACCCGAACCGCTGCGAGCGGACCCTAAGCGAGCTGCCTCGCGGCCGATGGCATCGACCGCTGCCATCAACGTAGCAGGTCACCTCGCGGCATCAGGTGGTGTGAGCGACGTTGCACCGTGACCCTCGTCACATCGCTCGGGGCTCGCGGGTCTTCGCGGTAGACCGGCAGAGTCGACATGACAGGAGGTGCCCGATGGCACGCATTCAGGGAGTTCCGCAGGATCAGGCCAGCCCAATGGTCAAGCTCGTCTACTGGTTCATGCGCCGGGGTCTGAAGAAGCTCGCCGGCCGCGAGCCCGCCCACGGCAGCGGGATCGAGCCGGTCGAGGTCTGGGCTTACCAGCCGAAGATGCTGAGCGGCATGGGCAAGTTCCAGGGAGCTGTGCGCAAGGCACACGGCGTCGACGAACGGATCAAGAACCTGGTTGAGCTGAAGGGGGCGCAGATGATCGGCTGCGAGTTCTGCGTCGACCTCGGATCGCAGATCTGTCGCAACTCGGGCTTCTCGGACGATGAGTTGCTGGCACTCCCTCGATACCGCACGAGTGACCTGTTCACCCAGCGGGAGAAGACCGCGCTCGACTACGCGGTCGGGGTGATGCGAACGCCGGTAGACGTCAGCGACGAGCTCTTCGCCCGGATGAAGGAGCACTTCAGCGACGAGCAGATGGTCGAGCTCACCGCGCTGCTCACAGTCGTCAACCTCGATCGGTTCAACGCCGCTTTCGGGATCGAGGCGTCCGGATTCAGCGAGGGGATGGTGTGCGTGCCGCCGGATCGGCCGGCGATCTCGCGCGAGCCGGCGCCGGCCTCCTAGCGCACACGGTTAATCGAGCCGGTCACGCTGTCCCTCCTGAGAGGGATGGCGTGACCGGCTTGTCGTTCTCGCGAGCTACCCCACGATGGCTCGTGCGATCGATGACAAGCCCGCGTCGAGCGCCTAGGTTTTGTCGCCACACGCGCGACGCTCGACGTCATGAATGCCAACGCCGAAATAACTCCGACCGCCCTTGCCGAACCGGTCGCCCTTCCCGAACCGCCGGCGCTCGTCGCAACCGGGCTGGGAAAGCGTTACGGATCCGTGGTTGCGCTCGAGGGCGTCAGCCTGTCGGTGGGTCACGGGGAACTGGTCGGGCTGGTGGGCGCGAATGGCGCCGGGAAGTCGACGCTGGTCAAAATCTCCTGCGGCCTCGTTAGGCCGACCACCGGCACGGTCACTATCTGCGGAGCGCCGGCCGGGAGTCGCGAGGCGAGACGGAAGCTCGGCTATCTCGCCGAGTTGTTTCGCTTTCCCGGCTGGTGCAGCGCGTCAGAGGTCCTCGCGCTTCACCAGCGGCTCGCCGGATCAGACGGTGGCCAGAGCGAGCGGGACGAGCTGCTCGAGCTCGTCGGGCTGAGCGACGTCGCGCGCCGCCGGGTCGAAGGCATGTCGAAGGGAATGCAACAGCGGCTCGGGATCGCGCAGGCGCTCGTCGGCGAGCCGAGGCTGCTGTTGCTCGACGAGCCCACGAGCGCGCTCGATCCGGCCGGCCGCCGAGCGATCCGAGCGTTGCTACTCGAACTCCGGGATCGCGGAATCGCGGTGTTGATCAACTCCCATCTGCTCGGCGAACTCGAGCGCGTGTGCGACCGCGTCGCGATCCTCTCCCACGGAAAGGTGGTCGCGGATGGACGCCCGCACGAGCTCACGCAGTCCGGCGGCGTGGAGATCCAGACCGGGGCGGGGCCGAGGCGCTTCCCGAACGCGGGCCGCGAGGACATTCCACGGATCGTGGCCGGCCTTGTCGCCGAGGGTGTCGACGTATACGAGGTGACGGTCGTGCGGTCCACGCTCGAGGATGCCTATCTAGAGGCGGTGGGGACGGAGTGACGCCGACACTGGTCATCGCTCGCCACGTGCTGCAGGAAAGCGTCCGTCGACGCGTGTTCGCCGTGGTGCTCTTGCTCACTCTGCTGTTCCTGGCGCTGTTCGTGTTGGCGAGTATCAAGGCGTTCGCGACGCCGGGGCAGTTCGCGATCGGGACCCAGGACCTCGTGGGTCCGAGTCAGCTATCGGCGGTCACGTCGGTGACGCTGCTCAGCCTTGGCGCGTTCGCGTCGCTGTTTCTCGCGACGGTGCTCGCCGTGTTCCTGACCCTCGGGGCGGTCCGCGGTGACGCTGAGCGCGGCCTCCTGCAACCGCTGGTTGTGCGACCACTCGGGCGCAAAGAGTTACTCCTCGGGCGCTTCATCGGCGCGGTCGGTGTGTGCATCGCCTACGTCACGGTTCTCTACGCCGCGGTGCTGGTGATCGTGCACCAAACCGGCGGCCACTGGCCCGACCACATCGTCGGTCCCGGCGTGGCGCTCATCGCCGCGATCACGATTCTCGTCGCGATGTCACTGCTCGGCTCGGTGTATCTGTCGGCGACTGCGAACGGGATCGCGATGTTCATGCTCTATGGCGCCGGCCTGGTGGCGGGGCTGCTGGCCAGCATCGGCGCGACCCTGGGCGCCCAAACGGTTCTGACGGTCGCCCACGACATCGAGATAGCGCTCCCGTTCGAAGGCTTCTACTCGGCCGCGCTGCACGCGCTCGGATCGAACCAGACCGGGCTGGCGCGCGTCATCGTGAACGTCGGGCCGTTCGGCTCCTCGAACGCGGGCAGCACGGCGTTCGACGTGTGGGGTGCGTTCTACCTGGCAGTCATCGCACTGATGGCGACGGTCGGGTTCGAGCGCCGGGATCTCTAGGCGCTGACCGGCTGATCGCGGGGTAGCGGCGCGCGAGATCGGCGTGCGAGGATTCCGCGCGTCCGTACGTCCGACAGGAGAGAAAGCGATGCCCCTTCATCCGCAGGCGAAGGCGTTCCTGGACGGTATCGAGGCGTCGGGGGCGCCGCCACTCCACGAACTGAGTCCCGAGGAGGCGCGTGCCGCGACCGGGATGATCACCGAGCTCGTGGGCGCTGGGCCGCGGGTCGCGACCGTCGAGGACTTCACGATCGCCACCACCGCGGGCGAGATCGGCGCGCGGCGTTACGAGCCCGAGGACGCCGCCGGCACGATCGTGTGGTTCCACGGCGGGGGCTGGGTGATCTGCGACCTCGACACGCACGACGCGGTCTGCCGGCTGCTCGCGTCGACCTCTGGGTGCCGTCTGATCGCCGTGGACTACCGCCGCGCCCCCGAGCATCCGTTCCCGGCCCCGCTCGAGGACTGCTGGGACGTGTTGCTGGCGGTCGCGGCGAGGGCCGGGGACGCGCCCCTGGTGATCGCCGGCGACAGCGCCGGCGGGAACATGGCGGCGGCGTGCACGCTGCGCGCCCGCGACCGCGGCGGGCCGGCGTTGGCGCTGCAGCTGCTGGTCTGCCCGGTCGTCGACCACGACATGACGACGGCGTCGTACCGCGAACGCGGGAGCGGCCCGGATCTGTTCACCACCGCGAAGGACATGGAGTGGTTCTGGAACCTGTACCTGCCCGATCCGGCGGCCCGCTCGGTGCCCGACGCCTCTCCCTTGCGCGCCGAGGACTTCTCGGGCCTGCCGCCAGCGATCGTCATCACCGCCGAATACGACCCGCTCCGGGA
The DNA here is from genome assembly GCA_963822855.1 of uncultured Solirubrobacterales bacterium. Taxonomy (GTDB): domain Bacteria; phylum Actinomycetota; class Thermoleophilia; order Solirubrobacterales; family Solirubrobacteraceae; genus Palsa-465. The sequence goes on along the minus strand of CAWGJE010000020.1, from coordinate 36,809 downwards.
CGAGGGGATCGCCTACGCGCAGCGCCTGGAGGCGGCGGGCGTGCCGGTGACCCATCGCCACCACGACGACATGTTCCACGACTTCTTCTCGTTCGTGAACCTGATCGACGCGGGCAACGAGGCGGTCGAGCGAGCGGGCGGCGAGATCCGGACGCTGGTCGCGGCTTCACCGAGTCAAAACCCATGAGCCTTAGCTCGGTGGGTCGACGCCAAGCTCCGCGATCAGCATCGTCGTGCGGGCGCCGTTCTCGCCGATCCGCTCGGGGACGGGCGCGCCGGCGGCGAGCAGGATCCGAACGATCTCCGCGTAGGGCTCCTTCGGGATCTCGTCGATCGGTTGCATCGACGGGCCGCCCTCGGCGTCCTGGCAGTGGCGCGAGCCGTGGAGCGCGGCCCCGAGCGCGCTCCCGCCGTCGCGGAAGCTGAGCGCCGCGCCGCGCGCCACCAGGTCGCGAGTCATCTGCACCCGCCCGCGCCAGCACGTGTGGCCGAGCGGGATCTCGTCCGTGTCGGGGTTGCCATCGACTCGCGCCCCCGCGTCGAGCAGCCGGCGCATCGCGTCCAGATGCCCGCCCTCGACCGACCCCATCACCATCTCGTCGAGCAGCGAGAGCGCGACCCCACGAGGGACCTCGTGGTCCTTGCCGGCGATAAGCGCCCCGAGTGCACGGTCGTCGTCGGTGACCGCGGCCGCGTCCGCGCCGCGCTCGCGCAACAGCGCCGCTACCTCGTCCTCGCCCCAGCGGACCGAGACCTGCAAGGGGGTCAGGCCGTGCTCGTCGGCCGCGTCGATCGGCGCGCCCGCGTCGAGCAGCGCCGCGACCGTGCGCGGCGGGCGCCGGCGCCAGACCGCCTGGTGCAGGTGGCCCGCGTCCGCTTGCGCGCCGTGCGTGCAGAACATCTCGATCATCTCGGGGTTCGGGAAGTTCAGCGCTCGCCCGAGGTCGTAGTCGACGAAGTCCTGCCGTGCGCCGGCGTCGATAACGAGCATCGCACACGTCGGGTCGCGGAACTCGCACGCGTGGTACAGGACCTCGTTGCCGTGGAGCCCGTCGCGATCGTCGGTCGGGTCGGCGCCCGCTTCGAGCAGCATTCGCGTCAACTCGGGGTCGCCGGCGATCCCGGCGGCGCCGTACAGCGCGACCTGGAGCCACTCGCCCTTGGTGTACGACGCGTTCGGATCGGCGCCGGCGGCGAGCAGGCATCGCACGACCTCGCGGATCCCGGCCGCCCGCCCGGCGTCACCGCGGAGCAGGCGCGAGAAACAGGCATACAGGATCGGCTCCCATCCGTTCGGGCCGGTCGGCTCGCAGGCCGCGGCCGGCAGAGCTGCCAGGCGCCGCGCCACCTCGTCGACCGCACCGGTGGCGCACGCGCACGCGAGGTCGTGGCGGGCGAGCGCGGGATCGGCGTCGAGCAGTGCCCGCGCGCGCCGCAGGTCGTCGGACGTCGCCGAGTCGATCAGCGCGGCGGCGCGAGCGGAGGCGTCGAGCGTGACGGCCTCGACGTGGAACTTCAGCCGTGGCCAGGAGCCGAACCCGTATTCGCGCGCTACCGCCAGCTGCGCGAGCGCGATCGACGGGAACTCCCCAGCCTTGCGCCGGCGCTTGGCCTCGTCGCGCAGGTGGCGAAGGTCAGGACGATGTGGGAGGGAACGCGGCTCGGACATGTGAGCTCCTTCCGGTCCTCGGCGGGTCCGCACGCCGGGCCGAAAGTCACGTCCGTCACCGGTGACTCATACGACTCTGTGTCAGCTGGGCCTGTGACCCTTTCCGCGGACCGGGCGCGTCCTGCACGCACGGGTGAAGATACCGGAAAGAGTCAAGACTTCGCCTCTGCAAGACGAAGTTTCGTTAACGCAAGCAGTGCCAGTGGTCACGCGGACTGCCCGGCGGCTACGACGCTCGCCTCCGTGACGCGAGTCCTTGACCGCGGGACGATTAGCGCGCTCAGCAGCCCGACGATCAGCGCGCCGGCGCATACGCCGAACGCGAGCGTGAACCCGTGGTTGGTCGGCAGGCCGTGGCGGACCGATGCCGTGATGCAGGTCGTCGCCAGCTGCGCGCCGAACGCGCCGCCGAGGGTCCGCATCACGGTGTTCACGCCGGTCGCGACCCCGGTCTGGTCCTGGCGGACCGCCGCGACGATCAGGTTGGCGAGCGAGCTCAGCCCGAGCCCGAGCCCGAGCCCGAGGACGACCGTCGCCGCGAGCAACTCGACCGTGGTCGCGTGCGCGTCGAACAGTGCCACGTACGCAACCAGCACACACGCCATGCCCGCCTGCAACTGTGCGCGCGATCCGATCCGGCGCTCGATCCTCCCGGTGTACGGCCCGATCACGAGTTGCACGGCCGCGGTCGGGAGCATGAACAACCCGGCGGCGATCGCGCTGCCGCCGAACCCGACGCCGCTGCTCCTCGGCAGCTCGATCAGCTGCGGGATCACGGCGATCGACGCGTACATCCCGACGCCGAGCAGGAACGCGGCCAGGTTCGTCGTCCAGACGGCGCGGGTGGCCATCATCCGCATGTCGACGAGCGGCTCGCGCGAGCGTAGTTCGCGGCGCACCCAGGCCGCGACCACCGCGGCGGCGCCGGCGAACAGCCCCACCGTCCTGGTCGAGCCCCAGCCCCACGTACCGGCCTCGCTGACCGATACGAGCAGGCCGGCAAGACCGATCGCCATCAGCGCCGCCGAGCCCCAGTTGATGCTCGCCGAGCCTTGCGCCGGGGAGCGCGGCACACACACGATCGTGAGCGGCGTGGTGACCGCGAGGACCGCCAGCGGGAGCCAGAACAACCAGTGGTAGGACAGGCCCTCGAGAATGAAGCCGGGAACGATCAGGCCGAGGCCGGCACCGATACCCACCAACGACGACACGAGGCCGATCGCGCCCGCGACGCGAGGGCGTGGAAACTGGTCCCGCACGATGCCGAACGCGAGCGGGTAGATGGCACCGCCGGCGCCCTGGATCGCTCGGCCGAGCAGCATCACCGGCAGCGACGGGGCGAGTGCGCAGACGAGCGTTCCGCCGGCGAGCGCGACCATGACGGCGCCGAGGACGCGGTCCTTGCCGAGGATGTCTCCGGCGCGCCCGAGGATCGGGGTCAGCACCGCCGTGCTCAGCAGGTTCGCGGTCAGGATCCACGCGGCCCCACTCGAGGTTGTCCCGAGCGCGTGCTGGATCTCCGGCAGCGCCGGCACGACGATCGCCTGGAGCAGCGCGAACGTGGTGCCGGCGATGGCGAGGACGGCGAGGATCAGAGCGTGTCGGGTTTGGCCTGCGCCGCTGGCGATGACGGTCGGATTCGTGGACATTTTGCTGCTCGCCTCCTTGGATCTGGGTTCAACGATGCGTCCACGGTACGACGCGTTAGCGAGACTTCCAATAGCTAAAACGCGCCTCTGGATATCCCATCGTCTTTCGTGCCATGTCGTATGGTGTGTTTGCAATGGATCTGGTCGGCGAGGCGATCAGCGCGATGCGCACGGGCGATCCGCAGGCCGCGAGGGCGCTGCTCAAGCCGCCGTGGGGCCTGCGCTTCAACGCGGCCGGGGGGGCCGGCGTGCAGGTGATCCTGCGCGGAGAGGCGTGGCTGATTCCGCCAGACGGGGGCGAGCCGATCCACATGGCGGCTGGAGACGTCGCGCTGATCCGGCGCCAGCGCCCGCACGGCATGGCCGACGACCCGACCACCCCGCTGTACGACGTGACTATCGACGAGCACGACCCGGGGGCGCACTGGCCCGCGGACGGCAGCGCAATGGATGAGGGCGTGCCGGGAACGGTGCTGCTCGGTGGGAGCTATTACCTGAACGGCGCTCGGCCGCATCCACTGTTCGAGAGCCTCCCGGATGTCATCCACCTGCCGGCGCGGATCGGAGCGCCCGGCCCGGTTCGCACCGTCGTCGAGCTGCTCGGCGCCGAGATGGATTCAGAGCGCCCCGGCACGAGTGCCGCCCTACCTGCGCTGCTCGACCTGCTCCTGCTCTACACGATGCGGACCTGGCTCGAGACCACCACGCAGCCGCTCGGCTGGGCCCGGGCGCTCCGCGATCCGGCGCTGAGCGCCGCGCTCCGTGCCATCCAGGAGCGGCCGGCCGAGCCCTGGACGGTCGCCTCGCTCGCACGCGAGGCGTCGCTGTCGCGCGCCGCGTTCGCCCGGCGGTTCGCCACGCTCACGGGCCAGCCGCCGCTTGGTTACCTCACGTGGTGGCGCATGACGATCGCTGCGCGGCTCCTTCAGACGAGCGACCTGCCGATGGAGGCGATCGCCGGGCGCGTCGGCTACAGCTCGGAGTACGCGTTCAGCAAGGCGTTCAAGCGCGAACTCAGTCTGGCTCCTGCCCATTACCGCCGCCAGCAGCGTCACCCGGATCGGGCGATGCCCGAGGGAGTGAGTCCGGTGAGCATCGGCTCACGGGGTCGTGTCTGATTGAACGGAGTGTGGGTGATGGCAGTAGAAGAAGTCACATGATCACGAGCGCCGAGTCGGTGCGGCCACTCGAGCAGCTCACCGACCGTGAGCGGGAAGTGCTCGGGCTGATCGCGGAGGGCAAGACCAACGGCGCGATCGCGCAGCAGTTGGTTCTGACCGAGAAGACCGTCGACTCGCACATCCGCAACATCTTCCTGAAGCTCGAGCTCCCGGCCACCGACCAGGACCACCGCCGGGCGTTCGCCGTCCTCACGTACCTGCGCGGCACGCACACGGCGCCGTGATTCAGTCGATCGTCAGCGGTGTACCGATCGGGAGCAGCTTGGCCAACTGGACGACTTCCGAGTCGGGCACGCGGATGCAGCCGTGGGACGGATGTCCGGGGATGAGCCACGGCTCGTTGGTGCCGTGGATGCCGATGACTCCGCCGCCGGGCCAATCGGTCTCGACGTTCGACAGCGCCGAGGTGCCGAACGCCACCGGCCCGTAGACGCTGCCGACCGGGAACCCGCTGAGCCGATCGCGGATGTAGAACTGTCCGTGAGGGGTGGGCGTGCTCGGCTTGCCGGTGCCCACGTGCGTAAAGAAGATGACCTTGCCGTTGCGATACAGGGTGAGCGTGGTCTTCTCGGTCGAAACCACGAGGTAGGTATGGACCGTCTGGGGCGATCCAAGCGTCCACTGGGGGACCCAGCCGATCTGCCCGGCGGGCCGCAGCGGCAGGCGGACCTGGACCCACCAGAGGCCGTGGACGAGCACTCGCTGCTGCTCGAACAGCAACTCACTCGTGCCGTCTTGCGTGGTCAGCCCGAGGTACCCCAGCACCCGCGAGTGCCGTGACGGTGCGGCATACGCGTCGGTGCCGTTCTCGAGGTACGCCCACGTGGAGGCGAACCCCGGATGGGACACGATCTGACGCTTCACCCTCGCCGCCTGGCCGATCGCCGGCAACGCGAGCACGGCCATCAGCGCAAGAGCGCAGAGCGCCGCGGCCCGAAGGCCGCGGCGGCTTGCTGTGTGGTTCCTCATGTCAGCCGGTGAACGACGGAGCCCGCACCGCGGTCGCCGCCTTGGCGGCGAACACCTTCACCTTGACCATCCCATCGCAGCTGGGGCTGCGCACGATGATGGTCCCGCTCCGGGTCGGCTTGACGATGAACGTCGCCTTGCCGTTGGTGCCGGTGCTCTTGGTCAGGGTCTTGCCGCCGGGGAGTGAGACCCGCACGTTCGCGCCGGTCACCGCCGCACCGTTGCGCGTGACCGAGACGATGATCGTGTCCTGCTGGCCGGCGCGCACCTTGTAGCCCTTGGTCGATGCCCGGCACACGGCCGGATAGACCGCGGGGGGAGGCACGACCGTCGGAGGCGTGCACACGCCGCCCGTCAGCGTCTCGCCGGTGGGGCAAGTGGTCGGAGGTACGCACTGCCCGTTCGACAGCGTCTCACCGCTGGGGCAGGTGGTCGGAGGCGTGCACTGCCCGCCAGTCAGCGTCTCACCGCTCGGGCAGGTGCTGGGAGGTACGCACTGCCCGTTCGACATCGTTTCTGAGGCCGGGCAGGTGCTTGGAGGCACGCACGTGCCACCGGACGGGGTGTAGCCGGTCGGGCAGCTGGTCGGGGGTACACACGTGCCACCGGACGGGGTGTAGCCGGTCGGGCAGCTGGTCGGGGGTACGCACACGTGACCGGTCAGGGTGTAGCCAGTCGGGCAGCTGGTCGGGGGTACGCACACGCCACCGGTCAGGGTGTAGCCGCTCGGGCAGCTCGGCGGCGGCGTACACCCGCTCTTAGGCGCGGTGATCGACGCCGTCGACGGAGAGCCCATGTAGCTGTTGCCGAGCACGTACGTTTCCGGCACCGAGGTGGTAACCGTGAACGTCTGCGTGGCCGCAGCGTTCGAGTTGGGCGAGGTGAACGTCGTGGGTTGCCCGAGGCTCACAGGCCCGGTCTGCGTGCCGACGGCACCCTGAGTGAAGTAGTTCTGATTGAGGCCGGTGTTCCCCTTGTCCGTGCTCGAGGAGCTCTCGTGCACGTTGATGCCGGCCGGGATGACCTCCGTGGTTCCGCCGAAATACTGCTCGGTGATCGTCACCGTGGAGCTGTATTGCCCGGTGTTGGCGCCGTTAGACGTGACGCACTGAGACGGGCCGGCGGAAACCGAGAGAGTGTGGGCGGACGCCAGCGCCGGGAAAGCCAGAACCAGCGAGAAAGCGGCGATCAGACCGCTTATCAGACGTTTGTTGACCATTCGTACTCATTCCTTGAGGTCGTTGGACGTAGTCAGATAACGCAGAGCTTCTGGGAAACTCGCGCCTACTCGCGCCCCGGAAGTACAGGCGAGTGCGCAGCGCCTGTACGAGCGGACGGGGCGCGAATCCTTCAGAAGCGCAAGCGGCCTGCCGAGATGTGATACACCGGAAATCAGGGCGGGCAAGCCCGCACTCGCCGCCCTCCCGGGATGTGAATGCGGGTTCGGCCACCTCTGGTGTGGTCAACCCCACTCTCGCCGGACGCGCGCCGTCGAGTGTCGACTTGGGACCTGTGGAGGGGCGCGCCCCGGGTTGGCCGGCTCGGAATAATCGATCCGTGGACGTCAAGCCGTTCCGGATCGAGCGCTACTACGGCCGCTACGAGTTCACGACCCGGTTCATGCTCTCGAGCAGCGACTGCGAGTCGCGGACGATCGAGGACCTGCTGGCGCTCGAGCCGGGCGCGCACGACCGGCTGCTCGCGACCTGGTGCGGGTACACCGAGTCGGCCGGGGCGCCCGAGCTGCGCGAGGCGATCGCCGCGCTGTACGAGCGCATCGAACCCGACGATGTGATCGTCACCTCGTGCGCGGAGGAGGGCATCCTGCTCGTCTACCACGCGCTCCTGCGCGCCGGCGACCACGCGATCGTCGAGACCCCGTGCTACGAGTCCGCGCTCGAACTGGCGCGCAGCACCGGCGCCGGCGTGGACGAGTGGCGGCGGTGCTACGAGGACGGGTGGGTGCACGACCTCGATGCGCTCGAGCGTTCGTTGCGCCCGCACACGCGGCTGTTGTACGTCAACCAGCCGCACAATCCGACGGGCACGCTGATGGACCGCGCGACGTTCGAGCGGGTGAGCGAACTGGCGCGCTCACGCGGGGTCGTGCTGTTCGGCGACGAGGTCTACCGCGAGCTCGAGCACGATCCCCGAGACCGGCTGCCCGCGGCGTGCGACCTCGACGAGCACGCGGTATCGCTCGGCAGCATCTCGAAGAGCTACGGACTGCCCGGGCTGCGCCTCGGCTGGCTCGTCACCCGCGACGCGGCGATCCGCGAGGCGATCATGCGGATGAAGGACTACACGACGATCTGCTCGAGCGCGCCGAGCGAGGTGCTTACCGCGCTCGCGTTGCGGAACCGTCAGTTGCTGCTCGACCGCAACCTCGAGCTCGTGGCGCGGAACCTGCCGCTGCTCGAAGCCTTCTTCGACCGCCACCCCGACACCTTCGAATGGGTGCGCCCGACCGCGAGCCCGATCGGCTTCCCACGCGTCAAGGGCGTGGCCGACGTCGACGAGATGTGCGCCCGGCTCGCGGATCTCGGCGTGCTGCTGCTTCCCGGCTCGGTCTACGACGAGCCGGGACACGTCCGGGTCGGCTTCGGACGCGCCAACCTGCCCGAAGCGCTGGCGCTGCTCGAGGCGTGCCTGGGCGCGCCGGCGTCGGCCTGAGCGGCTATCCCCGACCCGTCTGGATCCCGCGCCACAGCCAGTAGGGGTAGGTGGCGAAGATCGCCGCCGCGACCGCGTGGGTCGCCGCGCCGGCGCCGCGCGCGTCGAGCCGCGTCACGCCCGAATTGAGCATCCAGTCGCGCCCCGATCGCGCGCGGCACGCGCGCCAGATCGGCCGGGTCCAGCGGTGGTCCAGGTACAGCGGGATGCTCACGCCCCAGAACACCGCCATCGTCGCCGCGCCGAACGCGGCGTCGCGCTTGGCGTGCGGCGTCGATCGCGTCAGCTGTCCGTAGGCTGCGGCCGCTCGAATAGAGCAGCGCGGGATCGATCAGGAAGGACATGTCGCTCCAAGCAGGTGGAAGGCGAGGCGGGTGGCCAGCGCCATGATCGTCAGTTGCGGGTTGACGCCGGGAGCGCTCGGCAGCACCGAGCCGTCGGCGACGTACAGGCCGGCGATGCCGTGGACCGCGAGATCGCCGTCGACGACGCCGTGCGCGGCGCGGGCGTCGGCGCGCGCGGTTCCAAGCGGATGAAAGGCCATCAGCTTCAGGTCACGCGGGCGCGCACGCGCGGGGACCATCCCTGGCGGGAGCGGCAGGTACACCTCACGGGCCCCGGCCGCGCGCAGCAGCGTGTCGAGCCGCGCGATCCCGGCGCGGAACCGCTCGACCTCCGCTCGACCCAGGTCGTAGCGGATCAGCGGCCCGCGGCCAAGGCTGCGCACCTCGCCGCGCCCTCCGTCGCAGACCATGAGGCCGATCTGGGCGAGATACGGGTAGGCGGCCATCGCGTCGGCGTGGCGGCGCCCGATCAGCGGCAGCGACATCGCCACGTACGCCGGTGGCCCGGCGATCGTCTCGAGCATGATCCCCTCGGGCGCGAACTCGTCGACGTAGAAGCTCTGGGGCACGCCGCGAGCCATGTCCACCCGTTCCTCCATCCGTGCCACCGCGGCCGTCGCCGGGTGCAGCGACAGGTTGCGGCCGAGCTGTCCCGAGGCCGCGCCGAGCCCGCTGCGGGCGAGCAATATCGGGGTGTGGATCGTGCCGGCGGCGATCACCACGAGCCGCGCGCGAACCTCGAGGTCGCGGCCGTCGGCGGTGCGGGCGAGCACGCCTGCGCTCCGCCGCCCGTGCACGAGCACCCGGCGCGCATCGGCACCGGTGAGCACGGTGGCGCCGGCGGATCGCGCCCGGGGCACGTAGGTGATGCCGGTGTGCTGCTTGGCCGACGTCGGGCAGCCGAACGCGCACACGCCCGAGCCGACGCACCCCTTCGCGTTGCGCCTCAGGTAGCCGTGCGACCAGCCGAGGCGCTCGGCCCCGCGACGGATCACCGCCGCGTTCCGGCCGGCGAGCTCGGGCGTGACCTCGGCCACCGACAGCGCGCGCTCGACACGCGCGAAGCAGGGCGCGAGCGAGTCTTCGTCGAGTTCGAGACCAAAGGCGCTGCGCCAGCGCTCGAGCACATGCTGCGGCGTTCGGAAGCACGTCCCCGAGTTGATCAACGTCGTGCCGCCGATCCCGCGGCCGAGCGGCAGCCCGATCGGGGGCAGGCCGAGCGTAATCGTCTGACCCCCGTCCCGGTACAGCCGCGCCAGCATCTGCGGAGGCCGCGCGGTGAAGCCGTCCGCGACGTGCTCGGGCGTGTCGCTTAGATACCCGGCCCGCCGCGGTCTTAGGCTCGAGACCGCAATCGAAAGGAGAGAGCTATGGGCAAGCTGGTGGTGACGGAGTTCGTCTCGATCGACGGGGTGTTCCAGGATCCGGGCGGAGCCGAGGACTACGAGTACGGCGGCTGGACGTTCGAGTACGACCGCGGCGAGGACGGCGACAAGTTCAAGATGGACGAGCTGATGGACGCGGACGTCCAGTTGTTCGGGCGGCGCACGTATGAGGCGTTTGCCGGGGCGTGGCCGTCGCGGGAGGGCCCGTTCGCGGACAAGATCAACAACGGCGCGAAGTACGTGGTCTCGAACACGCTGACCGACCCGACCTGGCAGAACACGACGGTGATCGCCGGCGACGTCGCCGAGGGGGTGTCGAAGCTGAAGGACGAGACCGAAGGCTCGATCCTCGTCGCCGGAAGCGGCACGCTGGTGCAGGCGCTGCTCGCGGCGGACCTCGTCGATGAGCTTCGCCTGATGTTGTTTCCGACGATCCTTGGACGCGGCAAGCGGCTGTTCCCCGACGGGATCGACCGCCTCATGTTCACGCTTGCGGAGAGCAGGACCGTCGGCTCGGGCGGCGTCCAGGTTCAGGTCTACTCGCGCGCGGCATGATCGATCAACCCACTGCAGACGATGCCCTGGCGAGGCTCGCGCCGTTGGTCGGGGAGTGGAGGCTGACGGCCGTCGGGGCAGACGGCGAACCGTGGCCCGGCGAGGCTCAGGCCACGATCGAGTGGCACGCGTCGGGCGCTCATCTCGTGCAGCGGACCTCCGCCGACCATCAAGGCGCCCCGAAGACCCTTTCGATCATGGGCTGCGACGCCGGCAATGGCACCTACTACCAGCTGTATTCCGACGATCGCGGCGTGTGCCGCGTGTACGGGATGAGTATCGACGACACCGAGTGGAAGCTGTGGCGCCAGGGCGCCCCGTTCTCGCAGCGGTTCACCGGCAGGTTCGAGGACGGCGGCCGGCGGATCGCCGGCCGCTGGGAGCGGGCCGACGACGGCGTCAGCTACACGACCGACTTCGACCTCACCTACGTCCGAGCCGAGTAGCCCTAAACGCCTACGGAAAGCCGCCGCTCCGGCGGCGCACCTGCTCCAGCGGGGCAGGTGCGAATCGCACAGATAAGCGGGCCCCTCGCTCTCGCCGCCGCGGGAGAGCCGCTGAATCAGTGGCTTTCCCGCGCGTGCTTGGGGAGCCAGAACACGGCCGCGCACGCTGCCACCAGGAACCCGATCGCGACCAGCAGCGCGTGGTCGGACGCGCCGACGAACGCGACCGGCCCGTGGCTGCTGCCCAGCCGATCGAACAGCACGGTGCCGACCGCGGCGATCCCGATCGACATCGCGAGTTGCTGGATCGACTCGAGCAGTCCCGAGGCGGAGCCGATCTCGTGCGGAGCGACCCCGGCCAGGATCACGTCGAACATCGGCACGAACACCATCCCCATGCCGAAGCCGGTGATCGCGAGCGGTGCGGCGAGATCCCACGCGGTGACGCCGCCACTGTCCGAGCGCAGCACGATGTCGACCACGATCAGGCCGATCGCCATGACCACGATCCCGATGTGCATGGTGGTCCGTCCGATCTTGGCCAGCAGCGCCGAGGAGGTGATCGAACCGCCGATCGCCATCACCGGGATCGCCACGGTCGCGACCGCGCAGGCCAGCGGCGTCAGCCCGAGGCCGGTCTGGAACATCACGTTGAGCGCGATCATCATCCCGCCCATCGCGCCGATGAAGCCGAGCACGACCGCGAGTCCGGCGACGTAGGGGCGCCGGCGGAGGATCGACGGCTCGACCAGCGGAGTACGGCCCTGGCGCGCGCGGCGCTTCTGAAGCACGCCGAACGCTGCCAGCGCGACGAGGCCGGCGCCGAGCAGCGCGAACGACCACGCCGGCCAGCCGTGCTCGCGCCCCTCGATCAGCGGATACACGAGCGCGAACCCGCCGACCATCGCGAGCGTGACGCTCGCGGCGTCGAGTCGCGCGCCCGGGGCCGCCGGCGCGGTCCTGGGCAGATACCGCCGGCCGGCGGCGATCGCCAGCAGTCCGATCGGCACGTTGACGAGGAAGATCGCGCGCCAGCCGGTCCCGAATAGGTCGAGGTTGACGAGCGCGCCGCCGACGAGCGGCCCCGTGACCGCGGCCAGGCCCATCACCGGGCCGAACACTCCGAACGCCTTCTGCTGGCCTTCGTCGCCAAACAACTCGCGGATCAGGCCGAAGCCCTGCGGCACCATGATCGCGGCCACGGCGCCCTGGAGCGCGCGGCCCGCGATCAACGCGCCCGGTGAGGGGGCCAGCGAGCACAGCACCGATGCGCCGACGAAACCGGCGATGCCGGCCAGCAGCACCCGCCGCCGCCCGAACAGGTCGCCGAGCCGGCTGCCGAGCAGCAGGGTCACCGCCATCGCCAGCGTGTAGGCGGCGGAGATCCACTCGAGCGACGCGTACGAGCCACCGAGGTCCCGGCGGATCGCCGGCGCGGCGGTCTGAGCGATCGTCGAGTCGAGCAGGTCCATGACCGAGGCGGCGAGGACCACGAGAAAACCGAGCCAGATGCTTCGGTTGGAGCTGGAGGGCCGCGCCTTGGCGACGGCCGCGGAGGGAGTGAATGTGGTGGTTGACATGTTCGCAGCCTTTCGAGCATTGCGGTCAGTTTCGGTCCTCAAAAGGCGACGAATGGGTCTATTGAGGACAACTAAGGTCCGCAATCTGTGGGAGGATGCGCGGCATCATGGTTCAGACCTCCGCTCGCCTACTCGCACTGCTTTCTCTGCTCCAGATGCGCCGGGAATGGACCGGCCAGGAGCTTGCCGACCGCCTCGAGGTCGGCTCCCGCACGATCCGCCGCGACGTCGACAAATTGCGCTCGCTCGGCTATCCGGTCGAGGCCGCCCCCGGCGTCGCCGGCGGCTACCGCCTCGGTAACGGCGGCGAGCTTCCGCCACTGCTGCTCGACGACGCCGAGGCCGTCGCCGTGGCCGTCGGACTCCGGACGGCGGCCGCCGGCGGGATCGCCGGCATCGAAGAGACGTCCGTTCGTGCCTTGACCAAGCTCGAGCAGGTGCTGCCCAGTCGGCTTCGGCGTCGGGTCAGCGCGCTCAGCGTCGCCACCTCGACGTTCGGCGTCGAGGGCCCGCGGATCGATCCCGACGTGCTGGCGACGCTCGCCGGCGCCTGCCGCGACCGCACCCGCCTGCGCTTCCCCTACATCGCCAGGGACGACAAGGCATCGCAGCGGAACACCGAGCCTCACTCCGTCGTCTACAGCGGCCACCGCTGGTACCTGGTCGCGTTCGACCTCGACCGCGACGACTGGCGCACGTTCCGCATCGACCGGATTCGGGGACGACTTCGTCCCGGTGAGCGCGGTCGCCGGCGCACCGTCCCCGGCGGCGATCCGGCGGCGTTCGTCAAGGAACGGCTGCGGGGAGTGAGGGATGGCGAGGTCGTGGCCCCGCCAGGGCGAGTGCGGCTTGCCGCGCCCGCCGCCGGCGTCCGCGGCCGTATCCCGGCTCGCTACGCCGACGTCGAACCGGACGGCGAGGACGCTTGCATCGTGACCACTCGGAGCGGCTGGTCGTACAGCTTCCTGGTGTGGATGGCGACGCTCAATGAGCCGATGCGGGTGCTCGACCCGCCCGAGTTGGCCGAAGCGGCGCGGGCGCTGGCTGCCCGGTTGGGTGCGGCCGCGTAGGTCCTAACGCGGCGGCGTCGGCGCGTAGCTGAACGCGCCGGCGCCGGTAACCCGGGCGTCGATGTCCGGATGACCGAGCGCGCGCGCCACCGACACCCGGTGGCGCCCGTCCAGCACGTAGTAGCCGTCGGGTCGCTTGATCAGTTCGATCGGCGGGAGCGCGTCGCCGCGCCGGTGGGCCAGGGCGATCCGCTGCCAGCGGGGCCGCAGGACCTCGGACGCGGGGCGGAAGTGCGCGTCGAAGTGGGGCGTCGGCTCGAGCGTGCCGACGATCGCGTCGAGCGGGACGATCTGCGCGCGCGGCAATCCGCCGGTCAGCACGGCGGTCTCGCCGAGCGCCCGCGGGTGGCGGCACTCCGACCGGCGCCCGAGCCAGCGGCCGAGCCGTGCGACCGCGTGTGCGCGCCGAGCGCGGCGGAAGTCGGACTCCGCGTCGAGCACCGGCATCCCGGTGGCGTGGTTCTGAAGTAGCGCGAACATGGCTCTCAAGTCCAAGGTAGTCGTTAGGCGCCGACCTGCCATCGGGTATGTGCCCATTTCCCGCCCTCAGTTCGCGGCCACGTGGCCTTACTTACCGCAGCTACAACTCCCAGCCAAAGCAGACCGAGCGCCGGCTGGGCTGCTCGCGCTCGTAGAACCGATGCGCGGCGGCGCGGGTCTCCGCGGAGTCGAGCTCCAAATGGGAAGCCCCCCGGGCGCGAGCCCAGTCCTTGGCCGCGTCGAGCAGCCGCTTACCGGTGCCGAGCGATCGGCGTTCCGGGTCAACCGCGAGATCCTCGACCCAGACCCGTCGCCCGAAGCGCACCGATTCGAGCTCGTCGTAGGCGGCGCAGAACCCGACCAGCTCCTCGCCGACACCAGCGACGAGCACGACGGCAGCGTCCGAGGTCACAGCGTGACTAATCGCCGCCCTTGCGCGCCCCGGATCCCAAGATGCCGGGCGGGAACCCGGGGGGGCAAATAGCCACTCGTACATGGAGAGGACGTCATCGACGTCGTCGAGCGTCGCGGCTCTGACCTCGATCTCAGCCATCAGCCGATGATCGCAGCCAGCTCCCCCGCGAGGTCGCCACGCGCCGCAGCCGGGACGACAACCGCCGAGAGACCGAGCCAGCTCGCGACCAGCGCCAGCTCGGCCGCGAGCTCCGCGGCGACCACGACGCGGTCGACTCCGTCCTCCGCGAACGCGCCCTGCACGAGCAGCGCGCTCATCTGGCGATCGGACTTGAGATCGACGCGGGCGACCAGCTGCTCGCCGAGCAGGAACGGCAACACGTAGTAACCGTGCACGCGCTTGGGCGCCGGTGTGTAGATCTCGATCCGGTATCGGAAGTCGAACAGCCGCTCGGTGCGCTGACGGAACCAGATCAGCGAGTCGAACGGCGACAGCAGCGCGCGGGCGTTGATCCGCCGCGGCCGCCGGGCGTCCGGCCACAGATACGCGGGCGCCGACCACCCGGAAACCTCGACCGGGAGCAGCTCACCGGCGGCCGCCAGCTCCGCCACGCGAGCCTTCGAGTCTGCGCGCGGCAGCCGGAAGTAGTCGCCGAGGTCCGGCTCGGTGGCCACGCCAAGGGCCCGCGCGGCGATCCGAACCAGCTCGCGCTGGGCCTCCGCCGGATCGGGCGTCGGCTGCTCGAGAATCGAGGCGGGGAGCACCCGATCGATCGTGTCGTACAGACGCTCGAAGTTGATCCGTCGCGCCGCGGCTACCTGCCCGGTGAAGAACAGGTACTCGAGCGCGACCTTGCCCTCGTGCCAGTTCCACATGTGCCCGGCCCGGGGCGGCGGCCGGACCGCGCCGGTGTCGCGAGCGCGAATCGGCCCCCGCTCAGAGACGAGCTCGAGCGTCTCGGCGACCAGATCGGGCTCGTTGCGCGCGATCCGCGAGATCGAGCCCCACGCCTCGCGGTCGACGTCCGCCATCCGCCAGCGAAACAGCGGGTGCGTCTGGACCGGGATCAGCGACGCCTCGTGCGCCCAATACTCGATCAGCCGTCGGTCGACCCTCCCGTCGAAGTGGCCGGCGATGCGGTCCAGGCGCGAGCGGTCGTACGGCCCGACCCGCGAGAACAGTGGCATGTAGTGCGCCCGGCTGAACACGTTGACCGAGTCGAGCTGGAGGACGCCGAGTTGTCGCACCAGCGCTTCGATCTGGTTGACGCTCGGCGGCCGAACCGGCCTGGGCTTCCCGAATCCCTGCGCGGCGAGCGCGATCCGGCGCGCAGCGGCAAGCGATAGGTGAAGGGTTACACGTTCCACGGGCGAGCGAGGCGTTCCAATATGTCGGGTCGGGCGGATGGGGATGCCCCCCGACACCGATCAAGCGCGATCCACACGGTGCCGATCAACCGGGTATGGAAGTGTCGTCGTTGCCGCTGGGCCGACCTGTCCGGCGGCGGATCGGCCGGCGCGCCCTCGCGCTGGCGGTCCTCGCCCTCGCGGGCCTGTGGTTCGCGCACCACAAGGACGTCAGCTATTACAACGTCACGTCCGGGTCGATGGAGCCGACCCTCCAGATTGGGCAGCGGGTCGCGGAGCTCGGCTCGCTCAAACCGCATATCGGCGACATCGTGCTGTTCCATCCGCCGGCCGGCGCGCGCCCGAGCGATCCCCTGTGCGGCGCGAGCACGCAGGGCGCCGGGCACACGCAGCCGTGCGGCGTCCCGCTGCCCCAGGAGTCGAACGCCACGTTCATCAAACGCATCGTCGCCGGTCCGGGCGACACGGTCGCGATCGTCGACGGGCACGCGGTCGTAAACGGGGTCACCGACAGCGAGCCGTACATCGCGCCGTGCACCGCCGGCGCCACGACCTGCAGCTTCCCGACCCCGGTGCGGGTGCCCGCGGGCGACTACTACATGCTCGGGGACAACCGCGCGAGCTCCGACGACAGCCGCTACTGGGGACCGGTGCCCGGCGCGTGGATCATCGGCACGGTCGTGCGCTGCTCGGACCTGCGCACGGTCTGCAACGCCGTGCGCTGACGACCCCGCTACTGGTACAGGACCAGTTGGTGGAGGCAGAACGCGAAGAACAGCGCCAGCAGGCTCCAGGTGATCGGCCAGCTGAGCGTCCTCGTGAAAGCCACGTCGAAGGTGCCGAAGCGGAGCACGTACACGAAGATGCCGGCGAGCATCACCGCGTAGACGATGACCGCGGGCAGCGGTGACAGCGCCAGCCCGATGATCGGCGCCACGATCAGGCCGAGCACGATCCACGCGGCGATCGTGAGGATGTCGACCGTGATGCTCGTGCGCTGCCGGCCGACGATCGTCATGAACCCGGCGGCGCCGACCAGCGCGGCAACCATGAACACGCCGAGCGGCCAGTGCGAGCTGAAGTTGAAGATCGCGCCCATCAGCTTCCCGCCGATCCACAGCAGGAATGGATCGATGACCGCGATCGCGAGGTAGCACAGGCCCATATCGGCGGTCGAGTCCCAGGGGTTCGCGAACACGGGCCGGCGAACCACCATCGCCTCGCGGAGCGCGTCGGGAGCGAGCGCCGCGCGCAGGCTAGGTGTGCTATCGGGTTCGGTCGTCAACGGTCGAGCCTCGACCCGGAATGGTAGGGAGCTTGGCGTCAGGCCGCCGGGCGGCGGTCAGCCGACCGTGCTCGGCCGCGATGTCGACGCTCGCGAGGAGCTCCTTCAACGCCGCGAACGCATTCGCGTCGAGCCGCGCCGGCACGTCGCCGGACATCAGTTCGAGCGCGTCCTGCGACTCGTACGCCGATCGGTACGGGCGTTCGGAGATCAGCGCCTCATAGACGTCGGCGATCGCCAGCACCCGCATCGGCATCGTCTGCGCCTCGGCCGCCAGGCCGCGCGGGTAGCCCCGGCCGTCGAGCCGCTCGTGGTGGGCGCTCGCGAGCGCCGCGAGGCGGTCGAAGCCCGGGACTCGCCCGAGGATCTGCTCGGTCAGCAAGGCGTGGTCCTGGAACCTGGTCTGCTCGGCCTCGGTGAGCGGGCCCGGCTTGTCGAGGATCCGGTTCGAGATCGAGAGCTTCCCGATGTCGTGCAGCAGCGCCGCCCGGCGAAGCTCCCGCTGCGTGACCTCGTCGAATCCGAGCATCGCGCCCATCCCGAGCGCGATCGCGCACACACGGTCGCAGTGCTCGTGCGTCCACGGGGACTTCGCGTCGATCACCGCGGCGAACCCTTCGGCGATCGTGTCCAGCCGATCCTCGTCAGCGGTCAGGATCAGATCGGGCGGCTCGACCGTGGACACGTCCGGCGTGTCCAGCGACTGCCAGAAGCGAGCGTCGCGGCGGAACGCGCCGAGCGCCTCCACGAGTGTCGGGTCGAACCAGGCCCCGCTCCGTTTGGCGACGACGCGATAGGCGATGTGGACGCCGCGGGCGGCGTGAAACACCTCGACCGTCTGCGCCAGGCACGTGATCCTGGCCAGCAGCGGAATGTCGGTTCCACTGATCCCGAGCGGTTGGCCGTGGCCATCCCAGTGCTCGTCGAGCGCTTTGACCCCCTCCGCGGTCGCGTCGGAGAACCCAAGCTTGCGGGCGATCTCGGCGCCGCGGTGGCACCGTGCCTTCATCAGCGCCCGGGTCACGTGGCCTTCGTTGCGGATGGCCCGCAGCCGGTCGACGCGCTCGACCACGGATCCGTCGGGCGCCACGGTCTTGAGCGACCAAGCGAAAGCGGACAATGGGCGCGCCCAGTCGACGAGCTTGGACGAGTGCTTGGCCTGCTGGTCGTCCGCGCGGAACAGGGCGGCCATGTGCGACGAGTTCGCCGAGCACCCCGCGTCCTTGAGCAGCAGCGCGTAGAACAGGTCCGAGCGCGTGGACGCGTCGAGGCCGAGCTCGTCGGCCACCCGCATGCCGATCAGGCACGAGCGCGCGGCGTGGCCCGCCGGTTCTCCCTCAGCGATGTCCAGGGCGGTCGACAACGCGCCAATCAGCTCGGATAGCGCGATCTCATGGGAGCCGGCCATCAACTCAAAGTATCGGCACAGAACCTGTGAACGACAACCGTTGCGTCGCGCTGCGGATCTCTAGGCTTCGGGATCCGATGTGCGATCTCCACCACGAGCACGGTCCGCTCCACCCGCTCACGGCCGACGAGTACAGGCTCGACACCGCCCGCGTGCGCGGGTTCGTCGCGGACGTGCGCGAGCGGATCGTCGCGGCGCGGTCGCCCGAGCTCGCGTGCGAGCTGATCAGCCCGCTGTTCGCGGAGTTGCTGGCCGACCAGGCCTGGTTGCCCCCGAACTTCCAGGAGCCGGCCATCGGCAGCGGGATGGGCGGCGGCATCGGGCAGTGGCTGGTGTTCCGGGCAGCCGACCGGTCGCTGTCGCTGTTCAGCCTGGTCGTGCCGCCGGGCGCGATGACGCCGGTCCACGACCACCTCGCGTGGGGCCTGGTCGGCGTCTACCGAGGCGTGCAAGACGAGGAGTTCTACCGGCCCGGGGACGGCCGGCTCGCGCTCGTCCGACGGCGTCCGGTCAACCCGGGTGACTTCTACACGCTGCTGCCGCCTCGCGACGACGTGCATCGCGTGCGGACGACCTCTGCGGAGACGTCGGTGTCGATCCATCTGCTCGCCAACGACACAGGCTGCGTCTGGCGCCACACGTTCGACGAGCAGACCGGCGCGCCCAGTCCGTTCCGCTCGGGGTACGTGAACGCCGAATGTGCGTCCGACTCGTGACCCGATGAGCGCGACCCTGCAACGCCACGCGATCGGGCTGACCTGGATCGAGCCCGGGATCATGGTCCGCTCGGCGCACGCGCTCCACAGCGAGGGCCGGGTTTGGCTCGTCGACCCGTTCGACGATGGTCCGGCGCTGCGCGAGGTTGAGTCGCTCGGCACGCCCGCCGGCGTGTTCCAGCTACTCGACCGCCACAACCGCGACTGCGAGGCGATCGCGTCGAGGCTCGGCGTGCCGCTGCTCCGTCTCCCCGCCGTCGCCCCCGACACGCCGTTCGAGCCGGTGCCGGTCCTGTCGCGGTGGGGCTGGCACGAGGTCGCACTGTGGTGGGAGCGCGAGCGAGCGCTGATCGTGGCCGAGGCGATCGGGACCGCGCCACCGTTCGCGCTCGGGCGCCGGGCCGGCGTTCATCCGATGCTCCGCCTGACGCCGCCGCGCTCGCAGCTCGCGCCCTACCGGCCCTCGATGCTGCTCGTCGGTCACGGCGCGACGATCGAGAGCGACGCCGCGACCGCGCTCGACGACGCGCTCGCGCACGCCCGCTCGGACATCCCGCGACTGATCAGGTCGCTGCCCAAGCTGGTGCGCGGCGGCTGAGATGCATGGCCGCTTCGATCTACGCGTCTGACCCGGCTCCCGCGCCGGACTCGGACTTCGTGCCCGGCGAGCTCCGGCATCTCGTGACCGGTAACCGAGGGCGGCTGCTCGATGCGCGGCGGACTCCGATCACGGTGACCGCGGTCAAGCCCGCGATCGGCGCGTTCGAACTCGAGGTCGGCGCGTTCGAGGACGCCGGCACACGCTGGGAGCTGGCACTCGAGGAGATCGGGCGTTTCCAGTTCGCGCGGGGCGCAGCGGTGGCGCCGGCGGACGTGGTGGCCGAGCTCGAGAGCGCGCTCAGACGGTTCGACCGAGAGCTCGTGATCGAACCGGATCCGGTCGCACGGGAGGAGACCTTGCGCCGGATCGACCGCGCCCGCGCCGACATGCGACTAGGCCCGCCCGTGCCCGTCGACGTGGCGGCGCGCGTGCTCGCGCGGTCCGGCGACCCACAGCTGTTCGCGCTACTCGATGGGTTCGTGGCCGATCGCGACGTCGCCGATCTCGAGCAGCGCTTCGCGAGTGCGTTCGTCAGCAATCCGCGGTCCGGCGAGTTCGTCAAGGGTCACGCGATCGTCCTCGCCGAGCTCGGCCTGTGTCCGTACCGCGGCAAGGTCGTCCGCGATCCGAATACCTTCGAGGGACCTGACCGCAAAGAGCGACGGGTGGAGCATCTCGTCGCCCGGCTGGCGTTCACGCGCGAGCTGTGGTCGGGCATCGGCGAGGAGACCGTGACGCTCTACCGCGGCGCCGCCGTCGACGGACCGCTTCCCGAGCCCTCGAGCTCATCGCTCGTGTCCGCGACGTTCTCGCGCGAGGTAGCCGCGGCGCACTTCGAGGGCGGCTCGACGACGTGGACCGCGGTCCAGTGGCGTCAGAGCGTCCCGGTCACCCGGCTGCTGATGACGTTCCTCGAGACGCGCGAGATGAACGGCCGCTTCCGCGAAGCCGAGGCGGTGCTGATCGGCGACCCGGCAAACCGCGCGTTCTAAAGCGCGCCAGCGCCGATCACTTCGGGGGCCAGGGCCCGGCGCCCGCGCCAACGCTGTTCAGCCAGTTGCGCATATAGGTCCCGGCCGGCGTGATCTGGCCCTCCTCATAGCCCGTGGTCGCGCGCGCGAGCGTGATGCCGTTCAGCGTCGACCAGCCGTACTCGATCGCGGTGCCGTGCGCGGCGTACTTGGCCACCGTCTGTCCCTGCTGGAGGATCGAGCCCGGAGGCGCGATGTCCGTGATCTCCTCGGACACGTACTGCACCTGGCCGGCCTGCTGGCCCTGGAGCAGCTCGAAGTACACGAGCGGCTGGCCGGCGTACCAATTCGGCTCGATCGCGAGGATCTTGATCTCGCACGGCGCGAGGATCGGCGCCCCGACCGGCAGCTGAGCGTCGACGCCCTGGTCGGTCCGCTCCCACACCGTCACGTACTGGAGCGGGTCGATGTAGCTCGTGTTGTTGGCCCGCACGGCGACGTGCTCGAGCGTGAGCAGGTGCCGGACCTCGGATAGCGGCATCGCGTGCGCCTTGGGGTCACCGATCGGATCCTGTGGCGTCACCGCCTGTGCCTGCTGTCCCGCCGCGGGCTCGATCGCCTGCGGGTGGGCCTGCGGGACCGTCGCCGTCGACGACGCGTCGGCACCGCCGCCGGTGCTGGTCGGGACCGCCGAACTCCCGCACCCTGCGGCGATGATCGCGAGCGCCATTATCGTCGCGAGCCTGTATCGGTGAAACACTTGCCTACTGTCCACGCTCAAACCGTCTGCTCCACACGTTAACGGCATCTTTCGCCGGCGGCGTGAGTACGGGCGCCTCACTCGTTTGTGCTACAGGACATGAGTAGGGTGATGCGCGTGGCCTTCGTCCCCGCCGACCGGCACCTGTTGCGAGCCAAGGATCTAGCCGACGCGCGGTACTTCGAGCCGCTCGACGTCGACGACCTCGCCCGCGCCGCCGGGCTGTCGCGCGCGCACTTCAGCCGCGAGTTCCGCCGGGCCTTCGGAGAATCACCGCACGCATATCTGCTGACCCGCCGGCTCGAGCGTGCCGCGGCGCTGCTGCGGACGACCGACCGCTCGGTGGCCGACATCTGCTTCTCGGTGGGGCTCCAGAGCCTCGGCTCGTTCACGACCAGCTTCACGCGTACGTACGGCGTCTCGCCGACCGCCTACCGAGCCCGGTTCCCGCCGGCCTCCGACTGGGCGATGGTCCCGACGTGCGTGGTTCGGGCGTACGGGCGGCCCCAGCGCAGCACGTTTCGAGAAGACAACGTTACGCAGCGGAATTAGTGTGGCCAGCGTGTTCACTACCACGCCCTAGGAGGCCAAGATGATCAAGCTCTCGACCGCTCAGCTCTGGGTCCACGACCAGGAAGAGGCGCTCGCGTTCTATACCAACAAGCTGGGCATGGAGGTTCGCTCCGACGTGACGCTCCCGGAGATGGGAGGCTTCCGCTGGCTGACCGTCGGACCCCCGAGCCAGCCGGACATCTCGATCGTCCTGATGGCGGTCCCCGGGCCGCCGGTGATGGACCCCGGTACGGCAGATCAGGTCAAGGCGCTGATGGCCAAGGGCTTCGCGGGGACGGTGTTCTTCACCACCGAGGATGTCGAGGCCGACTACGAGCAGCTGAGGAGCCGCGGGGTCGAGTTCTCGGAGGCCCCGGAGGAGCGCCCGTACGGGATCGACTGCGGATTCCACGACCCGTCGGGGAACACCTTCCGCCTCACGCAGGTGCGGGAGCTCTCGGGCGTGTGATTGGGCCGCGCCGCGCGCGGCGTCCGTGGGGCCGGTTCCGCATGGCCCCACGGACGCCGAGCCTGCGGAATCCGGCCTCAGCGCGTGTCGAGCAGCAACCGCCGTCGCGCCGGATTCCGTGCGAGGCCCCAAATCAACTCGCCGTGCCCGTCGGCGATGCGCACATCACCGGGCCTCGTCGCGCGCGGCGCGCAGGACGCGCCTCCGAAGGCCCGCGGGCGGCCGGTACTGCGGGACGGCCATCAGCAGCGCGTCGGCGACGCGCCGCATGCCGGCCACCTCAGCACGACACGTCGCACACCGATCGAGGTGACGCCGATACTCCTCGGCCTCGTCGGGTTCGAGCGCACCGAGAACGTAGGCCGCGCCGTCGCCGCAGTTCATCGCACGCAGCTGCGCAGCGCGAAAGCTGAAGGGTGCTCGGAACATCATCCCCTGCCTGGGATCAGCCCGGAGTTCCGGGTTCACCTGTTCCGTTCGAATCGGCGGTCGATCCGGATCACTTTCACTCGTCGCACACGTGGCCGGGGCTCTCTACCCTATGGGTGTGGCGGACCGGATCGTCTACGTAACTCGTGTCACGCGGCTGCCGCTGGTGGGAGCCGACGGTGCCGACGTCGGCCGCGTGGTGGACGTCGTCCTCGACCTGGGTGGACGCCCGCCGCGCGTCAACGGCTTCGTCGTCGCGGTCGGGCGCCGGCGGGTGTTCGTGGGCGCGGGCCGCGTCGGGGAGATCTCGAACGACGGCGTGCGGCTGCGTCGAGGCTCGATCAACTTGCGGCAGTTCGTGCTGCGCGCCGGCGAGCGGCTCGTGATCGGCGAGCTGATCGGCCGTCCCGTGCGCGGCGAGCGTGTCGTCGACGTCGGCCTCACGCCGGCGCCGGAGCCGTTCGCGTGGGAGGTGGCCACGATCGCGCTCGGAGCCCGCGGGCTCACGGGGCTGGCCGCGCGCAGACGAGCGCCCGACGTGATCGACTGGAGCGAGGCCGGCGACCTGTTCGCCGACGAGCGCCCGATCGACCGCCAGGCAGCGGCGCTCGGTGGCCTGCATCCGGTAGAGATGTCGGCGGCGATCCGTCGCCTGCCGCTGAGCCGTCGGCGCATACTCGCGTCCGAGCTCGAGGACGACCGGTTGGCCGACCTGCTCGAGGAGCTCGACGAGGACGAGCAGGTCCGCCTGGTCGAGGGACTCGATCAGGCGCGCCTGGCCCGCGTGCTCGATGAGATGGAGGCCGACGACGCCGCCGATCTGCTCGGAGAATTCCCAGAGAGCCGCCGCACGGAGCTGCTGGGCGCGATGGACCCCGAGGAAGCCGAGCCGGTCCGCCGCCTCCTGATCTACAGACCCGACACCGCCGGCGGCCTGATGACGCCCGAGCCCGTGATCCTCGACGGGCAGGCTACGGTCGCCGAGGCGCTCGCGCGGATCCGCGATCCCGACCTGCCGGTCCCGCTCGCCGCCCAGGTGTTCGTGTGTCACCCTCCGCTCGAGACCCCGACCGGGCGCTTCCAGGGGGTTGTCGGCGTCCAGCGCCTGCTACGCGAGGCGCCGAGCAAGCCGCTCGCGCGGTGCCTTGACGAGGAATGGGAACCGATCGCGGCCGACGCCAGCGAACGGGAGGTGGCCGAGCGCCTCGCCGCGTACGACGTCGTCGCGATCCCGGTCACCGATGCCGCCAAACGTCTGGTCGGCGCGGTTACGATCGACGACGTGCTCGACCGGATGCTCCCCGCCGACTGGCGCACGGCGCGCGCGAGTCGCTGATGGCACGAAACGACGACCTCGGCACCCCTCGCGGCACCCCCGGCGGTCCCTCTTATGATCCCGACGCGTTCGGGCGGTGGGCCGAGCGGATGGCCCGCTTCCTCGGCACGGGCCGGTATCTGGCCGCCCAGACGTTCTTGGTGTTCATCTGGATCGTGCTCAACCTGACCGCGGTAGGGCTGCGGTGGGATCCGTACCCGTTCATCCTGCTTAACCTCGCGTTCTCGACGCAGGCCGCGTACGCCGCGCCGATGATCCTGCTCGCACAGAACCGACAGGCCGACCGGGACAAGTCCGAGGTCGAGCGAGACCGCGATATGAACGCCCGGTCGCTGGCGGACACCGAGTACCTCGCGCGCGAGATCGCGGGTGTCCGGCTCGCGCTCGAGCGCAAGCCCGATCGGGACGACGTCACCGAGGCGATCGAGAAGCTGACGCGGGCGATCGAGGAGACGTACGGCTCGACGACGCCATCGTATGCGGGCGGCGCGGGCGGCGAGTCCGAGCTCGGCGAGGACGAGATCGCGTAGCCCTTCGGGCCCCGCTCCGCCGGGGGCCTACGATTGTCGTGTGATCGCCCGCGCGCACTGGGCCTCGTTGACTGCGGTCGTGGTGGCGGGGTGCCTGGCCGGATGCGGGTCGACCACGGTTTTCGGCAGCACGACCGTGCGCCACGCCCAGGAGGCGCCGCCGCGCTCGGTGCCGTTGCCGCCGCTACCCCAGGACCCAGCCGGCAACTCGGTGGTGCCGACGCCGGGCCCGACGGGGATCGCAGCCCGTCCTACGGCGGTAGCCGTGATCAAGGCGTGGTCGGATGCGTTGCGCCGCGGCGACGTCAGTGGGGCGGCCCGGTACTTCTCGCTCCCGAGCGTGATGATCAACGGCACGGACGCTTCGGGTGACGCGGTCGTGATCACGATCGGGACGGTGGCCCAGGCTGAACAGGCCAATGAGTCGCTCCCGTGCGGTGCGCTGCTGCTGTCCACCGACGAGCGCGGCCGGTACGTCAACGCGCTGTTTCGGCTGACCGGGCGCCCAGGCCCCGGGGGCAGTGACTGCGGCACCGGCGCCGGCCAGACCGCGCGCACGAACTTCGTGATCACGGATGGGCGGATCATCGAGTGGATCCGCGCCCCCGATGATCCCGGCGACAACCACACGCCGACCACCCCCTCCCCGTCCCCGGTGCCACCGAACCCGAGCCCGACGGTCCCCCAGGGCCCCGGTTCGAACGTGTGACCTGAGTGAAAGCGACCACTAAGATCGGGTCGATGGACGGCGATCAACTCAAGGCGCTGCAGGCGCCGCTCAAGGAGCGCTACCGGGCCGAGCCCGAGGCCGCGCTCGTCACTCTGTCGGCGACCGGCGAGCTTGGCGAGGGCGTCGCCTGCTCGGTGAACACCGCTCGGGCTATCGCGGAGGCCGGCCTGCACCCCGCCACCGGTGGTGACGGCTCGCTGCTGTGCTCGGGCGACATGCTGCTCGAGGCGCTGGTGGCCTGTGCGGGCGTGACGCTCCGGGCGGTCTCGACCTCGCTCGGGATCTCGGTGCCGGCGGGACGCGTGCGCGCCGACGGCGACCTCGACTTTCGCGGGACGCTCGGCGTCGACCGCGAGGCGCCCGTCGGGTTCAGCGCGATCCGGTTGTCGTTCGAGCTCGACACCGACGCCGACGAAGCAGAGCTCGCGACGCTGAAGAAGCTGACCGAGCGCTATTGCGTCGTCTACCAGACGCTGGCCGGCGGGCCGGACCTGACGACGAGCTTTCAGCTTATGAGCCGGTCTGAGCGCTGAACCGGACGGTCACGGTGAGTCCGCCGCCCGCGCGGGGCGTGGCGCTCAACTCTGCGTCATGCGCCACGGCGATCGCGCGGACGATCGACAGCCCGAGCCCGTGATGGCCGTTGGTGGCGATGCGGCCGCCGTGGAGTCGCTGAAACGGTTCGAACAATCGCCCGGTCTCTGACGCTGGGATCGGTGGCCCGGTGTTGCCGATCGTAAGGACCGCGTGCCCCTCGAGCGTCTCGGTCCGAACGTCCACGTGCCCGCGGTCGACGTTGTGGTCGATCGCGTTGTCGACCAGGTTCACGATGAGGCGCCCGATCAGCGCCGGATCGCCGATGGCCGTCGCGGGGCCGAGCGCGGCCTCGATCGACAGGCCGCGGCGCTCGAGCTTGGGGGTCAGCTGCCGCAGGGCGGAGTCGACCAGCACGGGCAATTCGACCGCCTCGCGCAGCTCGAGGCCGCGTTCGCTGCTGGCCAGGGTGAGCAGCCCTTCGAGGAGTCGCTCCTGGTCGACTTGCGAGGCGAGCAACTCCTCGCAGGTCGCCCGCAGCGTCAGCTCAGACGCGTTCGGATCGGCGAGCGCCACCTGCAGCAATGTCCGCTCGAGCGTCAGCGGCGTTCGGAGCTCGTGCGACGCGTTGGCGACGAACCGCCGCTGCGCTTCGAACGAAGCCTCCAAACGGCCGAACAGGTCGTCGAGCGTATCCCCGAGCTGCTTGAACTCGTCGTTGGGGCCTGTCCGCGCGAGGCGCTCGTGCAGGTTGCCCGCCGAGATCGTGCGGGCGGTCGCGGTGATCTCGCGCACCGGTCGGAGCACTCGGCCGGCGGCGAACCACCCGAGCACGGCGGCGCCGGCAGTCGTCACCAGGAGCACGATCCACGAGATCGTCACCAGACGGGCGAGGTCGGCGTTGTGCTGCTGGAGGACGATGTTCTGCCCCGGTACCGGCGGTGCGGCCGGCACGGTGACGACGCCCCCGCCGGGCAGCGTCAGCTGGCGGCGTATGACCGGGGAGGGAACGGCGACGCTGATCGCGCCCCCGCGCGACGTGAGCAGGTAGACGATCGCGAGCAACACCGTTCCGAGCAACAAGAAGAGGCCGGCGTAGAACAGCGTCAGCCGCAGCCGCGCGGTGCGGGTCGGCAGCCGCAGCCAGCGAGACGGGGTGATCGATCTCAGCATGAGTCGACCGGGCTCAGATCCGGTAGCCGCCCTCGCGGACGGTCTCGATCAGCGGCGGCTCTCCCAGCTTCGCCCGCAGCCGCCCG
This sequence comes from uncultured Solirubrobacterales bacterium, assembly GCA_963822855.1. Lineage (GTDB taxonomy): Bacteria > Actinomycetota > Thermoleophilia > Solirubrobacterales > Solirubrobacteraceae > Palsa-465. The sequence goes on along the minus strand of CAWGJE010000020.1, from coordinate 9,446 downwards.
ATCGTCGTCTTGACGGTGTTCGTGAACGGGTTGGCGGCCTCGTCCCACACGCCCTCGAGCAGTTCCTCGGCGGACACCACCCGTCCCCCGGCGCCGAGCAGATATTCGAGCACGGCGAACTCCTTCGGGCTCAGTGCTAGCGGCACATCGCCCCGCACGGCGGTGCGCCGCGCGGGGTCGAGCATGAGATCGCCGTGGGCGAGCGTGGGCGGGAGGGCGGGGCTGGAGCGCCGGGCCAGCGCTCTGACCCGAGCGACGAGCTCCTCGAAGTCGAACGGCTTGGTCAGGTAGTCGTCGGCGCCGATCCCGAGACCCTCGACGCGGTCCCGGATCGTGCTCGCCGCGGTCAGCATCAACACGCGCGAGTTGCTTTGCTCCTGGCGGATGCGCCGGCACACGTCGTCACCGTGGACCTGGGGGAGATCACGGTCGAGCACGACGACGTCGTAGCGGTGCACGGCAACGTGCCTGAGTGCATCGGCGCCGTCGAACGCGATGTCGACGGCCATCCCTTCTCGTCGTAGACCTTCCGCGATGGCGGTGGCGAGCCGCCCATGATCTTCAGCAACCAGCACCCGCATGTCGTCTCCTGGCGTCGAATACAGCATCGCGGATTGCGGTGACAACCAGGTCACAGCCATCGTGACGGTGCTGTCACCACGCACGCTCTACAACGGGTGGCCCCACGCATCATCGGTCACAGGAGGCCGCAATCATGCATCTCATCCGGCGAGCCATCCCAGCGACAGCGGCGGTCATCAGCGCCGCGCTGCTCGTCGCCGCGTGCGGCGGCGCGACCACAACCACATCGACTACGGGCGCGAGCGGCGGCTCGGGAGGGTCTGGCGGTTCGGGCGGAGGCCCGCCGAAGAACTTCCTACCGGACGCGTACAAATACTCCGCGTGCATGCGCAACCACGGCGTCTCCGACTTCCCCGACCCGGTCGTGTCGCACTCGGGCAACGGCACGCAGGTGTCGATCCACGTCTCGCAGGCTGATGGCACCTCGCCGCAGTTCAAGACGGCGCAGCAGGCTTGCCGCGGGATCCTCCCCGCTCCCTCCAATGCGGACCTCGCGGCCCAGGCTCAGCAGCGGCGGATTCACGGCCAGGAGCTACTCGCGTTCGCACGCTGCCTGCGGGGTCGCGGCATCAATGGGTTCCCGGATCCGAATGCCCAGGGAGACTTGTCGCTGCAGATGATCCAGGCCGCCGGCATCGACCTCACGGCGCCCCAGGTCCGCACCGCCGCGCTCGCCTGTGTGTCGGCATCGAACGGGACGATCACGCGCGCCGACGTGATCCAGGCGACGAGCGGGAACCTGCAGCCGTCCGGCAGCAACTCGTCCTCATCGACGACCACGAACCCATGACGACGGTGAGCATGGTCGGGTCGGTTCGGCGCGGCGGTCTGTTGGCGGCCGCGGTGGCCGGGGCCGCGCTGCTCGCCAGCGGGTGCGGTGGCTCCTCGTCCAAGACCACCAGCACGAACTCGGCTGGCGGCCAGTCGACCAAGAACCCCGTCACACAGGCGTACAAGTACGCGGCGTGCATGCGCGACCACGGCGTGGCGAACTTCCCCGACCCGCACGTGTCGGTTTCAGGCGGCAGCACCCAGATCTCCATGATGGTCGGGGACGGGGCCAAGGCTTCACCCCAATTCAGTGGCGCGAACACGGCTTGTCGGGGGATTCTTCCCGGACCTTCTTCGGTTAGCCCGGCCGCGCAGGCCCAGCAGTTGCGGGCTCGTGCGCAGGACGAGCTGTCGTTCGCGCGGTGCATGCGAGATCACGGCATCAACGGGTTCCCGGACCCCAACGCCCAGGGCCGGCTGAACGTGGAAATGATTCAAGCCGCCGGCGTCGACATGACCGCGCCTCAGGTCCGCACCGCCGCGCTCGCGTGCATTCCGGCTTCGAACGGAATCCTGACGCGTGCCGCGGTCATGCAGGCAACGAGCGGCAATCCAGCCCAGAGCGGTACCGCGTCGTCGTCGTCGGGCGCGCCTCCGCAGTCGTCGGGGGCCACGACACCGTGAGCTAGCCTCGATCCCTGAAAAGCGGCCCGCACGGGCGTGCTCGACCAAGGGAGGAACGGTGGGTCGTCTCATTCTTGCCGCAGGCCTGGTTGGCTCGATGTTGCTGGTCGCGTTCACGGGGTGGGGGGAAGCGTCGGTCGGTGGCGCGCACGAGGCGCAGGCGACGGTCCCACTCGTGATCCTCAAGGCCAAGGACGGTGAGACCCTGGCGCTCGCGCGCGTGGTTATCCACGGTCGCGTGTTCCCCTTCCTGATCGACACCGGCTCCTCGAAGACGCTGGTCGACGAGGCGCTGGCGCGCCAGCTCCACCTGAAGCGGGTGGGGAAGCCGATCAACGTCACCGGCGTGGGGTGCTCGGAGGCCGCTAGCAAGGTGCGGCTGAGTAGCTGGAGTATCGGTGGGCAGGCGCTTCCGTCGATCGTCGCGACCAGTTCGGTGATCGCCGGCTCCAACGGAAAGCCGTTCGGCCTGCTCGGCTCCGACGTGCTCTCGCACTTCGGCGCGATCGAGCTCGACTACGCCCACAGCCAGCTGACGCTTGGCTGAGGTCGGGGTGCGGCGCGGAGTACGCTGGTGACGTGAGCGCGACTAGAGGTGAGGTAACAGTTCGTCGGACCGAGCCGCCGCTACCGGTCCGGCTCGGGATCTCGTGGCTCACGAACGCCCTCGTGCTCTTGGTCGTGGACGTGCTCTTGACCGGCGTGACGAGCTCAGGAGCGGGTGCGCTGCTTCTGGCGGCGGCTGTATTCGGGGTCCTGAACACCGTGCTGAAGCCGTTGCTCCGGCTGATCACGCTGCCGCTGGCGGTGCTCACGCTCGGGATCGCCTGGTTCTTCGTCTCATTGTTCATGCTGCTGCTCACCCAGTGGATCGTGAGCGGCTTCGACATCGATGGCTTCTGGACACTCGTGGGGGCGACGCTGATCGTCTGGGTCGTGAACCTCGTGCTCGACTTCGTGCCGGGTCCGTGGCAGGTGGCGGGACGTCGGGGCCGGCGAAACCGCCGCTGGCGCGGCGAGTAGCGCTCAGGCCTTCGTTTTTGGGAGCGATCGTGCCCGGCGGGTCATGCCGGCCCAGGGGTCGCAGGCGTCCAGCCGTTCGCCGACGGTCTTGACCGTCCAGCCGTCGGGGCGGAGCGTCTTGTCCGACAGCTCATCCCAGTGAAGCGGCACCGCCACGGGTGCCTGTGGCCGCGGCCGGATCGCATACGGCGCGACGGCGTGCTGGGCGTACGCGATCCGGTTGACATCGAGATAGATGCGCGTGCCGCGCTCGGCCTTGTGCCACTCGAGCGTGAGGTGGTCGGGATCGTCGGCGACCATCTGCTCGGCCACGCCGCGGGCGAACGCGTGCACCTCGGTGAAGTCAGGACCGCGCCGAAGCGGGCAGACGACGTGGACGCCGCGCGAGCCCGTGGTCATCGCGAACGGCACCAGCCCGAGGTCACGCAGCCGGTCGCCGGCATCCCGCGCCGCCGCGCGAACCTCGGCGAAGCCGCCGCCGGAGGGATCGAAGTCGATCGTCACGCGGTCGGGCTGGTGGGGCTCATCAGCGCGCGACAGCCACGTGTGCACGGTGACCACGTTCTGGCCGGCCAGGTACACGAGCGTCGCCGCGTTGTCGGCGAGCGCGTGGGTGATCGTGCCGCCCTTCTTCGGCAGCGTGGCGCGCTTGACCCAGTCGGGGAAGTAGCGGGGCACCGCCTTCATGAAGTAGCCCTCGCCCTCGATCCCGTCGGGGAAGGCCTGGAGCGCGAGCGGGCGGTCGCGCACGTATGGCAGCATCCGCGGGGCCACGCGCTCGTAATGGTTGGCGATGTCGAGCTTCGTCAGCCCGGCCTCGGGGAACACGACTCGGTCCTCGTGCGTGATCCGGACGTTCCGGTTCCCGACCTTGAGCTCGGTGGTCATCCTTCCCGCACCACCTCGGATGCGTCCTTGTCGTAGCGCAGACCGAGGAAGCGCGGGTGGCGCAGGCGATGGTCCCGGGTCCACTCGGTGAACCCGATCTGTCCGACCAGCTTCGGCTCGACCCAGGTCACATTGCGTTCCTTGATGTCGCCCGGTTCTGCGAACGGCGAGTCCTTCTGTGCGAGGTCGCGCAGCTGCGCGCCGAGCGTATGGAGCAGCTCGGTGTCGAACCCGGTGCCGACCTTGCCCGCGTACTGGAGCTGCCCGTCGGCGTAATAGCCGAGCAGGAGCGCGCCGAACTCGACGCGCGAGCCGCGGGGCTCGGTGAAGCCGCCGATCACCAGCTCCTGCCCGTGCTCGCACTTGAACTTGAGCCAGTCGCGTGACCTTGTTGCGACGTACGGGCTGTCGGCGCGCTTGGCGATCAGCCCCTCCCACCCCTTCCGGCAGGCCTCCTTGAAGAAGGCCTCCCCGTCGCGGTTGCGGTGCTGCGTCCAGCGGACGTTCCCATGGAATTGCAGCGCGTCGCGGAGCAGCCGCTTGCGCGTGCGCAGCGGGAGCTTGCGCACGTCGTGGCCGTCGAGCCACAGGATGTCGAACACGTAGTAGAAGACCGGCACGTACTCCTGACCGCGTCGCGCGAGCTTCGCGAAGCTCGTCTCCGACCCTTCGAACGCGACCACCTCGCCGTCGATCACGAACTGGTTGCACTGCTCCTGTTCGAGCGCCTCGGCGAGCTCGGGGTATCGGTCGTTCTGTTTCAGGTCGTTGCGGGACAGAAGCGTGGCGTCGTCGCCGTTGCGGATCGAGATGCACCGAATCCCGTCGAGCTTCCGTTCGTAGATCCAGTTCGGATCGGAGAAGCGCTCGTCGGTCAGCATCGCCTTCATCGCGCCTGCGGTCGTGGGCGGCGGCGCCTCGGGGGCGAGCTCTCGCTCCTCGGCGCTGAGGGAGTCGATCTCGCTCACTGTCCCGACCCGCGGATGCTCATGTGCGGACCGTATCTAGAACGGGAGGCCTCGGACAGTGAGATGACCGCTCGGCCAGGTCGCCCCGTCCGCCAGCGCGCGCCACATCGTCTGCATGGACATCTCCGCGTAGCCGTCGCGCTGGTGGACCATGACCGGCGGATCGATGTGGGCGAACCCGAGCCGGCGATAGAGCCCAGCACGGTCCGGGTGGCAGAACAGGATCATGAACCGCGGGCCGAGCGTCGCCGACCTCGCGATCGCTGCGGTTACGACCGTGCGGGCGAGCCCCCGGCCCCGATGGGCCGCGTTGACGATCACCCCGCCGAGCCCGACGACTTCAAAGCGCTGGTCGGCCACCTCGACCTCGACGACGAGCATGCCGGCGGAGGCGACGAGGCGGCCCCGTTCGTCGCTCAGCGCGACGTGTTGCTGCTTCCGCTGGAACTCGAGCGTGATCCCCGCACCTCCGAACGGGTCATCCTCGTCGCCCTGTAGCTCGTCGCGCTGGCCTGCGGTCATGTGGCCGAACTCCACGATCTCCATCACTTGATCCAAGCAGACCGGGCGTGCCGCCTTCTATAAACCGGGGTCATGCCGATCTCGGCGTTGCTGCTCGCCCTCGGGGCTGCCGCGGTCCACGCGACCTGGAACCTGCTCGTGTCCGGCGAGGCCGACACGCACTCGGCGAGCGCAGTCGCGCTGGCCTTCGGGACGATCCTGTGCGCGCCCGTGGCCGTGCTGACGTGGCGCGTCGATTCGGCCGCGATCCCGTACATCGCCGCCTCGAGTGCCCTCGAGTTGGCGTATCTGGCGCTGCTCGCCACCGGCTATTCGATCGCGGCAATGAGCTTCGTCTACCCGATCGCCCGCGGCTCGGCGCCCGTACTCGTGCTGGTCGCCGGCGCGATCGCAGTGGGCGCGACCGTGTCGGTGGTGGCGGCGGCCGGCGTTGTCGTCGTCGCCGTCGGGATCGTCCTCGTCCGCGGTGTGAGCGCGTCCGGTCGCCCGCGGGATCTCGCGCTCGCCCTATCGGTCGGTGCGTGCATCGCCGCTTACACGCTCGTCGACAAGCACGGCATCGTCCACGCCGGGTCGATTTCCTACCTCGAGTTGGTGCTCGGTGTGCCCGCGGTCATCTACGTGCTGGCCGTGTGGCGCGTGCGGGGCGGACCCGCTCTTCGCGCCGGCGTCAATCGCACGACCTTGGTGGCGGGCGTCGGCATGTTCGGTGCCTACGCGCTCGCGCTCGCGGCGCTCAGGCTCGCCCCGGCGGCGTCGGTCTCCGCCGTGCGCGAGTCAAGCGTGGTGATGGCGACCGCAGTGCTCGCGATCACCGGCCGCGAGCGGATCGGAGCCGAGCGGCTCATTGGCGCGGTGGCCGTCGTGGCCGGGATCGCGCTGATCTCGCTCGGCTAGTAGGCCGTGTGAGAGGCTGATGTCGTGTCGGTCGCTGGTCCCGCCGGGCTCGAGATCGCGCCGCTCCAGTGGCCAAGCGACACCGCCTCGTGCCCTGGAGTTCGTGCGGCCGGGGTTTGCTCGGTAGCGTGCCGCTGCACCTCCCGGCGCTGTGGTCGGCGCGGCACCAGACCGTGCCGGAGCGGATCGCCGGCATCCTCACCGTGCGGGACTCGGGCGCGTAGCCGGGTCTCAGCGCAGGAGGCGGAGCGAGTTGTGCGCCGGCGCCGAGGCCGGAATCAGATGCACCACGATCACGGTCGCCAGCGCGATCGCGCACAGCCACATCAGCCCGCGGAACATCCTGTTCACCGATGACCAATTGACGAAGAGGAGGGGACGCATTGGGTTTCCTTTCACGACCGGCCGGGCGAAATTCTCCGCGCCGGCCGGCGACCATCTTGCGAGTTCGGTTGCTCATGACCTACCCGATCTGGCGCCTCCTACTCACGGGTAGGGCGCGATCTCAGCCGTCGAGCGCCTCGAGCACGTCGGCCGCGTCCTCGTCGAGCTCCACCAAGCCGCTGAGGCCGCTGCGGGCCGCCTGGTTGACGTGGTATTCGCAGGCCGCCGCCATGGCGTCCTCGTTCCGGGCTTCTGCGGCGCGGACGATCTCTCGAATCTCGGACACGGTGCCCGCGCTGCGGTTGGGCTGCGAGAGCGATGTGGCCCGGAGAAGCCTGACGCGAGCCCGCAGGCTGTCAAGCGTCTCGCGGATCGCCGTGTTCCCGGAGCCCTCGAGCAGGACGTCGCAGAAGTGATGGCGCGATCCGCGACGTGCTCGCCCAGTGCGGCAAGCTGGCCTGGCAGGCGGTCGATCTGATGTTCGCCACCGGCGGCTCGACCGCCGTCCGGCGTGGCTCACGGCTCGAGCGCTGCTTCCGTGACGCGTCGATGTTCCGGACGCACATCGGCGCCCAGTACCACGTCGTGTTCGCCTCCACCGGTCGCGCGCGTCTGGGACAGCCGCTCACCCACTGACCCCGCCGATCTTGCGCGCCGCCCAGTCGGTGAGCACCGCCAGCGTGTCCACGTTGTTGCGCTCGATCATCATCATGTGGCCGTTCCCGTGGACGCCGTGGTCGCCCAGCCTCACGAGCTCGACGTCGCACCCCGCCTGCGCGAGGAACTCGACGAGGTGCCGGTCGAACCCCAGGAACATCGATGACTCCGCGGTCACGACGGCGATCGGGAACTGACTGAGGTGGGCCAGCCGCCGGGCCGGCTCGCGCTGGAGCGTGATCGGGATGGGGCCGAGCTCCGCTCGTTCCTCGGTGACGGTGTCGAGCTCGGATGGGTCGGTGACCGGTGGGTCGTAGGTGATCGGCGAACAGGCCAGCCCCCACGCCAGATTCACCCCCATATCCGGCCGATTCAGGAACGGGGGGCCGAGGGTCTCGATCGCGAACAGCGCCGCCACCTTGTCCGGTCGCGCGTCCGTGCCGGCAAACGTCCCCGGACCTCCGGCGGAGTGGGTGACGACGATCGCCGGGCCGACGAGGTCAAGCAGCTCGGCGAGCCGCCCGGCTTCGAGCGCATGCATCACCGCGGGGTCGGCTAGCAACGGCCCGGACGCGCACAGGGACTGGTCGTAGATCGGGTCGCCGGGCTCGCGTCCACCGGGCCACTGCGTGTGCAGGTGGGCGGCCGGGTTGCTGTCGGGGCCCTCGGCCGGAGGGATGAAGATCGGTCGCAGGAACTCGAAGCCGAGTTGAGGGCCCATCGCGCCCAGGATGTCCGGGTGATGCGGCGACCGGCCATGGCCGGGCCGGTCAACGACGAACACGGTATGCCCCTGCTCGACGAGCAGGCGGGACCAGCCGCGACGGCCGTCCGGAGTGACCGTGTAGTCGATCGCCTGGCCGCCGCCTCCGTGCACCAGCACCCACGGCGGCCTGGGCTGCGGCTCGGCCGGAGCCTCCCATTCCACGAACATGGGACCGCGCATGACCGTGCCTAACGGGCCCTGAACCGGCTCGATCCCGACCCAGAAGGAGCCCCGCCGTGAGGTCGTGACCTCGGCTGACGCAATGAGGTTCTGCGCCGATGGTTCCATGAACGTTCACTCCTCCTCGGTCGTGCGGAGTGGGCCGACCCCACACTCGGCAAGCGCCGGCCGCCGAGACCGCAGTTAGCTACACATTAGGTGGCTGAACCCGCATTCACTCCCGGGCGGGGTGACGAATGAGGGGTCAGCCACGCGTCGCTTTCGCGCCTGATCCGCATGACAGTCAGCTATCCAGCTCTGCCGGTTCCCACCGGCCGGCCCCGCCCGACGGGCGCAGCGAGTTCGTCGTGGTCGCGCCACCGTCCACCGACACGACCTCCCCGGTCATGTAGGCAGTGTCGTCGGAGAGCAGGAACGCCACGACCGATCCAATCTCGTCTGGCGTCCCCGGTCGCCGCAGCGGCGTGGTGGTGGCCCACTGAGCCATGTCGCCTCCGCCACCGACCGCGCCGCCGGCGCCGGCGAACAACGCAGCTGGCGATCGAGCACGCCCCGCGGGTGCGCGTCAACGCGGTGGCGCCCGGGTACGGAGGCGAGCAGGGGTCCGGCGGCCACGTCGGCTTCTCCCCGGTGGCGCAGCTCACCGGCCGCGACGCCCTCGCGATGCGGGACCTGATGCGCGGCCTCATCGAAAGCGAGGCCAGCCTCGACTACCTGGGCGCGCTGCTCATGGTCAACGCGCGCAGCTTCATCCACATAACGATGGTCCTGTTCGACACCGCCAACGAGCAGCAAGCCAGCGCCGCGTATGAGACGTCGAAGCTGCTTGTGCAGGAGGCCGCCAAGCAGGGCTACGGCGAATACCGGGCCCATCTGGACTTCATGGACCTGGCTGCTGACCAATACAGCTTCGGCGACCACGCCTACCGCCGGTTCACCGAGACGATCAAGGATGCCGTCGATCCCAACGGGATCCTCTCCCCGGGCAAGCAGAGCATCTGGCCGGCCTCGATGCGGGGGGCGCGGGACACCTGAGGGCGGGCCAGTCAAGCTGGGCCGGGCCCGGCTCATACAATGGGCGTCGTCCCTGCGCCCCCATGGTCTAGCGGTTAGGACGCCTGCCT
>CAWGJE010000019.1:0-511499 GCA_963822855.1 uncultured Solirubrobacterales bacterium | reverse complement strand
AGGTGAGGCTGGGATCGGTAAGACCTCACTGGTTCGACGGTTCTGCGATCGGGTCGAGGGCTCCGCACGGGTGTTGTGGGGTGCGTGCGACGTGTTGTTCACTCCTCGCCCGCTCGGCCCGTTCGTCGATATCGCGGAGCTTGTCGGCGGCGATCTTGCGGACGTCATCGAGAGCGGGGCAGTTCCGTACGAGATCGCCGCTTCGGTTGCGCGCGAGCTCGAGCGGCGTCGACCCTCGATCCTGGTGCTCGAAGATGTGCACGCGGCCGATGAGGCAACGCTAGATGTGGTGCGAGTCCTTGCCCGGCGGGTGGAGGGTCTGCCCGCAGTGGTGATCGCGACGTATCGTGACGTGGGGTTGGATCGCTGGCATCCGCTTCGGGTGGTCCTCGGTGAGATCGGGGCGGTTTCACGGATCGAGAGGCTCCGGCTGGAGCCGCTGTCGCGCGAGGCGGTCGCTCGTCTCGCCGGGCCGCAGCACGCGGTGTCCGACGATCTGTACCTCAAGACTGGGGGCAACCCGTTCTTCGTAATCGAGGCGCTCGCGGCGGCAGACGAGGAGATTCCCGCCACCGTGCGGAACGCCGTGCTCGGCCGTGCGGCTCGGCTAAGCCCAGGAGCCAGGAGGCTGCTGGACGCGATCGCGGTGGCAGGCAAGCAGGCCGAAATGTGGCTTCTCGACGCGCTCGCGAGCGACTGCTCGGAGTATCTGGAGGAATGCATTGGCTCTGGGATCGTGGTCGCCCGGACGAGGGCTGTGGCGTTCTCGCATGAGCTCGCGCGGCTCGCGATCGAGGAGTCGATGCCGCTGCAGCGCCGGCTCGCGCTTCACCGTGCGGCGCTGGATGCGCTTCAGTCGCCGCCCGACGGCGCGCCGGAGCCCGCCCGTCTTGCCAATCATGCGCAGGCGACTGGCGATCCAGGGTCGGTGCTGAGGTTTGCGCCGCTGGCGGCGGGGCATGCGTCGAAGCTTGGCGCGCACCGAGAGGCCGCGATCCATTATGGACAGGCGCTGCGGTTCGCCGAGCTCGTTCCGCTCGAGGAGCGGGCGAAGCTGTTCAGCGCCCGCGCGTTCGACTTGTTCGTCACGGTCCAATTTAGAGAGGCGATCGCTGCTCAGGAGCAGGCGTTGCACTGTTATCAGGAGCTCGGCGTCCGCCCAGCCCAGGGCGCGGCGCTCGCCTTCCTGGCGCAGCTTCATTGGCAGGCGGGCAGCTTGCCGGAAGGGCTGGCGATCGCTCAGCGCGCGCTCGACGTTCTCGAGGGCTTGCCCGGCCCCGAGCTCGTCGCCGCCTACAAGATGATGGCCGTGCTGCTTCTCGCGGCGGAGGACCCGGCGTTGGCGATGACGTGGGCGAAGCGTGCCCAGGACCTTTCCGAACAGCTCAATGATCCCCAAAGTCGCATTTCGGCGTTGCAGATGGTCGGCTGGGTGGAGTTCTTCAGCGGCGGGCGCGACGGTCTCGACAAGCTCGCCCAAGTGATCGAGCTGGCCCTAGAGGTCGGCCGCGAGGATCTCGTTGCGCTGACCTATGTGATCATCGTCCGGACCGCCGGCCGGCTGCGCGAGTACGAGATCTCGGCACGATATGTTCGCGCCGGGGTCGACTACTGCAGCACGCGCGATTTCGACGTCTGGCGCTATTACCTGCTCAGCTGGGAGTCCAACCAGTTGCTCGCCGAAGGACGGTGGACCGAGGCGGCCGAGACCGCGCTGATCTGCCTAGGCGACGAGAACCCGTTCGCGCGGATCCATGCCCTGGTCACGCTCGGGCTGGTGCGAGCGCGCCGCGGAGACCCGGGAGTCTGGGAGCCGCTCGATGAAGCCGCGGCCCTTGCCAAGCCGCGGCACGAGCTGCAGTGGATCGCGCCGGTCGCGATCGCCAGGGCCGAGGCGGCGTGGCTCGAAGGGCGCAACGAACGTGCGATCGCTGAAACCGAGCTCGCGTACGAGGATGCCAAGCATCTGGACTCTTGGTACCTGGCAGGACTCAGTTACTGGCGTTGGCGCGCACGCGTCGATGAGCCGATCCCGACCGTCGGGGAAGAGCAGTACCGCCTTGAGATGGGCGGGGACTGGGCCGCCGCAAGCGAGCGCTGGGCGGCTGGCGGATGCGTCTACTCGACGTCGTTCGCGCTGATGGACGCGGACGACGACGCGGTCCTCCAACGGGCACTGCGGCAGCTGCACGCTCTAGGCGCCAAGCCGGCCGCGGCGATTTTCGCTCGCAAGCTCCGCGAACGCGGCGCGCTCAACGTTCCCCGTGGCCACCGACCAACCACGCGCGCGAATCCCGCCAGCCTCACTCCACGCGAGCTCGAGGTCCTGACCCTTCTCGCCGGTGGGCTGCGCAACAGCGAAATCGCCGACCGGCTCTTCCTGTCGCAGAAGACCGTCGACCACCACGTCTCCTCGATCCTCCGCAAGCTCGGCGTCCCGAACCGAATCCAAGCCGGCATCGAAGCCACACGCCTCGGAATCGCCAGCCCAAAAACGTAAAACGGGCGCGCGACTCGATAACGGGCAGCCGGCACGGCGGCAAACGAGTCGTCCGACGCCGGCATCCACCGACGCGTCTTCCGTCGCCGAGTAGCGCTCGCGGCCTCCGACCGGTCTGTAGACGAATGCGATCTCGTCTGATGCGCTAGCCGCCGACCCCTGCCCGTGGGCGAATCCACAAGCGAGTTTCGCGATCCGGATGGCATGTAAGCGGGAGTGGCCGGGCGTTGAGCGGGACCGCAGCGCGGGCCGCTGAGGGTTTGGCTTTGCGCCTCAGCCGCGCCGTCGATTGGTCGTGCGTCCCCGCTTCGATGGAGGTGCTGGCAGGACTCGGGCGCGCGTTCGACGTGCGCCCGCGGGAGGAGGCCGACTCGAAGGCGATGTGGCGCGGGCTTCTTCGCCGAAAGTAGGTGGCCGTGGTTCCCAACATAGGTAGTCGTCCCGATGTGCCCCGGCCCGTGCACGCCTAGGTTGTTGGCGATAGGAGACGGCGAACCGTTCAGCGAGGAGCACGAGGATGCCGCGATACATGGACCAGCGCACTTTTCTAGATGGGTTGCAGATCTCGGTCGCCAGCGTTGGCGCGGAGTTCTCCTGTGGCGTGCTTCAGATCAACGCGTAGGAGGGCGGGACAGGGCATGTTCGATGGCCGTGGCCCTCAGCCCGGCGACGTGCATCCTGGCGGCAGGCGGGTTATCACGCGCGGGAGGGTGACCTACACCGCCGACGCCGGCGCCCGCCAGCTCGTGGAAACGGGGGAACATGATGTGCAAAACCGCCAAGTGCACGATCGCCGCCGCCCTGCGCCTTGCGGCGCGGCTTGCGGGACGCGCGCGCCGGCGGTGTCCGGCACCGGCATATCCTCATTGGCCGGCCGCTTCGCAGTACACGCCGAAATTTGCCTCTCGGCCGGCTCGAACATCGACGGCTGCGGCACGGCTACTACACGGTGACGGTCGCCGCGAACAGACCCAGCCAACACTCACGCGTTGGCGCGATCAGCTTCAGGATCGCGAACGTCGCCTCAGTCAATTGAACTGCTCAATCCCGCATTGAACGATCCGGAGAACGAAATGCTCACCCGTTTCTTGTCGGTCCTCGTCACCGCCACGTGTGCGACGGTCGTGCTCGTGGGCGTAGTGCCGGCCGGCGCCTTGTCTGCCGGCACCGTCAAGCTCTCGCCCCCGGTCATCCACGAGTCTTTCACGGTCTTGCCGTGCGCGGGGGTGCCGAAGGACCGCTCCACGCTCGAGGAAGAGGGCTGCGCGGAGCACCAGATTCTACGGACCGACAGCAGGATCGACACGCTCAACAGCACGATCTTCGCGAACCTTGCCGACGACTCGGCCCGGCGTCAGTTCATCGCGGGCCACCAGGCCTGGCTCGCGTACAGGCACGCATATTGCCTCAGCATGTCAGACATCTTCGAGGGCGGCACCGAGGCGGGCGTGGTTGACGCCGACTGCGTCGCCAGCGTCAATGGTGAGCACATCAAGGACTTGAAGGAGTTCGTCCGCAACGTCAGCTCGAACTGAGCACGGGCGAACGGCCACACGGCCCTGAGTTCAGGAATCGACGATTGGAGGAAGCGATGCCCACGTCTTATGAGGACAAGATCAAGGAGCAGGCCCGGGAGCACATCGATGCCGGCGAGCGCGTCCTCGCCGCGTTGATCGTCCAGCCGCGCGGCGCCACCATGGCAAAGGTCGGGGGCGTCGCGCCGGGCACGATCGGGGGGAGGAAGATGAAGCGCGAGAGGCGGGCGGCCGAACAGGGTGGGCTGCGGCTGACCAGTCCGATGGCGCTGGCGCTGACCGACAGCCGGCTGCTCGTGCTGAGCGTCACCCGCCCGATCGCGATGGGCAAGGGCGGCGATGTCAAGGAGCTAGTCAGCGCCGTGCCGTTGAGCGAGGTGGACTCGATCGAGGTCAAGCGGCTGCTGGTCGGGAAGGTCGTGATCGTCACCGTGCGGGGCTCCGCGGTAAAGCTGGAGGCCGGTCCCGGGTCCAACACCAAGGGGCTGGCGGAGGAGTTCGCGCGCGCGAGGACGCCCGCGTGACTCAGGGGCGCGATCGTGTCGCCAGGCTCCACCGGGAGCGGCTTATCTCGCTGCTACGCGTGTGCGCGGGAGTTGTCTGCGCCGGCCTGACGCTAGCTGCGACCGCGGGCCCAGCGGCCGCTACCGCGCGGCTCTCGTGGTCCCCGGCGCGGCTCATCGACCCTGGCTCGGGGCTGGGAAGGGGAGTGAGCCTGAGCGGCGTGTCGTGTCCGTCGGTGTCGCTGTGCGTCGCGGTCGACGACGCTGGGGATGTCGTGACGTCGACGGCGCCAACATCCGGGGCTCGGTGGACGATTGCGCACGTGGACCGAGGGCATGGTTGGCAGCCCACCTTGGACGGCGTGTCATGTCCGTCGGTGTCGCTGTGCGTCGCAGTCGACGACGCCGGGGATGCAGTTACCTCGACGGCGCCGACAGCCGGAGAGGGTCACTGGCAGATCGCACCCGTGGATCGCGATCATGGCCCGCTCGATGGCGTGTCGTGCCCGTCGGTGTCGTTGTGCGTGGCCGTCGATGACGCCGGCGACGTACTGACCTCAACGGACCCGACCGGCGGTCCGGGTTATTGGTCGCGCACGCACGTCGAGGATCCGAGTGGCTCGGACGATCAGCTCGACGGGGTGTCGTGCCCGTCCGTAACGCTGTGTGTGGCGGTCAACTTCCAGCGGCAAGTCCTCACGTCGACCAACCCAACCGGGGGCGCGGCGGCATGGTCCGTGACACCGGTCCCAGGCGGCGATGGCCTACCACTTGACTCCATCTCTTGCTCGTCGCCGTCGCTCTGCGTGGCTACTGGCCAGGATGGAGGGCTCGCAATCACGACGAACCCGACCGGCGGCGGACGGGCGTGGGTCACGCGCTCGCTCGACGCCCCCCCGCTGTTCGGTGTGTCGTGCGCACCGGGTGGTCTATGCGTGACGGTTGATTCAAACGGTGATGCGTTCGCGTCGACGGCCGGCGCGAGCACATGGGTCCGGGCTCGCGTCGACCCGAACAACGAGCTGTCCGCGGTCTCCTGTCCGTCGGCACGGCGCTGCGTCGCCGTCGACGACAGCGGCAACGTCGTGGTCGCTCCCCGGACCGCCGCCAACTCGGGGATACCGCGCCTCGCGGGAGCTGCCAGGCACTCGGTGCATCTGCCGGGCAGGAGTCTGCTGGTCGACAGCGGGCTGGTCGTGAAGTGTCCCGCCGATGGCCCCGCCTGTACGTTGCGGGGAGAGTGGTCAGTGAGCCCATACGCCACGCGACATTTGTCCGCGACCGGAAGATGGTGGCAGCGCATCCAGCCCGGCACGCAGCGTGTAATCACCTTCCCGCTGACCACGAAAGCTGCGGCTCTGCTGCGCAAACACAAGCAGCTCATCGCACAGATCAGGTTCATCGCGAGCGCCGGCCGCCGCGGTGCCGTCGCCCAGCATTTCGATCTCATCCTAACCCCATAAGGCCCCACCGGTCGGCGCCGGCGCCGTCACGTCGCTCGTCTACACCGACCCCCCCGTGTTCGGCCACCCGCACGATCAAACGACGAGCCGGGGCTGGTCGAGGGGAGCGGCACCCACCCACAGCTCTCACGGAACATCACCGTGTCCGGCCATGCATACGACGTTGACACAGGCCTAGTCACCACCATCCTCGAACGCCGCCACCCCAGCAGCGCGATTCCTGAACACCGCACCCACACAACCCACGCATTCGCGCTGATCGCTGTCAGAGGCGATGCTCCGCGCAGCGCTGAGCCTTCGGGGCCCGCCACCACACTCCGACCCTTGACACGGGCGCACAGTAGCCTCCCAGCCCCCCACAGCGCTCCGTGCTCGTACGCTTTCGTTCGGGCCGCGGAGACCGACGACGCCTCGTCCCAGCCTCCCGCCAAGACCCCTGTTTCTAGAAAGCAGCGGGGGTGTCGCACGAATTGCGGCCGCCCACTCAGGCTTTCGCCGCCTGCGGACTGCGGCCCTGCGCGCTCGCCCGCCGCCACGGAGTCCTGCATTCATCTCGCGACGCAACTTGTCGGCGGCTCCCCGAAAGACACGGTTTGCGCGGATCTCGGGGCTCGGAGCGGCCTGGTGGCATCATCGGCGCCAAGGGCAACGGCTCAACGTCCTATCCGCGCGCGCATTGCAGGGCGCTACTCGCGCCGTCAGAAATGCTCGTCACCGAAGAAAAGCGGGGCTCTCGCTGCGCTGCTGGATCCGGCGGGCTGCAGCAGCCTGATCACCACTCGACAGGTGGCGTGAGACTTCTCCGTCTTCGTGCAAGGAGGCGTGAGCGACGTTCTGTGCGGCCATGTCCGGCTGTCAACCGTTAGAGCTGCCGGACCCGCCGGCAGTCCTGGTCAAAGCTCCCATCCCTGGCAAGCCGTCTGTCGACGCTGGGGTCGAGCTGGCGTATCGAGCAACGGTAAGCCAGCGACCCGGGAGCCCCGACCGATGCGCTGGCCCGGGTCTCCGGCCGGATACCCAGCCTTGCCGCACGCCAGGCGTGCCTAGGGTTCTGACCGGGAGTCCACGGGCGCGGGTCGGCCCAAACGCGAGACTATGCCTCTACACAATCGACGGAGGTCATCATGAGTAGCAGCGACGTCAGCGGTGAAGCCACCGGCCAGGCGGGGCGCGCGCTCGGCGTGGACATGAGTCTCGAAGTCGTGACCTTGCCGGTCGCCGACGTGGATCGCGCCAAGGCCTTCTACCAGAGTCTGGGCTGGCGGCTGGACATCGACCTGGTAGTCAGCGACGAGGTGCGGACCGTGCAGTTCACCCCCCCCCACTCCGGGTGCTCGATCCAATTCGGCAAGGGCCGCACGGCCGCTGAGCCGGGCTCCTCGCAGGCCATGATTCTCGTTGTCAACGACATCGACTCCGCCCGCTGCGATCTGACCAATCGCGGCGTCGACATCAGCGAGGTTCAGGAGATGAAGCCTCCGGGCTTTGACACGCCGAGGACGCTCGTACTTCGCCCGCGCGTCCCTCAGCGACCCGGATGGCAACGGCTGGGAGCTGCAAGAGATCACCAGCCGGGCCGCCCGGCCGGACCTGGGAGGACTGACATGGATATCGCCGCGTCGGCAGATCTGTTGCACGAGACCTCCCAGCGTCACGGGTCGTTCGAGGCGGTCGCCTCCACCGCACCACTGGTGGGACTGGTATGCGGCTTACATGGATGCCCGCGAGAGCGGGAGTACCCCGGACGAAGCCTCAGCCGCCGCCGGGCGCTACATGGCGGAGGCCAAGCACGTCGTGGTGACTCCATGAGCACGATTCGAGGCTGGCCATTCCGGCCATAAGAGTCCACCACGGCTGGCGAACTGAGAGTCAGCTGGACTTGACGGCGCCGCCGAGCTCGTCCTCGATGTGCACGCGAACAATCTCGTCGAAGTCGCTCTCGGCCCGGAATCCGAGTTCATGCGCACGAAGTGAGTCGAATGCGCGTGGCCAGCTATCGACCATCCGCGCGATCGCCTGGTCGGGCTCGTGCCTGATCAGCGCGACGGCGCCGTCTCCCGCGGCGCGGCGCAGCGACTCGATCTGCATCCCGACGGTCGCCGAGACGCCGGGCATCGTCAAGCATCGCCGCTGTCCGATCAGCTCGCTTTCCAAGGTCGCGGCATGGACGAGAAACCGCACCGCGGACCGCGGAGAGGCGAACCAGTGCCGCACGTTCGGCGAGACGGGGAGGATGGCCGGCCGGCCGTCGAGCGGCTCACGAATGATGTTCGAGAAGAAGCCCGACGCGGCAAGGTTCGGCTTACCCGGTCGCACGCAGATCGTCGGCAGGCGGATCGCAACCCCGTCGACGAAGCCGCGTCGTGTGTAGTCCGAGAGCAAGAGCTCCGCGATCGCCTTCTGCGTCCCGTAGCTGGTGGCGGGTGTCGTCGCTTGCTCGTCGCCGATCACTCCGCGAACGGCGGGCCGAAGACCGCAATCGAGGAGCTGAACACGACCCGCGGGCGATAGCCGCCACCCACCGCACGGACCGCGTCAAACAGCCAGCGGGTCGCGTCGAGGTTGACGCGGTAGCCCTTCTCGAAGCGGCTTCGGCCTCACCGGAGACGACCGCCGCGAGATCGAAGATCACATCGGGCCGCCCGGAGAGCACCTCGTGGACGACCCCTGGCCGCGCGAGGTCGGCGAGCACCGTCTCGATCTCCACTGGGCAAGGCTCCTTCACAGCAGACCCTGGCGCGACGTCGACGAGCGCCATGCTTGAGATCGGCTCATGTCCCAATACGCCATCGCTCGTCAGCCGCTCGACGAGCTTTCGCCCAACCATCCCGGCAGCGCCGACTACAAGCACTCGCATGCAATCACCACGTGACAGTAGCCCACACCGCTCCACGGCTCGAGGTGAGCGGGAATGCCGGATCAGCCGACCCCGTGGGTCCATGTAAACCGGCCGACCCAAAGCGCCCAGTGCCCCTTCGTCGCCGAGGGGGCGGTGGGCGACTGGCTGCTGCTTGTCTCGATCGGCGGCTCGAAGGAGGAGCCTCGGCCGGCGGCCTGTCAGCCGCTCACGTGGCCGCTGATTCGTGATCGCGGAACTGTTGAGGACGCCAAACCAAGACTCCGTGGGCGATCGCTCTTCGGTGAATCCGCTAGCAAGCGGCGACTGGCGCGCGGGTGCTTCAGCGGGCTGTGCTCGCTCCGCCTTGGCGTGCCGCCGCGCTGCTCGGTGTCGCTTTCGTGCCTCGCGCCGCGCGCAGCGGGCTAGTGCTATCAAAGGGATCCGCGTCCCACAGTCGGCCGCGCAATCACTGAGCCGAGAGGTTCCTCGTTCGGTCGTTCCAGTTGCGGCGCGCTGCGACGTGCCGGTAGAGGGTGGCCTCACTGACTCCCGGTTCGGCAGCGATCTCCCGCATCGACAGCTGGCTCTGCTGGCGCATCGCGATGACAGCCGCAAGCTCGTGCTCGGTGACGACCGGACGTCGGCCCCGGTGCGCCCGCATCGATGACAGTCCAGAGCTCCTGGGCTCTGTCCCGCGCGAGTACCGCATCCGCGGTCCACCGAGAGCGTGGTCGCGGCGCAGACGCTGAGATACCCCGGTAGCGCGACGGCTGGCCGGTCAGCCGCGAGGAACGGGCGTGATGTGCACCTCGCGCGCACGATGGGCGCTTGCTTTCCAGCCGCGCCCATCACTCGACGAGCACGAGGAGCGGCTTGCCCTTCTCGACGATGTAGGTGGCGAGCTCGGCCGCGTTGTCGCTGCCGACGTTGCGTACGGAGTGGACGGTCTCGGGCGGGACGAGCAGCACCTCGCCGGGATTGAAGGTCGCGGGTTCGCGGCCGTCGATGGCGTACTCCAGCGCCCCCTCAAGGACGTAGATGATCTCCTCGCCCGGATGCTTGTGCCTGACCGGCGGCGCGTCGGGCGGATATCGACGCGGTTCTGGATGACCTCGCGCCCGGGAACGATCAGGTCGTGGCGTTGGAGATCGGTGCGGGTGCGGGAATGGCGTAGTTCCATGGCACCTCCGGAGTGGACATCTACGCTCCATGGGTCTAGTGAGCATCATCGCTCGCGGGCCTGGTGTGCTCGTCCTGCGGCGTGAACTCGTCCTGTCCCAGGCGTGCGGCGGTGTCGCGAGCGACCCTGCACGCGCGGAAAGGAGCCGACATGTCTGACGAGACCCCGACC
The DNA here is from genome assembly GCA_963822855.1 of uncultured Solirubrobacterales bacterium. Classification (GTDB taxonomy): domain Bacteria; phylum Actinomycetota; class Thermoleophilia; order Solirubrobacterales; family Solirubrobacteraceae; genus Palsa-465. The sequence continues at coordinate 501,308 of CAWGJE010000019.1, read as the reverse complement.
GTCGTGCTGGTGCACGGCGCATTCGCTGACGCCTCGAGCTGGAACGGCGTCGTCGAGTTGCTGCAGGCGAGGGGGGTGACGGTCACTGCCCCGGCCGAATCCGCTGCGCGGGATCGCTATCGACTCCGCCTACATCGCGGGCGTGCTGGAGCGAAACGCCGGGCCCGTCCTCGCCGTCGGCCACTCCTACGGCGGCGCGGTGCTCACCAATGCGGCGACCAACGCCAGAACGTCGTCGGCCTGGTTTATGTCGCCGCGTTCGCCCCCGACGAGGGCGAGGTGCTGGGCGAGGTCACAGGAGGCTCCAAGGACAGCGTCCTGAACACCGCGCTGGTCCCGCTGCACTACCCGACAGGCGACGGCGGGAGCCGGCGGTGGAGTTCGCGATCGATCCGGCCAAGTTCCGCGACGCCTTCGCCGCCGACCTGCCCGCCGAGCAGACCGCGGTCATGGCCGCCACGCAGCGGCCCGTCGCCGAGGCGGCGTTCTCCGAGCCGTCGGGGCCACCCGCCTGGAAGCGCGTCCCCTCCTGGGCCGCCGTCGCTTCGGCCGACACGGCGGCAGGCACCGACGTCATCCTCTCGATGGCGAAACGCGCCGGCGCGAAGATCACCGAACTGGAGGGCTCGCACGTGATCATGATCTCCCGAGCCCGAGGCCGTGACCGAGGTGATCCTGGAGGCGCTGTCCGGGGTCGGTCCGCAAACCTGATGGCCGCCGCCGCGCGAAGCGCCGCCTTGCGTCGGCCCGGGGCGCGATTGGGTGTTTTCGACGGAGGACCTCGGTGCTGAGGTCGACTATCAGCAGCACCGTGCTGACCAGGTCCCTTGATGATGCTGTAATGAGCAGCGTTAGCGTCCGGGAGCGCTAAAACGCTCCCGAGCGTGATGCCCGAGGGCCAGAGATCGAGTCCGTCGCCGGTCGCGTTACCCCGAAGCGGTCCCGGGGCATTCAACGCGGTGCTGGACGGCTGCGCGCGGTCGAATTCAGGAATCCGCGTCCGCTCAGTGATACAGCAGCTTGTAGCCGAGCATCTGCGTGAGCGTCACCAGTTGATACCCGCGGGCGCGCAGGCCGGCTACCTCCGCGGGCAACGCGTCGAGCGTCTCGTACCGCGGCCCACCACCGAAATGCTCCTCGACGATCCCGCCGTTGTGGGCGTTGGAGAGCACATTGTCGATGATCTCGCCCTCGCCGGGGAGCGCCCAGTCACGCGGGTCGATGTCCCACTGGATCGTGGTCATCCCGAGCGACTTCGCCTCGTTCAGCACCGAGGAGTTGACTGCGCCGTCTGGAGCCCGGAACAGACACGGCTCAAAGCCCGTCGCTCTCTTGATTTCCGCCGCTGCGTCGGAGATCTGCTCCCGCTGCTCGAATGGCGAGACGCCCTCCAGGTCGGGATGGCTCCAGGTGTGATCGCCGATCATGTCCCCGTCGGCGAGCATTTGCTTTTCGGCCGTGCCGCCCGGGTCGTACGTCGGGATGTGCTCGCCGATCTCGAAGAATGTCGCCGGCACGTGCAGGCGTGCGAGCTCGTTGACGAAATCCGAGGCGGGTGGGTCCGGCCACGGGCCGTCGTCGAACGTGAGCGCGATGTCGTGGACGTTCCGGGGACCCGTGAACACCCAATCCGGCCCCGTCGGGACGCAGCCGACGAGACGGGGGGTGTGGAGCGCGAGGAGCGTCGGCTTTGCCGGGAGCGACGTCGAGCAAGTCGTGCTGCCCGGTGACGCCGGAGCGCAACCCCGAACGCTGACCGTGCTGATCACCTGCCAGCGGATCGGCCGGTATGGCAGGCCGACCGTCGAGGGCAGGAAGCTCGCGGTCAGCTCTCGGTTGCTAGAGCGCGTCACGGTGGCGTCGATCACGACCGCGCGACCCGGCCCGGCCGGCGTGATCGGCAAATACAGGACCCTCGGCGAGCGCTCGCCGCGGCGAGGCCCGGCGAGACACAGCTGCGAGACGACCGACCCGATCGAGCTTCGCGCGAGCAGGACGCACACGGACTCGTGGTTGCGACCGAGGGCGCCCGGCGAAAAGGACTGTGTGAGCTCGACCTGCCAGACGAGATCTTGCCCGTCCTGAGTGACGGACACGGTCTGCAGGCTGAGGGGCTGTACAGGCGTGACGCCGGCGCCGGCCCCAGCCACCGCCGCCACCACCACCACCAGCGTCGTGGCCAGGACAGACACCACGCCCCGAGCGATCCTCACCAAACCAACACCCCCATCGCCCCGCAACCCTACCCCATACACGCCCGCGTGGCTGGGCCGTTTCTCGCTACCGAGGGACGGCCCGGTTCGAGCGTGCGTTGATCCCGGGCGTCGGGACCGGGCGCCTCCCCGGTCCCGACTCATCCCGCCGACGTGGGGCGCCGGGGTGTGCGCGACCGCCGAGCCGCGCGCACCGGTCGCCCCGCTAGCTGACCGGCGTGATTGTCAACGAGATCACGGTCGTGCTCGAGCAGGTCGAGAACGATTTCTTGATCGTCACCGCCTTGTTCTGACCGGGCGGGAACACCTTCAGTCCGACGGCCGTGACCGGCGCGCACTGCGACGGATCGAAATTGCCCGTCTCGACGATCCCGACCACCGCGCTCTGCGTCTTGCCAGGCAGAAGCGTGACGGTCTTATAACTAGAAGAGATCTGCGACGCCGAGCTACCGATCTGCTGGCCGCTGCTCGTAACCGCTGACACGCCCGGATAACCACGCAGCGTGCACCCGAGCTTGCCGGTGTTCACGAAATTGAGGGGATAGAACACCGTACCCGCGGCGCCGTTCGCTGGACCCAGCGACACCTTCAACGCCGAGGTCGCGCAAACGCTGGTCGTACCCCGCTTCGCTTTGCTCCACTTGACGGTAAATTGAGTGCTGCTGCCGTTCCTGATGTACGTTCCCCAGCCCTTGGCCGTCTCCACGCCCTTCCAGCCCGGGATCGCGTAGTTGTACTTGTTCAAGAACGTCGTGAAATAACTCGACGCCGTCGAGCAACCCAAATTCGGGCTCGACACCGTGTAACTCCCGCCGGGCAGAATCACACCACCCGACTGATCGTTGTGCAACACCGAGAAACCGATGCCGTTACAAGACGCCGGCGCCGCCGCGGCGGACGACGCAAGCGCGACCGAGACCGCCAGCACGGCGACCGCCGCCGCGCCGGTCGCGAGCACGTGCACGCGACTGCGAGAAAAACGACTAATCATCAACCAAAACTCCTGAGACGGACGTGACCAGCACGCCAATTGGCATCAAATCGAGAAGACCCCGGCCCCCGGCACGCGACGCGCGGTCCCCAGCGCCCCAGAATGGTAGCCCGGTCCGCGCATCAGCGCATCCGCTGGCCGCCCGCGGTCGGGGACCATATCCCGCGTCCGGCTCCAATCCGATCAAGAGCCTGATCCGAACCACGACCCAGCCGGAGCACCACCCGTCGCGGCCGTCCGTTGGCGCCTGTCCGATCTCGGCCCAAGACCGGGCCCTGTGCGGCTCGGCATTGGCATACCCGGGTGTTGCTCGAGGGATTCCTGCGGGCCCTGGGATGCGCGAAGGACGAGTCGGGGCTGGTGGCCCGCGGTCAGCCCAGGGCCTCACGACCATACCGGGCCGCAAGAGGCCAGACGAAGCAGCCACGAGGCCGTCGTGAACGCTTGAGGCGCGTGGAAGAGCCACGCTCGATGCGGCTCGCGCCTAGAACCGAAGTCCGGGTCATCCCAGACCTGCTCCACGGGCCCGACGAACATCTCAACCGAGACACCGAGTTCCCTGCTATGCGCGGAGAGGGCTATCCATTTGAGTCAGGTAGTCTCGGCTCGTGCCGAGGGCAGGTCACGACTATCCGGGCTCGTACGGCGAGCTGCTGGCGTGGTTCCCTGACGATCACGCGTGCATCGACTACCTCGAGTGGTTGCGCTGGCCGGACGGGTTCCACTGCCCGCGCTGCGTCAGTCGTGCCGGCTGGCGATTGAGCTCCGGTCGGTGGGAATGCGCGGTTTGCGCGCGCCAGACGTCGGTGACGGCGGGGACGATCTTCCACCGCACGCGTACCCCGTTGCCAACGTGGTTCGCGGCGGCGTGGCTAGTGACCAGCCAGAAGCAGGGAGTCTCGGCGCTCGGGCTGCAGCGGGCGTTGGGGCTCGGTTCCTACCAGACCGCGTGGGCGATGCTGCACCGGTTTCGCTTGGCGATGGTCCGCCCAGGCCGGGAGCGACTGAGCGGATGGGTGGAGGTCGACGAGGCATACGTCGGGGGTGTCGAGGGTGCCGTGTACGGGCGGCAAACAGCCACGAAGTCGACCGTCGCGATCGCCGTTGAGATCAAGCAGCCCAAGGGTTTCGGCCGGATCCGCCTGCAGTCGGTTCCCGACGTGTCACAGGACAGTCTGATCCCGTTTATCGAGGCGGTCGTGGAGCCCGGCTCGACTGTTCATACCGATGGGTGGCAGGCGTACTGGACTGTGCCCGAGCACGGCTACACCCACGAGCGGACCGTGATGCGCAAGCAGAACGACCCGGCACACGTCGTGATGCCAGGTGTGCATCGCGTCGCGAGCTTGCTCCAGCGCTGGCTGGTCGGCACCCACCAGGGTGGGGTCAGTCCTGATCACCTCGACGCGTACCTCAGCGAGTTCACGTTCCGTTTCAACCGCCGACACTCGCGGCGTCGCGGATTGCTGTTTTACCGCCTGCTCGAGCAGTCCATCGCGGCCGACCCGATCACCTACCGCAGCCTCATCGCCAACCCGAGAGCGACCGGCCGGCAAGCGACGCCTCCATCACGACCAGGTCGCGTCGCCCCGGTGCCCGCGGTCTATCGCCCTTGGCGGCAAACCACAGGGGACACAGGCTGACCTGACCTAAATGGATAGCCCACTGCGCGGAAAGCGCGCACGAGTCGGCTCCGCCAGCCTCCTTCGACGGTATGGCCCGATGAGAGTCGCGTTTTCCGGCGCATACCAAGGCTCTGTTCGGCACAGCCCTTGAGCCACGCGGTAGGCCGAATGCAGGTCTCTCGAATCCAGTCCTCTTAGATCAAGCGCGTTACATCGGCGACGGGCACGCCGGCCTCGGCGAAGTAGCCCGACATCATCGCGGGATGGCCGACGACCTCGAGCCGGCAGGGCCTATCGGAGAGGTTCGGGGTGCCGTGGTAGCTCCAGGGGGCGACGAATGCCGAGGTGCCGGGGGCCAGCGTGTGGGTGGCGCGGATGACACCGTCGCGCTCCTCGGTGAAGGTGAGCTGGCCGTCGAGCACGCGGAACCACTCGGCGAACGCGTGACGATGGGGCGCGGGTCCGCCGCCCGGAGCGGCGCGGACCTCGATTATGTCGAGCAGCTTGTTGCTCTCCGAGCGATCCTGCGCCATCGCGAGGTGATTGCCGCCGGCGACGACGTACAGGGTCGTGCTCCCGGCAGTTCGAGGGATCAGGGGTGTGCCCATCGCGGACCTCAAAGGATTATCGGCAGGAGCAGGCGTGAGGGGCGCTCAGGCCCGCAGTGGACAGTACGGCGCTCCCGCGAAGGCTTGGTGCGTCGATGATGGCGGGCGGTTAGCCAACCCGGGCGGGCGCGGACGAGCTTGGTGTCGATTACGTAGTCGGCTACGCAGGACACGGCGCGGCTGCGGCGGGAGAGTTCCGGCATGGCGATCAGCCATCACATCAACCGGAAGGAGAACTCCATGTCGTCGACTAAGAGTGGGAGTGCGGAGTCGAGCGGGGGCGGTAAGGGCATCTTTATCGCGCTGATCCCGTGGATCGTGTTCACGGTGCTCGCTTCGCACGCCACGCTGAAGATCGGATCGCTGGCCGCGCTCGCGACGGCGATCGTGATCGCGGGCCGGAGCGTGCGCGCCGGGCGTCCCAAGTTGCTCGAGGTCGGGGCGGTGGTCACGTTCATCGGGTTCGTGGTGGTGGCGTTCCTGGCCGACGCTTCGACCGCCCATTGGGTCGCGCGGTATGCGCGGGGGATCGCGGCGCTGATCCTGTCGGCGATCTCGTTCGCCTCGTTGTTGTTCACGCCGTTTACCGAGGAGTACGCGCGCGATCAGGTCCCGGAGCAGTATTGGGGGTCGCCGAAGTTCAAGGCGATCAATCGCAAGCTGACGACGATGTGGGCGTGCATCTTCGCTGCGATGGTTCCGTTCCACGCGATCGCGGGCACGGTCAACACCAAGGCGGGGAACATCGTGTTCAACTGGGTGATCCCGCTGGGACTGGTGTATTGGGGGATCAAGCGGTCCTCCGCGCCCGAGGAGAGCGACGCCGCGCCGGTGCAGCCGGTCGTCTAGAGGGCGAACATGATTGTCCGATCGGCGATGGGTTCGGTGAGCGACCGGTGCGAGCACGAGTTGCGAGCGCTGGTCGCCGCCGCGCGTTGGGGGGCCGCTGACCCTGACGTGGTCGAGGCGATCGCCGCTCGCTTGCCGGGTGGAGATGGGGGTGCGTGGGTGCAGGAGTGGACGGCGGCCGGAGGCGCGGCGTGGGCGGCGGCCAAGGACCGGGAGAGCGGTTGTGCGTATCTGCATGCCGCCTCGTACTACGCGGCCGCGCTCGCGCTGATCGACGAGAGCGACGGCCTCGTCGAGGAGGAACGGCTGTGGGAGCGACAGCGTGAGTGTTGGGACCGCGCCGTCGGGCTGCTCGGCGGCGAGCGGCTGTCGATCGCGTATGAGCACACGACGTTGCCGGGGTATTTCTTCTCGGGCGGGCCGGGGGCGCGGCCGCTTGTTGTCGTAGATCATGGGGGCAGGGTCGCAACGTCGGTGGCGTGGGCCGCGGGCGGGGCCGCCGCGGCAGCGCGTGGCTATCACTGGATGACGTTCGACGGGCCGGGCCGCCAGGCGGCGCTGCGCCGGCAGCGCCTGGTGCTCCGTCCGGACTGGGAGGCGGTGCTCGGTCCGGTTGCTGACGAGATGGCTGCGCGTGCGGATGTCGACGCGTCGCGGATGGCGGTTGTCGGGATCGACCACGCCGGGTACGGGGTGGCGCGTGCGTTGGCGTTCGAGGAGCGCTTCGCCGCGGCGGTCCTGGCGCCGGGAATCGTCGATGCGTCGCGACCTTGGCTGCACGAACTGCCGTTGCCAGCCCGGGCGGCATTGTTGGACGAGGACCGAGAATGGTTCGATCGTGAGCTTCATCTGGCAACGCTGTTCGCGCCGGAGCATCCCTGGGCGCCTGAGACGCCTTGGGCGCGAATACGACTTGTCAGGGTTTCCGCTGTACGACCTGGCGCGGCGGATCGGAGAGTTCCGGCTCGGCGAGGAACCCGGCCGGATCAGCACGCCGGTGCTCATCTGCCCCGCGGGGCCGGCGGGGTCCGAGCCGCTGTGGGCGGTGCAGGCCGAGGAGCTGTGCTCGCACCTGCCGGGCGCCGAACTGGTCGACGGCGCCCCAGGGGAGGACGCGGTCTCGGACTGGCTCGATCGGTTCCTGTAACCCGGACGCCCCGGATTCATGAAAGCGCTCTTATCGAGGGCGTAAAGTTCGTGGTCGCCTATGCCTGGGGACCAGGGGCCTTCGTCGCACGCTTCAGAGCGCGTGGCCGCTCGTCGGCCGCGACCGCGAGCTCGGAACGATCGCGGCGGCTCGAGCTGATCGCGGGTGCCACGGTGTGGTCCTCATCGCCGATGCCGGGGTGGGGAAGACGCGTCTGGCCAGGGAGGCCCAGGCCGCGGCGGAGCGCGACGGCGCGTTCGTCGACTGGGTGCAGGCGACGCGCAGCGCCTCGGTCGTGCCCCTCGCGGCGGTAGCCGAGCTGGTGCCCGACGAGGTCCGCTCCGACGACATCGTCGCGCTGATGAGACGCTGCGGGGAGGAGCTACGCGCCCGCGCCGAGGGCCGTCAGGTGGTGATCGGCGTCGATGATGCGCAGCTGCTCGATCCGGTTTCGGCCGCGCTCGTCCTGCATCTCGCGGCCTCGGGGTCCGCGTTCGTGCTCGCGACGGTGCGCGCTGGCGAGCGGTGCCCGGACGCGGTCGTGTCGTTGTGGAAGGACGACACCGCTCGGCGAATGGAGCTCGCCTATCTCAGCGACGACGCCGTCCGGACGCTGGTCGAGACGGCGCTCGGTGACCCGGTGGAGGAGGCCGCGCTCGACTGGGTGGCCGAGATCAGCCGGGGAAACGTGCTGTACGTGCGCGAGCTCGTCCGCGGCGCGGTCGAGGCAGGCGCGCTCGTCTGGTCATCCGGGTTCTGGCGACTCGAGGGCCGCCCGACCGCGAGTGCGTCGCTGGTTGACCTCATCAGCGAGCGAATGGACAGCCTGACGGCCGATCATCGGCGGGCGGTCGAGCTGCTTGCGCTCGGCGAGCCGCTCGCGTTGGAGGAGATCGGGGCGTTGACGTCCGAGGACGCGCTGCTCGAGGCCGAGTCTCACGGGCTGATCACTAGCGACGGCGAGGAGATCAGGTTGGCGCATCCGCTTTACGGCGAGACGGTGCGCTTGCGCCTGCCGCCGCTGCGCGCGCGCAACCTGCGACTGCAGCTCGTCGAGGTCCTCGAGCGCCGGCGTGCGTTCGGTTCTGATGACGCGCTGAAGGCGGCTCGGCTCCGACTTGACGCGGGCGCCGCGCTGTCGACGGAGCTCGCGCTCCACGGCGCGCGGGCGGCGAACCATGCCGGCGATCCTGATCTCGGGGCCGAGCTCGCGACGCTCGCCAGCGCCGAGAGTGACCTGGTCGCCGCGATGCTCCTGGCCCAGTCGCACACGATGCGCAACCGATACGAGGACGCAGAGTCAGCCCTGGCCGCAGTCGAGGCGCTGGCCCCTGGGGATGCGAACGCGCGCGACTATCTCAGGCAGCGGCTCTCGCTGTATCACTGGGGGCTGCGCCGCACTGGCGAAACGGGCGCGCTGCTCGACCGCGCCGAGACCTGGTCGCAGGACGCCGGGTGGCGGAGGTTCACCGCCCGGATCCGTCTCACCTACGACGCGCTCCGGGACGGGTTCGAAGCACCGCTGAATCCCGCCGACAGCGCAGGCGATCCCGGGGTCCCGGACGAGTCCAGACGCGCGCTGTCGGTGATGCAGACGATGTCGGGCTTCGTCTCCGGGCAGGGCGACACCGCAGCAGCGGCCGCATTCGCCACGCGGCCATCGATACCCGTGCGCGATTTCGCCGACGCGGCCGCGCTCGCCAGCCTGAGCCTGATCGCGCTCGAGACAGGGCACCGGTGGAATGACGTCGAGCGATACATGAGCGGCGTCGTGCACGACGCGGTGCGGGCCCACGACCACGCCGCCGGCGGACTCTCAGCCTTCACGCTCGCGCGCCTGAACTTCCTGCGGGCGCGGTACCGAGACGCGTCCCGCTGGCTTGCCGAGGCCGAGATCCACCTCCAGCAGCAAGACCCCTTTAACGTGATGCTTTCCGTCCGCGCGCTCCGCGTAGGCATCGCGTGCTTCACCGGCGATTTCGAGGGCACGATGACGGCCCTTGAACAGATGCGCGCGTTCTGCGGAAGCCACGCGCCGCTGCCGGTGCAACGCGTGCCCGTTCGCCGCGCGGAAGGCTGGGCATTCCGCATGCGCAACGCCGTGGACGCGGGTCGTGAGCTCCTCGAGGATGCTGCGTCGATCGAAGACGAGATGCTGGGGCTGGCGCCCCAGCTACGCGTACGACGCGCTCCGAGCGGGAGCCCCCGCCGCGTCGCAGCTCGAGCGAATGGCGGCGCGCTGCCGGTCACGCCTGGTCACGGCCTACGCCGCGGCACGGCTCGGCGAAGGCCGCGCGGGACGGCGCTGCGCTTATGGAGGCGGCCGAGGAGATGGCCGCGATCGGTGCGCTCCGTTACGCCGTCGAGGCCGCGACCGATGCCGCCGTGGCGTTCCTCTCGCAAGGACGTCAGGACTCGGCCCGCCGCGCCGCGGCGCGCGCCCGGGAGCTGCACGTTCCCGACCAGGGCGGCGAGCTGCCGCCGATCGATGGTCTCGACGCCACCGCGGTCGACCTCACACGGCGCGAGGCGCAGCTCGTCGAACTCGCCCGCGAGGGGCTGAGCAACGCCGAGATCGCGGACCGTCTCGTGCTCTCGGTCCGCACCGTCGAGACGCACCTCTACCGCGGCATGCAGAAACTCGGCATCAAAGATCGCCGAGACCTTTGAGCCGCAGCTCCGACTCAGCAGCACGGGCACTGGGTCCGCCCTCAAATACGTAGCGCGCTACGCAGGACACGCGATCTCTCCTCCGCGACGCTGTTGTCAGACAGCGAGTTGTCGCGCCACTCCGAACGGCGGACGCGACCCGAGACGAAGGGGATCACATGAAAAAGCAATTCGAGGACGCCGAGTTCCAGTTCGGTCTCGAGATCGCGCTCGGCGCCGCCTACCGCCAGGCGTCCGATGTGGGCGAGGCGCTCGCCACCGCCGACCGGATCGCCGACGGCGACGCCGATTCGTGGGTGAGCGAATGGACGGCCACGGCTGAGGTCATCCAGGCCGCCGCCTACGAAGCCGAGCTCGGCCGGGCGCCGCGTCAGCGCGCTGTCGTATTACCGGCGCGCCGCGACCTACTACGCGACGGCGCTCTACCGCATCTCCGGCACCACCGACTACTCGCCCGAGCGTGAGCTCGAGCTGTGGCGCCGCCAGCGCGCCTGCTGGGAGCGGATCGTCGATCTCCAGACGGCCGCCTGGGGAGCGCATCTCGATCCCGTATGAGGACACGACGCTCGAGGGTTTCTTCTTCCGCGCGCCGGACGCCGCGCCCGGAGAGCGACGGCCGCTCGTCGTGATGAACAACGGCAGCGACGGCGCCACCTCGGCGATGTGGTTGGAGGGCGGAGCCGCCGCCGCCGAACGCGGCTATCACTGGATGACGTTCGACGGTCCCGGGCAGCAGGCGGCGCTGTATGAGCAGAACATCCCGTTCCGCCACGACTGGGAAGCCGTCCTCACCCCGGTCCTCGACGCCGATCCTCGCGCGCCCCGACGTGGACGCGGACCACGTCGCGCTGATCGGCGTCAGCCAGGCCGGGTACTGGGTGCCGCGGGCGATCGCGTTCGAGCATCGCTTCGCTGCCGCCGTGGCCGATTGTGGGATCGTCGACATCTCCGCGGGATGGATCAAGCAGCTGCCGGAGATGATGCGCAAGCAGCTCGAGCGACGGCGAGCGAGACGCGTTCGATCGCGAGATGCAAGTCGCCGAGAGCAGGTCGCCGGCGGCCAAGGCGACGCTCGACTTCCGTGCCAAGCCCTACGGGTTCAACGGCGGCTCCCGCTTCGACCTCTACCAGGCGGTCGCGTCCTACCGACTCGGCGACGAGGTGAACAACATCACCACCCCGCTGCTGATCACCGATCCCGACGACGAGCAGTTCTTCCCCGGGCAGCCCCAACAGCTCTACGACCTCGTCCCCGGCACCAAGGAGCTGATCCGGTTCACCGCGCACGAAGGCGCCAACGGCCACTGCGAGCCGATGGCCCGGTCACTGCGTGACACCCGCATCTTCGACTGGCTCGAGGACTACCTCCGATGACAGCTCCTACACCGGGCCTGCACGTACGTGCGGTGCAGGTTCTCCGAAACAAGAAGATCTGGATCGCGCCGATCCTCCTCGCCGCGGTGTTCACGGCCGTCATGGCGACGGTCTACTTCGGCTCGGTCGTCAACCCGACCGGGCACCTGCACGGCCTGCCGGTGATGATCGTCGACCAAGACACCGGCGCCGTCGTCGACGGACAGCACCAAAACATCGGCGCGAGCCTGACCAGCGCGCTCGAGCACTCCTCAGGAGTGACCAGCCACCTCAAGCTCACGTCCGGAACACTGCAGCACGCACAGGCCCAGATGGACAAGGGCGGCGCGTATGCCACGCTCGTCATCCCGGCGACGCTCACCCGCTCGGTGCTGCTCGCCGCCGGCGTCAGCACCCCCGGTGCGACACCCCCGGCGACCGCTGCTGTGCAACTCGAGGAGAACTCGCGCCTGGGCACCCTCGGCGTCAACCTGGCGAGCGGAGTCATCAGCCCCGCGATCGCCCAGATCTCGCCGCAGATCGGCAGCCACCTATCAGCGCTGGCGACCCCCGCGAGCAAGGGCAACCCGATCCTCGCCGAGCGAGTCGCCAACCCGATCGCCCTCACGACCACCACCTACCGCCCGCTGCCGGATCATTCGGCCCTTGGCCTGTCGGCCTTCTACATCGCGCTCCTCGGCCTAATCGCCGGGTTCGTGGCCGCGACGCTGATCAATGCGTCCGTCGACTCCGCCCTGGGCTACGCCTCATCACAGCTAGGTCCACGCTTCACACAACGCCGCCCGATAGCCATCAACCGACGACAGACGTTCCTCGTCAAATGGGCGGTCGCCGCCGTCGCGGCACCCCTACTGACGGGCATCGTGCTCCTGGTCGCCGTCGGCATCCTGGGCATGTACGCCCCCAACGTCCTGCTGCTCTGGGCACTGCTCACCCTCGCTGCCCTGATGATTGCCACCGGCACGCTCGCGCTGCTCGCGATCTTCGGCTCGATCGGGCAACTGCTGGCGATGATCCTGCTCATCTACCTGTCGATCGCCTCCGCGGGCGGAACGGTCCCGATCCAGGCGCTCCCAGGAGTACTGCGAACGGTCGGGCACGTCGAGCCACTGCGCAACACGTTGATGGGAACACGCGCGATCCTCTACTTCGGAGCCCGCGGCGACGCCGGACTGACCGCGTCCCTCGTCGTGCTGGCGTGCGAGATCATCTTCTGGGCCGCGGTCGGACTCGGAGCCGCGCTCTGGTACGACCACAAGCGGCTCGATCGCATCTCCCCGGACCTGATCGAATACATCGATCACACCGTCGACCACGCCGTCGCCGAACGCACCGCACACTTAGTGACGTCACTCACTACACGGACCACAGCAGGCACGGGCCCCGGCATTCGTCCGTCTCGCGGATATGTGCGCTGCGTGGCTGGGACAAACAACTCGGCTCGGAACGACAGTGCCAAAAGAACGACTCCGCCACTCGTCGCCAATCTCGGACGACCCAACCAGCGGCGCGCAACACCGATCGTCGGCTAGCTATCGCTAGATGGCAACAGGGAACAGCCGAAGTGCTAAGCATCCACCACAGTCTCGCAGCCCCCCGGTCACCGCGCTCACCCCACGGCCTCGCAGCCCGAACTCAAGCCACGGCCATCCGTACGCCCGCCGCGCTGGATGTCGCGCCCGGAGTCCGCGTCACGCCGGCCCTCGCCCCCGTGCCGCCGCTCATCGCTGTCCCGACGTGACCGGCATCGGCACGATCACGCCGACAACGCTCGCCCCGGCTAGGCCGCCCAGCCACACCCCCGGGCGACCGCGACCGCGACCGGCTCGGACCCCGCAGCCCCGGCCCCACGACACGCTTCCTCATCGACCACGCACCCAGCCGCGCACTACCGATCTGGCCCACCAGCAACGACAGCCGGATGACAGCGTGACCCGACGGGGCTCGCTCGGCCGCGCAATTCGGGGCCAGTCGAAGAGCCGTGCTAGTTCGCTCCCGCGTCCCCATTTCCTCAGTAGTTCCGCTGTGGCGCTGCGCGTGGACCACGATACGCTCGGCACCGGCGGCGAGTATGTTCGGATGGACGATGAGAGAGCTGTTGGAAGTCGAGCTTCCTCGAGATCGGGGAGCGGCACGCCTAGCACGTCAGCTGGTGGCCCAGCGGTTCGGTGCGCAGCTCACACCGGAGGAGCTCGACACCGTCTGGCTACTCATGAGCGAACTCGTAAACAACGCCGTTCTTCACGGCCAGGGGCAGATAACGATGAGAGCCGAAGCCGACGGCGGACAAGTGCGCGTAGACGTGATCGACGGCGGCACCGGTTTTGAACGCCACGTCCGACACACGGGGTTTGACGCCCTCGGCGGCCGCGGGCTGCAGATCGTCGAAGCGGAATCAAGCCGATGGGGAATAACCGAAGGCACCACCCACGTCTGGTTCGAGCTCGAACGTCACGGACCGCGCCTCGGACCGCAGTGACCCGAACCTGAGAAATCAGCCGGCCGCCGCCACCTCCCGTTCGACCCGCGACGGCGCGCGGTGAGCCACCTCACGACCATCCACCACCGGACGCCAGCCGCCGCAGCGGTGCCCGGCTCGATCGCAACCCCCCACGCGCCCGCCCGCGTCACCCATACGGTCCCCGCAGACTCTTGGCACAGACGAGGACTACACCGACGTTCGCACCAGACCCCCTCCAGCACGAACCCAAGGCCCGACTCCAGAACCCGCCCGGCCCCTCCATGTCGCCAGTCCGCCCATCTGGTGCTAGCTGGCCGGCTGTGGCCTCGAGCTAACGGTCGCCTGCTCGAGCGCGTCGCGGAGGGCTCGAAGCAACCCCCAAAGGGCCGACCGATCGCGATCCACGCGTGGCCGCTTGCACCCAAATGCAGCCACGCTGACAGGGCCTCGCGCGGGCGATCTGGCTTCCGCTATCGGACGAACAAAGGCAGCCACACGGGCACCGTCGGCGCGGGATACCCGCGCGAGCACGAAGGCAGGTGTCGGCCAATCCTCCGTCAGCGACGTGCTTTTCGCCACTTGCACAACCGGTCGCCTCGTCGGCAACCCCGGCGTCATGAGCGGCCGTTCCGCGGACCTGCTTTGCCGCGATTGCGGGAGTCGCCGGTGTGCTTGCTGCCAGCCTCAGGCGCGACAACCTGCAAGCGCACCTGGCTCTCGCTCGCGTGGGCGAGCAGCCACCCTCGTCAACGCCGACCTCGCTCCCGGTCCGGACGACCAGCAAGAGCTAGCGCGGCTCGGCGGCTGGCTCCTCCAATTAGTGAATGGAGAAGCACCGCGTCGGGGCCGGAGCGTGTCCTTGGTCGCGGCAGCCGCCAGTAGCGCAACCGACGCGCGATCTTGCCGCGTCGGCCTGCCCGTTGCTATTGGAACCTCAATCACCGCGCCCTGAGACGTGCGCATCGCCCGCCGTCATTCAGACGGCTCGACAACGGTCCACGGCGCCGCACTAGTCGTGCCGCAGAGGGATCCGTCGCGGGACGGCTGCCGGCTCCGTCGGGCGGGAGTGTTGGGTGCTCACTCGTCGTCTTGGTGCTCCTCGGAGAGTCGCTGTTCGGCTTCCTGGCGCCAGGTCTCGCCTATCTCGTCTTCGAGGATGTCGACGCACAGCGCTACGCATTCGTCGCACACGTACACGCCCGGTCCGGCGATCAGGCGGCGCAGCTGGGGTCGCGGCTTGCCGCAGAACGAGCAGCCGGTCGCGAGGTCGATGCTAGTGGCGTTGGCCAGGGTCTCGGTGATCTGGTCCGTCGCGGCCGCGACCGCGTCGTAGGCCGCGGCGTGCTCGCCGAAGCTCGCATCAGGGTCGTCGAGCGCCGCCAGTAGTCCCTGGAAAGAACGGTCGAGCGCCTGCCAGGCCTCGATCGCTCCGGGACGGAGCGTCTCGGTGCGCAGCTCGACCGGAGGCCGCCAGTCGTCCCTGGCCTTGACTCCCTCCGGCACGAGTCCCGCTTGGTGGAGCGCTCTGAGCGCGTTCGCGTGCTCCCGTGCAGCCTCCCCGAGACCTCGCAGCCGGGCGGGGAGGCCATGGTGGGCGGCGAGCGCCCGGTTGAATGCGGCTTGCGTTCTCTTCGCCGTGTCGCGGAGCTCGTCGGTCTCGCGTGGCGTCTCAGCCGGCTCCTCGCGCGGCTCGGCGCCGGCACGCCACCACGCGCCGGCCAGGGCGCTGAGCACGGCGACCAGCACGATCAGGATGATCAGGACGGGACGATCAAGCACGCTCAGCGCTTTCGATGGCTCGGATGATGATCAGCACGCTACGCCTACCGGCCCGGAGAGCCAAACGCGCTGGGTACGCGGTTCGCGACAGCCCAAACCCCGGGACTCACCGGCGGCGCGTGAGCTCTCGTGGCGAGCGGTTGCCGGCGGCGCGTCGCGGCTCCGCTGCGGCCACGGCGGGAGTGCGTGCCGCCTCCACGGCCTCGCGGGCTTGGGCGAGATCGGCGAGCGTTCGCGCCTCGATGGCAGGCTCGGGCACGTCCGCACCGGCGAGACGGGCGCGGAGCTGCTCGCGCCGCCGCGGGTCGTCGAACGCGCGCGGCGCGTCTTGCGCGGCGGCCGCCGCATCGGGCTGCTGGCCAGTGGCCTGGGCGAGCGTTGCCTGGTGCTCGTGCTCGAGCTCCTGGACGGCTGCGAGCGCGACGACTTGGGTCGGGTCGAGCCCGCTGCGATCGCGCACCTCCTCGCGGATCCGGTGGGCGGCGTGGTCGAAGATCGTCGGCTTCGCGGAGCTGGCGTCGGGGTCGCGCCAGCTGTTGGCCTCCCCCCACATGTCCGCGATCTCCCGCGGGCCTGCGGTCTCCCACCACGCGTCGTCGAACACCGGCCGTAGGCGCTCGGCGGCGAGCACCCGCTCCGCGTCGATCCGGGCTTGCGCGGCCCGGGCGGCCTGGTCGCTGTCGCGCCTGGCCTGCTCGAGCGCCTGGCCGCGGGCGGCGATCGCCCGCCGGGCGGCGATCGCGGCGGCCGCGAGGGCGAGCTGCAGCTGGCGCTCGACCTCTTCAGCGATTCCGTCTGAGGGTTCGTGCATCGCTACTTCCTCCTTCCAGGGTGGGTGCGGGTGACCATCACGGCTCGCCGACGGCGCTGACGAACCATCGGCCGCGCGTTTGCGTGAGGGTGAGGATCAGCTCGTAGGTCTCGCGGCCGTCGGTGACGTTCGCCAGCGCCTGCCAGGCGCCGCCCTGGCGCTGCATCCCAAGCGCGGCCAGGCGCGGGTGAAGCCCCTGCATGCTCGGCGGGATGTTGGGCGGGTGCGCCTTCAGCGCGGCGAGCAGCGCACCGGTGGCGTCAGCGTTCGCCGTGACCGGCCCCTGCCCGTACAGCCACGGCAGATAGCCGTGTAGGAACCTGCGCGCGGTCGCCGCCGGCGCGGTCGATCCGGCGGGCTGGGGGATCGGTCGCGTCGGCGGCCCGACCAGGCTGTCGAAATCCGGAGGCACGACCCCGACGACCAGCCCGCGACCGCTCACCGCCGCGACCGTGAGCTGAACGGTGAAGCGGTGCGCGCGATCGGCGAGCTGCGCGATGAACGTCGAGCCACCGGGAACCGGCGCCACCGACTGCACGGCGAGCGGGCCTCGCCGAGCCCGCGCCGGCATCAGCTGACCTGGCTGCGCACGGACCCGCGCGCTGGCGTCGGGCAGCGCCGCCGCGGGGAGACTGGCGTCGAGATAGTGGGCATAGGCGGCGGTGAACGTCCTGGCGACCTGCAACAGCGACGGTGACGCCGGGCCGCGCGGGTTCGTCCTTGTTGCGCTCGCTGTCGCGGACGGTGAGGATGAGCGCGTCGACGCTGCCGGCGAGCCGCTCGAGGGCGTGTGTGTGCTGCTTCCACACCCGGCCAGCACGCCGGCGATTGCGATGGCAAGGAGGGTCGGGCGGCGCATCACAGCCCTGAGGGGTGGCGGGTTGACCACACGTTGCCGTCTTGAAGCTGAGCCGCGATGATCGACGCCGGCTGCCACCGCGGACCGGTTGTGGGCCCGCCGTTGGCCGGATCGTCGGCGGGGAACGAGTCGGGGACGCTGGCCGGTTGCACGGGCGCGTAGTGGGCAGTGTCGAGCACGATCCCGGCCACCTCGATGAATGCGTGACCCTGGGACCCGTACACGGTGATCCACTGCCCGGCGCCCTGCTGGCCGTAGGACTCGAGCAGGCTCGAGTCGCCCGCCACGCCACCGCCGACATCGACCAGCGGCGTATTCCCGAGCCCGGAGTTGAACAGCACGAAGTCCGTGCTTCCCGAGCAGTCGTAAGAGTCTTGAACCTGCTCGAGCATGTTCGTCCGGCGCTCCTGCGAGTAGAAGGTGTCGATGATGCGGTTGCCGGCGGCGATCGCCTCCTGTACCTGTGGCGGCGCGCCGGTCGGGATCGCCGCGGTCCCGTTGGGCAGGATCTTGGCCACGGCTCCCGGCGTGGTCGGGCCGCTGATCGGCGCGCACCCCCCGCTCGAGACCGGCGCCGAGGTCGTGGTGCCGGTGGCGGTGGCGGAGGTTCCGCTGCTCGCCACGCCATGGGTGTACTGCGCCACGAGTTGGGTCACCTGCGCGATCTCAGGCGCGTAGTTGTTCCACGCCACGAGCGCGGCCTGCCAGTCGCCGGGCGCCCCCCACTTGCGCAGGAGAGCGGCGGCGGCGTAGACGGCGTCGACCTCGTTGTAGACGCTCGGCGGCTGCACGCCGCCGGGCAGGTTCGGCGGGATCTCGCCCACCACGGTGTCCCAGTTGTCGGTCGCCTGCCCGCCGATCCCGATCTGCATCGGACCGGCCGCGCCGGCAGAGTTGGCGCCTGACAGCACGCCGGTCCCCGGTCCGTTGTTGGTGGCGAAGGTCGACTCGGCGTTGTTGAGCGCGGCGAGGTACGCCCAGCCGTCGCTGCCGAGGGCGAACTGCTGGGAGGCGCCCTCGAAGATCGGCAGCAGGTTGCTCGGAATCCCGGGGACGCTCGAAGGCCCGGGCCCGGTCGGCGTGCCGCCGCACGCTGCCTGCGAGGCGGGATCGAGCGCCAGCAGGATCATCAGCGGCAGCCCGATCGCCAGCAGCGCGACGAACGCCCCGCCGAGCGCGCCGGCCGCCCGCAGCTCCTGGGTCATGGGCCGAGGCGGATCGTGTGCTCACGCGCTCGTCCAGCGTTGCGTGCCGCCGCCGGCGCAGCGCCCGCGGCCGTGACGACGGTGGCATCGGCGAAGTCCTCGGGTTCGAACATGCCCTCGGGCGGCGGCTCGTGTGGCAGCTCCTCGAGGGGATGCTCGCCGTGGTTGCCGTCGCAGCCTTTGAACGGCCCGTCGGCGTCCAGCAGCACCGTCATGTGATGGTCGGCGTGGTCGCGGAACCACACCGACAGGCCGGTGGCCGGGTCTTGGCGCAGGTGCTCCCACGCTCGCCACAGCGCTTCGAGACGGGCGACCGCCTCGGCGTGCTTCCACCACTGCGGACACCACACGCGGTCGTGCCCGCGCACCGACCGGCGATACACCGGGAACAGCCACTCGTGCACCCACTCGTCGAGCGTGAGGTAGTACAGGCCGGGCGGATCGGCCAGCTCGGCGAGCTGCCGCTCCGCCGCCTGGACCGCAAGCTGCTCGATCTGCGCGGCGTCCAGCAGCCCGCTCGCGCGCCGGTCGAGGACCTTGCGCGTGACGGACGCGACGTGCTGCTCAAGCACGCTGCGCACGGTCTGCTCGACCAGCGGCGCCGCCCCGGCGAGCGACTCCCGCTGCTGACTCGCGCTCACGCCGACGTCCTCCACGGAGCCTCCTGGGCTGGCTGGGTGTCGCGGCGGGCGAGGACCTGCGGCGGGTCGTAGGTCGCGATCGACTCGCGGATCAGCTGGGCTTGGCGCGTGCTCCACCAGTAGACGGGCTCCGCGAGCACCGGCGGCGAGCCGGAGGGCATGACGATGATCCGGTCGCGTGGGAGCGCCGCTAGGTCGGCCACGGTCAGGATCGGCGTCGGGGTCAGCTGCCAGCTCGTGCTGGTGCTGCCGCCGCCCGGCGCGCGCACGGCGCTCGGGCTGGCGACCAGCCGGTTGTACTCGCCGATCAGCTTCTCCAGGTCGGAGAGGAACTCTTCCTCGGCCGCCCCGCCCCCGTACACGCGGACATTGCTCGCGCCCCACAGCTTGCGCATCCCGGTCTGCCCCCACACCTGCGCGCCCTGGGACCACGACTGCAGGAGGGTTAGCAGCGGGATCCCACGCGAGCCGTAGTGGCTGTAGAGGTCGGGGAGCTGCCGCCAGCGGCAGATGTTCGCCGCTTCGTCGAGTACGCCGACCAGCGGCACCGCGAGCCGGCCGCCGGGGGAGCGTTTCGCGAGCTGCTCGCCCGCATCGCACAACGCCATCGCGAGCGCCGTCACCAACCCGGCACTCGAGCCTTGGCCTTCCTTGCTGTGCAGATACAGCGTGTCGCTCGAGGTCACGAACTCGGCCAGGTCCAACTGCGGGCGGCGATCCGCCGGCCCATCGCGGGTGACCCAGCGGGTGATGTCCGGATCGCGCAGGAAGGAGAGGATCTGCCGGGCGGTGCCGAACACGCCGCCGCGCTGCTCGAACGGCGCGTGCACGTGATCGAGCACCGAGGCGGCGGCGAGCTCGAGCCCGTGGTGCTCCAGGATGCGCGCGGGCTCGTCGTCGTTCGGGCGCGTCGACCACAAGAACGCCTGCGTGATCGGCCGCTCGGCTAGCGCGGCCGCGCGCAGGAGGTGACTGACGAGCTCTTGGCCGGCGGGGTCGAAGAACGGGTCAGGGCGCGCGTCCGGATCGCGGTAGGCGCCGACGAACGCGTCGGTCAGCTCGAGCGCGCGGCGATCGGAGGTGACGTAGGTGAGCGGGTTCCACCACCAGTCGGGCTCGCCCGCGGCGAGCTGCTCGGGATCGAAGTTCCACACCCTTCCCTGCCGCTCGCGCAGGCCGCGGGTGGCGGCGTACAGGTCGGGCTTGTTCGAGGTCGCGAACGCTGCCCCCGGTGCCGCCAGCACGGTGGGGATCGCGCGCGAGCTGGACTTGCCTTTGCGCGGCCCCCAGATGTCGCACTGCATGTCCTCCCACGTGGCGTACAGCCGCTGACCGCCGGCGATCGCTCTGGCGATCGGCAACCCCGGCTGCTCGACGCCGAATCGCGCAGCAGTCGCGCGCGCGTTCTGAAGCGACACCGAGAGCGCGCTGCGGCCGGTACCGAGCAACCTCGCTGCGCGATCCGCGCCGGTGACCGGCCGGCGGGCGCGCAGGACCACGACCAGGCCGATGGCTAGCGCGCCCGCCGCGCCGGCCGCGATCAGGATCGGCGTGGCGGTGGGCGGCCACCGGGTGCGGCCGTCGGCGAGCTCGAGCGCCAGGGCGAGCGGGTCAAGCGGCGGGCGGCGGTGCCAGTGGTCGATCGCCGCGCCCCCCTGCGCCGCGGCCTCGCCGACGACGCCGGCGAGCGCGAGGAGCGCGAGCGTCCCGGCCAGCAACGGCGAGAAAGGCGCCGGCCCGGTCGCGTGCCGATGAGCGTGGCTCACCGTCCCCTCCCGGGCCTTCGGTGGGGTTCCGGGCGGACTGCGTGCGACGCAGTCGACCCGCCCGACCGTCCCCTTGCTTCAGACGGACAGGCGATGTGGGCGAGCCGCGAGGCCTCCTCGCTCTCGCTCGGAGCGTGAGCAGAGGTCCCGGTCTCGCGCTCGGCCGTCCGGTGCTCGTCGAGGATCCAGCCGCCTCTGATCGTCGGCTCGTCCGCGACCGTGCCGTACACCCACACGATCGCCTGACCGGCCGCGCGCAGCTCCTCGAGCGCTCGATGCCACTCGCTCGCCGGCATCCAGTAGAGGCCGCTGGCGAACTTTCCCTGCCTGGTCCGGGCGCGAATGTGCGCCAGCGCGAGCCTCGCCGACTCACTCAGCGCCTCGCGCTCAGCAGTGCTCGCGGAGCGGTCTGGGATGTGGCGCGAGCGGGTCACGCCGATGCTCCTGCCCCATTGGCGGAGCGGTGCGCGATCGCGAGCTCGCCGCGGCGGCTCTGTTCGTGCCAGAGCTTGTTCGTATCGTGCAGCCGCTCCTCGGCGGCCGTGAGCGTCACCCGGAACGGAATCCCGGGCCGGCCGCCGATCTTGATCATGAAGTTCCCCCGCCCCGGCGGCGCGTCGTTACTCGCGGCGGCCGACCACGCCGGCGGGTCCTGCCAGGAGATCAGCTGCCGCTGCTCAGCCACGCTGAGGTCCTTGGCCAACGCGAGGCGCGGCATCTCCTCCGGGGGCAGCGCGCCGCAGATCAGCATCCCGGAGCGCTCGATCAAACCCACGGCCTTCATCCGCTCGTGCTCATCCGGCAGGCTCAGCAGGTCCTTGATCGTGTGCGAGCACATCACCACCCCCACCCCCCACTGCCGGTTCAGCCGAGTCAGGCTGTTGGTGCGGTCGACCATCCCGCGCCCGGCGATCAGCGCCCGCCACAGCTCATCGAGGATGATCAGGTAGTGGCGCATCGGCGCCAGCCCGGCCTCGGCGAGCGCGTGCGTGACGTTCACCGCCCCGAACCCGATGCCCCAGCACGCCGACAGCGCCGCGCCGACCAGCTCGGTCTCGTCCTCCGGGATCGAGGAGACATCGAACACCGCCGGGCCGATCCAGATCGAGCGCCACGGTGCTGTGCCGGGAGAACATCTCCCCCACCCGCCCCTCGCCCAGCAGCGCCTGCAGCGTCACCTGCAGCGGCTCGACGAGCTCGCGGTAGCGCTCCAGGGAATCGCGGTCGAACGCGGCCGCGCGCACACGCTCGGGGGCGCTCTCGATCGTCTCCAGCAGATCCGCAGAGCACCGGCGTGCCCGGATGGCGCTCGTCGAGCACCTTCAGCGCCGCGGCGAGGATCGAATCCTCGCGATCGCTCGGCGGGTGCCCGCGCTGAATCGAGATCAGCGCGGAGACCATCGTGTGCCGCCGGCCGACCGCGTCGGCGAGCAGCTCGCGCCCCAGCTTGCGGTGCTCGCCGCCGCCGAGCCGCTCGGCGGCGCGCTTGGCGAGCTCGATGTCGAGCACGTTCAGGTAGCCGCGGCCACGGCCCAGGCGGATCACCTGCCCGTCGAGCGCGCCGATCAGATCGACGTAATCGGGCTTCAGATCCCCGAGCACCAGCGGCAGGACGCCGAACCCGGCCAGCGCCAGCGCCATCCGCCGGATGCAGCTCGACTTGCCGAACCCCTGCAGGCCCATCACGAACGCCGTCGGGGCCGTGAGCAGGCTGGCGCGCTGAAACCAGCTGATCGGATCCCCGCACACCGTCGCGCCCGTCAGCAGGTGCTTTCCGAGCGGCGCGCCGATCAGCGGCGCGCCGGCGCCGACCGAGAACGGCCACAGCCCACACGCCTGCACGCTCGTGCCGCGCCACTCCGCCGGCGTCTGCAAATACACGCTGCGACCAGCGCCCGCCCCGTGCCACCCGCGGGGACCGGGCAGCAGCGGCCCCTGCCCCACCCTTTGCCGCTGTCTGCGCCGCAACGGGCTCATAGCGCCTGGCGGATCTGCTCGGGGACCTTCAGGTGCGCCGGGAGGAACACCCCGACCGGCAACGCCGCGGCGAACGCCGAGTCCTGCGAGCCCCACACCGGCCGCAAGCCAACCCGGGCCGTCGGAGCGAGGTTCGCGAGCGCCGCCGTGGCGAGCTGCAGCTGCTCCTCATCCAGCACCGTCGTCGTGACCAGCATCCCGAAGTTCACGAGCGCCGCACCGCGCGCCTCTTCTTGAGCGGTCGCCCGCGCGGCCTGCTGCTCGACGACCGCCCGCGCGGTCGGCCGGGCCGAGGAGTTCACGCGGAACTCGGCGTTGTGCAGGTCTCGCTCGACGATCCTCGCCGCCTCACCCGGATCGATCACCCGGTAGAGCAGCGTGACGCGCTTGCGGGCGATGTCACCGTGGGGAGCGATCAGCCGGGCGAGCACGTTCTCGCGAACCTCGCCGCGCGGCGCCTGCGACATCGACCAGGTCACGCTGACCGCGCCGTCGTGCCAATAGGAATCGGCACGCGCGTCCGCGGCCGACGGCCCGACATCCTCCCAAGCGAGCTCGGCGGGGGCGCCGGAAGCGCGCGCTTCCTCGAGCAGCTCCGCCGCGTGGGGGTTGTAGGCGGCGTGAACGATCTCGCACAGCCGTTGCGCGTCGACCGGCATCGCGACGCCCGCTCCGGTCGCGTGCAGCCGCTGCGTGATCCCGCCCAGCCGGGTCGCGAGGTCGTGCGCCAGCTCGGTCGCACTCCGCCGCCGGCCGGCCGCGATCATCGTGAACGTCAGCGCGACCCGAGCCTTCAGGTCGGCCGCTCCGGCCGGGTAGACCCGGACGATCTCCTGCAGCGTCTCGCGCGCGAGCGCCGGCGCGTTCGGGTCCTGCCGCCCCTGGATGGCATGCCGCAGCCGCGTCCCCGGATCCGGAGCGGTCTCGACCGACACCTGGCAGGCGACCAGCCCGGGCTCCTGCGAGAGTGCGGCGATCCACTGGCCGTAGTGCGCGACCCACTGATCGACCTGCGGCTGATCGACCAGCGCCGCCCCGTCGGGCTCCGTCTCGAGCACGACCGTCAGGTGCTGGGTCCACGGGTGGCACAGGACCGCGAACGGCCGGTCGTAGGAATCCCGCGCCTCCGACAGCTGGCTCGAGGCCAGCAGCCCAGGCAGCTGGAACGTCCCATACGGGACTCGGCCGAGCGGGCCGGAACGGTACAGGTGCGAGCGGGCCCGGCGAGCGCGCCGCCAGCCGAGCCGCATCCCGAGCCGCTGCATCGCCGTCTGCCCGTGCGGATCCGGCCGCAACGTCACCACAAACACCGGCAACATGACCGCCAGCAACACCAGGCCGGGGAGCAGCCCGACGAGCGCGATCACGACGATCGCCGCAATCAGAGACACGATGAACAGCACGCTCGAGATCAGCCCCAGATGCCACAGACCAGGCGGCCGCGGCCGCCGCCAGTTCCCGTACGTACGCTCAACCTGCGCCTCTGCCGCCACCTGCGCCACCTCCTATTCGTTGCGCGTCCCGGACGCCCCTGTCGGAGCCGGCCCATCGCCGCCATCCGCGTTGCTCTGCTCCACCGCCCCCCGGGCCGCCTGCTTGGCCGCCCCATACGCCTGAACCATCGATCCCGCCGCCGCGCCGCCGCCACCGCCTGCGCCCGCGCCGGCTGCCCCGCCGGTCGCCGGCGTGGTGGCGGCGCCGGACGCCCCACCCGAGGACGGCCCGCCCGGGCCGGCGCTGCCCGACTCGCCGTCGCTTCCGTTCCCGCCGGCCGGGCCCGACGAACCGCTCGCGTTCGTGCCCGCCGGCCCGCCGGGACCTCCAGGGCCGGCGAGCGCCGCGCCCGAGGGGCCGCTGCCGTTCTGCGACTGGCCGTAGGCGCTCGCGGGGGCGTGAGCGACCGCCGCCGCGCCGGTCGGCATCCGCATCGCGATCGCCCCGCCCGCCGCGCCGGCAACGATCGCTCCCGCGCCGCCCGCGCCCGCCAGCGCGCTCGTCGCCGGCACCACAAACCGCAGCAGCGCCGGCAGCGCCAGGATCGCGAGCACCAGCATCATCACCCCGTCCAGCAGCGCCAGCGCGCCCTGCTGGCCGGCCAAGTCGAACGCCACCGCGTACACGACCGCGGCCGCCGGCTTGTACAGCGCGAACGCGATCAGCCACGCCGAGGCCTTGCGGAACCACTGCAGCCCCATCTCCGTGTTCGAGAACGCGGCCACCAACGGAAGCGTCCCCACCAGCAGCACCAGCATCCCGCCCCGGACCAGCATCAGCATGATCTGGATCACCGTCCCGAGGAACGCGATGATCCCCAGGACGATCGCGATGAACGCGGTCGTGACCGTTCCCGCCAACCCGACCGTGAACCCCGCCGGCGTTCCCGCCGCCTGGGACGTACTCGCGGTCGCGAGGCCGAGAAGATTCGCGAGGTGATCGGCGAAGCCCGATCCGGCGCTCGCGCGAGTGATGAACCAGGATGCCATCTGATCGCATCCGCCGATCAGCACGCTCGCCGCCCCGGCGGCCGCACCCGACACCAGCACATAGGTCGCGAGATACCGGCCCAGGTCGCGCAGCTGCGCGGCCTTGTGCTCGTGGTAGACGATCCGCCCCGCGCCGAGCAGCGTGCACAGAACCGCCAGGCCCGTGGTGAACACGAGCAGGTTCTGCTGAAGAAACGCGACGGTCCCCGTCGCCTGTCCGCCGGCGTCGGCGACGGGTGGTGTGCCGATCCCGACCCACAGCGTCGAGGCCCACTCCACCGCGTGCCCGAGCGCCCCGAGCACCGACTTCGCCAGGGCGGTGATCGCATCTCCGGCGAGCGAGGAGACGGCGCCGCCGGCTCCCTTGCCGATCATGCACAGCGGGTTGATCCCGCACCCGAACAGCGCTCCCGCCGGCGCGGGCGTCAGCAGCAGCAACAGCAGCGCTGCCGGAAACGTGCACCGCCCGCATCGCCGCACGCCGCGCACTAGAAAGCGCTCCACGGGACGTAGCCCGTCAGGTCGGGGATCACTTCCATCGCCGGCGTGCCGCCTGCGGGGAACAGGTACTTCCAGTCCTCGGCGTGCCACACCATCGCGGTGACGACGGCGAGCAGCTTCCCCTCGGGCCCTTGGAACACGACCGCCACCTGCGCCTCCGCGGGCGTGTAGGAGTCGTAGCGGTAGCCGGCGAACTGGACCGGCCCGTTTGAGTCCAGCTCAGCGGTGTTGCCGAGGTCCG
Source organism: uncultured Solirubrobacterales bacterium (assembly GCA_963822855.1). Taxonomy (GTDB): domain Bacteria; phylum Actinomycetota; class Thermoleophilia; order Solirubrobacterales; family Solirubrobacteraceae; genus Palsa-465. Next base: position 475,107 of record CAWGJE010000019.1, on the reverse strand, counting down.
TCGGCGCGCCCACCGCGAGCCGCTGGAACAGCTCGCTCGCGGGCACGGCCGTTCCCTCCGCCCACAGGTTCATCGCGGCCAGCAGCGCGCCCGCGGGGTCGTGCGCAAAGCACGTGTTCCACGGTCCGCTCGAGCGCTGCGGCCCGAACACCGCCGGGTTCTGCGGGACCTGCATCGCAGCCGACCGTCCCCCACTGCGCCGGCGGCGGGCTGCTGGCCGGAATGTCCTGTTGTCCCGCCGGTAGGCTGCAGCCGCTGCTCGCCGTGTCCGCAGGGGCTGACGCGGGCTGGCGAGCGGCCGGCGTTGACGCCTGTGCATGATGTACGGACCGCGCCGCGGTCGCCTGTGACGGCAACGATCACGCCCAGCAGGACGAGGGCAAGCAAGAACGCGCCGGAGAGCAGCACGCCCGGGCGGCTCCACGGCGAGCGCTCGCCAGCAGCCGCGCGCTGAGCCGGTGCTTCGCTCACCGCGTGCCTCCTAGCTGAGGGCGCCCACGATCGCGGCGGACGAGCCGGCGATCACGCACGCCACGAGCGTCCAGGCCAGGCTGGTGGTGTGCTGGTTCGCGCCGCCATACCCCTGGTTGTGGGCGTGCGCGAGCTTCGCGGCGCTGATCAGCACCCCGGCCACGCACAGGGCGAACACCCCCCACGCCGTCCATTGCAGAATCGTGGTCAGCTTGTCCGCCCCCGGTGGCGCGACGCCCTGCCCGGGGTTCACGACAGCGAGGGTCAGTAGATCCGACATCAGTCCTCCTCGTTTCTGTTGGCGTTCACCGAGGCGACCGGCTCGGTCATCGCTTGCAGGTCCTCCAGCAGCCGGCCCACGACCTTCGGAGCGTTCGCGGGGCCCGGCGGGTCCCCGATCCGCCAGGCCTCGATCCACGGCAGCGACCACGCCGCGGGGACGCCCCCGGCGATCAGATCGGCGAGCTGGCGCAGCGCGTGCGGAAGGCGCCCGGGGGCGTCGGCGATCAACACCAGCCCGAGGAGCAGCACCGGCACGTCCCCGGCCGCCCATTCGCGGACCGCGCGCTGCGCCGCCTTCAGTCCGTGCGCGTTTGTGCGCGCGACGACCACGACGCGCGCCGGCGGCTGGCCGGCCGCGTGGATCGGCCACGCGTGCTCGGCCGCGCGCGACCCCGAGAACAGCTCCTCCAGCGTGCTCTCCCCCGCTCCCCCGTGCGCTCCCACCCACCACACCGCCGCTTGTTCCTCGCCCGTCACCTCGCGGCGGGGCAGGCAGTCCTCAGGCGCCGGCGGCACCACCCCTCCCTGACCGGCGGCGCCGCTCCGCGGAGCCTGCGGAGCGACCGTCAGGCGGCGCCCGGCGCCTTCGCCCGAGAAACCCTCCGTCTCATCGTTATTGATGCAAACCAATATCATTGACGAATCAGCGTTATCATACACCTGTGCTCGTCGGTCAGCGCACCAGCTCCGGGCCTTCACGGCAGACGGCCTCATGCACAAGAGCCGCGAAAGCACTCGATCCCTCCCCCCTTCGCGAAATCGAGATGGCTGCCGGCGCCGCGATCGTGCACCGCTGCGGCCAAATCGCTTCAAGGTCGCGCGGCTCCCTTCCCCTTGCCCCACGGGCTGCGGTTCCGCTCCGCCTAGCGGGCTCATCCTCGACCCTCGTCAACCACCCCGATCCCCAAGAAGGAGGACCGAACATGCAGCGCTACACCTGCACAGGCCGACTGACCCGCGACCCCGAGCTCCACGAGCTCCCCGGTGGCGGGAGCGTGTGCAAGCTCCGCCTCGCCGTCGATGACATGGCCCGCGGCCGGGAGACCGGCTACATCAACGTCTCGACGTTCGGCAAGCCAGGCGAGGCCGCCGCGGAGATCCTCTCCACCGGCTGGCTAGTCGCCGTCGACGGCCGCCTCGAGTACCACGAGTGGCAGCAAGACGGAAAGACCCGCCACGACTACGAGGTGATCGGCCACGTCGAGTTCCTCGCCGCGCCGCGCAACAGCGCAAGCGGAGCAGCCGAACAGCCCGTGGAGGCCGCCGCCTGAACCAGCACCGGCGGGACGCCAGACCTCCCCCAGGCGTCCCGCCCCCGCATCTTCCCGTCCAGTGATGAGCAACCACCAGACCCACAGCCACACCTACCGAGTCCTCGTCACCGACCAGCTCACGCCCGGACTGGCCGAGGGCCACAGCCGCCACTACGAGAGCCCGCCCCAAACCGAGCAGCAAGCCCGCGAGCTCCTCAGCATCCTCGTCGGCGCCAGCACCCACGACCACCCCGGGCCCTGGCGCCAGGCGATCGCCGGCGGACAACGGATCATCGAACTCAGAGGCGGCTCATGACCCACGGCGCCGAAGACCTCGACCGCTACCTACGCATCCTCGCCGGCGACGATCCCGCCGGGCGGCTGATCGAGATCCGCTCCACGATCCCGAACGGCATGCGCCAGACCTTCACCCCCGCCACCCGGCCCGAGCTCGCCGCCAAGACGATCACCAGACTCGCCGCCCGCGCCGACGTGTACGTCGGCGTGCTCCTCCGCCGCCGCCGCGGCGGCGGCCGCGACGCCTGCGAGCGCTCGCATCTCGCGTTCATCGAGATCGACCAGCCCGACGCCGCCGAACGCCTCACCCAACACCACCGCGCGCCGACCATGATCATCAGCTCCGGCGGCTCCCCGGGACACGCCCACGCCTACTGGCAGCTGCACGAGCCCATCAGCCTCGACGAACTCGAGACCGCCAACCGGCGCCTGGCGATCCGGCTCGGCGGCGACCTCGCCTGCGTCGACGCCGCCCGCATCCTCAGGCCCCCCACCACCAGAAATTGGAAACGCACACCACCCAGCCGCGTCGAGCTGCTCGTCTTCGAGCCGAGCCGCCGGTACACGCTCGCCGAGCTCACCGCCGGCCTCGGCGACCCCAACTTCAAACCCCGGTCCTCCTCCCCGGCCACGCGGGGAGCGATCAGCGAGCTCGACCGGCGGCTGCTTGCGATCCCCGCCGCGACCTACATGCCGGCGCTCACCGGCCGCCACCCCAACCGCGCGGGCAAAATCTCCTGTCCCTTCCATGAAGACCACACCCCCAGTCTCCAGCTCTACGAGCATGACTGGTACTGCTACGGGGCATGCCGGACCGGCGGCTCCATCTACGACCTCGGCGCGCTCCTCTACGGACTAGGCACCCGCGGACATGACTTCCTAGAACTCCGCCAGCGCCTCGCAGAAGAACTGTTGCCGCCCAGGGAAACTTCCCATTTGAAACGTAGTTGGACCCCGTAGTTTCCGGGGTGACAACTTGTTGGACCCGGCAACTGGATCGCCCCAACGCCTGTCGGATGTAGCCCGGTTGAGCCCTAACACCGTCGGCATCGTTGTCGCCCGTTTACGCCTGTAGGAGCCATCCGAGGGCCGTGGCCGCTTGACTCGAGCATCGGTAGTCCTCCCCGAGGCCCGACCGGCCTTGGTCCCGCGGAGCGCTCGCGACGCGCATCGGGGTCGCACGTCGCGCGGTCGCGCCCACGGCGACGAGCGGGGCGCGGAGGCTTGCTCCGCGTGAGACGTGCTTTCGTGCACGTACGAGATCGGACTATGGGGCTCTCTCAGTCTGCGTCCGCGGCGCGCGATGTCTTGTGCGCGGCCTCGGCGAGTCGCTTGATGGTTGCGAGGCGGTCGTCCCATCGGGACGCGACCTGGGCCATCTGCCGCTGGGCCTGAGCGAGACGTTCGTCCCGCACGGTGAAACGTGTCTCACGGCCGACGCGCCGGGCTCGTACGAGGTCGACGCGTTCGAGGACGGCGATGTGCTTGGCGATCCCTTGTCGTGTGATGGGGAGTTCGCTGGCGAGCGCGCTTGCCGTCGTCTCGCCGTGCTCGAGCAGCAGGTCGAGCAGCCGCAGCCGCATCGGATCGCCGAGCGCCGCCCAGAGGCGATCGGCGTCCTCGCCGTCCTGCGTCATCGCGCGTCGCGTAAGTCGTCGGCTCGCGCCGCGTAGGCGCGCAATTCGTCGAGTTCCTTGATCCATCCGCGGGCGTTCTGGTCCGCGTAGCGGGCTCGCTCGTGCTCGGGCCAGGACAGATCGGAGAAGCCGCTCTCGACCACTTTCAGCCGTGTTCCAGTGTCTGTCGGGGTGAGCGTCATCACGACCCGGGTGGAGCCGCCCTGCACTGGTTCCTCGCCGTCGCGCAGCACCCACTGGAACGCGAACGTGGACGGAGGCTCGACCGTTTCCACGCGCGCGCGGTAGACACCATGGCCATGCCAGGTGAGCAGCATCGCGCCACCCGGACGAAGATCGATCTCCGCCTCGTCGCTGAACCAGCCGGCCAGATGCCGCGCCTCGGTGACGATCCCCCAGACCACGTCTCGGGGCGCGTCGATCTCGATCTCCCTGGTGATCGCGTCGGGCACCACCGACGTGAAGATACCACGAACACGCAACTTTAGGTTGCGCTTTGGCGCAGAGTATGCAACCATTGGTTGCGCGTTACCCTCACTACCGACGGGAGATTTGACATGGCGACAGCAGCAACACGACCCTTCATTGCGGCGATGCAGGTCACGCTTGACGGCTATAGCCTCGGTCCCGACGGGAGGGCTGACTGGGTCGACTCCTGGGCCGACGGGCTCGAACTACTCCCTCGGGTCGACGCGTTCGTCCTCGGCGGCGGAATGTTCCCCGACTACGAAGGTTTCTGGGCAGCGATCCGCGAGAACCCAGGACTTGTAGCGGAGTGGCTCGGGCGAGACCCGTACCCACGCGAGATTAAGTACGCGAGCGTCGCGGCCCAGACCCCACACCTGGTGCTGTCGAAAACCCTCGAGAAGGTCACCTGGCCGAGCGCGCGGATCGTTCGCGACCTCGGCGAACTCTGGGCGCTGAAGGCGCAACCCGGCGGCACCGTCTACGTCGTCGGTGGTGCTGGCCTAGTGCGGAGCTTGATCGATGAGGGGATGCTCGACGAGCTTCGCCTGATCGTTCACCCGGTCGCGGTCGGGGCGGGCGCTGCGCTGTTTGACGGGATCGCCCGGCGGCAGGACCTCGAGCTCACCGACAGCGAGCGCACGGGCGCGGGGCGCGTCAGGCTCACCTACCGAGTCACAACCTGAACGCTCCGGCATGCCCAGTGAGTTCACTCAGAACGTGATCGCCGAGTTCCGGGCACACCGCGGGCGCGTCGGCGGAGACCTGGCCGACACGCCGATCATCCTCATCCACCACGTCGGAGCCAAGACCCGAACCGAGAGGGTCACCCCGGTCGCGTACAGCTCGCGACCCGACGGCCATCTGGTCATCGCCGCCTCGAACGGCGGATCGCCAACGCACCCCGCCTGGTACTACAACCTCAAAGCACACCCGACCATCGAAGTGGAGCTCGGCACCGAAACATTCACCGCCCTGGCCGAAGAGGTGACCGGAGCAGCGCACGCCCAACTCCGGTCAAGACTTGCCGCCGCGTCGCCCGCGCTGCGCGAGTTCCAGGCCAAGACCCCACGACGAATCCCGCTCTTCACCCTGACGAGACGCACCTCCTAAGCAGTAGTTGAAACAGCTGAGCACGCGACGCGCTCGACTCGCGACTGCTCCGGGAGTGTCCTAGGTGTAAGACCCGAGGAGGTTGTTCAACTCGTTGAGTCGAGCGGTGGGCGGTTTGTGGCTGAGGGCGCTGTGGGGTCGTCGGGTGTTGTACCAGTCGAGCCAGCCGGCGAGGGCGGCGTTTCGTTCTTCGCTTGAGCGGTAGATCGCGCCGTACGCCCAGCCGGCCAGGAGGGTGCGGATGAAGCGTTCGGCTTTGCCATTGGTCTGGGGTCGGTAGAGGCGGGTGCGGAGGTGCCGGATCCCGAGCGCTCGGCACGCGATCGCGTGGATCGTGGATCGGTATGCGCCCCCGTTGTCTGTCAGCAGCCGCTCGATCGTGATGCCGTGGGCGGCGTAGTGCCGGGCGGCTCGGCGCAGGAACGCGGTGACGGTGATGGCTTTCTCGTCGGTTGCGTCCCAAGCGTCTATAAGGTGCTAGCTGCCATCCAGGCGGAGAGGAGCCAGCATGCAGAAGAAGGCCAGAGATGTCGTCGTCGTTCGGGTGAGTGAGCAGGGTGACCGCGACGAGGAGAACTTCTATTCGCCCAAGGCCCAGCTCGCGAAGGCCAGGCTGTGGAGCGAGGAGCAGGGCAACCGGGTGGTCGAGGCGTTTGAGGAGATCGACGTGAGCGGCAAGCTTCCGCTCGCCAGGCGGCCGGGGCTGCTTGAGGCGATCGAGATGGTTGAGGCCGGCGAGGCCGATCACGTCGTCGTCGCGTACTTCGATCGGCTCGTGCGTTCACTCAGAGTGCAGCTCGAGGTGATCGAGCGTGTTGAGCAGGCGGGCGGTGAGATCTACGCGATCGATCACGGCAGGGTGACCAACGGTACGGCGGCGACGCGGATGAGCAACAACATGATGGGGGCGGCGTTCCAGTACTACGCCGAGGTGACCGGCGAGAAGGTCGCGGCTGCCCGGGAGCGCGTGGTCGCGCGCGGTGTGCTGCCCAACTCCAGGATCTCGCCCGGCTACGTGCGCGGTGAGGACGGCGTGCTGGTCGTGGAGCGCCCCAAGGCCAGGGTCGTCGTGCAGGCGTTCAGGCGCCGTGACCGCGGCGCGTCGCTGGTGGAGATCCAGGCGTGGCTGGCCAAGAAGGGGATCGAGCGCTCGATCTCCGGCGTGGAGTCGATGTTGCGCTCGCGGATGTACCTGGGTGAGATCCACTTCGGCGAGCTGCACAACACGCGCGCTCACGAGCCGATCATCAAGGATCGCGCCCTGTTCGAGCGCGTGCAGCGGCGGACGGTCTCGCGGGGGCGTCAAGCCAAGTCTGAGCGGCTGCTGGCGCGCTTGGGGGTGTTGCGCTGCGGGTCGTGCGGGTCGCGGATGGTGATCAACAGCTACACCGGCAGCTACCGGTGCGGTGACACGAGCGCGAACCGGTGCCGGCGACGAGCGGCGGTCAAGGCCGACCGCGTCGAGCAACTCGTGCTGGACGCGGTCCGGGCGTACTTGGCTACCGCCGATGTGGACGGACGCGCGTCGCGCAAGCAGCAGATCCGCGAGGCGGACGAGGCGATCGAGCGCGCCAACAGGGATCTCGATGACACGATCCGGCAGCTCGGCGAGCTTGGGTTGTTGGGCAGGCCGGCGAGCCAGGAGACCCTGGAGAAGCTGACCACGGCGCTCGATGACGCGCACGCCGTCCGGGCGCGACTCGGCGATGGCGGCGAGAGCGATGTCATCGGTCCTGACGACATCGACAAGCTGCCCGAACCCGCAAAGCAGTTGGCGGCTTGGCGACGGCTGATCGGCGACACCGTCGAGTCAGTTACGGTCGCGCCGGCGATCACAGCGGATGGGCGCCCCAGCCGGCGCTGGGACCCTCGCCGGATCGACATCAGCTTCATGGGCGAGCACGCGCGTGACCCGGTCGAGCGTGCACTCGACCTGCGTGCGGACGACCCGCGGCATCGGCAACATCGGTAAGCCCCACCGGCGCGAGAGCGGGCGAGCCGGCGCTCATCCGGCGGCTGCTTGAGCGCGCCGAGCTCCGGCCCACTCCGCTCACGTCCGTCCGACCCTTGTCGACCTCAATCGAGAGGCTCGACGCGACGATGGTGGCCGCAGAGTGCGGCGCACGCGCCGGTGTGGAGGTTGTGCGGCTCACGCGACACGCATCTGGCGTCCCATGGAGGCCAGCGCATTCGTAGCATCGGCGGTATCGCTAGGGCCGATGATCCTCGACGCCTGCCAGGCGCGACTGTTGCCACAGTCGGCCCCGTCAACAGGCTGCGGGAGGTCGCGCGCTTGGATCGTTCGCGCCTGGCGGTCGCTGCCGCAGTCCCGAGCGCGATCGGTTACGCACTCCCGCTGGTGGTGGGGCTCGCGAGCGGTCACGTCGCCGATGGCGTTGCGGCGTCGGCGGGTGCGCTGATCGTCGGCTTCGCGAACCTCGGCGGCCGCTACCGGGTCCGGTCGGCGACGCTGCTGGCGGCAACACTGGCCGCCGCTGTCGCCGCCCTGTTAGGCGGGCTCGCTGGCCCGAGCATCGTGGGGACGGTTGTGCTGATGGGCGTGTGGGGGTTCGCCGGTGGGCTGCTGGTGTCGCTTGGGGTGCGGGCCGCGTTCGTCGGGATGCTGTCGACGTGGGCGCTTCTGTTGGCGGGTGATCTGAACCTCCACGGCGAGGCGGTGTTGCATGAGGCGTGGCTGATCACGACAGGGGGACTTGCCCAGACGCTGATCGCGGTTGTCGCGTGGCCGTTGCGCCCGTTCGCGGCCGAGCGCCACGCGGTGGCAGACGCCTATCGTGCACTTGCGGGCTACGCGCGGGCGCCAGACACAGACGCGCTTCAGCGCACCGCGGCTGCGTTGGCGGCGGCGGCGGAGACGGTCGGCGCGCGTTCTGCGCTGCCCGGCGAGCATGGAGCGCTGCGCGCGCTGGTCGAACAGGGCGAATGGGTCCGGCTCGAGTTGGCGTCGCTGGCCCGGACGGAGGTGCCCGGCCTGGACGGGACCCGTGAAGCGAGCGGGAGAGCCCTGGACGCCATCGCAGCAGGCCGCGATCCAGAGCTCTCGCTCGCGGATCTGGAGCGAAGCGCGCGTGAGATCGACGAGCCGGTCGCCCGCCGGCGGGCCGCCAGCCTGATCGCGTGGATCACGGCCGCCGCTAGCGAGAGCCGTGCCGGCGTGCCGGGCCCGGCGCCGCGATCGCATCCGCTGCATGAGTTACGGGCCGAGCTGACGTTGCGCTCAGCCGCGTTCCGTCACGCAGCGCGGCTGTCAGTGGCGCTGATCATCGCCGGGATCGTCTACCGCAGCCTGTCGCTGGGCTCGGGCTACTGGGTGCCGCTCACGGTGCTGTTCGTGCTCAAGCCCGACTACGGGACCACGATCACGCGCGGAATTGGACGGGCGGCGGGGACGATGGTCGGGGTCACGATTGCCTGGGCGATCGTGACCCCGTTCTCGCCCTCCGACGGCGTGATCGTGGCGCTGCTCGCGTTGCTGGCGTTCGCCGCGTACGCGCTCTTTCCCGCCAACTACGCGCTGTTCTCGGTCGTGCTCACCGTGCTGATCGCGCTGTTGGTTGAGTTCAGCGGTGGCTCACCGGTCGGTGCGCTCGTCGACCGCCTCATCGACACTGTGGCCGGCACTGCGATTGCGCTCGGCGCGTTCACGCTGTGGCCCACGCGCGAGTCGCCGCGGACGATCGACTGCCTCGCCGCGTACATCACTGCCGAGGGCCGATGGCTCGACGCGATCCTGAACGCATACACCGACGGCGATCAGCGGCAGTCCATGCGACCAACGCGGCTAGCCGCGCGCCATGCGCGCACACAGGCCCAGAACGCCGTCCGGCTCGCCTCGGCCGAACCGCCCCGCCGGCGGCCCGACGAGCGATCCTTGCTTGCCGTGCTGACCGCCATGGACCAGATCAGCGAGTGCGCGCTGGTGCTCGCCGCGGCCGTCCACGACGGCGCACGTGCGCCGCAGGAGGCGCTTGCTCCGTATCGCATCACGCTGGATGCCCGCTTCCACGAAATGGGCTCCGCTCTGCGCACAGGCGCCTGGTCCACTCCAGCGCTGGCGCGTACCGAGCCGCTTGACCCCGGCGAGCACGATCCGGCGCTCGCGACCGTCGCGACCGAGACGGCAAGAGTGCTGGCCGAGCTGCAGCGGCTCGAGCAGAAATGGCACGAATCCGCGCACCGCTGATGCCAGCTGCCCGATCGCCTCGCCCGCATCGCGACCACGGTCTGCTCGATCCCGCTCGCGGATGTCGCGGTGCGCGAGGCGCGGATCCTCGACTGGCTCGAGCAGTACCTCGGCAGGCCGACGGAGGATGATTCCTGAGATGGACGTCTGGCTGCACGGGTTTGCCGTTCCGGGGCGTGTCGCGGAGCTCGCTCGCCACGCCGAGGAGTGGGGTTTCACGGGGCTCCTCGTCGCCGACAGCCAGAACCTGACCGCGGACATCTGGGTGGAGCTCGCGCTCGCCGCCGCGGCGACGGCGCGCCTGCGGCTGGGCCCGGGTGTGACGAACCCGATCACGCGACACCTGGCGGTAACTGCGTCGGCGGTCGCCACCCTGCAGGCAGAGAGCTGCGGGCGGGCGACGCTCGGCTTCGCCCAGGGGGATTCGGCGCTTACGCAGATCGGGTGCAAGCGGCTGACAGTGGCCGATTTCGAGCGGAGCCTGGCGACGCTCCAGGGGTTGCTTCGAGGCGACGAGGTGGAGCTCGGCAACGGGACGCCCAGCACGATCCGCTGGCTCCGCGAGAGCGGCGCGCCCAAGGTTCCGGTTCACGTGGCCGCGACCGGTCCGCGCACGATCGCTGCGGCGGCTCGCCACGCCGAGGGCGTCGACCTGACGCTCGGAGGGGAGCTCGAGCGGTTGCGGCGCGGCGCCGAGATAGCGCGGCAGGCGGGCGCCTCGAGCCTCACCGTCGGTGCCTACATCAACGTCGCAGTCGATCCCAACCGCACCCGCGCTCGCGAGTTGGTCCGCGGCAGCGTCGCGACGTTCGCGCGCTTCTCGGCGGATTCTCAGGTCGCCGACTACGAGAAGGCACACCACGGCGAGACCAGCGCAGCGTTTGCACAACGACTCGACGACGAGTTCATCGACCGCTTCGCCGTCGCCGGTCCGGCGAGCGAAGTGCGCGACCGGCTCGCAGCGATCCTCGCCGCGGGCGTCGACCGGCTGATCGTCGTTCCTGGTTCGCTCGACAGCGAGCCGGCAACCATCCGCGAGTCGACCGCTCGCTTCGCCCGCGACGTGCTGCCGGCCTTGGAAGCATGACGCCTCTCGGAACCGGCCGCGCGCTTGCAGGTCGTCTCGCTCCGGACAGCGTGGAGCTACTCGCGGCGCTGCTCGACAGCACGGTCGACGGCGTCTACGCGGTCGACGGCGAGGGACGCGTGCTGTTCGCGAACACCGCCGCGCTGACGATCCTCGGATACGACCGCGAGACGGAGCTGCTTGGGCGTGGCAGCCACGCGACGATCCATCACCTCCACCCCGACGGTCGACCGTTCCCGGAATCAGAGTGCCCACTGTTGCGCCCGCGCGCCAGCGGCGAGGCCGTGCAGGTGGAGCAGGACTGGTTCATCCGGCGCGACGGAACGTTCCTGCCGGTCGCGTACTCGTCGGCGCCGATGACGGTCGGTCACGCCCGCGGCGCGGTGGTCGTGTTTCGCGACATCTCAGAGCAGCTCCGCGCCGAGGCCGAACGCCGGCGGGCAGAGGCGATCCACGCCTCGCGGGCGAGGCTCGCGGAGGCCCAGCTCGAAGAGCGGCAACGGCTCGGCCGCGATCTCCACGATGGTGCACAGCAACGTCTCATCAACGTGATCGTCGCGCTGCAGTTGATCGCACGACACGTCCCCGACGCAGAGGCAAAGCGGCTGATAGCCGATGCGATGTCCGAGACGCAGCAGGCGATCGAGGACCTGCGCGAGCTCGGCGCGGGACTACACCCGTCCGTCCTCACCCACCGTGGCCTGCGGGCCGCGATCACCTCGCTGACGGCGCGAGCACCAGTGCCGGTGACGCTCGACGTGGCTTCCGGGCGGTGGCCGCCGATCGTCGAGGCGACGGCGTATTTCGTCGTCGCCGAGGCGCTCGCGAACGTCGCCAAGCACGCCGAGGCGTCGGAGGCCGACGTCCGCGTCGCCGCCACTCGGGACGGGCTCGAGATCGTGGTCACCGACGACGGCCGCGGAGGCGCCGCGATCGACCATGCGCACGGATCCGGTCTGGCCGGCCTCGAGGACCGGGCTGCGGCAATTGGCGGGACGCTGGCTGTGGAATCGCCAGCCGGGGGCGGTACCCGTGTCGTCGCCTCGTTACCGCTGACGCCCGCGGTCAGCCCGCCTGCAGAAGCGTGAGCACGGCCAGGACGCGGCGGTGCTCAAGCGGCTCGTCACGCAGCCCGAGCTTCGCGAAGATCCGCCCGACGTGCTTTTCGACCGCGGCGAGCGTCACGCCCAGAGCGTCGGCGATTCCGAGATTCGACTTGCCCTCGGCCATCAGCGCCAGCACCTGACGCTCGCGCGGGGTCAGCGTCTCCAGCGGGTCGTCCTTACGCCGGCGGCCAACCATCAGCGCAACGATCTCCGGATCGAGTGCCGAACCGCCTGCCGCGACCCGGCGGACCGCGTCGGCAAACGAGCTTAGGTCCGCGATCCGATCCTTCAGCAGGTAACCGACGCCGCGCGCATCGTCGCCGATGAGGTCCATCGCGTACGCCTCGTCCTGGAATTGAGAAAGCATCAGGACGCCGACGTCCGGGTGCCGGCGGCGGATCTCGATCGCGGCGCGGAGCCCGTCGTCGCTGTGGTTCGGCGGCATCTGCACGTCGACGATCGCCGCGTCGGGATGGTGCGCTGAGACCTTCCGCAGCAGGTCGGGCGCATCGGCGGCCTGCCCCACGACATCGAAACCACACTCGGACAGCAGCCGGCTGAGACCCTCGCGAAGGAGGAGCTGGTCCTCGGCGATCACGACTCGCACCGGCGCCATTTCCGGCAACGCTAGCGACGGTAGTGCCAACCCGACATTCCGGCGGGTGCACGCGGACAACGTCGGGCGGTCTGCCCGGTCGCGCTGCCGTCGCCGGAGCGCGATCGTTGCTCAGGTGGGCGATACCCATCACAGAGGATCAAGACAACCGGAGCACAACCATGACTGAACCCAGAACAATCGAAACGACCGTGCCGGTGACCGAGCCCAGGCGCACCTCGCCGGCCCTATGGGTAGTTCGCTACGGCATCGGGCTCGTGATGATCGCCGGTGGCCTCGTGACGCTCGCGATCAACCCCGGCGGCGTCGGCGTCGACGGCTTCGCGATGGCCGTTGGCGGCGGGCTCTCAGTGCTGATGATCAACGCGCTCTACCGCCTCGGCGTCTCCGGCGATCAGGAGCGCGCCCGGCACGAGGAGGCCTGGCGGTACTTCGAAAAGCACGGCGAATGGCCCGACGATCCGCCGCCCCGCAAGCGGCAGTGGACGCTGCCGGCCGGAGCGGTGACGTTCGAGGCCGAGCAGGCAGCGCGCCCAGAGGCCGTCCACGCCGAGGCGCGCTAGCGCTAGCGCCTCTCAGTACCGGTTCAGCGCAACTTCAGTACCCGGTAACGGACGACGGATCGCGCACCGGACGGCAGGGTTGCGATCACCTACAAACCAGCGCGCGCAACTCGCGAACGACGCTGGACGACAAATCAAAGAGGATTGGAAATGTTCGTACGACGCACCACAACAGCACTGGCGGTCACCGGCGTCGCCTTGGCGCTCCCGGCAGGTGCCATCGCGGCGCACCACCACCGCCTCCCGCACCACCACCGTCTCCGCGGCGCTCAGCCGACCGTCGCCACATACACCTACAACGGCCAGGCGGCCGTCCTGAATCCACCGGCTGGAACCGCCGCCGTCTGCATGGTCGCCAAGGGCGGCGACGGCGCCGGGTTCACCGACTCGTCTTATAACCACGGCGGTGGTGGCGGCGCCGTGGTCAGCGGCTGTCTGCCGGCGACCAGCGCCAATAGGCTGCTGGTGGCTCCGGGCGGCCGGGGGCACATGGCCAATGTCGGCGGTGCCAGTGACTCCCAAGGCGGCTGGGGCTACGGCGCCGCCGGCGGCGGCGGCCACCTCGGCACCGGCGTCGACAGCGTCCCGGGATTCCCGAGCGGCGGCGGTGGCGGCGCCACCATCGTCCAGCTGGACGGCACCGACATTCTCGTCGCCGGCGGCGGTGGCGGTCAGGGCGGCGGCGAGGCGGACGAGGCGGACGGCGGCAGCGGTGGATCCGGCGGCCCGGTCGCGCAGAGCGGTGGGACGGCCTCGTACGGTACGGAGTCCGGCGGTGCCGGTGGCGCCCTCTCTGGACCGGCCGGCGGACCGGGGCTCCCCAGCCCGTGGTCGAACGACTTCGCCTCCTACGCGTGGGGCGGTGGCGGCGGCGGCGGCGTCAACGGCGGCGGCGGCGGGATCGGCAGCCAGGTCGCCAGCCCCGACGTCGACACCGGCGGCAACGGCGGCGGCGCTGGCTCGTCGATGATCGACAGTCAGTTGATGCACGGCACGATCGAGGCCGGCGCCCCCGGCCAGAACCTGGATGGGGAGGTAACGCTCACGTTCGTCCCGCAGCTGACGTATCAGCTCACGCCGTCCTCGACCTCCGTCACCGCCGGCGGCACCGTCACGGTCCCGCTATCCGCCGCGACGTCGAATGGCCAGAGCTTCCCGCTGGGCGTCACGGGCATCACCTGGAGCACGAAGATCGCGCCCGCGCAGGGAGACATCGGCAATGCGAGCGACAAGGTCTCCGGCGATCAGATCACGATGTACCAGGCCGGCGTCCACACCGTGACCGCGTACCTGAACGGCACGGCGATCGCGAGCACCCAGGTCACCGTGACCCCGAGCACGACGACGTCGGCGGGTGTGTCGGCCGACCCGGCAGAGGTGACCGCGGGCCATTCGGCGGCGTTCGCCGTCACCGGCTACGACGGCTACGGCAACCCGACCGGAGATCTCACGTCCGGCGTGACGCTGACTAGCAACGTCGTTTCAGACACCGTCAACGGCGATCACGTGAAGTTCGTCGCGGCCGGCTCGCACACGATCACGGCCGCCGTGGACGGGTACCGGGCGAGCACTGCCGTGCAGGTCGATCCCGCCGCGGCGGTGTCGGCGTCTCTCGCTCCCATGTACTACAGCGGGACGACGGTCGACTCCGGAGCCACGGTCTACTTCGAGCTCACCACGCAGGACGCGTACGGCAACCAGTTCACGGTCGGCCCGGACCAGTTCACGCTCACCGACACCGGCTTCGGCGACAACATCGAAGGGAACGCGATCACGTTCGGCCAGGCCGGTCAGCGAACGATCACCGGACAGCTCACAGGAACGTCAGTCGCCGCGCAGCTCGGCATGACCGTCCTGCCCGGCGCCGTTTCCTCGCTCAAGCTCGACCCGACCGCCACGACGGTCACCGCCGGGCAATCCGTGACCGTCGACGTGACCGGGCTCGACGCAAGCGGGGACAGCCTCGGACCGATCGACCCGTCCGGAGTGGCGATGATCCTGACGCCGACCACCGGCGTCACGGTAGCGGGCAACGAGTTCACGTTCGCGGACCCCGGGACGTACTACATCAACGCGTACCTGAAGTCCGATGAGTCGGTCTTTGGCAACACCGTGATCACCGTGAACGCCGCCGCCGGAATCCGGCACGTGCACCGATAGCCGCGCCCCGCTCAGCGCGCGACGGCCGTGGCTCCTCCACGCGGAGGAGCCACGGCCGCAGGCCTTTCAGCCAGCAAAGAAGCCGCACTGCCGGCATGGGCAAGACGTCGCTGCCGCTGTCCTGACGGAGCAACCACCTCGCCGTCGACGGCCCGGCTGCTCCTAAAGGCCCAACGGGGCCGTGCGTGCTCGCTGTCTCGCGTGGCTGCATTATCGCCGCACCGGTAGCCACACCCGGCGCGTCGACCGGCGTCGGTCATCGGATCGACACTCACGTTCGTCGGCGTCGGGGGCAACCACGCCGGCCAGCAATCGGCCGGACGTCGCTTGTGCTGTGGATTGCGCAGGAGCGTTCCCGGCGACCTCAGCGGTTCTTTTCCGGACTGCTAACCGCAAGCGCCCGCCCGCCCGTAGGTCAACCGCGATCGATGCCCAAACGGTCAGGCGCCGCCGAAGGCGTCGGCGACGCCCGCCGCCCAGCTCCCGTACAGATCGATCACAGTGGACGGCGCGGGCCATTCTCCGCCCTGTAGTCGTTTGAGCGCTTCGCCGCCGCGCCGGCGCGCGTGGGTGCGCGACCAGTCGTAAGAAGATGGCGCCGTGCCGTAGCTCGCTCGCCACGCGCGCATCGCCTCACGGCTCCGCTCGCGGGTCCATTGCCGCGCGATGGCCCCGGGACGGCAGCGCTTGCAATAGGCATACGCGTCGCCCTTGCCGTTGCGCGCGCTGGTCGGCGCGCCGCAGCCCCTGCACACGCCCCGATAGCGCGCCTTGACCTCGCGCGCCTTATCGCCGAGCGGATCGTAGAGATAGGCCTTCACGGTGCCCTCTGCGCGCCCCAGCCGGCAAGCGATCTCGGCGATCGTCAGGCCCTCCTAGTCGCGGAAGTGGCGCGCGAGTTGCGCGGCGCGGCGTCGCTCGCAAACGCGGTCTGTCATGAGCACCTGGGCCTTTTGTTAGCCTAAGATGGGTCGTAGAAGTAGGCCAGGCGGGTGGCGTCGTCGATCGCGACGTGCACGTATTCCCAGCCAACGACCCGACGTATCCGCCCCTCGGGGTCGATGCGTTGCCCGGTGTAGTGGCGGTGCAGCCCGTCTCCCGTGCGCTTGCCGGCGCCGCCCTGGATTCGCCCGAGCTTCTTGACGTCGATGTGCAGCAGCTCACCGGGGCGGCCGCGCTCGTAGCGTTGGGCCGGCTCGAGCCCGAGTCGGCCCGAGCCTGCCCATCCCGATCCGGGTCAGGATCCCCGACACCGTGGAAAGAGCCATGTCCAAGCAATCGGCGATCTCTGCAGCCGTCATTCGCTGGCGCCTGAGCCCCGCGATCACCTCAACCCGGCGCTCATCGGTCCGGTTGGCAACCATTGCCGGCGCTGAGGATCGATCCAGCAGCCCAAGCTCGCCTTCTGCGCGGTACCGGGCCAGCCACTTGCGCGCGGTGCGGTCACTGACTGCGGCCGCCTCGGCGGCCTGCGTCAGCGACCACCCCGCATGCCCGATCCTCTCGACCAGCAGCTCCCGCCCCTTGACGCTGAGCTTGGCGTTACGGTGCAGCTTCATCCGGTGTCCTCCTTGGGACTGAGGTGGCTTGGCAGCTCTCAGCCTCCAAGGAGCACCGGATGGCTAGCTCAACAACAGAACAACGTCCTCAGGATCTACACCTAGGAACTGTGTAGGCGCCTCAGGACAGAACCGGTGGGGAGAAACGGCGGCCGCCAACGGGGAAATTCAGTGGCCGCCTACGGGAAGCTTTTCATGGCCGCCGTCAGGCTTCGTCTGTGTGAGCGTCAGCGCGCGAGGCGGCCGATCGCGCGACTGCTTAGGAGACGAGAACGAGCTCTGAGCGTTCGCCGTTGCTCGCTGTGCTGAGCGCAAGTCGCTGGCGTTAGCGCCGGCGGCGCGCACCGCGGTGCGGACCTGGCCGAGGCCTGGGTGCGGATCAGGAAGGTCCACGATCTCGAGGGCCTCCAGCCCCCCGACCCGACTGAACCGTGCTGCCTGCATTCGTGCTCCGTTCTCGACCCACAGCTCGCTGACGCTTGCGACGGGATGTACTCCGGCGCCTCACGGACTGCCGCGATCACGTAATTTCGGCAGTCTGCGGAGCCGCCTTCGCGGCCTTTGACGCTGCCGCTCGGTTTACACGTGCATGTCCGCTCAGCGATACAGCAGCTTGTAGCCGAGCATCTGCGTGAGCGTCACGAGTTGATACCCGCGGGCGCGCAGGCCGGCAACCTCTGCGGGCAGCGCGTCGAGCGTCTCGTACCGCGGCCCACCGCCGAAATGCTCCTCGACGATCCCGCCGTTGTGGGCGTTGGAGAGCACATTGTCGATGATCTCGCCCTCGCCTGGGAGCGCCCAGTCGCGGGGGTCGATGTCCCATTGGATCGTCGTCATCCCGAGCGACTTCGCCTCGCTCAGCACCGAGGAGTCAACTGCGCCGTCTGGCGCACGGAACAGACACGGCTCAAAGCCGGTCGCTCTCTTGATTTCCGCCGCGGCGTCGGAGATCTGCTGGCGCTGCTGGGATGGCGAGAGGCCCTCTAGGTCGGGATGGCTCCAGGTGTGATCGCCGATCATGTCTCCGTCGGCGAGCATCTGCTTCTCGACGGTGCCGCCCGGGTCGTAGGTCGGGATGTGCTCGCCGATCTCGAAGAATGTCGCTGGCACGTGCAGGCGTGCGAGCTCGTTGACGAAGTCAGACGCGGGTGGGTCGGGCCACGGGCCGTCGTCGAACGTGAGCGCGATGTCGTGGACGTTCCGGGGACCGGTCAACACCCAATCCGGCCCCGTGGCGGCGCAGCCGACGAGACGGGGGGTGTGGAGCGCGAGCAGCGTCGGCTTTGCCGGGAGCGATGTCGAGCAGGTCGTGCTGCCGGGCGACGCCGGAGCGCAGCCACGAACGGTGACCGTGCTGATCACCTGCCAGCGGATCGGCCGGTATTGCAGCCCGACGGTCGAGGGCAGGAAGCTCGCGGTCAGCTCTCGGTTGCTCGAGCGGGTCACGGTGGCGTCGATCGCGATCGCGTGACCAGGCCCGGCCCGCGTGATCGGCGAATACAGGATCCTCGGCGAGCGCTCGCCGCGGCCAGGGCCAGCGAGACACAGCTGTGAGACGACGGACCCGGTCGAGCTTCGCGCGAGCAGGAGGCACACGGAATTGTGGTCACGGCCGAGAGCGCCCGGCGAAAAGGACTGCGTGAGCTCGACGCTCCAGACGACATCTTGCCCTCCCTGAGTCACGGACACGGTCTGTAGGCCGAGGGGCTGTACGGGCGTGACGCCGGCGCCGGCGGCGGCCACCGCCACCACGAACATCATGGCCAGAACCGACACGACGCCCCGAGCGATCCTCAGCAAACAAACACCCCCATCGCCCAGCAACCGTACCCCATGCACTCCCGCGCCTCGTCTGAGAGTCCCGTCTGCATCGGCGGAGGAACCAGCGCGACGGCGCGGGAACGCAGGAGATGGAGGTTGACATAGGTCCGGAGAGGCGGATCCGGTCGACAGGCGCGAGGCTCATATGTGCGCGGGATGTCGCCACACCGTCGATGTCCGGTTCGATCTACGCACGCCGCCAGCCCCGGTCAAAATGACCCGGGGGTAGCCGAGTTCTCGTGGATCCCTGAGGATGCCCGTCAATGGGCAGACCAGAACACGAACCGCGTCGAGATCATCCCCGCCATCTGCTCAGCGCCCCGGGCGCTGTCGCCTCGCTGGTCGCCGAGCGCCAGGCCGGTTTGACGGTGCGTTGATCCTCCAACCCGCACCTGGCGGCGCCCGGTCCCGGCTCACACGCCGACACCGGCGTTGGGTGTGCGCGACCGCCCAGTCGCGCACACCCGGCCGCGCGTGCTAGCTGACGGGACTGACCGTCAATGAGATCACGGTCGTGCTCGAGCAGGTCGAGAACGTCTTCTTGATCGTCACCGCCCTGGTCTGACCGGGCGGGAACACCTTCAGTCCGGCGGCCGTGACCGGCGCGCACTGAGACGGGTCGAAGTTGCCCGTCTCGACGATCCCGACCTGCGCGCTCGCGCTCTTGCCGGACAGGAGCGTGACCGTCTTTGAGCTCGACGGGATCCGCGACGCCGGGCTCCCGATCTGCTTGCCGCTGCTCGTCACCGCAGACACGCCCGGATAACCACTCAGCGTGCATCCGAGCTTGCCCGTGTTCACGAACTTCAGGGCGTAGAACGTCGTACCTGCCGTGCCGTTCGCCGGACCGAGCGACACCTTCAACGCCGAGCTCGAGCAAACGCTGCTCGTACCCCGCCTCGCTTTGCTCCACTTCACAGTAAATTGGGTGCTGCTGCCATTCCTGATGTACGTTCCCCACCCCTGGGCGGTCTCCACGCCCTTCCAGCCCGGGATCGCCAAGTTGTACTTGTTCAAGAACGTCGTGAAGTAGCTCGACGCCGTCGAGCAACCGAGGTTGGGGCTGGAGACGGTGTAGCTGCCGCGGGGCAGAATCACGCCGCCCGACTGATCGTTGTGCAGCACCGTGAAGCCGATGCCGTTACACGACGCCGGCGCCGCCGTGGCGGGGGCGACGACCGCGACCGAGACCGCCAACGCAGCGACCGCGGCCGCGCCAGTCGCGAGCACGCGCATCCGACCGAGAGAAAAACAACCACTCATCAACTAAGACTCCTGAGACGGGCATGACCAGCACGCCGATTGATATCGATCACGACAACCCCCGCGACAGGCACACAACCCACGATCCCGCACGCCACCGAATGGTAGCCCGACCACGCACCTACCCACCCTATAGCCGCCCGCGATACGCACCAACCCCCCCTCTTCTCCCAGACACCGATCCCGCCTTCCACAGTCTTATCAGGGCGGCCTTGGCCGCGGCCGCGCTCGTCAGCGCTGTTTTCGTGTCGAGCGTGGGCGCCGCGGTCACCTCTGGCGCCGTGACCAGGACGCTCTCGTTCATCGGGGCCGGGCTCGAAGACCACGACGCTGGTCAACATCGACTCGCTCCTGACCAACGCGCGCTGCGACCCCAGCGGGCGGCCACTGATGTTCGCTCGCACATCAACGAGCAGCGCGGACATGTTCGGCCGTATTTTCGACGGATCCGGGCGGGTTCACCCACTGCACAACACGTCGTTCAATAGCAAGACCAAGGGGCTGTCGCCGCCGTCCAATGACTTCGATAGCACGGGCTCGGTGTTGTTCGAGACCTCCACCGGCAAGGTCGTCACGGTCAACCTCGCTTTCGATAACAGCACGACTTTCTGTGGGCAGAACTTGTGCACCATGTTCGGCTCGTTCATCGCCGCCTGAGGGCCGACGAATCTTCACGGCGCGACGAGGATCACCGCTCGCCCGGTTCTACGTAGGCACCGGGGTCGCCCGTCGATGCCGTTCCAGGCCGCCGACCGAGCCGCCTCCGATGTGGTAGAGCCGGGCCAGCGCGCTCACGTACCCAGCCTTCGTCACCAGCCCCCGGCTAGTGGCGCTGGCACAATCGCGGCGGATGCGCAGAGGGACGCGCGAAGATCGTCTTGGGCCGCCGGCAGTGCCGCTATCGGCCGGCGTGTTGAGCGCTCGGCGCGCGGCCAGGCGTCGCCGTCGCGCGCGGCGGCGAGTCCTCGCCGCAGTCTCGTTGGCATCGGCGGCCGTGGTTGTGATCGCCATCGTGGCGCTCGCGGGTTCCGGGACGCGCCGAGGTGGCGTCGCGCCCGCCTCCGCCGACACCAGCGCGGATACACATCCGGTCGCGGTTCGCCGCGTTAGCGCTGGTCGGTCATCGCGGGTCAACGACGCGCTCGAGGTCGACCGTGTGCTCGCCTACACGCCCTACGTGCAGCTGGCCGGTCGGCGCGAACGGGAGGTGGCGTTGACCTTCGACGACGGGCCCGGGCCGTATACGCGCGCCATTCTCGGCGTGCTGACCCGCATGCACGCCCCGGCGACGTTTTTCGTGATCGGCCGGTGGGCGCGGGCATATCCCAAACTGGTCGCGGCCGAGGTTCGGGCTGGATGCGAGGTCGGCGACCACACCGAAACGCATCCCCAACTCGGGCTCCTTCCGGCGGCTGCCCAGGCGGCCGAAATCACCGAGGCGGGACAGGCCATCCACGATGCCGGGGCGCCCTATCCTGTGCTGTTCCGCCCGCCGTACGGGTCGTTTGACCCGACCACGCTTGGAATCCTCCGCCAACAGCGCATGCTGATGGTGCTCTGGAGCGCCGACACGAAGGACTACAGCCGCCCTGGTGCCAGCAAGATCATCTACACCGCAGTCAGCGGCGCGCAAGCCGGGGCGATCATCCTGATGCACGACGGCGGCGGTGACCGCACCGAGACGGTCGCTGCGCTGCCCAGGGTCATCACCCGTCTGCGCCAGCGCGGGTTCCGGCTCGTGACCATCGCACAGCTCGCCGCGGCCGACCCGCCACCAACCAACCAACCACCGCCCCAGCCCCTCATAGGAACAGGCTGAGGCGCCCGGTGGCGGCGGTCGTGCGAACCGGCGCACGTGGGTAAATCGGCGGGACGGCTGTCGGCTCGAACTCCTACACCAGATCCGGGGAATCGTTCGTGTGCATGAAATCGTGTAGGGGCCTGCTCGATGGCTGACCTGCCGCCACGATTGACCAGCCGACACGCTCGAGCCAACTGCCCGCGACGATTCACAGGGTCCCGGGCGTCGCAGCGACACTTCTGCAATGTCGCCGCAACAGCAGTATCAACTTGGCTGCCCCTCGTCGCGCGAAGCAGCCACGATTTTCACTTCGACAACCCCTTGGGCGGCTGCCACAATCGGACAATCTCGGCAGCGCCGCACCCACGGCGCCTCTGCTCTGAGAGCGCTCGCCGGGGGCCGGCGTCAGCGACCTCAGCGCCGGCGGGCAGCCCACCTCGGAAGCGAGCGCCGCGTTGGCTTCGACGTCGCCCTTGGCGAGAACGCGGAATGTCGCCGAAGCGCTCGCCGGCTGGAAGCCTCCGTCAAGGCGAAAGCAATCGCCGGCGCTTACGACCGCCACCACCCGAATGCAGCAGCGCGGCTCGCCGAGGTCGCGCTTGTGGATCACGCCTAGACCAGCAGTCAGCTGGGCGGCCCGCTGGTGGTTGCTTTGCTCGCCTTGCGGAAGACCACCGAGTCCGGCGACGAGCTTCTCCGATTCGTCCGCTGCGACAGCGCGGCCCACCGTCGTCAGCTTGCTTTGAATGCCAGGGGTTGCGGCAGTCTTACCGCGTCGCCGCTGGTTGCCCGCGTCAGCCTCGAAGGGAGAGCGGCTCGAGTTGCCGCTGGTCACGCGTCGACTGTCCTCGACGCGCCGAGGTCACGGCTCCAGGTTTGGGCGCCGGTCTGTAGTGCGTCCCAAGGTGAGCCGAGGGGTGGGGTGTAGGAGAGGTCGAGGTCGGATATGCCGTCGACGGTCATGTGGTTGAAGATGGCTGTTGCGGCGATGTCGATGCGTTTGGCGATCTCTGAGCCGAGGTGGCCGATGACCTGGAGGCCGAGGAGGAGGCCAGTGTTGCGGTCGCCGGTGTAGCGCATCGCGATTTTGTGGCTGCCGGGGTAGTACGCCTTGTGGTCGTCGGCTTCGGAGCCGACGGTCGCGGGGGCAAAGCCGGCGGCGGTGGCTTCGTGGTCGCGCAGGCCGGTGCGGGCGGCGACGAGGTCGAAGACTTTGACGACTTGGGTGCCGAGGCTGCCGGCGAATTCGCGGGTTCCGCCGAGGGCGTTCTCGCCGGCGATCCTCCCTTGCTTGTGGGCGGTGGTGCCCAGCGGGAGGTACGTGGTCCCGAGGAGGCGGTGGTGGGTGGTGACGCAGTCGCCGGCGGCGAGCATGTCGGGGAGGTTGGTTCGCATTTGGCGATCGACGACGATTGCTCCCCTGACGCCTAGCTCGGCCCCCGCGGCGGCTGCGAGTTCGGTGTCGGGGCGCACGCCGACTGACACAAGTACGACGTCGGCGGGAAGGCGAAGTGGCTGGCCTTCGGGGTCGGTTGCCTGGACGTCGAGTCGGTGCGGTGATCCTGGGATGGCCGTTTCGATCGCGTCCACCCGGGTGCCGCAGAGCACGTTTACCTCGTGGCGGTGGAGCTCGGCGCGGACGAGCGCGCCGAGTCGGGGATCGACGGTCGGTAGGACCTCGGGGAGCTGCTCGACCTGGGTGACAGCGAGGCCGCAGTTGGTGAGCGCCTCGGCCATCTCGAGCCCGACGTACCCGGCGCCGACGATCACGGCGCGCCGGGCCTGGCGGTTCTGGAGGGTGCGCATCATCGCGAACGTGTCGTCCATCGTGTGCAGCAGATGCACGCCGTCGGTTGGGCCGAGGTGGTCGAGCCCGCCGATGGGGGGCCGGATTGGGACCGCGCCGGTCCCGATGATCAGGGCGTCGTAGCCAATTGTTTCCCCTAGTCCGTCGGGCGCGGCGAGCAGGACGCGGTGGGCGTCGGGATCGATCCGTTGCGCGACGGTGTCGAGCCGCAGGGTCATGCCGGTGTTTTGGAGGTCGGCGATGGTGCGGTGGGCGAGGTTGTGCCAGTCGCCGACCTCGCCGGACACGTAGTAGGGGATGCCGCAGATCGAGAAGTTCGGGTAGACGTCGGCGAGTACCACGGTCACGTCGGCGGTCTGGTCGAGCTCGCGAGCGCGCAGTGCGGCGGTGACGCCCGCGTCGCTACCGCCGATCGCTACCAGTCGCACGGGGCATTCACCTGACGGGCGCGGCGGCGGTCGCGCGGCCGTCGCCGTGTGGCAGTACGACCTCGGCGGCGTCAGCCGGGGTCAGCTCCGCGAACAGACGCCGGCCGAGCGGCGCGGTCATGGGTCAACCATTCGGATGTTCGAGCACTTCACAGGTGTCGTGCGAAAGGCACTCGCGGGTGCGCTTGTGCGCGAGCGTGAAGACGTGGGTGCGGATCGGGACGTGGTCGTATTCGTCGAGGATCCGATCGGCGCAGCCGCGGATCACCTCCGGTGCTCGGCTGTCCCCGAACTCCTGAATCAGTTGTGGCAGGAGCTTCGCGAGCCGCCACTGGTGCGAGGTCGGGTCGGACTCGATCTCCTCGATCCGATTCTCGACGAGGTCCCTGACGCGCGCTTGGATGATGTCCCGGATCTCGCGCACCTCGGCGAGCGGCCGGCCGGCCGGGTCGGGGATGTCCCAGTCATCGACGCGGGTCGGGACGTACGGGCACACGTCGCCGCAGCCCATCGTGACCGCCCAGTCGGCGTGGAGCTGCATCTCCACGGTGAGCCGCTTGGGCTTGCGGCCGGCGAGATCGATCCCGATCTCGCGCATCACGTCGATCACCTCGGGCCAGAGTTGACGCGCGGGCTCCGACCCGGCGGATTCGGCGCGGCAGTCGTGCGAGCAGTCGCGCTCGAAGAGCGCCTGGGCCATCTGCGACCGGCCGGCGTTGTGTGTGCACACGAACAGCACATACTTCATTTCAGGAGCCTCCCTCCTGGCTACGCGGCCGCGACAAGCTTCTCGGCGTACTCGCCGGGCAGCCCAGCCGCGGCGACTTCATTGGCCACCGCCTGGGCGTCGTAGGGGACCCGCTCGATCGACGCGTGCACCTGGCCGGTCTGATCGAGCTCGAGGATGGCGAACCCGGCACGCGGGTCGCCGTCCTTGGGCTTGCCGACCGAGCCGCAGTTGACGAACAGGACCCCGCCGTAGGTGTGGATCCAGGGTTTGTGGGTGTGTCCGAACACGAGCACGTCGCATCTCCGCGAGCCGGCGAGCCGTTCATACAGGCTCGCCGGTTTGTCCTCGAACAGGTACTCGTTGACCTTCCGCGGCGAGCCGTGCACCAGCCGGATCCGCTCAGAGCCGAGCTCGAATCGCAGGTCGAACGGGAGCGTACGCATGAAGTCCTTGGCGCCCTGGTCGGTGTGCGCGAGCGTCCACGCCACCGATTGCTGGCCGAGCTCGCGATCGTGCTGGGTCACGTAGGCGCAGCCGCAGTCGTCTAGCTCGCGCGCGATCGCGTAGTCGTAGTTGCCGTAGATCGTCGGGATCCCGCGGTCCTCGATCAGCCGGCACACCTGGTTGGGATGCGGCCCATAGCCGACGAGGTCCCCGCCGCAGTAGATCGCGTCGACGCCGGTCGCGTCGATCGCCTCAAGGCTGGCCTCGAGCGCCGGAAGGTTGCCGTGGATGTCGGTGATGACCGCGACGCGATTCAACTCTCCCCCCGTTCAGGTCGTTGCAGTTCGATCAGGTTCGCGGCTGGCACGAGCGTCTCGATCAGCTCCCAGACGTGGTGATAGAGCTCGTAGCGAATCCGTCTGACGACCTCGATGCCCTGCCCGGCGGGATCGTCCACCGGCCAGTCCTGGTAGCGCTTGCCGGGATACACCGGGCACGCATCACCGCACCCGAGCGTCACGACGACGTCGGCGGCGCGGATCACCGCGTCGGTCAGTGGCTTGGGGAACTCGTGGCTGACGTCGAGCCCGACCTCGGCCATCGCCGCCACGACCGTGGGGTCGATCTGCTCGTCGGGGTGAGACCCGGCCGAGCGGACCGCGATCCACCCCTTGGACAGGTGATGAGCGAGACACGCGGCCATCTGGCTGCGCCCGGCGTTCCGCTCGCACACGAACAGCACCTCGGGAAGCGGCTTCTCGACCACACCGGTCGATTGGGCGACCGCCCATAGCTGCTCGCGCGCGAACCGCTCGATGATCACGGGCAGGAAGTTGGGGCCCACCGTCGGCCGGTCGCCGATCTCCTCATAAGAAGCCTCGATGTAGCGCGTGACCGTCTCGGGTGAGAACACGCCGTGGAACTCGTCCGCGAGCTTCGCCGCTGTCGTCTCGAGGCAGTAGCGCAGCAGAGGGGTGAGATGGGCGGTCAAAGATCGGCCTCCGGAGGACGCCACGGAGTGTATAGATTGACAAGCGTCAGTTCAATCGATATAAGTAGATAGATGATTGTCGATATGGAACTCACCCCGAAGACGAAGCGCGCGCCCGGCGACCCCTGCTGCGAACCCGTTGTGTACCCCGACGTTGAGCGCGAAGAGGCGGTCCGAATGGCGTCCGTCGCGAAGGCGCTCGGCGATCCCGTCCGCGTGCAGCTCGTCGACGTTCTCCGCAAGCACGCCGGCAAGGTCTGCGTGTGCGAGCTCGTGCCGCTGTTCGACGTCTCACAACCCACCGTGTCCCATCACCTCAAGGTCCTGCGCCAGGCCGGAATCGTCGGCTCAGAGCGCGAAGGCCTGTGGGCCTACTACTTCGTGATCCCCGACGCGCTCAAGGAGCTGTCCGCATGGCTGAGCTGAACACCGACTGCTGCACACCCGCCGCGCAGCAGACGTGCTGCGACCCGGACGCGAAGGCCTCCTGCTGCGGCGAGCAACACGCGACCGGTTGCGGCTGCGCGGCCGGGGCTGAAACCGTGCTCGTCGGAAGCGACGCGACGCGAGGAGACATCCGCGAAACGGTACGCGCGAAATACGCCGAGGCCGCCAAGTTGGCCGCCAGAGGCGAGTTTCCCCAGGCCCGGGCGGTGGAGTCCGACGCGGGGAGAGACAACGACTTCTACGGCTGCAGCCCGGCCGATCAGACCGGCGTGTTCGGGTCGGCCTTATATGACGAGGCGTACCGCGAAGAAGTGCCCGAAACGTCCGTGATGGCATCGCTCGGCTGTGGCGTCCCGACGGCCGTTGCCGACCTACATCCGGGGGAGGTCGTTCTCGATCTCGGCTCCGGCGCCGGCGCAGACGTCCTCATCTCAGCCCGGCGAGTTGGTCCCACCGGCAGAGCGATCGGGCTCGACATGACCGACGAGATGCTCGAGCTCGCGCGAGCCAACGCCACCGAGGCCGGCGTCGAGAACGTCGAGTTCATCAAGGGCTACCTCGAGGACATGCCGCTCGACGACGGAACCGTCGACGTGGTCATCTCCAACTGCGTGATCAACCTGTCCGGCGACAAACCGCAAGTGATCCGCGAGGCCGCGCGCGTGCTCCGCTCGGGCGGCCGGTTCGCCGTCTCCGACGTGATCGCCGACCCCGACATGGACGACCAGACACGAGCCGATATGGCAGCGTGGACCGGCTGCATCGCCGGCGCGCTGACCGAGACCGAGTTCCGCTCGACCCTTCAGAGCGCCGGGTTCGGAGACGTCGAGATCACCGAGACGCACCGCGTCCACGAGCACGCCGGCGCAGCGATCATCCGCGCTCGCAAACTCTCGTCATGACGATTCTCGGCGACCAGTTAACGATCCGCCCCGCCCAGGCGGGCGACCTGAAACGCGTAGCCGAGATTTACAACGCCGGGATCGCCGAACGTGTAGCCACGTTCGAGACCGCACCGCGCGCGATCGACGAGATCAAGAGCTGGATCGAGGACGGCCAGCCATTCATCGTCGCAATCGAGGACGGCCACGTAGTCGGATGGGCACGAGCCGGCGCCTACTCCGACCGCTGCGTCTACCACGGCGTCGGCGAGCACGCCGTCTACGTCCATCCTGACGCTCGCGGGCGGGGACTGGGACGGACCCTGCTGATCGAGCTCTGCGCCGAATCAGAGCGCCGTGGGCTTTACAAGCTGACCAGCCGCCTGTTCCCCGAGAACGAGCCCAGTCGGGCCGCACACCGCGCCGCCGGGTTCGAAGAGATCGGCATCCAACGCCGTCACGCCAAGCTTGACGGGCAATGGAGAGACGTCGTCCTTGTAGAGCGGCTCCTCGGCGCCGCGGCGACGGACCCGTACGCCTGAGCGACCCAGCTGACCGCAACGTCTGACTTCGCTTAGCCGGCGAACCGGCATAGGCTGGCGCTGAGATGGAGGGGCGCTCCACCGCACTGCACGAGCGGATGCCGGTCTCACTGATCCTCGCGGTCTCGATGGTCGCCGCTGGGGTCGTGTACCCCGTCACCGATTCGGCGCTGAAGCACACCTCGCCGATCATGATCGCCACTCTACGGGCGCTCGTCGGCGGGCTGATCCTCACGCTCATGCTTCCGCTGCTCCGTAGTCGGTTGCCACGCAGTCGCAGGCTGTGGGCGTGGGCGTCCGCGATCGGATTCGGCAACACCACGCTGACCCAGGTCGGGATCAGTGTCGGCACCGATCGTGCCGGCGCGGCGGTCGCGTCGGTGCTACTCAACTCATCACCATTCTTCGTGGCACTGATCGCACGGTTCGCGCTACGCGAGCCGATCACCCGTCTGCGAGCGATCGGGCTCGTGATCGGGTTCGGCGGAGTGCTACTCGTCGTGCTCGCCGACCCCGGCAACATCGCCCACGGCTCGCGCCTAGCAATCGGCTTCGGGCTCGCGCTCCTCGGTGCGCTCGGCTGGGCCGGCGGCGGGCTGGGGATGCGCGCGCTCACCCAGCGTGAGCCCGACCTCGACGTTGCGGGCCACACCGCTGCCCAGTTCCTCGCTGGCGCTATCCCACTCATCCCGCTCGCGTTACTCGACGGCGGCAGCACTACCTGGAGCGACCCGACCTTGATCGCGCAGCTCGCCTACCTGATCATCGGTGGACAGGTGCTCGTCTACCTCGGCTTCAACGCCGCGCTGTCCCGCTGGCCATCCACCCGCGTCTACGCCTGGACGTTCCTCGTCCCCGTCGTCGCCGTTCTCGTCGAAGCCGCCCAAGGATCCCTCCCCGGCCCAGCCGCCACCATCGGCATCATCGTCGTGATCATCGGCGTCGCGATCGTCAACCACCCACGCGCCGGGCATCAACCCCCGCCGAGCTCGCAAGCCCAGCCGCCCCCGCCGAGCTATGAGCGCACCAAACCGCGATACCGAGTTGTACTCACACCCGCGTCCGTGTCCTCCCAAGACGCACCCGCATCGACGGCAGCGCTCATGCTCCTGCTCGTCGCCAACGGCACGACGCGGCGCATGCTTCCCCTTGGTTAGCAGGAGCGTCGACCACAGCGGAAATCGCTTCCCCTGCGGACGAATCGGAGAAGTTCCCCCGCGGACCGGGCGGTCTCCTGCTCGGCGAGCAAAGCAGCCACCAGCAAGCTAACGAACTCACTGTCCCTTCCGGACACCCTGAGCCACGCGTCGTCGGACGCCGCCGTGGCCGCTTTCCGGGGCCGGCGGTAGAGCTGCGTCTGCCGAAGCCGTGGAGGCGAACGTCGCGAACGTGCTTGGTGACGCCGGCCTGTCCGCAGCAGAAGCGATCGTTCGCCACCCACTGCAGGGATCCGCCGTCGCCGCACGAACGGCGTCGTCACGACGCAGTCGATGGCGTCACGTGCCGGCTTGTAGGGCCGCCACCTTCCGGAGAGCCTCGACGATCTCCGCTGGGATCTCGTCTGCGAGGAAGGACTCGGCGAGTCGTTCATTTCCGAAATTGACGCCGTATCGGTCCTGAATCTCCCGCCGCACGGCGCGCAGAAGGCCCTTGCCCGGCACGACCCGCAGACGTCCGCCGAGGTCGCTCCAGTTCGCGGCAATCAACTCGCGTGCCGCAGCGTTCTGTTCTGCGACATTCTGCGGCCGCCTTCCGTCGAGTTTCAGGCGGTCGTCTGAATAGCGCTGGCTAGCGCGGTCGACGGCCAGGTCTTTCATGTCCTCAGCCAAGCTGATGATCAGCCCTTCTATCTCCTCGGCGGTTACATCGAGGGCCTTGGACCGTTCCGCGCCAACGTCGTTAATCGCGCGGGCGATCACGGTGGGGTTCAGGAGATAGCTTTCGATCGAGTCGCGTTCAAAGATGTACAGCTCGCGCCTTGCCCGGGCCATAATCTCGTCGCGGTTGGCGACAGTCCGACCATCGCGGTCACGCAGCTCGAGGGAGTTAACGGTGCGTCCGAGCATACCCTCGAACACGTCGAGTTGTTCGACGTGTTCAAATCGATCAGCACCCCCGACCGGCACGGTAACGACGCGGTCGTCTCCGGTCAAAGCACGAATGCCCAGCGAGGCAGCGAATCTACCGAGGACGGTTTCGTCGTCGGGCCCCTCGACAAACAAGCAACGCCGGTTCTTGACTAGGGTGTATGCATCGACATTGTCGATGGTGCCCAAGGACCGGAGGATCGTCATAGGTGTCACTTCGTCTGAAATGGGGGCGGCAGAACCATTCTGTGAGTCGACAAAGATCATCCGGCTCGGATCGACGAAGTTGATGATCTCCTTCGAATGCGTAGCGACTAGGACCTGGACGTCACGCTCCCGCGCGATTCCGTCGAGCACCTCGACTACGACACGTTGAAGGCTGCTGTGCAAGTGCGCGTCGGGCTCGTCGAGAAGGAGCACGCTTGCGTCTCGGGCGAGAATGAACGCCAGGAGTTGAACGATCTGCACGAATCCAGCTCCCGCTGAATAGAGATCATGGCGGGTGTCGGTCCCTGCGGCGTACTCAGTATTCACGAACTGGTCGAGAGTCCGGTCGAACGTCACGTCGCCTAGTGCGGCGTTGAAGCGATCGGCAAGCACGCCCTGGAGAAGCTCGAAGCTGTCGGCACGGTTCTCGCGGAGCTCCAAGAGTAGGTTTCGAAGCACCTCGTTGTGCCGGCCGGCGGTGATAAGTCCGTCGCGACGCGCCGGAGTCCGGTACTCCTCATCTCGCACGATCCCGCCTGCACTTGGAACCCAAACGGCTGGCCTTGAGAGTAGCGCCGCCAGACGCTCGCCTTCCATCCCGACCGCCGACAACACCGTGCTGTTTAGGCTTCCAAACTGTGCCTTGACGCCGAACTCAGCGCTACTGCCGTCGCCGAACTCGGCGCCTAGCGTCGCCGCTACCGGCTGCTGACCGCGGCGGGTAATCCGACGAAAGAACAGGTCACGGAGGTTGGCAACCGGAAACATCGTCACGGGAGCAATGCGCCCGCGCGGCTCAAGTCTCGCACCCTGGCTGTGCAACTTGAGGAGGGAGAACAGGAGGTCGATCCCTTGGAGGACCGTCGACTTCCCCGCGTTGTTGGCTCCAACTAGCACGTTGAACGAGCCGAGAGAAATGTCGAACTCAGCGAAGCCCTTGAAGTTCTTGAACCAAAAGCGGGAAAGGCGTGGCGGCCGGCCGTCTGCAGGTATTGCTGGCGCGACGATCGCGGCGGGGATCCGAAGCCCGTCCACCGAATGCTCGTCGTCGTCAGTCAGGGACAGCTGGTTCGGGTCCGGCGCGGACTCCGGTTGTTCGATCATGGAAACGAACCTACCGCGCGGGAGCAACGTCGTGCTGTCGCGCCGCGAGCGGAAGGATCGCCGGGCCTCGACGCAATCCGTCGTGCTATCGCGGACAGGCCCTCACGGCGCGAGATTCAACCGGAGGCCGGGCCTCGACCCGACGATCGCATTCGCCGCCGACCTGGGTTCGAGCTAGCTTTCGCTTAGGCGACGTTGGGCCTGGTCAAGCATCTACCGACTCACGGAGCTCTTTCGCCGTCCCCCTAGAAGTCACGCCTCGGCTCGGCCATCCGTCGGACCTGTGATGTGTGGCGGTGCCGTTGGCGGACCTAGCTCTGCCTTGAGCCGCGCCAGGTCCGCATCGACGGCGTTGCCCGCGCCGAGCTGCGCGAGCGCACGGTCGATGTCGTCCTGTGGCGGCCCGATCGCCGCGAGGTCCTCGAACGTGCCCGCAGCCTCGAGCTCCTGCACCGCATTCGCGCGTGCCCGCATCGTCTCGGTCTTGTCGATCGCACGCTGCATCGCGAGGCCGACGTCGGCCATGTCGCTCCCGACGCCGCGGGCCGCTTCTGAAATCCGGACCTGCGCCTCAGCAGCCGAGTACTGAGCCTTGACCACCTCCTTGCGGGAGCGGAACGCCTCGACCTTGGTTCGCAGCTGCGACTCCGACGCGATCATCTGCCGCTGTTGGTGCCCGAGTTCGGCGATCTGCTGTGAGAGCGAACCGCTCTCAACGATGATGAGCTGCTTGCGCTCGATCGCCATCTGAGCGAGGTCCTCTCGTCCAACCCTGATCGCCGTCCGCGCCTGGATATCGAGCTTCTGTACCTGCTGCTCGAGCTTCGTCGCGTGAGTCTGCAGCCGCTTCTTCGCAGCGACGACATCGACGATCCCCTTCCTGATCACCTGGATCTGCTCGACCTGCTTCTCATAGGCGTAGTCGAGCGTCTCACCCGGTTTCTCCGCGCGGTCAAGCAGCTTCGAGATCTTCGCCTTGATCAGTGTCGAGAGGCGGCCCATCGTGCTTCCGGGAGCTTATGACGGATGCCAAGGACGCGCTAACGCGCGGGCCCGGTGACCGCTCCGCTCGCGCCCCGGTCGGCTCCAAACCGACGATCGTATCCGTCTGACGACCGCGGACTTGACGGACGAGCGTTTCGGCGATTCTGTAGGAGCATCGGAGCATCGGAGCATCGGAGCATCGGAGCATCGGAGCATCGGAGCATCGGAGCATCGGAGCATCGCCAGGTCGCCGAGGACTCGTCCGCTGCGGCGCCGGCCGCTGGCGAATGCCATCGTCCGGACAGCCGTGCTCAAAGACGCTTTTGTCGCCGGACGCACGGCTGCGACGACAGAGTGCAGATTCGATGCGATACCGATGTAGTTTCGCGGCGTCGCCAGGTCAACTCGGTCTAGGGGTGTGGAAGCGGGGCTTGGAGCTGGGCGCGAGGGAGAATCCGAAACCTCGGGGTGTGGTGCCCGATCCGGCCGGCGTGCTTGGTCGCGCTCAGGGGAGTCGCAAAGTTGGCCGTTGTGCCGGCGGCGGCGCTTGATGGGGAGAGGGTGCGATGGACGGCTATCGCGAGGTGAAGAGCGTCACGTTACGCTCTGGCTCGTGAGCGCCATGGAGAAGCTGCGCGGGCGCATGGCTGAGCTCGCGGACTTGGGTAGCACGAAGACGCTGCTCAACTGGGATCAGCGGGTGATGATGCCGCAGGAGGGCGCGCCGGTAAGAGGAGAGCAGCTCGGAACGCTGGCTCGTATCGCCCATGAGCGCGGCACCGCCAAGGAGATCGGAGGATGGTTGGCCGAGCTGGCCGGGGCGTCGCTGGATGAGCTCGATCGCGACATCGTGCGGATCGCGCAGCGGGACTGGGAGCGGGCCTGTCGCGTCCCCGACGAGCTTGCCGCTGAGCTGGCTCGCGCCGGCGCCGACGGGCAGGAGAGTTGGCGGCTCGCGCGTGAGCGGGACGATTTCGACGCTTTTGCGCCGGCTCTGGAGCGTAACGTAGAGCTGGCGCGTGCTTACGGTGAGTGCGTTGCGAGCGAGGGTGAGAGTCCGTATGACGGTCTGCTTGGCGACTATGACTTCGGGCTGCGCACCGACGAGCTGCGTCGCGTCTTCGGGGAGCTGGCCGAGGCGCTGGCGCCGTTGGTGCCCGAAGCTCAGTTGCGCTCGCCGCGTCACGCGCTGCAGGTGCCGGAGAGCGCGCAGCAGGCTGCCGTGGCAGGCGCGCTGCGCCGACTCGGGGTAGACACCGGGAGCTGGCGGGTCGACGTATCGGCCCATCCCTTCACCGCGTGGATGGGCCGCCGCGACACGCGCGTGACCACCCGCTATGAGGACGACAACGTCGAGTCGCTGCTCAGCTCGCTGCACGAGTACGGCCATGCGCTCTACGAGCGCCAGATAGACCCCGTGCTCGAGCGCACGAATCTTGGACGCGGGACCTCAATGTCTGTCCACGAGTCACAGAGCAAGCTGTGGGAGAACCACGTTGCCCGCAACCCCGCGTTCGCCGAAGTACTCGTCGCCGAGCTGGCAAGCGGCAGATTCGTGGTGCCAGCCAGCGAGCTGCACGCGGCGATGGTTGCTGTCGAGCCCTCCCCGATCCGAGTGTCCGCCGACCCGCTGACCTACCCGCTTCATATCGTCCTGCGCTTCGAGCTTGAACTAGCCCTCATAGAGGGTCAACTGACCGTATCCGAGCTGCCCAGCGCATGGCACGACGGGATGCGCCGCCTGCTTGGCGTGGAGGTCACCTCGAACACACTTGGCTGCCTGCAGGATGTCCACTGGGGCCGCGGGGCCTTTGGCTACTTCCCCAGCTACGCGCTCGGCTGTTTGATCGCCGCGCAGCTGTGGGAGGCGCTGCAGGACGAGCTGGGGCCCCGGGAGGACGATCTGCGACGGGGAGAAGTGACTCCCATCCAGCACTGGCTCGCCGAGCACGTGCACCGCCACGGACGCCGCGTTGACACCCTCCCGCTAGTCGAGCAGGCCACGGGCGCGCCCCTTGGGATCAAACCGTTCCTGCGCTACGTCGGCCCGCTGGCCGGACACTAACCGGTTTGCCTGTTGGCTCGAGCCGGCGACAGCACCGCCATGCTCCTGAGTACCTGGGGTGGGGAACAAGGCGCGCCCAGCTGTCGCTCCTCGCTGTACGCGTCTGCGGCCCTGGTGTCAACGAAATCGTGGCTGCTGTGTTGTCAGCGAACACCCCAGCACCGAATTCGCTGTGTTTCACCCGTTGTACGGGGAGCCTTCGACGCGCGCACGGCCGGAGCTGAGGATGATCGGTGAGCCGTCGGGACCTTTGATAAAGCGCCATCCCTTCGGCGGATGGAACTTGTCCTTTATGACCGCCCTGAAGACCAAGCGCGCGCGAGCGCAGCTGACCCCGGTAGCTCTAATGTTGGCGATCCCGATCGCGTTTCCTCCGGGTCCGACCAGCACGTGCCCGCAGTCCTTCGTCTTGGCCGCGAACGACGTGCCGACGAATGGCCCGGCCGCGAGCGCGCCCGATGACAGGCACACGACCAGCATGCACAAAAGCCGGCCGTGTCGGCCGCTCGCCGCCCGTGGCCTGTGTGCGAGGGCGTGCACCTGGCTCTGGATTATCTGCGGCCCCGGCGTCGCCGTCAACCGATGCATTCTGGATGGGTGACCGGTGCGCTCGGCGATCAGCCAGCGTGCCGTCGTGCAACACCACCCTTTATCTGCCGTTCCAACTCCGGAACCCGCATCCTCGATCGTCGGTGCTGGGGCGCCACTGGCCCGTCGCCCTGGTCGCGGTCTGTTCGGCGAAGCGGGCCTCCGGATCTCGGCCGCGCCGTAGTGCGTCGCATCCGCCTCCGTCCAGCGCCGAGCGTGTGCGGCCTGGGCGCGGCGCGACTGCTTTTGTCCTCCCGCCGCGGCGGGCGCGGCTATCGCAATGGCGACATCTGAATCACGCCGATCGTCGTGCTCCGGCGCTCGGCGCACAATTGCATTCGTCCCGCCCGGCTTTCGGAGGCGCGGCCGAGCGCGGTTGCGCAATGCCCGCACTCAGCCGTCGTGCCGCAGGCGGGCGGACGACTGCGTGGCCCGGATGGTGCGCAAGTCGAACCGCGCGAGGTCGACGGCGGACGCCGCGCTGTTGCTCCTGTAGGGCATCGCGTTGCTGGTTCACCACGATCGCGATCGCCCGGCCACGGCGATGCCGTCGTCGTTCGTCGAGCGAAGCAGTCATCACGCGCGGTCCGAAACGCGATCACGCTAAGGCCCATAGGCGAAAACTGCTCGCATCGAATCTGAGTAGCCGGCCCCGAGCCGCACAGCGGCTTGACGCCGAGGCGGCCACGAAGGGTCGTGCGCGAAGCACTCGGAGCTGCTCCGGGTCCAACTACCTTTCACATGGCCAACTTCAATGAGCGGCAACAAGAAAAACTCCACCTCGCCAACCCGTCCCGGCCAGACCGGTCACCGTCCGGGCGCCCGGTGCTGTCCACCCGCGCTCGGCGGCGCTAATCAGCGCACCAGATCGCCCGCGAGCAGATCGACCGCCCGCCAGCCAGTCGGCTCCCGGCTCAGCACCACCGCCCAATCCCGCGGCCGTACCGTCTGCCGCAACTCGAGCACAGCCGTATCGCCGTCCTGCAGCACGCGCCGCACGATCACCGAGAAGCTCGTGATCCGCGCGAAATAGCTCGTGCAGCTCCCGTGGACAGCCGCCCCGTAGGCCCGGGCGAGCTGCAGCGAGAACAGCTCAGAGCACACCCGCGTCGGGTTATCAATCGCCGCCGCCTCATACGCATCCAGCCACGCCCGCGGCGTCGCCGGCAACCGCCGCTGCGCTGGCGCCGGCGAAAGCACGCCGCTGACCGCAACGGACGCGGCGACGATCGCTACCGCGAGTATCCCGAGCGCGCCGAGAACCAGCCGGTGCCTCGTTCGTCCGCGTTCCCACCGGCTCGCGCCTCCGAGAGGCGTGGGCCGGTCTGGAGCGGCGATCTGGCGTACTGTCGCGGTGGTGCCTTCACGGCTCGCGCGGGGGCGCCAGCGCCCCCAGTCGGTGTCGTGCTCACCCCGGATCCGAGTGCTCATCGCTTCCGATGGTGCTTGGTCCGGTGACGCTTGCGAGGACCGGGGTTCGTCGACCCCTTATGCCCCGCGCGCTGCCGGTGGTGATGATGATGGTGGTGAGGCGTTGGACGTCCGAAGGTGACGCGGATCCACGAACTTCGCGATGCCGTGAACGGAAAATCGCTCTCCGTCGCGGTCGTCGCGACCGCCAGCGGATAGGTCACGACTCCCGATCCGGTCCCCCACGACCAGTGGATGACGAAGTTCCCTTCGGCGTCGGTTCTGAACGCCAGCGGCTCATACGGGCGAGCGCGATCGGGTAAGTCGATCAATAGCCGGAGCGCGACGCCGTCCGGCGGGACGTAACCGCCGTCGAGATGTCCGCGCAGGGTGACTATCCCGTCCCACGGGACGGCATGCGCACTTACGGAGAGACTTATCCGGGCGGGCACGTTCAACTCGACCGGCGTCGAGGTCGCCGGCAGCAGCGCAGCGCTGCCGCCGTACACGGCCTCGACCAGTCGTGAGGGACCCGGACCGATCGCGGCGCTCCACGCCCCGTCGGCCGCGGTCGTCGTCGCGGCCGCCGCGGTGAACTGCCCCTGTCCGTTGTTCGGCGCGGTCAGGATCTCCACCGGCACGCCGCCGATCGCGATGCCGCTGGCGGTGCCGAGCCAGCCGCTCACCGTCGTTCCACGACCGTATGCGACCTGCTTCTTGGTCTGCATCACCGTGTGCGGGATCAGCGCGACGCGGACGCGCTTGGTTCGCTTCACCGCGACGAGCTTGCCGTGCCGGCGGACGCTGACCCAGACCGTCTTTCGCTGCCACACGATCCGCGGGTGGCAGCGCTCGACGCTCACCGTCTTGGTGTGTGCCCGCTTGTGCACACGGACGAGCTTGTGGTGCCGGCGCACGGTGACCCAATGCGCCGGGATCGTCACCCGCTCGCGCGCGCGGCCGCACTTCAGCGCGTCGACGATCTTCGCAAAGCCGATCGCGCTGACGGTCGGCTGGCCGATGTCAAGCGACCAGGTCCGGGTGGCCGAGTAGGCGTACTGGCCCTGCGGGTCGATCGCGCCGTTGTGAGCTTGACAGGAGACAACATGGTCTCCCGCTCCGGCGACCGGCACCTGCTCGGCGGTTCCGTTCTGCCACCGTTGCGGGCCCGCCGTCGAGCGAGCAGCCGATCGCCACGCCGCTCGGCCCGGCGCTGGCGGTCGCCGTCACATACTGCGTCCCCGAGCTCGTCGACGCCGTCGTCGGACCCGACAGACTGAGCTG
The DNA here is from genome assembly GCA_963822855.1 of uncultured Solirubrobacterales bacterium. Classification (GTDB taxonomy): domain Bacteria; phylum Actinomycetota; class Thermoleophilia; order Solirubrobacterales; family Solirubrobacteraceae; genus Palsa-465. Next base: position 437,410 of record CAWGJE010000019.1, on the reverse strand, counting down.
CACCGGATCGTTGTCCACGCTGAGCGTCTCCGCCGGCGCGCTCACCACCCCGGCCGCGTTGCTCCCGGCCAGCGTCAGCGACAGCGGCCCGCTCGCGGGCACGTAGTTACGCGTGTCGACACTCGCGTTCCACGTCCAGTCTGGGCACTGCTGCCACACCGCCGTGTCCGGCGTCTGCCCGGGCGAATTGATCTGAACGCCGTTCAGAGTCGCCCACATCTGGCACACCCCCGACGGGTCCGTTCCCGAAAGCGCGATCGACCACAAATCCCCCGGGGGATTCCACACCCAGTGACCGGCCTGATACCACAAGTTGTCACTCCCGACCGCCGTCAGCGACGGACCCTGATCCTCCTCGGCGGTCAGCTGGATTGAGTTCAGATAGATATCGCCGAAATTCGAGCAGCTCGACCAGCCGCAGATCATCTGAAAACCCCAATAGCTCGAGCTAAACCCGGAGTCGGATTCGAATGGAGCCCCCGAGGCCCATCCGCGGCCACCGCCGGCATAGTACGAACCGCCGCCCCACCCCTGGTTGTTGTTGATGTTCTCTATCTCGTACGGGTCGACCAATGCCGCGATGATTGCTACTCCGGGCGGCGCATTCGTCTGCATCCCGATCCGTGCACCTGCCGGCATGGCCCCTCCTCCATAAAAGCCCAGCGGCTCGCCGCTACACGGCGGGTCATAGCCGAAAGTCGTCAAACCGTTCATGGCCCACGACCCCGCAGCCGGGCGCCTGATTGTCATAGGCGTCGAACGTCAGCGTGTACTGCCCCGCGGCCGCAGGCGCCGCGCCGAGAAGCACAACTAGGATCGCGAGGATTGTTGCCCCGGCTGCGCGGCGCGCAGGGTTTGGAGTCCCCGTCGAGGAGGCTCTGCGCTGGTCACGTTGCGCGCCTCGTAGCCTCCAGACGCACGATGCGACCGCCTGCCTCACGAGCAGGGCACCGCCACGTTGAACGGTTCGTCGGCCGCCGTGAAGGTTCCGCCAACCACAACACCGGTAAAGACGGTGAACTTGTTGGTGCCAGTGAACGACTCCCACGCCTCCGGAAACTGTCCGGGGGTGGCTGACGAGATGGCAGTGTCGACGGTGATCTGCGGTGCCGTCGTGACGTTCGCGCACGGGGAGAGCGTCGCCGTCACGTTGTAGACACCTGTCGCCACGTGGTTGACTGTGATTCCCCGGGTGCCGTCACCTGTGAAGCCGACCGCGTTGACAGCGGCCCACGCCGTGACTTGGCCCTGCGGCGCCTGCTGGGTCCACACCAGCCGGGTTTGCCCGCGGCCGCAGCGCTTCTGGATGTAGAGCGCGTGAGTGCTCTTGCTGACGCAGCCGTGGATCGTCTTGGTTTGAGTAGCGGCGAAGGCGTAGCCACCGCCCCCGCCGATCGCGAGGAACAGCGCGAGGTAGGCGATCACGTTGCGGCGGAGATGATGCAGTGGACGAGTCAGCATCGGAGCCTTTCTTTGGTTAGTCCGCTGCACTAGCGGCACTTTGGGTTACAGTTGCTTCCGACCGCGCCGCCGAGGCTCGTGGGCCCAGCTGGATGCGGCTGCGCTGGTAGCCGCTTGGGCTGGCGCGCTGGTAGCCGCTTCGGTCCGCGGGGTTTGAGAACTGTACGCAGGCGAGGAACTCGAACTGCGATACGAGCTCGTACTCGGCACGTTCGCCGAGACAACCGGCGCTGACGTGCTCCCTTTCTGCGTTGCCACCGTTTCCGAACGACTGCTCGACGAGTGAGATCGGGTACGAACCGGGTAGGGGTGGGGGTGGCGGCGAATCGGAGCGACGCGATTCACGATCGCGCTCGCGCGAACCTCACGCCCGACGATCCCGAGCGCCAGAACGACACGGTCGGTCGCCATCGTCAGAGGACCTTGGGTCGGTCTTGAAGCTCCCTCGAGGGCCCTGGCTGGAGATCGCTTGGGCGAGCTCCGGCCCGTCTCAGACGCGATCGCGATCGTCGCCGCTGCCGCGAGCGAAAGCGCAATCGCCCCGAGAATCGCAATCCATCGCAGTCGCGGCCGATCGCTTCGCGCAGAAGTAATCGCACCAGGCGGGGACCGCCACCCCAAGCGCTCGGACGTCCGTGGCTCCGCATCGTCCCTCGCCGAAGACGCCGGATTGCCCCGCCCTCGGCTCGCGACCGCTGCCGTCCCGCCCTCATCTTCACGCGAACCGAGGCCTTGCGACGCTACCTCGGGTGCAGCACGTGAAGCGGTCACCGGGACATGCCCCTCAGTAGCTGTCGCCCGTCGGTTCCCACGCTCAAGCCTCCGTCGGAGACGCACGAGCCGGTTCGGAGATGGCGAGACCTCCGCGTGGCGCCACTCCAGAGCGAGCGGAACTCGGTGTTGCGCGGGTTCTGGCCGATCCGTCGCTCCGGCGCGCCCCGTGATCTGGCCGGTTAGGCGCTCGGTCTCATACCACTCCTCTGCAGCGATCGCTCCGCCTTCCGCCTCGTCCGCGAATAGGCTCCGGACGGAGCCTCTCGCCGACCGCTCCTCCGGCCCGGTTTGTTTCCCCGTGCCCATCCGATTGCTCATAGGCGACCCGGATACGTTAGCATCAATGATGTCGGATAACGTAAAGCCCACGTTGGGCCCGTAAAGACCGAAACCTTATGCCCGAACGGACCACATTTGAGGAGCTGATGACGGTCGCTGAGGTGGCCGAAGCGCTCCGCTACACCGAAGGCACAGTCCGCCACTGGATCCGCACAGGCAAGCTCCGCGCGATCCAGGTCACCGGCGGCCGCGAATACCGCATCCGGCTCCCCGACTTCCTTGCATTCGCCGAAGGCCTCGGCATACCCGTACGCGCTGCCGGCCCCGACGCGGAGGCCAGCCTGGAAGATGAGCCGCTGAGCGCCCAGCTCCGCCGTAACGATGAGCGTTGAACGCGCCATAAACAACATGAACGCCGCCGACCACACGTTCCGATCGGCGCTCCGCCAGCATCGGCTCGCCCCGCCGGACGCCGGCTTCCCACGACGACTCAAAGACTTCGCCGACGCGTGCGAATCGCAACAGATCGCCTGCGAATACGCCGCCCAGGAAGGACTCGGATGGGAGCCGCTTCCCCCGGCCCGTCGGCTGCCGCCACCGGAGCTGCGACCCGACAGCGGCCGGCGCGGGCCCGCTGAGCTGTGGGCGAACTTTGATCCCGCATGGGAGGACCTTGGCAAAGCGCTTGAGGGCATCAGCCTGCCCGCCGTAGCGCGTGCCTTTGGCGAGCTAGCGACGATCGCGCGTGACCTATCCGCCGCGGTCGCCGAAGAAGACAGGCAGAAGCTGGCTGGCGTGCAGCACGGCTGAGCCCATCGCTGAGGGCCCGCTCGGCCGGCAGCCGATATCCGGGATCGTGGCGCGGACCGCCGCGGCATCCGGAAGGCTCCGCCCGCTGTACCAGGAGAGTCCGGTGTTTCTGTTTGACGGCGCAGCTTGGTCCTCGCCGGCCGCTCGGTCATGGCCGCCGACCGAGCAAGCACATCGCCACGCGAACTCTCTGCGCCGGCTCACGTAGTCGACGCCGTCCGCCAAATCGCCTGGACAATCGTCCCTGCGCCGCCCCGACATCCCTTCATGCCGCCCGATCGCTACGGCCTCGCGCGGCTTTCGCGCTTCCTCTACCCGTACGGTCTCATTGACGGAAACAAACGTCATTGACGCATAAACGGTATCATACGCCTGTGCGCGTCGTTAGCGACCAGCTCGGGCTATGCGCCGGCCGGACTGCGACCCTTCCTCCTCGTTCATCCTGTTGGCGGGTCGTTGTCGACATCGATTGCGACGAGCAGGGGCGCGCAGCAGCAGCTACTAACACGGACATCAAGCGCGTCAGCCTCGTGCGGGCTCGCGACCTCGCTCCTGAACGACCTGCTGGCTACGACCTGACAGATCAACTCGTTGGTGGAGAACCACCGGAGATCCCCTGGCCATGAGTGAGGTTGCGCGCGACCCTCTCGCCGAGTTGGCCCGGTTGCTGCCGACGGTGCTCGATGAGTCCGCGCTCCACGAACTCGCCGCTCGTCTGCAGCCGCTCCTCCCGGCAGGCGAACCGCTGGAGGACACCGGCAAACGCCTGTACACCGCCACGGAGGCCGCCGAGCTCGTTGGCGTCAACATCGAGACCGTGCGGCGCGCGATCCGATCCGGCCGGCTGCGGTCGCCGCCCGGATCGGCCGTTCGCCGCGGTCAGTCGGGACGCGATCGACGGGTGGCTTACCAGCACGATCGAGATTACGGACGCCGGCCCACGCCGTCGGCCGCGTCGTAGACAATCTCCCCTGCCAGAGCATTCCTTGCGAGCAGCATTCCGCGACCCCTAGAGCACAGTGGAGATCCAGAAGCGCATACTCAGCGACGGCTCCGTTCGGTGGAAGGTCCGCTGGCGCCAGGGCGGTCGATACCGAGCTCGCACGTTCGACAGAAAGGGCGACGCGACCAACTTCGCTGCCGACGTGCGACGGCGCCAACAGGTCGGAACGCTCGCCACGATCGACAGCGGACGCATCACACTGGCGGAATACGTATCGGAAACCTGGGCCAAGGCCTACCGTGCAAGTCTCTCCGAAAGTACGCGTCGACGGTACGGCTACCTCTACGACCGACATATCCTTCCGGAGCTCGGCCCGCTCACCCTCATCGAGATCACGCCGGACGTGATCGCGCGCTGGCAGAGCGATCGTCTCGCCGCCGGAGGCGGGCCTGTGGCCGTTCGCAATGCGGCCACGCTGCTCGGTGGGATTCTGCAGCGCGCCCTCGAGAGCGGACATCTCCAGAGCAATCCGGCGAGAGCGGTGAGAAAGAGCGCGGTGCCCCGGCGCAAGGAGGTTCGCCCGCTCGCACCAGCCGTCGTGGAGCGTATGCGGAGCGGTTGCCAGTCCGCGTGACGCCGTGCTGATCAGCGTCCTCGCCTACGCGGGTATCCGTCCAGGGGAGGCGCTCGCCCTCCAGTGGCGAGATGTGCGAGACCAGACGATCCTGATCGAGCGGGCTCTCTCGCTCGGCCAGGAGGACGACACCAAGACGGACGCTCATCGGACCGTCCGCCTGCTCGCCCCGCTTGCCGCTGATCTTCGAGAGTGGCGTCTTCGCAGCGGCCGGCCAGGCGCGCACAGCCTCGTCTTTCCATCTCGCTCAGGACAGCCCTGGACGCTCGCGGCGTATCAGTCGTGGCGGCGGCGTGCGTTCCGACGCGCTCTATCGCTGGCCCAGGCGGACGCGGACAGCGATCCAATCGAGCGGACCTGCCCGTCGTGTTCCGCTGCGCCTGGGAGGCCGTGCCAGACGCCCGCTGGGCGCGTCTTGAAGCAACCGCACGTCGCGCGCGGGCGTCCAAAGGTTGCGGGCCGTCCTTACGACTTGAGGCATAGCTTTGCGTCGCTTCTCCTTCACGAGGGGCGTTCGGTCATCTATGTGTCGCGCCAACTGGGCCACGATGCGCGGCTCACGTTGAGCACCTACGGCCACGTCATCGACGAGCTTGAGCATGTTCCGCGCATCGACGCCGAGGCGGCGATCGCTGAAGCGCGCACGAAGCTCGGCGGCGCAGAGCCGGCCGACGAGGGAGTCGAAGGCATGACACGCGAGAGAACTGCCGACCGAGGGTGCATATAGGGTGCATCAGGTTGTCGTCCCCAGATCGTCCCCAGTCGACTCACGACGTAAAAAGTCGGGGCTTATCCAGCCACCTTTGACTACTGGAGACGACTGGCCGCTACTCCGGCGCTTCTCTGATAAGGAAGAGGTCCCAGGTTCGAGTCCTGGATCGCCCACTGGCCGATTTGCAGGGAAAACGCGCGGTGGCGGGCATATCGTCAGTCCCTTCCATCGGCCGTTACGGAACTCTCGCGGAGCTCCAGCTGAGCGCGCGCAGCCGAGATCAGCTCATCGAGCCCGTCGTACCGCGTGCCCGACATCGCCTTGACGACGTGCGCGTAGGTGCGCCAGTGAAGCCCCAGTCCGTGCCCCATCCGCTCGGCCGCCTCGGCCGGCGTGAAGCCGGCGTAGTGCAGCGCCGACGCGTGTGAGTGCCGCAGCGTGTAGACGGTCGCGTCGGTGATCCGTCCGCCGGTCGCGGCGGCGACGGCTGGGCGCAGCCGCTTGGCGCCCCACAGCCGCAGCGCGTTCGGCGACATCACGCCAACGATCGGCTCGTCGTTGCCGGGCCGCCCCGACTCAAGCCGCCATGCCTTCAGCTCGCGTGCGGTGACCTCGGGGGCCGCGATCACCCGCGTGCGGCTTGCCGTGCGCTTCGTACGCGAGCGCGCGACCGTGAAGGTCAGCCCGTGCAGTGCCGCCCACGGGGCGCCATGGATCTCGATTGGCCGCAGGCCGAGGTGGCCCGCCAGCAGCGCGATCGCCCGGTCGCGGCCCGAGAAGCCCGCGATGAGCCGCTCAAGCTCGACGGGTGAGAGAGGCTCGACCTCCTCGGACGGGTCAGCCGGGACCTTGCGCAGCGCCCGCGCGGGATTGGCGGGGATGCGCCCGTGCTCCACCGCAACCTGCAGGATCCCACTGAGTCGGGTGAGCGCCTCGCGCACGGTGCTTGGCGTCGCGTCGCGGTCGAGGAGCAACTGCTGATGCTCGGCGAGGCGCGCGACGTCGATCGAGATCAGCGGCTCGTCGAGCAGCTCGGAGAGGTGCTTCTCCAGTGCCCACGGTACTTTGCCCGGGTCGGCCCGGCGAGGGTCGCGGCGTGCGTGCGCCACGGGCCGCGGACGAACTGCTCGAGCGTCATCGTGTCTCGCTCGAGCTCGGCGGCGAGTAACGGCCCGAGCTGGCGCCGGCGCGTGACCTCGGCGTCGAACGTGCGGGCATCGCCCTTGCGGTCGAAGGTGCGGGCATCGCCCTTGCGGTCGAAGGTGCGGGAGTGTTGCTTGCCGGCGATCCGATACTTGACCCGCCACTTCTTGCCTTCCGGGTGGATGCTCATCGCCAGCTCGCCTTTCTCACCCGGGCCTTTTCCTTGGCCGCCGGGCTGTCCGGGAGCCATCGCGGATGAGCCTCGAAGGGCGCCGGTGCACGCAGCTGATCCACGCGGGCCATCATCCCGGCGGGGGTCGGGACGGGGACTGGCTTGGTGATGGTGGTCATGCCTCGCATGGGCCGACTCGCTGGAGCCGGTCGATGTACTCCCGCAGTTCGTCGGCGCGCACGAGTGTCCGGCCGTGGTCTACCAGGGCCGGCAGCGATCCGTCGGCGATCCGACGACGGACCGTCCGAGGCGAGCAATCGAGCAGCCGAGCGGTGGTCGCGACCGAGAGCAGGGCCGGCACCCGAAGGACCGCGGCGGGCTCGAGCTCCTGAATCTCGGTCGCGGTCACGCGAGCCCCCGGGCCGCCACAGCCGGCCCGCTCCGCGCGTTCAGCGGGTTTCGACTCACGGTGGGCTCCCCCTTCGGCGACGGTCCTGCTCGACGCTGACAGGAAGGCCGGGTCGTCCCGTGTGGCCGCCGGCCACTTCGCGCGTATCAGACTCTGCTTGGCCCAGGTCGCTTCGTGGCGCACCGAGCTTCTGGCCAAGGCGCTTCTGGAGCGTTGCGTGCAGCAGGTGTCTGGGGAGCAGGGCGGCGGTGAACGAGGTCGGTGAGAGCAGCGCCTGGAGCTGCTCGTCGCTCCAGCTCGAGAGCGGGCGGCGAGCACGACCTCCACGAGGATCTGTTCGCACCATTCGCGCACCTGTGCCTCGATCACCGTCCGGGCGCCGGCGATTCCGCGGTAGCGGGCCTGCCAGTGGCTGATCAGGTCGGTGACCGCGCGGAAGTCAGCGTTGATGGTCAGCTCGTGGCGTTCGAGGTGGTACCGGGCAGCCTGATCTTCGAGATCGCCGGTCGCGCGGGATCCGTCGCGGGCGGAGATCCAGGCAACATCGGGAAGATCGACGACGGCACCTGGGCCAGGGTGATCATCGGCGGGTTCTCTGGACAGCTTACGGTCCGACCCGTCGTGGGCAGGGTCTTTGCTCGCCGGGGTGTGCACCGCCTCCGCGGTCGGCGGTCCACCGCGCGCCTGGGGCCGGGTCGCGGGCCGGCCAGCTGGCTCATCGCTGGCGCCGCCGCCGGCTGACTCGATGGATGGTTGTCGTGGCGGTCGAGTCGGCCGGTAGCGGCTCAATTGGTACAGCGGCATGATCGAACTGACGCGATTGCGGATCGCCTGCTGGCGCGGCAGGCAATCAGCGCTCGCAACGCGTTCCTGGAGCCGCAGGATCTCCGTGGGCATCGCGGCAGCGAACTCCTCCGCCCAGCGAGCCCATGGCAGCGGCTCGTGGTCGAGCAGCAGCAACGTTCGGGCGGTGTTGCACTGCAGGCGGCCGGCCGGGACGTGCGGTTCAAGGTGGAGTACGACCCTTTCGTAGCCGAAGCGAATGCCGAAGTCCTGAAGGCGCCCGTACCCGCCACGGGTCTGCGGCAGGATGTCGTAGAGCTCATCGCCGAACGCGGCGGTGGCGTGGCCGGTGGAGGCACAGATCGTGGCCTGCCGGTCAGCCAGCTCACCCACGCCGACGGAAGGCCGATGCGACCGAGCCGATCGCGGGGCACGCCAAAGACCACCAAATACGGAACCAGCACGGCGACCACGAGGACGAGGCCGACAGCAGGCGAAAAAACGCCGACGACAACCGCGAGGCACACCGTAGCGATAGACATCGCCACGACACCCTCCAGCACAATCACTCGCCGGTGCAGGGCGATCCCGCCGGCGATAACGGCCGCGAAGCCCAACAGCGCCGCCAGGTTGAACACGTTCGAGCCGATCACCACCCCCGCCCCGATCCGAGGCTGATGCCCCGCGAGCGCAGTCACCGCCGCTGTGATCTCCGGGGCGTCGGCCGCTAACGCAGCCAGCATTCCCAACAGCGCCTCAGACAGACCAAGCCGCGCGCCGACCCTCTCCAGCCTCGAAACCAGAACCCAGCTCGTCCCGAGGCTCGCGATTGCGCTGACAATGAACACAACGATCAGCGGCCCGTCGGACACCCCTATTCGCCCCTGTCCTGCTCACACCGGCAACTCTGACCCGGACACCCTGCCGACTGCGAGTTGTAGAGCTTCCGGGTCATCACACGGCCTCCCAGCTAGGGCACGCCGACCAGCTTCCCGGCACTCCACGCGCCAGTCTAACGACGACCCGCGACACGCCCGCGCTCCACGGCGACCAGCCATCGGCGACGACCACCGAACCGAATCCCACCCCGCAACGTCGCCGCCGTACGATCTGACACCGCGCCCCTCAGGACAGGTTCCTGAACTGGCGGTGATCCGCGTCCCCCTGTCGCGAGCCTGACGTCCGGCGCGGCAGATAGCCGGGCCGATCCGGCGCCCGAACGCCGCGCCGGATCGGACGACCGCCCCCGAGACTTAGAGCAGGATCGCGGCCGTTGGCACCTCGTCAAGAACGAATGCTTGCTGCAATAGTCCGCGATCAACGCCTGCAACACGGCGTTCGCATTGGTGTCCTCCTCCTCCAGCCCGCGCTCAACCGAATAGGCAAGACCGCCGTCGGCAGAGGGACGTCGGTCACTCTCACGACCCCGTCCACCCGTTGGCCATACACGACTCGATCGCCATGCCTCACCGAATACGCCCCCAGTTCCACACGCGCGCCCGTCCGGGCCTTGCTGCCTCGACCGACGACGTCCGCGTGAGCCGAGCTTGATTGCCATCTAGTCGGAGCGGACCGGCAGTCAAGGGCGGCTCGACGGCGACGAGCGAAGCGAGCCGCGAATCGGCGCCCGTGACGGCCTTGGAGCCGAGGCTGGGAGACGGGACCATCTGGGCGGTACTGACGCGGTGGCCTGATCGGCCCGGAGCACCGTGCTCGGCGGGCTCTCGGCTCGCGTCGTGACCATTGGCCGCTCGATGATGTCATTGGGTTAGTCGGGATTCCTCGAGGTCGAGTTCGTGTTCGATCTGCCGAAGGGATTGGGCTGAGATCTGGCCTCGACGGCGGAGGTCGGCGAGTCGGCGGCGCTCCACGCCGATCAGCTCCCTGCGCAGCTCGCGGATCCGGCGGGCGGCCGCGGCCTCGTCGCCGCGGGCCGGGTTCCCGTCCGCGTGCGGCTCGAGGCGGTGGATTCGTAGCTCGTAGGTCGTTCGGAGCTGGTCCACGACTGGTTCTGCCAGTTGCTCGTATTCGGCTAGATCGTCGATGTGCTTGAGCGCGGCGTGGGCGAGCTGGACTCGCGCTCGGGCCTCCTCGCGGGCGACCGCTTCGTCTTCGCCGAGCCCGAGCCGGCGAACCAGGGGGGCAAGCGTCAGTCCCGGGATCACGAGCGTTGCGGCGATGGCGATGTAGCTGATGAAGATGACGTTCGCGCGGTCCGGGAACGGACGCCCGGCCGCGGTCAGGGGCAGCGCGAGCGCGGCCGCGAGCGATACGCCGCCGCGCATCGCGCTCCAGCCGAGAACGATCTGTTCCGCGTGGCGCGATTGCTGCGACGTTCGGGGGCTGCTCGGACGGACGAGCTGTGCCACCAGCGGAACCGTGAACATCCAGGCCATCCTGACCGCGATGAGCGTGACGAGGACCGCCGCCGAATATAGAAGCGGCCTTTCGACGGACAGACCGCGCGTGATGTGCGGGAGCTCGAGTCCGATGAGCAGGAACAGGACCGACTCGAGCAGGAACGTGAGCGCCTCCCAGAATCCCAAGGTGCGCAGCCGGGAGGTGGGTGAGAGCATCGATCCGGCTCGGCCTCCGGTGTACAGCCCGGCGGCCACCGCGGCCAGTACCCCTGAGGCGCCTATGCGGTCGGCCGGGATGTAGGCCAGGTACGCGGTTAGGAGGGAGATGCTGATCTCGATCTGCGGCTCGTCGATGCGCTTGCGGATCTCTACCGAGACCCATCCGGCCGCCAGCCCGACCGCGACCCCGCCGGCCGCGACGGCGATGAACTTGACGATTCCCGCGCCGGGCGAGAAGTGTCCCGATACCACGGCGGCGACCGCGAGCTTGTAGACGGTCAGGCCGGTGCCGTCGTTGATCAGCGCCTCACCCTCGAGGATCGTGGAGATGCGATTGGGTGCGCCCAGGCGCCGGAGCACGGAAGTCGCCGCGATCGGATCGGTGGGTCCGAGGATCGCGCCGAGCACCAGTGCTGGTCCCCACCCGATACCCGCGACCGTGTGAGCGACCGCCGCCACGGCGGTCATCGACAGCAGCACGAGGCCGACCGCGAGCAGCCCGATCGCGCGGGCGTGAGCTCGAAGATCCTGGGTCGAGGAGCTGAACGACGCGGCGTAGATCAGCGGCGGCAGGAACACGAACAGGACGGTGTGGGGGTCAACTTGTGGCGCGGAGGTTCCCGACACCAGCCCGACCGCCAGACCGCCGAGCACGAGCACGATCGCGTAATGAACGTGGATCGCCCGCGCCACCCCTGCCAGCACGGTCGACGCCAGCAACAACGCAACGATCAGCTCGATCCCTTGCATGCGAACTACCCCTACCCGTCGCGCCGCGCTGGCGCCGCGAAGCCTACTCAGCTACTCAAATTCATCGTCCGGCTCTCGCGACGGGAGCGCGTACAGAGCCTCCAGGTCGTCGATGCTCGAGCGGCGAGGTGGCGTCCGGAGCGGCGGGATCACCATGTTCAGCTCGATCATTCGACGCTGGGCGTAATCGAGCTCGGCCCATGTGTCTCGAAGCCAAGCGATGATCCGGCTGACCCGGGGCTTGGTTGTCGTTGGCATGATTGCCTCCATTGGGGCACTGATCCATTAGGTGCAACGGCGGGGCGGATTCGGTGAGGTGCTTGGGTCAGGCATCTCCGTTCGCCAGCAGGTCGCGCACCCGGCGCAGTTCCTCGCGCAGCGCACCGACGTCTTGGCCGTATAGGGGCGAGATCACGTGCTCGACCAATCGCTCAGCTCGAGCGACGCCACGGGCAGATACCCCCTCGGTCCGCAGCAACCCGATCACGTCGCGGAGCTCCCCCAAAGCCAGCATCAACACCCTGGGGTCGAACGGCAACGGTGCGACGCGCATCTGGAGCCTCGAACGGTTGGCCGCTTGTCGGATCAGATCCTCGAGATTGCCCGCGAGCCCGTTACGAGTCTGCTCCGAGAGGAGCCGTCGGCGCTGACGCTGGACGGCCGCGATCGGAACCGTTTCGCGGCCTTCCAGAACTAGCTCGATCGCGCAGTCCCGTTCGCGCTGCTTGTGCGCGGCAACCAGGACCGTGAGTATCAGCAGCACGATCGCGGCGCTGCCCGCGAGCGGCCCGGCCCACTGCCGGCCCTCGATCCGAGCGATCACGCTGCCGGTCAAGACGGCCGCAACATGAACCCATTGGCGGCCTGTGTAATGGACGGCCTCGGTCGCGCGCGGCAGCGGATGATCCGACCGCAGACCCGCGCCGTGCCGCACAGCGGGAACGCGCCCTTCTCGCAAGCCGTGCAGCGACGGGCGATTCATCGCCCCGAACCGGTAACGGGACCGATCGCTGATCGAATGAAATCCGGTCGTCTCACGGCACACCCACGAAACGCCGACCAGACTTCCCGGCTCGCCACCCCGATCATACCCCCGGCGGACCGCTCCGAGGGGGATCTTCACAGTTTCTGTATACGCGCCACCGGGTTCTTAGCGGGCCGTTGACGGGTGCGCGGCGAGCATCTTGGACCGAGGTGTCTGTCACCGAGGATCCGGCTGGTCGGGCGCGGCTCGGTCCGAGCCAGCGCCAGGTTTCCCGTTCGGGCGGCGCTGCGTCCTGGTCGCTTCCGGCTCGGTCGGCGGCGCGCTATTGGCGTCGCGTTCGCCTATCCGCGGTCGTCCGATGGCACGCGGCGCGACTCGACCGCGAGCTCGCCGCAGGCATCGGTCCCCAACCGTGCGAGGCGCATGCGCTTCGCGCGCGAACGATCATCGCGCGCCGCAGCCGCACGAGCGTCGCACGCGGACTGCAAAGAGTGCTGCGCAGCGCGACCGACACGGCCCCGGGGTTCACGGCGGCGGTGCGGCCCCACCGCCGGGAGGTGCTGGCGGCGCGCACGGTTATCGAGACGCTCGAGCGGCGCCTGCGCGCTCCAGAGCCAGTCTCGGCGCGCGGCATGGCCATCCTCGGTGGGCTGCTCACCGACGGAACGAGCCCGCTGTATCGCCCGGATGAGCCCGGCGCTCTTGGCAGTCAGCTTCGCGCGGCGGCGGCTGCGCTGGAGCCCGCGAGCCGATGGGACTGACGGCTGGGACGCCCCGATGACCGCAATCGCCCCGCGTGTGTTGATCGCCGGCGACGAGCCGCAGCTTGTCCGCGGGCTGAAGATCATGCTGCGCACCGCGGGCTACGTTGTCGAGACGGCACGGACCGCCGCGGACATGCTCGCGATCCTGGCCTCGCGTCCTCCCGACGTGCTGGTGCTCGATTTCGTCCTGCCGGACGGTCAGGGCGTCGAGGTCTGCACGCAAGTGCGGCGGTGCAGCAAGCTCCCGATCCTGATCCTCTCGGCGACCGGTGAGCGCGAGAACGTGCGCGCCCTCGACGCCGGCGCCGACGATTACCTCGCGAAGCCATTCCGCGGCGAGGAGCTCCTCGCCCGATTGAGGGGGGTCCTGCAACGGTCAGTCGCAGGCAGCGGGAGCTCGGCGCTCGAGATCGGGGAGCTCGTCATCGATCTCGCCCGCCGCCGGGTCACGCGCACTGGCGCGGTCGTGCTCCTTGCGCCAACCGAGTTCGAGATCGTCCGCGTCCTCGCGCAGCATCACGGGCGGCTCGTAACCGACGGACAGCTACTGCGGGCGGCGTGGGGCCCTCAATACCTCAAGCAAACACATCACCTCCGTATCCGCGTCGCGCAGATCCGCACGAAGCTGGAGCGGGACCCGTCGCATCCGGAGTACCTGATCACCGAGCCGGGCATCGGCTACCGGTTCCGCGACCCCTACGAGGCCGTCGCGTGACTGATCGAAGGCGACACGGCTTCCATGAGCCGGCGCACAAGCTCGACCCGGTTGCCCGCGACGGCGGCACTGGCCCGGCGGGAAAGGTTGCGGTGAGGCGGAGCCTCAACGAGGCGGCGCACAAGCTTGGGTACTGGGCTCCGCCTGCGGTCGGCGCTCACGAGCAGGAGTCCGAGGCGACCCGGAGGCGGTTCGACGCTCTGGCCGATTCGCAGCGAGACGTGATCGCGCACGCGGGACGAGCGGTCTTGGTACTCGGCGCGCTGGGCGTGGTCTACGGAGATATCGGCACTAGCCCGCTGTACACCGAACAGGTCATCTTCAGCTCGTATCGGGCCACCGAGCACATCACGCCAGCGGCGGTGTACGGGGTCGCGTCGTTGATCTTCTGGGCGCTGATGGTCGTGGTATCGATCAAGTACGCGGGCTTCATCATGCGCGCGCACAACCGCGGCGACGGCGGGATCATGGCGCTCGCCGCGCTGCTGCAACGCAACCGGGTGGCGCATGGCGCGCTGTTCGTGACACTCGGGATTTTCGGCGCGGCGCTGTTCTTCGGTGACGGGGTCATCACCCCCGCGATTTCCGTCCTCGGGTCGATCCAGGGGGTCCAGGTCGCCACGCCGGCGCTCGCGCACCTGATCGTTCCGCTGTCCGTCGTGATCCTGCTCGGGCTGTTCGTGCTGCAGCGGTTCGGGTCCGGGACGATCGGCTCGTTGTTCGGCCCGGTGATCCTCGTGTGGTTCACGGTGATCGGCGTGCTCGGCCTCAGCGAGGTACTCAAAGACCCCGCGGTGCTCCAGGGACTGTCCCCGAGCTGGGCGGTGCGGTTCATGATCGATCATGGCGCGGCCGGATACCTGGTGCTCGGCGGCGTGGTGCTGGCGGTGACCGGCGCCGAGGCCCTCTACGCCGACCGGGGTCACTTTGGCGCGAGCCCTATCCGTCTCGGCTGGTTCGGTCTCGCGCTGCCCGCGCTGATGCTGAACTACCTGGGCCAGGCCGTGTTCATCCTCCACCACCCGACCCTGGCCAAGGACGCGAACACGTTCAATCCCTTCTACCAAATGGCCCCCAGCTGGGCGTTGTGGCCGCTGGTGATTCTCGCCGCGATCGCGACCGTGATCGCCTCCCAGGCGGCGATCTCGGGATCCTTCTCGGTGGCAAAACAGGCGGTGCAGCTCGGTTTTCTGCCCCGGCTGACGGTCCTACACACCTCCAAGACCGAAGGCCAGATCTACGTGCCGGTCATTAACTGGGCGCTCTGCATCGGCGTGGTCGCGCTCACGCTCGCGTTCGGCTCCGCCACCAAACTGGGGGACATCTACGGCGTGGCGGTGACCGGAACGTTCATCCTCAACACCGTGCTGTTCCTGGCCGTCGCCAGGTTGATCTGGGGCACATCCAAGCGAAAGCTGGCGCCCGTCGCCGTGCTATTCCTGACCGTCGAGATCGCGTTCTTCAGCTCGAACATCGCCAAAGTCGAACACGGCGCCTGGCTACCCTTAGCGGTCGGGGTCCTGCTGTCGATCGTGATGATGAACTGGCGCCGCGGTCAAGTGATCGTCACTAAGAACCGCGTCGCTCAAGAAGGTCCGCTGAACGACTTCCTCGACGGTCTCGCCACCCAGCAGCCCCCGCCCATACGCGTCCCCGGTGTCGCGGTGTTCCTCTGCCGCGACAAGACCACCACCCCGCTGGCCCTGCGGGCCGACGTCGCGCACACCCACACACTGCCCGAAAAGGTCGTGATCGTCTCCGTCGATACCGTCAGCATCCCGCACGTCGACACCTTCGACAGATGCGCGGTGGAGGTGCTCGGCCACGGCCTGTTCAAAGTCATCCACCTGACCGCCCGGTTCGGCTACCACGACAACCTCAACATCCCCCAAGCGCTCACGCAAGCACGCAAACAAGGCCTACTCGAGCGCAACCTCGACCTCGAGCACGCCTCCTACTTCGCCTCGCGGATCACGATCACCCCAACCGACGCTCCCGGCATGCAACGCTGGCGCAAGAACCTGTTCATCGCGATGGCCCGCAACGCATCCAGCCCGATCGACCACTTCGGGCTACCAGGCGACCGCACCGTAATCATGGGCTCCCAGGTCGCGCTTTGACCGTATGGATTCCCGGCGCCACGACCAGAGCGCCACTTAATTCACGCAGGAGTACACAGCCCCGTCTCGGAATCCGCGCGATCTCGGGTAGTCGCCTGGACGGTCGAGAGGCCCGCGACTTGAGCCATGCAGGTCCGGCAGGGCTGCCAAGCCGGTTCACCGTCCGGGCAGCATGACTTCCGTCGCCACTCCCTCCGGTGTCCGAGGCTGGACGTAGCCGACGGCATCTTGTCAGGTGACCTTTGGCGCTCAGTCGCACACCCACTACTTGGGCTGCCGCATATAGACGACTCGGTCCGACCGTTGCTCGAGGCGCTAACTGAAGCTCGGGACGCTGCAAGCACGAGAGCGGTCACGACGGCGTCGGACGCCGGCACTGCTGCTCCAGGCGTAATCCGGCAGGGCGTTCGGACCTACTCCCTACCCGCTCTGCTCCGGCTGCGAGCATAACGCGTCCGGCGCCGGCTTCCCTGCTCAGCGCGGAAAGGGCGTCTCAGCCGTTGCGGTCGGCGGCGATGACGCCACCAAGTCGGTCCGAGCCCTGAGATCCGCGCTTAAGAGGGCTCCGATAGGAGAGGGTCCAAGTTCCGCGGGAGACGCAAAGAGGGTCTCGGCTCGAGTTGGTACTGCTCAGAGCGTATGTATCACGATCTTCGGGAAGAGGTCAGAAGCTCCGCGTCTATGCGCTGGTGCGATCGCAACCGTTTAGCTCCCGTGCGTTCGCGAACGGGGAAGTGGTCGAAGGTGGTGCTGGGTGGTGTCGTTAGGCGGCGAAGGAACGGAGGTAGGCGTATGCGGCGTCGAGCGCGATGCGGAGCTGCTGTGGGTCGCGTCGGGTCTGGGTGAGGACGAGCCCGCCCTGGATGGCCGCGAGGGTCGCTGTCGCGAGACGGGCGGGGTCCGCGCGGCGCCGGAGCTTGCCGTTGGCCTGGATCTGTCGTAGCCCCTCGCGCAGTGGCGCCTCCCAGCGGTCAAAGCCGGCGGCGAGCTCCGTGCGGGCTTGTTCGTCTGTTTCGGCGAGTTCGCCGGCGAGGCTGCCGATCGGGCATCCGCCGATGGCGTGACGGTTGACCTGTAGCTGGACGAGGTCGTCGAACCAGGCGGCGATCGCGGCCCAGGAGGAGAGGTTTGTCAGTCGGGGCTGGGCGCCGAGGACCTGCTCGACGGTGCGGTCGATTACGGCGTGGACGAGGTCTTCCTTGTCGGCGAAGTAGTGGTAGAGCTGGCTCTTGCTGACGTTCGCGGCGGCGCGGACGTCGTCGAGGGTGGTGCCTGTGACGCCGTGCTCGAAGACGAGCTCAGCGGCCGCGTCGAGCACGCGATCTCGCGTAGCGCGGCCCTTGTCGGTACGAGGTTCGGGGATGGGCATACCTAGAGGATAGCTTGTTTGGACCAGGCGGTCCATTATGTGCTATGCTCGCCGAGACTGGACTACAGGGTCCAAACTCCGCTAGACCGACAGGAGGAACGATGACGGTTCAGGGCAAGACAGTGCTGGTAACCGGCGGCACCTCGGGGATCGGCGAGGCGATCGCCCGCGCTTACGCCGCCGAGGGCGCGGATGTGGCGATCACTGGGCGCAGCGAGGAGCGGGGCCGGCGGATCGCCGACTCGCTGACGAAGGACGGGACGCGCGTGCGCTTCGTCCGCGCCGACCTCGAGAGCTTCGAGGAGGTCCAGCGCCTCGCCAATGAGGTCGACCGCGTCGACGTGCTCGTCAACGACGCCGGCGCGTTTCCGTTTGGCCCCACCCATGAGGTCGACAGCGACGTGTTTGACTCGACATTCGCGCTGAACGTCAAGGCGCCGTTCTTCTTGACCGGGGCGTTCGCGCCTCGCATGGCGGACAACGGCGGCGGCGCGATCGTGAACGTCTCGACGATGGTCGCGAGCTTCGGGATGCCGGGGATGGCGCTGTATGGCTCCACGAAGGCGGCACTCGAGCTCTTGACCAAGGCGTGGGCCGCCGAATACGGACCCGAGGGTATACGGGTCAACGCCATCGCCCCCGGCCCGACGAGGACACCCGGAACCGAGCCGATGGGTGAGAACCTGGACCAGCTCGCTGCGACGCTCCCACTCGGTCGGCCCGCCACGCCAGAGGAGATCGCCAACGCGGCGCTGTTCCTCGGCTCAGACGAGGCCTCCTACATCAACGGCGCGGTGGTAGCGGTCGACGGTGGCCGCACCGCAACCTAGCCCCGCCCAGCAGTGAAGGAGTAGAAGCGATGTCCACCACCACCACCGAGATCCCCGCTGCCCATGGCGTTCGCCCGACACAGCCGGCGCCGGACCTGACCGTGCCGCTGCTTCGCGGCGGCACCTACCGTCTCGCCGATCAACGACCCGGCACGTTCACGATGGTCGTGTTCTTCCGTGGCCTGCATTGTCCGGTGTGTAGAGCCCAGCTGGGCGAGCTTGAGCGCCGAGTGGGCGAGTTCGAAGAGCGCGGTATCGAGGTCATCGCCGTCAGTGGCGAGACGCGTGAGCGCACGACCCAGCTCGCCCATGAGTGGGGGCTCGAGCATCTTTCGCTGGCCTACGGGCTCACCGAGGACCAGATGCGAGCCTGGGGGCTGTTCGTCTCCCACGGAATCAACGACAGCGAGTCGCCGGTTTTCAACGAGCCCGGCCTGTTCCTCATCTTGCCCGACCACACCGTCTACTACGAGTCGATCCTGTCGATGCCGGTCGGACGCCCCCGTGTGGACGACCTGCTCGGCGGCATCGACTACTGGGTCGCCCACGGCTACCCCGCCCGCGGCGCCCACTAGCTGCAAGGCGCGGGCACTCGCGAGCGGACAAACCCGAAGTCCCCAAGCGTAAACGGACGACACAGACTGAGAGGCACGAAAATGACCACCGTTGCGGCTACTACGAACACACCTCGCGGGCGAATCAGGATCGAAACCGGCGCAAAGCGCGTCCGCGCCTACCTCGGAGGCGAGGTCGTGGCCGACACGACCCGTCCGGTGCTGGTGTGGGAGGTTCCCTACTACCCGGCCTACTACTTTCCGCTCGCCGATGTGCGCGCCGAGCTTCTCGCCGCGGACGGCGCGGTTACGCACTCCCCGAGCCGTGGGGACGGGCGTACGTTCACCGTCAGGGCGGGGAGCGAGGATGTGCCGGGCGCAGCCGTTCGATACGACGACTCGCCGATTGAGGAGCTCCGCGATCTGATCCGCCTGGACTGGGACGCGATGGACGCCTGGTTCGAGGAGGACGAGCAGGTGTTCACCCACCCCCGCGATCCGTACACGCGGGTGGACATCCTGCCCAGCTCCAGGCACGTGCGAGTCGAGGTCGAGGGGGTGACGGTCGCCGAGTCCACCAGCCCCAGGCTGCTGTTCGAGACCGGCCTGCCGGCCCGCTACTACCTGCCCAAGACCCACGTCCGGCTGGACCTGCTGATCCCCACAGATACGGTCAGCCACTGCCCATACAAGGGCCAAGCCGAATGGTGGTCGGTGCGCGCGGGAGACGCCGTCCACGACGACCTGGCGTGGTCGTATCGGACGCCGCTGCCCGAGAGCCAGAAGATCGCCGGCCTGGTCGCCTTCTACAACGAGAAGGTCGACATCTACCTCGACGGCGAACTGCAGAAGCGGCCGTCCACCAAGTTCTCTTGATCACACCTCGCCGAGCGCTTACCAATGGCCTCATCGAGCCCAACCCAACACAGAGCCGTCGAACAGCCCCAGCCTCAGGCCCCCATCGGGGAGGACATCCCTCCGACCACACCCCGTCCTGCGTCCAATCGCTGGGCAGTGCTCGCGCTAGTCGGCGTGGCACAGCTGATGGTCACGCTCGACGTGACGATCGTGCAGATTGCGCTGCCCTCGGCGCAGCGCGCGCTTCACTTCTCGACCGACAGCCGCCAGTGGATCATCACGGCGTACGCGCTGGCGTTCGCTAGCTTGCTCCTGTTCGTGGGCAAGCTCGGCGATCTGTTGGGCGCAAGTGGACGTTGATCGCCGGCCTCGGGGGGTTCGCGATCGCATCGGCGATCGGTGGGCTCGCGCAGTCGTTCACGATGCTCGTCGCGGCGCGCGCGCTGCAGGGAGTGTTCGGCGCCTTGCTCGCGCCCTCCGCGCTCGGGCTCTTGACGATCACGTTCGCCGGCTCGCCCGACAGGCCCAAGGCGTTTGGCATCTTCAGCGCGATCGCCGCCTCCGGGGGCTCGGTCGGGCTGCTGTTGGGCGGCGCGCTGACGCAGGCGCTGTCCTGGCGCTGGTGCCTTTACGTGAACCTGATCATCGCGATCCCCGAGGCGCTGCTCGCCTGGCGCCTGCTCGTCAACCAGCCGAACCCGGAGCGCCCAAGGCTCGACCTGGCGGGCCTGGCGCTTGGGTCGGGCGGCTTGTTCGCGCTCGTGTACGGGTTCTCGAACGCCGAGACGCACTCGTGGGGTGCGATGGCGACGATCGTCGCGCTGGCGGCAAGCGCGGCGGCGCTGGCTTCGTTCATCGTCGTCGAGCGCCGCGCCGCGAGTCCGCTCGTGCCACTCCACATCCCGCACAACCGCGCGCGGCGGCCCCGACCTGTCGATCCTGCTCGCCACCTCGGGAGTGTTCAGCGTATTCCCGTTCCTCTCCTACTTCATGCAGCGAAGCCTCGGCTTCTCGCCGCTGAAGACCGGCGTCGCGTTCCTGCCAATCACCGCCGCGATCGCGATAACAGCGACGTTCGTCCAGACCCGCGTGGTGCACCGCACCGGCGCAAAGCCGATGGTGATGCTCGGCATGGCCCTCGGGCTCGCCGGGACTGCGCTGCTGACCCGCCTCGGCGCCAGCTCCAGCTACACCACCAATGTGCTGCCGAGCCTGATCCTCGTCGGCCTCGGCATGGGGACGCTGTTCGCGCCCTCGATCGGCACCGCGACGCTCGACGTTGAACGCACGAGGCGGGCATCGCCTCGGCCCTGCTGAACACCTCCCAGCAAGTCGGCGGCTCGGTCGGAACCGCCCTGCTGAGCACGATCTTCGCGAGCGCCGCCGCCGGCTACGCCGCCACGCACGCGCACTTCCCCAACCTGGCAACCGCCGCGCAGGTGCACGGCGAAGCGACCACGTTCTGGTGGTCGACAGCGATCTACGCGCTCGGCCTCCTCGTAGCCGCGTTCATCCTCCCAACCCCGCCCGGCTGGCGCCGCCGCCGACGCCGCGATCGGCGAGGCGCTGGATCTGCAGTAGCGGCCGCGCCGTGTGCATCTCGATGAGGGCGAACGCCGGGTCTGGACCGGGTTGGCCTCGGGCGGGGTTAGCTTGGTGGAACTCCTCGGCGCGCATCCGTCTATTCCCTCCTCGTGGAGTACCAGCCGACACCGGAGCCGGCTGCGAGGCGCGATTCCAAGAGAGCCCTTAGGCGACTCCACGAGCAGGGCGCGTCCCGTGCCGCGCTGTTTGTTTAGTCGCTGCCGGAGTTCCGGTCAAAATCGAGAGCGCTGAGCCACGTCTCGTATTTCGTCTCGTACCCGTCCGGGAGCTCAGGGCCCAGGCGACGCACCGTCTTGACCCACCGCACGGCCTCGACATAGTCGTGGCGCGACGCCGCCTCATCCGCCCAGTCCAACGTTCTGGCTTGGTCATTCTTCCGACGACTACCGAGGCGCAAACGGTTAAACGCGCGGGGCGCGCCGGCAACCACCGGCGCGCCCTGCCCCCACTGAGCGTGGTGGGATCAGTGCCACACCCACCGCGCGAGGTGGATCACGAACGACAGCTTCTGGCCGTTGGTGCCCTCGGCGGTCACGGTGACCGCAAGCAGGTGGAAGGTGATGTTGGAACCCAGCATCTGCTTTCCAGCCGCGCTTAGAACCATGTTTTGAAAGCCGCCGCTGTCGGCCGGGATCGAGTAGTCGCGCTGGGCGATGACTGTTCCGTCGTGGCTCATCGTCAGGTGCCCGGTGCAGGTACTCGTGCCGTGGAAGCACCCGAGTTCGACGCCGACCACTGAGCCGGGCGAGACGAACCCTTCGTGACCGAGGACGGCGGCTTCGCTGGAGGTCGTGGTGAGCGTCTGGTCCGCTCCGTAGGAGGTACCGCCGGCGTTCTCGGCGACGAGTTGGTAGTGGTAGGTCGTATCGGCCGTCAGCCCGTAGATATCGGCGTGGACACCAACCGGCACCGTTCCCGAGCCGGAGTTCTGCGGACTGCTCTGGAGGCCGTAGGCCGTCGTCGTGCCGTAGCGGAAGTAGTAGGTTGTGGATTGCCCGCGCGGATTGACCGTACCGCTGACGCCGGCCCAGGTATGAGTGATCCTCGCTGCCCCCCCGGTTGTGACGGTCGGCGGCGTGGTCGTGGTGAAGGTCTGGTCGGTGCCGTCGGTGGTTCCGGCGCTGCTGGTCGCGACCACGCGGAAGTGGTACTTCGTGCTCGAAGCGAGTCCCGACAGGTTCGCCGACACGGCCAGATCGGAATTCCCCGCCCCCGCGCTGGTCGACGGACTACTCGAGCCGTAGCTCGTGGTCGTCCCGTACTGGAAGTAGTAAGAGGTGGCTGTCCCATTCGGGTTGACGGTTCCGGCTACCGTCGCGCTCGATTGAGCAACGTTGGTTGCGGCGCCGGTTGTCGCCGCCGGGGCGGCCGGTGCCGCCGAGGCCAACGCCGGAGCGCCGCCGGAGGAAATCGAGAACACGATCGACGCACAAGCGACAGTAACCACAGCGAAGACGAGGCGTAACCTGCTCAAACTGTCTCCCTTCAAATCGATGGACGCCGCCTGTAACCGGCGAGGCCCGGAAGAGTTCCACTCATCACTTCGGTTTCGTTAGAGCTATGACACTCACCCGTGCGCATCGAAGGACATGACGCCCCCAATCCGAGTGATAGAGGAGCGTCCGCGGCACGCCCCTGCGGCTGCACGGCGTCCCAAAACACAGGGGTCCCGTCGGTCGCGGTGTGGCTCCTCGCCGCGCAGCGTTCCTAGTGAGCCGCTCCAGGTCGAGTGGGTGCATGGGGCCATCGGCGAGGACCGGAGCCGCGATCTTGCAGGATCGCCGGCGAGGCCACGCCGCCTGATTCGTCGACTGCGCCGGGCGTGCCGGATTGAGCAATGGGATCTGATCGGTCGTCGTCAAGCCAGCGAACGAGCGCGCACTCGGCATGCGCGAGACGGCCGGCGATCAGGCCAAGAGCGTCACCGTCGCGTACCAGCGTTCCGCACGCCGGACAGCGTGGGCGCCGCCCGTCCCCGATCTTGACGCCGAATTCTAGATCCGTCGCCCCGAATCCGCGCGAACGAGTGCTGCTGAAAATTGACGATGGTTTGCGGAACGTGTGCCTGAAACACCATTGCGGTACCACAGTCGCGAACGCCGCCCCCAGTCTGTCATTCGGATGACGATTGTGGTTGAGCGTGAAGAACCAGCTGAGGGCCGAGGGCCAGCCGGGCGCTCGACGACCTCGGGCACGTCGGCAGTCGCAGTCGGGCGAGCCGAAAGCTGGAGACAAGCATGGGACTACGATCCCGACTGATAAAGCGGACGGATGATCTGGTACATCTGTTCGGAGGTCTGGTTCATGGCGGGACAGCACGGCGGGCCACCGGGGGCACTTATGCCAATTTCAAGATGTGGGGCATCCGAGATGCCGACGCTCCCGCACCCCACCTCAGCAATCGGCTGACCTGCCGTGACGTGCGCGCCCACGGGCACCAGTGCGGGTTTGGCGTGGCCGTAGTAGATGTAACGCCCCGCCAAAGGCCCGGCACCGACCTTGAGGATGGGTGCGTACGGGCCGAAGCCATCTGCACCCTCCTGCACGATCGTTCCCGCCGTGATCGCAACCTCGACGACCGTCGGGCCGCAGGCATTGTCGACGGTTCCGATGTCGACGCCCTGGTCGAGTGTCCAGTCAGAGGGCGGGACAACCCGCCCGATCGGGCTCAGCGGGAACGTCCATCCGCTAGGCGCGGTGCCGGAATCGCTACTGGGCGAGTCGATCGTCCGGCCGTGAGTGACCCATGCCTGCAGGGTCCTCGCAGTGAGCGCGTCGACGGTGCCGGTGAGCGGGGTCAGCCGGGCGGCGGTTTGAAAGCCGCGGGTCGATCGCTCGGTTGCCGGTCCGAACGCTCCATCGGCTGCGGTGGGGATTCCGACCGTTGTCAGCCAGCGCTGCAGCCGCTCGACATCGGCGCCGTGGTCGCCGAGCCGGAGCTCCCGACGGAAGGGGGACGCGCGAGCCGATCGCTTCGGCCCGTTGCCCGGGGTAACCTTGCGCCCTCGCCGGACCCAGGCCTGAAGCGTGGTGGCGGTTAGCACACCCACGACCCCGGTCACCGGACGTAATCCAGCGGCGCGCTGAAAGCGTTCGACGGATCGCCGGGTCGCCGGTCCGAAGCTCCCGTCGACCGTGGTGTTGACGCCGACCGCCGTGAGCCAACTCTGCAGGTCACGGACGTCGGTTCCACGATCCCCGGTTCTCAGCACCCGCGCGAACGGCGTACCGGCGGCGCTGGCCCGCACGGCGGGCGGGCTCGCGACTGGTTCCGTGACTCCGAGCACAACCGCGGCGGCGGCGAGCACGGCGTACCGAATGCGAAATACGTCGAAATTGTGCACTGGAACCCTCCTCCATGGGGTGAGCTCCTGCTTGAACTAGTGCCGTGGCCTGCGGAGTTAGCTGACGGGCTCGCGCTCGCTGCGGGCGCGCGCTTCCTGAGGATCACCGCGGGATTCGCCCCGAAGTTGGTTCCCCCGCTCCCCGGCGTGGCGTTCCGGGGACTCGGCTCTACCAACGAACACGCCGGCCGGGCGAAAGGTTGCGGAGTATCGGTCACCGAAGCGGTATGAGGACGATGTTGGCACTGCCGGTGGCACTCCCGGTGCTAATCAGAGGCGGGCGCGTCGGGTGAGCTAACAGCGATTCACGCAGATCCACTGGCGTCGATTGTGCTCGCGCTCGCTGACGGGTTGATGCCCCACACCGCATTGGATCCGGCGGCATTTCGTTCATCAGATCTGCTCCCGCCTAACATCGAATGGTTCAGTGGCGGTTCGGACACTGACGGTCTCGGCTGGGCGGCCGCCGCTTACGCCGATGCGCAAGCGGACCGCGGAGTCGACAGGCCAATGGTCTCGTCAACCGAAGCTGTCCGCGCGCCGACACCCAGGCGCGCGAGGCCGGGCGCGGCAACGTCAGCCTGCGAACGCGGACCGTTGATGAGGCGACGATTGGGGCGAACAATGGCTCGTTCGCGACGAAAGGACGGACAGGTTTCCATGGACATTCAGCAGACAGGCCCTGAAGTACGAGCGGTGGCCAAGATCGCCCCTCGCCGCGCTCGAGTCATCAGACGGGAGGAGGCGGTCATCCAAGCCGAGATAAGACGGCTTGCCCGGGCGCTGAGACACACCGCGAGTGGGCGTGTCGATGCGCCCCGCCGCAACGATGACCCTGACCTATACCCGGCGGCCTAGAGCTTGGGCGTCAGCTCGCCGTCGGCGGCGAGCTCAAGAAGCGCAGCGGGTGGCTTGCTCGCGAGCAGCCAGCCGTTCGCTACCCGACACAGGATCCCGCGGCGTGCCAGATCGGACAGCGCCGCGCTAACGGTTGGCCGCCGGGCCGCGATCAGATCTGCCAGGACTGTGTGCGTGAGCCGCAATGGCAGGAGGATTCCGCCATCGTCCACCCGCCCCCAGCGGTCAGCAAGGTGCCAGAAGGTCATCTGCAGACGGACATCGACTCGGGGGTGGTGCACGATCGCCATGTTCACCACGAGTCGCCGTGACCGCTCGATGGTGCGGGCCACGAGACGCTCAATCACCTCGGGATACCGGACCAGGTGCTTCATAACGCTCCCGTCGAGGACGGCCAGCTGGGCTAGCTCGAGTGCCCGCCATGCCGTTGCCTGCCTCAGCATCCGCTCGACGTCACCGGCGTCCCCCGGCCGGAGCAGGTCACCCGCCCCCAGCAACTCCGCGCCGAAACGACCTCCCACGCCGATCCGCCGAAGGAGCAGGCCTTCGAGGACGAGCAGACCAATCCCATCGCTCGGGTCGCCGCCAGACTGGGCGCTCCATCTGCCGCGCTTGATCGTCAGCCTTCGCGCGATGCAGGCGTCTTCGGCCCGGCCGCGGCGCTTGGCCGGAATGCCCGCGGCCAGCTCAGGGTCCTCGCGCAGGACCTGGCAGGTCGCCGGCCGCTCAAGGTGCGCTTTCTGATACGTCATCTTCTCCCTCCTCGGAGGGCGCTGCCGCGAGCAGGATCATCTGGTCCCCGATGCGGAGATGGATCTCGGCGCGAGGCGCCACGAGGTGTCCGTCCTCGCTGACCGCGACGAGTACCGCGCCGGCGGGCAGCTCGATGTCGCCGACTCGGTGCCCGCGCGCCGGAGAGCTCGGATCGATCGTCACCTCGACGATCCGGTATCCATGGAGCGGAGTCGTCGGCACATGAACTTGCGTCTCGGGGTCATGGGTGGCGAACTCGGCGGCGAGCGCTCCGCGCTCGATCTCGGGCGGCGAGGCGGCCACGCGCTCACCGACGGCGTGCAGCACATCTTGGCCCGTGATCCAGCCCCGAACCTGCTCCCCGTCGTGGGAGAGCACCGGCAGGCCCTCGCGGCCGAACAGCACCAGCTGGCGTAACGCCTGCTCGAGGTCCTCGTCGGGAAACAGCGCCTGCGGTTGGTCAACCGCGGTCACGGGTCCCACCATGTGCTCAAAGGTGCTCGCGGTCTCCGCGGACGGTTGCTCGTCCTCGTTGGGAGCAAGCTCGAGCCGAGCGGGTCCGTTGGTCGCCGCCAGCGGCTGCATCACGTCCGCCACCGTCAGCGTCTTAAGCACCCCGGGAGCCTTGGGCCGCTCGATGTCGATGCCGCGGCGCAGCAGCTTGGTCGTGTAGATGCTGCCGTAGGTCAGACGCTTCGAGAGCGCGGCGGCGATCCCGGTGGCGAGCATCACCGGCAACGTGAGGGTGAAGTTGCCGGTCATTTCCACCACGCTGGCGATCGCGGTGAGCGGGGCCTGCGCGGCGGCGCCGAACACGCCGCCCATCGCGACGACCGCGTACATCGCCGGCGACCCGATCGATGATCCAAACACGTGATTGGCGGCGATGCCGAACGCCATTCCCGCCATCGCCCCGGTGAAGAGCGACGGGGCGAACACGCCGCCGGAGCCTCCGATGGAGAGGGTCAGGCTGGCCGCGAGGATCTTGCCGAGCATGAAGATCACGATCAGCCAGAGGACCACGTGGCCGGCCACGACCTTGTTCATGACCGGGTAGCCGACCCCGTACATCTGTGGAAGCACCAGCAGGAGCACCCCGAGCGCCACCCCACCGACGGCGGGACGCGCCCATTCGGGTCGACCCTTCCACAGCCCATCGACCGCGTCCTCGAGCCAGTACAGGAATGTCTTGAACCCCACCCCGATCAAACCAGAAGCGAGTCCGAGCACGGCGATCAACAGGTAGCTGAGGTCGTTGCCGACGACGAGCCCGTGGGGCATTCCGGAGAAGAACGGTGCCGACCCGAAGAACGCACGGCTGACCAGATCACCGGTGACCGCGGCGAGGATGGTCGCGAACATGGCGTCGAGGGAGAATTCGCGCAGGACGATCTCGAAGCCAAAGAACAGGCCGGTGATCGGCGCGTTGAAGGTCGCGGCGATCCCGCCGGCCGCTCCACACGCCACGATGATCCGCAGCCGCGTCTCTGACATCCGCACTACCTGCCCGAGCGTGGAGGCGAACGCGGACCCGATCTGCACGATCGGCCCCTCCCGGCCGACCGATCCCCCCGCGCCGATGCAAATCGCTGAGGCAAGCGCCTTGACGATCGTGACCGGCGGGCGAATCCGCCCCCCGTTCTCAGCGACGGCGAGCATCACCTCGGGGACGCCATGGCCACGGGCCTCGCGCGCGAAGCGCTGGATCAACGGGCCGTACAGCAACCCGCCAACGACCGGGATCACGAGCAAGAACCCGATCCCGAGCCACGGAAGGTGACGACTGGCAGTGTGCCCCTGCTGGCCGAACTGCTGATAGCCGGTGGCCAACCGAGTGAAGCTAAAGATCAACCACCGGAAGACGACCGCACCCAACCCAGCGCCCGCGCCGACCACGAGCGCCATCACGATGAGCCCCAGCCTGGAGCCGGCCAGCCACGACGACACGACTCGGACCGCCCCGCCGCCGGCCGTCGGCCCGGGCACCGCAGCTACCGTCTCGACCGGGAGTATCGCCGAGCCGTGGGACCCGCCGGTCTCTCCACGCTCGTGCGCCTCAACCGAGTCCCGGGCACGATCCTCGACGCTCATCTGACCCCCATCGGCACCGTCGCTCTGCCTGAGGGGCCGCGGGGAATTGTCAGCGCTGAAGTGTGAGTTCACGGTGAATGCGGGCAGCCAACAACGTCACCCTCGACGGGTCCATGACCGACGACGCGTTGCCCGATGACCGGGGATTGAGAGCAACGAGGGTCTTCCCTAAAGGTTAGGCGCGCGAATCCAACCACCAGCGCCGCGCGCGCAAAACCGTACGCGTGCTGACAGGAAACGAGCCCCAGGGCTCGCCGGTTACACGTTCCCTGCTCGCCCGGCCCGAAAGTCCGCCGAATGACACCATCGAAGCTTGCCGGCGTTCAGGTGGGTAAAGCATGACCATGACCACGCCGGTCCGTATCGTTCTTCGCCCGATCGGGTCGCCGCTGACGATTGGCATGTCCGGCCTGGCGATCGCGTCCCTAGTCGAGAGCGGCCTGGACCTGGGCTGGGTCCCCACCAGCCAGAGCGTCCAGGTCGGCCTGATCCTGCTCGCGGTGCCGTTCGTGCTCCAACTCCTCGCCTCGATCTTCTCCTACCTGGCTCGGGACGGCTCCGCCGGCGCCGCCACCGGCGTGCTCGCCACGACGTGGCTGGCCATCGGCCTCTTGCACATCTCATCCCACGGTGGCCGCCAGCTCTCGTCCATCGGGCTCCTGCTCGTCTCCTCCGGCGGCGTACTAATGCTGTCGGCGGTCGTCGTCTCCTCCACCAAACCGCTGCCGGGTGTCGTGTTCTTCCTCGCCGCGCTTCGCTTCGCCCTGGCCGGCCTCTATGAGCTGAGCACGGCGGGGGCCTGGAAGAGCGTTGCCGGCATCGCGGGGCTGGTTGTCTGCGCCGGCGCGGCGTACTGCGTGCTCGCGTTCGAGCTCGAAGGGCAGCAGCGCCGAGCGGTGCTCCCGACCCTCCGGCGAGGACGCGCGGCGCTGGCCACGAGCGACCAGACCGGCGCCCAACTGGACGGCGTGACCCGGGAGGCGGGGGTCCGGCAGACCACCTGAGCGCGCTCCGGCGAGCGCAATGGCCGCCGGTCGATCGCGGGGAGGTAGTAGCTTGCTGCCCCACCGTGCGCGTGCCGGCAATTCACCTGCTCGAAGCGGATCCAGATCTCGCCGAAGCGATGCCGGCCGACGCTCGGAAAGCCGCTACGGAGCTTATCCGCGTTCGGACCTTCAGGGTTCCGAAGGGACGCTGGAAGCCCCCCGAACTCGATGATGGCGCGACCGGGCTGCTGTTGCTGGACGGACTCATGGTTCGCACGCTGGCGCTCGGGCGGGCGTCGTCCTTCGAGGCGGTCGGGCCAACGGACATCATTCGGCCCTGGGAGAACGACCTGCTCCCGAGCCTGGTCCCGGCGGTCACCGACTGGCGCGTGCTCGAGCCGGCGCGGGTCGGGGTCCTCGACGCGAGGGCGACGCAGCTGATCGGCCACTGGCCCGAGCTCTGCGCGGCCGTCGGGGGGCGGCTGCTCCGGCGCTCGCGATCGCTCGCCTACCTAATGGCCGCACAGCATTTCCTTCGGGTGGAGGACCGACTGCTGGCGACGCTGTGGCATCTGGCGAGCATGTGGGGACGAGTCACCCCGCAGGGCACGGTAGTGCCGTTCCGGCTCACCCACGAGATGCTGGCGAGCATCATCGGAGCCCAGCGTCCGACGACGACCACGGCGATCCACTCGCTCGCACGGCAAGGCCGGCTGGCTCGCGATGAGCGCCGACACTACGTCCTGCTCGGCGACCCCCCAGACTGGCGAAGCGAACGCGCGCCGGTGGCCGAACGTGAGGTCTAACCGCTGGCGCCTCCGTCACGGTCGATCGCGTTCAGCCACGTGTCTCGCTTGGCCTCGTACTCGGCGGGAAGGTCCTGGCCCAGGCCACGCACGGTCTCGACCCAGTGCACGGCTTGCGCGTAGTCTTGTCGTGCCGCTGCGTCGTCTGCCCAGCGCAGCGTCCTGGCGACGATGGCCGCGTGCCTAGCCTCGAACCCAGCCCCGCGCTCAGGGTCGCCCCTGCTCATGATCGCGCTCTGTTAGCCATCAACCTAACGCGGTTTCATAGCGGACGTGTCAAGCGATTCAACCGATTTGGTCATCCTTCGAACGCTTTTCAGCCGACCGACCGCCGTCCGGCGCGATGGCGTGCCGGCGGTTGCCGGCACGCCCGCCCCCTTCAGCGTGGCTGGATCAATGCCACACCCAGCGCGCCAGATCGATCGCAAAGGACAGCGTCTGCCCGGTGCTCCCCTTCGCCGTCACCGTGAACGGCAGTAGGTGCCACACGCCGTTCGAGCCGAGCATGTGCTGGCCCGCCGAGCTCAGGACCATGTTCTGAAAGCCGCCGCTGTCGACCGGGATCGAGTAGTCGCGCTGCGCGATGACCGTGCCGTCGCGGCTCATGGTGAGCTGACCGGTGCAGGTTCTCGTGCCGTGGAAGCACCCGAGCTCCACGCCGACAACCCAGCCCGGCGATACAAAGCCCTCGTGACCCATGACGACGGCCTGACTCGAGGTGGTCGCGAGCGTCTGATCGGCACTTTAGGAGGTACCCCCGGCGCTCTGCGCGACCAACTGGTAGTGGTAGGTCGTGTTGGCGGTCAGCCCGTACATCGTGGCGTGAACGCCGACCGGGCCGGTGCCTGAGCCCGCGCTGGTGGGTCCGGTCTGCAGGCCGTAGGCCGTCGTGGTGCCGTAGCGCAAGTAATAGGTCGTGGCCTGGCCCTCGGGATTCACGACGCCGGAGACGCCGGCCGACGAATGGCTGATCCTCGACGCCGAGCCGGTTGTCACAGCGGGGGGCGTGGTAGTGGTAAATGTCTGGTCTGCGCCATCCGTCGTGTCAACGGTGCTCACGGCAACGAGGCGGTAGTGGTAGGTCGTGCTCGAAGCTAGCCCGGTCAGGTCGGCCGAGACCGGGACGTCAGCCGTTCCCGACCCGGCGTCCGTGGCCGGTGTGCTCGAGCCATAGCTCGTGTTCGTGCCGTACTGGAAGTAGTAAGACGTCGTGACCCCGTTTGGGTTCAGAGTTCCGGCGACCGTCGTGCTCGACTGGGCGACGTTCGTGGCGGTCCCGGTCGTCGCGGAGGGTGGAGCGGCCGGCCCCGGAGGCCGCCGCCGCTGATCCACCAGACGAAATGATGAGCGCGATTGACGCGCAGGCGACGCCGATCGGCCGCGGTCACAACACGCAATCTGGTCAAGGTGTCTCCCTTCGGTCGGTGAACATCGCCCGTAACCGCCGACCTCACCAAGAGTTCTTCCGCGCGCGGCGTGTTAGTTATAGCTATGACGTTTGGCTTGACGCCTACCTGACGATGTGGTCGTTCAGCAGGGTGGCTAGGAGCGTGCGCAAAGCGGGCAATGCTCCCGACGCCCGCGACCGAGACCTGGTTCAAAGCGCCCGCGTGCCGCTCCGAATCGGCGTAGCCCAAGCATTTTGAAGATTGAGAGTTCGCTGCGGTTTGAGTAGAGGTGCCGGCTCTGCGGAACGCTGGTAGAAGTCGACGACGCTATCGGGATCATCGGCGACCGGATCGCACATGCCGAGCGCGCCCTGGTGAGCTGGCTGCAAGCCGACCGATCCGTCCCTCCAGCCGAGTGGGGCGCGGCAGACACTGGTCACGGAGCTCGTTCGCGGCGCGCCAGCGGGCAATTGCGCACGCTCCTAGCCACCCTGCTGATCGTTCCGCGACGGGAAGTCGCGAGCGCGAGAGATGAGCCGTCGTCGGGTATGACATGCCGCCGCTGCCGGTAGACAGCTTGCAATTTGCCCGCCACGAACGGACTTGTGACCAAAAAGTGTAAGGACGCGAACACCCGAGCTTGCTGCGGGGATCCCACTGTGCCGACAATCCCCCGGGATGGCCAAGCAGCCACCGGACCGACCGCGAACCACTGGCCGCGAACCGAGGGTAGTGGAGCGCGTTGAGCGACCGGGCCAGAGTCGCCGGACCGGGGCAGCAGTAATGACGGATGCTGCCCGCCGGCCTGGAGGCCCTGACGTGCCGCGTCGGCGTCCGGCTGGGCCGACCGCCGGGCACAAGATCGCTTGAGCCGGGGCGAGAGGGTACCCGGCCCGCCGTTGAGCCCCGACTCCCCGCTCGACGGCGGGCCTCATCCCAAGTCGCGGTCGACGGCGGAGTAGATCGGTTCTCCTGCAGATTCCGACCGCGCCGGTCGCAAGCCGATGAGAGGTAGCTGGGCGGCGTCGGCATGGCCTACGTCGCCGGCTTCGGCAACGTCCAGGCCCGGCTCGATCACGCGCACTGGTGGTGGCTGGCCGCGGCGTTCGCCGGCGTGGTGGCGGCGTTCGCGGGCTACTTCTTCGCGTACCGCGCGATCAATCGCGCCGAGGACGGCCCCGAGCTCGGGTTCCTCGCGCTGCTGGCGGTCGTGACCGCCGGGTTCGGCGGCTTCCTGGCACAGGGCGAGACCGCGCTCGACGAGTTCGCGATGCGCGCGGCCGGCGCGGAGAAGCGCGAGGGCGAAGGTCCGGTGAGCGCGCTGGCCGGCTTCGAGCACGGCGCGCTGGCGTTCATCGCCTGCCCCACGGCGATCGCGGCGCTCATCGTCGCCGGCACCTATCCGAAGCACGACTTCACCTGGCCCTGGGCGGCCATCCCGCCGCTCAGCTTCGCGCTGCCGATCTGGCCGGCCGAGCGCTACCGCGACCGCGACGGCTGGCGCGGCACGGTGGGATGCTCCTGGACTCCATCCACATCGTTGGGACATCCTCAGGAGCCCGTCGACTCACGGCTATGACGTCCTGGGCAAGATGCTCTACTGGGGCGGCGACATGCTCGCCCTCTGGGCCGCGACGGACGCGTTCGGCTTCCAGACGTCCGCGCTCGACGTGGATCATCGCGCTCGGCACCTGCATGGTGCTGACCCGACGCACCGCCCCGCTCGCCGGAGCCGGAGTCGTGCTCGTCGCGCTTGTGTCGACGCTCTAGAACGCCGCCGGCGTGCCGTTCGCCGCCGCGACCCTAGGTGTGGCCGGCTACCGCGCATTCACCCTGTTCGCCCCGATGCCGTTCGGGCTCGCGGCCCTGCCCAAGCTGCGCGCGCTCGGCGAGCGCGGCGAGGACGCCTGGGGCAGCGGCACCGGCACGACGAAGGGCGGCGAACCCGCTCTCCGGCACTAGCAGGCACTTCGACCGCTGCGACCCCATCACACGAGTTAGGTCGCCCCACATTTCCGAAGAGCGTGCCGGACGGGTAGCCCGCGCGTGTGTTGCAGGATCCGGTGCACAGGGGTAGGCCCACTCAAGGTCGATCCTGACCTGGCGGTCGGGCTGGATCCTCAGCAGCAGCCGGTCCCAGCCAGACCGGCCGTCGCCGCGGTGGGAGTCGAGTCACCCTGACTTGGATCCCAGTCGCCCCCGGGAACGGCTACCCCTGGGAGGCCGGGTGGGGTGCTGATACGCCGCGGGCAAATCAGTGGCTACGCACCGAGCAGGGAGCAGACGTCTTGAGTCGCCGGACAGCCTTCGCCGGACGCCGCAGCCACGGACGGATACCTGGCAGCGTCGAGCGGGTCATCGCCGGTATGCGGGTTGCGGCGGGAGTTCGACCCGGGCTGGTGTCCCCTCCCCAACCTCATCCGGCGGGGCGCGCAGAGTTTGTCACCCCTCTTACAACTGTCGCGGGGATGTCCTGCTTCAGGAGGAAAAGGTCGAGGACATCGTCGAGATGGTTGACGCAGGCGGCGAAGGCGTCTCCCGCCGGGTCCTGCTCGCCGGCGCCGGTGGTCTGGCCGGGCTCGCCGTAGTGACCGCGGCGGCCACGCCGCTGGCCTCCGCCGGTCCCCGCCTGACCTCCATCCACGCCACCCCGTGGCAGCGCGGAGTCCGCTTCGTCGACGAGGAGAGCCAGCCCTACCTGGCCAGCGAGATCGAGATCGGAAGCTTCTACACCGCGCTACCCGAAGGAGCCGCCGACTGGGAGCAGATGGGGGCGCCCCTCCTGGTCGTGAAGTTGCCCCCCAACTACATCCGTCTGCCGCCCCAACGGCAGGGCTGGGCCCCCGAGGGAATCCTCGCCTATTCGAAGATCTGCCCGCACGCGGCGTGCGCGATCTCGCTGTATCGCTATCCCACGTTCGGCCCGACCTCCGGGGTGCAGCCCGCGTTCACGTGTCCCTGCCACTACTCGACGTTCCTGCCCGGCGAGAGCGGGCGGCTGATCTTCGGTCCGGCCGGCCGGGCCCTGCCCCAGCTGCCGGTGATGATCGACGACGCCGGCTACCTGCGGGCGGGCGGCGAGTTCGACGAGGACGTGGGACCGTCCTGGTTCGACGTCCGCCGCCCCCAGGCATGAGCCTGGTCGGCCGCTATCTGCACCGCCGGGCGGTTCGCTTCGCCCGCTGGAACGAGCAGCGGGTCGGCGCGGCCAAGGGGATCAAGTGGGCCATGCGCTACGTGTTCCCGGACCACTGGTCGTTCCTGCTCGGGGAGATCTCGCTCTACTCGTTCATCGTCCTGGTCATCACCGGGATCTTCCTGGCGCTCTATTACATCCCGAGCGACTCCCAGGTCACCTACCTGGGCCACTACGCACCGCTCTACGGCCAGACGATGTCCGACGCCTACCGCTCGGTCCTCAACCTGAGTCTGAACGTGCCCGTGGGGCTGCTCATGCGCCAGACCCACCACTGGGCGGCCGATGTGCTCATCGCCTCGATCGTGCTGCACCTCATGCGCGTCTTCTTCACCGGGGCGTACCGCAAGCCGCGGGACCTCAACTATTACATCGGCCTCACGATGCTGACGCTGGCCATCCTAGAGGGCTTCGCCGGCTACTCGCTGGTCGACGATCTCCTGTCCGGGATGGGGCTGGCGATCGCCTACGCGGTGGCGCTGTCGATCCCATTCATCGGCGCGCAGCTCGCCTTCCTCATTTGGGACGGCCCCTTCCCCGGATCGAGCCGGTTTCTCCCTCGCCTGGAGATCATCCACGTGTTCCTGATACCTGCGGCGCTCGCGGCGCTGATCACGGTCCACCTGGCCATCATTATGCGCCAGCACCATTCCCAATTTCCCGGGCGTGGGCGCCGCGAACGCAACGTGGTGGGCACGCCGATGTGGCCGGCCTATGCGTTGCGTTCGATCGGACTGCTGTTGGCCGTGGCCGCAGTGTTGTTCCTGCTCGGTGGCCTGATCCAGATCAACCCGATCTGGCAGTGGGGGCCTTACCACGTGTACTTATCCGAGAACGGGGCGCAGCCGGACTGGTACATCGGCTGGCTGATCGGCGCGCTGCGCCTCATGCCGAACTTCGAGCCGACGATCGCCGGCAAGACGATCATTCCCAACCCGTTCTGGGGCGGCCTGGTCTTCCCGACCGTCGTGTTCGGGGTCATGTTCGCCTGGCCGTGGCTGGAGCGCAAGGTGACCGGCGACCAGCGTCGCCACGACCTGCTTGACCGTCCGCGTGATCGCCCGGTACGGACCGCGATCGGCGCCGCGTTCCTCAGCTGGGTGGTGATCATCTTCGCCGTCGGCTCGACCGACCGGCTGTTCTACCGCCTCGGCATCTCCTACACGGGGCAGATCCACTTTTGGCGCGCCGGCGTCTGGGTGATCCCGGTGATCGTGTTCCTCGCCACGCGCAGCGCGTGCCGGTCGCTTCAGCGCAGCGGCGCTCACCCGCTTCGGGAGTGGGAGGGCGAGATCGTCCGCCGTCAGCCCGACGGCAGCGTCATGACGGTCGCCATCAGCGAGGATCGTCAGGAGGAGCCGATCACCGAGCCCCCGGTGGGTACGGTTCCTGGCACAGACCCCGACTGACCGCTCGGCGGCGAGGTACGACGACCTCGCCGCTCAGCTGGGCTCAGCGTGACAAGGAGCGAGCGGTTGCGTAACCGGCGTCGTTTGAGACGCATGCGCATCTCGAAGCGCCAGGCAGCTCGAGCGAGGAGCGATGGAAGGCTCCACCGCACCCGATCGGCGGTTAGCGCCTGGTCCGCTCGGAGTAGAGGGAGGCTGCGCTGATCAGGGCTAGGTGTGTGAGCGCCTGGGGGAAGTTGCCGCGCATCGCGTGGGTCTCCGGTTCCATCTCCTCGGTGTACAGACCCACATCGTTGGCAAGGCCCACCATGCCGTCCACGATCTCCGCGGCCTCGTCCTCACGGCGAGCGAGGGTGAGCGCCTCGGCCATCCAGAACGAGCACGCCAGGAACGCGTTCTCCTGGTCCTGCATTCCGCTGTAGCGGTAGTAGAGCGGCCCTTCAGCGTGGAGCTCTGATCTGATCGCGTCGATCGTCCCGTTCATGCGCTGACCTGTGGGGTCGGCGTAGCCGCGGCGGGCGGCGAGCAGCACGCCGCAGTCGAGCATGTCGCTCCCGGCCTTCATCAGGTAGCTGCCTCGCTGCTCGGACCACAGCTCCGTTTCGATGAAGTCCCGGATCCGGTCGCGCTCGGCCTTCCACCGGGCCACGTGCCGCGCCGGGGCCTGACCTAGCTCGGCCAGGTCAAGCAGCCGCGCGAGGGCCGTCCAGCAGCTGATCTTCGAGGTGGCGTACTGGGCGTAGTCATCCAGCTCCCATAACCCCGCGTCCTGGTTGGGCCAGATCGCGCAGAGGAGGTCGACGGTATCGGCGATTCTCTCGCCGGTCTCGGGGGCGAGCACGTGGCCGCTTTGGGCGAAGCGGCATACGGTCTCCACCAGGTCGCCGAAGCCGCCGAGTTGCAGCTGGCTGCCGGCCTGGTTGCCGTCATGCACGGGTTCGCTTCCGCGGTAGCCGGGGAGTGCGAGCCTGCGCTGGGAGCGCACGACCTGTCCGGTGAGCGAGTAGACGGGATCGACTCTGGGGTGGGTGTTTCGGACCGCGCCGAGGAGCCAGCCGACCGAGGCGTGGGAGAGCTCTTCCATCCCGACTCGGAGCAGCGCGTCGACGGTGAACGACAGGTCGCGCACCCAGCCGAACCGGTAGTCGTAGTTTCGCTGGCCGCCGATGACCTCCGGCAGGGAGGTGGTGCCGGCGGCGGTGATCGCGCCGGTGCGCCCGTCGGCGAGAAGCCGGATCGCGAGGAGGCTGCGCCTGACCGCAGGCTGCCAGGGACCGTCGTAGCCACAACGTCCGACCCAGTCCTTCCACAGTTGGACGGTGGCATCCAGTCGTCTCTCCACGGCCCGGCGCTCGGGGCTGGGAAGCGCGACGTCATCGCTGGCGAGCATCGCCAACGTCGATTGCTCTCCCGCGCCGATCTCGAAGCTGGCTTCCAGGACCCCGCCGCGGACCTGAGGGTCGCCGGCATCCCAGAACTTGAGCCCGAGCTGAAGACGGCCATAGCGATAGACGAACTGGTCGGCGAGGCGAACGGGCTCTGGAGTGTGCTGTCCGTAGCCGAACCGCGGCCGCAGGCGCCACTGCATCGGGACGCTGCCCGAGATCCCCTCCACACGACGCACGAGCTCGCGCCAGGGCGCGTTCTGGGCGTTGTCCACGGTGAGCGCCTCGGTGACCCGGACGATCCCCTGCTCGGTGGAGAATTCGCTCTGGAGGACATTGGTGTCCGTGATGTACGCACGGCTGACCTCGAACGGGATCGCCGGGGCGAGCGAAAAGCTGCCTCCGTCGGCCGGATCCAGCAGGGCGCCGAAGACGCTTGGGGAGTCGAGATCGGGAAGGCACATCCAGTCGATCGATCCGTCGACGCCGACCAGCGCGAGGGTCCGTCCGTCGCCGATGATCGCGTAGTCCTCGATCGGCAGGTAGCCGTCGGTGCGACGCGGCTGTGCCTGGGCCGGCGCGTCAGTTGCCGTGTGGGTCATACGGAGGTCACTCCCCCGAATCCGGGGCGCACCATGCAGTGTCCGTCATCGTAAGTACAGAGCCGACGCGCAGCGTCACCACAGATACAACCCGGTGAGTCCAGCATCTCGCCGCGGGCCTGGGGGGGTAAGCGCAGAGAACAACAAACGAAAGGAACAGACATGCCCAAGCCAGGCGAGGTCGTGGTGATAACGGGTGCGTCAGGCGGCGTAGGCCGCGCGGCGGCCCGGAAATTCGCGGCGGAAGGTGCCAAGATCGCGTTGCTGGCGCGGGGTCGCCAAGGCCTTGAAGCGACCGCGCGTGAGGTGGAGCAGGCTGGGGGCAAGGCCCTCGTGCTTCCGGTGGACGTGGCCGAGTACGACCAGGTCGAGGCCGCCGCGGCGTCGGTCGAGGACGCGTTTGGGGAGATCGATGTGTGGGTCAACGACGCGATGGTCACTGTCTACGCCGAGTTCCTCGACATCGAGCCGGCGGAGTTCAAGCGCTCCACCGAGGTGAGCTACCTCGGGATGGTGTGGGGCACGCGAGCGGCGCTCAAGCGGATGGTGCCGCGCGATCGCGGCTCGCTCGTGCAGGTCTGCTCTGCGATGTCCTACCGCGGGATCCCGCTCCAGTCACCCTACTGCGGCGCCAAGCACGCCTGTAAGGGCTTCACCGAGAGCGTCATCACCGAACTGCTGCACCACAAGTCCAAGGTGCAGGTGTCGATGATCCAGCTGCCCGGCCTGAACACCACCCAGTTCACCTGGGGGCGCACCAAGCTGCCCAAGCAGACGATGCCGGTGGCCCCGATCTACCAGCCGGAGGTGGCCGCCGACGCGATCCACTACGCGGCGCACCACAAGCGCCGCCAGATCTACGTGGGGATGCCGACGGTGATGAACATCCTGGGTGAACGGACGGCTCCGTGGCTGCTCGATCGCTTCCTGGCCAAGATGGGCTACAAGGGCCAGATGACCGGCCACGCATTGAACCCGGTCGGGCACGACAACCTGTTCGAACCGGTCGACGAGGACCGGGGCGCGCACGGGCCGTTCAACGAGAAGGCCCACAGCGTGAGCCCGCAGTACGAGCTCTCCAAGCATCGCGGTGCGGTGCTAGCAGGCCTCGGCGCGGCCGCCGTGAGCGCCGGAGCGGCTATGGCGCTGCGCCACGGAGATGACTGACCGATTGTCACCCGGATAACAACGCGCAGGAGCCGGGGCCCCAAAGCGGGGAGCCCTGGCACATGAAACCAGAGACCCCGTGAAGGAGGCGACCCATGCCGAATACCGCCCAGTTCATCCTCAACCGCCTGACCGAGTGGGGTATCGAGCGGGTCTACGGCTACCCCGGCGACGGGATCAACGGGTTGATCGGCGCGTTTCACGAGGTGGGTGACCGGCTGGAGTTCATCCAGTGCCGACACGAGGAGATCGCCTCGTTCGCCGCGACGGCGCACGCCAGGTTCACCGGGGAGGTAGGCGTGTGCATGGCCACCTCCGGTCCGGGCGCCGTGCACCTGCTCAATGGGCTCTACGACGCCAAGCTCGATCACCAGCCTGTGGTGGCGATCATCGGCCAGCAGAAGCGGATGTCGCTCGGCGCCAACTACCAGCAGGAGGTCGACCTGAACACGCTGTACAAGGATGTCGCCAGCGAGTACCTGATGACGGTCATGGATCCGACGCAGGCGCGCCACGTCATCGACCGGGCGATCCGGATCGCCAAGGACTCGCGCCACCCGACGGCGGTGGTCGTGCCCGAGGACGTGCAGGAGGCCGAGCACCAGGAGCCTCCGCGTGAGCACGGGGCCGTCTACTCCTCGCTCGGTTTCTCCAAGCCGATGATCCGCCCGCGCGATGAGGACCTCAAGCGGGCGGCCGGCGTTCTCAACGGCGGTCAGAAGGTCGCGATGCTGATCGGCCAGGGCGCTGCGGCCGCCGCCGACGAGGTGGTGCAGGTGGCCGAGCTGCTCGGGGCGGGCGTGGCGAAGGCGCTCAACGGGCGGGCGGCGCTGCCCGACGACCTCCCGTTCGTGACCGGCTCGATCGGTCTGCTCGGGACCAAGCCGAGCTACGACATGATGATGGGCTGCGACACGCTGTTGATGGTGGGGACGAGCTTTCCCTACGCGGAATGGCTGCCGGAGGAGGGGTCGTGCCGCGCGGTGCAGATCGACATCGACGGCCGCCTGCTCGGAATGCGCTACTCACCGACGGAGTGCAATCTCGTCGGCGACGCCAAGGACACCCTGCAGGCGCTGATTCCGCTCTTGGAGC
Organism: uncultured Solirubrobacterales bacterium; assembly: GCA_963822855.1. Taxonomy (GTDB): domain Bacteria; phylum Actinomycetota; class Thermoleophilia; order Solirubrobacterales; family Solirubrobacteraceae; genus Palsa-465. The sequence continues at coordinate 397,081 of CAWGJE010000019.1, read as the reverse complement.
GCAAGGAAGACCGGTCCTGGCGCCAGCAGCTCGAGGGGGAGATCGAGCGGTGGTGGCGGTTGATGGACGAGCGGGCGCATCTGGATGCTCAGCCGATCAACCCGCAGCTGATCTTCGCCGAGCTCAGCCCACGGCTGCCGGATAACTGCATCCTGACCTCGGACTCCGGGTCGGCGACGAACTGGTGGGCCCGGCACCTGCGGATGCGCCAGGGAATGAAGTCAGCGCTGTCGGGCACGCTGGCGACGATGTGCCCGGCCGTGCCCTACGCCCTGGCCGCGAAGTTCGCGTTCCCCGAGCGGCCGGTGATCGCCTCGATCGGGGACGGGGCGATGCAGATGCTCGGCAACGCCGGGCTGATCGACCTCGCGCACTACTCCGAGCGCTGGATCAACAGGCAGTGCATCGTGGTGGTTCTGCACAACAACGATCTCAACCAGGTGACCTGGGAGCAGCGGGTGATGTCCGGGGACCCGAAGCTGGAGGCCTCGCAGGTGCTCCCTAACTTCGAGTTCGCGCGCTACGCAGAGGTCCTGGGCCTGAAGGGGATCAAGGTCGACCGCCCGCAGGACGTCGGTCCCGCGTGGGACGAGGCGCTCGCGCACACCGCCGGTCCGGTCGTCTTTGAGGCGATCACCGACCCCGAGGTGCCGCCGCTGCCGCCGCACATCAAGTTCGAGCAGGCCAAGAAGCTCGCCAAGGCGCTGCCGGGTGACCCCCACACCGGTCGGATCATCAAGCAGTCGATCAAGGGCAAACTCGAAGAGTTCGTCACACGATGAGCGGGAAGCGGCGATGAGCGCAACGTTAAACCCGAGCCGGACCCGCATCGACACCGTCGAGGTCCATTGCTACCAGGTGCCGACAGCAACCGGCGCGGAGTCCGATGGCACGCTGACGTGGAACTCTACGGCGATCACGGTGGTCGAGCTCCACGCCGACGGGGTCACCGGCCTGGGCTACTCCTACTGCCACCCGGCGGCACGAACGGTGATCGAGACCAAGCTCTCGAGCGTCCTCGTGGAAGCCGATCCGTGCATGCCTGAGCGCAGCTGGGCGCACATGCAGGTGGAGCTGCGCCAGCTCGGGCACGCCGGGCTGGCGATGATGGCCCGGTCCGCCGTCGACATCGCCCTGTGGGACCTCAAGGCAAAGCTGATCGACGTGTGCCTGGCGGACGCACTGCCGCGCTTTCACGAGAGCGTGGCCATCTACGGGTCGGGCGGCTTCACCAACCTGACCGACGATCAGCTCCGCGAGCAGGTGCACGAATGGGTCCGGGCGGGGTGCCGCAGCATGAAGATCAAGGTAGGGAGGGACAAGCTGGCTGACCCATCGCGGATCGACGTGGTCCGAGAGGAGGCCGGCCCTGACGCCGAGCTCATGGTCGACGGAAACGGCGCCTACACCGTGCCCGAAGCCCTGCTGTGGGGCGAGTGCTTCCGCGGTCAGGGCGTCGATTACTTCGAGGAGCCCGTTTCATCGGAGAACCTGCGTGGCCTCGCGGAGGTGAGACGCCGCGCGCCCGCCGGGCTGTCCATCGCCGGCGGCGAGTACGGATGGGACGTCCCCCTACTACGGGCAGATGCTCGACGCCGACGCCGTCCACATCTTGCAGGCCGACGTCACGCGCTGCGGCGGAATCACCAACCTGATCCGGATCGATGGCCTGTGCAAGGCTCGCAACCTGCCGTTCTCGGCGCACTGTGCCCCGGCGGTGTCCGCGCACGCGGGCTGCGCGATGGAGAGTGTCCTCCACATCGAGTACTTCTACGACCACAAACGGATCGAGCGGATGCTGTTCGACGGGACGCTCGACCCCTGCGCCGGCCGCCTCACTCCCGACCGGGAACGGCCCGGGCTCGGTATCGAACTCAAGCGCGACGAAGCCGCCCGCTTCGCCGTCTGACCCTGGAGGAGACCCACGATGAGCGCCACCGAGCACAGAGCGGTGCCGGCCCGTGTCGACCCGCGGTTCAAGGGGGGCATGGCGGCCACGGCCACGATCGACGTGCGCGGACTGCGACGCCGCCTCGAGGCCGACATCACCGGGGAGGTGCGCTTCGACACTCAGTCAAAGGCGCTGTACGCCACCGACGCCTCGAACTACCGGCAGGTCCCGATCGGCGTCGTCATCCCCAAGACGCTGGACGATGTCGTCGCCACCCACCGGGCCTGTCACGAGTTCGGCGCGCCGATCGTCAACCGCGGCGGCGGGACCAGCCTGTCCGGCGAGACGGTCAACTTCGCGGTAGTCATCGACCACTCCAAGTACCTCACGGAGATCGGCGACGCCGACGCCGAGACACGCACCGTGATCTGCCAGCCGGGCGCGATCAACGAGCACGTCAACGAGAAGACCGGGCGACAGGTGAACATGGTCTTCGGGCCCGATCCGTCCACCCACTCGCGCTGCGCGATCGGCGGGAACATCGGGAACAACTCGTGCGGGATCCACTCCGTGCAGGCGCAGCTGTACGGCCCCGGGCCGCGCACCTCCGACAACGTCGAAGCGATGGAGATCGTCACCCACGACGGCGCCCGCTTCTGGGTGGGGGTGAACGAGGAGGGCCAGCTCGATCAGATCATCGCCCAGGGCGGGCGCAAGGGCGAGATCTACGCCCGGCTGCGTGACCTGCGCGACCGCTATGCCGAGCTCATCCGTGAGCGCTACCAGCCAGTCGACCGCCTGCCCCGCCGCGTCTCGGGCTACAACCTCGACGAGCTGCTCCCGGAGCGCGGCTTCAATGTGGCGCGCGCGCTGGTCGGCACCGAGTCGACCTGCGCGACCACGCTCCAAGTAAAGCTGAAATTGACCCCTGCGCTGCTGATGCGGACGCTCGTGATCGTGGAGTACGACGCGATCCCGGACGCCGCCGAGCACGTCATGGAGATCATCGAGCGCTGGAAGCCGATCGGTCTCGAGGCGCTCGACCACCGGCTGATCGAGAACGAGACACTGCTCGGCAAGCATGTCGAGGACCTCCAGGAGCTGCCCCGGCGCGACCGGCCCCATTCCTCCTGGCTGATGGTGCAGTTCGGAGCCGACACTGCCGAGGACTCCGAGGCGACGGCCGAGCATTTCCGGGACTGGCTCGTCGACGAGAAGGGCTACGAAGCCGAACGTCTGTCGATCTTCCGCTCCCAGCAGGAGGGCGGCAACTCGAGCGAGCTCTGGCAGGTCCGAGAAGGGGGCCTCGGCGCCACCGCCTTCCCGCCCGATGGCCAGGATCACTGGCCCGGGTGGGAGGACTCCGCCGTTCCCCCTGAGCGCATCGGCCCCTACCTCCGCGACCTGATGGCCCTGTATGACAAGTACGACTATCACGGCGCGTTCTACGGCCACTTCGGGCAGGGCTGCATCCACTCCCGCATCGACTTCGACCTCCGAACCGCCCAGGGAATCGCGAAATACCGCGCGTTCCTCGAAGAGGCGGCTGACCTCTGCGTCTCCTACGGCGGGTCGCTGTCGGGCGAGCACGGCGACGGCCAGCAGCGCGCCCAGCTGCTCTCCAAGCAGTACGGCGACGAGCTGCTGCAGGCCATGCGGGACTTCAAGCTGATCTGGGACCCCCACTGGAAGATGAACCCCGGCAAGGTCATCGACCCCTACCGCCTCGACGAGCACCTCAAGCTCGGCACCGACTACAACCCCTGGCGGCCCCCCGTCCGCTTCACCTACCGCCAGGACAAGGGCGACTTCGCCCACGCCGCGCTGCGCTGTGTCGGGATCGGCAAATGCCGCGTGCCCGACGCTGACACCGTGATGTGTCCAAGCTACATGGTCACCCGCGAGGAGAAGGACTCCACCCGGGGACGAGCTCGCCTGCTGTTCGAGATGCTCCAAGGCGACGTCATCACCGACGGGTGGCAAAGCCGAGAGGTCTACGACGCGCTCGATCTGTGCCTCTCGTGCAAGGGCTGCACCAACGACTGCCCGGTGCAGGTCGACATGCCTACCTACAAGGCCGAGTTCCTCCACCACCACTTCAAGAGCGCGCGCCGCTGGCGGCCCCGCTACGCCTACGCCTTCGGCCTGATCGACCAGGCCGCGCGGGTCGCATCCGTGATGCCGGGGCTGGTCAACTTCATCACCCATGCACCGGGCCTCTCCCGCGTCGCGAAGCTCGCCGCAGGGATGGCGGCCGAGCGTCAGATCCCTCAGTTCGCGCCGATCACGCTGCAGCAGTGGTTCCGGCAGCGCGGCGGGACTTCCAATCCCAACGGCCGAAGGGTCGTGCTGTGGCCCGACACCTTCAACAACCACTTCCACACCGATGTCGGCGTGGCCTGCGTCGAGGCCATCGAAGCCGCCGGCTGGCAGGTGGTCATGCCCGAAGGCCACGTGTGCTGCGGGCGACCGCTCTATGACTACGGCTTCCTCGACCTGGCTGAGCGGTACCTGAGCCACACGATCGCCGTACTGCGAGACGAGATCCGTCAGGGAACGCCAATCGTCGGAATCGAGCCAAGCTGCCTGGCGGTCTTCAAAGACGAGCTCACCGGCATGCTGCCCCACGATGATGACGCCGCCCGCCTGTCGCGCAACGCCATGCACTTCGCCGAGTTCTTCGAGCAGTACGAGATCCCGGTCCCGTCCCTCGCGGTCAAAGCGATCGTGTGGGGACACTGTCACCACAAGGCAACCGGAGGCATGGACCCGGAGCACAAGCTCCTGGAGCGCATGGGTGTAGAAGTGGAGCCGATCAGCGGTGGATGCTGCGGACTCGCCGGCTCCTGGGGCTTTGAGCAGGGGCACTACGACATCTCGATGCAGTGCGGCGAGCAGGCGCTGCTTCCCGCCGTCCGCAACGCCGACCGGGACACCCTGGTGATCGCCAACGGCTTCTCCTGCAAGACCCAGATCCAGCAGTCCGATGCCGGCCGCACAGCGCTCCATGTCGCTCAAGCGATCAAGCTGGCCCGGGACCGGGGGCAGGTCGGCTCTCAGCCCGGTCGTGCGGAGTCGTTCTCCGTTGAGGGCCGTCCGAAGGCTCCGCCGGCGTGGAGAGCCGCGCGTGCCGCAGCCGGCGGACTCGTGCTTCTCGCCGGCGCCGCTGCCGCTCGGTACGCCATTGCGCCACGGAGGTTCTGAAGTGACCGGACGCGCTCCTGAAATGTCCGCCTCGAGGATCTTCCTCAGGCAGCTCGGCTCCCCGCTCACGGTTGGAATGTCGGGGCTGGCGATCGCGTCACTGGTCCAGAGCGGCCGTGACCTGCATTGGATCCCAACCGACCAAACCACCCGGTCGGACTGATCCTCATCTCGGTGCCGTTCCTCCTGCAGACGATCGCCTGCGTCTTCTCCTACCTGGCCCGTTACGGAGCCACCGGAGCCACGGTCGGCGTGCTCTCCGGCAGCTGGCTTGCCGAGGGCCTGGTCCCCCTGGCGTCTGTTCCCGGATCCAGAAGCAGAGCGCTCGGTCTCATGCTCGTCGCCGCCGGCGGAACGATCATGCTCTCCGCCGTGGCGGTCGGGAGTAACAAGCCGCTTCCCGCTGTGGTATTCGCCCTCGCGGCATCGCGCTTCATCGTCGCCGGGAGCTACGAGCTCGGGGGAGGAGCCTCCTGGCAGAACGCCGGCGGGCTGATCGGCCTCGCCGTCGTCGCACTTGCCGGATACTGCGTCCTGGCCTTCGAACTGGAGGGCGAGCAGCATCAACCGGTACTCCGACCCTCCGGCGCGGCAAGGGGAAGGCGACGCCGCACGACCTGGCCGAGCAGCTCTCCGGGCTGGTGAACGAGTTCGGCGTGCGGCAGACCACGTGATCTCAGCAGCCGGTCGGGTTGACCAGGAACGTGTGGAGCCTGCTGCGAGGGCCGTAGGAGATTCTGTAACGGTAGTGACAGTGCACCGCGCGGTAAACTGTAGTAACAGGGCACCGGCGCTGTAACCGGGGTGACCGTGCACTTGCACAAGCTTCGAAGACGGGTAGAACGTGTGTGGGACCAAAGTCTGACCTTCTCGGAGGTAACTGATGTCCACAACCGAGTCTCGGAACCTCGGCCTGACCAACGGGAACGCGGGTGAGTTCGACCGTTGGCGGTCCTCGACCCGCGTCTTTCTTCAGCCAATCGCCGCTCCCTCAGTGCTGGGTCTGTTCGGCTTCGCCGGGGCCACCTTCATGGTCGCCGCCAACCTGGCGGGTTGGTACGGCACGCCCCTGAGTGGGGTGTATCTGCTTCCCTTCGCCGCGATGTTCGGGGGAATAGCGCAGTTTGCCGCAGGCCTCTGGGCTTACAAGGCCCGCGATGCGCTGGCCACCGCGATGCACGGCATGTGGGGGCCTTCTGGCTTGCGTATGGGCTGCTCTGGCTACTTGTTGCGACGCATGACATTACCTTGCCCGCCGGCAAGTTCCCGGAGTTGGCCTTCTGGTTCTTCCCCATCGCGGCGATCACCGCCTCGGGCGCGATCGCATCGATCGGCCAGAACCTCGGCATCACCGCCACGCTAACCACCCTGGCGGTCGGAGCGGCGCTTCTGGGCGTCGGATAGCTGGTCGGCGGACCGTTGACCGCGAGCGGCTGGCTACACACGGCGGATGGGTCCTGATTGCTTCGTCGATCTGCGCTTTCTACACGGCGAGCGCGATGATGTGGAAGGCCTCGTTCGGCCGAGTCATCCTGCCGCTGGGCGAACCCAAGGTGGATGCGAACGTGCCGGGCCGCGAGTTCACCCATCCCATCGAGTACCACTACGGTGAACCAGGTGTCAAGCAGGGCCAGTAGCAGTAGTAACTCACGGATCTGCGAGCTCCCGCCCCGTGGCGGAGGCTCGCTCCGCCGTGCCGGCTCAGTCAGCGGCCCCCGCACCCCTTGTCGCGTCTCGTCTGGGCCGACGGCTGGGGGCGGGGGCTGCGTGATGCCACCGGCCTATCCTCCCCGCATCTCCGCCCGTTTGAGCCGTGCTCGATGGCTGCGATCGCCACCGCCCTCGAGGGGAGGCAGTCAAGTGGAGGTTAGGCGGTGAGCGCACGGATTCATGGCGCCTGGGGGCTACTTCTGCTGCTGGCGCCTCGAACGGGCTTGGTCCTGGGCGGCGCCCCAGAACCCGGGTCGACGACCGCTCTGGTGCAGGTCCTCGGTCTGAGGCACGTGGTCGCGGGCTTGGCCTTGGCTGCCGCTCCCTCTCCCACCACCCGGCGATGGTGCGCTGCGGTCGACGCCACCCACGCACTTACGATGGTCGGGCTGGCAGTCCGCAAGCCGGCATACCGGCGAGCGGCTGTCATCAGCCTGGGCGTTTCCGGCGCGCTCTCCGTGTTGGAATGCCGACGGTAGCCGCTCAGGCCGTGGGAGCTGAGTGTCATTGCACTCATGCTCCGATCTGTGAGGTGAGAGTCTTCTCGGGGCGACTCCAGGTTAATCCGGCCCGGGGCGCGCAAGGGGTGACCCGCTGCCCTGATGGCCGCGCGCAACGGCTGCGCACCGGAAGCATTGGCGATTATGCGGCTGCGCTGACCCTCGGCGTGGGGGTATTCGGCGGCCTGGTCACCTTGGCCCTGCGGTGGGGTCCGTGGCCGAAGCGTTGAGACAGTTCGGCGGCGGCTACGTTCAAGGCCTCGGCCGGTCCGCCCGCAACAACGCCCTCGGCTACGGCTACTCGGTCACCGCCACCGCCGACCAGGCAATGCTCGACCACCTGGCTGGTCCGCCCCACTGGCCTCGCGACCTTCAATGGCCTGTGCCGGCTCACCCCTCGCTGTGGCGCGACCGATCCGCTGGGGGGATGAAGGTCGACCGAGACAAGGCGCTAACCGGCGAGGTCGCGGTGTAAGACCGACCACTTCTGCGCCACCGGCTGTCAGCCAGCGTTCGACAGGGACCCGGCCAATACGTGCGCCGAGGCAGCACCCGCCTCCGACGGCGCTCCGCGCATTCCCACCACTGAGCTTCTCGAGCTCGATGCCGGCTAGCGCGGCGGGGCACAGATCGTTGACCGAAACGAGGGCCACGCTGTCACCCGTCGGACGCTCGCGTTGTCAGCCTCAGACATGTAGGTCACCCTCCATAGTGTGAACAGGAAATCTCTCCAGAGCCGGACGCGTAAACACACCCTGACGGCGCGGAAGGTGCCGTCGGGCAACGGTGAACCACCGTGGCGTCGGATGTCACCACCCGGCCGCGACATTCGCGCCGCAGCCCTCGAGCTCCACAGGCTCGCTCGGCACGGCGATCGGTGGCAAGCCACCCCATCCAGACATCGGCAGCGACCCGCCGATCCGCCCCGGAGCGTCCTCGGGTCCCGGCGCGCCCCACAGACCGTGTCCGTCATCATTTTCGCGAGAGAGCTCGATCTAGCGGCCGTCTCAGGGTTCGAACGTCAACTGGACTCGGCAAGCTTGGCGCGTCCGCAGCAGATCGTGCTCCACATGCACCGTGTGGAGTTCATGGATTGCAGTGGCTTGGGAGCGATCGAAGCAGCGCGCGTGCGACTCGGGGACCACGGCATCCGGCTGACGCTCTGCTCTCTAGGACCGCAACCGCTTTGGTTGGTCCGGTTTGCCGGGCTAGGTGTGGCGGTCGAGCTGTAGCGGCTGCGCTGCTGTGCCTTCGCCGTGTGCCCGGACGGCGGTGGCGCTGGCACGCGAATCGCGCAGCTCCGCCGGCGGGTTTCCGGGCAGCAACCACGTGCGGTCGGCTCGGCGGACCAGCTCTCCGCGAGCGCTCAAGGCCGACAGTCGGGCTGAGACGGAGGGTCGTTGCGCGCCAACCAGCTCGGCGACATCTTCATGGGTGAGCGCCAAGGGAACCACCGTCCCTTCGGGCGTGACCCGGCCGAAGCGATCTGCCAGATGCCAGAACAGGACGAGAAGCCGGAGTTCTACATGCTGGAGGCTGTGGATAGCGACGTTCAGGGCGAGCGCGTGCGAGCGCCCCACGGCCCGCCTCACGATCGCGTGCATCAGGCTCGGCCAACGCGCCGCGATCGTGACCAGCCGCTGGTCGAGCATGGCCAGCTTGACCGGATTGACCACGCGCCATCGCACCTCAAACGGAAGAGGCGCGTAGGTTCCGAAGTGATCCCAGGGCCGCAAAATGGCGCCCGGGCCTGCGAGCTCGCCGCAGCGTCGCTCGGCGACCTGCACACTGCGAATGACCAGCCCGTCGATCACCAGGAGACCGAGGAGATCTTCAGATCCGACCTTCCAGGGATCGTGAACCCCGCGGGCGAGCGTGGCCGTTTCGCAGACCACATAACGCCGCGCGAGCTCGAGGTCCGCCGGCTCTAAACCAGCGCCAAGATCGGGATCGGCGTCCAGTAGTCGGACGAGCCGCGGTCGTATAGATCTCGGGGCCTTCACCGCCATACCATGACTCTAGCGGTGCCCGGTCGACGTCAATGGCTATCGGTTTGTCCCCAACTACGGGCGTCGGGACATCGGGACAAGCGCCCATGACCTCTGTCCGTGTCGTCATTGGTCTGACAGCGGTCTTGGGAAGAGGCCCGTCCCTCGCGACGCTGCTCGGCGGTGATCAGCTTTCTGCGTCCGTGCTTGCGTGCGTAAGCATCGACGTCCACGCCCGCGTGGCTCCCGTTGTCCCGGACGCAGCAGTCCGGGCCGTGCCCGCGAGGCTGCTGCTCTTGTGCTTGCTACTCAGGAGTTCGTGGCTAACGGTGGAGGACGACCGTCACTCGGCGCCGCCGGACTGCTGCATTGCCGGGGCGGAGGGGCAGTCGTGGCCGTGTCGGTCGGCGTGGCTGTTGGCGTTCCAGAGCAGTAGTGTCCTACAGCCCTATTGCGTCGACCGAGATCGCCGCAAGTGGTCCCTAAGCGACCGAGAGCTGCCTTCGTCTTCGCAGCGGTCCGGCAAAGCTTGTCTGCAAGGCTTGAGCGCCCCGACTCAGGGTTGGTCCCTATCCAGCGATCGCCGCCGTGCGCGCGCGCTCGATGAGCACGCGGCGTAGGATCTTGCCGGCGGGCGACTTGGGGATCTCCTCGACGATCTCGACCGCCCGCACCTTCTTGTACGGCGCCACGCGCTCAGCGACGAACCGCGCCACCTCCTCGGGCGTGATCGACTGGCTCGCGACGACGAACGCTTTCGGCACCTCGCCGGCCTCCTCGTCCGGGATCGGGATCACGGCCGCATCGGTGATCGCGGGGTGCGTAAGCAGGAGTGCCTCCAGTTCCGCAGGGGCGATCTGGTAGCCCTTGTACTTGATCAGCTCCTTGATCCGGTCGACGATTCGCAGCGAGCCGTTTTCCTCGATGCGGGCGATGTCGCCAGTGTGCAGCCAGCCGTCGGGACTGATCGCCAGCGCGGTCGCCTGGGGATTGTTGAGGTATCCCTTCATCACCTGCGGGCCGCGGATGAGTAGCTCACCCGGCTCGCCGCCGGCGATGTCCTCGCCGGTCGCGACGTCAACGATCCGGCACTCGGTGTTCGGCAGTGGAGGCCCGACCTCCCCCTGCATCTGCCCGGCCAGGTCGTCAGTCACCCGGTGGGTCGTCGGGCTCGTCTCGGTCAGCCCGTACCCCTGTTGTATGCGGCAGCCCAGCCGCTTGGCACATGCCTCCTCCACCTCGGCCGACAGGGGCGCAGCGCCGGAGCCGATGAACTCGAGGCTCGAGAGGTCAAACTCATCGACGAGCGGATGCTTGGCCAGCGCGAGGATGATCGGCGGTACTAACGCGGCACGAGTAATCCGGAAGTCCTGGATCACGCGCAGGAACTCGCGGAACTCAAACCGTGGCATCGTCACCACCGTGTTGCCGAAGTAGATCGGTATGTTCATGCACCAGACGAGCCCGTAAATGTGAAAGAACGGCAGCACGGCGACGACGCGCTCATCCCGATCCTCTTCCTCCCACCGCTCGCACGAAATGGACTGGCAGATGTTCGCGACCAGGTTTCGATGGGTGAGCATCACCCCCTTCGGCAGCCCAGTGGTACCGCTCGAGTACGGGAGCGCGACGAGATCCTGGGCCGGATCGATCATGACCTCGGGCGGCTCGACGCCCGCCAGTCGCAGCGCCGCAAACGGCGTCGCGCCCTCGTCCTCGCCATAGACGAAAATCTCCTCAACGCCGGCTCGCGCGCTCGCCGCGGTCGCCTTCTCCAGCAGCTCAGGCACGGTAACCAGCAGACGTGCGCCGGAGTCGTTGAGCTGCGCCGCGAGCTCATCCACGGTGAGCAGCGGATTGGCGGTCGTGTTGACCCCACCAACCGTCGCGACTGCGTGAAAGGCGACCGCATATTCGGGGAGGTTCGGAGCGTAGTGAGCGAATACGTCTCCCTTGCCGAAGCCGCGCTGTGCGAGGCCCGCGGCGACCTCCGTCACCAACTCCCGCAGCTGCGGATACATGATCGTCTGGCCGCTCAACGCATCGATGAAAGCGGGCTTGCCACTGAACTCATCGATACGCGCGAGAACATAGTCGGTGAGAGATACGTCCGGAATCTCGATATCCGGAAACGGGCTGCGGATCACCACGTGGAGACCTCCTCGCTGCGACTGTCCGGGCGACTCTACGCCGATCCGGTCAATACATGGCAAGAACTTGCGAAGAAATTGCGATCGAAGTCCTCAACCCTCGCCGGCGAAGCAGACGTCCAGTCTGCCTTCCCGGTCGTCGCCAAGCGAAGCGCCGAACGGCGCGTCCTCGCTCACGAGGGTTATCGGCCTGGCACCGGAGCTTGCTTCTGTTGTCGAGCTAACGGCGGGTTCCATGCTCAGCGACCGGCGCACCCTGGAAGAAGGCATGGCTCCCAGCTTGTAGGGCTATTCAGGTGCGGCGAAGCGGTCTAGAAGCTTGTCGTCAGCCGTGGCGTCGCCGGTCAGACCGCCATGAATCCCATGACTTCGTCCGCTAATAGGCTCGGCGCCGTCATCTGAGCCACGTGTGCCTGCCCAGCGAGTGTCGTCAAGCGCGCATTGGGAAGCGCGTTGCCGACTGCGGCGATCGACCCCTCGACCCAACCGGCCGGGTCGAACTCGCCCCTGAGTAATAGCGTAGGCGTGTCGAGGCGCGCGAACCGGTTGGCGTTGAATCGGTATCCGGCCGCCGCGCGGAGCTCTCGCGGGACCGTGTGCGCCGCCGCTAGCCGCGCCGGCCACGTAGGAAGGCTCCGCAGCTCTTCGATCTGATCGCCCGACATGCCCGCGACTTCTCGCATGGCGCTAATCAACAACCCTTCGCGGTCGTCCTTGCGCAGCATTTCCTCCAGCCGCTCGATGATCCCGGGCCTGGCGTTGCCACCAGTAGAAGGCTCGTACAGAATCAGCCGCTCGACCTCGTCGGTGTCCAATGCCGCCTCCAACGCAACTAGGCCGCCCAGCGAATGACCGAACAGGCTCACGGGCGAACCGACCGAATCGACCACGGCAACGACATCCTGGGCGTCCGCCTCGACCGAGTACTGATCACTGTCACCGCTCGCTTCGCGTCCGCGCCGATCGACTGCGTAAACCGTGCAGCGCTCGATCAGGAACGGCACAACGAGTCCCCAGCTCGTGTGATCAACGAACGTACCATGCACGAGCACCAGCGGCGGTCCAGTTCCGTAAATCCAAACCGCGATCCGAGTACCGTCCCTCGACGTAACTAGGTTCGGTGAATCCCCGTCGCCCACTGTTAGCTCCTAGGCAGACTCTAACCCGGTCGCAGCTCGATTGCCAGCGCTCCCGGCCACACGCGACGCTCAGCTCTAGACCCATCCTTCCGGAGAATGCAGGCCAGCATCGACCGAATCGGAGCGGGCAACCGGCACGGAACGCCAGCCGAAGCGCCGCCAGCTTGATCCGCCGAGTATCGCGTTCGGCGACAACGCCAGCGTCTGGCCCCGCCCGCCGGCTTCCCTCGTCCTCGCCAATACTCGGTACAGCTTCCCTCTTCCCCTTGGGGCGAGAGCCAGCAGCGTTGAGTGAAAAGATTTGAGCCGTCAGGGCTGCTGGCTTGGAACCGCACCAACCACGCCGCGTGCACACCCACGGCTGTCCCTCCGCTCCGGAAACGCAGCAGCCTGGCGGCCGCCCCCATCGTTAGCCACGAACTCCTGAACAGCAAGCACCGGAGCGGCAGCCCCGCCGGCACCGCCCGGACAGCTGCTCCAGGCGTAGAGCAGTCAGACCGAGTTCGATGGCCATGGCTGGCGGGAACCTGCTCTTGTTGTCGCACGGGTATCTCGGCGACCTCGCGCGGAGACCAGCTTTGCGCGGCAAGCACGGCCCGACGCCGGGTTCGGGGATTGGCGCCGAGATCCTGGCTCGGGTCTTCCCCGCAACCCGCGCAGAGCAGGGCCCGTGTAGTCGCCGAGGAGACGCCCGTGCAACAACGAAGGCAGACGTCCTGTGTCAACCCCCGAGCGTGGTAGCGGATGTCGGCTTGCCGTCAAGCGCTTCGCGCTCGGCCCTGCGGGCCGCCGGTTCGGTGACGGTGGCGCCGAGCATCCGCCGGGTCGCGGCGAGGTCGGGCACGGGGCCCGACGAGGTGGGAACTGTGACCGTGCAGTGCTGTTGCAGGGCGCGGTGTTTGGCCGGGTCGTAGGGGGTGCGGTCTTGCCAGCAGCGCCAGACGATCCGGCACCAGGCGCGGCCGAGGGTGCGTAGCGCGCGGGGGTGCTCGTGGCCGCGGGCGCGGGCGGTGGCGTAGCGGTCTTGTGCCCAGGGGTGCCAGTGGCGGGTGCTGTCGGCCAGGGTGCAGAACGCGCCGCGCAGCCGCTTGTTGCAGCCCCAGCGGAAACTGGCTGTCTTGCGCTTGCCGGACTCGACCGCGACGGCGGCCTGGCCGGCGTCGGCGGCGAGCGTGTCACGGGTCGAGTAACGCGCCCGGCAGTCCCCGATCTCGGCCAGCAGCTCGGCGGCGCAGATCACGCCGTCCTTGAACAGCGACAGGAAGATCTCCCCATCGGGGTGCTCACGCATGGCGGTCGCGATCTGCTGATTGAGCTGCTTGATCTGCTCGACCAGTGGCTTGATCGCTGTGACCAGCGCGAGCACGAGCGCCCGCCGGGCGGCGAGCTCGGCCTCGCCGACGCGCCCCTCGGGCGCGCGCCTGAGCTTCGCGAGCAGCTCGGTGGGCTTCTGGCCGCCGGAGTAGCGCTGGCGCGCCAGGAACGCCGCGAGGCGCTGCTCGCCCAGGCCGCGCGCGTCGACGGGGCTCGGGTAGCGCTCCAGGAACGCCAGCGAGATCGGGCTGTCGAGCTTCGTGAACAGGCCGATCGGGCCGGGCCAGAACCGCTCGAGCTCCGCACGCAACTGGCTGCACAGAGCCACCCTGGCGTGCACGAGATCCTCCCGCGCACGGGTCAGCGCTCGCAAGGCCTTCGTTTGATCGCTATCAGGCTCGAGTACCCGGAAGCGGTGGCTGTCTGTGCGGGCAAGCTCGCACAGCACGAACGAATCGAACCGGTCGGACTTGCCGCCCGCGGCCCGGAACCGCGCCCGCGCCGCCGCGACCTGGTTGGGATGCATCGGCAGCACCCGCAGCCCGGCGTCCAGCAGGCGCTCGACCAGCAGCCCGTCCGGCCGCTCGATCGCCACCAGCTCGACCCTCAGCCGCAGCAGCGTGCGGCACAGCGCCCGCAGCCCCCGCTCGTCGTGCGCGAACGTGGCTGCCAGCAGCTCCTCGCCCGTCTCGTCGGCCACGCGCACGTCGTGCTTATCTGCCGCCCAATCGACGCCGGCGTAATTACTCACATCGCTACTCCTCAAGGTCAGGTCACTTCACAGCGCCCCGACCAGGAGGTACCGTTGCGGAACCTCATAGACAAGGCCCTCAACGGGGCTACGTCCTGTTGCCGCTTGTCGGCACCTCACCACCGCCGGGAGAGGCCGGTCTGCCTTTGGCCCTCTACACGGGCAAGGTCTCGTGGCCTTCTCCCCGGCGGCGGTCGAGGCAACAACCAGGATGAAGCTTCTATGTCAAGCCCCTCCTTGCGAGATGGTGGCGCGGGGCCACCGATCGCTGTCAAGAGGTGCCGCTGCGCGGCTTCGCTGCGCTCGGTCCTGTCGGACCAACTCTTTGACTGCGCGGCGGCCGCGCACGGTCATGCAGCGAGGAGGGGCTGAGCGTGCGCGGCGAGGTCGCGGATCATCCGGCGGTAGATCACGTCGGAGAGGTGGCGCTTGAGGATCCGGCGGGCCTCCTTCTTGGTGTGGCCATTAGCGCGCGCGTTGGCGTAGATCGCCTGGGCGCGCGGCTCGCAGCGAAGCTGGGTGATCGCCATCACGTGCAGGATCCGGTTGATCCGCCGGTTGCCGCCGGGGTTATAGCGGTGGCGGACCGGCTCGCCGGGTCCCTCCGCGGTCGAGGCCGCCAGCGGCGCTGATGCGTTGAAGCGCGCGAATCCGCCCTCGGTGAACCGGCGGGGGTCGCCGACCTCGATCAGCAGCTCGGCGACCGACCGGGTCGAGAGGCCGCAGAGCTGATCCAGAGTTGAGCCGCTCGCTCGCACGAGCCCGCTCAGCTCGCGGCAGACGGCCTTCTCGTCCGCGTCGAGCTTGACGATCCGGGCTCGGTACTCGTCCAGCAGCCTGAGCCGCAGCGCGGTCGGGCGGTCATACCGCCGGCGGCGGTTGCGCCCTGCGAGCGCCGCGAGTCTGGGCCTGACCGCCTTGCTGTCAGGCAGCTGCTCGCGCAGCTCCAACGGGAGCTCGCACAGCAGGTTCTCGGCCTCGTTTACCAGGTGCTGGCGGCTTGCGAGGATCGACCGCCGCTGGTTATGCCACAGCGCCAGCAGCTCGTGGCCCTCGTCCGGGCCGCTGTCTTGCCCGGCGCGCTTGAACGCCCTAGGCAGCAGCGCGTGCGCGAGCGTCTCCCGCGCGATCCGCTCCGAGTCCAGCGCGTCGGACTTGCCGCGCTGGCGGGCACGGTCAGACCGCGGCGTGCGATTCGCGCACACGTCCCGCACGTCATATCCGCGACGGACGAGGAACACCGCCGTGTGACGACCCCAGCTCGAGGCGCCCTCGACCCCCCACCGCGCGATCGGCCCGAACTGCCGCGCCCACGCCTCAAGCGCACGGTGCCCATCGCCCGACACACGGAAGTGCTCGCCGGCGAGCAGCCCACCGCGGGGATCCACGACGGTCGCCGACAAGCTCCGCTTATGCGGGTCGACCCCGACCACGTTACCCGCGTGATCAGGCGTCAGCAACACGCTCGACGGACCCGGCCCTCTCCTCCTAGACATGATGCTGAACCTCCACTACGGTTGATTGCGGACCCGGTCGACAACGTCCCGGTTGGGATCGGCACTCAACGAGATCGACGCTCCTATCAGGTCAGACCGGCTCCTCGAAGACACGGACCGAGGCCGACACTTCATCCAAAGGACACCAACGGGTCCAGACCTATGACGGGTCAGACCCCGGTCCGGTCTTCGACCCTAACGCCGACCGTCGCCAGCGCGGGCAAAGCACATTTCAACACCGGGACCTATGAGGTCTCGTCGACCATCGCCGAGCCGGCCCGACCGTGACTCCTGCGCGCCTTAAGCAGCCGCGGCAGGGCGGTGGCCGCTCAGCACGAGAGGAGCCACCTCACGGCCGCGTCCTCCGTGGCCGCGTCAGCCGGCAAACCGGACATGTCCCCTGGTTCCCGATTGGCCCGACTTGTGCTTCACACATGGCCACCGGGGTCGCGCACGAGGCACGGCGCGCCCGAATTTAGCTCCGCTTCGCCCGTCGTAGTCCGTCCGCAATCGTGATCGCCAGACCACGTCGAGCAACCGCTCGTGATTGCGGGCCGGGTCAGACCGTTGCCGGGCACCGACCACTGATGGTGATCCTGACTGAGAGTCGACGAACACAGCCTCGCGTTCACGAGCGTCGCGAGACTCAAGCCTTCGGCGGTCCCTACGGGGTCCAGTTGTCTCGCGCGGGCGTGACCTGAAGCTCGTGCGTCATCGCGCGAGGGCTCTGCGCAGCAAGGTAGGCAACCGCGTCGGCAAGACTGCCGGTATCGGCCGTGGCCGTGTCATCGCCTCCTGATCGGTCGATGACCGCGTCGACGATCAGCAGCGCGACGTGGATCTCTTGCTCGCGCAGCTCGGACGCGGCGGCTTGGGTGAGGGCGCGCACCCCGAACGCGCCGGCCGCCCACAGCCCGCGCCCGGGCATTCCGCGGCGAGCGGAACCGCCAGTCACCTGGACAATCGTGGCTGGTCCACCCTGCGCGCTCATGAAGCGGGCGCAAGCGCTGAGAAAACCGAACGCGCCGCGCGCCGGCAACGTCGCCCAGTCGTCGAAGCTCGTTGGTGCCGCTTGTGCGAGCGGGCCTCCACCGAACGGGCCCGAGCGGCTGCCGTCGTACGGAGACGCGGCGTTGACCGCGAGGTCGACGCGGCCGTGACGCGCACCGAGGGCCTGCAGGGCAGCGAGGACAGACGCCTGATCGGTTACGTCGACGTCGAGCGCCTCAGCGCCTGCGCTGCGTACCTTCGCGAGCGTCTCGGGGGAGCGCGCGGCGCCTGCGACCGTCCAGCCGTCGCTCAGCAGGCGCTCAATCACAGCAAATCCGAGATTCCGCGCGCCGATAACCAAAGCAGTCGGCATCAGAACAGCCCTCCTGTCAGCATTTCGAGTGGCCCGCGAAAAAATGGCGCCGGATGCCCCGCGTTCCGATCCCTCATCGAGACAGGTCCGTAGCCGCTCACGTTGTCCCCTCGTTGGCTCCACTGTCTACCGCAGCGCCGGCTGAGCGTCGTGAACGCTGCTCTTCCAAAAAGGCCAGGTTCGCTTGGCCGACCTCGATCAAATGGCCGTCCGGATCGCGCAAGTAGCAACGGAGCTCTGCGCCCCGGTCGATTGGCGGGGTTAGGAACTGTGCCCCCTTGGAGCTCCAGTCTTCGTAGACGTCTTGGATGTCGGCGACACGTATGTTCAGGAAGCTGCTGATCGTGTTGGGATCGGGCGCAGCGAGAGTCACGGTTGGCTTGTCGTCGGTTGGGCCACCGCCCGTGTTCATGATGATCCAGCTGTTCGCGAGCGCGACGATCGCGGGCTCGCTGGCGGAGACGACTTCGCCGCCGAGGACATCTGCGTAGAAGTCTCGCGAGCGAGCGATGTCCTCAGACACGATGAAGTGGGTGAGCAGGATGCCCGTTTCAGGGGCAGGGAACGTCGGCATTTCAGTCTCCTTTTGTCACTAGGGAGTTGCTCTATCGCGCGACCGCGTCGGTGACGGGCAGATCAAGCGGTTTCCTGTCAGGGCGTCCGATCGGTCCCGGTCAATTGGCCGCCGGCGTGGCCACGAAGCGCTGGATTGCTTCGTATGCGTGGTCCTGAATCCTGGCGTCATGGAATTGAGGAAGGATCTCGGCTTGGTCGATGACCGGTCCGGTGATCGTTTTGGCTGCGCTTGCGTAGAAGACGCCGCTCTGCAGTGATGTGTCCGTTACGGCGTCGGCCAGGCGCTTCGCGCCGATCTCGAGCTTGTGCCCGATCCCCAACGCCGGCGCAACGTAAGGAAGGAACATGCGGTTGGCGATGATGCGGAGAAGCGCCGGCTGGTCGCGCAGCGCCTCGGTCCCAGCCGTGTTTCCGGGCGACATCGTGACGAATCTGAGCTCGGGATGCCTTCGCGCCATGCTGGCCATCCACAGCGCCCCGAGGTACTTGACCTGACCGTAGGCGAGCATCACGTTGAATTTGTCCCCGGCGAAGAACGAGCCGTCCATCACCGAAGCGAACTCGTCGGCACTGGAGCTCGAAAACGTCGGTCGCGGGATCCGCAGCTTCGGCACCCCGCGCGCGGCTTCGCTGCCGACTAGCACAGCAACCTCCGTGAGTGACCCGGCGGAGATCAGCTCCTCGAGGAGGACGACATGCCCAAGCAGGTTCTGCGCGAAGACCTCGGTGACCCCATCCTGCGTCAGCGAGGCAGGTGTCGGGCCGCCAGTCCCGCCGGCGTTCATCACGACGGCGTTGAGCGGACGGGTGATCGCAGCCACGGCGGCGCTCACGGATGCCATGTCTGAGAGGTCGATGATCACAACCCCGAAGATCGAGCGTCCCGTGACCTGTTGGAGCTCGGTCTTGGCGCGTTCAGCCTTGGCTGGGTTTCGGCAGCCGAGATAGATCCGGTCAAAGTCCCCACGCACCGCCAGTTGCCTCGCCAGTTCCTTCCCGAGGCCCGTGTTGGCGCCTGTGATGAGAGCGCTCTTCGCGCGTTGCTCGGTCATTTCTCTCCACTTATTGAGTTAGCCAACTGACTTGACGATGATACAGACTCAGGCTACTGTCGGGGCGTGGACCAAACGAAGACAGCCGGACGCGGGTCGGGGAAGCGGGAGCGACTGGTCGAGGGCGCGCAGGGCGCGTTCCACGAGCAGGGGGTCGAGCGCACGACGCTCGCCGATGTCGCGTCGCGGGCGGATGTCCCGCTGGGGAACGTCTACTACTACTTCAAGACCAAGGATCAGCTGGTCGAAGCGGCGCTCGAGTCGCACGCTGATGCCATGCGCGAGATGCTTCGGAGCGCCGAGCGGCATCGCACGCCGCGCGCTCGGCTGAAGGCGATGGTGCGGGCGTTCGGCGAGCAACGCGACGTCGTCGCCCAGCGTGGCTGCCCGGTCGGCACCCTCTGTTCAGAGCTCGATAAGCGCGACGATGAGCTCGTCGGGGGCGCTCGGGCGGCGCTGATGGTTCCAATCGACTGGGCCGAGCGAGAGTTCCGTGAGGCCGGGAGACCCGACGCCCGCGACCTGGCGGTAGGTCTGTTCGCGGCCTATCAGGGCATCGCGCTGATCGCGAACACGCTCCGCGATCCATCGTTGATCGCCCGCGAAACGCGCCGACTCGAGCGCTGGATCGACTCGCTGACCTGACCCCGCGTCGCTCACCGTGATCGACGATCTCCTCCACCCAACAAACAGGGAGCACCCTTCAATGAACTCAAGCCTCGACGGCCGAACGGCTCTGGTCACGGGAGCGGGCCGCGGGATCGGCCGCGGGATCGCGCTCGGCCTCGCGCAATCCGGAGCGCGCGTCGGACTGCTCGCCCGGACCGGCCACGAGATCGATGACGCCTGCGCCGAGATCCACGACGCCGGCGGCACCGCGGTGGCGCTCGCGGCGGATGTAAGCGCCCCCGAGCAGACCCGCATCGCCGTTGAACGGCTCGTCGACGAGTTCAGTCACGTCGAGCTGCTGGTCAACAACGCCGCGGTCGTGTGGCCGCTTGGCCCGACTCAGGACGTCGATCCCGCCGCCGTCGCCGCTGCGATCGCGATTAACGTGATCGGTCCGATGACCCTTGCCCGGCGCGTGCTCCCGGGGATGCTCGCCGCCGGCTGGGGACGGATCGTGAACGTGTCTGCCGCGATCGCCGCCCGCCCCGGAATGCTCACCGGGCTCAACACCTATGCGGCGTCAAAGGGCGCGCTCGAAGCGCACACACTCAACCTCGCCGCCGAGCTCGAAGGCACGGGCGTCACCGCCAACGTGTACCGCCCGGGCACGGTCGACACCTCGATGCAAGCGTATATCCGTGACCAGCCCCGCGAGCAGATCGGCGCCCCGCTCCACGACCGCTTCACGACCATGCTCCACTCCGGCGCGCTGATCACACCACGCGCATCCGCCGACAGGATGATCGCTCGACTCGCCGGACAGGCTTCGGGCGAGATCTGGGACGTCAACGACGCCGTTCCCGCGCCATGACCACCGACGGCCAGCCACTACCCACCGCTCGGCTGGCCCGCGGCAGCGACTTCACGCCCGACCCGGCGCTCTATCCGTTCGCGTCGAGATGGCTCGCGAGCTCGGCGGGCGCGATGCACTACAGCGATGAGGGCAGCGGTCCTGCGATTCTCTTCTGCCACGGCAACCCACATCGAGCTCTCTCTACCGCGGAATTATCGAGCGGCTCCGCGGGAGATTTCGATGCGTCGCGGCTGACCTGCACTGCTTCGGTCTCTCAGAGCGACCGGCGACCGGCGCTGGCGGGCGCCGCCTCGTGCGCGGTCTACCAGCCCGTCCTGACGCCGCGGGGGTCATCATCCCGTGCGCTCGGTGCGGCCGGCAGCGGTTCTAGTCCTGGCGGAAGTCCTCGATCATGACTTTCACCTCGGCGAGGACGGATCGACGATCGTCTTCGCGATGCGCTTCCCGATTCCGAGCGTCGGCCTGATCACAGAGAGCAGCAGCCCCGGAGGCTGGCGGCTCGTCCCCGTCATGCCGGATCCCAGGCCCGCATCAGGGTCGACAGCACGTGGTCAGACGCGGCGCAGCAGGACACGACGGTGGCAATAGATTCGACGCGATTCGTCGCCGCACTGCGTCGGCTGACGCCCGAGGCCGGCGATCCCGGCGATCTGACTCGATTGCTCGTTCACGACGCCTGGGTGGCAAGTGTCGCCATGCTCGTGCGCAGCATCGGCCCTGACCTGGCGCGGGCGGACGTGATCGGGACGCAGCTGACCTATTCGAACCCGAACGGCGAGTTTGACGCGATTCGCCGCGCTGGGGTCGTCGCAGCTCGGCCTGAGATCGCGAGCGTGCTTGAGGATCTCGAAGCCTACGATGAGGCAACGATCGAACTGACCGTCCGACTCGACGCCGATGCACAACCGCTCGGGGTCGTCGAGCTCATCTTCTCCATCAGCCGCCAGCCCGACATCCGAGCCCACCCCCGCTGACTCCGCACCGCCTCCGCGTCTCACCCAGTTGAGGGGACCTTTGTGACCGGCCAAGCGACGTACTCACGCGCTCCTCGCCGAGCACTAAATGCACCCCCGCAACTCGACAACCCCCCCACCGTGCGCCTCCATGCTCGCTAACCATGCCCCTAGTCAGGCTGCTGGATCGTCGCCCCCGCGGCACTCTCGGGCTCGCTGCTGCTGTCCCTCGACACCGGCAGCCTCGCGACCACCGCCGCGTGGACTCCACGCTGCCGCCTGCGGACACAGGCAGCCACGCCTGCGCCGCCGGCGCGCATACCCGCGCGAGCACGAAGGCAGGTGTCGGGCCGCGCTTCATGAGCGACCCGCTCCTCGCCTCTATGAACGAGCAGGTGGAGAGAGTCCGGCTTGCTCTTCGCTCAGCGTTGGTCTGCGAACGCGGCGGGTGGGTTAGATGAGCTCCAGTTCCGTGGTGACGTCGATTGCGCCTTCCAGGCTGCGAGCGACTGGGCGGAAGCGGGCGTGGAACGAGTGCACCCGTTCGGTCTCTTCGCGGCGCGTGTCAGGGACCGAGAGGCGATAAAGCACACGGACGCGCTTGATCACGAGCACGTGATCCTCGGTCTCGACCTCGCCGATTGCCTCGACCTCGTAACGTTGCGGATCGACTTCGATCTGACGCGCTTCCAGCGCGCCGGCGAACGTGCCGGCGAGTCACCCGCCAGCCGCGGCGACGATGTAGTCGAGCGTGGTCGCGTGGGGCGGATAGCGGTTGGGATCCACGCCGTAGTGCTCGGCGACCTCGGAATGCACGCCGAACACGACCGGTTCTGTCTCCGCGGGCAGGTGCGCGAGCCTTTGCGGTCCGCCAAGCCATTCGATCCGCACGCGGGAGACATAGGTGACCTCGCCCACCGCATGCACTCTACCCAGGATGGGACCCACCAGACCCCCAAGCCAAACTGAGCCCGACGCGTCTTGATCCCACTGCTTGGCGGCGTTCCCGCTTGCGTGGGCTGGTCCTTGGCGTGTGCGATGACGCCGTCGGCCCGGACGCCACTGATCGGCCGGAGCGTGCGCTCGTCGATCCCCTCGCGCGCTCGCTGCCGGAATTAGGCCTTGTCCCCCAGTCTCCGTCGCTCTTGTAACGGGAGGATTCCGCGCCGCGGGTCGTGCGGACTACGAATGAGCGGTCCCGCTCGCGGAACGCAGCCGCTCGGCCTCCCGCGGAGCCAGGCCCGCATCGGTGTCCGCGAGCACCTCTCCGTGACGGACAGCCACGGTCTTGAGGAACCGCTGCTGTCCCAGCGTCAACGCGATGAAGTGCCCAAGTTCGACCAGCTGAGGCTCGGTGAAATGCAGGTGCAGGCGGTCCCAGAGATCATCGGCGGCGAGTGTCGGATCCCACGCGATCGCCATCGCCCATTCCAAGGCGGTCCGCTCGCGCTCGTCGAATCGTGTCGAGTTCTCAAAGTCGAGGATCTCATCAACCTGGGCCTCGCTCGCACCTTGCTGTTGAGCGAGCACCGACCTCTGTCCGCCGCAGTACTCGCACTCGACCGATTTTGCGATGTAGAGCCGGCACAGCTCCTTGATCGCGTGATCCGCCACGCCTTGGCGAAAGAACACCTCCCAGGCGGTATTGAAAGCCTTCATCACCTCTGGGTGGTGCAAGCGGATCGCCTGGCTTTCGGGACGGGGCGTGCCGTACAGGCGGGCGCGCTCCATGATCGCCTGAAGCTCTGGGTCATCGACGGTGGCAGGGTCCACATAGCTGATGTGCGGCATCTTGGCTCCTTGATCGCGCTGTTCGGAAGCGTGACACAACGCGGTTGGTCTCCGACGACACGTTTCACGACCGGCGCTGGCTCACGCGATCGCGTTCCGCTAAGCGTTCGCCGATTGCGACCCGCGCGGACGCGTAGGGAGCCGCGAGGACTAGAACGAACCGACTCGGAGCGGGCGAGCCGGAATAGTTACCGTCGTGCCAGGGCCGAGCCCCTGCAGCAGGGCGTAAGCGGCGATGATCGCGGCGTGTCGATCTGCTACCCGCAGCCCGCCGCTCGTGTCGTTGCCCTCCGCCCCGCACGCCGTCGGCGTGCCACCCTCGAGACCAGGGCGGACACGGGCACTGCGCCTAGCCAGCTCACACCCAAAGCTAGCCAGGGCACGGTGTCGGGTGTCCACGGCAAACGTGTCTCGCCCCGCGACCGCAGCGTCGTGTTCTATCCAATGCGATCCTCCGCAGCGCTTCCGCAGGTACACCGGCTGGCGAGGGTCGTGTCGACTCGACTCCGCCCGGTTGGCTGCTTCCGGCGCTAGCCGAGGGCTGGAACGCCATCCGCGCGCGCCATGAGGAGCTCCCGCCGGTGATCCTCGTCATCGGCCCAGGCCCGCTGCCCGCGGCAACCAGAATCGAGCTTGGGCACTTCGCACCGATGCGCTGGTCGCCGTGGCGAGATTCGCACCTGAGCGTGCGCTCCGACTGCCTTACGGCCTTCACCACCGCCATCCAGGAAGGCGATCGGGCGCGCGCGATGCAGGCGCTTGCCGCGTCCTCGGACGCGCTTCTGCGCGAAGCGCGGCAGCTCTCCGCGGATGCGAGCGCCGTCATGAGTGAGGTCTTGATCACGGTCGATGGCGTGGCCGGTTCAGCAGCGGAGATGTTCGCGACCCTGCTCCACGAAGCCGTCCATGCCGTCGCATTCGAGCGCGGGATCAAGGACACCAGCCGGCAGGGACGACACCACAACGCGCGGTTTCGAGCGATCGCCGAGGAGCTCGGCCTCGAGACGGGCCGCGACTCACCCTTCGGTTGCTCATCGACGGCGCTGGCGCCCGGGACGACCGCGCTGTATCGCGAGACGCTTCGCGCGCTCACCGAGCCTCTGCGCTCGAGCAGACTGCTCGCCGCCAGGGACGCGCAGCGCGTGCTCGCGCTCGTGCCGCAGGGGTTTACGGAACTCAGGCGGAACATCTCACGCCACTTCAGGGCCGCGGACGCCTCCGAAACCTCAATGAACACGGGGCATTTGCGGCCACGGCGCGGCATCGCCTTTCTCTGATAAGGAAGAGGTCCCAGGTTCGAGTCCTGGATCGCCCACTGGGGAATGGCGCCGCGGTTAGACTGGCGCGGGTGGGTGGACCGACGGCGGCGCAGATCGAGAGCTACCGGCGCGACGGGTTCCTGATCGTCGAGCGGTTTCTCGAGACCGACACCGTCGAGCGCGTTCGGGAGCGCTTTATGAGGGTGTTCGAGCACGAGTGGGAAACGGGGCTCGCGCCGGACGAGGTCAACTACGTGCCCGGCGTGACCGCGCCGGAGTTGACCCGCCAGCTGTGCAACGTGTGGAAGGCCGACCGGGCGCTGGCCGGTGTGACCCTCTCACAGCAGGTGGGCGAGTTCGCCTCGAGGCTGGCGGGGCTGCCCGGGGTTCGGCTGGCGCAGGACAACGCGATATGGAAGCCGCCGTCGGGCAAGGCGTTGCTGTGCCATCAGGACGCGGCGTATCTGGATCACCTCGATCCGCCGAACATGACGACGTGCTGGATGGCGCTCGACGACACGGCGGCCGATACCGGGACGATCTACTACGTGCGCGGCTCCAATCGGTGGCCGCACGCGGCCTCGGGCGGGACGTTCCACGCGCCGGACGACTGGCTCGGTCATGTGCGCAGCTCGCTCCCGCCAGGAGAGGAGCTCGAGCTGGTCCCGATCGAGGTCCCGGAGGGCGGGGCGGCGTTCCACGATGGGTGGACGTTCCACGGCAGCCCGCCGAACGAGCGACCGGACGCACAACGCCGCTCGATCATCAGCCACATGATCTCGACGGACACCCGGTGGAATCCCGAGCATCCGCACCCGATCTACTCCCGCTACCGGCGGCCGGGCGAGACCGAACTCGACGAGGCGTTCTTCCCGATTCTGTGGCTCGACGGGTACCGGACGCCGTGGCTGTCGGACTACGCGGCTGCGGTAACTCCGGCCTGATCCGGTAGGGCCCGACGCCCGCCGGAACGCCGCTCGCCGTCGGCGCACCTGGCTAGCATCGGCCGCGATGCCGAGTCCCGGTCTGCGCCGGGGACTCGTCGCCGTGGCGGGCCCGCTGCTTGCGATAGGGGTCGCGGTGGTGGTCCTCGTCCTCGTCAGTTCCCCAAGCACGCACCACCCCCCCGTAACCACGGTGCATGCCGCGGCACCTCCGCCCGTACCGAAGAAGCTGCCGGCGCCTCGGCCCAAGCCGCGCCCCCGTCCCACCGATGACCCCTGGCCGCTATACGGCTACGACCTGGCGCGCACTCGCCTGTTTCCCAACGGGGGGAAGCTCGATCCGCCGTTGAACGTGGGATGGCGGTTCTACGACGGAGCGCTGCTCGAGTTTCCGCCGGTCATCGACGACAACACCCTCTACTTCCAGGACTCGAACGGATGGGCGAGCGCCCTCAGCTCGACCAACGGCAAGCTGATCTGGCACCGCAGGATCGGAACGGTGGCGGCGGCCTCGCCGGCGCTCGATATTCGGCACGGAATCGTGTTCTTCACGCTCCTGTCGCGGAACCCCGGCACGCGCGCGACGGGCAACGGCGCGGTCGTCGCGCTCTCCATGAAGACCGGCAAGGTCGTGTGGTCGCATTCGCTTCCCTCGGGCAGCGAGTCCTCGCCGCTGGTGCACGGGCTCAGTGTGTTCCTCGGCGATCAGGGCGGCACCGTGTACTCGTTCAGAACGTATGACGGTCACCTCAACTGGGCCTTCCACGCGGACGGCGCGGTCAAGGGTGGTGTGGCGTTCGCCCACAACACGCTCTATTTCGGCGACTACGGCGGGCACGTGTTCGCCGTCAATGCCGCCAACGGCGGCGAGATCTGGTCGGCCGGCGGCGGCGACACGTTCTACTCGACGCCGGCGGTGGCGTTCGGGCGCGTGTACATCGGAAGCACGAGCGGGGCCGTGTACGCGTTCTGGGCGACCTCGGGGGCAAGGGCGTGGACCGCCTCAACCGGGGCATACGTCTACGCCTCGCCGGCGGTCGCCGACGTCCCCGGACTCGGGCCGACCGTGTACATCGGCTCGTACGACGGTCACCTGTATGCCTACAGCGCCGACACCGGCGGCGTCCGGTGGAGTCACGGAGGCGGGGGCCGGATCGACGGCTCCGCCACCGTCGTCGGCAACGTCGTCTACTACTCGAGCCTGGGTTCGAACACCACCACCGGCCTCAACTGGCGCACCGGGCGGCAGGTCTTCTCGTTCCCGGACGGCGAGTTCACACCGGTGATCACCGATGGAAAGGTCTTGTTCCTGATCGGCTACTCAACCATCTACCAAATGGTCCCGAAGCACTGAGGCGCTCAGCCGCTGCCGGCGACCGCCCCAGCCGCGCTCAGTTCCGCGCTGAACAGCGACTCGAGCGCCGCACCGAGCAGGCTCGCGTCGTGAACTGGACGCCGACCGGCCTGGAGCGTGTGGGCGAACCCGGGAAGCCGGTTCCGCGCCAGGGTCGGCGCCACGAGGTGCAGCTTTGCGTCGGGGTCGTAGAGGACGCCGTCCACCCGAACCCCGTGCGCGCGCAGGGCGGTCAGGTGGTCCTCCGCGTTCATGCCGGCCGTCTCGCCATATCCGGGGTCGAGGTTGCAGAGCCACAGGACCCGGGCGTGCGTGCGCGCGAGGGCCGAGACGATCTGCGGGAGCGCGCTGGTCGCGAGCGTGCTCGTATAGAGCGACCCGGGGGCGAGCAGGACCCAGTCCGCATCCTGGATCGCTTGCACCGCGCCGAGCGGAGTGCGAGGCCATTGCGGATCGAAGCGCAGTCGGAGGATGCGGTCGACGGTGTCGCCGATTGCTGATTCGCCGGCGATAAGCCGGCCACCGGTGTCAGCGAGCAGTCTGACCGGCTCGACGCTTGCGGGCAGAACGCGGCCTGAGATACCTAGCCACTCGCCGAGCGACCGAGTCGATGACTCGAGGTCGCCGAGTGAGTCCATGAGCGACTGGATCAGGAGGTTGCCGACGGGATGCCGGCCGTAGTCCGTTTCCAGCGGCTGCGACATTACGGTCGCCAGCAGGTTCGTGCCGTCGCTAAGCGCGAGCAGCGAGCGTCGGAGATCGCCCACGGCCGGCCCCCCGAAGTGCCGCCGGAGGTCTCCCGACGAGCCGCCGTCGTCGGCGGTCGTGATGATCGCGGTCAGCTCAACCGGGGCGTCCCGCAGCGCAGCAAGGACGGCGGCGACGCCGTGGCCACCGCCGAGGACCGCAACGCGTGTCGTGATTCCCATCCTCATTCAACGGTTAGGGTCTTGGCAAGATTGCGCGGCTGATCGACGTTAAGCGTCCGCGTGTGACGCACGGCACATGGAAGGCGTGTTCGCCGTGTTCGGCCACCGTCAGCGATCTCCTGCCGGCGAACCACCACGGGAGAGGAGCGCGATCGGGCCGTGCTTCGCTTACGCGGCTTCGACGATCGTGAGGCTGTTGCCGTCCTGGTCGCGGAACGCGAACATCGCTGGGATGCCGGGCCAACGCAACAGCTCGCCGACGTCAACGGTGCTCGCTTCCAGCTCGGCGTGGAGAGCGACGGCGTCGCCGGTCGCGAGCCGGATGCCCGTCTGCACGCCGGCCGGCACGCCCTCGGTGCTCGGTACGAGCGCAAGTGTGATCCTCGCGCCTGGAGGGGCCACCTCGATCCACCGGCCGGCCTGGGGGAGCGGAGCGTCGCGGCGCATTTCGAACCCCAGCTTGTCGCGGTAGAACTCGAGCGCCCGGTCCTGGTCGGTCACGGGCACGCCGATCGTGACCACGTCGGTGATGAGGGTGGGTGTCTGGTCGTTCATGTCGTTCTCCTGTGCGTTCACAAGTTCAACTTTCCAAGGTGGCTTTGAGCGCGAGCAGGCGCTCGCGCCAATAGGCCTTCATACGGTCCGCCTCGTTTGCGTCGGCGAGGCGCCGGTGCTCGAGCGCCGCGGTGCTCCGCGCCCCGTCCTTGACGAGGAAGGTGACGTTCACCCGCGTGTCGCCGTCACCCCAGTCGAACCGCGCGGACTTCGGCCTGGTGGCCGTGCGCTCGCGCAGCCGGCCGTCGGGCAGCCACTCCGCACGCAAAGCTCCCGAGACGAACGCCTCGTACAGGCGCTCGACC
The DNA here is from genome assembly GCA_963822855.1 of uncultured Solirubrobacterales bacterium. GTDB lineage: Bacteria > Actinomycetota > Thermoleophilia > Solirubrobacterales > Solirubrobacteraceae > Palsa-465. The sequence goes on along the minus strand of CAWGJE010000019.1, from coordinate 368,374 downwards.
GGCACCGCCACCGTCCGCGAGACGGTTACCACGAAGCCGTCGTCCTTCTCGCCGACGGCGCGCAGCCCGCGAGCGCGCTCGTAGCTCCCCGCCACCGCCTGGACGTTCCACGCCAATGGGTGGAGGCCCTGCTGCTCGGCGAGCCAGCGGGCGATTTCGCGATGGGTCCGGCCCGGGGCGCCCCACTCGTCGAGCAGCTCGAACCACTCCTCCCACCCGCGCCCGGTCCGCTGGCGAATCGTCTCGTCGGAGGTCGCGAGCTTCACGCCATCGAACCCGACCGGGTCGGCGGCGCGAAGCAGCCTGGCGCGGGCCGACGTGTAGCTCTCGCCCGTCTTCTCCATGCGGGCGCGGACGAGACGCTTGAACGACTTGTGCTCGGTCATCGCTGTTGCTCCTTTCGGACAGGCGCGGCCCCGCAACTCACGCTCACGGCGCCCCGCCGGAAAGGGCAACGCTGACCGGCGTCCCGAGGGCATCGGCCCCCTTTGCCCCCGTTTGCGCCGGCGGCGTGAGCGCCGGAATCGAGGGTTGGGCGCGGGACGGCGCCTGAACGACGGTATTGCTACCACCTACGACCGCCGCGCGCCACAAAAATCATCGCTCGCACCCCGAGGGTGGAGAGGCCCCTGCCGCACGGCGCGCGAACGACCGGCTGCTACTCGCCGCCGGTCTCGAGCGCCGGCACGGCCGCCACCCGCCGCGTCCGGAAGGCCAGCGCACCGACCGCCGCGAGCGCGATCGTCACCAGGCCGGCCCCGACGAACACCGCTCGCACGCCGGCGAAGCTGAGCAGCGCTCCGGCACCGAGGAAGGCGCTGACGAACGCGATGTTCTCGAGCACGTCCTTGAGGCCGAACACCCGCCCGAGTAGACGCTCGGTGACCATCTCCTGCATCAGGCGCATCTCGGGTCCGACCAGCAGGTTCTCGCCGAGACCGATCAGCGTGAATGCCATCAGCGCCAACGGGAAGTTCGGCGCGAGCGCGGCAACCGCCATCGCGAGCCCCGACAGCGCGATCCCGAACAGCCAGCGCCGGCGCAGGTCCTCGATGTCCGAGCCCATCCGCGCGTTGGTCCACGAGCCGGCGACCATGCCCAGCCCGTACAGCGCCATCAGCACGCTGTAGCCCGACCCGCCGGCGTGGAGGGGCCCCGTGGCGAACAGCGGCGCGAGCACGTTGAACATCGCTCCGGTCAACACGACGAGCGCACCCACGCCCATCAGCACCGGGACGCCCGGCATCGCGGCGGCGGCGCGTGCGCCCGTCCGCGTATCCGCCCACACGGACGCCGGTTCGTCGGCCCCGTCCTCGTCCCGGGACCGGGAAGCCGCGGAAGGTCCGAGGTCGACACCCGCGAGCAACCCGGCCGACACGACGAAGCTGACCGCGTCCAGCACCAGCACCACGGGGGCGGTGGTGACCAGCAGCAACCCGGCGGCGAGCGCGGGACCGAGCATCACGCCGCTGTTGACGCTCGCGTAGAAGATCGCGGTCAGCTGCGAGCGGCGCTCGGGCGGCACCATTCCGGGCAGAGCCGCGTTGATGGCCGGGCGGAACAGGGCGGTTCCGACGCCGGCAAGGAGCGCCAATGCCACGGTGGCGGCAAACGAGGGGACGATCGCGAGCGCGATGAAGCACAGCGCCCGCAGGAGATCGGCGCAGACCGCGAGGCGCCGGCGTGAGATGCGGTCGGCGAGCGAACCGAACAGCGGCGCGAGCACGATCCCGGGCAGGAACTCGCCGAGCAGCACAAGCGCGATCGCCCAGCCCGAGTGAAAGCGGTGGTAGGCGACGAGCAGCAGCGCGACGTAGGCCGCGCCGGTGCCGATCTGCGACTGGAAGAACGCAGCGAAGAAGCGACGCAGTGAGGGTGTGTCGCGAAGCAGCTTGAGCACCGAAGGCGGCCTAACGTCCGAGCGGCGCGAGCGCCGTGGAGCTGAAAAACGCCGCCGGCGGCACGAGAGAGACGCCCCCGGCCCGGCTCCGAGCAGGGGCAAGCGGAGCCGTTGAAGCTCGGGTGCGCGTAAACATCGTCCGTGTTAATCGGCTGATCTGCGGCGCAACGTGAGGAACGGGGCGTGGCATCGTAGGGATATGTCGATAACCAACATCGTTCCGCCGTCGCCCACGCTGGCCGTCAACGAGCGCCTGCGCCGGCTGATCGAGGCCGGCCGCCCGATCCTGCACCTGGCCTTCGGCGAGGCTGGTTTGCCGGTCCCCGATGAGGTCCTCGACGCCCTCCGGAGCGGCGGCCCCGACAACGGCTACGGGCCGGTAGCCGGCTCGAAGGAGGCGCGCGCCGCGGCGGCCGGCTGGTTCGCCCGTCGCGGGCTGCCGACGGACCCCGATCAGGTCGTGCTCGCGCCGGGCAGCAAAGCGCTGCTGTGGGCCCTGCTGTCGGCACTACCGGGCGATGTCGTCCTGCCGGCGCCGTCGTGGGTCAGCTATGCCGCGCAGGCGGCGCTCGCGGGCAAGCGCACCTGGAGCGTGCCGATCGCCACCGACGCCGCGGGTGGCGTGCCCGACCCGTCAGCGCTCGAGGAGACGCTTGCGGAGGCGGCACGGCAGGGCGCCCACCCCGGTGTGCTCGTGCTCACACTCCCCGACAACCCGACCGGCACCGTGCCGAGCGCCGGCGAAGTGCGCCGCACGGTCGAGATCGCCGACGCGCACGGCCTCAACCTGATCTCGGACGAGATCTACCGCGATCTCGCGCACGAGCCCGGCGAGGTGCTGAGCCCCGCCGAGTTACTGCCCGAAAGGACGTACGTCACCTGCGGTTTGAGCAAGAACATGGCGCTCGGTGGCTGGCGTATCGGCTTTGCCCGGACGCCCGCGAGCGCAGCCGGGAGGGCCGCGCGCGAGGCGCTGCTCGGGCTGGCAAGCGAGGTGTGGTCGAGCGCGCCGGCGCCGATGCAGCACGTCGCCTCGTATGTCCTGAACGAGCCGCCCGAGGTCGTCGAGCACATCGCCCGCAGCCGTCACCTCCATCGAGCGACCGCCACCGCCGCACACGAAAGGCTCGTGGCCGCCGGGATCAGCTGTCGCCCTCCCAGCGGCGGCTTCTACCTCTACCCGGACTTCGAGCCGGTCCGCTCGCAACTGGCCGAGCAAGACGTCGACGGCGGCGATGCCTTGGCCACGCACCTGCTCGAGCGCTTCGAGATCGGCGTCCTGAGCGGTGTCGCGTTCGGCGACGAGCCGGGCGCGTTGCGCTGCCGGATCGCCACGAGCCTCCTGTACGGCAAGACCGACGACGAGCGCCGGCAGGCGCTCGCCGCCGCCGAGCCGGCCGAGTTGCCGTGGATCAAGGGGAGTCTTGACCGCCTCGGCGCCGCGGTCGCTGATCTCCACGGCTGACGGCGGCTCGGCTCGCTGTCGGCTTGCGCTGCCGTGCCGGCTTGTGGAGCAGCACCTCTCCGAGCGCCCGTTCGGGATCGATCAGCACGATCAGCCGCTCGCCGACCGCCGCGATCTCAACTCCGAGGGCAGTGTCCGCGGCCGCCGGTAGAGGCGCGATCTTCTCGGCGGGCACATGCAGGATTCCGTCGACCGCGTCGACGATCAGGCCGAGCGAGCCGCCCGACACCTCGACCACGAGGATCCTGGTCGAACGGCGGGTCTCGAATTCCCGGCCGAGGCGGCTCGACAGGTCGACCACCGGCAGCGTCCGCCCCCGGAGGTTGATCATGCCCCGCACCACGCCCCTCGCGACGGCCGTGGCGCTGGGTGCGATGTAGCGGATGATCTCGCGCACCGAGGTGATTGGCAGCCCGTATTGCTCGCCGTGTAGCGAGAACACGACCAGCTGGCGCTCGGCCTCGGCCGCCGGCATCTACCCCGCCAGCCGCGCCGGCGTGAACGGCGCAACCGCGCGACGCAGGACCTCGAGCTCGTCGTCGGTCAGCGGCAGTCGTGGCGGCCGGCACGGACCGCCCCCGATCCCGAGCTCTTCGAGCCCCGCCTTGAAGTACTGCACGAGCTTCGGCGTCATGTCCAACCGGGCGAGCGGGAGCAGCTCGGCGTACAGCTCGCGTGCGGCCGGGAGGTCTCCCGCCTGGCACAGCTCCCACAACCTGACGGACTGTGCCGGCAGCACGTCGACCACGCCCGAGATCCATCCCACGGCCCCCGCGCACAGACCCTCGAGCGCCCAATCGTCGCCACCGACCATCACGTCGATCTCGGGGCAAAGGTTCACCAGCTCGGCGATCCTCCGCGCGTCCCCGGAGGTCTCCTTGAACGCGGCGATGCGTGGAACGGCCGCCGCGATCCGCGCGAGCAACTCGGGGTGGAGGTCGCTGCCGCTGCCCAGCGGGTTGTTGTAGACCATCAACGGGAGCTCGGTGGCGCGCGCCACCGACCCGAAGAACTCGACCAGCTCGCGCTCGTCGGCGCGGTAGAGCAACGGCGGGAGGATCATCGCGCTGTCGGCGCCGGCGCTGACCGCATCGCGCGCGTACATCGCTGCCTGCTCGGCGGTCGCCGCCGAGATTCCCGCGCACACCGGGGCGTCTCCGCCCGCGGCGGCAACGACGGTCTCGAGCACCGCGCGCCGCTCCTCGCGCGTCAGACTGCCGCCCTCTCCGACTGAACCATTGGGAACGGTGCCGTGGACCCCCTCGGCGAGCAGTCGCTTGACGTCCGCGGCGACCGCCTCGTGGTCAACCGAAAGGTCCGGGGCGAAGTGGGTGACGATCGCGGCGTATACGCCCTTCATTTGAGGCCTCCTGTCGTTGCTCTCAGTCGTTGTACACGCGCGGGGTCGAACGCGTCCAGTAAGTCGTGGCGCCGTCCCTCGAGGAGGAGCGCCGCGATCAGCTCGCCCGTGAGCGGAGCCAGCGTGATTCCGAGCGTCCCGTGACCCGTGGCGAGGTGGATGCCGTCGAGGCCGGGCACGGGCCCGATGAACGGCAGGCCGTCCGGCGACAGCGAGCGCATGCCCGCCCAGTTCTCCGGGCCGCCTGGGATCCGCCAGCCCGGGAGCGCGTTCGCTGCGGCCGACGCGATCGCCGCGAGTCGCCGGTCGCTCAGGCCCAGGCCGCGGGCCCCGAGCTCGAGCGTGCCCGAGACCCGGACCGCGCCTTCGTAGGCGCTGATCGCGACCTTCGGTCCCTCGAGATAAAGGGCGTTGCGCGGTCCGCTCGGATCCGCCGGATACGTGCGGCTGTAGCCCTTAGCGGCCGCGATCGGTAGCCGCGTCCCTAGCCGCGCGAGCAGCTCACCCGACGCGACGCCGGCGGCTAGCACGACGGCGTCAGCTCGGCGAGTGCCGGACCGGCTCTCGACGATCCAGGTCGAGCCGTCGCGGATGACCGCGTCGACGGGCGACTGTTCGAACACCGCGACGCCCGCGCCGGTGAGCGCGCGCTGCACGCCCTGGCACAGCCCTTCCGGGCGGACCCGGCTGTCGCCGCGGGCGATCATGCCGCCGATCACCCGGTCGCTCAGCGCCGGCTCGAGTGCCAGCAACTCGTCCGCCGACAGCCGCTCCAGCGGGTCGCCGACGCCGACGTCGCGAAGCTCATCCGCGACGCGCCACAGGTGCTCGAGCTCGGCCTGCTCGAACGCCGGATACAGCAGCGGCTGGTCGTGGAACTCGAACTCGACACCGCGTTCGGCCAGACGGTCGAACGACGGCCCTGCGAGTGCGGCCGCCTGCTGGAGCGCGGCCAGCCCGCGCCGGTACGCGGAGCGCGAGCAGCTCACGAGGAACCGGGCGATCCACTCGATCATCGCCGGCGATAGCGTCGGCCGGATCCACAGTGGTCCCGACGGATCGATCAGCCAGCGCAACGACTCACCGATCACGCCCGGGCCGGGCACGGGGATCGCGAGCGACGGCGTGATCCAGCCGGCGTTCCCCGCCGACGCGCCGCCACCGCAGCGATCGCGCTCGAGCACGGTCACCTCGCACCCGCGGCTCGCCAGCACCTCCGCGACGCAAAGCCCGACGGCTCCGCCCCCCACCACGATCACTCGCATCTCACCCACGAGCAGCCAACCCGCGCACGAGCTGCGGCCTACAGCGAGAAGCCCGTCGGGAACGGGTCGGTCGGGTCCAGCAGGTACTGGCTCATGCCGGTGATCCAGGCGCGGCCGCTGACCTCGGGCACGACCGCCGGCGTCGAGCCGAGCTTGACCTCCTCGAGCAGGCGCCCCGTGAACCGGCTGCCGATGATCGATTCGTTGACGAACTCCTGACCGATGGCGAGGTCGCCGCGAGCGTGGAGCGCCGCCATGCGTGCCGAGGTTCCGGTGCCGCACGGCGAGCGGTCGAGCCAGCCGGGGTGGATCGAGGTCGCGGCGCGCGCGTGCGCGCCGTCCCGTCCCGGGGCGTAGAAGACGACGTGCTTGCAGCCTCCGATCGCGGGATCGACCGGGTGGACCGGCCGCGCCGCCGCGTTGATCGCCGAGATGATCTCGAGGCCGCGGTCGATCAGCATCTGCGCGTTCGCGGGGACGGGTTCGAGCCCCACCGATGCGGCGGGCATGAGCGCGTAGAAGTTCCCGCCGAATGCCATGTCATACGAGAGCGCTCCCAGCGACTCCACCTCGACCGTCGCGTCCAACTCGGCGACGAATGCCGGCACGTTGCGGAGCCGGACTCGCTCGGCGCGGCCGTCGGAGACCGTCACGGTCGCCTCGACCAATCCAGCCGGGGTGTCGAGGCGGATCACGGTCTCGGGCTCGGACACGGCCACCATCCCGGTCTCGACCAGCACCGTGGCCACCCCGATCGTCCCGTGCCCGCACATCGGCAGCAGCCCCGAGACCTCGACGAACAGCACGCCCCAGTCCGCGTCGGGGCGAGTCGGCGGTTGCAGGAACGCCCCGGACATCGCCGAGTGGCCACGGGGCTCGCGCATCAACAGCAGCCGGAGATGGTCCAGGTGCTCCTCGAAGTACAGCCGGCGCTCCTGCATCGAGTCGCCGGGGATCGGCCCGAGTCCACCGGTGATCACGCGCGTCGGCATCCCCTCGGTGTGCGAGTCAACCGCGGCGAAGTAGGTCTTGGCCCTCATGCCCCAACCCTCGCACGCTCCCGCCGATTTTGGAAGGGCAGCGCGACCCGGCGGGTCGTCACCGCCGTGTACCTCGCTCGCCCGGTCGCGCGTGCCAGGCGGTCAGCTCCGTGACAACCCGGAGGTCTCTCCGGGCGATCACCTCTGGCGCGGGCTGACGCCACCCACGAGAATGAGAGGCCGTGAGCACGCTGTCCAGAAGCCACGACGGGAGGTGGGTTGCCGGCGTGTGCGCCGGTCTGGCGCGCGGACGAGGAATCCGTCCGGCCTGGATTCGCGCGGCGTTCGTGGTCGGCGCGCTGGTCGGCGGTCTGGGGGTGCTCGTCTACCTCGTCTGCTGGCTGATCATTCCCGACGAGAGCGAGGAGCCCGGCGATCTGTCGTCGGCGTGGATCGTCGCTCTGGCGAAGGCGTGCGCCGCGTGCATGGCGTGCGTGGCTCTCGGCGTGCTCGCCGCCGCGGCGACGCTGTTCGGGTTCGGTTGGATCGCGGTCGGGTGCGCGACGGCGGTGCTGATCGTCGTGCTCGCGGCGTGGCCGCGGCTAGGGCCGGCCTGGGCGCTGCTCCCGGTGGCCGCAATCGCGCTGCCCTCGGCGGCGGTCGCCGCCACCGGACTCGTGCTCGTCGCGCATCCCGGCCACGAGACGATTGCCCCCAGGACGATCGGCACGAACGGCGTGGCGACGTTCCGCGCCGGCGTCGGCACGATGCTGATCGATCTGCGCGATACCGCGCTGCCCGCTTCGGGGGTCGTGCCGGTGCGTATCCAGGGCGGCCTCCGCCGCACGATCGTCGCGCTCCCGGCCGACCGCTGCGTCCACGTGGAGCTCTCCTACAGCGTCCGGCCGTTCCTCGCGCAGCTGGCGACGCAGTTCGAAGGGCGCACACCGTTCGCCGGGGTCGTCGTCTTCGGCCGCCACCTTTGGCCCCGGTTCGGCGTCGACAACTACAGGGGACCGGCGCCGGGCCCGGTGCTGCGGATCGATTTCACCTCGACCGGCGGCAGCCTGTACGTGCGCGACTACTCGGACTCGATCGATCCCGAGACGATGCCCGACTGGCCCGGCTATCCCGTGTTTCCCGAGGCTCGGCCGAGTACGAGCGGCCTGTCCAAGCGTCAGGCGCGGTATGAGCTGGGCGCCTGGCGTGTGCGCCACGCCGCCGAGGTCCACTCGCAGCGCCTGATCAACTCGCTGATGCTCGGCCCCTGCGCTGCCGCCGGAGCCGCGCGATGAGCACAGGAGAGCTCACCGGATCGGTGTGGCGCCGGGTGTCGGATCGCTCGTGGCAAGCGACCGCGGCCGGCGGCGCGGTGGCGCTCGCGGGGCTCGTGCTCGCGATGGAGGGTGGCGCGCGCGTGCTCGTCGCCGCGATCGGAGTGTGCGCGGTCCTGCTCGCGGGGTACGTGTTGGGGCCGAAGGCGGTCGCGACGGCACGCCGCCACCGCGGCTGGATCGCGTTCGCGGCCGTGCTGACCGCGATCGCCGTCTCGGCCGTGGCGTGGGTGAACCGGGTCGCGGCTTCGCGCTACGGAGGGCGGGTGGCGTCGCCGCTGCACGTGGCGGGCCTCCCCCTGCTGCCGCTGGTGGCGATCGTCGTCGCTGCCGGGGCCGGGATGTTGACGGCAGCCGATGCGGTACGGCTGTGGCTCGGCTTGGCTCCGCGGCAGCGCGCGCCGTGGAAGCAGATGACCGACGCGCCGGAAACGTCCGGCGGGATTGCGGCGCGCGCGGCCGCCGCCGTGGTGCTCGTCGGGTTCGCGGCGGTCGTCGCGGTCGACGTCGCGGGTCAGCACTTCCGGCACCGGCCCGCCCAGGTGCTCGCGCTGCTCCTGATCTTCGCGGCGACGGCGGTCATGCTGCTCGCGCCCGTCGCCCTCGGGTTGCTGATGCGCGTCGACCGCGACCGGGCCGGGAGCGCGCACGACCGGGAGCGCCAGCGCTTCGCCGCCCACCTGCACGACTCGGTGCTGCAGACGCTCGCACTCGTGCAGCGCCAGGCGCATGACCCGGCGGCGGTCGCGCGGCTGGCGCGCCGTCAGGAGTACGCGCTGCGCGCCTGGATGGCGGGTGAGGCCGAACTCGTCAGCGACACGCTCGTGGCCGCGCTCCGGGACGTCGTCGCGACGGTCGAGGATGAGCACGACATCACGATTGAGTTCACCGCGATCGGCGACCGGGCGCTCGACGCGCCGAGCGAGGAGCTCGTCGCAGCGGCCCGCGAAGCGCTGCGCAACGCCGCCCGGCACGCTGCCGGCGCGGCCGTGTTCGTGTTCTGCCAGGTCTCCCAGCACGGCGTCGAGGTGTTCGTACGCGACGAGGGCCCCGGCTTCGAGCTCTCGGCGGTACCCGCCGAGCGGCGCGGCATCCGCGACGCGATCGTCGGCCGGATGGCGTTCGCCGGGGGATGGGCGACGATCGAATCAGGCCCCGGTCAGGGAACCGAGGTCGTGCTCCGCCTCGGCGCGCGCAAGGGAAGCAAGTGACCGGCGCCGTCGGACCGGGCGAGCCGAGCACCGCACCGGCCGCGCGTCTCCGCGTCGTGGTCGTCGACGACCACCACCTGTTCCGTGCGGGCGGTGACGCGTACTTCAGCCCACGCCTGGCCGCGTTCGTGCTCCAGGAGTTCTCCGCGCCCGAGACACGCCAGGCGCAGAGCGACGCGAGCCTCGAGGCACTGACCCCGCGCGAGCGCGAGGTCCTCCACCACCTCGCGCGCGGTTACTCGTACAAGCGGATCGGCCAGCGGCTCGACATCAGCCCTCGCACGGTCGAGTCGCACGTCGGTGCGGTGCTGCGCAAGCTCCAGCTGACCTCGCGTCACGAGGTGACGCACTGGGCCGCCGCCCGCGGGCTGATCGAGCCGGACGACGCGGACACAACCTGACCGCGAACGTCCTTAGGATCGAACGATGCTGTTCGCGATGATCCGCAAAGGCGGGCCGGCCTGGGACCCGAGCCGTCCCCTCCGCGAGCAGGACGAGTGGGACGAGCACGCCAGGTTCATGGATGCGTTGTTCGATGAGGGTTTCGTCGTACTCGCCGGTCCACTCGGCGACGGGCATCTCGGCCCGGGCGCGGATTCAGAGCACCGGGTACTGCTGATCTTCGACGCCGACAGCGAGAGCGCGATCGACGCGCGGCTCGCCGGAGACATCTGGACACAGACCGGGACGCTCAGCACCGTCTCGCTCGAGCGCTGGAACGTTCTGCTCGGCGAGCTCAGCGGTCGTTGAGATCGAGCACCGGCGTCGGCGGCTCGATCGTGCGGTCGCCGTCGGTCGGCACGATCGCCGTCCCGATCGCGAAGGACTCGATCACGTGGCTGCCCCAGCCGTGCAGGTAGTCGATTGTCCGTTTGGCCAAATCGTGCTCGCCCCGCCTGAGCTCGACGCCGACGACGACGTCCGCCCCGACCTGGAGCGCCTCCTCGCTCAGCCGATTGAGCGCGTTCCGCCGCGCCGTAGTCCACGCGTTGGCACGCTCCCGCCCATCACCTGCGCCATCGGACGGGGCCCGAGCGCGCCGAGCAGGGCAAATTCGTTGACCGACAGGCCGCTCGTGAACAGCGAACCGTCCTGTCCGAGAGCCTGGAGCCGGCGTTCGGCGGCCAGCGGTATCCCTCGCGCCTCTATCCGCGCAAGTGCTTCCGCCTGCCCTGCCTCACCGGGCTGCTCGTCGGGCTCGCTATCGGCCCCGTCAGAGCCGCGTAAGAAACCCATCGCTGGGGTCGCAGACTAACGAGACGACGTCCGGAGCGGGAGCGAAACTCCCGATTCCGGGCGAACCGTCTGGACGGATGTTTATCCGTATGGCTATGGAGAACAGGCGCCTGCGGCCGAAATATATGTCCACATGCGCGCTCGTCCCCTGATCGCCGTCACGACATCGGAGCTTCGACGCCCCGACGACGGCGGCGCGCGGCCCCAGGGCGAGTCGCCGAAGCTCGAGGTCGCGCTCGCCACCCTGTACCCCGAGGCGATCGAGCGCGCGGGCGGGATCCCCGTGATCGTGCCGCCGCTCCGCCCCGACGCGATCGACGCGCTGCTCGACCGCGTCGACGGCGTGTGCCTGCCCGGCGGCCCCGACGTTCAGCCGAGCGCGTACGGTGCCGAGCCCCATCCCGAGCTCGGTCCGACGGAGCCGCGAGTGGACGCCGTCGAGCTCGCGCTGGTCCGCGCCGCCGACCGTCGCAGGCTCCCGATCCTCGCCATCTGCCGCGGCATGCAGTTGCTGAACGTCGCGAGGGGAGGGACGCTCCACCAGCATCTTCCCGATGTCGTCGGAACCGGCATCGAGCACCGGCAGCCCGAGCACACGAGCATTGCCACCCACCGCATCGAGACAGCGCCGCACGGCCGGCTCCGGGCCACGCTCGGCGGCCCTTCGCTCGAGGTCAACTCGTTCCACCACCAGGCCGTTCAGACGCTCGGCAAGGGTCTCGTGGCCACTGCCTGGGCGACGGACGGGACGATCGAGGCGGTCGAGAACCCCGGCGACCGGTTCGTGCTCGGCGTCCAGTGGCACGCCGAGGGGCTGTGCGCACACGGCCCGCTGTTCGACCTGCTGATCGCCGCCGCCGGCGCCGAAGAGCAGGTCGCCGAGCCGCGTACGGTCGAGCCGCGCCGGATCACATCGGCCCGAAGCCGTGCCGGCCACGCGCGCCGGCCCGCCGCAGGACAGCGTCTCGCGTCCGCGGGTTAATACGCGTGTCAGCTCGCTCGTGGTTAACTTCATCCACGGAAACGCTCGAATCACTGACGGGGCGTCCTGCGCCCATGGGGAGCGCGGGATGGGCGACCTGGCACCCCTCTGCGGCTTACACCGTGGGGGTCGAGGAGGAGGTCATGCTCCTCGATCCGGTGGACTGGGGCCTGACCCAGCGTGGCGATGAGGTCCTGGCGCAGGCGGGGGCGAATCTCGCCGGACATTGCGCGGCCGAGACGCATGAGGCCGCCCTCGAACTGAAGACCGGACCGCACGCGACCGTCCGCGATGCGATCGACGAGCTGCGCGAGTTGCGCTCCCTGCTCTCCCGCGACCTGAGGCGATTGGGCATGGCGGCCGCGGCGAGCGGGATTCACCCAGGCGAGATGTCCGAGCCAACCAGGGTGTCTCCGTCGAGCCGCTACCAGGTCATCCACCAGACCACGCGCGGCCTGGCCCAGCGCGAGCCGACGTTCGCCCTCCACGTGCACGTGGGGGTCCCGGACCCCCAGCGCGCGATCCGGCTCGTGAACCAGCTGCGCGCCCACCTCCCGCTGTTGCTCGCGCTGTCGGCCTCCTCGCCGCTTTATCGCGGGCGCTCGAACGGCCTGGCCTCGAACCGTACGATCGTGTTCCAGGGCTTCCCGCGCACGGGGATCCCGCGCCGATTTGCGAGCTACCAGGACTGGGTCGCGACCGTCGACCTGCTGTTGCAATCGGGAGCGATCCCCGAGCCGACGTTCCTGTGGTGGGATGTGCGTCCGCAGCCGCGGCTGGGCACTGTCGAGGTCCGGATCATGGACGCCCAACCCCGGCTGGCGTCGACGGCCGCGCTCGTGGCGCTCGTGCAGGCGCTGGCCCGCCTCGAGCTCGAGCAGGGGTTCGCATCGCCGAAGCTGGTCCTGGCGCAGGAGGTGCTGGCCGAGAATCGCTTCATCGCGGCGCGCGACGCCACGGCGGCTGAGCTGATCGACCCCGTGCACGCCACGACGGTCCCGCTGCCGCAGCTGCTCGACGAGGTCCTCGCGGCGGCCCGCCCGCACGCGGTCGCGCTCGATGCCGCGGAGGAGCTTGACGAGGTGCGGATGCTCGTTCTGGCGCCCGAGCCGCGCCGGCAGGAGGAGCTGGCAGCATCGGCCGGCGTTCCCGCGCTCGTCGCCGACCTGGCGGCGCGCTTCTCCACCTAACGCGCCGGTTACCCGCTGGCGCCCGGCGCCGGTTCCTCCTGCTGGGCGGCCTCTTCCTTCGCGGTTAGCTCCAGCATGCTCGCGGGCGCGTCCGGGACCGCGATCGTAGAGGTAACCCGCAGCGCCGAGTCCACGTGGACCAATTCACCCGGCTCGAGCGGCCGCCAGAGCGGATTGGTGTCCATCGGCTGGGAGGCGATGATCGTGGCGGGTCGGATCGCGAGCTGCCCGGAGAACACGCGCGTGATCCCCGAGCCCGCGCGCTGATCGAAATCGAAGCCGCCGTCGGGTCCGCCGAGCATCGCGATCGAGCGCTCGAGAACCCAAAGCTCGTTGGTGTCCGGGTAACGGAGCGCCCACACGTCGGTCGGCGTCGTCAGCAACATGTTCAGCGAGTACAGCGTGATCTCGGCGGCGATCTCACGGGCCGCCTGCGTGATGCCGGCGGCGACGTCGCCACCGTTCTCCTCGATCCGCTTGGTCATCAGCGTGAAGTACAGCTCGGAGTCGGTCGAGCCCTGGACCAGCGCCGCGTGGTCGCCAAGGCGCTCGCGAAGCGCCGGCAGGTCGCCGAGCACGCCGTTGTGGGCGAACAGCCGCCCGTGCTGCTCGAACGGGTGCGTGTTCTCGATCGTCGGCTCACCCGCCGTGGCGTGCCGGATGTGCGCGAGGAAGGTTCGCGAGCTGACCTCGTGCGCGTCGGCGATGAAGGTCTGGCTGCGGCTCGCGGCCACAGGCTTGCGATAGACCCACGGCGTGCCGTCACGGTTGAACGTCCCGAGCCCGACGCCGTCGGGCTGAGTCTCGCTCAACGCCACGAGGCTCGTCGGCGCGTTCAGTAGCCAGAAGGTCGCCTGCACCTCGTTTGAACCGCCGCTCATCCCGAACAGCCGACACACGGCGCGCGATTCTATGCCGTGCGCCGGTTGTGCGTTAGGCGTCTCCTAGACTGGGCGGCCCGTGGAAACTGCGTCTGAACACGCGGAGCCGCTGGTCCATGCCCCGGCGGCGGCGACGCTGGATGCCCCGAGGACGCTCGCCCGAAGAGCTCGCGATCGTGCCGGCGCGGCGGTCCACAGCGCGCGTTTCGCGATTGGCGTGTACCTCGCGACGCGCCTCCTGCTGCTCGTCGTCGCGCTCGTCAACGGCACGCTCCGCCACCACGCGTTCACCCACGAGCTGTCCCAATGGGACGGCCTGTGGTACCGGATGGTGGCCGACCACGGCTACCCGACGCACGTCATCCACGTGCAGAGCACGCTCGGGTTCTTCCCGGTCTACCCGCTGCTGATCTGGGCGGTGTCGCACGCGTTTGTGGTCCCGGTCGCGCACTACGAGATCCTGTCGAGCACCGTCGCCGGGCTGATCGTGTCAGGCATCGGCGGCATGGTCGCGACCGTGCTCGTGCAGCGGCTCGCCACCGGTTGGTGGGGCGACCGGACCGGCCGAAAGGCCGTGCTGATCTTCTGCCTGTTCCCCGGGTCGGTCGTGTTCTCGATGGTCTACGCCGAGGGTCTGGTGCTCGCGCTCGCCGCCGGGTGCATCCTCGGGCTCCAGCAGCGCCGGTGGCTGCTGGCCGGCGCCCTCGCCGGGATCGCCACGGCGACCGAGCCCGAGGCGATCGTTCTCGTGCTCGTGTGCGCGGTGTCGGCGGCGCTCGAGCTTCGCCGGCGCGGAGTCGCGGACCCCGCGGCGCGCCGGAGTCTGATCGCGCCCGCGCTGTCGGTCGTCGGGGTGGGCGTGTTCGCCGTGTTCCTGTGGTTCTGGACCGGGTCCCCGTTCGCGAGCTTGATCGCCCAGCGCGACGGGTGGAGCGAGAAGACCGACGTGTTCGCGGTGCTGCACCTCGCCCAGACGACGGTTTCGCAGATCTCGTTCAGCCACTTCGATCACCCGACGATCGACCTCAACCTCGTCGTCGGGCTGGCCGGGGCGATCGTGCTGATCGTGCTGCTCGTGCTCGTGGTCCGAAACCGGCGCGAGATGTCGGTGGAGGCGATCGTCTGGACGTTCGGGATCAGCTGGCTCGCGATGACCTCCGAGTACACGCCGCCGAATCCGCGCTTGCTGATCACGGCGTTCCCGGCGGTGATCGTGCTCGCTCGGTATGTCCACGGGAGGTGGTGGACGGCGTTGTTGTGCGCCAACGGCGTGCTGCTCGCGGGTCTCAGCGCGCTCACGTTCGTGGGTACCACGCTGCGCCCGTAGAGGGTGGCCGGCTCGTTCGATCGCAGACGATCAGCGCGAGAACAGCTCGACCCAGATCACGCTCGCGTAACCGAACGACCGCGTCACGTGGCGCGGGAAGCGCGTCGCGATTGCGGCGCGGAGCGACTCATAGCGGGCGTAGTGCGCACGGGACGCGGCCGTACCCGAGGGCAGGCCCTGGTGGCTCGCGACCAGCCATATACGCGAGCACCCGGCCGGAACCGGCGGCGTCACGTACTGCTCGATGTGGGGCGCCACCGGGCGGCCGGCGTAGTAGTCGAACGGCATCGACGCGTCGAGCGGGTAGAACGCGACGCAGTCGCCGGGCTGGGAGGCGTGCAGCACGTAAGCGGTGGCGGCGCGCCAGTTCTCGGGTGAGGTGCCGTAGCTCGGCGCGAGCACCACCACTCGGAGCGCGATCAGGACCGCGACCGCGAGCCAGGCGGTCACCGGGGAGAGACGGCTGCGAAGCAGAGCCCAGGCCAGCAACAGCGCCACCGCGGGGAGCGACACGAGCAGGT
Source organism: uncultured Solirubrobacterales bacterium (assembly GCA_963822855.1). Classification (GTDB taxonomy): domain Bacteria; phylum Actinomycetota; class Thermoleophilia; order Solirubrobacterales; family Solirubrobacteraceae; genus Palsa-465. Next base: position 352,722 of record CAWGJE010000019.1, on the reverse strand, counting down.
TCCGCGGAGTGAAGATCGGCTGCCCGATGAACGACCAGATCAACATCAGCCCGACCGGGACGAGCAGCCACGACAGCGCGAGCAGCGGTCCCCACCGGGGTTGACGAGCGATCCTCACCGCGGCGAGCAGCAGCAGCGCCACCGTGGCGATCGCCAGGATCGCGGCGACCGCGGTCGGGTGGAAGTTCGGCTCGAACCCGGCCGAGGTGAGCGCGAGCGCGACCTGCTTCGCGGCGGTCAGGTTCGGCCGAGCGATCCAGAACAGCTGGTTCGACCCGCGGCTGATCGCGAGCACCGCCAGTGGGATCCAGCACACCGCGCATGCAGCGACCGCAGTCGCTGCGCGGCGCCAAGCGTGTCGGTGAAACGCCGCGAGCGCGACAAGCTGCGCCGCCACCGCGAAGATCGCGACGTAGCTCGCGTACACCGACAGCGTGGTCAGGACGACGTAGGCAATCCACGGGCCTCGGCGGCGCGGCCCGTCCACGATCGCGGCGAAGGCCACGAACGACCCCGCCACCAGCGCCACCATTGCGGCGTACCCCCGGGCGTCCTGACCCCAGAACACGAGCGGCAGGCTGACCGCGGTCAGCAGTCCGGCGGCGAGCGCCACCCGACGGTCGAATAGGCGCAGGCCGAGCAGGCCGACCGCGGCCGCCGCGGCGCCCGCGGCGATCACCGACGCCAGCCGGATCACGAACGCGCCGTCGCCGAACCAGCCGATCAGCACGTGCAGGACCGCGTAGTAGCCGAGCATGTTGCCGCCGTCGTGCGCGGCGGCGCTCCAGAACGCGGAGCCGTGCTGGCCGGCGATGGCGACGGTGGCGGCCTCGTCGAGCCACAGGCTGCGTGTGGTCAGCTCGATCAGGCACAGGACGAGCGCGACGATCGCGGGTACGCCGACGACGACGGCGTCGGAAAGCCGGCCTCGCGCGGCGGGCGATGTGCCCGTCTCAGGCGCCGGGACCCGCGGGACCTCGGTCTGCGTCGCCATCAGGACTCGGCGAGCGGCCGCAGTCGAGTGGCTCGGACGGCGGTACTCCGTCGCGACACCACGACCGCCGCGGTGATCGCGGCCGCGACGTACAGAACGACGAACACGGGCGCGGTGTGGAGCGGGAACGCCAGAATGCCGTCGGCCTTGACGACCAGCACGCTCGCGGCGACCGCCAGCGCGAGCGCCCGAGACTGCTGGATCCCCGGACTCGCCGCCAGCAGCACGAGGCCCCACGTCAGGTACCACGGCCACGCTGCCGGGCCGCAGACCGCGACGGCGATCAGCGCGACGCCCAGGTTGCGCACCATGTTCCCGCGGCGCGAGCGCCACAGCAGCACCGCGCCGAACGCGAGGCTCAGCCCGAACGCGACCACCCCGAGCGCCGACTCGAGACCCCGCGCTCCCACCGGTAGGACCTGTGCCACCGTCCAGCCGAGCGCGGTGGCCGGCGTGATCGCGAGGCGCACCTTGTCGGGCGTCGAGAACACGGCCGTCGAGATCCACCCGAGCCCGAGACCGGAGATCACGCTCACAGCGAGGACCACGGCGCCCGCGATGAGCGCGCCCCGCCACCAGGTCCTCCGGTCAGAGCAGCCCACGAGGATGAACGGAATCGCCGCCGCGGCCGGCAGCTTGATCGTCGCCGCCAGCGCACATAACGCGATGCCCACCAGCAGCCTCCGCTCGATGGCGAATGTGACGCCTGCGACCACCAGACCAATCATCAAGAGATCGTTGTGCGCTGGCGCCACCAACTCGAACAGGATCAGCGGGCTGAGCAGGACCCACCAGGTCGCGCGTGCCGGATCGGCGCCGAGGGCGCTGGCGAGTCGCGGCGCGAACACCGCGAGCAGCAGGAGCCCGGCCACGTCGAGCACGCGGAGCAACAGCACGCCCGCGATCAGGTGCGAGCCGGTCAGCGCCACGATCCCGCTCACGATCCACAGGAACAGCGGGCCGTACGGCGCGGTCGTGTGTCTCCAGAACGGATCGACCGCGCCCAGCACGTGTGCCTGGCCTGCCTGCGCGAGCGCCGCCGGCGCGTGCCGGTACGGATCGATGCCGAGGTGCACGAGCGTCCCCTGGGCGAGGTAGCTGTACGCGTCCTGGCTGAACAGCGGTGCGGTCACGAGCAGCGGCAGGCACCACGCCGCGCCGACGATCCGCAACTCCCTCGTGCTGAGTGCGAGGCGACCCAGCGCCAGCCACGCGGTGCACAACCCCACGATCCCGGCGTAGAACAGGGCGGCGCCCAGCGATGGGTCGAACCACCACCGCACCCGTCCGCCGGCCAGGTGCGGTCCGGCCAGCGCGACGGCGAGCGAACCCGCCAGACCGAGGACGGCCCACGGCCAGGAGGAACGCTCGGCTCGGACGGCAATCGGCGGCATCCCGGACATTGTGGCGACGCCTGGCGGAGGAGCTGGCTGCGTCCCGCATATTCGTGTCGCAAGCTGCTTGTCAATGCTTTTGTGGCGCAAATGCACGACCCGCCGGAGGTAGCCACTAATGTTGCGCCGGTGCCCGGTGCGGCGATGCCAACTACTGAGAAAGCGTCGGTTCCCCGGGTCGGCTACCTGGTGTACCGCGTGGAGCGACGGCTGCGGGCGCGCCTGGACGATGAGTTGCGTGCGCACGGCGTCTCCACACCCGAGTACGTGACGCTGAGCCTGCTGCGCGAGCGCGACGGCCTTTCGTGCGCGCAACTCGCTCGCTGGGCGCTGGTGACCCCACAGGCGATGAACCTCGTGATCTCCGGACTCGAACGGCGCCGGCTCGTACACCGTCGCCCCGACCCCACGCACCGGCGGGTGTTGCGAGCGTCGGTCACCCCCAAGGGCCTCGACGTCCTCGCCGCCTGCGACCGCTCGGTCGACCGGATCGAGGCGGACATGCTCCGCGACCTGCCGCCCGACACGGTCGAGGTCGTGCGGCGGGCGATGGCGTCGTGTGCGCATTCGCTCGGGGCGACCAACCCGGCGCCCCGTACCCGCCCGATCAGTCCTCGCGGCGGGTCGAGCTGAGCGACCCCGGCCTTTTCTCCGGACTGTTCGCGCACGGAGACGCGACCGCGGCGGTGAGCGATCGCGCGCTCGTCGACGCGATGGTCGAGTTCGAGGTCGCGCTGCTCCGGGCCTTGGCAACGCTCGAGCTCGCGCCCGTTGAGGCCGCCGACGAGCTCGCCGACGTGGTCGAGCGGGGTGCCGTGGAGTTCGACCTCGCCGAGCTGGGTCGTGGTACCGGTCAGCAGGGGACGCCGGTGCCGGCACTACTCCGCGCGCTGCGCCGGCAGCTCTCGGACGGCGCGTCGGCGTACCTGCACAAAGGCGCGACCAGCCAGGACGTGGTCGACACAGCGATGATGCTCGTGACGCGGAACGCGCTGGATCTGCTTGTCCGGGATCTCTCGGCGGCCGCCGACGCCTGCGCGTCGCTCGTCACGCGTTATCGCAATGCGATCGAACCGGGACGGACGCTGCTCCAGCAGGCGCTTCCGGTGACGTTCGGGCTCAAGGCCGCGGTCTGGCTTGCCGGAATCGATGGGGTGGTTGCGGACCTCCGCGCGCTTCGTGATCGGGAGCTCGCGATCCAGTTCGGCGGGGCGGTCGGGACTTTGGCGAGCCTCGGCGATCGCGGGTTGGACGTCGCGGGTGAGCTGGCCGGCCAGCTGGGTTTGCCGGCGCCGGCGGTTCCGTGGCATACGATCCGGCTGCGGCCGGCGCGGATCGCTTGCGTGTTGGGCGCTTCGCTCGGGGTCATGGGCAAGATCGGGCGCGACGTCGTCCTGCTCGCGCAGACCGAAGTGGCGGAGGTCAGCGAGGGCGGTGGCGAGGGTCGCGGCGGGTCCTCGACGATGCCGCACAAGCGCAATCCGGTCGGAGCGGTCGGCCTGGTCGCGTGCGCGCAGCGCGGCCCGGGGCTGGTGGCGACGATGCTCGGGGCGATGACGCACGAGCACGAACGCGGAGCCGGGTCGTGGCAGGCCGAATGGGAGACGCTCCCCGCGCTGCTGCGGCTGACCGGGTCCGCGGCGGGGACGCTAAAGGAGCTGCTCGAGGGGGTCGAGGTCGACCCTGAGAAGATGCGCTCCGACATGGACCTGACGGACGGACTGATGATGAGCGAGAGCGTGGCGGCGGCGCTCGCGCCGGCACTCGGGCGTCCCGATGCGCAGGACCTCGTCGAGAAGGCAGCGCGCCGCTCGGTCGACTCCGGGCGGCCGTTCCGCGATGTGCTGCTCGACGTGCCGGCTGTGGCGGATTCGCTGGGCGTCGATGGGCTCGACGCGGCGCTTGACCCGGGGGCGTATCTCGGGGTCACGGCCGAGCTGATCGACCGGACGCTGGCGGCGCACCGTGCCGGTTGAAGTGCGCCACGAGTTCCGCGGCAAGCGCGGCTCGCCCGCGCTCGTGTTCACCGGGTCGCTCGGGACCGATCTCACGATGTGGGAGCCGCAGGCGGAACGGCTGAAGCCGCGCTTCTGCACGCTTCGCTACGACATCCGGGGCCACGGGTCCTCGCCGGTTCCGCCAGGGCCGTACTCGATCGCCGATCTAGGCGGCGATTTGCTAGCGCTTCTCGACCGGCTGGGGATCGAGCGCGCGTCGCTGTGCGGGTTGTCGATCGGGGGGATGATCAGCATGTGGGTCGCGTCTGCGGCGCCCGAGCGGGTCGAGCGGCTGGTTCTGTGCTGCACCTCGGCTCAGCTCGGCCCGCGCGAGAGCTGGATCGAGCGGGCCGCGACCGTCCGCGCGGACGGCGTTGGCGCGATCGCGGACGCGGTGCTCGGCCGCTGGTTCACTCCGGGGTTCAGCGACGCCCACCCCGACGTGATCGAGCGCATGCGTGGGATCCTCAGCTCGACCGATCGCGAGGGCTACGCAGGCTGCTGCGAGGCGATCGCGGATATGGATCTGCGCGATGCGATCACGTCGATCACGGCACCGACGCTCGTGATCGCCGGGGCGGACGACCCGGCGACCCCCCCGGAGCACGGCCGGCTGATCGCCGACCTGATCCCGGGGGCGCGGTTCGAGGTGATCTCGCCCGCCGCGCACCTGGCGACGATCGAGCGGCCCGATCTGACTACCGCGATGATCCTGCGGTTCCTGGCACCGGACGATGAGGAGGCTTGATCGGTGAGCGACTACGAGGTCGGGATGAAGACACGCCGCGAGGTGCTGGGGGACGAGCACGTCGATCGTGCTGCCGCCACCGCGGGTAGCTTCGGCGCCCCGTGGCAGGAGTTCATAACACGCTACGCCTGGGGCGGGGTCTGGTCACGCCCCGGCCTTGACCGCCGCACGCGGAGCGCGATCACGCTGGCGGCCCTGATCTCGATGCGCGCCGAGAACGAGATCGGCATGCATGTGCGCGCGGCCCTGCGCAACGGGTTGACCGTCGAGGAGATCAACGAGGTGTTCATCCACACCGCCGTGTACGCGGGGGTGCCGGCCGCGAACTCGGCCCTGGCGGCGGCCCGTCGCGCCCTCGAAGAAGAGGGTGCCCTCCCGCCCGCGATCGGCTGAATCCGGCGTCCGGTCGGCGTTCTGGGCAACCCCGGACAGCGGCCTATACTTGCCACACCCCAGCGATCTAGGAGCTGTACGTGCAGGAGATGGTCATCTACGGCGTTAGCTTCGACATGGTTGGCAAGCAGCCGATCGTGCTGTTGAAGACCGTCGAGAACAACAAGTTCCTGCCGATCTGGATCGGCCACCCCGAGGCAGCCGCGATCCTGATGAAGCTCCAGGGAGCGTCGACGCCGCGCCCCATGACCCACGACCTGCTGTCGGACGTCCTCGGGGAGCTCGACGTCGAGTGCACCCGGGTGGCGGTCACCGAGCTGCGGGAGAACACCTTCTACGCGTCGATCAGCCTGCGCGTCAACGGCCGCGAGCTCGAGATCGACTCGCGTCCTTCGGACGCTCTGGCGTTGGCCGTCCGCGCCGGCGCCCCGATCTACGCCGCCGACGAGGTCATCGCCGAGTCGGCGATCGAGTTCGAGCACGAGGTCGAGGACACCGAAGAAGTCGTCGAGAAGTTCAAGGACTTCCTCGACCACGTGACGCCGGAGGATTTCGCGGGGGAGTAACGGGGCTGGCCGGATGCGAGGTCCAGAGCCGGATGCGGTTAGCCGCTCACCCGTACGGTGGGCGTCTGCGCGGCCTCGACGATCCGCCCGATCAGCTCGTCGAACCCGATCCCGGCCGCGTCGGCCGCCTGGGGCAAGAGACTCGTCTCGGTCAGCCCCGGAATCGAGTCGGCCTCGAGCACGTAAAGCTCGTCGCTACCGGACTCGAGCATCAGGTCGACGCGCGCGAACCCCGACAGGCCGAGCAGCGCGTACACCTCGAGGGCGATCGCGCTCGCCCGTTCCTGCAAAACCTCGTCGAGCGCCGCCGGGCACACGAACCGCGTCCGCCCGATCTCGTAGCGGGACTCGAAGTCGTAGAAGTCCTCGTGCTGGGGCACCGCCTCGACGATCGGCAAGGCCCGCGGCCCGCCGGGCTCGTCGATGATCGACACCGCGAGGTCGCGTCCGGCGACGTATCGCTCGAGCAGCACCTTGCGGTCATACGAGAACGCCGCGATCAGCGCCCCCGGTACGTCGGACGGGGTCCGGGCGAACTTGATCCCGAGCGCCGACCCCTGGCCCGCCGGCTTGACCACGATCGGGAACTGGAGCCGCTCCTCGATCGCCGGCAGCGCCTGTGCGGCCCCGAGCTCCCGGAACGCGGTCTCGCTGAACGCGTAGAAGTCGGGGGTCGGAATCGCGGCGTCGCGCATCGCGTGCTTGGCGAGCACCTTGTCGGCGGCGCGGATGCAGGCCGACACGCCCGAGCCCGTGTGCGGGATCCCCATCACCTCGAGCAGTTCCTGCACGGTGCCGTCCTCGCCGTCGCGACCGTGGAGCGCGACGAACGCCAGATCGGGCCGGTTGGCGGTCAGCCGCTCGACCAGGTCCGCCCCGACGTCGATCGGGAACACCTCGTGGCCTAGGTGCTCGAGCGCGTCCTCCACTCTCGCCCCGGACTTCAGCGACACCTGACGCTCGAGCGAGCGGCCGCCCTTGAGCACCGCGATGCGAGTCATGTCAGGCCCGTTTGCGTCGCAGTTGCAGCACGGGGGCCGGCTCGGCGGGAGGAGCGGGCGCCGGGTCACGGCGTAACGCGGACCTCGCGGACGCCGTGCCGGTGAGCGTTCCGTACAGCTCGACCTGCTCACGCACGATCTCGCCGAGCCGCTTCAGCCCTTCGCGGATGTCGTCCACCCCGACGCCTGAGAAATTCAGCCGCATCGACGAGCCGCCGCGGCCGTCGACGTACGCGGCGCGACCGGGCACGAACGCGACGTGCTCCTCGAGCGCGCGCGCTAGCAGGTCGGTGGTGTCGATGTAGTCCGGCAGAGTCGCCCAGACGAACAGCCCGCCCTGCGGGTGGGTCCACTCGGCCTCGCGGGGGAAGTGCTCGGCGAGCGCGTCGAGCATCACGTCGCGCCGGCGCCGATAGATGTCGATCAGCGAGCGGACGTAGTCCTCCCAGGGGCCGGAATCGAAGTACGCCGAGACGAAGTATTGGGAGATCGACGACGAGCACAGATCGGACGACTGCTTACCGAGGGTCATCTTCGCCAGCACCGGCGCCGGCGCCGCGGTCCAGCCGAGCCGGACGCCGGGCGACAGGATCTTCGAGAACGTGCTCGCGTAGATGATGAATTCCTCGTCGAGCGAGCGGAGCGTCGGCAGCGGCATGCCTTCGTAGCGGAGCAGGCCGTAGGGGTTGTCCTCGAGCACGAGCAGCTCGCGTTCTGACGCGATCCGGACGAGCTCGTGGCGGCGCTCGAGCGACAGCGTCACGCCGGCCGGGTTGTGGAAGTTCGGGACCGTGTAGATGAACTTCGGGCGCTGGCCCGAGCGCTCGAGCTGGTCGAGCGTCGCCTCGAGCTCGTCTGTCCGCATCCCGTCGCGATCCATCGTGACCTGGACGACGCTGGCCTGGTACGCGCAGAACGTCGGGACCGCCCCCGGGTAGGTGGGCGCCTCGCACACGACGACGTCGCCAGGATCGAGCAGCGTCTTGCACACGAGGTCGATCACCTGCTGGCCGCCGGTGGTCACGAGCAACTCGTCCTCGTCGACCTCCATGGCCTCGGCCCGCATCACCTCGACGATGCAGCGCTTGACCACAGCGAGGCCCTCGGTCGGTCCGTACTGGAGCGCCCGCGCGCAAGAACTGGCCGCGACTGTGCTCATCAGCGAGGCGTACGAGTCGGCCGGGAACGTCGATGTGTCGGGCAGGCCGCCGGCGAGCGAGATCACGTCGTCGCGCTCGGTCAGCGCCATCAGATCGCGCATCGCCGAGGACTTCATTACCTTGGTCCGCTCCGCGAACAGCGCGCTGTAGCGCTCGATGTCCCTCGCGGTTGATCGCGGGCGGCGAGATTGGGGTCCGCCGGCCCCGCTCACACTGCCCTGTCCTCTATCGTCACGGTCGGTCACGGTACACCACGGTGCATCTCTTCTTTGACATCTGCACGGGCATGGGTGTCGCCAGCGCGGTCGGCGTCCGTCCGTTCCTTCCCGCGCTCGTCGCCGGCGGGCTCGCCGCGGGCGACGTCGAGATCCACTTCAACGGCACCGACTTCTTTTTCCTGCAGAGCGCATTGTTCCTGCTTGGCATGGCCGTTGGCGCGATCGTGCTCGCGCTGATCGAGCGCCGGCGGATCGAGTCAGAGGCGCTTACGGTCGTGCTCGGGGCGATCAGCGCCGCGATCGGCGCGTTGTGGTTCGCGGGCGCGCTGGACCACAACCACTACACCGACTGGCCCGGGTTGATCGCAGGGGTCGTGTGCGCGGTCATCGGGATCCTTGCCACCCGCCCGCTGCTGCTCAGGGTTCGGGCCCGGCTCGATCCGGCGGCTTCGGCCGCGGTGCCGCTGTACGCGGAGGGTTTCGGAGTCCTGCTCGCGGCGCTATCGGTCGTCGCGCCGCCGGTGGGGCTGGTCGGGTTCGTGTTCCTGCTGTGGCTGCTGATCGCGGGCCGCCGGCGCTCGGAACAGAAGTACGCCGGACTGCGAATCCTGCGTTGAGGAGTCCCTTGCCGGGGACGATTGTTAAGTGACTCAGGCCAAGAAGCTCGTGCTGGTCGTGATCGACGCGCTCAAGCCGTCGATGCTCGACCGGGCACTCGCCAACGGCCGGGCGCCGGCGCTGGCCCGGATCCGCCGCGACGGCTGCTACGTCGACGACTGCGTGGCCGCATTCCCCTCCGTGACGCCCGTCTGCGCGGCCACGATCACGACCGGCGCCGGGCCCGACGGCCACTGGATCCCGAGCATGAACTGGTACCACCGGGAGGAGGGGCGCTACGTCGAATACGGGTCGAGCTTCAGCGCGTCGCGCCAGTTCGGCGTTCTGCGCTCGCTCACCGACACCGTGTACCGGATGAACGCCGAGCACCTCTCGCCCGAGGTTGAGACCGTGTACGAGTCGCTGGACGATGTCGACGTTCGCACCGCGGGCACGACCTACCTGATCTACCGTGGCCGGTACGAGCACGAGGTGTCCAACGAGACGGCGCTCGCCCGGATCGTCACCTCGACCCTGTTCCGTAGGACGATCCTCGGGCCGCGGGAGCTGTTCTACGCCGACCTGTACGCGAGCCGGAAGACCGGATGCCGGGGCCAGCTCGGGATGCCGGGCATCCGCGACCAGCACACGGGTTGCGTCGGGGCATACCTGGTCGAGAACGACCTGTTCGACTTCATGTTGTTCTCGCTCCCCGACAACGACGCCTGGTCGCACAAGAACGGGCCGCACGCCCAGGTGACCTCGATCGCGGCGGCCGACCGGCAGCTCGAGCGCCTGATGCACGCTGCCGGCGGCCCCGATGCGTTCCTCGACGAGCACGCGGTGATCGTCACCTCCGACCATTCCCAGGCGGCGGTCGAGGAGCGGATCCGGCTGGACCGCGCGTTTGAGGAGTTCGACGTGGCGACGCGCAGCGCCGCCCGGTCGGCGGGCGCGGAGGTGGCCTTGAGTCCTGCCCAGCGCGCCGCGATGGTCTACGCGCTCGATCTCGACCGGCGTGACGAGCTGGTGGCCCGGTCGGTTGACGCGGTCAAGGACGTCGAGGGCGTGGATCTGGTTTTGTGGTTGGCGGGTCCGGATCGCGCTGAGGCCGTCGTGCGCAGCCGCCGAGGCGAGCTCCGCTTTGCCCCGGGAGATCAGGCTTTTGACGACCGCGGCGGCGGCTGGAACATCGAGGGCGACCTGTCTGCCTTACTCGGCGAGGTCCAGGATGGGCGCTTCCTGTGCAGCGAATATCCGGACGCGTTGGCCCGCATCTGGTCAGCGCTCAAGTGCCCGACAGCCGGCGATGTCCTGCTTTCGGCCTCGCCCGGCTACGAGTTCGTCGACTGGGGCGGAGCCGACCACGTCGGCGGCGGCAGCCACGGGTCGCTGCACCGGTCCGATTCGCTCGGCGCGCTCCTCTGGTGCGGGACCGGACCGGCCTCCTCCTCCGCCCGAGAACGGTGGTCGCTGCGCGACGTCGCTCCGATGGTTCGCGAGCATTTCGGGGTTAGCGCCGGCGCCTCGCGGCTAGGAGGAGGCCGCGGGCGCGGGGCAAGTCCGGGTTAGGCGCCGATTAGTGCTGGGAAATCTCTTACGCTCCATCGACAAGACGCCGATACATTTCCGCGAATGCCTGACGAGCTGACCACCACCGTCGAGCTGCCCAGCCGCGCCCGCGCCCGGCAGGGCGTCAGCCACCCGCTGCTGCGGGTGCGCGCTGGAATCCGCCATCCCCACAACTGGCTGCAGCTTGGCCGTTTCGGCGCCGTGGGAGTGAGCGGATATGTCGTTAACCTGGCGGTATTCGCTGCGTGCGTGCACCTGATCGGGATCGACTACCACCTGTCAGCGGTGATCTCCTGGGCCGTATCGGTGCTCAACAACTTCTGGCTGAACCGGCACTGGACGTTCTCCGCCAAGCAGGAACATCCGGTCAGGCAGGCGGCCCGCTTCTTCGCCGTCTCGCTGGTGGCGTTCGGCTTCACGTACGTGGTGCTGGTCCTGTTGGTGGACGCCGGCATGATGAAGGTGGCCGCCCAGGCGATCGCGATCGCCGCGGGCACGCCGCTGTCGTTCATCGGGCAGAAGCTTTGGAGCTTCAAGGCCTAGATGCGCTGCGCCCGAAGCTCGCGGCGCTCCTTCTGGCTTCTCTGATCGCGGCGGTTCTCGCCGTGTTCGCGGTCCCCGCGACCGCGTCGGCCGCAGCCGGCTCCGCCGTCACCGTCACGAAGACCGTGACAGCGACGGCAACCGATCCGAACACGCCGGTGCTCGTCAGTGACCAGAACGTGCCCCCCAAGGGGTATCGACTGACCGCTGCCCAGGTCGAGCGGATCGCCGCGGCGACGCTGACGATCAAGGCCGAGCTGCGCCGACATCCCGACGCCGTGCCGTACGAGTACACCAAGGGCCCCGGCCAGTGGCAGGTCAGCTGGTTCTCGTCGGGCCCCAAGCAGGTCGAACTGGCGCAGGTGTATATCGACGACGCCACCGGGAGCGTGACCCAAGTGTGGACCGGTTTCCAGGTGGCCTGGACGATGGCGCGTGGCTACGCCGGGGCCTTCGGGCGACGGGTCAACGCCTGGTACGCGTGGGTCCCGCTGTGCTTCCTGTTCATCGCGCCGTTCCTCCCGTGGCGGCGTAAGCGGCTCGAGGACGGCCGGCGCGAACGTCGCGCCTGGTCGCTTCTGCACGTCGACCTGCTGGCACTGCTGGGGCTGTCGATTTCGCTCGCGCTGTTCAACAACGCGAAGATCGGGCTGTCGACGCCGGGGATCTACCCGTTCATGCTGTACCTGCTCGTGCGCATGGTGCTGCTCGGGTTCGGCCGCGGCCGGCCAAGGCGGCCGCTGCGCGTGTTCGTGCCGATGTCGTGGCTCGCGGTCGGCGTGATCTTCCTGGTCGGCTTCCGAGTCGGCCTGAACGTCGTCAACTCGAACGTGATCGACGTCGGCTACGCCGGCGTGATCGGCGCCGACAAGCTGATCCACGACAAGCCGCTGTACGGCAACTGGCCGAAGGACAACGCCAGCGGCGACACCTACGGGACGGTCGCGTACTACGCGTACGTGCCCTTCCGGCTGATCTTCGGGTGGAGCGGCACGTGGGACGACCTGCCGGCGGCGCACGCGGCGGCGATCGTGTTCGACCTGCTGACGCTGCTCGGGCTGTACTGGCTCGGTCGCCGGGTCCGGGGCCCGACGTTGGGGGTGGTGCTGGCGTACGCGTGGGCGGCGTATCCGTTCACGCTGTGGACGCTGTCGTCGAATACAAACGACGCGCTGGTGTCGCTGCTGCTCGTGGTCGCGTTGCTGGTGGTCACGTCCGCGCCGGCCCGCGGGGTCGTGGGCGCGCTCGCCGGCTTGACCAAGTTCGCGCCGCTCGCGCTCGCGCCGCTGCTACTGCGGGGGGTGGACCCAGCGCCCAGTCGGCGGCAGATCGTGCGGTTCGTGTTGGCGTTCGGGCTGACGGTCGTGATCGCGATGCTGCCGGTGATACTCGACAACAACTGGCACGCGTTCTGGCACGACACGGTCGCCTACCAGGCCGGCCGCACATCTCCGTTCTCGATCTGGGGTCTGTGGGGCGGCCTCGGTCTCGAGCAGCACCTGGTCCAGGGCGCCACCGTGGCGTTCGCGCTCGCGGTGATGTTCGTCCCCCGCCGGCGCGGCGTGGTCGAGGTGGCCGCGCTGGGGGCGGCGATCCTGATCGCGCTCCAGCTGGGCGCCGGGTACTGGCTGTACTCCTACATCGTGTGGTTCTTCCCGTTCGTCGTCGTGGCGCTGTTCGGCAGCTTCCCGACGGAACTCGAGCAGGCGGTGGCGGCGTCGGCGCTCGATCGCGGTGCCGACGCGCCGGCGCCGCTGGCGGTTGCCGGCGCCTGAGGGCGGGGCGCGTTTGGCGGTCGGACCGCGCCGAAGCCTAGGAACCGACCCCCAGTCGGGGCCCTTACACAACCCCCGGCGCCGGCAACAACACCTGCTCGATCGACTCGGCCCGTCGGGGCTCAGCCGCCGTTCGGATCACGACGCCGTTCAACCACGGATCCTCGGACGAGGTCTCGAACCGGGTCGGCATCTGCGTGACCATCGACGTCAAGGCCTGATCGCGCTTGACCCCGATGACGCCACCGCGCGGCCCGGTCATGCCGACGTCGGTGATGTAGGCCGTGCCGCCGGGCAGGACGCGGGCATCGGCGGTGGGCACGTGCGTGTGGGTGCCCACCACCGCGGTGACGCGGCCGTCGAGGTGCCAGCCCATCGCCACCTTCTCGCTTGTGGCCTCGGCGTGCATGTCGACGAGCACGTGATCGACCTTTCCGGAGAGCGCGTGGAGCGCCGCGTCGACCTCGGGGAACGCCGGCCGCCCGGCCTGCATGAACAGGTTTCCAGACAGCGAGATCACGCCGAGCCGGGCGCGCTCGCCTGCGATCACGCACCACCCGTGGCCCGGTTGGCTGGCCAGGAAGTTGGCCGGCCGCAGGATCCGCTCCTCTTCGTCGAGGTACGGGTAGACCTCCCTGTGCCGGTAGGTGTGGTTGCCGAGCGTGATCGCGTCAACGCCGGCGGCGAGCATCTCCCGAGCGATCTTGGGCGTGATCCCGACGCCACCGGCCACGTTCTCGCCGTTGACCACGATGAAGTCGGGCGCGTAGCGATCCCGCAGCGTCGGCAGCAGCGTCAGCAGCGTGCGCTTGCCGATGCCGCCGACCACATCGCCGACGAACAGGATGTTCACGGGTTCACTCACGTCTTGTTGGTGCTCATACTTCCAGTTGCATGAGTTGGAGGTTCCCCAGGCGACCGGGCGGCGCACCGCCCACCGCCGGCGAGGGCGGCGCGCCGACTGGCGCGGGCAGCCTGGGCGAGGTGCCGGACCGGGCCGGCGAGACCCCGGGCGACCCGGCCGACGACCCCCACCCCCACCGCCACCCGGCCGACGACCCCCACCGCCTCGAGAGCGCGCCCGTCCCGCCGGCACCGGTCGTCGTTCCGCGTTGGGTTCAGCTGGTCGTGCTCCCGCTGGCCGTCCTTGGGCTGTGGGCGCTCGCGCGCGCGACCGGCACCGTCCTGCTGATCCTGCTTGGGGCCAGCATCGTCGCCCTGATCCTGAACCCGGTGGTCAGGCTGCTTGTACGGCATCGCGTGCCACGCGGGCTCGCGATCCTGTTCGTCTACGTGGGCGGGATCGCGCTACTCGCCGGGATCGGCGTGGCGCTGTCCAACCCGGTCACCACGCAGGTGACCCACCTCGCGAACGACGTCCCGCAGTTCATCCATCAGGCCAACCGCGACCTGGCGAGCCTCCAGCGATGGCTGAACAGCCACGGGATCAAGGTGCAGATCCAGCGGCAGGGCCAGACTGCGTTGCAGACGCTCGAGGCTCAGATCCAGAAGCGCTCGAGCGACATCGTGTCGTTCTCCCGCGACCTGCTCACCCAGATCATCACGACGTCCTTCGACCTCGTGCTCACGTTCGTCCTGTCGATCTACCTGCTGGTCTACGGGGATCAGATCGGCGACCTCGTCCGCAGGATCATGCCGTCCGGCGACGGGACGCCTGATGACGACTTCCCGCTTCTGGTCCAGCGCGCGGTGTACGGCTACGTTCGCGGGCAGCTCCTGTTCAGCCTGATCATGGGCGGGAGCGCCGCGATTGCCCTGTGGATCTTCGGCGAGATCGGGATCTTTCCCGACGGCGCGCGGTACGCGGTGTTCTTCGGCGGCTTCTATGGACTGATGGAGTTCATCCCATACGTCGGCCCGATCATCGGTCCCCTCCCGGCCATACTCGTTGCGCTGTTCGTCCACCCGATCAGCGCCGTGTGGGTGACCCTGCTGTTCGTCGCCCTGCAGCAACTCGAGGGCCATTTCGTCGCCCCTCAGGTGTTCCGGATCTCGCTGCGGATCAATCCGATCCTGATCATCCTCGGGCTGCTGATCGGCTGGACGATCTACGGCATCGCCGGCGCGCTGCTCGCACTGCCGATCGCCACCGTGCTCCGGGTGACCGTTCTCTACCTCCGCCGGCACCTCGTACTCGAGCCCTGGGGGGCGCTCGACACGGGCGTCATGACCACCGCCGGCCTCGAGCGATGTGCCGACTGCGGCGCGCCGGCAGGCCCGCGCGACGCGTACTGCCGCTCGTGCGGAGCCTCGCTCGAGCCCCGCGTGAAGCTGCCGGGTTAGGCCACGGTTAGGCCGCCCGTGGACCCTCGCCGCCCGTCGCCCCTCGGTAGCCTCAGCCAGGTTGTCCAGCGGTATCCAAACGGGCGAACCCACGGCCACGGTGGCCGCCCGGGGGCTGACCAAGCGCTTCGGCGCGCGGACCGCCCTGGACCGGGTCAACTTCGAGCTCTTCCCCGGCGAGGTCGTCGCGATCATCGGTCCCAACGGCGCCGGCAAGACCACGCTGCTGTCGATCCTTGCGGGCACGCTGGAGCCCTCCGAAGGCGAAGTCGCGCGCCCGCCCGGTCCCCGCTTCGGCTGGGTGCCCCAGGAGCCGGCGCTCTACTCCAAGCTGTCGGTGGCCGAGAACCTGCGCCTGTTCGCGCGGCTCGAGCGGCTGGTCGACCCTGAGCAGGCGGTCGCAGTCATGCTCGCTCAGACCGGGCTTGAGGACCGCGCCGACGAGGAGGTCGGCCGCCTATCGGGCGGGAACCAGCAGCGCGTGAACATCGCGATCGGCCTGCTGGGCGAGCCGCCCGTACTGCTGCTCGACGAGCCGTCGGCCTCGCTCGACCCGCGCCAGCGCGAGCGCTTGTGGGAGTTCATCGGCGGGCTCGCCGGGCACGGCACGACGATCGTGTTCTCGACCCACAACGTCGCCGAGGCCGAGCACTACGCCGGCAGGGTGTTGGTGCTCGGGGACGGTGAGCTGCTGTTCAGCGGTACGCCCGCCGAGCTCGAGCGCGCGGTGAATGAACCGGTTGCCGGTCCGGCGTCCGCCGCCGCCGGCGCTGGGGGCGACACGCTCGGTGGCGACTTCGAGACCGCCTTCGTTCGTTTCCTGCGAGAGCGCGGCCACTGAGGCTCGCATGCGCTGGTTGCTGATCAAGGACCTGCAGATCCTGAAGCGCTCGCCGCTACTCGTCGCGCTGCTCGTCGTCTACCCGATCGCGATCGCGTTGATGATCGGGTTCGCGCTCTCTAGCCCCCCGGGCAAGCCCAAGGTCGCCCTGCTCGACGAGGTGCCGACCGGCCACACCCGGGTCAGCCTCGGCAACCAGCAGATCAACATCTCCAAGTACGCCAACCAGCTGTTCCAGTCGATCGATGCGATCAAGGTGAGCTCGCGCGCAGAGGCGATCGACAAGGTCCGCAGCGGTCAGGCGGCCGCGGCGCTGATCATCCCCGCCAACATCATCTCCCAGATCAACAGCCTGATCACGCAGGGGGTGGGGAACCCGACCGTCGACCTGGTCCTGAACACCAAGGATCCGCTCGAGCGTCAGTTCGCCGACCAGGCGATCAGCTCTCGCGTGGCTCAGGTCGAGCAGGCCGTCTCCAAGCAGGTGCTGGGGGTCGCGGTCAGCGACCTGCAGCAGACCCTCAACGGCGGAACGCTCGCGTTCCTCGGCCAGAAAGTGCCGCTGCTCGGGCTGAAGAACTCGCGCACGATCGTCCAGGGAACGATCGGGTCGCTGCCGAAGGACTCGCCGCTGATCCCGGCGCTCAGGCAGGTCGTCAGCTTCGCCACCCTGGCCATCGACGGGCTCGGTTTCGCCACGCCGGTGCTCAGTTCGATCGGCAACCCGCTGACCGTGAACACGACCGAACTGGCGGGCAAGACGACCCCGACCGACGCCTACGCGGTCGCGATCGCCGTGATCGTGTCGTTGATGTTCGTCGGGTTGCTGCTCGCAGCGGCGCTACTCGCGCTCGAGCGATCCGAGAACGCGTACTCGCGGCTGGTGCGTGGCCTGATCTCGCCGAGCGGCCTGCTTTCCGAGAAGATCACGCTGGCCGGCTTCGCCGCCGCCGTAGTTACGCTTCTGATGTCAGCGTTCGTGTCGTTGTTCGTGCATCTGGAGTGGAGCCGATTCCCGCTTTGGGTGGTCACGCTCGTGCTCGGCGGCCTGGCCTTCGGGGCGCTCGGCGTCGCGATCGGCGGCGTCGCCCGCGAGGTCAGTGTCGCCTCGCTGATGGCGTTCCTGGTGTCGCTGCCGATCGCGTTCGTCGCGCTTATTCCGGGCGACGCCGTCTCGGGGACGCTGAGGTCGATCCTCAACGCGATCTCGTTCGTATTCCCGTTCAAGGCCGCGCTGCAAGCCGTCGCCAACGCGTTCAGCGGCACCGCTCCGGGGATCGGATGGCCGCTCGTCCACCTGGCGGTGCTGACGATCGTGTTCGGCGCGTTGGCACGGGTGGCGATGCGCCGGTTTGCGTGAGGTTCGCGCCTCGGGTTCGCGTGAGCTGCGAGCTACCGAGAGTCGGCCGGCGGAGCGCGCTTAGCGCTTGCCGACCATCCCGCGGAAGATCACTGCGCAGATCACCGCGACGATGATCGAGACCACCGGCAGCGTGTAGCCGATGGCGCCGACGACCGCCAGCACCAGCGAGACGACGCCGACCGCGCCGGCAATGCCGCCGGTCACGACCAGCTGGTACGCGCGCCGTTCGCGCGCACGGCGCGGGGTGTAGTTGCCACGCTTCTGGATGTCGGCCACGATGGCAGCGTAGCGCGGCGGTGCCTTAGGGTGTTAGCGATATGCCAGATCCTCACTACATCCTCTTCTACGACTACGTCGAAGACATCATCAACGCGCGCGTCCCGCATCGCGACGCGCACCTGAACGTGATCCGCGCCGGCAAGGACGACGGGCGGATCGTCATGGCCGGACCGCTCGGCGATCCGCCGCACGGCGCCGCGATCGTGTTCAAGGACCGGACCGCGGCCGAGACGTTCCCGGAGTCGGACCCGTACGTCGCGAACGGCCTCGTCACGGAGTGGCGCGTCGACTCCTGGGCCGTCGTCCCGTAGGCGGCATTCGCACGCACTTCCGATACACCGGAATCCAGGACGGGCAACGGCTCACTCGGCCCCTCCGCGCGATGTGAATGCGCGTTCACCCGGCTCTGGCACGGTTAGCGGGTCCGTCGCGCTCCGCCGGCTGCCGAGTGAGCAGTTAGCCGGATTCGTCGCGCGAATCCCGCCGGCCTCGCCGGCCGTCCAGAAGCCGGGGGTATCCTCACCCGTGATGCCGTTCCCGCAGACCCGCCTCCGCCGGTTGCGCGCCACGGGCGCGCTGCGCGGCCTGGTTCGCGAGACGAACCTGACCGCGTCCGACTTCGTCTACCCGATGTTCGTCGCCCACGGGATCGACCGCCGCGAGCCGATCGAGGCGATGCCCGGGATCGACCGGCTGTCGATCGCTCACGCCGTCGACGAGGCCGCGGAGGCGAAGGCGCTCGGGATACCGGCGGTGCTGCTGTTCGGGCTGCCCGCCGCCAAGGACGAGGAGGGCTCGGGCGCGTGGGATGACGAGGGGATCGTCCAACTGGCGACGCGCGCGATCAAGGAAGCGCACCCCGACCTCGTCGTCATTACCGACCTGTGTCTGTGCGAGTACACGAGCCACGGCCACTGCGGAGTCCTGCGCACGGACGGGACCGTGGACAACGACGCGACGCTCGATCTTCTCGCACGCACCGCGACCTCCCAGGCGAAAGCCGGCGCCGACATCGTCGCCCCGAGCGACATGATGGACGGCCGCGTCGGCTCGATCCGCCAGGCCCTCGACGACGACGGCCACACCGACACCCCGATCCTCGCCTACAGCGCCAAGTTTGCCTCCGCCTTTTACGGTCCGTTTCGCGAGGCGGCCGACTCGGCGCCGGCGTTCGGCGACCGCCGGGGGTACCAGATGGACCCGGGCAACGGCGACGAGGCGGTCCGCGAGGCCAAGCTCGACGTGGAGGAGGGGGCCGACATCGTGATGGTCAAGCCGGCACTCCCGTACCTCGATCTGATCCATCGCATCAAGGCCGACACGCAAATGCCGCTGGCCGCTTACAACGTCAGCGGCGAGTACGCGATGGTCAAGGCGGCCGCAGCCGCCGGCTACCTCGACGAGCGCGCCACCGTGCTCGAGACTCTGACCTGCATCCGTCGCGCGGGGGCAGACATCGTCATCACCTACCACGCGAAGGAGGCCGCGCGATGGCTTCAATGAGCCAGGCGGGATCCGGCTTCGGTCCCAAGCTGCGTTCCCGAAAGCACGGCGCGGCGACCCCGCTCGACGATCTCGACAAGCGCCTGCTGAACCTCATGCAGGGCAGCTTCCCGATCGCGCCACGGCCTTACCAGCACGTGGCACAACAGGCGGGCATCACGGAATCTGAGGTGCTCGACCGCGTAAGCCACCTGCTCGACGAGCGGATCATCCGCCAGGTCACACCGATCTTCGACACGCGCGCGCTCGGCTACTCGTCGATGCTCGTCGCCGCCAAGGTCGATCCCGAGAACCCGTGGCGCGCCGCCAACGTGATCAACGCGCACCCTGGGGTCTCGCACAACTACCTGCGCAACCACGAGTTCAACATCTGGTTCACGATCGCCACCGAACCCGACTCGCCGCTCGGGCTGGAAGGCACCCTCGAGGCCCTCGCGAAAGAGGCCGGCGCCGAGTCGGTACGCCAGCTCCCGACGCTCCAGCTGTTCAAGATCCGGATGGACCTCGAGATGGAGGGCGACACCGAAGCGCTGGCCAAGGCCGTCGAGGTGGCTCCTCCCGCCGAGACCGAGAAGCAGCCGTACGACGAGTTCGACATCGAGGTGATCCGGGCTACGCAGGGCGACCTGCCCGTGATCACGGAGCCATACGGGCCGGCGGCGGACAAACTAAACATCCCCCAGGACCAGCTCCTGACCCACCTGGAACAGATGCAGGAGCGCCGGCTGCTCCGGCGGGTCGCCGCGATCCTGTTCCACCGCCGGGCCGGGTTCAGCGCGAACGGGATGGGCGTGTGGAAGGTCCCGGACGAGCGGATCATGGAGCTCGGCCCGCGCATGGCCGCGTTCCGCGGGATCTCGCACTGCTACCAGCGTCCCACCTACGCGGACTGGCCGTACTCGATCTTCACGATGGCGCACGGGCGCTCCAAGGACGAGTGCGACGCGATCCTCGACTCGATCGCCACCCAGACCGGCATCGACGAGCGCTCGACGCTCTACTCGTCGACCGAGTTCAAGAAGATCAGGCTGCTCTACTTCACCGACGATTACCGGGCCTGGGAACGCGAGCACGCGGGCGTGTGACCGGCGCCGGGACCGCCGCGACGATGAACACCGCGCGCTCGTCGCAGCTGTACGAGCGGGCCCGCGATCTCCTCCCCGGTGGGGTCAACTCGCCCGTGCGGGCGATGCGATCGATCGGCCGTGACCCGATCTTCATCGCGTCGGGCAACGGTTCCACGATCACCGACGTCGACGGCAACGACTACATCGACTGGGTGGGTTCGTGGGGGCCGCTGATCCTCGGCCACGCCGATCCCGGCATCGTCGCGGCGGTAACCGCGGCGGCAGCTACCGGAACCACGTTCGGTGCGCCGACCGAAGCCGAGGTCGAGCTCGCACAACAGGTCGTCGACCGGATTCCGTCGGTCGAGATGATGCGCATGACCTCCTCGGGGACCGAGGCCACAATGAGCGCGATCCGGCTCGCGCGCGCGGTCACCGGACGGGACAAGGTTCTCAAGTTCGCCGGCGCCTATCACGGCCACGTCGACGGCCTGCTCGCCGACGCCGGGTCGGGGCTCGCGACCCAGGGCATCCCGGCGAGCCCGGGCGTCACCAAGGCGGCCGCCGCCGCGACCCTGGTCGCGCCCTGGAACGACGCTGCTACGACCTGGAACCTGACCGCCGACGACGACCTGGCCGCGATCCTGGTCGAGCCGGTCCCCGCCAACATGGGGGTCGTCCCGCCATGCCACGGGTTCCTCGAGATGCTCCGCTACGCGGCCGACGAGGGCGGCGCGCTTCTGATCTTCGACGAGGTGATCACCGGCTTCCGCGTCGCCCGCGGCGGCGCCCAGGACCGCTACGGGGTGCTTCCAGACCTGACGATCATGGGAAAGATCATGGGCGGCGGGCTGCCCGCGGCGGCCTACGGCGGACGCCGCGAGTTGATGGAGCGGATCGCGCCGGCCGGCGACGTCTACCAGGCCGGGACGCTCTCGGGCAACCCGCTCGCCACCGCGGCCGCGCTTGCCACCCTGCGCAAGCTGGACGACGTCGCCTACGCGCAGCTAGCCGTGACCACCGAAAAACTCGCGCGGGGCCTGCGCGACGCCGCGGCCGCCGCGAACCGCCCCGTTCAGGTCCAGTGCGTCCCCGGCCTCCTGACGGTGTTCTTCGGAGACCGCCCCGTGCACAACTACGCAACCGCCGCCGCCTGCGACACCGACGCGTACGGTGCCTGGTGCCGAGGGCTGCTCGCCCGCGGCGTATACCCGCCGGCCTCCCAATTCGAGGCGTGGTTCCCGTCGCTTGCGCACACTGAGACCGACATCCAGGGCACGGTCGACGCCGCGGCAGAGGCGTTCGCGGAGATCGCCGACCGATGAGCGACCCCCGGCCGATGAGCGATCCCCGGGCGAGGACGGCCCGCGACGGCGCCCAGGCCCTGCGCGACGCGCTCCACGAACAGGGCGGAACCGTCGCCGAGGTGCTGAGCGACCCCACGCCGGCCGCCCGCCACACGCCGCTCGACCGCCCCGGTCCAGCGCAGGTCGCGGCCACCGGACCGCGTGCCCGAGGACGCGAGCGCGAATACGAGCTGCTGCTCGAGATGATCCTCGAGGGCTACCGGCTCCATTACGACGAGCCGCTGGTCGTGCATACGCCGGACGCCGATCTGGCGCTCCTTCTCGGCGATCAGCTGTACGCGCTCGGACTCTCGCGCCTGGCCATGCTCGGCGACCTCGACGCCGTGGCCGAGCTCGCCGACGTGATCTCGCTGGTTGCCCTGGCGCACGCTGTGTCCGACCGCGAGCTCGCAAGCGCGGTCTGGGAGGCCGGCGCCATCTCGGTCGGCTGGGGCCCGAGCGACGCCCACGCCGAGGCCAAGGCGAGTGCCCGCGTCCACGATCCCGGCGCCGCCGACGCCCTGCGCGCTGCAGCTTGTGCGGTTCGTAGCGAGCCCCCGCCGGCCAGCTTGTGAGGTTCGTATCGAGGTTGTTAGGCCCGCGCGTACCGCGCCCCTCGGTGATGACCTTTTCGCGGTCATGGCGGTACGCTGTCGGCAGCTAAATTCGCCGTAAGGATTTGCGGAGCGTCCGTGCCCGATCGACACAGGGAAAAGAAGTCGAAGTACACGCTCGACCGGAACATCCCCGGTGCATTCGAGGGCGAGACCGTCACGCGCCGGGGGATGATGAATCTGGTCGCCAACGGAGCCGGCTTCGTCGCCGCGGCCGCGTTCACCCTCCCCGCGCTCGGATTCGCGCTCGCGCCGATCTTCAAGCGCCAGGTTTGGACCTGGCAGCCGGTCGGCACGCCCGAGGAGTTCACCGAGGCCAATTACGTGACGAAGGTCATCAACATCACTCCGGGCATCGGCGAAGCCGGCAACACGATCGCCTACGTCCGCAAGCGCGACCCGAACATCGACACGGAGCCCGAGGACCAGTACAACCACTTCATCACCCTGTCGGATAAGTGCATGCACCTGGGCTGCCCGGTCCGCTACGTGCAGGCCGCCGAGCGGTTCATCTGCCCGTGCCACGGCGGCGTGTACGACTTCCGCGGCATGGTCGCCGGCGGTCCTCCGGTCCGGCCGCTGGACCGCTTCTACAACCGGGTGAACGAGACCACCGGCCTCGTCGAGATCGGGCCGCGGTACTCGGTCAACAACGAGCTCCAGCGGTTCTCGCCGCGCTTCCCGGGTGAGCCGATCAACGGCATCGGCCAGTTCCTGTATCCGGCCCAGTTCGACACCGCCAGCCCGCCGCCGCACTAGCCGACATGCCGCGCATCCCCACGCCGCCGCTCCCGAAGGCGCTCCAGCCCAAACCGAAGAAGCCGGCCGAATCCAACGGCGAGGTCCACACCTACCCGGCGCCGATCGATGCCGGGATCTCGGTCGTCGACTGGCTGGACGAGCGGACCGCGATGTCGCCGGGGCTCCGCTGGCTGCTGTGGCGCAAGGTTCCGCGCGGAGTCAACTGGCCCTACACACTCGGGTCGGCGACGCTGTTCGCGTTCCTGAACCAGGCCGTCACGGGCGTCTTCCTCGCGATGTACTACCGCCCAGACGTTTCGGGCGGCGCGTACGAGTCGATCCGCAACATCAACGACAACGTGTTCCTCGGCCAACTTGTGCACGCCATGCACAAGTGGGGCGCGTCGGTGATGATCATCCTGATCTTCCTGCACATGGGGCGGGTGTTCTTCTATGGCGCCTACAAGTACCCGCGCGAGCTGACGTGGGTGATCGGCGTCGTGTTGGTGATCCTGACGCTGGCGATGGGCTTCACCGGCTACCTCCTGCCGTTCGACCAGCGCGCGTACTGGGCGTCGGTCGTCGGCATCAACATCAACGCCGGCGGACCGTTCATCGGGCCGTTCCTGTCGAACTTCCTGCTCGGCGGCGCGGACTTCGGCGCCACGACGCTGTCGCGTTTCTACGCGATCCACATGCTGCTCATCCCGGGCCTGATGGCGGCGCTGATCGGCGCCCACCTGTACCTGGTGACCAAGCTCGGCATCTCCGCGCCTCCGTGGATCAAGGCAGATCCGCAGCACGACGGAGACCACGCGCTAGACGAGGCGGAAGTGTGAGCGGCGCGGCTGACGGGACACGTGCGCGCCCGTTCCTGGCTTCACCGGGATCGCGCGCATGAATCAGGCCGAGAAGGAGACATACCTCCGCGAATACGCGGTCCTGAAGAACGAGGGCGAGCCGTTCTTCCCCTACTCGGTCTCCCACGATGCGGTCATGGCGTGCATCGTGATGGCGGTCATCATCTTCCTGGCGTTGATGTTCGGCGCCGAGCTCGGCCCCAAGGCCGACCCGACCACCACCACGTACGTCCCACGACCCGACTGGTACTTCTTCTTCCTGTT
Organism: uncultured Solirubrobacterales bacterium; assembly: GCA_963822855.1. Lineage (GTDB taxonomy): Bacteria > Actinomycetota > Thermoleophilia > Solirubrobacterales > Solirubrobacteraceae > Palsa-465. Next base: position 328,582 of record CAWGJE010000019.1, on the reverse strand, counting down.
CGAGGTCCTGCGCGTCATGCGCAACGTCCCGAAGTTCACGCCGATGGCAACGATCGGCGTGCCCACGATCTGCATGATCCTGCTGTTCCTGCTGCCGTTCTACGACCGCGGCCCGGAGCGGCGGATCGAGCGACGGCCGGTCGCCCTGGCCGCCGGGATCGCGACGATCGCGGCGATGGCCTACCTGACCTACAGCGGTGCGAACACCGGCTCGCCAAACAACGTCGACCTGAACGCCCTGAAGATCCCGCCTGGATTGACGTCGGCGCAACTAGCGCAATTCAAGGCGGGGGCGGAGGTGGTGGGCGAGTCGGGCTGCCTGGCCTGCCACACGATCGGCGACAACGGCAACAACGGACCAGGACCGGTTTTGACCCAGATCGCCAACACGGTTCCGGAGGCTCAGATCGCGTCGACGCTACGCAATCCGACCCCGCCGATGCCGTCGTTCAAGAACCTGCCGACGGAGAAGTTCAACAACCTCGTCTACTTCCTGTCGAACCTGCAGTAGAGCGCCATCGGGATCATGGCGACCGCTGCGCCCGGGGCGCTAGACGAACCACAGGTTCGGGCCATGTTCGACCGGATCGCCGGTCTGTATGACCGGATGAACTCCGTCATGACGGCCGGTCTGCATCACGAGTGGCGCCGGCGCGCGGCCGACCTCGCGGGACTCTCGCCGGGCGACCGCGCACTCGACGTCGCCACAGGCACCGGTGACCTGGCCCTCGAACTAGCCACGCGCGTCGCGCCAGGCGGCGAGGTGGTCGGGATGGACTTCTCCGAGCGGATGCTCGAGCTCGCCCGCGCGAAGGCGGGCGCGCTCGTGCGATTCGAATCCGGCAATGCGCTCGCGCTGGACTACGCCGACGGCGAGTTCGACGCCGCCACCGTCGGCTTCGGCGCCCGCAACTTCTCGGACCTCCAGCGCGGTCTCTCGGAGATGGCACGGGTCGTTCGGCCCGGCGGCCGGGTGGTTGTGCTCGAGATCACGATCCCGCGGCGCCCGCCGCTGTCGACCTTCTTCGACCTGTGGTTTGACCACGCGATCCCGGCGCTCGGCCGCGTCGTCGACTCGCAGGCCTACAGCTATCTGCCGAGCTCGGTCAAGCGCTTCCCAGGGCCGGAGGAGCTCGCCGCGCGCATGTGGGACGCCGGGTTGCGCGAGATCCGTTACGTGCTCACCGCAGGAGGGATCATCGCCTTACACGTGGGGACGGTCCCAACCTGATGAGCCTGGGCGCACAGGCCGTCGTCGATGCCGGGGGTCAGGAGCTCACGCGGATCATGGATCGCGTCGAGCGCCGGATGGCCGAGCTCGCGGTCGGTCATGGGCCCGTGCTCGCGCGGTACGCCGGTGACACGATCTCTGCCGGTGGGAAGCGCCTGCGCCCGCTGCTCGTGTGCATTGCCGCCGGCGCGCCGCCGCCCGAGACCGACGGCCTCGTCCGCGCCGCGGTCGCGGTCGAGCTCGTCCACGGCGCGACGCTCGTTCACGACGATGTGCTCGACGGCTCGGCGCTCCGCCGCGGCCGCCCGACCGTGGTCGCCACCGGGGGACGCGGGCTGGCGATCGCCACCGGCGACCTGCTGTTCTCGCGCGCGTTCGCCGAGCTCGCCGCCGGCGGGTCCGCCGACGCGGTCCGGATCCTCACCCGCGCAAGCCGTGAGCTGGCTCTCGGCGAGCTCGCGCAGCGGGCCGATGCCTGGAGCGCGGAGGTGACCATCGACCGCTACCTGATGCGCTGCCGGCTGAAGACCGGCGTGCTGTTCCGCGCCGCCTGCGGGCTCGGCGCGCTCGAGGCCCACGCCGACCCGGCGACGCTCGGGGCGTTCGGCGAGCGGATCGGGCTCGCCTTCCAGATCCTCGACGACGTCCTCGACGTGTCGGGGCCCCCCGAGCGCACCGGCAAACCGCGCGGGGCCGATCTGCTCGACGGCACCGTCACGCTGCCGCTGATCCTGGCCCGCAGCCGGGACGCCGAGCTCGCCGCGCTCGACCCGCGGACCGTGCGCACGCCCGCCGACGCGGCCGCCGCGTGCGAGCGGATCGCCGCGACCGGCGCTCTGGATGATGCGCGGTCTCGCGCGCGCCAGCTTGTGAGCGAGGCCAAGGACGAGCTGCCGGTCTTGCCGGCGCGCCAGCGGGCCGCGCTCGAGCTGGTGGCCGACGTCGTCGTCGAGCGTTACGCCTGATTCTGGGCCGCCTGCGGCGGCATCCATGGGGGCGGTTCCGCGAAGGGAATTCGGCTCATGCCTAAATTCCGCGCACGTGCCGGGGACGAATTCCCCGCATCCATGCCGCGCGGGCGTAATCGCGTTCCCCCAGTCCTACCTAAGGGTCAAAAGTCTTCGGGGAGGATCTGGTCGGCGTTCAGGGCGTTGATGAACCGATCGATCTGATCGGCCATGTTCGCCTGCGTCAGCCGCTGGAGGTCGCGGAGCATGTCCGCGAGGCCCTCGTCGAGCCGGTCCTCGAGCTCGCGCACCTGGTCCTGCGTGTACAGGCCCTCGGTGTACCAGTCGCAGTTCGGGCAGTTCAGCGCGAGGGTCCAGCACTCGTCCGGGGCCTCGGACCAGTCGATCGGCTGGACCAGCTCCGAGGAGCAGTCGGGGCACACGTGAAGCCCGCGGGTGGCGTGGTTCTGGTCGCCCCACCGGACCACCTCGATGCTGCGCCCGCTGGGGAGCACAATGCGTCGGACTGAAGGCTGTTCTGGCTGCTGGTTCATTTGGCGTCTCCGTGCCCTTAATCGGCCCAGGCGGTGGGCAACTTGAGACGCATCTGCAGTACTGGCCGAGCGACCCGTTTTCGCGGTCGTAGGAGACCGGGTAACCTTCAAATCCCCATCCGGAGGACCACCGAATGTTCCGTAATCCCACCACCGATCTGATCGTCGTACTGGTGATCGTCCTGTTGATCTTCGGCCCCAAGCGGCTGCCCGGCCTGGGTAAGCAGTTAGGGACCGGGCTGCGCGAGTTCAAGGAGTCGATCACGGGGGAGAACAAGGACGAGGAGCAGGCCTCGAAGCCCGAGATCACGGCCGCGAGCGCCGCCCCGCCGCCAGAGGCCGCGGCCAGCGCACCTCCCGCCGACCGCGAGTCGGCCGAGGTCGGGCCCCAGAGCCGCTCCTAGCGGCCGCGTGCCCGCGAGGTCTCGGTCGTGGCGCGAGTTCGGCCCATTGGGCATGACGACAGGCTGAGCATCGTCGACCACCTCGACGAGCTTCGCTCGCGGCTGTTTGTGTGCCTGGCGGTGCTGGCGGTCGCGTTCGGCCTGTGCTTCTGGCAGAACAACCACCTGCTGACCGTGCTCAACCGAGCGCTGCCTGACAACTCGAAGGCCGCCGTTCACAACGGGCTCTCGTCGGTGCCGTCAGAGTCGGTCCAGTTCGAGCAGCTGTTCACCAAGCAGGCCGCGGCGGCCACGGAGCTCGCCAACGCCCCCGGCACCTCGGCTCAGGCACGGCGGGCGTACCTCCAGGAAGCCACCGCGTTCAGCCAGGCCGCCAAGACCCTTCCGAAGAGCCTGTCGACCCAGGAGAAGCCCGTAACGCTTGGCGTCGGCGAGTCGTTCACGACCACGCTGACGGTCGCTGCGTACTTCGCGCTGCTGTTCTCTTTACCGATTCTTATCTACGAGGGCTATGCCTTTGTGATTCCTGCTCTCGACAAAAACGAGCGCCGCGCGGCCTTCCCTGTGATGGCTGCGGCGCCGCTGCTGTTCCTAGCCGGCGTGGTGTTTACGTACATCGTCGTGCTGCCGCCTGCCGTCCACTTCCTCCAGGGTTACAACGCCGATCAGTTCCAGGTCCTCGTGCAGGCGAAGTCGTATTACTCGTTCGAGATCCTCACGATGCTCGCGGTCGGCCTCGCCTTCCAGCTGCCGCTCGGGATGCTCGGGCTTCACCGGGTCGGCGTGATCAACGGAAGCACTCTGACCCGACACTGGCGCTACGCTACGGTCATCATCGCCGTGGTCGCCGCGGCGATGCCGGGGGCCGATCCAGTCACGACCGGACTGGAGACGGCGCCGCTTGTAATCCTCTTCCTCGTCAGCATCGTGTTGCTAAAGATCGCCGATCGCCGCGCCGCGGCCCGGGCCGCCCGTGAGGCCGCGAACTCGTTCGGCGACGGACTCGACCCCACCTAGACCATGCTGTTCGACCTCCGCAGCCGCGGTCGGCGCCGGACCGTCCAGGGCGTCTACCTGTTTCTCGCCATCCTGCTCGGCGGCGGCCTCGTTCTCTTTGGCGTCGGCGCCGGCAACGGCCTCGGCGGCCTGCTCAACGCGTTCGGCGGTGGCGGATCCAGCTCCGGGCAGAAGGCGGTGGTCAGCCAGGCGGAGCAGCAGGCCATCAAGCAGGCGCAGCTCAACCCCAACAGCGCTGCGGCGTGGTCGAACCTGCTCCAGGCGCGCTGGACCGCCGCCGGCCAGGGCGCCGATTTCAACTCCTCCACCGGTCAGTTCACCGCCTCCGGCCTCAAGGAGCTGAGCCTGGCCACGCAGGATTGGCACCGCTACCTGAGCCTCACCAAGAACCCCGATCCCAACCTCGCCGTCCTCGCCGCCCGCGCCTATGCCGGTCAGCAGAACTACGCCGGCGAGGCGAGCGCCTGGGACATCGAGACGCTCGCCGCTCCGACCGCGGTCAAGGGCTTCGAATGCCTCGCGGTGTCCGCCTACGCCGCCGGCCAGACCCGCAAGGGCGACCTGGCCGAGGCCAAGGCCCTCAGCCTCGTCCCCAAAGCCCAGCAGACCCTCCTCAAGAACCAGCTCAACCAGGCCAAGACTCAGCCCACGGTCGCACAGCAATGCTGATCTCCCCGAGCGGGGTGCGGCGGGTAACATCGCCGCCAAGGGCCGTTAGCTCAATTGGCAGAGCAGGGGACTCTTAATCCCAAGGTTGGAGGTTCGATTCCTCCACGGCCCACTCGATAAGCCCCGCACAGCGGGGTTTTCTCGTTCTCGGGGACGAGCGCGGTTTTGAAATATGTCCCCAACATGTCCCGAGATCAGCGTGCGATCTGCGCTCATGACCGGGACTTTCAGACCTCCGACGGGCCACGGGTTTCGGGTCGAGCGAGCTCGTGGGCCGGCCTGGTACATGAAGTACCGGCGGGACGTATCACGAGCAGCAGTTGCGTGTTCTACTCGACCGCGTCCGGGATGGTTTCGCGAAGATGGACGCTGGCGAGATCGACCCGTTCGACCTGGACGAACTGATTCACCACTACAAGCGCGCTGCCCAGAAGCTGTGGTCGTTCTGCGACACCGGTGGAGGCGCCTGGGAGCGCGCGGCGAGGACGATTGAGTGGGAGCGCGAGGAGGGAGAGTCAGAGACGGACTGGTGGGAGCTAGGTCGCCCTCGCCGGCGGGAGGACTGAGACGGCAAGAGTCGACGGGCCGGTGCGGCAGCATCTGGCATCGTGCGGACGATCTGTCGTTTCTTCGGCATCGTGATCACAATGTACTTCGACGATCACGGGCATCCGCACTTTCACGCGCGTCACGCCGACGGGCAGGCGAAGGTCAGGATCGACCAGGTCGAGGTAATCGAAAGCAACCTTGACGTCCGGCAACTGCGGCTCGTGCTGGCCTGGGCCGAGCTGCATCGGGACGAACTCCTCGAGAACTGGCACCGAGCTCGGGCGAGAGCGGGACGATCGTTTGGCCCGGCGGCGCTGACCTCGCACCGGACACGCTCTATCAGCGCGTCCGTACCGGGCTCTGGCCTGATGAGAACGCCGCTGCCTGAGATGTAGACGCGGTCCGTTGTACTAGACCGCGAGTGTTCCGCGGAACACTCGAGCGAGTGATCGACCGCCCACCAGCGTGTCGCCTCTAGGCCACCCGGTTGCGGCGCTCCGCGCCTGGCGTCCAGGCCTGTTGGAGCGTGGACCTCTCAGACGGCTTTCTTATTGGATCCCCAGCGTTGGCCGCCACCGAACGCTGAGGCCACGTCGAGCGTCGAGATGATCCCGACCGGGTAACCGCCGGACGGATCAACGACGACCAGATGCGAAACAGCATGCTCGGTCATCATCTGCGCAGCCCGCTCGAGGGGGTCGCCAGCAGAGATCGTGTTCGCCTCGGTAGCGGCCACCTCATGGGCCAGCACATCCTGGCCGGTCGCGATTGCGGCCACGACGTCCATGTGGGACACCAGACGCCAAGTGCCATACGGGCGACCATGGCCGAGGTCGCCGACGGCGACGACGTGCACTCGGTGGTCTCCCATGATCCGCGCTATCTCAGCGAGTGGCGCGTCGGCCGCGCAACTCACGACGCCCGCGTGCATGCAATCGCCCACGCGCACCTGGTCACCGGTCATCAGACGACCTCCGTCTCGGGGAGGTATCCCGCCTCAGTGCTCGTCGCAAGAGGAAGTCGTGCAAGCCTTGCGGCGGCGTCCTGTCGCGAGCCTGCCCGCGTGTCGCATGCGACCCGTCGCAGATGACTACCTAACGGGGGACCGCACCTTTTACGCTCACGGGGCATCATGCTCAGCAGGTTAGGGCAGAGTACACCCCGTGGGCATCGCTGGACCCTCCGTGGAACCCGTACATTCGACGTGGCGCTCGTAGATGCCGCTCGAGTTGGCGCTGCAACGACCTTGCCGGCCAGTGGGCGAGACCCGATCCGGTTTCAGTCTTGCCCGCGACATTGGGGACCGTCGAGATCAGCCCGTCATAGCGCTCCCGTGTAGTCGGCATCTCTGCGCAAACGCTAGCCGGGCCCGCTGCCGGAATGATCGAGCAGGAGCAGCGACAGTAGGACTGCGAGCCTACGACGGGAGAGGGCAGGTCTCAGTCCTCGCCTGAGTACCGTTCCCAGGCGGTTTGCTTCGTGACGCCGAGAGCTTCGCCGATCTGTGTCCAGCTGTGTCCGGCCTCGCGAGCTCGCCGTACTGATTCGCGTATCAGCTTGTCAAGTGCTGTGGATACACGGCAGGCCTCGCGCAGTCCTTCGAGCGGTTCGCTTTGCCAATCGCCAGCGGCACGAACTCGGATGTTCTGTCCATGACCGACGATCCGAATATGTCGTGTGGACCGCACCACGTGGTCTTCCTTCTGTCAGGGATTCCTGACGGGTCAGAATAACGCTTCCGACCAAGAAGCGCTGATGCGATGATCGAGTAGCGACAGCTCCAACGCCCGTAGCTCCTTGCGACCCCGTCGACGGAAGACTCGTGGCCGCCTAGCCGCGCGGCTCACCGACGATCGTCGCTAAGAGAGTCTCGCCACGTAGGATGGCACTGCCGCTTTGAGCTAGTTGGTCACGGACCATGCAAGGACGTGATCGGGGGAGTAGCGCCAAGCAGAGTGCTAGGCGATGTTGGTTCGTGGCTTGCATCCGGGGTAAGTCATCGAAGACGGCCGCAGTCATCGGCGGTATCACTAGCACCACAGACTGAGAAGGAGAGCGGCGTGGCGACACACAACACAAGCGTGAGGCTGGATCAGGCTTACGCCATCATCGACGCAGCACGAGCCAAGGCCGACGACATCGGAGTGCCGATGAACATCGCGGTGGTCGACGCGGGGAACAACCTCACCGCGTTCTCGCGGATGGACGGGGCCTGGCTAGGGTCGATCGAGATCGCCCAGAGCAAGGCCTATACGTCGCGGGCGTTCGACATGCCCACGCGCGACCTCGCCGACATGGCGCAACCGGGGGAGCCGCTGTTCGGGATCGACGGCGCCAACCAGAGTGTGATCATCTTCGCTGGCGGGATTCCGCTGACCGACGATGCGGCCGTCGTCGGTGCTGTCGGGGTCAGCGGCGGCACACCCGATCAGGATCATGAGGTGTGCGAAGCTGGGGTCGCGGCTTACAGCTGAGCGTGCTCTGGACCGGGCCGCGTCGGGGAGTCGAAGCTCCGCTGCCCAGCCGCCGACCTTACTCACCAGCCGTTACGGTGCACGACCTCTTCGAAAGAGCGGCGCTTCAGGCGGGTGCCGGGCCTGAGCGGCCGGTCCGCTGGATAGCCGAGATCGATCACAAACGCCACGAGCTTGTCTTGGGGAACATGGAGCACCGACCTCGCCGCGTCCTGATCGCCGACGGCCGAATGACCGCTGCCGATCCCCCGATCGGCAGCGGCGATCATCATCTGCATCCCCGCTTGGCCGATGTCGAAGCGATTGCGCTCGCGGGCGCGAGGCTCCTCCTCGTCCGGGATTACCATCGCGATCGCGGCAGCTGCGTTCGCGATATGGCCGCCTCCGCGCCAGACTTTGGAGAGCTCACGGAGCATCTCCCGGTCGGTGACGACGACGAAGTCCCACGGCTGATGGTTTTGCGATGACGGCGCGATCCGGCCGGCCTCGAGCACACGGTCGAGGTCCGCGTCGGGGATCGCTTGGTCGGCGAACTCGCGGACGTTACGCCGAGCGGTGATGGCATCCCAGGTCTCCATCTAGAACCTCCTCATTGGTGGCCAGTGATCTGTACGCGGTTGCTACAGCTGCTCCAGCCTACGGACCTACTTGCCCTTCGGTGTCGGCAGCTTCGGCGCCTGCCCGAGGTGGACGGTGGTCGTGGTCGTGACCTTGCCGTGACCCGCACGCGAGGTTACCTTCGCGAGCAGCGTTGCGTGTGGGTGCGCCCAGAGGAACCGCTTTCCCGTCGCGGACTTGGTGTTCGGTCTCCGCGGGGCGGTCATCGCGATTCCCAACACGGTCAACCCGCAGTCGCCTACGTTCAAGCAGGCCGCAAAGGTGTGTAAGTTCCCGGGAGCCTAGGCTGCACCACCGGTCCCGGTGTGGAAGGTGCTGGGAGCCTAGGGTATGAGGGGATGAGTCCTGAGCTCCTCGGCGCCGTCCTCGCTCTGCTGGCGAGCCTGTCTTATGAGTCGAGCTACGTGCTGATGGCCCCGGCACCTACAGCGTGGTCGTCGCCGACGCGATCGTGAGCTCCGTGACACCGTCTCGAGGAACTGACGGCGGCCGCCACGCCTTAGTCAGAACAGCTGCTGCCCGGCGCCTCGCAAGTTTCCGCGCTTGGCGCGGCCGCATTCGCCGAACTGGACATCCTCCGCCCCCGCGATGGCTCTGAGTGGCACAACCGCGTTGCCGCCCGCTCGCTCCTGGGCATCTCCGCCCAGCTTCCGCAGCCTCCGGCGCGAGGTGCCCAGGTCGCCCGCAGACCCGGCAACCGCTAGTTTTCGCGAGGGCGTTCGCCCACCGATGATTTCTAGTTGATTCGGCGGTCTTGATTCACATGACACCAACAACGTGCCACATGTCCATCTCTCTCGACGGCTTCGTCGCCGGCCCCGATCAGAGCCGCGACAACCCGCTCGGCGTCGGCGGTCTGGAGCTCCACCACTGGCACCTCGACGAGCCCCTCGATGAAGCCGACGCCCGTGTGCGCGACGAGCTCATGACGCCCTGCGGAGCGTACGTTATGGGCCGCAACATGTTTGGCCCGGTTCGGGGCCCGTGGGACGTGAGCTGGCGCGGGTGGTGGGGCGACGAGCCGCCCTATCACGCTCCTGTGTTCGTTCTCACCCACTACCCGCACGACCCGATCGCGATGGAGGGCGGGACGACGTTCCACTTCATCACGGAAGGCTTCGATGTCGCCTTTGAGCGCGCGGCGGCGGCGGCCGGCGACCTCGGCGTCGACATCGCCGGTGGCGCCTCCACCGTGCGGCAGGCGTTCGCGGCGGGCGTGATCGACGAGCTTATGCTCGACGTCGCTCCCGTTCTGCTCGGCGCCGGCGAGCGCCTGTTCGACGGAGTGCAAGACCCCGGCTTACAGCCGGTCGAGGTGATCCACTCGCCCCGTGCGACGCACGTTCGCTACCAAATCGGCCGCTGACTCGCTCGATGTCGCCACGGGGGGAGCGACCGGGCGCGCGTTGAGCCAGGCACCGCTCACATTCCGGGGGGGACCGAACAGGGTGACCTTGCCATGATCCGCGACGCTGGCGCAAGCCGGGCTCGAGCCGTGCCTGAGCGGGTGAACACGACCCGTGCACCTCGAGCGAGGTGATCATCGGACACTGGGTGTCGTTCATGCGCCCTGCCGGGCCCGGGCCCGAACCGTGTCCATCGTCTCCATGATCGAGATCGTCTCATCCAGAGGCATGACCGGGCTCTCAAGGTCCCCGGCGGCCAGACGGCGGGCGACCTCGTCGGCTTGATGGCGCAGGCCCCGACCCTCGTGTATCGATTCGATGGAGGTCGGGTCGCCGTCCCTCGGTATGAGCGTTATGTCCGCGGGAGCGTAGAAGTCGCCATCGATCTCGATCCTGGCGTCGGTGCCGACGATCGACGCTCTCGTCGGACTCTTCGCGCGCAGGGTGCACGTGAGCACGGCCTGCGCGCCGCTGTCATAGCCGAACAACGTGGACGTCTGCGCGTCAACGCCGGTGAACGCTGGGTCGCTCATGGACACGATCCGATCCGGCGTGCCGAGAACCATCGACGCAAACGACACCGGATACACGCCGAGGTCGAGCAGTGCGCCACCGCCCAGTTCTGGTGCGAACAGGCGGAACTCGGGGTCCTCGGCAAACCACTGACCGTGGTCCGCGGTCACCGTGACGATGTCGCCGAGGACGCCCCGTGCGAGCCAGTCCCGGATCACGACGACGTGTGGCAGAAACCGGGTCCACATCGCCTCCATCGCGAACCGCCGGTTCTCCCGCGCAACCTGAACGACCTCGCGTGCCTCGACAGCGTTCATCGTGAATGGCTTCTCGACCAATACGTGCTTGAACGCACGCAGCGCGAGGAGCGCGTCGTCGTGGTGCATCGGGTGCGGCGTTGCGACGTAGACCACATCGACCTCCGGGTCAGCCACGAGTGACGCGTAGCTGGCATGGCGGTTCGGGATGCCGAACTCGTCCGCGAATCTGTCAGCCGATCCCTGACTCCGCGACCCCACGGCGACCGCAACGCCGGAATCGGTCAGCTGCAGGTCGGTCACGAACGTGCTCGCGATCCCACCGGTACCGAGAATCCCCCACCGCACTGGGCTCCGCTCCATGCTCCGTCCTTTCGACTCGAATCGGTGAAAGGCTAAATGCCCCTGGCACTAGACGTCTACGCGCCGCCGCGATGCATCTTCGCCGGCTAAGCGACGCACCTCGGCGCGACGATCTTCACGCGTGGATCCGGTCCCAGCTCCGGCGCGGCCGGCGCGGCCGGCGCGCGGTTTGTCCGCTGCCGGCCGGTAGTCGTCCGATTCAGGCCTTGATGTTGATGGCACCGCGGCGGGCGCCCTGCGCTGCGGCGTCACCGTCGTTGAGAGCCGCGGTGCCGGTCCGACCGTCGCCGTCGCCGGCGGCCGCCTTCAGGGCCGCGCCGGACACGTTCGCCGGGGTTAGCCGAGGCGGCGCAGCGGCCACCGAGCTGTGAGTAACAGAGCTGATGTGCATCTTCCACTTCCTTGTAGAGAGCGCGTGTACCGGGATTGATCGGCATGGGCGTACGTCTGAGTGAATCCTCACGTCGGCAAAACCCTGCGCTTGCGCGTAAGCCTTCGACGGCACCGGCCATCACGGTCGATGGCGCGCGGCGCTCACGGCCGCGGGGCATCGGCCCTCTGACCGGCCGCAAGCCCGGAAGTCGCACAAGCGGCACAGCCATCCGCCGGCGGGAGTAGCTCCATGGTGTCGCTCATTCAGTCGCAGATCGGCCATCTCCCCTGCAAGCCGTTCCGCGAGCCGGGTCAGGGACCGCAGTTCGGCCTCGGTGAGATGCTCGAGCGTCGCCTCGATGGCCCTCTGGCGAGCGGCGATGATCCGCCGAGCGGCCGCGCGGCCGGAGGCAGTCAGGCTGAGCGCCACCGAGCGCCGGTCTTCGGCGCCGCGCTCGCGGGCCACGTGACCGTCGGCAACCAGGCCGTCGATCAGACGCACCGCCGCTGAGTGAGACAGCCCGAGCACCTGCCGCAGGTCCTCGATCGTGCTCCCGCCCGCAAACTGATGCAGGGCCACAAGCGCGGCCGGCGCCTGGCCGCTACGACCGCCCGACGCGGCACTCGCAGCGCCGATGCGATCTGAAACAGCCAGCGCCCAGGCGCCGAGCAGGTTCGACACCCGGGCGATCGCTGGATCACCGCTAGGGAAGGTCGACCTCGAGCTCATACGAGGCCTGGGAGCCGTGGGGAGCCTCGAACCTGCCTCCGCCACTCAAAGCCGCCAGCTCGCCGGTCGAGGAACCGGAGACCACGCGAGCCTCCCATCGAGCCATCCGCCCGTCGAACTCGCCGCTGGTCTCGAGCACAAAAGTGCCGCGTCGGCCAGCCACCTGCCCGTCGACGAGCTGGAGCCCGACGAATCGCGCGGTGCCATCTGCTTGATAGGCCATGAGCCACTCTGCGGCGCCTTCGCCCGCGATGTCCCCCTCGAACTGCTGTGTCACCGAGGCTTTCGTCAGGCGACGCCCGTCGCGTTCGTCGTAGGCATTCTCATCCCACGACGCGATCTGAAAACCACCGTGCAATATGGTCATCGTTTCCTCCAATCATATGTATGCACGATGCATATGTTGCCCAGACCGCTCCGATCCGAAACCTCGCTTCGAGAACGGGCGAGTTCGGTCTCGCGGCTCTGTTCAGAACGACGCGGCCGCCTGCACCATGTGCTCCATCTTCGCGCTCAGCACCGGCCGGCTGCGCGCGGGGTGCCGTCCGAACCCGCACGACGGTGAGATCCACAGCCGCTCCTCGCCCACGATCCGCGCCCAGTCGGCAGCGCGGTCGCGGATCTTCTTGACCGACTCGATCCCGTAGCTCGCCTCGTCCACGATCCCCGCCGCCAGCTCCATGCTCTGCGGCATGTCGGCGAACGCGTCGCGCTCCAGGTACTCGGCGAAGTAGCTGCACTCGAGGGTCGCGATGTCGATCACGCCGTCTAGCTCCTGGAGCAACCGTACCCACGAGGCGTTGCGGACGATCGGCGAGATTGGTCTGCCCTTGAAGTTCCCGTTACAGATGTGCATGCCCCGGGTCACGCCATCGACGCCCTCGAAGCACCCGGCGACCATCGCCGACAGGTCCTTCGGGCCCATCAGACCTTCGTTGAGGATCATCCCGAAGAACGGCACGTCGAGCTGCACGTGCGGGGCGCCCGCCTCGGCCAGCTCGCGTATCTCGCGGTTGACGATGCCAATCAGGTTCGGCATCTGGCGCGCGAGCTCATCGCGCTGGTCCTGGCAGTGCACGGTGATCTCGAGCGGCCCCACCACGGTCGCCTTCCGCACTCCGCCTGGCAGCTTCGACTCGCGCCGGTAGGCGGCTGCGTACCCAAGTCCTTCGGGTGCCGAGAGCTCGCCCGTGATGACCGCGTGCGCGAGGTCGTCGTAATCGAACGGGTCGGGCTCGTCGGGCTTGTCGATCTCGAACCCGTGGAGGACCCGCTGCATGTGATCGATGAAGTTGTCCGTGAAGTACTCGCCGCCGGTCCACTCGTCGAAGCCGAGGGCACGCTGCTCGTCGATCGCCGCAGCGGCGGCGCGGTTCAGCAGATCATCGCCCTCCTGCGGATCGAGCTCGCCGCGGTGGTAGCGAGCGAGCTGATCCTCGTGCTCGTCGAGCTTCCACCAAGATCCAACCACCGTGGTTCGCAACGCCATCGACCGCTCCTTCCTGTCTGAAAAGTCCGTATCACCGCGCGGGTCGAGCACGAGTAGACCACAAACCGCCGTGGCCCCGACAGCGGAACTATGAGTAGCGGACCCGTGGGTCGAGGAATGCGTAGGCGACATCCACGATGAGATTTGCGATCACGATGAAGAAAGCCCCCAGTTGCACCGTGCCCTGGATGATCGGCAAATCCGCCTGCTGGATCCCGTCGTAGGCCAGGCGGCCGACCCCGGGGATGTTGAACACCGCCTCCACCACGACGGCGCCGCCCAGCAGGAAGCCGATATCCATGCCCAGGATGGTGACCATCGGCGTGATCGCGGCGCGCACGCCGTGACGCCAGATCACTTGGCGCTCGCGCACGCCCTTGGCCCGCGCCGTCCGGATGTAGTCCTGCGACATCGCCTCGATCAGTTGCGATCGCAGAAGCCGAGCGTAGAAGGCGGCAAGCATGGCCGCGAGGACGAGCCAGGGGAGGATCAGCGAGCCGAACCAGCGGCCGGGGTTGGCGGTGAGCCCGACGTATGTGCCGGCGCCGTCGAAGATGTGGATCACGCCGATGTCCGTCGAGAACAGGAACAGCGCCATGAGCCCCAACCAGAAGGTCGGGGCTGAAATCGCCAGGAGCGAACCAATCATCGTGAGCCGATCCAGCCGGCTGCGGGGGCAGACGGCCGAGATCGCTCCCACCGCCATGCCGACGCTCACCCAGATCGCCACCGCACCGAAGGTGAGGGAGATCGTCGCCGGCAGGCCGTCGAGGATCATCGCCCTGACCGGTTGGGAGAACTGATAGCTGTACCCGAGGTTGAAGTGCAGGATGATGCCCCTGACGTAGATCCAGTACTGGACCCAGAACGGCCTGTCCACACCGAGCACGTGGCGAATATGGGCGAGCATCGCCGGGTTTGGGAAGTGGCCGGCGCGCAGCACCGCTGGGTCGCCCGGCGGAAGCACGTAGAAGATCACGAAGGTCAGGAAGCTGATGATGATCAGCGTCACGATCGCCCACAGAAGACGGCGGATGATGTAGCGGACCATTGACCTTGGCACCCAAGCGCGGATCGACGCTACCGCCAGGGGCGAAAGAGAGCAAGCGCGTCACCAAACGACGTGTGACCGCGGATACTGTCCGCGACAGCGCGTGTCGGAGCCTTCGCACATACCCTCGCTCGCCGGCGCGGCCGGGTGGATCAATTCCGAGCCACTCGACCCGGCCGGGCTGCTTGGCCGAGCCGTGGTGGTCAACTTCTGGAATGCGTTCGACAACAACTACTGGCCGGCGCTGTATTTCATTGACAGGGAAGGGGTCGTCCGCGATCAGCACTTCGGCGAAGGCCGGTATGAGCAGTCCGAGCGCGTCATCCAGGAGCTTCTCGGGGTGAAACGAAAGCTCGCTGCGGTCGACCCGGGCGGAGTCGAGGCACAGGCCGATTGGGACCAGTTGCGCACGCCGGAGACTTATCTGGGCTACGCGCGGGGCGAGCGGTTCGCTTCGCCGGGCGGCGAAGCGCCCTGGCAGCGCCGCGTCTTCGAGGTACCCGAGCGCTTACGCGCAAACGATTGGGCTCTGGCGGGCGGGTGGACCATAGGTCGAGAGAACGTGGTGATGGACCGGGCGGGTGGGAGCATCGCCTTCCGGTTTCAGTCGCGCGACGCAAATCTTGTCCTGTCCCCTGGCGCGCGAGCGCCGATTCCGTTCCGCGTGCTTCTGGATGGCGAGGCACCCGGCCGGTCACACGGCGTAGACGTCGACGATGACGGGAACGGTGTACTCCGAGACGGCCGCCTGTATCAACTGCTGCGCCAGCACACGGCGATACGCGAGCGGACGCTGGAAATCACTTTCCTCGAACCTGGCGCCGAGGCGTACGCGTTCACGTTCGGGTAGCGCCTGACGCTCACGTTCCCGTCCTGGTGGCCTCAGGCGGCATAGCGCCGATGGAGCCGACGCACCGTGTAGCGGCTTCGATCGCGCATTCGGGCCCTCCGACGAGGTACCCGGCCGCGAGCGCGTCGCCGGCACCGGTCGTGTCAACCGCGATGACCGACGGTGCCGGATACAGGCCCTCGGGGAACCGCGCACCTCGGGCGCCGAGCTTGATCACCCACGCCGCGTCGAAATCCGGCACGGCAGCCCGCTCGGACTCGGTGGCAAAGACGAGGTCGGGTTCGAGAGCCCGCAGGCGCGCGACGAACTGCTCGGCGCCGACGATCTCGATGTCGTGAGCCGAGGCGAGATCGACGGTGACGCGCCGGGCCGCCCTCGCGGCCTCGATCGCGGCCTCGGCCATCGGCTCGCGCAGCAGGCAATAGCCCGAGACGTGGAGCACATCGCACGACTTCACCCAGGCCGGATCGAGCTCGGAACTCTCTAGCTGCGAGGCGACGCCCCGATCCGATGCCATCGTCCGCCGACCGTGGGCGTCGCGGACCGAGACGACCACCCCGCCGCGACCCTCGACTACCGGGCCGAAGATCTCGACGCCGTGCCGCGCGACCGCGCGTACCGCGATCTCGCTCGACGCGTCGGTTCCCCGCTTGCAGATCAGACGCCCCGTGGCACCCAGGGCGCTTGCCCACGCGGCGACGTTCGCGGCCTGACCCCCGGCGGCGAAGCGGATCGTTGCCGGGGTGTCGGCATCGGGTGCGAGCTCATGGTCGGGCAGAACGATGACGTCGAGGATCAGATCGCCGATCGTGCAGATCGACAGCGGGCGGCCTTCGGTCGTCGCGGCATTCGCGGGCTGCATGCCCGACATGATCACGGCCCGGGCCGGCTCAGGCGCGCTCGCGGAAACGTGCGGTAGGTTGGCGTCAGTGACCGGAGGAGTTGTTCTCTCCGAAAGTGTTGCCCGCGCGCTCAGCGACGGCGGGCCGGTCGTCGCGCTCGAGTCGACGATCATTACGCACGGCCTGCCGCGCACGGAGAATCTCCGGGCAGCGCTCGAGTTCGAGCACACGGTCGCGGAGTCCGGTGCGTTACCCGCGACGATCGCGATGCTCGATGGGGTCGCCCATGTCGGCCTCGAGCCCGACGAGCTCGAGCGGCTCGTTGCCACGGATGGGGCGCTGAAGCTCAGTGCCAGAGACCTGCCGGTGGCGATGGTGCAGGGCGCCACCGGCGGCACGACGGTCGCGGCCACCGCGCTGCTTGCCTCCCGCGCCGGCATCCGCGTGTTCGCCACCGGCGGGATCGGTGGCGTTCACCGCAACGCCGACACGACCTTCGACGAGTCGGCCGATCTCGGGATCCTCGGGAGCTGCGCGATCACGGTGGTCGCCGGCGGCGTCAAGTCGATCCTCGACATCGGCGCCACGCTCGAGCGGTTGGAGACCCTGAGCGTCACCGTGCTCGTGTTCGGCACGAACCGCTTCCCGGCGTTCTGGCTCACCGACAGTGGTTACACGGTCGACTCCACTGTCACCACCCCCGAGGAGATTGCGGAGGTGATGCGGGCCGCGGACACGCTCGAGCGTCCAGGCGGGATTCTGGTCGCGAACCCACTGCCCGAAGCCGCGCAGCTCGACCCCGCTGTGCACGATCGCCTCCTGTCCGAAGCACTCGAAGCGGCGCAGGCCGAGTCCGTACGTGGCAAGGAAATCACCCCGTTCCTGCTCGAATACATCCACGAGCACACGGACCGAACGAGCGTAAGTGTCAACCTCGAGATCGTCCGAGGTAACTGCAGACTCGGTGCAAAGATCGCCCGCGCCTGGTCGGCGTTAGAAGCCACAGCCCGGTCGGCGCAACGCGCCAGCTGATCGACTACTTCGCCGCAGCGCTCCCACGCTGCCAGAGCAGGGTGACGCGCCTACCGCTGACCGCCACGAGCTGCTGTTGCGTCTCCCAGGCTTGGCTTCCCGGAAGCTCGTCGACGTAGGTGGTGCCGTCGCGGCCGATCGAGCCGGTCGAGATGTAGAGCTGCCCGCTCGAACTGACGGCGAGCCTGCCACGTGCAAAGTCGGGGCGGGCCCGAGGGGCAACACCCCGGTGGCGCGTGGTCCCGCAACGGTGTCAGCCGCGTGCCGCTCCCGGCAGTGAGGGCGACAAGCGCGAGAATCCCCTCGAGCAGCCCGGCCACGACAAGACCGATCGTCCAGCGCCGCCGGGAGGGGTTTCGATCGTCACCGTCATCAACCGGGGCTCGTCGCTAACGGTGCTCGATTATTCCGCTCCGGCGCGGCCGCGCTTACGCCACCGCCAGCAACGTAGTCGGATCGGACATCACCCGCTCGATCGCGTGAATCGCGCCGCCCTGCGCAGCGGCGGTGAATCCGAGCGTCGAGGTCGCGAGGTGCGGCGTCTCGCCGGCGCCGGCCAGCGTTCCGGCCTCGAGTGCCACCTGCGCCGCCGGGAGGATCCAATCGCTGAGGTGGACGAAGTAGCCCCCGAGGATGATCACCTGGGGGTCGAACAGGTTGGCCAGGTTCGCCGCGCCCACGCCGATCCACCGCCCGAGCTGAGCCAGGACCTCGAGCGTGCGCTCGTCCCCGCCGCGGGCCCGCTTCACGAGCGGCTCGATCTTGCGCTCGGGCGGAGCGTCGCCGCGGGGCCGCTGGCGCGCCGACTGCAGCAGCGCGTTCAGCCCGATGCACGCCTCCCAGCAGCCGCGCCGTCCGCAGCCGCACAGCGGTCCGTCGGGCATGACGTTCATGTGCCCGACCTCGCCGCCGTAGCCGCGCGTTCCGAGCAGCGGCTGTCCGCCGACGATGATGCCGCCGCCGATCCCTACCTCGCCGGTGATGTAGACGAGGTTCGGCGTCCCCGCCCACTCGCCTGATCGGTACTCGGCGATCGCCGCGAGGTTCGCGTCGTTACCGACGTGGACCGGCGTGTCGCCGAGCCTTAGTCCGCGCCGGAGTGGCTCAGCCACCGCGACGTCCCGCCAGCGCAGGTTCGGCGCCTCGGCGACGACGCCGGCGCCGACGTCGACGAGCCCCGGGACCGCGACGGTGAGCCCGGCCACCACCGGCGCTGGTCGGCCGTGGCGCGAGGTCAGGCGCCGGCGGGTCGTCCGGCAGAGGTCGGCCAGTGCGGCGATGCACGCGTCGGGACCCACGCTCGCGTCGAATGGCCTCCGATCGCGGAGAACCTCGCGTCCGGCGAGATCGATGACGAGCACCGACAGGTAGTCGACGTTCACCTCGGTGCCGATCGCGACTACGCCGCTCCCCAGCTCCAGGCGGGTGCTGGGCCGCCCGGCGCGGCCGCCTCCGTCGCGCCCGGTCTCCCGCACCACCCCGAGGTCGATCAGCTCGGCGACGAGTCGCGACACGGTCGCGCGGGTGAGCCCGGCGCGTGCGGCGATCCCGGCTCGGGAGTCAGGCCCGACCGTGGACAGGTGGCGGAGCACCAGCTCGAGGTTGTTCCGACGGATGTCGTTGTGTCCCGCGCGCGGCGGGATCACCGAATCTCTTGACACCGGGTGTGACGATGGATATATGTTTTGCATCGATTCAAAACATTTCTGCCGAGCCGGGCCAGTCTAATGGCCACGCGGCCGGTCAGGAAAGACGGCAGCGCGCCGACGCGTGAGCGGACCCCGCGTGCCCTCAACCACCCGCGATGCCCACGTTGAACGATCCACGCACACCGGTAGTACGAATGCGCGACCGCGCCCGGTCGAAGACGATTGGGGTGCTCAGTCTGGATCCGACGTCGTACGACAAGGCCTGGACGCTGCTCGGGATCGAGCGCGCGACTCGCGACTCGGACTACCTGGTGAGCATCGTCAGCGTGCCCGGCCCGACGCGTCACACCCTGACCAAAGCCGTCGCGGGGCTCCGGAGCCTGGCGGTCGACGGGATCCTCGTAGTCGCCCCGCAGCAGGATACGATCGACATGCTCGCCGATCTATCGGGCGAAATTCCGCTCGTCGCCGTGGCGTCCGGACCCCAAGACAGCCTCTCGGCGGTCGCGATCGACCACTATGCGGGAGCCGTGGCCGCGACGGGCCACCTGCTCGATCTCGGGCATCACACGGTCTTCCACATCGCCGGACCCGCGGACCGGACGAGCCCTGGCCCGCGCTTCGCCGGGTGGCGGGACACGCTGGTCGCGGCCGGCGCGGAGGTGCCCCTGCCGATGATCGGCGATTGGAGCGGCGACGTGGGGTATGAACTCGGGTGTCGCCTTGCCACGAGGGTCGAGGTCACCGCGGTGTTCGTGGCCAACGATCAGATGGCCCTCGGAGTGCTGCGTGCCATGTTCGAGGCCGGGCGGCGAGTGCCCGATGACGTCAGTGTGGTCGGCTTTGACGGCACGCCGCAGGGAGAGTTCTTCAGTCCGCCTCTGACCACTGTCCGGCAGAACTTCAACGAAATGGGCCGGCGCAGCCTCGAGCTGCTCCTGACCGAGATCGAGCTCGGGCGAGACGGCCGGGTGCAAGAGACGATCCCCGCGGAGCTGATAATCCGCGCCAGCACCGCCGTCGCGTCGAGCCGCGCGCTGGCCGCGCTCGTCTGAGACCCCGCCCCGGGGTACGGCGCGGCCTGCTGCGCCACTGGCACCGGGTCTCCCGGCGGCGTGCCTCCGCCGCGCCATACGCACCGCCCCCGCCTCGGATTCTTATGCAGTTATGCGGATTTGTCGAAGTTCCTCTTCGCCGCTGCCGACATTCTGTGTTACGTCGGTGAAAGGAAGCTTCCCATGACCACCATCCTCATCCTCAACGCAGCTTCATCCCTTCTGGGTCTCGTCGGCCTCGCCGGCTTCCTCGCGTTTCGGGAGCGACGGGCTCGCCGGCAGGCGGTTGTGCAAGTTCTTTACGTGACCACGGGCCGCGCGCGCCGGCTGCCGCACAGCTGAGCGCCGGTCCGGAAAGAGTCTCCGGCACGGGAAACGGCCGGGACTGCCGGCACGGACACGCCGGCATGGACACGCCAGGTCCGAGCTAGGGCGATGTTTGCTCTAGCTCGGACCGATCCCTTAGCGTTGCGCGGTAACCCGAGCCTGGAGGTCGCCGCGAATGCCGCGCACGCACCATCTTCCCGACGAGCAGGTCCACTTCACCTGGGACACCGGGAACGAGCCGCGGGCCGTCGTTGACTCGGGCGACACGGTCGTCGTCTGGACGCGCGATGTGAGCGACAACCAGATCACCCCGGGCTCGGACACGACCGTGATCGCCGGACTGGACTGGAATCGCGTGTATCCGCTGCTGGGGCCAATCGGGGTCCACGGCGCTGAGCCCGGTGACACGCTCGCGATCGAGGTCCTCGACATACGGACCCAGGGGTGGGGCTGGACCGCGATTCTCCCCGGCCTGGGTCTACTCCCCGAGGATTTCCCAGACGCGTACCTGCGCGTGTTCGACCTCTCACACGGCGACGTCGCCTACATGCGCGAGGACATCGCGATCCCGCTCGAGCCGTTCTTCGGGACCATGGGCGTGTGTCCAGCGGGCGCATCGGCCCAGCCGGTGATGCCCCCCGGCGTGTTCGGCGGGAACATGGACACGCGCCAGTTGGTGCGCGGCTCGACGCTGTATCTGCCGGTCCAGGTCGACCAGGCGCTGTTCTCCTGCGGGGACGCGCACGCTTGCCAGGGCGACGGCGAGGTGTGCGTGACCGGCCTCGAGGCGCCGATGTTCGCCGCGCTCCGGCTCACGCTGGAGAAGCGTCGCTCGATCCCCGCACCGCAGTACCGCACTCCCGGACCGCTGACCCCGCGCGTGGACTCGGCGCCGTTCTACGGCGCCACCGGCGTCGGCGGCGACCTGTACGTCGCCGCGCAGGACGCAGTGCGCGCGATGGTCGATCACATCGCGACCACCTACGACCTTGGTCGCGAGGACGCATACCTGCTGTGCAGCCTCGCGGTCGACCTCAAGATCTCCGAGATCGTCGACGCCGGCCAGTACATCGTCAGCGCGCTGCTGCCCGAAGCGATCTTCACCGCCTGACGAGCGATCACCACAACAGATAGGCTCCGAGCGGTGCTTGGGCGGTGGGCGATCGCAGGGGTCTCGGCGCGTTGATGCTCGCGCTACCGGCGACGTCGCTCGCCACGTCGCTCGACAGTTCCTCGACGAGCAAGTTCGTCGCCGCCTCGTCAGGGGCGGTGCGAGCCGAGTTGGCGAGCCAGGGCAAGGAGGAGGCGGCGGTCAATGCGCTGATCAACCATGTGCAGTCTGTGTGTCCGGGCGCCGTCCCCGCAAGCCTCAAGACCGGCACCGCCGCCGGGCAGCGTGCGTGGCAGGCCTTGTCGGGCGAGGCTCTAGCCGAGGTCACGCTGCGCCTCCTCGACCCGATTCGGCCTGCCGAGCAGCGAGCGATTCGCGCGATCGCACCGCTTCGCTGGACCAGCTCCACACTGAACCGGCAGGTTGCCGCGTTCGCGCAACAAGGACGAGCAGCGCTCGCCCTGCATCCCCCGGACGTCTGCGCCCAGGCCCGCGCGGCGGCGGCCGCCGGCTTCGCGAGCGTGCCGCCGGCGACGACGACGTTCCTCGCGCACTACCGGGCGGCGCTGCCCGCCTCGGCCCCGTCGGTGATCGACCTGGCCAACCGCATGAAGCCGTTGGCCGATCCTCAGGCGCGCGCCGCCATCGGGCAGCTCGTTTCACTCGAGGGTCGCGTCAGCAAAGCCTTCGGTCGGTTCACGTTCGCGGCGTTCGGCAGAATGACCGGCGCGTTGTCCTCATAGAGAGCGCAGGAACTCGAGCAACGGCCCGTTGACCTGATCCGGGTGGGTCAGGTTGGAGGCGTGCGGGCCGCCCTCGACGCGAACGAGGCCGATGCACGCGGGTAGCGCCTGGGACAGTTGCTCGCCCTTGTCGATCTCGATCGAAATGTCGGCGGTGCCGTGGAACACGATCACCGGGCACGTGATCTCGCCGACCCGGTCGGTGATGTCGTCCCGGTCGAACAGGCAGTCGGCGGTGGCGCGCATGCTCTCGCGCGGCAGCTCCCGCCACTTGGCGATCCACCGCTCGTTGATGGCGGGGTCGCCGATGATCAGGTTGGCGATGATCTGCGTGAGCTCGTCGAGGGCACCGTGCTCGAGCCACGTCTCCTGCATCTGGCGGTAGGCCGGCATCCGCTCGGGGTCCTCGGTCCCGGATTGGGTGTCGATCAGCGCCAGCGCCCGAACGCGGTCCGGCGCGATCAGAGCGGCGCGCATCGACAGGAAGCCGCCCTGCGACATGCCGCCGAGCACGGCGCGTTCGATGCCGAGGTGATCGAGCAGGCCAAGACAATCCCGCGCCGAGTCCCAGTACGTGAACGGTTGGCCGTCGAACTCGGTCTCCCCATGTCCCCGCTCGTCCCACGTGATCACGCGGAACTCCGGCGCGAGTGCCTGCACCTGCGGCGCGAACATCTCGCGGTCCATGAGAAAGCCGTGCGAGAAGATCACGGGCGGGCCGCTCCCGCCGCTGTCCTCGAAGCGGAGGCGCTGGCCGTTGACCTCGGCGAACGGCATGGCGTCAGGTCCGCGCCGGCGAGGGCTCGAGTTGCGGCAGCACCTCGGTGATGAACAGCTCGAGCGTCCGCCTGGACTCGTCGAAGGTCATATCGCCGGTGGGGAACATGAAGCAGATGTAGTCGACCATCCCGTCGTCGAGCAAGGCCGCGACCCGCTCGGCGATCTGCGGCGGCGTGCCGGACCCGATCTCGATCGCAGGTTCCATGTTGGCGTGGATCGCGCGGAGCGCGCCCTGGGCGTCGTAGCACTCCTGCTCGGACAGCTTGAGGTGGTCGTAGCGATGGGCGTTGTGAGTGCGGCGCACGAGGCCCTCCATGCCGCGGCGCGCGACATCGCGTGCCTCGCTTTCGGTGGCCGCGATGCTCAGCAGCATGCTGTACGCGACGCGGGGCTCTGACTCGGGCCCGTCGAGCCTGACCGAGTCGCCGCGGTGCTCGTCCCAGGTCTTGAGGTACAGCTCGTACGCCTCGGGGCTGATCTTTCCGGGCCACATCAGGCTCATCCCATGCCGGCCCGCGGTAACTGGACTGCCCGGATACCAGAACGGGATCGGGTCTTGCAGCGGCTTGGTCGACAGCGGCATCGTCGGAAAGTCGAAGAATCGGCTGCGCTCGCTCGAGATCTCCTCGGACGCGAGCGCGTGCTCGATGATCCCGAGCACGTCGGTGAACCGGTCCCTGGACTCCCACCAGTCCTGGCTGAACCAGTAGTGCTCGATCGGCACGGCGCCGCGGCCGACGCCGAACTCCAGCCGGCCGCCGGTGAGTTGGTCGAGCACGCACATATCCTCGATGATCCGCACGGGATGGTGCATCGGCAGCAACTTGACCATCGGCCCGAGCCTGATCTCCGCGGTCACCTGCGACGCTGCCGCGATGAACAGCTCCTGGCTCGGAGCCATGCACAAGTCGCTGCCGTGATGCTCGGCCAGGTGGTAACCGGCGAACCCGGCCTCGTCGGCCATCTTGATCAGTGTGAGCCGATCCTGGAACAGCTGGCTCGTCGGGGTCCCGGAGATGCCCTCGATGTGGTCGAAGATCCCGAACTTCTTCGCGATCACGGGCGGGACCCTAACGACTTACGCGACGAGCCGCAGCAGCGCGGCGGTGGCGGCTGCGGAAAGCGCGACCACCACGAACGGTGCCTTGCGCCACACCAGCACCGCCGCGACGAGCAGCGCCGGCGTGCGCGCGTCGAGCACGAACCGTTGCCCGGTGGTGAACGTTTGGATCACGATCAGCGCCGCCAGTACCGGGACGACCACGATCTCGAGCGACCAGCGCGCCGACGTCTCGTGGTCGAGTCGAGCTCCGATCACGAGCCCGAGCGCTTTCAGCGCGTACGCCGACGCGCACAGGACGAGGACTGGCCACCAGCTCATCGACCTGCCTCCGGCGCTTGGGTCAGCGCACCGCGCCGGCGGCGGCCCGAGGCCAGCAGCACCGGAACGGCGCCGAGAGCCGCAGCGATGATCGGAACGCCGGCGGGCGCAATCGGCACCAGCGCGAGCGCGATGATCGCGCCTGCCACCGTGGCGCGCGTCGCGTCCGGGCCTCGCAACTGCGGCGCGAGCAGGGCGAGGAACACCGCCGGGAAGACCGCGTCGAGGCCGAAGTCGCGTGGATTGCCCAGCCCGCTCCCGGCGAGCGCGCCGGCCAGCGTCCCCACGTTCCAGGCCGTGAACAGGCATAGCGCGGTCAGATCAAAGGCGCGCCGCTTCGCCGCGAGCGTCGGCTGCGCGTGGGCCATCGCGGTCGTCTCGTCGACGATCACCTGCGCGCGCAGGGCGCGCTTCGGCACGCTGCCCGACAGGACGTCCTTGAGGCTGACAGCGTAGATCGCGTTGCGCGCCGCGAGCAGCAGCGCCGGCGACAACGCGCCGGCGACGCCGCCGCCGGCTGCGATCACCGATACGAACGTCAGCTGCGAGGCGCCGGTGAAGCACACCACCGACATCGCGCACGTCTGCACGACGCTGAAGCCGGCCGCGACCGACAGCACGCCGAACGACACTGCGTATACCGCGGTCGCGACCCCGATCGAGAGCGCGTTTCTGGTGATCGGATCGCGCGACATGGCTGAGGCATTGTCTCGCAATAGCGCGGGCAGATGGATGCGAATTCACCCGCGTAGCCGCCAGTCATGGCAATATCCAGCTATGGATTCAGTCGATCGCGCAATCATCGATGAGCTGATGCGCGACGGGCGACTGTCGAACGTCGAACTCGCGGCGAGAGTGAACCTGTCGCCGTCGCCGTGCCTGCGCCGCGTCCGCGCGCTCGAGGAGGCCGGCGTGATCCGCGGCTACCACGCCGATGTCGAGCCGAGCGCGATCGGGCGCGGTCTCGAGGTGTCGGTGCTCGTCGAGCTGTCGCTCAAGGACCGCAAGACCGTCGAGGCGTTCGAGGCGCAGATCTCGGAGCTCGACGAGGTGCTCGAGTGCCGGCGGATGTTCGGCATCCCCGACTACATCATCCGCGTCGGGGTCGCCGACACCGACGACTACGAGCGCTTCTACATGAACAAGCTGGCTGAGCTGCCGGGCGTCACCCGCGTCAACTCGCAGTTCACGATGAAGCTCGTGAAAGCCGCCACCCCCGCGTGAGGTAACCCGGGGACGGGGCGCGGGAGCTACCGGCTGCCGAATACCCGCTCGAGCAGCGCGGTATCGCCGGCCGTCTGGAACTTGACCACCTTGCCGTCGCGGAACGTGAGCACGTCGCAGGTGTCGGCCTCGCCGCCCTCCGTCCTCGTGTGGGTCAGCACGACGACACGCTCCGCGTCCGAGAACCAGAACTGCGGCGTGGTCGTGAAACCCTTTTCGCCGAGCTCGGCCCACAGCGCGCCGACCTCCTGCTTGCCGTGGATCGTGCCGCTAATCGCGCTGTTACCCGGCGTGATCCACTCGACGTCGTCGGCCAGCGCCTCCATCGCACCGGCGCCATCGCCGGCCGAGAACGCGGCGTAGGCACGCTTCGCCGTCTCGATGTTCTGCTCTCCCGCCATCGGACACCCCTTTCCTCTGCTCGCGGCGCCTCGCGCCCTGTCGAGCCGACCCTAACACCTCGTAGGACCCCGCCCCGGTACCTTCTCGCGGAGATGAGCAATGGCGCCGTCCATCGTGTGGTCGTGATCGGGGGCGGCTTCGGTGGCCTTCAGGCCGCGGTGAAGCTGCGCCGCGCTCCGGTCGAGGTGACGCTGATCGACCGGCGGAACTTTCACCTGTTCCAGCCGCTGACCTACCAGGTCGCGACCGGTGCGCTGAGCCCCGGGGAGATCGCGTATCCGTTGCGCGCGATCTTCAAGGGCGACCACAACGTCAAGGTGCTGCTGGCCGACGTCGCCGACTTCGACTTCGACCACCGGCTGGTTCATCTGCACTCGGTCGGCGAGGTACCCGCGCCCGAGCCGGTGGCCTACGACACGCTGATCATCGCCGGCGGCTCGAGCTACTCCTACTTCGGCCACGACGAGTGGCGCGAATTCGCCGCCGAGGTCAAGTCGCTCGAGAGCGCGCTAACCGTCCGGGGTCGGATCCTGAGCGCGTTCGAGGCTGCTGAGGGGGAGACCGACCCGGACCAAAAGGCCGCATGGCTGACGTTCGCGATCGTCGGGGCCGGGCCGACCGGAGTGGAGATGGCAGGCCAGATCGGGGAGCTCGCGCGCGACACGCTGCGCGGGAACTTCGACGCGGTCGATCCCGGGAGCGGGCGCATCCTTCTGATCGAGGCCGCCGATCGAGTGCTCACGAGCTTTCCCCCGTCGCTGTCGGCCAAGGCGCAGCGATCGCTCGAGCGGATCGGCGTGACGCCGATGCTCGGCTCGACCGTGGTCGGGATCGACGCCGAGTCCGTGACCGTCGCCGACGGCGCGGGCAAGTCAGAGCGGATCCCGACGCGCACGGTTGTGTGGGCCGCCGGGGTGACGGCGTCGAAGCTGGCGGCGAGGCTCGCCGAGCTGACCGGAGCCGAGCTCGACCGCGCGGGGCGGATCGAGGTCGGGCCCGACCTCACGCTCCCCGGTCATCCTGAGGTGTTCGCGCTCGGCGACATGATCCGGGTGCGGGGCACCGACGGCTCGGTCGTCACGCTACCGGGCGTGGCACCGGTGGCGATGCAGCAGGGGCGCTACGCGGCGAGGGTGGTCCGCGCCCGGCTCGAGTCCGAACAGGCGCCGCCGTTCCACTACCACGACAAGGGCAACCTGGCGACGATCGGGCGCGGCTCGGCGGTGGCCGACATCAAGGGGATCCACCTCAGCGGCTTCCTAGCCTGGGTCACGTGGCTGGTGGTCCACCTCTGGTATCTGGTTGGGTTCGAGAACCGCGTTCTAGTGTTCACCCGATGGGGGTTCAGCTTCATCACGCACGGTCGCGGCGCGCGCCTGATCACGGGCCCCGGCGCGGACGTGCATAGCGAAGACGCCCGGGCGGGTTCACCCTAGCCCGGATACCCGAGCACGCTCCGCCGGCGGACGCGCTTGCCCCTCCGAACGGGCGAGGTTGACGGGGCCGGCGGGTCCTCGCGCCGACGCAGGCTCCCGCCGCACGCGCGACATCGCGCGACGTGCCGGACCGCCTCGTACGTCCAGTCGGCCTCACACAGGGTGCACCGGTAGACGATTGTCGGCGCGGGCTTCATGTGGCAGTCATTGTCGATCCCGCAGCCGGGGTTCGCTAGACGGAAGGACCCTTACCGGTATGCGGAATGTCCCGGAGACGGCGAGCCCGGACGCGCGGTCGTATCGCGCCCGGGCCGGCACCGGGTAACGGATCACGCGGCGCGTCTGTCGGCACGGCCGGCTGCAAAGCCCGCGATCAGGCCGGCCAGGTCGTCCGGTTGGTCGATCATCGAGAACGTTCGCGCCCGCTCGATCAGCTCGAGCCGAGCGTTGGGCAACGTTGCGGCGAGTCGCTGGCCGTCCTGCACCGGGAAGAACGCGTCGTCCTGCGACCACGCGATCAGCGCCGGCTTATTGAACCGGTCCAGACGCTCGCCGGCCTTCACCGTTGTCTGCTGGTTGAGCGAGGCGGTAAGGCGTCGAAGGTCGGCGCGGACCTCGGAGCTCGTGAGTGCCGGCTCGAGCCACGCGGTGACGAGATCGTCGATGTCGGCGTGGGCGAGCGCGCCGTACGCGCGCTTCCGTCCCAGGCGCGTGCGAAGTGTCTGGAGCGCCGCCGTGAACGCCGGCGCGAACTTGGCGGCGGCGATCAGCGGCTTGAGGATCGGCGGCGGGAAGTGCTCGAACGCGTCGCAGCTCGTCAACACCAGCGCCCCGAGCCGGTCGGGCGTGCTGGTCGCGACGACCTGGGCGATCGCGCCACCGGTGTCGTTGCCGACGAGCACCACGTCCTCGAGGGACAGCTCCCCGAGTAGCTCGTCGACCATCGCCGCGATCGCCTCGATCGTGAGCGGCGAGTCTTCGCGCATCGGCTCGGTGTGGGCACCCAGCGGCCACGTTGGCGCAATGCACGAGTAGCCGGTGGCGGCCAGCCGCTCGGTAAGCGGCCGCCACAGCGAGCTTCCCATCGCATAGCCGTGGATGAACACGACCGGCCGGCCGCTGTCCGGGCCGGCCTTCTCATAATGGACGTTTCCCATGGTTAGAGAGACCGTGGGCATATGAACCTCCAAAGACGATTTACGTACAGGCTGCACGTAAGATACCAACAGGCTGTATGGAAATGCAAGGGCGACGAACTCAGGCAGAGCGGTCCGCCGCGACCCAACAGGCGCTTCAGACGGCTGCCCGCCGGCTGTGGGGCGAGCGCGGCTACGGCGCGGTCTCAACCCCGGAGATCGCCGAGGCCTCCGGGGTGACCCGGGGCGCCATGTACCACCAGTTCCCCGGCAAGACCGCGCTGTTCATCTCGGTGCTCGAGGCGGTCGAAACCGACGTGATGGAGCGGCTGGCGGCCACCGTCGCCGGGGCCCGGCCGAAGACCCCGGCCGACACCCTGCACGCG
The DNA here is from genome assembly GCA_963822855.1 of uncultured Solirubrobacterales bacterium. Classification (GTDB taxonomy): domain Bacteria; phylum Actinomycetota; class Thermoleophilia; order Solirubrobacterales; family Solirubrobacteraceae; genus Palsa-465. The sequence goes on along the minus strand of CAWGJE010000019.1, from coordinate 299,584 downwards.
GCGGCCGACGCGTGGATCGACATCGCGAGCGAGCCGGAGGTCCGCCAGCTCGTCCTGCTCGACGCTCCCAGCGTGCTCGGGTGGGCCGGCTTCCGAGAAATCTCGCTGCGCTACGGCCTGGGTCTGACCGAGCAGCTGCTGACCGCGGCGATCGAGGCCGGCCAGCTCAAGCGGCAGCCCGTCCGTCCCCTGGCCACCGTGATGATCGGCGCGCTCGACGAGGCGGCGATGTCGATCGCGAATGCCGACGACACCGCCACTGAGCGGGAGCAGGTCCGGGCGGTCGTGCACGACCTCATCGACGGGCTCATCACTGGGACATGACGTCCGGAGAGCGGTGATCTCACAGAGTCGGTCCGCACGACGTTCCACGCATACGACCGTTCAGCGAAACAGGAGGGATCGACGATGACGACGACGATCGACATCGCCACCGATATCCGGGCGCGCGTCGATGCGCTCGACTGGGAGCGCCTCCGCGCCGAGCTCGACGACCAGGGCCACGCGGTGAGCGTGCCGGTGCTTACCGAGGACGAATGCGACGAGGTGTCGGATCTGTTCGACTGCGGCCGGTTCCGCTCGACGATCGAGATGGCCCGGTACCGGTTCGGCGACGGCCGCTATCGCTACTTCGACCATCCGCTACCCGACACGATCGCGGCGTTGCGCACCTCGTTCTACCGGCATCTGGCGCCGATCGCGAACGACTGGGCCGAGCTGCTGCGCGGCGACGGGCCGACCTTTCCGCTCGAGCACGACGAGTTGCTGCGCCGCTGCCACGCGGCCGGGCAGAAGCGGCCGACCCCGCTGATCCTCCGCTACGGCGAGGGGGACTGGAACGCGCTGCACCAGGACCTGTACGGCGACGTGTTCTTCCCGTTCCAGGTGCTCACGATCCTGTCGCGCCCCGGGGACGACTTCGACGGCGGGCAGTTCGTCCTGCTCGAGCAGCGCCCGCGGGCGCAGAGCCGGGCCCATGTGCTCACTCCCGCCCAGGGGGCGTTCGTGATCTTCCCGACCGCGACGCGCCCGAACCGGGGCAAGAGCGGCTATCACCGCGTCGGCATGCGCCACGGCGTCGCCACGATCACCCGGGGGCAGCGGACCGCCCTCGGCGTGATCTTCCACGACGCTACCTGAGCTCGACCAGCTCACCATCGCGGAGCGCCACCGGGATCGGGTCGACGATCTCGAGCGCGCTCGCGTCAGGCTCCAGGTTGCGAAACCCGAGCAGCGCCCAGGTCCCGTCGCGCCGGCGCACGAGCGGGGCCGCGGTGAGCATCGGCTCGCCCCTGAACGGTCTGGCGCTTTCCAAATCCCACGGACCGGTGAGCGACTCGCCGGCGACCGACCACGTGCAGAACCGGCCGCTCCCGGATCGTTGCTCGGCGCTCTGCTGGTCGGGGTGGCAGGTGAACACGAGCAGCGGACGCCCGTCGACGATCCGGACCTGGGACACCTCGAGCTCGCCAAAGCCCGCCCCCGGCGCGGAGATCGGCGGTCGGGGCTCCCACGCGCGCATGTCGGCGCTCCTCGCATGCCCGAGAACGCCGTCACGGAGCCGTGGCGCCTCACTCGCGCGGGCGGTGATCAGCATGTGCCAGCCGTCTCCGGCCGGGTCCTTGAACACGAACGGGTCGCGCCAGGTCGCGCTCGCCTCGGGGTGTTGTTCGAGGGTGGCGTACCAACGCGGGTCGGGTGCGACCAGCGGCGCGTCGCCGATCCGCCGCCACGTGAACAGGTCGTCCGACTCCGCCATCCCGATCCGCTGGTCGTCCACGCCGAGGCCGCGCGAGCTCGACAGCCCGCTGTAGTAGAGCCGCCACACGCCGTCATCGCCGCGCGCCACCGACCCGGTCCACAGCGCCAGGTCGTCCCAGCCGCCCACCTCGGGCGCAACCGCGTCGGCGTGAACGTCCCAGTGCGTGAGATCGGCCGAGGTCGCGTGGCCGATCCGGGCGGCGGTGTGCCGGAGCCGGGGATCGCGCAGCGCGCGCGGCGCCTTCAGGAAGAACAGGTGGTAGCGCTCACCGTCGTCGGCAACCCAGCTGTCCCACACCCAGTCGTCCGGCAGGGCCAACACGAGGTCCATCGTTTCATGGTGCGTGAGGCCCCAGGACTTTTCGGTACTGCCGCAGCGACAACCCGAACCACCGATCGGTCACGCCCTCGTCGGTCATTCCGAGACGGAGCGCGACGCGCTGGGAGGGCTCGTTGTCGAGATCGGTGAGCGCGAGCACGTCCTCGAGGCCGGCCGCCGCCGCGGCATCCAGGACCGCCCGAGCGGCCTCGGTAGCGTAGCCGCGGCCATGGTGGTCAGGGTGAAGGTGCCACCCGACCTCGACCAGGCCGGCCGGTCCGTCGTCGTCCTCGAGCGGCATCAGCAGGATCGTGCCGATCGGCTCGTCGCGCTCTCCGCCGGCGGGCACGATCGCCCACAGACCCATGGGCGCCGGCAGTCCCGCGATCTGCTCCTCGCGGTACCGCAGCCGCTCGCGCGCGGTCTCGAGCGTGGTCACGGTGACGCGGCGCGGCTGCGGACCCAGCCACCGGATGACCTCATGGCGGCTGTAGATGTCGAGGAACGCGGGCGCGTCCTCGTCGACCCAGGAGCGGAGCACGAGCCGCGACGTCCGCAGCAGCTCCACCGGGGCTTACGGGCGGAGGATCAAGACCCGGGCCTGGCCGCCGGGGCTGATCCCGAGCTTGACGATCGCGTCGCCGACGGGGACCGCGTCTAGCCAGACGTTATCGTCGTCGTTCAGCTGTCCAAGCGCCGCCACCTGCTGCATCGACCGCGCGAGGCGCGCCATCTCGTCCGGCGTTCCGACCAGTCGCTCCACGCCCCGGTCGGTGGCGAACGTGACGGCCAATCCCTCGTCCGTCTGGGCCGCGGAAAGCAGTTCCAAGCTCATGGGTCCCTCCAGTCTATGTACGACAGGAACGCGTGTCGGTCGGTGGCGCTTGCGTGGGTCATTTGGCGACACTCGGGCCGCCCGCTCGGGCCGCCCGCGAGCGCGTCCTCCGTGGCCCCCCGGCGCTCGCCTGTGCCTACTCGCCGACCCCGCCGGCGAGCGCGCGCAGCGCCGCGATCCCCGGCATGAACAGGTACTCGCCACCGCGCGTGGTCACGAACATCGCTTGGGGCGAGAGCATGAACGGCGGATCGCCCTGGACCGTCATCTTGCCCGTCCCGAGCGGGCTGCCGAGTAGGAAGTCGCTGTCGTGCCCGAGACGGAAGCCGTTGCCGTCGTTCAGCCACTGCAGTTGCACGCTCTCGAACTGGCGCGAGATGCTGGCCTGGAAGCACACGAACACGAGCCCGCGGTCGATGCCGTCGTCCTCCAAAAACCCCCCGGCGAGCGGCGGTCCGTACGGGACTCCCCGGCGGATGATGCGGTGGCGGAAGCTCAGCAACCCCGAGTCGTCGAGCCCCCGCCAGCCGAGCGCGTCGCGCGGGTTCGAGCGGCGGATGTGCGCGCCGAGCGGACAACGCTTGCCGTCGACGTCGACATCGAGATAGCGAAACGCGTTGCTCCCAGGCGCAGTCGCCGAAAACGTCGGGTCAGGGCGCTCGGGCGAGACCACGAGCGGCGTTCCGTTCCGCCACCGCCCGACCACCTTGGCGGCGAGCAGCTCCTCATCGCCATGACCGAAACGCGCCGCCGCGTCGCGAAGCGTGCGCCGGAACAGCGCCACGTCCTGGCGGAGCTTGCGGTAGACCACGTACGTCCCCGAGCGGCCGAGTGGGTCACCCGGCGCGCTCGGCAGCCGGCGCTGCGGATCGACGAGCGTGTCCTCATCGGGATAGCCGAGCACGAACTCTCCTAACGCGAGGGGCCGCCACGACCCGCCGGCGAGCGGCACGCCACCCCCCGGCGCCGAGCTGTCCGACACGCCCGTGATCGCGGGCTGGGCCGCGCCGTCGGAGAACCCGAACTGCTCGCGCGGCGCGGCGGCCGGGTCGCCGCCCGGCGGCGAGAGCAGCTCCGCGTACTGCTCGTGCACGATCGACACGCCGGCGGCCCGCTCGATGGAGTCCCGCAGGCTCGCGAGCTCTGCCTCGATCTCGTCGCGCGAACGGGCGTTGACGGTCACGAGCACGTGGGCGGCGCCGGTGCCGAGGCCGGTGTCCCAGTGCTTCAACGAGCTCGCGTCGAGGTCGCCGAGCATCTCGCTCCGCGCCGCCATCCCCTGGCGGAACTCGTCGGAGAACGTCGCGATCATCGCCTCCGGCACCCCGAGTGCGCGCAGCCCGGCGCACGTGACCGCGACGTTGTGGTGCGAGCGCGGCTTCCCCTGCCGCCACTCCTCGTCGCTCGAGACCAGGTCGGCGACCTCGTTCAGCCAGGCTCGTCCGCCGGCGACCTCCCCGAATGCGACGAACACGTACGCCGTGCACGGGTAGGTATTCCCGTACGCCCGCAGCACGTTGCCCTGGATGTCAGAACGATCGATCTGGGGCGGCACGCTGACCGACATCAGAACTCCTCCGTGAACGCCTTCCAGAGCTCGTGCGGGCCGAGACCCTCGGCCCGCACGGCGAGGTCGATCAGCCGCGAACGGGCGTCGAGCGCGCCCTTCACCTGCGCGACCGTGGCGTGCGGATACGCGGCGACGAAGAACCCGGTGTCGACCTTGTTGTGGAGCAGGTATGCCTTCAGCTGCGGACCCGTCGCGTCCGCAGGGCAGCCGACGCACCGGCCCCAGATCTCTTTCGCCTCGGCCGCCAGCTTCACGCACAGCTCGTCGAGGTACGGATCGAGCGGGCCGTCGAAGTTGCTCGTGAAGATCAGGTATCGGCTCTGGAGATGATCCTCTCGCGGCTGCGAGGGATCGTTCACCCAGTCGTCCAGGATCACCCAGCGGGCGAAGTGGGTACCGCCCAGTCGCGCCAGTGGGCTCTCGTCCTGACGCAGCGCGCCGAGGAACGAACGCAGCGCCGTCTCCTCGCCCGGCTGGATCGGGGTGAGCGCCATGAACGCGGTGGCTTGGCCCGAGCTGTTGCTCACAGGCAGTCCTGCACCTCGGCGAGGAACAGCGGCCACTGCTCGGCGAACGCCTCGGCGCTCATGTTCGCCGCGCGGGCCTTGAACGCCTCGAGCTTTGGGGCGAGCTCGAGCGCGGACAGGACCATCGTCGTGGTGGCGTCGGGATACGCGCCGTAGAAGTGGTTGGCGTCGAACTCGTTGCGCTTGATGTAGGTCTTGAACGGTCCCGTCGGCAGTGGTTGCGGAAAGCCGTACGAGGTCCCCCAGAAGACCTTCATCCCGCGTGTGAGGATGTGGGAGAACGCGTCGATGTACTCCTCCCAGCCGCCGTTGAAGTTGCTCTCGAAGTACATGTGGGCGTAGTTCAGCTTCTCCCGCTGCTGCGGCGGCCCGTTGTAGGGAATCCGGCGGACCAGCGTCCAGCGCGCGAAGTGGATGAACGACAGGCGCGCCAGCGTGCCGCTCGCCTTGGGGAACGTGGTGGCGAACCAGAACACGAGCGGAAGCCACAGCCGCCCGAACCACTTGACCGTGCTGAACACCGTGATCGCGATCGCCTGACCGTCGACGTTGGCAGGGTCTGTGCCGGTCGCGGTGTCCGGGCCAAGCGGAGCGGCGGGTTCGCTCACCGCCTCCGAACATATTCGCGGGCGCCCGTCAGAGTCAAGGCGTTAGCCTTGCGCCCGGTCGCAGCGACAGCAAGCAAAAGGAGAGGCGATGAGCGATACGCGCGTCAAGTTCGTGCTGGATGAGCCGGCGATCCCGACGCACTGGGTCAACCTGATGGCCGACATTGCCGATCCGGACAACCCCCCGCCGCCGCCGCTCCACCCCGGTACCAAGCAGCCCGCCGGTCCCGACGACCTGACGCCGATCTTCCCGATGGCGCTGATCCTCCAGGAGGTCTCGGCCGAGCCCGAGATCGAGATCCCCGAGCCGGTCCGCGACGCATACAAGCTATGGCGCCCGACGCCGCTGTACCGCGCCCGCCGGCTCGAGCAGGCGCTCGACACCCCGGCGCACATCTACTACAAGTACGAGGGCGTCTCGCCTCCCGGCTCGCACAAGCCCAACACCGCCGTCGCACAGGTGTACGAGAACGCTCAGGCCGGGGTCAAGAAGCTCACGACCGAGACCGGCGCCGGCCAATGGGGCTCGGCGTTGGCGTTCGCATGCCAGCTGTTCGGGCTCGAGTGCGAGGTGTGGATGGTCGGCTCGAGCTACGACCAGAAGCCCTACCGCCGCTCGATGATGGAGACCTGGGGGGCGACCGTCCACCGCTCGCCCTCGGACCAGACCGAGGCAGGTCGGTCACAGGCCCAGCACCCGACCGGTTCGCTCGGGATCGCGATCTCCGAGGCGGTCGAGGTCGCCGCCCAGAATGACGACACGAACTACTCGCTCGGATCGGTCCTCAACCACGTTCTGCTGCACCAGACCGTGATCGGTCAGGAGGCGATCGCCCAGATGGAGATGGCCGGCGAGGAGCCGGACACCGTGATCGCCTGCGTCGGCGGCGGCTCCAACTTCGGCGGCCTGACGTTCCCGTTCCTGCGCCGCGTGATCCGGGGCGAAGCCAAGACCCGGTTCATCGCGGCCGAGCCGGCCGCGTGCCCGACGCTGACGCGCGGCGTGTACGCGTACGACTTCGGCGACACGGTTGGGATGACGCCGCTGATGCCGATGTACACGCTCGGACACGGCTTCGTGCCGCCGCCGGTGCACGCCGGTGGCCTCCGCTATCACGGTGACGCGCCGCTCGTGTGCGGCCTGGTCAAGCAGGGTCTCGTCGAGCCCCGCGCCTACCGCCAGAACGAGACGTTCGAGGCGGCGGTCCGGTTCGCACGGGCCGAGGGCCTGATCCCCGCGCCCGAGCCGGCGCACGCGATCCGAGCCGTGATCGAAGAAGCCGACGCGGCACGAGAGGCCGGCGAATCCAGAGTGATCCTGTTCGGGCTATGCGGCCACGGTCACTTCGACCTGAGTGCATACGACGCCTACCTGGCGGGCCAGCTCGAGGATCCCGAGTTCTCCGAGGACGACCTCGCCGCTGCGCTCGCGAGTCTGCCCGAGGCGCCGGCGCTCGCCTGAACCAGCAAGCCCGCCGGTCGCGTTCGGGTGGAGCGCGACCGGTAAGGTGAACGCTGGTCATGACGGCGACGGAGACGCCCGCACCTCCGGCAGACCTGGCCAATCCTCATCACGAGCGACGCTGGCTGATCCTCGCGCTGCTCGGGACCGCCCAGCTGATGGTCGTGCTCGACGCGACCGTCGTCAACATCGCGCTCCCGTCGGCGCAGAAGGCGCTCGGCTTCTCCAACGCGAACCGGCAGTGGATCATCACCGCCTACTCGCTGACGTTCGGCAGCCTGCTGCTCCTGTTCGGCCGCTTCGGCGATCTGTTCGGCCGCAAGCGGGTGCTTATGACCGGCCTGGTCGCGTTCGGTGTCGTCTCAGCGATCGGCGGCGCGGCGCAGAGCTTCGGGATGCTGGTCACTGCCCGCGCGTTCCAGGGCGCGGCGGGTGCGCTGCTCGCGCCCTCGGCGCTGTCGTTGCTCACGACCACGTTCACCGAACCGCGCGAGCGCGGGATCGCGTTCGGGATCTACGGCGCGATCGCCGGTGCCGGCGGCGCGGTGGGCCTGCTCCTCGGGGGCGTGCTCACCGAGTACCTCTCGTGGCGCTGGTGCCTGTATGTGAACGTGGTGATCGCGGTCCCCGCAGTGTTCGCGGCGATGGTGCTGCTCACCAACCAGGTTCCCGCTAAGCGCCCGCGGCTCGACGTACCCGGCGCGGTGGCGGTGTCGCTCGGCCTGTTCCTGATCGTCTTCGGCTTCTCACAGGCCGAGCCGCGGGGATGGACCGACTGGGAGACGCTCGGATCGCTGATCGTGGGCGTGATCTTCCTGATCGTGTTCGTGATGATCGAACGCCGCTCGACCCATCCGTTGCTCCCGCTGCGGATCGTGCTCGACCGCAACCGCGGCGGCTCGTACCTGTCCGTGCTGATCTCCGGCGCCGGGCTGTTCGGTGTGTTCCTGTTCCTTACCTACTACCTCCAGAAGACCCTCGGCTACAGCCCGGTGGTGACGGGCCTGGCGTTCCTGCCGATGGTGGCGATGATCGTCATCGGCTCGACGACCTCGAACGCGGTGCTCCTGCCACGCTTCGGGCCCAAGCCGCTCGTCCCCACCGGGATGGTGTTGGCGTCGCTCGGGATGGTGCTGCTCGCGCAAATCGGCGTGCACTCGACCTATGCCGGGCACATCCTCCCGGCGTTGCTCATCATCGGGCTCGGGCTCGGGCTGATCTTCGCGCCGTCGATCAACACCGCGACCTTAGGCGTGAGCCAGGACGACGCCGGCGTGGCGTCCGCGACCGTCAACAGCTGCCAGCAGGTCGGCGGTTCGATCGGCACCGCGTTCCTGAACACGATCGCGACGACTGCGGTGGCGAGCTACCTCGTCGGCAAGATCCCGTCGCCGGTAGTCGTGGCCCAGGCCGCTGTGCACGGCTACACGGTCGCGTTCTGGTGGGCGGCCGGCATCTTCGCCCTCGGCGCGGTGGTTTCGGGGACCTTGCTGCGCCCCGGCGTGGCCACCGCCGTGGCCGTCGGGGAGGCGCAACCGGTGGTGGCGACCGGATGAGTCACGCGGACTCCGAATGGCGAGCCTGGATGGCGAGCGGAGGCCTTGCGTGACCAGCACCGTGGTCACGATCTCCGCCTCCTATGGCGCCGGGGGTAGCTGGATCGGGCCGCAGGTCGCGGAACGGCTCGGGTGGCGGTTTATCGACCGCGCGATTCCCGTGCAGGTGGCGGAGCGCCTGGGCGTCCCGGTCGAGCACGCCCAGGTCCACGACGAAGCGGCTGCGCCGCGGTTCACGCGCCTGCTGGCTCGGCTCCCGAACACGAGCGGGGTGGTCGTGCCCGAGGCGACGTCGGCGGAGTTCTGTCGCGAGACCGAGCGCCTCCTGATCGAGGCCGCCGACGCGGGTGAGGTCGTGGTGCTCGGACGCGCGGGCGCGATCGTGCTCGGCGACCGGGCCGACGCGTTCCACGCCCGCCTCGACGGACCCCCGGAGCCTCGCGTGTTCCAGGCGATGCGCGTCGAGGATGTCGACGAGCAGGAGGCCAGGCGCCGGCAGCGCAACTCCGATCGCGCTCGCATGGACTACGTCAAGCACTTCTACCGGGCGGATCCGCGCGACGCGCGCCACTATCACCTCGTGATCGACTCGACGGCGGTGCCGCTGGCGACGTGCGTCGAGTTGATCGTGACGGCCGCGCAGGCCCACGGTTCTTAGGGGTCTCGCGCTGGAATTCGGCGCCGATGCGTCATCGGTGCCCGGACGCGTCTCAGCCGAATTCCGCGCGCTCGACGTCCATGGGGCCGCTTCCGCCGGGCATCCGTGCCCGGCGGTCGTCGACTCCACGGCCGTCGTGGGCCGGATTGGATTAACGGCGGGCACCTGGAGACGGGCCGGGCTGGGCTGCCGGCGCGAGGCGGCTGGCAGATCATGCATAACCTGACAATCGAGGCCAGCGACGCTCAACGTGGCGTACTACGCATGTGGGGCATGCGCTGTATGCCACGGTTGGCCGATCCGAGGTCGATTGGCAGGTTATGCATGCTGGCGCCCCGCGATCCGTCCTAGGGAAGACCGCACCCACCCTCAGGTGCCCGCCTTTAACCGCCGCCGACGACTCCCGCCGACCTATATATCAGAGCGCCGCGAAGTCTTCGAACAGCGCCCTCGCCGCCGCGATCCCGCGCGGCACGTACTCCGCGAGCAGGCACTCGTTGGGCGAGTGCAGGTTCGAGTTCGGCAGCGAGAAGCCCGTGATCACCGTGGGGATCCGCTTGTCCGCGAACGCGGCCACGATCGGTAGCGAGCCCCCCGACCGGATCAGCAGCGGCCGGACGCCGAGCGCCCGCTCGAACGCGTTCAGTCCGAGCCGGATCGCCGTGGCATCTGGCGGGACGATCCCGGGGCGCGCGGTGGAGAGCAGCTTGACGTCGAGGTCGGCTCCGAGTGGAGCCGCCTCGTGGAGCATGCGCGTGAGTGTCTCCGCGATCCGATCAGGCTGCTGGCCGGGCGCCAGCCGGATGGACACGTTCGCGACGGCCTGCACCGGGAGCACCGTCTTCTCCAGATGAGGCGACCCGGTCTCGATACCGTTGACGTCGAGCGAGGGCTCGGCGAACGTGCGCAGGTAGAACTCGTCGGCGGCCGACGGGTCGGCCGGTCGCGCGCCCTGGTCCGCGAGCTCGCGGGCGCCGGGGGGTAGCTCGCGCCAGCTCGCGAGCTCCTTCTCGCTCGGCGGCGTGATCCCCTCGCGCAGCGGCTCGGCCAGCCGCCCATCGTATGTGACGACCGCGCCAAGTGTCTGGACCAGCGCGTGCGCCGCGTTGAGTGCGGCGCCGCCGTAGATGCCGGAGTGCAGGTCGCGCTCACCGGTGCGCAGCGTGACGTGGAGGTAGGCCATGCCGCGAGTGGCGATGTCGAACGCCGGGCGGTCACGGGCGATCATCCCGCTGTCGAAGATCACGGCCGCATCGGCGCCACGCTCGTCGGCCTCGAGGAACTCGACGATCGAATGCCCGCCGGTCTCCTCCTCGCCATCACATGCGAAGCGCACATTCACCGGTAGCTCGCCCGCCCGCGACAGCTCGCGCGCCGCGCACAGCAGCAGGTACAGCTGTCCCTTGTCGTCGGCCACCCCGCGGCCGTACAGATACTCGCCTCGAATCTGGGGCTCGAACGGCGGCGACTCCCACAGCTCGAGCGGATCGGGCGGCTGGACGTCGAAGTGGCCGTAGCAAAGGACGGTGGGGGCACGCTCGGGGTTGCGCGATGCCGGGATCTCACCCACCGCGAGCGGCGCCCCGTGCCAGTCGACCAGTTCGCACTCGCCGCCGGCGTCGCGGACCCGCGCGCACACCCACTCTCCCGCCTCGCGAACCTCCGCAGCCCGCGATGGGTCGGCGCTGATCGATTGAATCCTCAGAAACTCGGCAAGCTCGTCGAACCAGTCGGGCACGGTCGCGAGCCTATCGACTCGGCTCAATACACCGCGGGCACGAACGTCTGCTCTTCGATCGGAGGCCGGATGTAGGCGTCCTCGGCCCGCGGCGGCAGCTCGAGCGGCGGCGGCGTCAGGTCCTCGTACTTGATCATCGACAACAGATGGGCGATGCAGTTGAGCCGCGCGCGGCGCTTGTCGTCGGCCTGCACGACGTACCACGGCGCGATCTTGATGTCGGTGTAGCGGAACATCTCGTCCTTGGCGCGTGAGTACGCGACCCAGCGGGCGCGCGACTCGAGGTCCATCGGGCTGAGCTTCCACCGCCGCATCGGGTCGTGGACGCGCGCCTGGAAGCGGCGCTCCTGCTCCTCGTCGGACACCGAGAACCAGTACTTGATCAGCTGGACCCCCGAGCGCACGAGCATGTGCTCGAACTCGGGACACGTACGCATGAACTCCTGGTACTCGGCCTCGGTGCAGAACCCCATCACCCGCTCGACCCCCGCGCGGTTGTACCAAGAACGATCGAACAGCACAATCTCGCCGCCGGCCGGGAGGTGGGCGACGTACCTCTGGAAGTACCACTGCGTCTTCTCGCGTTCGGTCGGCGCCGGCAGCGCGACGATCCGGCATATTCGCGGACTGGTCCGCTCGGTGATCCGCTTAATCACGCCGCCCTTACCGGCAGCGTCGCGGCCCTCGAAGATCACGACGATCTTCAGGCCCTCCGCGCGCACATACTCCTGCATGATCACGAGCTCGCGCTGCAGCCGGAGCAGCTCCTTGTCGAACTGCTTTCGGGTCAGCTTCTCGGTCTGGTGCGGCGTGGGCTTCGCCTTCGCCATGCGGTCCTCTCCTCGGGCGCCAGGGCTCAGTCTACGGGAGCAGGCGCGACCGTCCCGAGATTTCGCACGCGGTCCGGTTCAGCTCGCGTCCGGGGCGGCCGCGAGTTCGACTTCGGCGTCCGGCGTGGTCGCGAGCTGCGGTTCGAGCACCATCGACGCGGGAGCCGTCCGGCGGCCCGGGATCAGCACTCCGGCGAGCACGCACACGATCAGGAACGCGGTTGCAGTCAGGAACGCCTCGTCGAAGCCGGTGACGGTCGGGAGTCCCTTCGCCTGATGGTCGACGATGAACGTCGCCGCTAGCTGACCGCCAAGCGCTCCGCCGAGGGTCCGCATCACTGTGTTCATCCCGGTCGCGACGCCGGTCTGGGCGGCGGGGACGGCTTGGACGATTAGATTGCCAAGCGCCGCGAACGCGAGGCCGATCCCGATACCGAGCAGAGTCGCGGAGATCAGCATGTCGAGGGGGTGGCCGTGGGCCACTGCCAACCAGGCGAACGCGACGGCGGTGATCGCGGTGCCGACGATCAGCGCGGGCTTTGAGCCAAACCGGCGGGCGACTCGGCCGGCGACGGTTCCCAGCACTCCCATCCCGATCGCTGCCGGCAACAGATAAAGGCTCGAGACCACGACCGAGGCGCCGAACCCGAACCCAGTGCTCTTCGGCAGCTGGGCGAACTGCGGGTAGATGATGAACGACGAGTACATCCCCGCTCCGAGCAGGAACGCCACAAGGTTCGTCGTCCACACCCCGCGGATCCGCATCAGCGACATATCGACGAGCGGCTCGCGGCTGTGGACCTCGACCCAGATCCAGGCCGCGATCACGACCGCCCCGGCCGCGAGCAGCGCGATCGTCTTGGTCCCGCCCCAGCCCCACACGGTCGTTTGCGCGATCGCGATCAGCACGCAGCACATCCCGATGCTCATCAGCGCCGCCGCCAGCCAGTTCACATGGCCGGGCGACCTGATCGGCGACTCGGGCACGTAGCGCCACGTGGCGAGCGCGGCCAGCAGCGTGACCACGAGCGGGGACCAGAACAGCCAGTGCCAGCTCAAGTCCTCGACGATGACGGCGCCGAGCACCAGGCCGGCGCCGCCGCCGACCCCGAGGATCGCTGAGATGAGGCCGATGCTGCCGGCGACGCGCTCGCGCGGAAACTCGTCGCGGACGATCGAGAACGACAGCGGGAAGATCCCGCCGGCGACTCCCTGGATCACGCGCGCGACGATCAGCACCCCTAGCGAGTTGGACAGCGCGGCGAGCAGCGTGCCGGCCGCGAGCACCAGTAGCGTGTACAGCAGCAGCCGCTCCTTGCCGTACATGTCGCCTAGCCGCCCGATGATCGCGGTGCCGACCGACGCCGACAGCAGGAACCCGGTCAGCACCCACGTCACGCCGGTCTCGGTCGTGTGCAGGTCGCGCTGGATCGTCGGCAGCGCCGGGATCACGGCGGAGCTCAACACCGCGTAGGCCAGCCCGGCCAGGAGCAGCACGCTCAGGATCACATTCGCGTGCACCTCATGCTCATGCGACGCCGACGGGCCCCGGGACATTGGTTGTACCTTAGGGGGTCGGGCCGAGATGGGGTGGTCAGCCGGCGGAGTAGTCTCGGCCGTCGTGACCGCGCATATTGCCATCGTCGGCGACGAGAACGAGACGCTGCCGAGCCACCGCGAGCTGAACGCCGTGCGCGCCATGCTCGGCGATGACGTGGACAGCGAGTGGGTGCCGACCGACGGGGTGCGGCGGGCTCCAGTACGCGGTCGTCGAGTACTTCCGCAGCGTGCTCGGCGTCGCGTCGCATGCCGAGTCCGACGGAGCGGACGAGAGCAACGTGGTTAGCGCGCTTGCGTGCCGCCTGATGGGGGAGGAGCGGCTCGTCTCGCCGATCCCCCGCACCCGGTTCTCCGCGCTCGTCGGCGACGAGCCGTTCGTCGGGATGCACTACTGCGGCTACGGACCGGCACCCGGCGTAGCCGAGCAGCTCGCCGCCGGCGGGATGGTGATCGAGGCGACCGCCGAGGACGCGGGAGCCGAAGTGCTCGAGTTGCCGGCCAACCGGTTCTTCATGCTGAGCCTGTTCCAGCCGCAGATCGGCGCGCTCGCCGGCAAGCCGCCTCACCCGCTGCTGCGCGAGTTTGTCGCGTGCGCGCGCGAGTACGCCGCCCGAGCGGTCACGCCGTCGCAGGCGTAGCGTCGAGCAGCGCCAGCAGCTGATCGCGGTCGGGCCCTGGCAGCGGGGGTCGTGGACCGGCACGCTGCGCGAGCTCGAAGATGCGCTCCATGAAGGTCGCGTCCTTGAAGATCTCCCGGTTGAGCGACAGGCAGGAGCGGTTTGAGAGATACGCCCGGAACGCGTCGGCGTCCTGCGATAACGCGGCCAGCAGCGCGCCCTGCATCCAGGGCATCGAGCCCGGCTCGGGGGGCGCGTCGAGGCCGTGGCGAAGCGCCTCCATCTCGTTGAGACGGGCTCGGTCCTCCTCGACGGTCTCGCGATACCAGGGGGTCAGCTCGGCCTCGGTGACCGCATCCCACGTCGCGGCGAAGTCGTAAGGATCGTCGAGGTGTGCGTGGACCGTCTCGGCCAATCGCTCAGCGTGCAGGAGGCCGAGCGTCATGCCGCGGCCGAGCGAGGGGTTAGTGCATGTCGACGAATCGCCGAGCAGCGCCACCCCCGTCGCCACGGGCCTTCCGTCGACGATCAGTCGCCGGTAGCGGTCGAGGATCCCGCCCATCGCGACCATGTCGCTGATCGGCTCGCCCTCGAGCCAATGAGCGTGCAGCGGGCAGGCCCGCACCAGCGCCGTCCACGGTCCGGGGTCGCGCAGCCGCTTCAGCGGCCTGTCGCCCGCGGAGGTGTAGACGGTCACCGACCACGTGTCGTTGTCTGACGGGAGCGTGAGCAGCGAGAAGGTCCCGATCGGCATCAGCAGCGGCGCGCGGTAGTCGGGCATTCCTGCGCCCGGGGCCCGGAAGAACCGCCCGTAGTAGATGAACCCCGAGTCCTCGGCCTCTTCGTGCATCGGCCACGCGCCCACGGCCGCGAGCCAGCGCGGAAGCTGCGAGCGCCGGCCGGTCGCATCGACGATCAGGTCGGCGTCGAGTTGCTCGCCCGACGCCGTGCGCACGCCGTACACATGGGGCGGCTTGCCATTCGGGGCGCGTGCGACGAGTCCGGCGACGGCCACGCCGCGGCGGATCTCGAGCCCTGGCTCGGCATCCGCGGCGCGGCCGAGCACCTGCTCGAACACAGGACGGCGTGCGGTGACCGTTCGGAACCGATCATCGCCGTCGCGTGGCGCGCGGTCGGTGATCGACGGGGGCATGAACGCCAGCGGGTCGAACGCGGCCCCGCCGGCCGCCTCGAGTCCGGCCAGCACGTCGGGGAGCGCCTCCTCGAGCACGATCCGGCCCCTGGGGGTCATGTAGTGGGCCAGGCGGAATTGGCTGACACCGTCGCGCGACCAGCGCTCCCACGCCTCCTCGGCGGAGCTGGGCACGGGGTCGGGGTCGCGCTCGAGCACCGTCACCTCGTGGCCGTCTCGCCTGAGAATCAACCCGGCCGCCAGGCCGCATACCCCGGCGCCCAGCACGACGATCTTCGACATGGTCCCTCACCCCTCGCTTGGCAGGAAATCGATCAGCAGCCGGCTGACCTCGTCGGGCGCCTCGAGTTGCATCCAATGGCCCGGTCCGTCGAGCCGCTCGTACCGCCACGGGCCCGCGACGTTCTCGGCCGAGTTCGTCATCTGCCGCTCGGTCAGCGCCATGTCGCCCGAGCTCCACACCCCCATCGTCGGAGCCTGGATCGCCGGCAGCTCACGCCCCGGCCTGAGCCATGAGTCTGGAGGTACGTTCGCGCGGTAGTAGTTGAGCGCCGGCGTCAAAGACTCATTCGCCTCGAGTTCGGCGATCACCGCATCCGCGTCCGGGTGCCTGGCCCACGCCCGGAAGTGCGCCCAGTCGTCATTCGACAGCCACTTCTCCGCGATCCCCTTGAACTGGAACAGCAGCATGTACCAGGACTTCTGGTACTGCTCGAAGCCGCCCTTGCGGAACGTCGAGGGGTGGCCGACCGACAGCGCCACCAGGTGGTCGACGTGATCGGGCACGAACGCAGCGAACGCCCACGCGAGCGCCGCGCCCCAGTCGTGGCCGACGACGTGGGCCCTGGGCGCTCCGGCGTCGTGGAGCACCGCGACCACATCGCCCGCCAGTGCTGCCATCGCGTACGCCTCGACCTCGGCCGGCTTGTCCGAGCTGCCGTACCCGCGCAGGTCGGGGACGATCACCTTGAACCCAGCGTCGGCGAGCGCCGGAACCTGGTGGCGCCACAGCCGCCCCGAATCGGGAAACCCGTGGAGCAGCACCACCGGGCGCCCCACGCCCGTCACCTCGTATTCGATCCCGACGCCGCTGGAGTCAACGCGCATTCATGCCCCCTGTGGTTTCGAGTAGGTCAGCCCATCTTGATCGTCATGCTCAGCTGACCGATCGTCTCGCCGGCGTGGACGACATGCAACCCGACCAGGTGGTTGATCAGCTTCGCCCACTGGGCCGAGATCTCCAAGCCGCCGCTCATCGTGCCCTTGGTCGCCGACATGTGCACCTTCGGCGCCGACATCGTCGCGATCGTGATCCGATGGCCGTTGACGAGCGCGGTCAGCGTGGCCTTGCCGTTCTTGTGCGTGAGGATGTACGAGCTCACGCGGACGACCTTGCTCCCGTTCTTGTATTGCAGGCCGCCGCTGGCGTCCATCGTGCCGGCCATCGTCGGGACGGTGACCGTGCCGCCCACCATCGGCATTGTCATCGCGCCTTTGCCGACATGAGCCGACCCGATCGCGGTCACGGTGATGCCGCGCGAGATCAGGAACGAGGAGATCGTCGTCTCTGCCCGCACGGTCGCATGGCCGCCGGTTATGTGCTCGCTCTTCGCCTGCGCGGGTGCGGCGACTGCGACCAGGCACAGGCCGGTCGCGAGCGCGCCGACCGTCGTCTTCGACATTCGAGACATTTGCAAACTCCTGGGGACGGGTGACGGGACATGGCTGCGCGAGACCCCACTCGCGCACAGCCCAAAGTCAGGCGCAGCCTACGCCGACGCGCCCGGTTGCGGGGACATTTTGTACGTGGCGGCTGGGCGTGCGGGAGTCCTCACCCGATTTCAGGCAGTCTTCACGCGGTGAAGCCCTTCGCGTACCGGCTCCGCTCGCCAGAAACGCTGATCAACGTCGAGGACTATCGCCGCGCCGCGGGCAAGCGAGTGCCGCGGATGGTGTGGAACTACATCGAGGGCGGCGCCGACGATCTCGTCACGGTCAGGCGCAACCGGACGTCGTTCTCGCGCTGGTCGCTGCGCGCGCGGATGATGACCGCGTATCCCGAGCGCGACCTGTCGACGACCGTCGCCGGCGTCGAGGTCAGCCTGCCCGTGCTCCTCGCCCCGACCGGTGCGCTCGGCCTGTCGCAGTGGCGCGGTGACCTCGCCGCGGCGCGCGCCGCCGAAGCCGCCGGCACGCGTCTGGTGCTGAGCACGGCCTCGTCGTGGACGATCGAGGAGGTGGCGGCGGGCACGCGAGCCGATCACTTCTTCCAGCTGTACCCGGGCGGCGACGAGACGGCGGCTCTGATGCAGCGCGCCTGGGCCACCGGGTACCGCGCGCTGTTCGTGACGGTCGACGTGCCCGTCATCGGGAACCGCGAGGGAGAGCGGCGCTACGGCTACACGCGCACCGGCGACATGGGCCGCATGCTGACCCTGACCCCGCGCGAGGCGCTCGACATGGCGCGCCACCCGCGGTGGGTGCTCGACCTCTACCGCCACGGCCGCGGCTCAATGCGAAACCTGCTCGCCGATGGTGGCGTCGTGGCCGCGTTGCGGTCGATCGAGATCCTCCACCGCGAGATCGATCGCGCCACGTTCTCTTGGGACGACCTGCAGTGGATCCGTGAACACTGGCCGGGGACCGTTTACGTGAAGGGCCTGCTCGACCCCGAGGACGCGGTGCGCGCGGTCGCGCTCGGCTGCGACGGCGTGGTCGTCTCCAACCACGGCGGGCGTCAACTCGATCATTCACTGGCCGCGCTCGATGCGCTGCCCCCGATTGTCGCCGCCGTCGGGGACCGTGCCGAGGTGCTGCTCGACGGCGGCGTGCGCCGCGGCACCGACGTGATCAAGGCGCTCGCGCTCGGGGCGCGCGCGGTCCTGATCGGGCGGGCCCAGATCTACGGGCTGATCGTCGGCGGCGAGCGGGGGATCGTGGACGTGCTCGAGATCTTCCGCGCCGAGCTCGATCGCGGGCTCGAGCTGATGGGCGTCCAGAGCGTGCGCGAGCTCGACCGCTCGTGGGTGATCCCGCAGGATTACCCCGAGGGCTGACGGCCTCCGCAAGGCAGCGCCGATCGCGGCGCGGACCGACGACGACCAGGGCCGTCTCACGGTCGCCGACGGCCACGTTTCCGAGGCCCTCGACGTGCTGCTCGACGAGGGCGCAGGGCTCACGCGGGCGCTGCTCGGGATTCGTC
This sequence comes from uncultured Solirubrobacterales bacterium, assembly GCA_963822855.1. Classification (GTDB taxonomy): domain Bacteria; phylum Actinomycetota; class Thermoleophilia; order Solirubrobacterales; family Solirubrobacteraceae; genus Palsa-465. The sequence continues at coordinate 281,188 of CAWGJE010000019.1, read as the reverse complement.
CGGGACGGCGGCGAGGCCCCGGCCACGCTCGAGCCGCCGGCCCCTCCGGCCGCGAGTCGGTTCGCGTACGCGCCGCACCGCCGGCGCCGCACGTTCCCGTAGCAGCCGCGGGACTCAGTCCACGCGCTCGGGCGCCAGCGCCACCGGGCGGCGGCCCTGCCCGGCTTGCGACCGGGCGTCTCCGTGCTGAACGTCGCGGCGCGTTATCGCGAGGAACGCGACGAGGCAGAAGATCATGGCCGTCAGCGCGAGCGCCACCGGTCCGTCGCCGAGTCCGAGTCCGCCGACGCTCTTGGGCTTGCCCATCCAGTCTGCGAACGACGCGCCGAGCGGACGCGTGGCGACGTAGGCGAACCAGAAGCAGAAGATCGCGTTCCAACGCAGGCGGAAGTACCCGAACGCGGGAACCGCGATGATCGCCGCGAACAGCAGCCCCGAGGCGAAGTACCCGAGCCCGAACGTCGTCGCGGTCAGGTCGCCGACCGCCGTGCCCATGGCGAACGTCGCCACGACCGCGGCCCAGTAGAACAGCTCGCGGCGAGGCGTGTCGACGGTGTGGATCGACAACGTCCCCTCGACCCGGTACCAGCTGATGAACACCGCCGCCAGAACGACGGCATAGAGCAGGCTCGAGGCGATGTAGGGGACGCCGAAGCCGACGTGGAGGACGTCGGCGGCCATCGTCCCGAACACGCCCACGCCGACCACCGCGAGCCAGTACGTCCACGCGACGTAGCGGCCCACCCGGAACTGCAGGGCGAGCGCGGCGACGAACCCGATGAACCCGAGCACGACCGCGACCTTGGGATCCATGGCGTGGACCAGGTAGTCCGAGGTCGACTCGCCCATCGCGGTCGAGAGGGCCTTGATCGCCCAGAAGTACGCCGTGATCTCCGGGACGCGAAGGGCGCCGCGGACCGTGAGGCGTCCGATCGGCACGCGGTCCATCACGGCTTACAAACGCGCTGCGGGGTCCAGAAGGCGCGGCGATAAGCGAAATCTCACCGCTGTAAGCCGCGCGTCAGTTCGGCGATCGCCGCCGGCATCCGCCGGTCGACACCGTCGTGGTTGCCGTCGAACAGCTCGAGCGAGTGCTCGATCCCGAGGCGGGTCAACTCGCGAGAGAGCGCCACCGCGCCGAGATCCAGGAAGAACTCGTCCTGGCGGCCGGCGTCGATGTGGATCGATCGCATCCCGGACAGAGCGTCGACGTGCTGCGCGGCCATCCGGACGGGATCCAGAGACAGCCACCGGGCCCATACGTCTTCGATCGGGGAGCCGGTAAGCGAGTCGAACGGGAGCAGCGCCTTGCCGGGGCGCTCGGGGTCGGGCGTGTACGCACACGCCGTGCCGTAAGCAGCGAATAGCGCGGCGCACTCCCGCCAGTCAAACTCGGGCGCCTCGATGCGGCGCTCGAACGCATCCCACGAGCCGCCGAACTGGTCGCGCAGCATCCGCGCCGCCGTGGGGAACAGCGGTTGGTACACGCACTCGAACAGGGCATCGCCGGCGTGCGAAACCAATCCGCCGAACAAGTCGGGCCGCAGCATCGACAGCACCAGCGCGCCGTAGCCACCCGAGGATTTGCCGGAGACGCCGCGGTGCTCCCGCGCCCCGAGCGTGGGATACCGGTCGTCGACGAACGGGACCACCTCGTCGCACACGTAGTCGAGGTAGCGCCCGGTGCTCGTCGAGTTCAGGAACTGAGAGCCGCCGCGGGAGGTCCACGCGTCGATGAACACGATCACGGCCGGCGCCGCGTCGCGCCCGTTGAACATCGCGTCGAGGCGCTCGATCATCGTCAAGCCATCCCCGTCCGCCTCGAGCCACTCCTCGATCCGGCCGCCGAAGCCCTGCAGGAGATAGACGGCGGGCAGCCTCAACCCGGGATCGCCATCCAGTTCGGGCGGGCGGTAGACGTACAGCGGTCTCACGGCCGGGTCGTCCAGCGGGTTCTCGGCGAGCGCGTCCGAGCGCACCACGAGCAGGTCCAGCGATCCGACCAGCGACGGACCGTCCCACGATGGCGCGACTTGCCCAGTGACCTCGTGCAGACTCACGACCCGGCCCGGCCGGGGACGATCGCGAGCCCGACCGGGTTCGTGCCAATCGGCACCGGTATGCCTACCGGAGAGGAGCGCTCCTCCTTGAGGAGCCCGCCGGGGCCAATACGGAGCGCGTGGATCTGGTTGCCCTTGCCGGCGGGAATCTGACGAACGGCGCGCATGTCGAGCAGGAAGATGACGTGGCCGCTCGGGTCGATCTGAAAGTTCCACGGGTTGCCGGCGGCGTTCAGCTTCACCGTCTGGATCGGCTGCGGGTCGGTCGCCTTGTTGCGCACGATGTTGAACACGGTCAGGCTGTCGCTGCCGGCGTTGCCCGAGTACATCCTCGTGCCCGCGGCGTTCAGGTGGGTCCAGCAGGGCAGGAACGAGTCCGGGTTCGGGAGCGCGCGGACGAACGTGAGCCGAGCGTCGTCGTTCCAGCGGTAGACGATCGTCTCGTTGAGGTTCGCGACCTGCGCGTACAGAATCTTCACCCGCGGGTTCGACGCGAGCCCGGCCGGCCAGTTGTTCGGGAAACGGTGCCTGCCGGGAAACACGCCTTTCGCCATTGGCAGAGGGGAGTTCGGTCCTTCGTTCAGCCTGCCGCCGGGGCCGATCCGGAACGCCCGGAACACGCCCGTCTCCTCGCTCGAGATCAGGACCTTGCGATCGGGCGTGACGTATGCCTGGAGCGGCGCAGAGCCCGGTGGCACGTCAATCGAGGAGATCGGTGGGCCGAGCGATCCGTCCGCGCGCACGTGAAAGCTCGTGTAGTTGGCGGGTACGTCGCGCAGGTCGCGGACTCCGTCGAGCGCCTTGTTGGCCACGATCAGCGTGTCGCCGGCGAGCCCGAGGCTCGTGGGTGCCGCTCCATTCGAGGGAAATGGGGAGCCGGTCACGGGCGTCAGCCCGCCGCCAGCCTGGATGTGGAAGACCGCGATCGTGTCCGAGCTCGAGTTGACCGCGAACAGCAGCGTGCGGCTTGGGTTCGTGATGACCTCCTGATCGGCGTCGAGCACGCCGGAGTTGCTCAGGTCGTACGAGCCACTTCCGCCGGTCGGGTAGCGGCGGACGCCTCGCGCGCTCAGCACGCCGTCGTGATAGCTGAACGCGAGGATCTCGTTCGAGTCGGGTGCCGACGAGTTGGACTCGATGTATACGGTCCCGCTGAGTGGGACCGCGCGCTTGTGGCTGCGTGGCGCGGCGGCCGCCGGCCCGGCCATGAGCGCCGCGACGGCCGCGAGCCCGCAGGCTGTGAGGGCGGTGATGGTTCGGTGGTTCATCCGGTCACACAATCTCGGTCGCGGATTTATACGGGGTGTTGCCTCGCCGCCGCCGACACGGATCCGCCCGATGACCCTCCAAACCTGCAGAACATGACAATCGACGCGCGCGAGCCGGACCGTGGCCTCTCAGGCATGTGGGGCATGCGTGAAAGGCCACGGTCAACGGATCCGACTCCGAGTGGCCGGTCTTGTAGGTCGCGGCCCTGCGCCCGCTCGCCCTGTGGCGGGGATCGGTTAGCCCAGCCGATTCCCGGAGTCGATCACGCCCGAGACAAACTCGGCCGCGTCCCACCGACGCGCGGCCGGCCGGCCGCGATAGGCCCGGTGAGACGGGTCCTCCAGCCACCAGGCGAGCGCATCCTTGATCAACGGTCGCCACCGCGGATCGAACACTTCGAGCGCGTACGCGCCGCCGGCTTCCTTGGTCGCGATCTCGCCGGTCGCGATCGTGTAGTGGAGCCGCGGCGCGCTGAGCACTCCGGCCGACGTGTACCGCCGGCCGAGCATCGTCGCCCGGTTCAACCCGGAGCGGCGGGCGCGCTGCGCCCAGCGCCGCCAGTAGCTGTTCAGGTTGTCGAGCGTCCACGCCCGCAACTCGGCTGGGTCCATGTGGATCCGCAACTGCTCGGGCGCCGGGCCGCGGACGGCGATCCCGTGTCGTGCGAGCACATGCCAGGTGACCGGGTTGACGTCGAAGCCCTGGCGCTCGGCGACCCGGAACCGGCCGCTCACGTGGCCCGCGAGTGGCGTCACGTCGAGGGGTGACTTCGCGAGGTCGCCGGGACGCAGGTAGATCCCGTTTCCGATGAGCGGCCAGCGCCGACGCAGCCCGACATCGTGGACGAGCGCCGACGCCCAGCGCTCCGTGTGCACGGCGCGGAGCCGGGCCGAGTCCGTCCGGGAGAGCCCGCCCTTGACGACGGCCACGAAGTCGACGTCGCTTTGCCCCTCACGGAAAGCCCCCATGCACGCCGAGCCGACGACGTAGAACCCCTCGATGCGACCAGGAAGCGCGCGATCGAGCCGCGCCAGCAGCTCACCGGCGATCCGCGTCGCCGCCGGCGGTAGCGCAGACGACTGAGCGGTCAGCGTGACTGAGGCGGCGCCGGCGCCTCCCATCATCGTGGTGCTCGAACTCGAATCACCTCCATCAGCAGATCTTCCTCCAGGCGATCTCCGCGGCCGTCGGCGTGGCCCAGGACCACACCTCGAGCGCCAGCCTCTGGCTGCGGTGGCGCCGGCCGCCAACCCGCTCCGGACGGCGGTGTAGATCCCTCCCCACGACGGCGTTCTGATCTCCGTTCAGGTCCTGGCAACTTAATCCGTCGGCCGCTTCGCACACGATGACCCGGGCACACCGGCGGGCAGACCCCCTCATGGTACCGCCGAGCTGCTGGTAGCGCTCCCGTCTGACGCGCCCAGGAACCTCCCAAACGCCGGCCAGGTCCCGATCGAACCGCGTCGCCATCGCGGCCGTGATTTGGCCGTGCGCACTCGCCTGCTAGATCCACCTGCAGGTGATCGTGTGGCACGCACGTTGCGACTCCATGTACGATCAGCTCTGCGAACTCCGACAGCGCCGTGCCGCCGGAACGCGTTCTCCGTCGCCCGCGGGCACTCATCCTATGCGGTCGGCGGCTTCACGTGCGCTCCAGTCGACGCCGTACAGCGCGCTCCCTGAGTTGGGGCTGCGGACATCCCGACGCGTGGCGCGGCCCTCCTCCCACCGCGAGGGCAGAGCGCCGCGAGCGCCTCGTGGCACCCGGCTACTGCGCGCGCGCGTCGGCGCTGCACCGGGGTCAGTCGCGGGATCCGGGCCAGCGCCGCCGCCGTCGGGCTCGAGGCCGAGTCGTCTTCGGCGTCCGGTCGAGCGCGCTGCGCCGGCGCAGGGGAGCTGCGGGGTCATGCCTCCGATTCTGTACGCGGGCGTCGGCGGCGTTCGAGCACCCCGCGTGCGAGCTCGGTGAGCGGCCGAGACACCGGCCCGAGCATCCGAGAGCGCGTGCGGCATCGGCTACGGCAGTTCCTCCCGGCCTCCGGCGAGCACCCCGTCGCTCGCTCAGCCCCTGCCGGCTTCCCGGGGATGTCGTCTCTCGCGCTTCGGGCTCGGGAGTCAGCGTCCCCCGCCCTCCTCCCCTGCACACTTCCTCCACTCCTTATACCACTAGCTCTCTCTCTTCTCCCTCCCACCACCACTCTCCCTCCACCTCCTCTTCTTCCTCTCCCACTCCCCCCTTACCTCCCCTCCTACATTAGTCTCCCTCGTCCGCCCCGGCGGCGTTCATACCGCACTTACCACCGGACGCGCCCGGAATCGCTCACGGAGCGCTCTGTTGGTCGACCCACGCAAGGATCGCGCGCGAGTGCGTGATGATCGTGCCATCGGGCAACCGGAGCACCGGTAGCTTCGTGTCGCCAGTGGCGGCCTTGAGTTTGTCGCGCGAGCCCTTGCGCAGGAACGGGATCGGGCTCCCGTGCGCCGCGATCACCTTCTCGTAGTTGATCTCCTTGGCGTGCATCGCCTCCTGCACGCGGCGGCAGGGGTGGACGCGCGGGCCTTCTTCGTCGCCATGGCACACGTACAAGGTGGGGGTGGAGCCGTTCGTCGACATGGCCGGGATTGTCCTCCTGTAATCATCTAGGGGCATCTTGCATCGACGCGTGGCGCGCGTCTACGCGCCAACCCGGTCAACCACCACAGGAGGAACGATGAAGTTCGGCCGATTGCTGCTCAGGGTCACCGTCGGCGGCCTGTTCGTCGGACACGGCACGCAGAAGCTGTTCGGATGGTTCGGCGGGCACGGGCTCGACGCGACCGCGAACATGTTCGACAGCATCGGAATGCGGCCGGGCAACCGCAACGCGATCGCGGCCGGAGTCGCCGAGGCCGGGGGCGGGGCCGCGCTCGCCGCCGGGTTCGCGACGCCGCTGGCCGCCGCGACGCTGACCTCGGTGATGCTGACCGCGATCAACCGCGTGCATCTCAAGAACGGACCGTGGGTTACTAACGGCGGCTACGAGTACAACGCCGTGCTGATCGCTGCGGTGCTCGTGCTCGCCGAGGTCGGCCCGGGCGAGCTGTCGCTCGATCACGCCCTCGGACAAGAGCGGTCCGGTCCCGGCTGGGCGCTGATCGCGCTCGCGCTCGGCGTCGCCGGTGCCGTCGGCGCACACATCGCCGCCGAGTCCACTCCCGCCCCACCGGCCCCGCCGGAGACCCCGTCGCCGGTCGAAGCCTCGACGAACAGTGGCGCGTCCGCGCCCACCGAGTCGCAAGAGGCGGGCACCACGCAGTAGCCATCCGCCCCCCGCGGATTGCCGCCGGTGAATTCCGGCGGCCTGAAGAGTCTGAACTGTCAGCCGATTGTCAGATAGACAAGGCATCCTCGGCCAGAGGTGGGTCTACGCGATCGTGAGACCGCGCCCCTGAAGCTGAGAGCAGATCCCGATCCCCACCGACCGGAGGCTGTCCACTGTGAGAAGGCTTGCGAAGTTCTGCTTCACCCACCGCGGGTTGGTGGTGGTCGGCTGGGTCGTCGCGCTGATCGCGGTGACCGCGATCCACTCCGCGGCCGGCAGCGCCTACAGCGACAACTTCCGTCTGTCCGGGACTCAGAGCTTCGATGCGGTGAACCTGCTCGAGCGCAACGCGCCGAAGGCATCGGGGGACACTGAGCAGGTCGTGTTCGCGGTCGACCAGGGACGGATCACGGATCCGGCGGTCCGCGCCCGGGTGCAGTCGAGCCTCGCCGCGCTGGCCCGTCAGCCGCACGTCTCGGAGATCTCCTCCCCGTATGGACCGCGCGGCGCGTCGCAGATCTCGCCGTCGGGACAGATCGCGTTCGCTAACGCCACGTTCGACATCCAGGCCAACAAGGTGACCGCGGCCCAGGCCAAGGCGTTCGTGAACGCGGCGCGCGCAGGCGCGGGCGCTGGCCTCGATATCCAGGTCGAAGGCCAGGTCGCGGAGGCGGCCAATCAGCAAGGTGCCGGCGGCCTCCCGTTCGGGATCCTCGCCGCTGGAATCGTCCTGTTCATCGTGTTCGGGTCGCTTCTGGCGATGCTGATGCCGCTCGTGACCGCCGGCCTTTCCCTCGGCACCGCCGTCGGCGCGATCGGCCTCCTCTCCCACGTGATCCAGATGGCGTCGTTCACCAACGAGCTCGCTCTGCTGATCGGTCTCGGGGTCGGCGTCGACTACGCGCTGTTCATCGTCACCCGGTACCGCCAGGGACTGCTGCGCGGACTCAGCGGAGAGGAGGCGGTGGTCGAGTCCCTCGACACGTCGGGTCGCGCCGTGCTGTTCGCCGGGCTGATCGTGTGCATCGCGATGCTCGGCATGTTTACCCTCGGGGTGAGCTTCCTGTACGGCGTCGCGGTCGGCACCTCGATCGCGGTCGCGTTCACGGTCATCGCCTCCCTCACGCTCCTGCCGGCCATGCTCGGATTCTTCGGGACCAGAGTGTTGCGCCGGAGCGAGCGCCGCGCGCTCAAGGAGGGCTCGCTGCGCACCAGCGACGAGTCGGCCGGGTGGGCGCGCTGGGCCGGGTGGATGCAGCAGCGCCCGGCGGTGTTCGCCGCGGTTGCCGCCGGCGTGCTCGTGCTCCTGGCGATTCCGTTCCTTTCTATGCGCCTGGGCTCGGCCGACGCCGGCTCTGATCCGGCCGGCTCGACCACGCGCCAGGCGTACGACCTGCTCGCCAGGGGGTTCGGGCCCGGATACAACGGCCCGCTCCAGTTGGTCGCTCAGGTGTCGGGTCCGGCCCAGCAGGCCGCGTTCGTGCGCGTGGCGCACGCGGTCGCATCGACGCCCGGGGTCGTGGGCGCAACGCGGCCTGAGTTCATCCCGAGCCGTGCGCCGGGGCTACCGGGGACCGCGCTCGCCAACGTGTATCCGAAGGGGTCGCCGCAGGACGCCTCGACCTCGAACCTGCTGCACACCGTCCGCGATCGGGTCGTCCCCGCCGCCGAGCGCGGCACGGGCGTGCATGTCCTCGTCGGCGGCCAGACCGCGATCTTCGACGATTTCGCCGGGGTTCTCTCGCGCAAGCTGCCGCTTTTCCTCGCGGTGGTCATCGGGCTCAGCTTCCTTCTGCTGATGACCGTGTTCCGCAGCCTCGTGATCCCGGCAGTCGCTGCCGTGATGAACCTGCTCTCCGCCGCGGCCGCGTTTGGCGTCGTCACCCTCGTGTTCCAGGACGGGGTCGGCTCCTCGCTGCTCGGGATCGACAAGACCGGACCGATCGAGGCGTTCGTGCCGGTGTTCATGTTCGCAATCCTGTTTGGCCTGTCGATGGATTACGAGGTGTTCCTCGTCACCCGCATCTACGAGGAGTGGCATCGCCGCCGGAACAACGCCGAGGCGGTCGCCCACGGCCTCGCCGCTACCGGCAGGACGATCACTGCGGCCGCGGCGATCATGATCCTGGTGTTCGGCGCGTTCATCCTCGGTGGCCAACGGATCATCGACCTGTTCGGCGTCGGACTGGCCAGCGCGGTCCTGCTCGACGCGCTGCTCGTCCGGTCGGTGCTCGTGCCGGCGCTGATGCTGATCATCGGCGACGCCAACTGGTGGCTCCCGAGGTGGCTCAACGACCTGCTGCCGCACCTGCGAGTCGAGGGCGCGACTGCGCGCGCCACCGGGCGTCACGGGGCGGCGGAACGCGCCGTACCGGAGCCTTCGGCCAGCTGACCTACAGGTCGGTGTGCCGGGGCGCGTACCGGTGGTGGAGCATCAGCGAGTTCCCGTCCGGATCTGTGAACAGCGCCATGTGACAGACCCCGGTGTCGAGCGTGTCACCGTGGAAGCTGACGCCACGATCCTCGAGCAGCTTGCGGCTCGCGGCGACGTCGTCGACGTGTAGCGCCACGGGATTGCGGTTGACCTCGTGGGGGAGGCCCATCTTCTCGGCGTTGTAGACGCTCAGCGTCAGGTTGCCGGTCTCGAATTCCGAGAAGTGGCGGTCTTCGATGTACACCGACCGCGGCAGGCCGAGCGTCTCGCCGTAGAACTTGGCGGCGACGGCGAGGTCGTGGGTCGGGACGCCGACGAAGTCGACGCCGCGGACGAACTCCGGCGTGGCGGTCATCTGGGTCTCCCCTCAGGCGTTTTTGATGACGATTCCTTCGAGGATGAACGCCGCCCGCTCGGTCGAGTCGATCGCGTTCTCGAGACGCTCGAAGATGTCCTTCCAGCGGATCACGACCATCGGATCGATCCCGGTCTCGAACAGCGACGCGATCGCCTCCCGGGTGATCCGGTCGCCCTCGTTCTCGAGGCGGTGCACCTCGACCATCTGCTTGGCGATGTCCTTGAACCCTCGGATCAGGGGAATGGCGCCGGCGATTTGGCGGGTCGCGTCGCGCAAGACTCCCGCAAGCCGCTGTGCCTGCGCCATCGGCGCCTCGATCTTATACAGCCCCAGATAGTCGGCGACCTCCTCGATGTAGTCGACGATGTCGTCAAGGGCCGAGCTAAGGTGGAGGATGTCCTCGCGATCGATCGGCGTGACGATCGTCTGGTTCAGCCGATTGAACACCTCGTGGGTGATCTGATCGCCCGCGTGTTCGCAGGCGAGGATGTCCCGCGCCATGTCCTGGGTCTCCGGATATCGCGACAGCATCTCGTCGAGCAGTTCCGCGGCGTGCACGATGTTCGCCCCGGCGCGTTCGAACAGGTCGAAGAACTCGCGGTCGGTCCCACGGAGGAGGTTCGCGATTGAAGCCATCATCGCCCTCCCGCCCGGAGGGGCGATCGCTGCCATCGCACCCAGATGAGCAGCCCGATCATCGCCACGTAGGATAGGGGCGGATGAAGACGCTAGTGAGAAAATTCATGTTTCATCGGCGCGGCGGGCCGCGTCCGGCCGCGCGCTGAGATCTCGACGATGTCCTACACCTCCCGCGAAGGCCGAACACAGCTCCTCGAGGACGTCGCCGAGGCGACCGATCAGCTCGCGCTCGCGCTGGCCAGTCTCGGCGAGGCGTACGAAGAGCTCGACGAGCAGACCGCCGACGCGCTCGAGGAGCAGCTGTTCCGCCCCACGCAGTCGGCGTACGGCCGTCTGAGGCGGACGCACGCCGAGTTCGCCGCTCGTCACGGGCTGCCGGGGCGTGACTTCGCGCCGAGCTCGGGCGGGATGCACTCCGGCGACCCGCGCGTGTACGTCGACCGTGCGGTCGACGCGATCGAGCGCGCCGATCAGACCCTCGCCGGGCTGCAGGACTCGATGCTGCCGGTTGAAGTCGGCGATCGCGAGCTCAGAGCCGGCCTGTCGGAGACGCGCGAGTCGATCGCTGACCTGCCGGCACGCGCCACCCGGCTGATGCGCACCCAGGGCCGCTGAGGCCGCGGCGACGCTCCGGCGGCGGAGCGCACCGCTACCGCGTCGGCGCGGAACGGTCATCCGTTTATGCCCGTCGGCCCCGGGTAGCCTCGAATCAATCGGGACTTTGGATAACCGTCCCGAATCAATCGGGACATTGGACAACGGTCCCGACAGGAGGTGAGGAGTTATGGCATACGCGCTTGCACGCCTCGTGCGGCTCGTGGTGGGAGTGGTCGTACTCATAATCGTGGTCGGCGGCGTTCTGTTCCTGGTGTCCGCCAATCCGAGCAATGCGATCGTCCACGACATTCACAACGCGGCCAGCACGCTGGTCGGTCCGTTCAAGAACCTGTTCTCGTTCAGTGGTCATCCCAAGGCCACGCTCGCGGTCAACTGGGGTCTCGCGGCGATCGTCTATCTGATCGTCGGCGGGCTCATCGCCAGCCTGATCGCACGGATGGGGACGCGCCGCGTTCGGCCGACCCGTCGTCGCGTGATCGCCTAGGCGAAAACGAGCGGCGGCGCCCTGCGCTCGCCGCTCGGACTCGCCCGTTCGGACTCGCCGGTCGCTAATCGGCCGGTCGTCCTACCCGCAATCGACAGGCTCGTACCGACAACGCGGACGATTAGTACGTCCGCGGACTTAGTGCGAACCTTTACGAGCTTCGTGCTTGAGTTTCGGGCCTCATGGGTATCACGCACCCATGAATTCTCTAGCGATCGCCCGAACCGACTCGGCTGAGCTGTTCGCTCGCTGGCAGAAGCATGGGGACCGGACCGCACGCGACGAACTCGTCACTCGCTTTCTTCCCCTCGCTCGCAAGCTGGCACGACGGTACGCCGGGGCAAGAGAGCCGTTCGAGGACCTGCTGCAGGTAGCGAGTCTTGGTTTGGTGAAGGCCGTTGATCGCTTCGACGCGGAGCGAGGAACTGCGTTCTCGTCGTTCGCCGTGCCGACGATTCTCGGCGAGCTCAAGCGGTACTTCCGTGACCTAGGCTGGTCCGTCCACGTCCCGCGTGGCGCGCAGGAGATGGCACTCAAGGTGGAAGACGCTCAGCAGCAGCTGACCAGCAGGACCGGACGTCCGCCGAGCGTGCCCGATCTGGCGCAATACCTCGAGATGAGCATCGAAGACGTGCTCGACGCTCTCGAGACCGCGGGAGCCCATCATTCGACTTCGCTCGACGCTCCGCGGGAGGACGCCGAGGGCGATACCGGGTCGCTGGCCGACGCCTTCGGGCAGGAGGACGAGCGCTTCGAGTTGGTCGATGCGAGCGTCACGATTTCCGCCTCGGCGCATCAGCTCACTGCGCGCGAGCGTCATGTGCTTGCGTTGCGATTCGTTCAAGACATGACGCAGACCCAGATCGCCGAGGAGATCGGCGTCTCCCAGATGCAGGTTTCGCGAATTCTGCGTCGAGCGCTCGCTCGCTTGCGCGAGATGACGGAGAGCGGCGACGAAGCGTCCGTCAGCTGACGGTTTCCTCGATCAGACGGCGGGGGCCACAGGAAGACGGTTCTTCCGCGCGCGTCTGTGCGTAGGCACGGGCGCGCGCGTCATTTCGTTAGTCTTCGCCGCGGGTATACGTGGTGCAAGGATGCACGGGGGGCCGCTCCGCGCGGCGAGACTTCATCCGCAATTGCGTTCGAACCATACTTCGGTGTGCCGTGGCGACACTTGCATCCCCCAGCGGTCGGAAAGTTGCTCCACCAGCCGGAGGCCCCAGCCTCCGCTGTCGTGCTCGCGGATCCGGGCTGCAAATCCCGGTCCATCGTCGAGCACCGCGCAACGGATGTCTCCGTTGACGCACACATCGAGCAGCACGGGGACGTCGTTGCTCTCCAGGCAACCGTGGACGATGCCGTTGGTGACGAGTTCGCTGACCATCAGCTTGACGTCGTCCAGTTGGCTTGGTGACAGCACCGTCGACAGCTCTTCCGCAATGATGCGACGTGCCAGTGCCGGACCCTCCGGCTGGGCATCGATCTTGTAGAGCGCGCGTACACGTGAAGCCATGACTGGACATAGGTTTACCCCGCAAATGGAGGTCAAAAGCATTCGAACCGCGAGATCCTCGCGCGGGAGCGATCGTTGGGAGAATCGCGGGCGATGAGCACCGATTCACCGGCCGTCCGCCTCGAGCTCGACTCCCGTCCGGAGACTTTGACGCTCGTCCGCGGCGTGCTCGCCGGCGTGGCCGAGCTGATCGGGCTCGACCCGGAGCTCCTCGACGACCTCAAGACCGCGGTCAGCGAGGCCTGCAACAACGTCGTGATGCACGCCTACGACGGAGTCACGGGCCCGCTCGGTGTCCGCATGTACATCGACCCCGAGGCGATCGAGGTCGTCGTGGAGGATCACGGGTCCGGCCTGCCGCCGCTCGCTCCGGCCGACGAGACGATCCGCGGCGTGGGGCTGTCGGTGATCCGCGCGCTCGCCGAGCAGGCCGAGTTTCGTGCGGTTCCCGAGGGCGGCACCGAGGTGCGGATGTCGTTCGCGGGGCAGCGAGACGGCAAGCCGCTGTTCCACCTGCCCAGCCAGGCAGGCCCGGACGACGACCTCGGCGCCGGCTGGCTGGCCGGGGATGCGGTCGTGTCGCTCTCGCCGATCAGCCTGCTGGCCGGGGTCCTCGGCCGGGTGGCGCGGGCGCTCGCGGCGCGGGCGCGCTTCTCGCTCGATCGTTTCTCCGACGTGTATCTGGTCACCGACGCGATCGCGGCCCATGCCGGCCGCTCGGCCAAGGGCGCAAGGCTGTCGTTCGCGATCTCGACGGACGTGCAACGACTCGAGCTGACGATCGGGCCGTTCGTCGACGGGAGCGGCGGCCTGCTCTCACATCAGGCGGCCGACTACAGCGCAGCTTCGGCGTTGACGATGCTCAGCGACGAACTCGAGGTCCGGCACGAGGATGGCGCCGAGGTCCTTTATGTCGTGATGATCGACCGGCGCCGGCCGGCGACCCCGGCCTGAGCTGGTCGGTGAGCCGATCGTCCGGAGCCCTCACTCGTCGGTGAGCAGCTCCTCCGGAGCGTCGACGAGCGTGAGCCGGTCGCCCACGCCGGTAAGGCTCAGGAGCCGCGAAACCTGCTGGGGGCCCTTGACCATCGCCAGCTGACGACCCTGCTCCTCGGCCCGCTGGTGCGCGCGGACGAGCACGCTGAGGCCGGTCGAGTCCATGAAGTCGAGCTCTCTGAGGTCGATGATCAACAGCTGGGAGTCCGACGCCGCGACGCGATCGAGCTCCTCTTGGAGAGCCGGACTCGATGCCAGGTCGAGCTCGCCGCTAACTGCGATGACGGTTGCCCGACCTTGGTTGCGGACCTCTAGCCGGAAGTGACTCTGCACGGGGGAGCGAGCCTACTGATCTTGGCGCGCGGATGCTGGGATCGCGATTGCGCCCGCCCCAACGCGCACGTCCGCCGAAATACAGTCGGCTGGGGGGGCTTAGCGTGCCGTCTGCGTTACCGCACTGCCGACCGGGTAGCCGACCGGGGAGCCAATCGGCTCACGCAAAAGAGGAGCGGAAATGGTCGCGATAGTGGTGTTGTTGCTGATCCTTGCCCTGTTCGGCGGGCTCGGCTTCGCCGCCCACATCCTGTGGCTGGTTCTGATCGCCGCCGTGATCCTGTGGCTTGTCGGCTTCCTGATCGGAGGCGTCGAGTCCGGGGCTGGGCGTCGAAGGTGGTATCGCTGGTAAAGGATGGTGCCCGGGCTACGGCCTTAGGTGGGGATCGCCGGTCAGCTGGCGAAGGCGCTGCAGCGAGCGGCGCAGCAGGCGCGATACCTGCATCTGCGAGACGCCGACGCGCTCGGCGATCTCCGACTGCGTGAGATCCTCCCCGAAGCGCAGGAACAGGATCTCTCGCTCGCGCTGCGGTAGGTGCTTGGCGGCCGCGAAGATCGTCGTCTGGTCGTCCACGAGTCCCAGGCGTTGATCCTCGTCGCCGATCGCGTCGATGCGGGTCGCGTCCTCCTCGCCGGCGAGCGGGGCGTCGAGCGACACCGTGCCGTAGGCCTCGGCCACCTGGAGGCCGTCGAGCACCTCCTCCTCGCTCAGCTCGAGGTACTGCGCGAGCTCGTCGACCCGCGGAGGACGGCCAGTGCGCGCGCTGATCGCCTGCTGGGCTTCATTGATGCGCCGCGCCCGCTCCTGGGCACCGCGATCGACGTGGATCGCCCAGCCGGTGTCGCGGAAGTACCGCTTCAGCTCGCCGACGATCGTCGGCACCGCAAACGAGGTGAAGGCAAAGCCTCGGTCCGGATCGAACCGCTCGACGGCCTTCACCAGCCCCAGGCTCGCCACCTGCACGAGGTCGTCGTACGGCTCGCTCGATTGTGCGTAGCGCCGAGCCAGTTTGCGTGCCAGCGGCAAGAACCGCGCGATCAGCTCGTCGCGTGCCTCACGGTCTTTGTCCCGGCGCCAACGCTCGAACAGTTCTTGCGAGTCAGCCGTGGACACGGGCCCACCAGCGGGGGTTCCCGACACCCGGGACGTCCTTTCGCAGACCGACCTCTTTTAGCACAGAAAACCGGCTTCTGTGCCGAAAGATCGCGGTTGCGAATCCATTTGTCGGGCCCCCGGTGATGTGGGTGTTCGGTTGGGTCCCTAGGCTCAGCGGGTGCGGCGCGCGACGCTGCGACGGCCCCGGTCGAGTGCCTTGGCTCCGCGCCGCTCGAACCGGTCGAACTGGCGTGCGCGGCGCCCGGAGTCGACATAGGTCTCCGCGGTCCGCCGGACCGCCTCGCCGGCGGCGGCCAGCGCCCCGACGGGGATCAGCACGGCGCGCTGCGCGTTGCGAGCGGCGGCGCCGAGTCGCGTACCGGCCGCGTCAGCGGCCTTCATCGCGGTCCCGGCGGCGCTGGCGCCGGTCGTGCCGGCCGTCCGCGCCGTGCTCCGCGCGTTTCGGGCCGTGCCCGACGCGGCTCCACGCGTGCGACGGGCAGTCGCCTTAGTGGCGGTCGCGCTGCGCTTGGCGGCGTTCCGCTTACGGGTCGCCGCTGCTCGCTTGGCCGCGGCCTGGCGTTGGACTGGAGTCTGGGTTGCCATCGGTATCTCGTCTCCTTGTGGTGGTAGTCGATTCGGCTGGCTTTCCATCGCCGCGGCGGCTCGAGCCGAGCCTTCCACTGCCGTTACCCCGGGTCACTCCTGCCTGGGGCCAGCCCTCTCCACCCACACGTTGCGATACTCACCGAAATGGCCGCTTCTTACACCTCACCCTTGGCAGAGGCTCTCGCTCCCGACGTCCTCGACCGCTTCCAGAGATATGTGCGGATCGACACACAATCGAAGCGCGACCGCACGTCATCCCCGAGCACGCCGGGCCAGCTCGACCTCGCGCGCGTGCTCGCCGCGGAGCTGCAGCAGGCGGGCCTGAGCGACGTGCAGCTCGACGAGAACGGGTACGTACTCGGAACGCTCGCGGGTAACGGCGGCGGTGACACGATCGGCCTGATCGCGCACATGGACACCAGTCCCGATGCCCCCGGCCAGGGCGTTGAGCCGATCGTCCACCATTCTTACGACGGTGGCGTGCTGGAGCTCCCGCGCGAGGGCACGGTGCTCGACCCGGCCTCGATGCCGGAGCTGACGGGCAAGGTCGGACACGATCTCGTCACCAGCAGCGGCGACACCCTGCTCGGGGCCGACGACAAGGCGGGCGTGGCCGAGATCATGGCCGCCGTCTCGTACCTGGCGGCTCGCCCCGAGCTGCCACGGCCGACGCTCCGGGTGGCCTTCACGCCCGACGAGGAGATTGGCGAGGGCGCGACCCTGTTCGACATCCCGCGCTTCGGCGCGATCTGCGCGTACACGCTCGACGGCTCGGAGATCGGGGGGCTCCAGGACGAGACGTTCAGCGCGATCTCGGCGATCGTGACCGTGCGCGGAATCGAGGTCCATCCCGGCCAGGCGACGGGCAAGCTCGTCAACGCGCTCAGGCTGGTGGCGCAGATCGTGGCGGCGCTTCCCTCGGACACGCTCACGCCGGAGACCACCGGCGATCGCGACGGATTCATCCATCCATACGAGCTGTCGGGCACTCCCGCCAAGGCGGAAGCCCGGTTCATCTTGCGCGACTTCGACGACGACCTGCTCCAGCGCCACGTCGCGCTGCTCGAGCAGACCGCGAAGGAGGTCGTGGCGGCTGAGCCGCGAGCGCGCCTGGAAATCGACGTGCGCGAGCAGTACCACAACATGCGGCGCGTCCTCGACGCGGTGCCGAACGTCACCGACGCCGCCGAAGCCGCGATTCGCGCGGAGGGGATCGAGCCGATCCGTGAGCCGATCCGGGGCGGGACGGACGGGTCCCGGCTGAGCGAGATGGGGCTTCCGACGCCGAACATCTTCACCGGAGGACACGAGTACCACTCCGTGCGCGAGTGGGCTTCCGTGCAGGACATGGCGGCCGCCGCGGCGGTCGTCGTGCGACTCGCGGAAGTGTGGTCGCGGAACGGCGATGCAGGCTAGCTCCTCCGGCTCGCTCGCCTCGCTCGACGGAGCGGTGATGCTCGCTTCCGAGGCGACGATCCCCGCGACCGACGAGGGCCTGATCCGCGGCGACGGAGTATTCGAGGTCATCCGCCTCTACGACGGGCGGCCGTTCGCGCTCGACCGCCACCTGGCTCGGCTCGAGCGGTCTGCGACGAACCTCCGGCTGCCGCTCGACCTCGAGGCGGTCAGGGCCGACACGTGGCGCCTGCTCGCGCAGGCCGGCGTCGGGCCCGACCATGAGCTGCTCCGGATCATGGTCACCCGCGGAGGCCGGCGGTTGCTCCTGACCGAGCCGATGGTGCAGACGCCCGAGCACGTCAGGCTGTGCTCGGTGACCTACGCGCCGACCAGGATTCTCGATGGCATCAAGTCGCTGTCGTACGGCGCGAACATGCTCGCGGGCCGGCTCGCCCGTGAGCGCGGCTTCGACGAGGCGCTGCTCGTCACCCCCCACGGCCGCGTGCTCGAGGCGCCGACGAGCTCGATCTTCTACGTCAACGACGGCGACCTGCTCACGCCGCCGCTCGACGAGCACATCCTCGCCTCGATCACCCGCGCGATCGTGATCGAGGCCACAGGCGCGGCCGAGCGCTCGTGCACGCTCGACGAACTGCTCGAAGCGGACGAGGCGTTTCTGGCCTCGACGACGCGCGACGTGCAGCCGGTCTCCGCGATCGACGACCGGACGTTCGACGCGCCAGGACCGGTGACGGCACGGACGGCCGAGTCGGTCGCGGCGCTGGTTCGCCGGCAGCTGGACGCCGAGACGAGCGCGCTGAGCGCCGACACTCGATGAAGGTCCTCACGGTGATCGGGAACCGCCCCCAATTCATCAAGGCGGCGGCGGTCTCCCCGCGGCTGCGCGCGCGGCATCAGGAGCTGCTGATCCACACCGGCCAGCACTTCGACGATGACCTCTCCACGGTGTTCTTCGCCGAGCTGGGACTGCCCGCGCCCGACCGGCAGCTCGGAATAGCGCTCGGGTCGAACAGCTCCCAGACCGCGCGGATGCTGGCCGCGCTCGAGCCGGTGGTCACCGAGGAGGCACCGGATGCCGTGCTCGTTTACGGCGACACGAACTCGACGCTCGCCGGCGCGCTCGTCGGCGCCCAGGCCGGTGTCCCGGTCGCGCACGTCGAGGCGGGGATGCGCTCGTTCGACCGCTCGATGCCCGAGGAGCTGAATCGCGTGCTGACCGACCACGCGAGTTCGCTGCTGCTGTGTTCGTCCGAGGTCTCTGCCGAGAACCTCCGCCGCGAGCACGCGAGCGGAACGGTCGACGTGGTCGGCGACGTGATGGTCGACGTCGCCCTCGAGATGCAGCCCCCGCTTCGTCAGCGGACCGATCTGGTCGCCGCGCGCGGTGTGACGCCGGGCGACTACATCCTCGCCACCGCGCACCGAGCGGGCAACGTCGACGATCCGAAGCGG
This sequence comes from uncultured Solirubrobacterales bacterium, assembly GCA_963822855.1. Lineage (GTDB taxonomy): Bacteria > Actinomycetota > Thermoleophilia > Solirubrobacterales > Solirubrobacteraceae > Palsa-465. The sequence continues at coordinate 262,606 of CAWGJE010000019.1, read as the reverse complement.
CTCGCGCTGCTCGTGGGTCTGCTCCGCGAGATGCCGCTGCCGGTCGTGTTCGCCGTTCACCCCCGGACGCGCAACCGCCTGTCGACGGCCGGCCTGCTCGAGCAGCTCGAGGCCGCCGAGAACGTCGTGCTGACCCCACCGCTCGGCTACGTCGAGCTGACCGCGCTCCTGTGTCACGCCCGCGCGGTCCTGACCGATTCCGGCGGTCTCCAGAAGGAGGCGTACTTCGCGGGGATCCCGTGCATCACGCTGCGCGCTCGCACGGAGTGGACCGAGACCGTCGAGCTGGGCTGGAACACGCTCGTCGATCTCGACGCCGGCGCCGCGCTCCGGGCGCTGGAGCGCCAGCCGCCGCGGGAGCGCCCGCCGCTGTACGGTGACGGCCGCGCCGGTGAGCGCGTCGTGTCGGCTCTTACACTGCTGGTGCGATGAGGCGCCGCTCGCCGTGAACGAGGGCTCGCTCCGACTCGCTGTCGTCGGGCTCGGTTACTGGGGCCCGAACCTGGCGCGCAACTTCGCCGCGATCTCGGGCTGCGAGCTGGCCTGGCTCTATGACCCGTCGCCGGACGCACGCGAGCAGGCAGCCACGCGGTTCCCGACGGCGCGGGTCACCGGCGACTTGGCCGAGGTGCTCGCCGACGACACGCTCGACGCGGTCGCGCTCGCGACCCCGGTGCCGACCCATGCCGACCTCGCCGTGCGCGTGCTCGAGGCGGGCAAGCACTGCTTCGTCGAGAAGCCGCTGGCGCAGTCGGTCGCGGACGCCGAGCGGGCGGCCGCCGCGGCGGACGAGCACGGGCGGGTGCTGATGGTCGGCCACCTGCTCGAGTACCACCCAGGCGTGCAGCAGCTCAAGCAGCTGACCGAATCCGGCGAGCTCGGTCGGATCTACTACATCTACAGCAACCGCCTCAACCTGGGGAAGCTGCGAGCCGACGAGAACGCGCTGTGGAGCCTCGGCGCCCACGACGTGTCAGTCGTGCTCTACCTCGCCAACGAGGAGCCGTGGGAGATGGTGGCGCATGGCGAGTCATACGTGCAGGCCGGGGTCGAGGATGTCGTGTTCTGCTTCCTTCGGTTCCCGTCCGGGCTCTCGGCCCACCTGCACCTGTCGTGGCTCGATCCGCACAAGGAGCGCCGGTTCACGGTCGTCGGCTCGCGCAGGATGGCGACGTTCGACGACATGGCGCTCGAGGGGAAGCTGAGCATCTTCGACAAAGGGTTCGATCAGGTGTCGCGCGGCTACGGCGAGTACATCACCCGGACGGGTGGCATCGTCTCCCCCCAGGTCCCGAACGTCGAACCCCTTCGGGTTGAATGCGAGCACTTCGTGGAGTGCATACGCGAACGACGCCGGCCGCGCTCGGACGGCGCGAGTGGCGTGCGCGTCGTCCGCGTCCTCGAGGAGCTCCAGCGCTCCCTCGACGCCTCCGCGCGCGGGGGCGCGTAGGCTCCAGCCTGCCCATCGCCTCAGCACCCCGTAGAGAGGAGTCCGGATGGAGACCTGGCACGTCACCGAGCTTGACATCGAGGCCCACCATCCGCAGGTACTGTGCTCCGACGTCGAGTCGCGGGCGATTGCGATCCAGCTGCCCGCCGGTGAGCAGCTCCAGTCCCACCAGGTCCACGAGCGGACGTACTTGATCGTCGTCGCCGGCGAGGTCGAGATCTCCCAGGACGACGGTTCGGTGGAGGGCGGCGCGGGGCTCCTCGCTCACTTCGAGCCCAACGAGCGCCGCACGATCCGAGCGGTCACCGACGCCCGGTTGGTGCTGGTGCTCGCTCCCTGGCCGGGCCAGGGGCACCCGTCGCGCGCGACCTGACTAGCCCCTACGCCTCGGCCGACGAACGAGTTCGTCAGGCCGCGGCTGACGCCGCGTTCCCCGAGCCCGCCATCCCGGCGCCGGACTCGGTCCAGATGACCTGGTCCCGGCCTGGTCCTACGCCGATCAGCGCGATCGGCACGCCGACGAAGTCCGACATGAACTGCAGGTAGTCGCGCGCGGCCTGGGGCAGGTCCGACTCCTCGCGGCAGTCGGTGATGTCCTCGCTCCAGCCGGGCAGGTCGACGTACTCCCCGGTCACGTGGTGGAGCATCGTCTGGTGATAGGGGAAGCTGTCGAACTCCGCGCCCTCGGGGCCGCGATATCGCGTGCACACGCACAGCCGTTCAAATCCAGAGAGCACGTCGAGCTTCGTCACGGCGAGCGCGGTCAGCGAGTTGATCTGGCTCGCGTACCGCAGCGCGACCAGGTCGAGCCACCCGACTCGCCGCGCGCGACCGGTCGTGGTGCCGTATTCGCCCCCGCGCTCGCGAATCTCGTCTGCGATGTCGCCTTCGAGCTCGGTCGGAAACGGCCCCGCGCCCACCCGCGTTCCGTAGGCCTTCATCACTCCCCAGACCTCGTCGATGTCCTTCGGCCCCACGCCCGCGCCGATGCACGCCGCGCCCGCCACGGGATTCGACGAGGTCACGAACGGATACGTGCCGTGGTCGATGTCGAGCAGCGCGCCCTGCGCGCCCTCGAATATGACAGTCTGGCCGGCGTCGAGCCGCTCGTGCACGAGCCGCACCGTGTCCGCGATGTAGTTCGCCATCCGGTGGCCGTAGGTCAGATAGTCCTCGGTGATCGTCTGCAGATCGAGTCGCGGGTCCTTCTCGAACGGACGCAGCGTCAGCCGCTTGGGTTCGAGCGCCGCGACGATCTTCTTCTTGAGGATCTTCTCGTCGAGCAGGTCCTGAACCCGAATCCCCAGCCGGGCCGCCTTGTCGGCGTAGCAGGGGCCGATGCCGCGCCGGGTGGTGCCGATCTGCAGCTTCCCGAGCTTCGCCTCGCCGGCGTGGTCGAGCATCATGTGGTAGGGCATGATCAGGTGCGCGTTTGCCGAGATCCGCAGCGATCGCGTATCGACCCGGCGCCGGCGGAGCTCGTCGAGCTCGTCGGTCAGCACCCTCGGATCGATCACTACGCCGTTCCCGATCACGCACTGCGTGTTCTTGTGCAGGATCCCCGATGGGATCAGGTGCAGCTTGAACGTCTGGCGGCCGCGCACGATCGTGTGGCCGGCGTTGTTCCCGCCCTGAAAGCGCACGACGGCATCGGCCCGCTCGGCGAGCAGGTCGGTGACCTTTCCCTTGCCCTCGTCGCCCCACTGGGCTCCGACTAACACGATTCCCGGCATCCGCGAATGAGTGTACGCAGGGCATGGGCGTACCCGCCGGTGGCGCCCGCGCCCCGGTCCCTCCTGGCCGGAGCCCCGGCCCCCTTTTTTTTTTTTTTTTTTTTTTTTTTTTTTTTTTTTTTTTTTTTTTTTTTTTTTTTTTTTTTTTTTTTTTTTTTTTTTTTTTTTTTTTTTTTTTTTTTTTTTTTTTTTTTTTTTTTTTTTTTTTTTTTTTTTTTTTTTTTTTTTTTTTTTTTTTTTTTTTTTTTTTTTTTTTTTTTTTTTTTTTTTTTTTTTTTTTTTTTTTTTTTTTTTTTTTTTTTTTTTTTTTTTTTTTTTTTTTTTTTTTTTTTTTTTTTTTTTTTTTTTTTTTTTTTTTTTTTTTTTTTTTTTTTTTTTTATTTTTTCTCTTTTTTTTTTTTTTTTTTTTTTTTTTTTTTTTTTTTTTTTTTTTTTTTTTTTTTTTTTTTTTTTTTTTTTTTTTTTTTTTCTATTTTTTTTCTTTTTTTTTTTTTTTTTTTTTTTTTTCTTTTTTTTTTTTTTTTTTCTCTTTTTTCTCCTGGCGTCTTTTCTCTTGTCTTTTTTTTCTTGTTTTTTTTTTTCCTAGTTCGCTCGCTACCTCCTTTTCGTGCTTTTTTTTTTACCTGTCATGTCTTGCGCGTTTGTCTTTTTTTTTTTATTTAGCGTGGCTTCTGTCTTTCTTTTTTTTTTTTTTTTTTTTTTTTCTTTTTTTTTTTCTGCCGTTGCTATGGTTGTTGGTGGTCTGGATCGTGTTTGTTGTTTTGTTTTTATTTCTCTTTTTGTTTTTCGCGGCGCGGTGCTGTTTCTCTCGCGTGGCCTGTGTCGTCTGTTTTTTTGTCACGTTGTTTGTCGCGATAGCGATTTGTGACTCATTGCTTATATTTCACATATATTTTTATTATATCTATCATATCTATCTTGTTACTCATATTTTTTTTTCTCGGTTTACACGGACTACTTCAGGTTGGTTTCAATCACATGGCTGATTTTTTTCTATATTTCTATTTGATTCTTGATCTTTTCACCCTTCGGCGATGACGTCTCTCGCGTCTCTCTCAGCCATATCTTGTGTCTCTGTTTCTTTTATCTAGAGATCGTCACGTTTTTCATCTATCTCATCTTTTTCACATCTCTCTCACATCTTACACCACCCACCTATATTTTACACCTTCTCAATCATTTCTTCCACATCTTTATCCACATCATCTATAACTATTACTTGATAATCTAACAATTTCTAAAACCACACCTCACTTTACTTTTTCCTCACACCTCTCACTCTTTATAACCCTACCTTCTACACACTTCTTACCTCCCACACTCACCACACACCTCACACACTAACTACCCTATATCCACTTCCACATCTACATCTCCACCCACATCACCCTCACCCACAACATCCACACCTAACACCACTTCAATTACACATTAATCCACCACCCTTTAAACAATACCACACCACACACCTAACTCACCAAACAACTATCCTTCCACATACTCACTTCCAACACCACACTCTATCACACACCACACACCTATATCTCCTTCTACATCACCCACCCACCATACTACACCCACATCCACCACTCTCACTCTTACCCCGCGAGCTAGTCCCCGGGGGCTCCAACCAGCTCGATCCGGTTGCCCCACGGATCGGCGGTAAAGAAACGTCGCGTCCCCGGGATCTCGTCATCCCACTTCACCGGGCAGCCCGCGGCCGCGAGCCGCTCCGCCAGCGGATCGAGATCCGCCGCCCGGATCAGGATCGCCGGGTGGGCCTTCGTCGCCGGCGCGAACGGGTCGGCGATCCCGACGTGGAGCTGATGGCTCCCGAAGGCAAACCAGGCGCCACCGCGGGCGCGGAGCGACTCGGGCTTGGCTATTTCAGCCATCCCCAGCAGCTCGCCGTAGAAGCGCCTGGCGTCGCCCTCGCTCCCGGGCGGCGCGGCGACCTGAACGTGGTCGAGGCCGATCGGTGACAGGTCGTTCACGCGGCCGATCATCGCACGGGCGGGCGCCGCCGCCCGGCCCTGGCGCACTGCCGGGCCTGGCGCTAGGTTCTAGCCATGGCAGAGGAGCACCACAAGACCGAGGAGCAGCACAAGACCGAGGAGCTCAAGATCGTCCAGGCCGACCGCGAGGCCACCGAGCGCGAGGCGGCTAAGTCGGCGATCGATGAGGAGGAGGTGGCCCAGCACGAGCGACGCGCCGACAAGGCGCGTTACCTGCGCGAGAAGCTCGAGGAGCGCGAGGAGTCGGAGCGCGAGCTCGACGACTAGTTCAGGCCGTCCGGCGGTCCATCCGCCGGTCGTCGCCGGTCAGTGGCAGCTCGTCACACATCTCGGTCAGTCGCGATACCGTGCGATCGGTGATCTGCTCGCACAGCGCCTCGCGGTCGAGGATGTTCGTCGTTATCACCATCGATCGCTTGTCCTCGTAGCGGGCGTTGACGATCGAGTAGAGCTCCTCGAGCACCCAGTCAGTGGTCCGCTCGGCGCCGACGTCGTCTATGTGCAGCAGATCGACCGCGGTCAGGCGGTCGAGCAGGTCGACATGGGAGCGCTCGGCCCGGTGCGTGTCGCGGATCTCGTTGAGCAGACGCGGGAGCGAGTAGATCGCGACCGAGCGCCCGGCCTTGAGCGCGGCCTTCGAGACGAGCATCGCGAGCGTCGTCTTGCCGGTCCCGACGTCACCCATGAACCACAGGCCGCGCCCGGCGTCGAGTTGCTCGTCGATCGTGTCCGTGAAGCGGCGGGTGGCCGCGACCACGTTGCGATCGATGTCGGTCACCGGATAGCGCTCGAACGCGACGTCGTAGTACCGCCGGGGAATCACCGCGGACAGGCTGCGCGCCTTGCGCTGGGCGATGATCTGCCGACGGCACCGACAGTTGAACGCGGTGTTCGTCGCCTCGTCGTAGACGAAGCCGTCCCCGTCGCAAACGCCGTAGACGCATGCGCTCACGCCGCGAACCGCTCGCCGGCGTAATTCATGAACTTCGGGTACTCCTTCTGGAAGGTCAGGACGACGTCGCCGACCGGCCCGTTTCGGTGCTTGGCGATGATGATGTCCGCCTCGCCGGGCCGCTCGGAGTCCTTGTCGTAGTACTCCTCGCGGTAGATGAACATGACGAGGTCCGCGTCCTGCTCGATCTGGCCCGATTTCTTTTCCTTCTTTTTTTCTTTTTTTTTTTTTTTTTTTTTTTTTTTTTTTCTTTTTTTTTTCTTTTTCTTTTTTTTTTTTTTTTTTTTTTTCTTTTTTTTTTTTTTTTTTTCTTTTTTCTTTTTCTTTTTCTTTTTTTCCTTTGCTTTGCTCTTTACTTTCTCTCGTGTTGTATCTATCTCTATTTTCTCTCTTCCTCCTTACTCATTACCTCTCTCTCTTTTTTTTCACGTGCTATTATCCTTTCTCGTCATCTCATCTCTTACTACCTCCCATATCTCCATCTGCATCTTGTCTACATTCTTCGCTACCTGCTTCATCCGCTTTCGGAGTGCCTCTGCCTGCTTCACTGCGTTCCAATCGCACCACACTTCGGATCGCCTCTCTGCCTCTTCTCCCAGACAACCACAGCCAAATTCTTCCGTCGCCCCATTTCACTAGCTCATCCGGGCGACGATCCCCTACGCATCTGCATCGCGGACACATCCAGTTCAGCTCGCGGCTCTCCGTCGCATGTATACGCGTCGCGACCGCGCTCCGCCTGCTGTTGTTCCCGACCAGATGCAGCCTTCATTCGCCCACAGGTGCCTTGCAGGAGTCCTATCTGGTCGTTGCCCAGTCTGTTAGCCGTCGGGAATTCGTTTCTCAGCCTATCGCTGCCCGAAGATCCCAAGCTACTTCAACCATACACCGTCGCCCGCCGGTGCCATCTGTTGCCGTTGCCGAGATCAGGAGCTGATGCCACGAGCCTCTGCCCGAGTACCGAGTTACCGTGGCTCCAACTCCGCCGTGCCGTATGTGCGACCGCGGCGCTGTTTTCTTCAGACGCGGTCTTGTACCGCTCGGAACGTGCTTCAGGTAGCTGCCATCGCCGATCAGCTGTCCGAGCAGACGAGTCGGTCATCTGGCCAACGCTCTGCAGCCTCTTTCTCGGGAGCCTGCGAGCCACTGCGAGCCGATCGCCGACCTTGTGCTCCGATAGGCGCCTCCAGCCCGATCCACTAAGCTCGCGATATTCCGGCGTCGCTCGGAGCTCTCGTCCGGACGCAAGTCTTAGCCGCTTTACCGTGCGCCTTCCTACTCTCCACACTAGTTCACTTCGCGCCCGTATGATACCGTACCCTCGTCAGCGCCAGCACCTCCTGCGTCTTGCCATACTCTCATACCTCCTTCCCCATCCTTCTGCCCTCAGATCCGACAGGATCGGACGCTTCTCGCCACCGCGCTGCTCGACGGCGCGGCTCAGCTGGGACAAGGCGATCACGGGGACGTTCAGCTCGCGCGCGAGCGACTTGAGGCCGCGGGAGATCTGCCCGACCTGCTCGACGCGGCTCTCGACCCGTCCCTCGTGGCGCATCAGCTGGAGGTAGTCGATGATGATCAGCCCGAGGCCGTCCTCGAGCTGGTGGTGCAGGCGCCGTGCCTTGGCGCGGACCTCGAGCACGCCGGTGTCGCTCGAGTCGTCGATCCATAACGGGGCGCCGGACAGCCGCTGGCAGGCGTCGAGGATCTTCGGCCAGCGGTTCTCGGCGACCCGGCCCTTGCGGAGCTCCTCGCCGCGGATCCGCGCCTGTGAGGCGACGAAGCGCTGAGCAAGCTCGGACTCGGACATCTCGAGCGAGAACAGCGCGACGGAGCTCGGTCGTTGCGAGGAATGCCCAACACCGAGCACCGCGTTCTCGGCGATGTTCGCGACCAGCGCCGACTTTCCCATCGACGGGCGCGCGGCGACGATGATCAGGTTGCCCGGTTGAAACCCGCCGGTCAGCTCGTCGAGGTCCTTGAAGCCCGACGGCGTGCCGGTCAGCGGCGTCTTCGCCGTCGACAGGCGGTGGAGCTTGTCGGTCTCCTGGTCGAGGATCTCGGCAATCGGGCGGAACTTCTTCTGGCGATCGTCGTGCGCCACCTCGAGCACCGAGCGCTCGGCGCGCTCGACCAGATCTCGCGGCGGCGCCTCGCGCGACATCACGCTCGCCTGGATCTCGTAGGAGGTGGTCAGCAGCGCGCGCAACTGCGCGTTGTCGCGCACGATCTGGCCGTACTCCCGGGCATGACCCGCGGCGGGCACCCAGCCGGCGAGTTCGTCGATCGCCGCCGCCCCGCCGATCTCCTCGAGCTTGCCGCGCTGGCGAAGCGTCTCGGAGACCGTGAGATGGTCGATCTTCCGGTCGCTCTCGTACAGCTCCATCATCGCCGCGAACACCGCGCCATGCTGCTCGCGGTAGAAGTGGTCGGGCCGCAGGTGCTGCTCGACGAGCAGCCCGTGCAGGTGGCGTTCGTCGAGCAGGACGGCGCCGAGCACGGACTTCTCCGCCTCGAGGTTGTGCGGCGGAACGGCGATTGTCTGGACGGCGCTCACGGTCGATCCGAGTCTAAGTTCGAGGCAGGCGTCCTCGCGCGGGGCGTTCCCGCAACCAGCGAGGACTTCCGCGGAGGCTCAGATTCGGTACGTCGGCGACGCGCGTCGCGCGAACGCCGGGAGCAGGCCGGCTAGGCCGGAACCACCATCGTCTTGACCGTCGCCGTCACCTCGTCGGTGACCTCGACGACCACCATGTACGTACCGGTGTGGCGGATCGGATCCTCGAGGTGGACCTTGCGCCGGTCGATCTTGATCCCGCGCGCATCGCGGATCGCGTCGGCGATGTCCTGGGTTGTGACCGAGCCGAACAGCCGGCCGTCGTCGCCCGCCTGCTGAGGAATCGTGAGCACGGTCCGCCCGAGCGTGGCCGCATTGTCCCGGGCGCGGTCCTCGGCCTCCCGGACGGCGCGGTCGGCTTCCTCCCGGCGCCGTCTGGCGGCCTGGATCGATGCCGTCGTCGCGGGCTCCGCCAGCTTGCGCGGAAGCAGGTAGTTGCGCAGGTAGCCGGGCGAGACGTCGATCACCGTACCGCGCTCGCCGAGCGACTCCACGTCCTGGAGCAAGATCGCCTGGGGCATCGCCGGCCTCCTACCTAGCGGTCGCGGTCGCGATCGCGATCGCCTCGACCGCCGCGTTCGCGTTCGCCGCCCGCGCCCTCGGCCACGTACGGCAGCAGCGCCAGTTCGCGGGCGCGTTTCACGGCCCGCGCCACCTGGCTCTGGTGGCGCCGGCACGCGCCCGTGATCCGGCGCGAGCGGATCTTGCCGCGCTCGGAGATGAACCTGCGCAGCATCGAGATGTTCTTGTAGTCGACCTGGTCGACCTTGTCCCGGCAGTACGGACACGGCTTGCGGCGCGATGAGGTCTGGGCGCCCTTCCGATCGCGCCGGCGAACCGGCCGTCTACGCTGCTTTGCCAATCTCGATCACCTGCTCGCTTGCTGTCTTAGCCTCAGTCGATTTCCTAGAACGGGATGTCGTCGTCGGACACTCCGGCGCCCACCGGGGCTGGCTCGAAATCGCTGGTGTCGGCCGGGATGTCGCTCTCAGCAGCACGGACGCCGCTCGAGTACCCATTCCCGTTCCCGTTGCCAGCATCTTCGCGGCCGCCCAGGAACTGGACGTTCTCAGCGATGATATCGACGGATTGGCGCTTCTGTCCCTCCACTTCGTATTCGCGCCAGTCGAGCCGGCCGTCGATCGCCACCGGGCGGCCCTTGTGGAGGTACTGCCCGCAGCTTTCGGCCTGGCGACCGAACACCGTAACGTCGAAGTAGTTGGGCTTTTCCTCCCAGTTCCCGCTGGCGTTGTTCTTGCGGCGTGTGTTCACCGCGAGCCTGAGCTTGCAGATCGACAGCCCCGTCTCCGGCGTCGAACGCATGTCGGGATCCTTGGTGAGGTTCCCGGTTAGCACGACTCGGTTGATGTTCATCTCAGCTCCTTTCCAGAGCTCGTTTGAAAGCCTGTGGCCGAGTCTAAGCGCGCTCCAGACGGCAACATCGACTGTCCCCGGAAAATGGACAGACAAGTTGCTGAGCCTCGGTCCGTCTGTTTCAGACCGTCGCAATCCCGTTGCAAAGGGGATTGCGGGCGCCGGCTCTAGGCCACCGTCTCCGACTCGCCGCCCGAGGCGGGGGGAGCTGCCGTCGCCACCACCGGCGGCGGCGAATCCGGGGCTGGTGGCGTGCCCGGGAGGTTCTTGATCACCCGGAAGCGCACGACGCCGTCGGTGATCCGCAGATCGTGAGACAGCGGCTCGATCAGCGACGGCGGCGCCTTGAACTGGAGCAGGTGATAGTCCGCGTCGGGCTGGTGGTCGATCCGGTACGCGAGCGGGCGCTGGCCCCAGTCGTCCTGGCGCTCGATCGATCCGTCGGCCTTGGTGATCCTCGACTCGACGTCGGCGAGGATCTTCGCTCGCTGCTCGTCGGGCGCGGTCGGCGCCAGCAGCAGCACCAGGTCGTAAAGAGGCGGTTGTGCGGCCATAAGCGGGTGCCTTCGGAGAGGCGGCGGTCGACTATAGCGGCTGATCGGCCATCCGCAGCCCGTCGGTGGGCCGACTAGCGTTCGCATAATCGTGCCCGCCAAGGACCAGAAGACGCTTGAGTTTCCCGACCGCGCCGCCTGGGAGCGCTGGCTCTCAGACGAGCACGTGTCGTCCAACGGCGTGTGGTTGAAGATCGCCAGGAAGGGCTCGGGGGCGACCACGGTCACCTACGCGGACGCGCTCGAGGAGGCGCTTCGGTACGGGTGGATCGACGGTCAGAAGGGCGCCCACGACGAAGCGTTCTGGCTCCAGCGCTTCTGCCCGCGCGGGCCCCGGAGCAAGTGGTCGCAGGTCAACCGCGCCAAAGCGACCGAGCTGATCGAACAAAAACGGATGACGCCCGCCGGGCTCGCGCAGGTGGAGGCGGCCAAGCAGGACGGCCGCTGGGATGCCGCCTACGCCCCCCAGGGCACGGTGACCGTGCCCGAGGACTTCCAGCAAGCCCTCGAGGCCAATCCGAAGGCCAGCGATTTCTTCGCGACGCTCAAGAGCTCAGCGCGCTACAGCTTCCTCTACCGGATCTACGACGCCAAACGCCCCGAGACCCGAGCCCGCCGGATCACCGAATACGTCGCGATGCTGGCCGACCACAAGACGATCCACCGCCCCGGCTGAGGCGACCTAACCGGCGTCTCCCTTGCGCTGGATGTCCGCCAGCTGCTCGTCGATCCAGTCGCCCGGGTTGCGCGCGGTCACGACTGACCGCAGCCCCTCGAGCCGCCGCTCGCGCTCCTCGCGCGGCATCGTCAACGCCGCGTGGATCGTGTCGGCCAGCTGTTGGATGTCGAACGGGTTGACCGACAGCGAGTACTCGCCGAGCTCCTCGTGCGCGCCGGTGTTCTCCGACAAGATCGACACGCCGGCGCGCTCGTTGACCATCGGCCCCTCCTTGGCGACGAGATTCATTCCATCGAACATCGCGTTGACCATCAGCACGTCGTAGTGCTTGTAGGCCGCGACCGCCTCCTCAAGGTCGTCACGCAGCTTCAGCTGAATCGGCATCCAGTCCGGCGAGCCGTGGCGGTGATTGACGACGGCCACGACCGCTTCGATTCGCTCCAGGTACTCCGCGTACTCGGGGACGTCGGTTCGAGACGGCATCAGCTGCGCGATGAACGTCACGCGCTCGCGGAACTCGGGGTGCTGCTCGAGGAACAAATCGAACGCAGTGAATCCTCGCAGGACGTTCTTCGACAGATCCGCCCGGTCGACCCTCAACAAAAGATGGTCGCGGCGCCGGCGCAGCACCTCGCGCTCGAACTCGCGCGTCCGATCCCGGCCGGCGACGGCCTGCACTGCGCGGGCGTCGATCGGCAGCGGGTACGCGCGCACCCACACCTCGCGGCCGTCGGAAACGTGCACGACGCCGGCCTCGTGATCGACCTCGCACCCGAGCAGGTCCTCGCAGCACTGCAGGAAGTTCCGCCGGTAGGACCGGGTATGGAACCCGATGATGTCGTTGGACAGGATCCCGTTGTAGATCTCCTCGCGGATCACGGTCGGGAGCACCCGCCACGAGTCCGACTGGGTCCACGGGATGTGCACGAAGTGGGTCATGAACACGTCGGGGCGGACGTGGCGGATCAGCCCCGGGAGCGTGTACAGGTGGTAGTCGTGCACCATCACGACTGGCCGCTCGAGCCCCTCGATCTCCTCCATCACCGCCCGCGCCAGGTCCTCGTTGACCGCGTTGTAACCGAACTCGAACGCCTCGGTCTCGTTGCGGCGGATGTCAGGCGCGTTCGACAGATCCCACAGGTAGTGCTGGATGAACCACAGCATCGGGTTCGCGGTGATGTTGTAGAAGCGGTCGTAGGCGTCCGGGTCGGACGCGACCAGCTTAACCCGATACTCACCGCCCCCCGGCGCCTGTACGGTGAACGGCTTGCGCTGGTTGCGCTCGGCGACGGCGGCGTCCTCCTCCGTCATCGCCGACGCGATCCAGGTCACGTCGCGATGGGTGGCGAGGCCGATCAGCGCGGTCACCAGGCCGCCTGTGCCGCGCTTGACCTCACCGTTCGGCCCGAACGTCACGGGCCCTCGATTCGATACCAGGACGAGCGGAGGATCGGACGCCACGGTTCCTCAGACCTCGATTTGCTCGAATAGATCCAACCAATCGCGCAGCAGGCGTGGCATCAGGAAGCGCTTGCGGACATCCTCCTTGCCGGCGCGTCCCAGCCGCTTACCGAGCCCTGGATCCCGGAGGATCTCGAGCGATCGCTGCGCGCACTCCTCGACGGTGGAGACGAGAAATCCCGTCTCGCCGTCGGATATCTGCAACGGGATGCCGCCGACGGCGCCACCGATCAGCGGGCGTCCCTTCCAGATCGCCTCGGTCACTGTCAAACCGAACCCCTCGCGAGTCGACTTCTGGATAACGACGTCACAGTGAGACTGGAACGCGTTGACCTCGATCGCTCCCACGTTGTTCAGGTTATTCAATATGTGAATGTCCGGGTCGCCCTCGGCGTGCGCGACCGTCGCGTTGAAATAGTCCCACCCCTCGGGGTCGTCGGTGGCCATCGAGCCGACGAGCGCGAGTTGCACTTCCGGCATTTCGGCCTTGACGATTCGGTACGCGTCGATTACCCCGAGCGGATCCTTCCACGGATCGAAGCGCGACACCTGACATAGCAGCGGCCGATCCACGTCGATGCCGAACTGCTCGCAGATGTACACGGCATCCTCGGGCGAGAACGCCATGTTCTTCGGCGCGAGCGGATCGATCGCGGGCGGGATGATGTGCGCGCGGCCGTCCATGTCCGCCGGCACGTATTTGGGCATGTGGAACACCGCGGCGGGATATGGGTCCAGATACGGCAACAGACGGGCGAGAGTGTCGGGGTTCGGGGTCGAGAGGTCGATGTGGCAGCGCCACACCCAACGGCGTGACTTGTCGGGAACGAGCGAGGCCAGCGCCGCCGGCTGCGGGTCGTGCACGATGCACACGTCCCATCCGTCTGACATCTCGCGCGCGTTGATCCCGTTGTAGTCCTGCCAAGTCCTCCACTGGTCCTCGCTCAGGTCCCGAGGATTGCCCTGGAGCGCGTTGTGCATGACCTTGGTGGCGTTGAAGAACTCCTCGCGTCCGTAGATCACGTGCCACTCGGCCGCAAGCCCGACGTCGATCATCAACGGCACGAGCGTGTGCAGAATCTCAGAGACCCCACCCCCGAACGAAGTCGCGGACAGGTGCAGGACACGCTTGCCCTCCAGTCGCGAGGCGCGCGAACGGATCTCGTCGGCGAGCGCGCGCCCGACGATGCTCGCGTAATCGTTCAGATGCTTGTGCGGGACCGTGACCGGTTGAAGCATGGCTCTCCGGTAGGGACGGCCGGACCATATCGGGCCGCGCTCACGGACACCTCACCCGTACTGCGCCCGGAGCCGCTCGACTCCCATGTCGACGGCGTGTACGAGTTGTGCGTGCAGCCGCGGGTTCGAAGCTGAGATCGACGACATCTGGAACTCGTGGCCGGCGCCGAGGAGCCGGTGGTGATCGAGCGGTTCTCCCCAGCCGTCGCTGGCGACGCCGCCAGCCTCGCGCAGGCACAGCCACGGCGCGGCCAGGTCGTAGGGCGAGTTGTTCAGAACCTGGCCGCCTCCTACCCGCTCAAACGCATCACGGATCGCCGGAAGCTCGTCGATCAGGCGCGAGCCAACCTCGATCACGGCATCGAACTGGCCCGTGACGATCCTCGTCATCGCGAACGCCTGCGAGCCGAGCTCGAACGTTCCGCCCCCGACCGAGGACCCGTCGATCAGCTCGGCAAGTACCTCGACGGTCTCCCTCACTGGCCTGCCCCGGAACCCATATCCCCAGAACATCCGCCCGACGTCAACCGTCGGCGAGAGCGCGACCGGACGTGTGGATTCGACGCCCGACCCCCGGACCGCGAGGTACCAGTCCCCCGACTTGATCTCGACCACGCACCCGATCTCGACGTCGGCCATCGTCGGCGCCCCGTCGCCGAGCGGCGCCAGCGCCACCGCGACGCACGCCGACTCGAGTCCCGCCATCGCCGGTCGCGTCCCGTCGATCGGATCGACCACCAGCACGTGGCTCGCGTCCGGCGGCGCCACCAGTCCGCGGTCCTCGGAATAGAACGCCAATCGCGGCGCCCGCTCGGCGAGGAACTCCGCGAGCGATGCCTCGGCCAGCTCGTCGACCGCAAACGTGACGTCCCCTCCTGCGCCGTCGCCGGCCACGGAGCGCCCGGCGTGCGATCCCAGCTCGGGGAGCACCACCGAACGCAGGCGCATGGCGAGGTCGAGCACGAGCCCCCGCTGATCTTCAGCAGAAACCACTAAAGACCTATGCGGGAATCTCGAGCGTGAACGTCGTATCGCCCGGTCGCGAGTCGACCGACAGCCGGCCCGACATCCGTTCTGCGAGCTCGCTCGCGATCGCGAGGCCCAGCCCCGACCCCTGCGCGTCGTCCGCCGTGTAGAACGGCTCGAAGATCCGCGACAGCGCCTGTGGATCGATCCCGTCCCCGTCGTCGCGGATGGCGATGCGCACCGCCTCCGCGTCGCGACGTGCGGTGACGACGATGCGCGTCCCGCATGCCGTGTGGGTTAGTGCGTTGTCGAGCAGAATCCGCATTATCTGCGCCACCCGGACCGGATCGCACACTGCCTCGATCCCGCCCGGGCCCACCCGCAGCTCCAGATGCGAATCGTGCTGGGCCAGAGAAGGCTCGAACTCGCCCGACACTGACCGCGTCAGCTCGCCGAGGTCGACCTGCTCAGGCCGGAGTTCGAGCGATCCCGACTCTAGACGGGACAGATCCAGCAGATCAACCGAGAGCTTCCGGAGCCGTTCAACCTGGCCTCGAACTTGCTCGAGGAACCGCGAACGGGTCTCCGGATCGAGATCGGGGTCCTCAAGCAGCTCCACGAAGCCGCCGAGCGAGAAGATCGGAGTGCGCAGCTCGTGTGAGGCGGTCGCGATGAACTTCTTGCGCGCCGACTCGAGCTGCGAGAGTTGGCGCTGCATCTGGTTGAACGCCACCGCGAGTTGCCCCAACTCGTCACTCGAGTCGACCGGGATCGGCTGCCCGAAGTCGCCGGCAGCGACCTGCTCGGCCGCGAGCTCGAGGCGCTTGACGCGCTGCGCCAGTGCGCGCGCAATCAACCAGCTCCCGACGAGCGCGAGCAATAGCGCGATCCCGCCCGCGACCAGGATCTGGTGGCGGACGGTCGCCACCGTGCGGACGATGTCTGAGGCGGGGGCGGAGTACACGATCACCGCGGCCACGCGACCGTGGAACAAGACCGGATTGGCGGCCTCGGCGACTGTCCCGGCACGCGTCTCCTCGGTGCCGGTGACCATCCGCGACGCCGCGACTGCCTGCTTCGCGACCGCGAACGACAGCGCCGCGGTCGCCTCCCGCAGGCTCGAGTCGGCCAGCTCGGACAGCACGGCGCCCGACGGCACGTGGTTGACCAGCAGCAACGTCACCCGGTCCCCGGTGGCAAGTGCGGCCGCGTTGACGTGCGTCTGCACCACCGGGAGCGGATCGTTGCTCCCCACCGTCCGCGCGATCGCGCCCGAATGGTGCTGGGCGTTGGCCGTCAGCTCTGAGAGCTGGTCCGCGAGCAGGCGGGTCTGCAGGCCCGGCGCGACGTACACGTAGAGCGCCGCGAGCGCGAGGAACGTGATCGCCGAGAACACGAGCGCGAGCCGGTTTCGAAGCGACAGCGTCATGCGACGGCGCGCCGGTGACTGCGAACGTGCGTCGCGCTCGCCGGCAAGTCCCGCCGCCGCCCGCTCCCCGACCGTCCCGGTTCCCGTGGCCACGAGCGAGCTACTCCTCCGTGTCGCGGAACCGGTAGCCGACCCCGCGCACGGTGAACAGGTACTCCGGTTCCTTCGGGTCGCGCTCGAGCTTTTCGCGCAGGTGCCGGATGTGAACGTCGATCGTTCGTGGATCGCGGTAGGCGGAGTCGCCCCAGATGCGCGCCAGCAGCATGTCCCGAGTGAATACCCGTCCTGGGGCCCGCGCGAGCGCGGACAGGATCTCGAACTCGACAAACGTCAGCTGCGCCTCGCCTCCCCGCACGCGAACCGACCGCTTGGAGAAGTCGATCCGCATCTCGCGCGTCTGGAACGGGCACTCGTCGGGGGCGGTCTCGGCGGGGCGCACCATCTCCGCCCGCCGCAGCGCCGCCTTGATCCGGCTCGAGAACTCGCGCAGCGAGAACGGCTTGGTGATGTAGTCGTCGGCCCCGAGCTCGAGCCCGACGACCTTGTCGATCTCCTCTGACTTCGCGGTGAGGATGATGATCGGGACCGAGCTGCGGCTCCGCAGGCGTCGGCAGACCTCGAGCCCGTCGACCTTGGGCAGCATCAGGTCGAGCACCACGAGGTCGAACGACTGCTCGTCGAACCGGTCGAGCGCCTGGCGCCCGTCGGTCGCCTGCACGACGTCGTAGCCCTCCTTGCGCAGCGGGTAGGAGAGCAGCGTCTGAATCGACTGCTCATCGTCCACAAGCAGGATGCGCGCCGAGCGATCTGCCACTGAGTCCTTCCTGTTTGCAGCAAAAGAGTAGTGGCCGCGAGCTCCGCGGCTCGATCGCCGGATGGGCGGACGGTTACCCTCAGGGGTCGCATGCTGGACCCGCGGATCTACAGGACCGGTCTGATCGTGGTCGCTGTCGCGGTGATCGTTGTGGCGTTCTCGCTCGGCAACCAGGCGAAACCGCTGAACGCCACGCTCGTGCCCGATGCGTTCAACGGAGGCACCGCCTACGCGACGATGGCCAGCCTCGCCAAGCAGTTTCCCGTCCGGGGCCCCGGCTCCGTCGGCGACAACGGCGTCGCGGATGACGTCGCGAGCGCGTTCAGCCGGGACGGGCTCCAGGTACAGCGTTCGACGTTCAACGCGCAAACGATCGACGGGGCACGCACGATCCAGACCGTGACCGGGACGCTCGCCGGCCTGACGCCGGGCTCGATCGTGATCGTCGCGCACCGTGACTCGGCCCACGCCGGCGCAGCCTCGGACCTGTCCGGGACGGGGGTGCTGCTAGAGCTCGCCCAGGTCCTCTCCGCCCAGACACAGCAACGTTCGGTCGTGCTGGCGTCGACCAGCGCCTCGATCGGCGCGGCAGGTGCGGCGCAGCTCGCGCGGAGCCTGCCCCAGCCGGTCGATGCCGTGATCGTGCTCGGTGACATGGCCGGCACGATGGTTCGCACGCCGATTGTCGCGCCGTGGTCGGATTCGACGCTCGTGGCCCCGACGCTGTTGCGCAACACCGTCGCCACCGCGCTGGAGCAGCAGACGACCCTCTCGGTCGGCGATGAGAGCCTCGGCGGCCAGTTCCTGCATCTCGCGTTCCCGCTCGCGGGTTCCGAGCAGCGACCGTTCGCCGACAGTGGCGAGCCGGCGGTGCTCATCTCGACCTCGGGATCGCGGGTGCCCGCCGTCGATGAGAAGACCAGCCAGTACCAGGTCGCCGGGTTTGGGCGTGCCGTGCTGCAGTCCGTCAGCGCGCTCGAGGCGGGCCCGTCCGTACCGGCGCCGTCGTCCTACCTGCGTTGGTCGGGCAAGCTGATCCCCGCCTGGGCGGTCCGACTGCTCGTGCTGGCGCTGATGATCCCGGTCCTGGTCGCCACCGTCGACGGGCTTGCCCGGGCGAGCCGGCGCGGGCACCGGGTGGCGCGCTGGACGCTCTGGGTGCTCGCGTGGTCCGTCCCGTTCGTCCTTGCCGTACTCGTCGTGCTCGCGTTGCGGCTGACCGGAGCGATCGACATCGCACCGCCGGGACCGGTCGACGGGAGCGTGCTCACCCTCGGCGGCCGCGCGACGGCGATCCTGATCGGCCTCGGCGTCCTGGTCGTGCTCGCATCGCTCGGCGTGTGGTGGGCCGGGCGCCGGATGTGGTCGGGAAAGACCGGCGCGGAATCGGGGGACGCCGCCGCGGAATCGGCCGACGGCCGCCCCCGTCGTCGCCACCAGGTGGCCGACGACGCAGCCTCGCCGGGGGCCGCCGCGGCGTTGATGCTGGTGCTGTGCCTGGTGACGCTCGCGCTGTGGCTCGAGAACCCGTTCGCGGCCGCGCTGATGGTGGTCGCCCTCCACTGCTGGCTGTGGATCGTCGGGCCCGAGAATCGGCTGCGGGCGCCGTGGGCGATCTTGCTCCTCCTGGCCGGCCTCGTGCCCGGGGTTCTTGCCGCCCTCTACTACGGGATGGTGCTCGGGCTTGGCGTGGCGCCGGGCGCCTGGAATGCTGTGCTGATGCTGGCGGGTGGCGATTACAGCGTGCTGGCTGCGCTCGAGTGGAGCGTCGTGCTCGGCTGCGTGGTCAGCCTCTTGCTGATCATGGTGCGAATCGCCCGTCAGCCCCCTCCGGCTGAGGTGCCGGTCACGGTTCGCGGCCCGATCACCTACGCCGGCCCGGGTTCGCTCGGCGCCACCAGGTCGACGATCCGGCGATGAGGAGCGTGCTGAGCGCCCCCGCGGTCGCACAGCGACGGATCGGCGGCCTGCCGCTCCGGCGCTTCGTCCGCGACATCTCCTCGGTTCTGATCATCTCGGGGCTGCTGCTGATGGTCGACGCCGGGGTGACGCTGATCTGGCAGGAGCCGGTCACCGCGGTCATCGGCCTGATCCAGCGCGCGAACATCGACAAGGAATACCTGAGCTTCAAGACCGCGCCGCTGACCCAGGTCCAGACGCACGTCTTGGGCGGCCTCTCGAATCTCGACCAGCGAATCGCGTACCTCGCCCGGCGCGAGCAGCATCAGGTCGCGACCGGTGACGGGATCGGCCAGATCACGATTCCGAAGCTCGGCGCGAGCTACGTCGTCGTCGAGGGCACCGACACGACGACCCTCGAGAAGGGCCCCGGCCATTACCCCACGACCGCCTTCCCTGGGCTTGGCCAGACCGTCGCCATCGCCGGTCACCGCACCACGTACCTGGCGCCGTTCCGCCACATCAACGAGCTGAAGCCCGGGGACAGGATCATGCTGACGATGCCCTACGGGAAGTTCACCTACGTGGTGCAGTACCAGAAGATCGTGCTCCCCACCGCCCTGTGGGTGACCCGCAACGTCGGCTACGAGCGGCTCGTGCTGTCGGCGTGCAACCCGCTGTACAGCGCGGCGCAGCGAATCGTCATCTTCGCGAAGCTCCAGTCGGTGACGCCGCTGGGGCCGGCCCGCGCCTGACGCTACCCCAAGACCTGGACGCTTGCGGCCGTCGACGATTGGGGTCCAGACCGGATGCAGCAGGCCGTCCTCGTGGTCGATCCTCTGGAGTACAGTCCATTTGGAGGGATCGCGATGAACGCGGCCAAGCTGAAAGAACAAATCGAGAAGGGCGAATACGAGGTGGATCCGGTGGCGGTGGCGGACGCCATGCTCCGTCGGCTACGCGGCCTCGCCCAGCCCGGCGCTCAGAACGAGTGCTCGAATCCGGAAAGCTCGCCGTCCGCGTCGACGAACGCCACGCCCGGCTCTCCCTCGACGACCAAGCCGACCCACGTCAGGTCGGCCTCGAGGCTGCGCGGCCCCCGCGCGTTCTCGAGGATCGCTGCGGCACGCCCCGGCACGCAGGCGCACAGCTCATAGTCCTCGCCGGCGGTCGCCGCGAACGACTGGGGGTCGATGCCGAGCTCACCCGCGACGGCGGCCACGCCGTCGGCGAGTGGCAGGGCCGACAGCGACAGCTCGATCCTGACGCCGCTCCGGCGCGCCAGGTGGCCGGCGTCGGTGGCGAGCCCGTCGGACAGGTCGATCATCGCGCGTGCGCCGATCGCCGCGAGCGCGCGCCCGTCGTGTAGCCGAGGCCAGGGCCGCGCGTATCGCTCGCGCAGCGCGTCGGCCACACCGGCGTCGAGGCTGGCGCCTGCGCGCCCGTCGAGCACCGCGAGCCCCGCGCCCGCCGCCCCGAGCGTGCCCGTGACGGCGACCCGGTCGCCCGGTTTCGCACCGTCTCGCGTGACCAGCTCGCCGGGGTCGTCCGCCCAGCCCACGACGGTGAACGACACGGTCAGCGCGGGCGCGCTCGTCACGTCGCCGCCGGCGATCGTGATCCCCGTCTCGTCGGCCAGCGCGCGGGCGCCCTGGACGAGCGCGAGCGCTCGAGTGGCCTCAAAGCCGGTCGGGAGCCCAAGCACCAGATACGCCTCGCCCGGCCGGGCTCCCATCGCAGCCAGATCCGAGACGGCCGCCGCCAGCGCGCGATGTCCGATCTCCTCGGGGGCCAGCTGACGGGTGCGGAAGTGGACACCGTCGACCATCGCATCGACCGAGGTCACCGCGTAGCGGCCGGCGCGGACGACGGCGGCATCATCGCCGAGCGAGCGGATCACGCGCGGCCCGCTGCCCGCCAGCACGTGCTCGAGCGCCTCGATCAGCTCGAGCTCGCGCACGAACGCCTCAGCGTGAGCGGCGGTTAACGATGCCGGTAGACGATGCGCGCACGATCGAGATCGTACGGCGAGAGTTCGACCCGGACGCGGTCGCCGGGCAGAATTCGAATCCGGAAGCGGCGCATCTTCCCGGCCACGTGACCGAGCACGACGCGATCCATGTTGTCGAGCTTGACGCGGAACATCGCGTTCGGCAGGGCCTCGACAACTTCGCCTTCGAGTTCGACTTTCTCTTCTTTGGGCATGCTCAGTGATCCTCTAAATTGGGCCCCGCCGACCGGGCGCGCGGTCACAAACCGGGCCCCGGGGTTACCGTAAGAGTAGTGGGTATCCTTGGCCGCCGGCCCCGTCCGCCGGGCGGCCGTACGAAAGCGAATCTCCTGGAGGACCTGTTGTCCGCACTCAAAGACGCGCTGAAAAACGAGTATACGAAGCAGATCCTGCGCGCGACCGGCGTCAGGAAGGCGTCGCTCGAGCAGAAGAAGACCCAGCACTACCGCATGCCGCTCCTCGAGCAGGCCGGTGGCTGGATGCGCCTCGACAAGTACAAGGGTCCCGAGATCCCCGCCTCGGAGTGGGAGACCCTGACCTACACGACCTACTCGAGCGACCCGACCACGTACTTCGCGCCGATCACCTCAGCCACCGGCGAGATCGAGCTCAAGGGGTTCTGGGAGTACGGGAAGGCCGACCTCGATGGCGTGTGGACCCCGAACGCCGAGAAGTGCCCGTCGATCGTCAAGTGGGTCGAGTCGATCGGCGCCCGGTTCGGCCGCGTTCAGCTGCTCCGTATGTCGGCTAACACGATGCGCGAGTGCCGTTGGGGCCTGCACCTCGACAACAACAACCAGGGCAACCCCGACAACCAGGGCTGGGTCGTCCGGGTCTGGCTCGAGTTGAGCGACGACCCCTCGAGCGCGCTGGTCGTCCGGCCGACGGAGTTCGACCGCAAGGGCGAGGTCAAGATCGCGCTGCCGAAGTACCAGCAGGCCGTCGTCGACTCCGAGTTCCTTTGGCACGGTGGGCATCACGCCTCCGACCACGTGCGCTACGCGGTGATCGCGAGCGTCGAGAGCGGTCCAGCCTTGGAGCGCTGGATCGAGAGCCAGCGCCCGAGCTAGGGCGCCCGCACTAACTCAGCCGTGGTGGTGGTGGCCGTGGTGGCCACCGCCGCTGGCGCCGGGCGTTGTCCCGGCGCCCGGAACGGTTGCGCCGCCGGTCTGGGTCGTGGTCGTCTGCGTCGTAGTCGGCTGGGCGAACAACGTCGGGTTGTTCAAGTTTTGGGGGGTCGCCTTGGGCGGCGGCGGCTCCTTGGCCGACGAATGCGGGCCGGTGAACGCCGTTCCCACGAATGGGTCGGTTGGCTGCGGGAAATCGCCGCAGTATCCAGCCGATGCGGACAGCATGAACTGTCTCCAGATCGGTGCCGCCAGCGTCCCGCCGAAGCCGTTCGGCATGTACAGGTTGCCTTGCGGGTACCCGACCCAGACCGCGGTCGAGATCTTCGGCGAGTAACCGACGAACCAGGCGTTGTCGTAGTTCTCCGCGGTGCCCGTCTTGCCGGCGGCCGGGCATCCGTAATTGGCGGAGGTGCCCGTTCCGCTCTGGATGACCGTCTTCAGCACCTGCGTGCCCTCGTAGGCCTCGCCGTCGCTGAACACGCGGTTACCGGCTGGAGTTCCGAGGTCCTCGACCTTGCCGTTCGGGAAGACCACCTTGCTGATGACCGTAGTCGGCATGTGGGTGCCGCCGTTGGCGAGCGTCGCGTACGCATCGGCCATCTCGAGCGTCGTGCAGCAGTAGCTCAGGCCGCCGATCACCTCCGACGGATTGCCGGTCAGATTCGAGGTGATGCCCATCGCGTGTGCGGTCGCGTCGAGCTTGGCGTACCCGAGGTCCTCCGCCAGTTGGGCGTACACCGTGTTGTCGGACACGGTCGTCGCCTTTGTGATGTTGATGACGCCCTGGTAGGTCTCCTCGGCGGTGTGCACGGACCAAGTCGGGTCGAGCGGATTCCACCCCGCCGACAGGAACTTCGACGTGTAGTTGGTCTGGTTGGGGTCGCCGTCGTAGTCGTGGATCAGCGTCATCAACGCGAACGTCTTGAACGCAGATCCGGTCTGCCGCTCGGCCTGCACCGGATAGTCGAACTTGGTCTGCTGATAGCTCGCCGAGGAGGCGATCGCGAGCACGTTCCCGTTGGCCGGGTTGACCGCCGCGAGCGCGGCCGCTGGCTGGGCGTCGAGGTTCGGACCGCCCTCGTGGTCGATGACCGCGGTGAGGGCGTCCTGCTCCATCCGTGGGTCGATCGTCGTATAGACCTTGAGCCCGCCGTTCTCGGCCTCGTTCGCGCCCACCTTCTTGATGAGCTGCTGCTCGACGTAATCGAAGATGTACGGCTGGCTGTGCTGGAGATAGCGGTTGTTCGGGTGGACCTGGAGCGGCTGCTTCTCCACCGCGGTGGCGAGGCCCTGGCTGATGTAGTGCGACGTGACCATTGCCTGGAGCACTTCGTTGCGGCGGACCTTCGCGCGGGCAGGGAACACGAGCGGGTCGTAGTGAGTCGGCGACTGCGGCAGCCCCGCCAGCAGCGACATCTGCGCCAGGTTGAGCTTTGACACCGGCCGGTTGAAGAACATCAGCGCGGCCGCGCCGACGCCGAGCGCCTCCTCGCCGTTCGAGGTCCCATACGGGACCGCGTTCAGGTAAGAGTCGAGGATCCACGGCTTGTTGTGCTTGGACTCGAGCTGCTCGGCGAGCTTGGCCTGGATGATCTTGTACTTCAGGTTGTGGTCGTTGGCGTAGCTCGTTCCGTCCAGGTACAGGTTGTTGACGAGCTGCATCGTCAACGTCGAGGCGCCCTGCAGCGCGTTGCCATCGCCGAGCAGGTCCTTCACCCCGGCTCGCACGATCCCCTGGTAGTCGAGCGCGCCGTGCTGGTAGAAGCGCCGGTCCTCGATCGCCACCGTCGCCTCCCGGAGCCGGGTGGGGATCTGGTTCGGGGCGGCGTACTCGAACACCGTATTCGTGTGGATGTAGCCGAGCGGGGTTCCGTCTGACGCGAAGATCTCCGTGGGAGGATTTGCGTGCTTCGGGCTCAGATTGCTCAGGTTCGGCGCCGAGTCGGCGGTCGCGACCACCCACCCGACCGCGAGCAGCGCCGCGATCGCGACCGCCGCGACGGAGAGCACGGTGACCATCACGACGACCCGCCCGACGGGGTGTCCGTGGTTGTCCCGGCGGCGGCGCTGTCGTTGGCGTCGGCTCATGGTGCGAAGCTACGGGGCGGTCGTTGCGGTGCGCAGGCAGGCGGTCTCGGCACCGAAAACAGGGGACCCAGTGTAGCTGCCAGGCTTTTTCGGGCTTGCAGTAGCGGGTCCTGCTGGGTGGTCGGTGGATGCCAGACTCGGTTGCGCGCATGCACGCCACCACGACCCCACCGGCGGCGATTCTGCTCGACGCCCTCGGCACGCTCGTGGCCCTCGAGCCGCCCGCTCCGCGGCTCCGTGCCGAACTCGCTCGGCGCCTCGGACTCGAGGTGTCCGAGGAGGAGGCGGCGCGGGCGATCGGCGCCGAGATCGCCTATTACCGGGCGCATCTCGACGAGGGGCGCGATCCGGCTCGTCTGGCCGCGCTCCGGCGTCGGTGCGCCGGGGTGGTGCGAGCCGAGCTACCCGCCGGCGGTCTCGGGCTCGAGCTCGACCCCCTCGTGGACGCGCTGCTCGCGTCGCTCCACTTCACCGCGTTCGCGGATGCCCGTCCGGCGCTCGTGGCCGCTCGGGCGCGCGGGCAGCGGCTCGTGGTGGTCAGCAACTGGGACGTGTCTCTGCACGACGTGTTGTGCAAGCTCGAGCTCGAGCCGCTCCTCGACGGGATCCTGACCTCCGCAGGGGCCGGCGCGCGCAAGCCGGCGCCGGCGATCTTCGAGCAGGCGCTGGCGCTCGCCGGGGTGATGCCTGAGCAGGCGATTCATGTCGGCGACAGCCTCGAGGAGGACGTCGTCGGCGCGCGCGCCGCCGGGATCGAACCGGTGCTCGTGCGCCGGGACGGCGGACCGTCGGTGGCCGGCGTGTTCACGATCTCGAGCCTGGCCGAAATCGCCGGGCTCGTAGTGGCGTAGCCTCGTGGGCGGCCTCGTGCTGCGGGTTCCGTAGCCTCCTAAGCTGATCTGAGCATGTCGAGCGTCCCTCCGCCGCAGGTGACTTCCTCCCAACCGGAGCCGGTGCCGTCGCCGGCGCCCCCGCGGCGCTCGGATACGTCGGACGAGCCGCCGTGGCCGGTGTGGACGGCGCCGGCGGCGGTTGTCGTTGGCCTCGTCGTCGGAGTCCTCGGGAGCGTCGTCGTCGCCGGCATCGGCGAGGCCGCGGGCACGACCCACACCACCCCCGCCATCAGCCTGATCAGCGACCTCGTGTTCGACCTCGGGTTCGTGGCCACCGCGTTGTACTTCGCGTCCGCGTACGGGCGCCGGCCGCGGCCCGCGGACTTCGGCTACCGCCGGATCGCGCTGTCGGTCGGGATCGCCGCGTTCCTGCTCGCCGGCCTCGGCTATTTCATCGTCACCGCGGTCTACCAGGCGTTCGTCAAGCTCCACGGCACCGACAAGCTGCCCACGGACCTCGGGATCAGCACCAGCACCGCCGCGCTCGTCGGCGCCGCCATGTTCGTGTGCGTGGTCGCGCCCATCTGCGAGGAGTTCTTCTTCCGCGGCTTCATCTTCGGCGCCCTGCGCCGTTGGCACATCAAGGTCCGCGGCTACAACATCGGGACCTGGGTGGCCGCGATCGAGACCGGGATCCTGTTCGGCATCGCCCACACCGGCTCGGCCTCGTCCGAGTACCTGATCCCGCTCGGCTTCCTCGGCTTCGTGCTCTGCATCGTGCGCTGGAAGACCCGCTCGCTGTATCCCTGCATGGCCCTCCACTCGGTGAACAACTCGATTGCGCTCGGCTACAACGAACTGCACTGGAACGGCGGCGAGATCATCGGCCTGATCGCGGGCTCCCTCGCGGTGATCGCGGCCGTGACGCTGCCGCTGGCGGGCCGCTCGCCGGCGCGCGCAACCTGACCTCCGCTCCGGGCTCGGCCGAGCTGAGCGCGGCGCCGGCCCCGGGGCGCCCCCCGCGCAAGCCCCGGATCTCATGCATTTCCTGCCATTTCGCGCGCCCCGGCGCGAGCGTGGCCTCTCACGCATGTGGGGCATGCGCGACACGCCAAGGTCGGCGGATCCGAGGTCGATTGGCAGGTTTTGCAGGTCGTCGCCGGCGCGGGACACGGGTCGCGGTCGGAAGGCCTGCGTAACGCGTCAATGGACGCAGGCGACCTTGGCCTTGCCGAGTTGCCCGTGATAATCACGCCCAACACGGCACGGTCCGCCCTGACGCGCTCTGCTGCCGTGTTGTGCATGGCGGCCGCGCCCACCGCCGCGACCACCGCCGCAACCGCCGGTCCCTCCCCAGGTGCCCGCCGTTTCGTCGGCCGCCGACCCGCGTAAAGGTGCGACCGCCCACGAGCCGCCGCCCGCCGCCGCCCGCCGCCTCACCCCCCGGGGGCGCCACCGCCCCCGTGATGCAACGCAGATTGCGTGATTCCGCCACATGATTTACTTCGCGGACCATGCTGGGGGTACTTGCTGGTCGGTTCACCGCCACCGTCGCCGCGTTCGCGGCGGTCGCCGCGGTATCTGCGGCCCCGGCCGCGGCCGCCGGCACGGCATCGACGACCCAGGGCACGACGACGTCCACGACAGCCACCACACCGTCGTCGACGACCACTACCACTCCCGTGTTCGCCACGCTGGCCCTCAGCGTCCCCGACGCGTTCCTGGTCAACCACCACCTGGTCACGGTCCCTGGGCGGACCGTGCACGTCCACGGCGTGGTGAAG
Organism: uncultured Solirubrobacterales bacterium; assembly: GCA_963822855.1. Taxonomy (GTDB): domain Bacteria; phylum Actinomycetota; class Thermoleophilia; order Solirubrobacterales; family Solirubrobacteraceae; genus Palsa-465. The sequence goes on along the minus strand of CAWGJE010000019.1, from coordinate 235,578 downwards.
CCCTATGTCGCGGGGCAGTGGGTGCTCGTGCAGGACTCGGTCAACGGCAAGGTGTTCAAGACAGACCACCTCCGGATCCAGCCCGCGCCCGGCGGGCACAACGGCGAGTTCACCGAGACGCTGTCGAGCCCGAAGGCCGGGCACGTGACCGTCGAGGTCGGGCACACGCGTAACACGGCGCTCGGGGGCATGCTCGCCCGCCGCAGCCTCGATGCGCTCAACGAGAGCGTCTCGTTCGGATCGAGCGGCCTGTTCGTGGCGCTGATCCAGCAGCGCCTCGCCGCGCTCCACTTCTACATCCCGCAGACCGGCGTGTACGACACGGGCACCGGGCTCGCGCTTGACGCCTACCACCGCCTCATGCACTGGGGCACGTCGCAGACGCTCGACAGCCGCGTGATCAGCTTCCTGCTCGACGGATATGGCCAGTTCCCGGTGCGCTTCCCGGGCAACGGCAGGCACGCCGAGGGCAATCTGTCACTGCAGTTGCTGGCGCTGGTCGACGGCTCGCACGTGGTCGCGATCTACCCGATCAGCTCCGGCAAGCCGTCGACGCCAACCATCCTCGGCAACTTCCGGGTCTACTCGAGGGTGCCCGGCTACCTGCCCGACGGGATGTACTTCTCGAACTTCTTCATCAGCGGCTACGCGATCCACGGCTACGACCCGGCGCCCGACTATCCCGCCAGCCACGGCTGCATGCGCCTGCCGATCGTCGACGCGATCTCGGTCTTCAACTGGCTCGCGATCGGCGACTGGGTCGACACGTACTACTGAGGGTCCACGACTTCAGCCGCGGACGCTGAGCCGCGGGCTCAGTGGACTTTCGCGAAGCGGGCCGCGTACCCCAGCCCGACCCCGTACACGAGCAGCGCGAACACCGCCGGCAACCCGTGGTCGACCCAGGCGTTGTTCGACTTGACGACGGCCGAGAAGGGCGATGTGAGCGTCTTGGCCGCGCCGTCGATGAACCGGCGGGGTTGCGAGTGACGATGGGTGATCGCCACCGGCGTGGTGCTCGGGTTCGTCCCCGCTACGAGTTCGGTCTGCTGATGCTCGGACGCGCCGGCCATCTGGTCGCGCGCGAACATCGCGAACGACATGACGACGAGCGCGCAGCACACGAGTGAAGCCCATCTGATGACGCGGGAGATCACGGAGCCCGTTTCGACCTTACGCGGCATTAGCATGAGCCTTCGCCGATGAGCCTCAACGCACAGACGACCGCGCGCGAGCGCCTGCTCACAGAGTTGCGCGATCACGCGCTCGTGATCGGCGAGGTGGTGCTGACGAGCGGTCAGACCGCGCAGTACCTGGTCGACGCCAAGCGCGCGATCCTTCGCCCCGCCGGCTTCCGCGCGCTGTCCGAGCTCGTCGCCGAGCAGGCCCGCGCCTGGGACGCGACCGCGGTCGGGGGGATGACGATGGGCGCCGATCCGATCGCGTGCGCCGCGCTCGCCGGTGGCGCCGAGGTCAAGGCGTTCTTCGTCCGCAAGGAGGTCAAGGCCCACGGGCTGTCCCGCCGGATCGAGGGCCCGACGCTCGACTCAGGCGAGCGCTGCATGCTCGTCGAGGACGTCGTCACCACCGGCGGCTCGACGCTACGCGCGCTCCAGGCGCTCCGCGACGAGGGCCACGAGGTCTGCGGCGTGCTCGCGATCTGCGACCGGCTCGCCGGCGGCGCCGCCGCGATCGAGGAGGCCGCCGGCGCCCCGTTCGTGGCGCTGACGACGATCGACGAGGTCTACCCGGACCGTCCGGATAGCGCGTAATTCGGCTCCGAACCTTTTCGCTCCCCGCCACGTGACCGAGCCGAATTACGTTGGGGAATCCGCCACGGAAGCGTCCGCGACCCGTCGCGCCGCGAGGCGGATTCCCCGGTGTGGAGGAGGGCCGATAGCTGGCTAGTGCGGTAGCGACGTACAGCCGGGCGCGGTCTGATGCAGCGCCTGGACCAGCCAACCACCCTGGGGCAGCGGCGTGAACAGCACGATCGGACGATGGCCCGCCACCGCGGGCCCGTACTTGTAGCCGACCGTGGCGACGTTCACGCGCAGGTTCCAGGCCAGGATCGTCTGGTACTCGAGACGGGTCAGCGGCTCGCCACAGCGCCGCAGCAGCGCGGCCCCTCCGAGGCGCGAAATCGTTCCGGTCAGCTTCCCGATCTCGGCCGTGCGCGCGCGCTGACCGACGATGTCGTGGTGTTCGCTCGTCGCCCGCGACAGCGCCGGCGGCACCAGCGCGAGCACGATCACCGCCACGAGCGCGATGCCCGCCCAGCCGGCGAACCGCGAGACCCGCGGTGCCTGCACCAGCAAGCTCCCGACCCCGACGCCCGCCAGCGCGATCAGCACGGCAGCGGGCTCGTACATGTAGCGCCCGAGCCCGGGCCATCCGTGCAGCGCGAACGCGATCTCGACGAGTACCCACGCACACACGCCCGCCGCCAGCGCGAGCGTGACCCGATCTCGCCGCACGACCGCCAGAACCACCGCCAGCAGCGCGGTCAGTTCGATCGCGATCGGGTTGAGGTCCTTGAACCGGCCGATCGTCCCGAACACCCGGTCGCTGTGGAGCCGGCGCCCTGATCCGAGCGCGTTCGACGCGGCCACGAACGGGGTCCGCGAGGTCAATGCCGGGATCCCGAACCACAAGACGACCAGCAGCACGATCCCGCCGACGATCAGGGCTCGCATCGACGGCACGCGAAGCCACGCCCAGATCGAATACAGCCCGAGGAACAGCCACACCTCCGGTCGCCCCAGCGACGCGAGCGCGCCGAGTACCCACGCCCAGCGGTACCGGCCGCACAGATGGCAGTCGATCGCGGCCAGGCACAGCGTCACGATCATCGGGTCCGACTGCGCGCTCAGCATGTAGTGCCAGTAGGAGCTGAGCCCGAAGTAGCCGGCCGCCGCGAACCCGGCGGCGACCCACGCCGCGTAACCCCGGTCCGAGTCGCGGGGGGTCAGCCGAAAGGCGATCCGCCCCGCGAACACTGCGCCGGCGAGCGACACCGCCAGCGAGGTGACCATCCACAGCCATAGCTGGTAGTGGCCGAACAGCCCGAACGGGGCCGTGAACAGGTACGGCAGCGGCTTCCACGACGGCGCGGCGTTCGTATTGAGGTTCCCGGCGACGGTCTGGCGACCCCACACGAGCCATCCGTAGGGATCGAACCCCGGCCGAGTCTTCGCCCAAAGCAGCAGGAGCAGCGAGACGACGAGCAGCCCCACCGCGCTCGCCGCCGCGACCACGAGAGGCGACTTGAAACCGAGCCGCGCGCCGGCCGCCTGAGGCTCGGCTCCCGTGGGGGCCGGACTCGGCCGCTGCTCCGTCGTCGCCACGCTACCGGTGGATCAGCGCGCCGCTGCTGGTGTAGATGGCGTGAAGCCCCGCGCAGCGCGTCACGTTGCCCGTCTGGGTGTGCCAGGGCTGGAACTGCCAACCGCCTCGCGCCAGCGGATGGATGAGCACCTTGGGGATCGCCGGGTTGGCGAGCTCGGCCGCCTCGACGTGCTGTTGGAAGCCTCCAACCGAGCCGACGTCGATGTTGTATATCCACGCCACCGTGCTGGCGTACTCGACGTCGGTCACGGGCTGGCCGCAGTCGAGGATGTGATGCGCGCCGCCGAGCGCGTTGGTGGCGCTCTGCAGTAGCGAGATCTCGTGGGTGCGGGCGTGCTGGGCAATCAGATCGGTGTGCTCGGCCCGGACCCGGTGGATCGCCCCCGGGATCATGGTCGCCACGAGCGCCGCGGCCACGACCGCTCCGGACCAACGCGGAACGCCGTGACCGATCCGCGACCCCTCGAGCATCAGCCAACCGACAGCCACGCCGGCCAGGACCGCGACGACTCCGCCCGCCTCGAACACGTAGCGCGGCAGCGCCGGCCAGCCGTGGTAGGCAAAAGCGATTTCGACGATCGCCCATACGACCACCAGGGCGGCCAGGGCGAGCACCACCCAGTTGCGGCGCAGCAGCGCGAGCGCGGCCGCGATCCCCGCCGCGATCCACACCGGGAGGTACAGGATCTCGTGGACCCGGCCGAGCGTCCCGGCGAGGCGGTTCGAGTGAAGCTCGCGCGGAGATCCCTGCGCGAGCTGGCCGGCGATGTCCGGCCGACCGTTGGTGATGGTCGGGACCCCGAACCACATGAACAGGACCACCGCCGCGCCGAGGATCAGCATCCACCGCATGCTCGGGATCTTGAACCAGGCCCAGAGCCCGAACAGGCCCAGGAACGGCCACACCTCAGGCCGCCCCAGGGCCGCGAGCACGCCGAACACGAGCGCCCAGCGGTAGCGGCCGATGAGGACCATGTCGATCGCCGCCAGTAGGAAGGTGACGATCATCGGGTCCGACTGGGAGCTGAGGATGTAGTGGAAGTAGTCCTCGATTCCGAGCACCCCCGCCCCGGCGATGAAGGCGGCCACCCACGGGGCGTAGCGGCGGATCGGATCGGGGTCCAGGCGCAATCCGTTCCCGCCGACGAGCCGGTAGGCGATCCGAGCGGCGAACACCGTGCCGCCCAGCGCCACCGCCGTCGCGGTGATCATCCACAGCCACAGCTGGTAATGGCCGAACAGCGCGTACGGCACGGTGAAGAGGAACGGCACCGGCTTCCACGACGGTGCGCCGCCCAGGTCGAGGGTCAGGCGCCACGTCTGGTGGCCCCACACCATCCAGCCGTAGGCGTCATAGCTCGGCCGGGTACGTGCCCACAAGGTCAGCAGGGCCGAGATCACGAGGATCACCGCGCTGACGCTTAGCCACGGGTGCTCGCTCGTGAACGCGCGCAGCGTCCACGGCGCGGGCTCGCCCGCCACCGTTTGATCCGCGATTGCCGGCGCCGGGATCTTGGGTGCGTCTAGGGTGCTCTCGGCCACGGAGTGGCCGGACGGTAGCACGGGGTGCGGTGAGCAACTCCTTACCCAGACCGTGCTCTGACATCGACTTGATGCCCCCGGCAGGAATCGAACCTGCATCCCGCGCTTAGGAGGCGCGTGCTCTATCCATTGAGCTACGAGGGCGGCGGCTTCGAGAGCGTATCGGCGCACATCGGCGCGCCGGGATCGGCCCAGTGTCCCCGCGCCGGGATCGGCCCAGTGCCGGCGCGCGTGCCGGGCACGCCGGGAACGTCGTACATCCGTCCGCAGGGATTGGCCGCGAGCTTGCGCTTGGTTTACCTCGGGTTAATCTTTGATGACAAAGGACGGCGATATGTGGTATCCCTCGATTCCGTGGAGGAGCGCCCCATACTGACGCGGTTTGCTCTGAGCGGCAGGCGATGAGCTTCAGCGGTTCTGAGCTGCTCGTCGAGGAAGCGCCAGAGCAGGCGAGTTTCGACCTGGTGTCGTCGGGCGAGATCGTCGCGCGCTCGCCGATGCAGCTCTTCTGGCGGCGGTTCCGCACCGACCGCGTCGCGATGGTGTCGCTCGTCTTCATCGTGGTGCTGATCATCGTCGCCATCTTTGCGGGCCCGATTGTGAGCCTGCTCGGGGTCAGCGGCCCCAACACGCCGAACAACAACTGCCCCGGCCCCGCCACCCAGTGCGCGCTGGACATCTTCGGCCAGCCAACGGGTCCGAGCAGCATCCATCCGTTCGGCGTGGACGAGCTCGGTCGCGATGTCCTCGCCCGCGTCATCTACGGCGCTCGGATCTCGCTCGAGGTGGCGTTCATCGCCACCGGTATCGCGGTACTGATCGGGGTGACGCTGGGCACGATCGCCGGCTTCTTCAGAGGCTGGGTCGACTCGCTGCTGTCGCGCTTCATGGATGTCGTGCTGGCCTTTCCGGTTCTGCTGTTTGCCATCGGACTGGCCTCGGCCTGTGCGCTCGGCAAGGGCTGTCTCGGTGGCCTCATCACCCCGGGACCCGTGACACTGATCGTGGTGATCGCGCTCGCGTCGTGGCCGTACCTCGGGCGGATCATCCGGGGGCAGGTCCTGTCGATCCGGGAGAAGGAATACATCGAGTCGGCGCGGTCGCTGGGCGCATCGAACGGTCGCATCATGCGGCGCGAGATCTTGCCCAACCTGGTGGCGCCGATCATCGTCTACACGTCGCTGATCCTGCCCACGAACATCCTGTTCGAGGCGGCTCTCTCCTTCCTGGGGGTAGGAGTCCAGCCGCCGACGGCGAGCTGGGGGCAGATGATCGCCGACGCATCGCCAATCTTCAATACGGCGTGGTGGTACATGGTTTTCCCTGGGGCCGCGCTCGTATTGACCGTCCTCGCGTTCAACCTGGTCGGCGACGGCCTGCAGGATGCGTTGAACCCGAGGGCTGGACGCTGAGGAGAGGGTCCGGAAGTACCCGTCGCAATTCGCAACAAAGGAGGAGGACAACTACATGTTTCTGCTAAGGAGGTCAGCTTCATGCGTCTGCTTCGACTGACGCTCATCGCGGTCGCGTGCGCGACCGTTGTGGCCGCGTGCGGGGGCTCGAGTAACTCGAGCAGCTCGACTTCGACAAACTCGGCTTCGAGCACCAATGGCCATGCGGGCGCGTCGCCCCAGAGCGGCGTCAACCTCACCGGTCTCGCCAACACCAAGCCCGATCCGACCGCCCAGCACATGGGCGGCACGCTCACCGTGACTTCGAACGAGGGCTGGGAGCACCTCGATCCGGGCGCGTCGTACTTCCAGATCGACTACGTGGTCGTGTACGCGACCCAGACCCCGCTCTACACGTTCACGCCGACGAGCGACACGCCGGTGCCGCTGCTGGCCTCGGGGCCACCCCAGATCAGCGCTGACGGCAAGACGGTGACCGTGCACATCAAGCCGGACTGGAAGTTCGGACCGCCGGTCAACCGGGACATCACGTCGAAGGACGTCGCCTGGGCGTTCCAGCGGATGTTCAACTCGAACGTCCAGAACGGCTATGCCGCCGGTTACTTCCCGATCGTGGGTGCCAATCCGACGGCCACGAGCGACAAGCCGATCCCGGGGATCAGCACCCCCAACGCGACGACGATCGTGTTCCATCTGACCAAGGCGTTCGGCGCGACGATGGCCGACGCGCTGACGCTGCCCGGCACCTCCGCGATCCCCGCCGGGTACACGGCCAAGGCGGACAAGAGCAGCCCGTCGACGTGGGACTCGAATCCGACGAGCCAGGTGTTCACCGGCCCGTACATGATCTCGAGCTATAAGGCGGGTCAGAGCGTCACGCTGGTTCGCAACCCGAACTGGAGCCGTTCGGTCGACGGCGTGCGCCCGGCGTACTCAGACAAGATCGTGTGGAACGCCGGTGCCGATCCGACGGTGGCGGCGCGCCAGACGCTCGACAGCACCAACCTGCTGATGGCCGATACGCCGCCGGCGGCGGTGCTCAAGTCCGCGTATGAGACCAAGAAGACCCAGCTGTCGATCGCGCCGCTGGGGACCTACTACGCGGCGCTCAACACGACGGTGCCGCCGTTCAACAACATCAACCTGCGCAAGGCCGTGGTTGCCGCATCGAACCGCTCCGCCTACGCGCTGGCTCGCGGTGGCCAGCTGGTCGCCACGGTGTCCACGCACTTCATCTATCCCGAGGTGCCGGGCTACCAGCAGGCGGGCGGCGCCGCCGGATTCGCGCAGGACTTCATCGCTCACCCCACCGGCGACATGACCGTCGCGTGCAAGTACATGAAGCTGGCGGGCTACCCGAACTGCAAGTACACCGGGCAGTACGGGCAGTACGGCAGCGTCCTGATCGTCGGGTCGAACTCTGCCCCCGGGCCGCAGGAGATGCAGGTCGTCCAGACCGGGCTCAGCGCGCTCGGGTTCAAGACGTCGATCAAGGCGGTGCCGCAGCAGACGATGTACTCGAAGTTCTGCGGGTACGTGAAGGCGCACGTCAACGTGTGTCCGACGGCGGGGTGGATCGAGGACTTCCCGGATCCATACGCCGCGCTGTACATACCGTTCAGCGGCGACGCCATCATCCCGATCAACAACAGCAACTGGGCGAGCCTCAACGACCCGGCCATCAACACCGCGCTCAACACGGACGCGGGAATCACCAACCTGACCGCGCGCTACCAGGCGTTCGCTCAGGTTGACAAGATGATCGTCGACTCCGCTGCGGCGATCCCGGAGGTCTGGTCTGACAACGCGCTGCTCGAGGGCTCGACGGTCAAGGGCGTCCTCGACCCGTGGAACGACGACTGGAACCTCTCGTTCAGCTCGCCGAGCTGAGTTAGGATCAGTCAATAGGGCTAGATATCTGAGGGGCCTCGCGCTCGCGGGGCCCCTCAGGAGCTCTCACCGATATGGGCCGCTACATCATCCGCCGCCTTCTCTGGGTCATCGTGCTCCTGATCGTGGTCAGCGCGGTGACGTTCCTCATCTTCTACGCGCTTCCGTCGGCCGACCCGGCGGTGCTCCGGGCGGGGCGCTCGCCGAACCCGGCGCTGATCGCGTCGATCCGGCACAACCTCGGCCTCGACAAGCCGATCTACGTGCAGTACTGGCGCTACATGAAGGGCGTCGTCCTGCACTTCAACTTCGGCTACAGCTATCAGTTCTCACAGCCGGTTCGGACCATGATCTTCCAGCGCCTGCCGGCGACGATCTCGCTCACCGTCGGCGCGGTCGTCGTCTGGCTGCTGATCGGGCTGCCGATCGGGATCCTGTCCGCCGTCCGCAGCCGCAGCGTGATGGACCGCACGGCGATGGGCGGAGCGCTGCTGGCGATCTCCGCGCCGTCCTACTGGCTGGGGCTGGTCGCCCTGTTCCTGTTCGCCAACGACATCGGGATCGTCAAGATCTTCGATGGTGCCGGCACCTACACCGGGTTGACCGCGGACCCCGGACGTTGGTTCGGATCGATGCTCTTGCCGTGGCTGGTGCTCGCCGCCGCCTTCGCGGCGTTCTACTCTCGATTGCTCCGGGCGAACCTGATCGAGGTGATGTCCGAGGACTACATACGAACGGCGCGCGCCAAGGGACTCTCCGAGCGCCGGGTGATCTTCCACCATGGGGTGCGCTCCGCGATCACCCCGATCGTCACCGTGCTCGGCCTCGACATCGGGGGCCTGCTGGGCGGGGCGATCCTCATCGAGACGGTGTTCAATATCCCCGGTGTCGGCCGGCTCGCCTACCAGGGGATCGAAAATGCCGACCTGCCGGTGATCCAGGGCACCGTGCTGTTCGGGGCGTTCTTCATCGTGTTCGCCAACCTGATCGTGGACATCGTCTACGCGTTCCTCGACCCCCGGGTCCGGTACTCATGAGCCGGCTGCTCGAGGTGTCGGATCTGCGCGTCGAGTTCTCGACCGAGGACGGGATCGTCCACGCCGTCGACGGCATCTCCTACGGGGTCGACATCGGGAAGACGCTCTGCATCGTCGGGGAGTCCGGCTCCGGGAAGAGCGTCTCGTCGCTGACCACGCTCGGGCTCACCAAGGGAAGGAACGCCAGCGTGAGCGGGAGCATCGTGTTCGACGGTCGCGATCTGCTGACGCTCCCCGAGGAACAGATGCGCTCGATTCGCGGCAACGAGATCGCGATGATCTTCCAGGACCCGCTGTCCTCGCTGCACCCCTTCTACAAGGTCGGCGCGCAGCTGACCGAGGCGATCAACACTCACCAGAGCGTGTCCCGCTCGGCCGCGAAGGAGCGAGCGGTCGAACTGCTGGCGATGGTGGGGATCCCCGACCCTCAGCGCCGCGTCGACCAGTATCCGCACGAGTTCTCGGGCGGCATGCGCCAGCGAGTGATGATCGCGATGGCGCTCGCCAACGAGCCAAAGCTCCTGATCGCCGACGAGCCGACCACCGCGCTCGACGTGACCGTTCAGGCGCAGATCCTCGCGCTTCTCCAGGAGCTCCAGGACCGCCTGGGGATGGCGATCATCCTGATTACCCACGACCTGGGCGTGGTCGCGGAGTTCGCCGACGAGATCGCGGTTATGTACGCGGGGCGAATCGTCGAGCGTGGGTCGGACAAGCAGATCTTCCTCGCGCCCCAGCACCCGTACACCTGGGGTCTGTTGAAGTCGATTCCGCGACTCGACACCCCCCGCGACGAGGCGCTCGTTCCGATCTCGGGGCGGCCTCCCAGCCTGATCCAGCGGCCGACGGGATGTCACTTCCACCCGCGCTGCCCGTACGTGCTCGACGACCACAAGCGAATCGACCCGCCGCTGACCCCCGTGAACGGAGACCCCGGGCACGAGGCGGCCTGCCTGCTCTCGACCGAGCTCCGCACGCGCGTCTGGAAAGGGTTGGTGGCCGGTGAGGAGTCGGCGCAGCTGCGGCACCTGGTGGTGGAGGAGGCGCGGCCGCTGCCCGTCTCGGGCAGCCATCGACTCACCCAGGAGGCAGACCAGTGAGCGTGGACGGGGCACCGCTCATAGAGGTCAAGAATCTCGTCAAGCACTTCCCGATCACCAGGGGAATCATCTTCCAGAAGCAGATCGGGGCGGTGAAGGCAGTCGACGACATCTCGTTCGAGGTCAAGCGCGGCGAGACGCTGGGGATCGTCGGCGAGACTGGCTGCGGCAAGAGCACGACCGCGCGGCTTCTCGTGCGCCTTCTGGAACCCACCTCGGGGCAGATCATCTTCGACGGTGAGGACACCTCCACACGCCAGGGCGATTCGCTGAAGGCCCTTCACCGCGAGATGCAGATGGTCTTCCAGGACCCCTACTCGTCGCTCAACCCCCGTAAGACAGTCGGCTCGATCATCTCCGATCCGTTCGCCATCCACGGAATGTTCAAGGGCGAGGGGGAGCGGAAGAAGCGCGTTCAGGAGCTGATGGATCGCGTTGGGCTCAACCCCGAGCACTACAACCGCTACCCCCACGAGTTCTCGGGCGGGCAGCGGCAGCGCATCGGAGTCGCCCGGGCGATCGCGCTCGAACCCAAGCTGCTCGTCGCGGATGAGCCGGTCTCGGCGCTCGACGTCTCGATCCAGGCCCAGGTGCTGAACCTCCTGCGAGAGCTGCAGCGAGACATGGGACTGACCCTGATCTTCATCGCCCACGATCTTTCGGTAGTCCGACACATGGCCGACCGCGTGGCGGTCATGTATCTCGGCAAGGTGGTCGAGATCGCCCCCAGCGACGCGCTCTACAGCTTCCCGCGCCACCCTTACACCGGCGCCCTGCTCGCCGCCGTCCCGGTGCCCAACCCCACCGGGCGCGAGCGCAACCGCCAGCTCCTCACCGGCGACGTCCCGAGCCCGGCGAACCCGCCGCGGGCCTGCCGCTTCCACACCCGGTGCCCCAAGGCTCAGGAGCTGTGCTCACAGGACGAGCCGCTGCTCGAGCTCAAGGGCACGCGCAGCGTCGCCGCGTGCCACTTCCCGCTGACCGAGTCCGAGGTGCGGGACCGGTTGGGAGCCGCGCTCGCCGGCACCGGCCCGAACGGCGCGAACGCGGAAGTGCTCGCGGATCAGTCTTCGTCGTCGTCTTCGTCGACGTAGAGCGACTCGCGGGCGAGTTCGGCCCCGCTCTTGCTCCACAGCTTGATCTCGAGGAAGTCAGAGCGGTAGTTGTCAGGCGCGATCAGCGTGAAGCGGTCCTCCACCACCCCGGCCTGGTCGACCGCGATGTCCGCCAGCTCGGCGGTCACGGTGGCGCCTCCGGGAACCAGCGGTACGCCCCACACGAGCGTGATCTCGGCCCGGTTGCCCTGCTCGCCGCGCCAGCTCCCGATCACCTCGTCGTTGAGGTCGAGCTTCCAGTCGGGGTTGGACTCGGCCACCTCGGCGGTGAAGTCGACTGACGCCTCAAAGGCGGCCGGCCCCTGTTCGCCCTCGGTGAACGACACGTATCCGAAGAGCTCATAGCCGGCGCTGGTCCGCGCCACCGCGGGGATATACGTGCGCCCGCCGTAGGTCCGGTCCGGGAACCACGAGATCTCGGTCTCGATCTCGCCGATGTCCTCGCCCTCGGTGTCGATCTCCCGGATCGCGCCCCGGAAGTGTCCGGCGAGCGTGTCGCCCCAGCGGCCGTACGGGAGCGGCTCCTGCGGAGGCTCGGCGGCAAACGAGATGACGAATCGGTCGGTGGGAGGCATGGGTGGCGTGGGCGACAGCCTACCCGGGACCGCCGGCGCAGGCGGTCGCCGGAAGCCGTTGCTCAGAAGGCCCCCCGCCGGCTCAGCACCGCGGGGATCGTCTTCAGCAGGATCGACAGGTCGAGCATGATCGACCAGCGCTCGAGGTAGAGGAAGTCGAGCCGCACGAGATCGTCGAAGTCGAGCTCGGCCCGGCCCGACACCTGCCACAGCCCCGTGATCCCCGGCAGCACCAGGTATCGCTTCTTGTGCCAGTCCTCGAGGCGCTCGAAATCGCGCATCGGAAGCGGTCGCGGACCCACGAGCGACATCTCGCCGCGAACGACGTTGACCAGCTGCGGCAGCTCGTCGAGCGAGAACCGGCGCAGCAGGCGCCCAACCGGGGTCAGGCGGGGATCGTCGCGGATCTTGAACAGCGCGCCCGAGAGCTCGTTGAGCGGCTCGAGCTCGTCCTGGATCTGGTCGGCGTGCTCGCGCATCGTCCTGAACTTGAAGCAGTAGAACGGTTTACCCGCCATCCCCGGGCGCTCCGAGCGATAGATCGCCGGCCCGCGAGACGAAAGCTTGATCGCCACCGCGATCGCGAGGAACACGGGCGAGAGCAGGATCAGCCCGATGATCGACACCACCAGGTCGAACGTCCGCTTGACCGCGAAGTCGACACCCTCGAACACCGGCGGGCGCAGCGTGAACAGCGGCACAGTGTGACCCGGCGCGAACTCGGCCCGGTCGATCAGGATCTCCATCGTCGACGGCGCCACCTGGACGGTCACGCCGCGCTGATGGCACATGTCGACGAGCTCCACCGCCTTGTCCTGGGGGAAGTCGGGGTCGGCGATGATCACCTCCTGCACGGCCTCGAGCTCGAGCACGCTCGGCAGATCCGGCAGCGCTCCGAGTGACCGCAGGCCGTTGCGCGGGCGAGGCGTCAGCGAGATGTAGCCGATGATGTCGACCCGCGTGCGCGACCGGTCGGCCAGCGCCCGCGCGACCTCGTCGATGTGCTTGCCCGATCCGACCAGCACCGCGCGACGCGCGTAGCCCGCCTGGTCGAGCAGCCAGCCGCTGGCGCGCAAATGCAGCTCGCGGAGCGCGGCGACGTAGATCGTCGCGAAGAACAGCGTGCCGTAGAAGATGAAGTAGCTCGAGAAGTGCTGACCGTCGGCGAGCGCGAACACCAGCGCGATCACGGTCGCCTGGAACAGGGCGGTGGCGATCCGCGCCAGTCCGGGCCGGCGCGTGCGGTCCGAATACAGGTCGACCCGGGCGAACGCGAGCACGGTCACCAGGTACGCGAACGGGATCCAGTGCTTGATGTCGTGCCAGGCGACCGACGCGCTCAGCTGGTCGTGAACGGCCAGCTTGAGCATCACCGCGGTGAACAGAGCGCCGACGACGCCGATGAAATCCAGCACAAGCAGCGACGCGACCCGCGCGACCTTGCGCAGCGTTTCCCACCGCAACACGAACGACAGGAACGGCGGGCGCTTGCGCCTGATGTCGCGCTCGGGCAGAGGCACCGGGGCGGCAGAACCCGCACCGCCGCCAGAGTGGATGTTCGGAACCTCTTTTTGCTCGACCGTCACGTTGCTACTCGCACCGTTCATCGACCCCCGCGGTGGCTATAACGGTAGCTCGACCGGGAAGTAGCGGTGTACCGAGCAAGCATTCCTGCGTCCTGGCGCCGGTGTTACGCAGGGCCGACGAGCGCTTCTTTGCCGGCCTTCTCGATCGTCCGCTCCAGCCCCTCGCGGAGGTTCACCTTCGGCTCCCAGCCGAGGATCTGGCGCGCGAGCGTGATGTCCGGCTGGCGCACCTGCGGGTCGTCGGTCGGGAGCGCCTCGTACACGATCTCCGATTTCGAGCCCGTCACCTCGATCACGGTGTTCGCGAGCTCGAGCAGCGTGAACTCGTCGGGGTTGCCGATGTTGACCGGGTTGTGGTAGCCGGACTCGGAGAGCGCGATCAATCCGCGGATCTCGTCTTCGACGTAACAGAACGAACGCGTCTGCGACCCGTCGCCGAACACCGTGATCGGCCGATCCTGGAGCGCCTGGCGCAGGAACGTTGGAATCGCCCGCCCGTCGTGAGGTCTCATTCGCGGCCCATACGTGTTGAAAATCCGCACGATCGCGGTGTCGACGCCCTGCTGGCGGTGATAGGCCATCGTCAGCGCCTCGGCGTACCGCTTGGCCTCGTCGTAGACCCCGCGGGGACCGATCGGGTTGACGTGCCCCCAATAGCTCTCGGGCTGTGGGTGCACCTGCGGGTCGCCGTACACCTCGCTGGTCGACGCGATCAGGAACCGTGCGCGGTGGATCTTCGCGAGCCCCAGCGTGTGGTGCGTGCCGTATGAGCCGACCTTGAGCGTGGCGAGGGGCAGGCGCAGGTAGTCGATTGGCGAGGCCGGCGACGCCAGGTGGTAGACGAAGTGGATCGGCTCGTCGATGAAGTACGGCTCGATGATGTCCACGTTCTTGTGCACGAACGCCTCGTCGCGGATGTGCTCGATGTTGGCGAGCGACCCCGTCTCGAAGTTGTCGACGCAGATCACGCGATGGCCGCGGCGGAGCAGCTCTTCGCACAGGTGTGACCCGAGGAATCCCGCGCCTCCGGTAACCAGGCTGGTCGGCATCCCGCCAATCTACGGACTACTTCGATCCGGTGCGTACCGGTCATTACGATGATGCGTCCACCACGAGAGGAGGAACGATGGCCGCAGCGCGGTTTGTCGAGCGCCTGAACCATCAGATCGCATACGAGTTCGCGGCGTCGCAGCAGTACATCGCCAACGCCGTCTATTACGACTCCGAGACCCTTCCCCGCCTGGCGGCGTTCTTCTACGCCCAGGCGGTCGAGGAGCGCAACCACGCGTTGATGATGGTCGAGTACCTGCTCGACGCCGACGCGCCCGTGACGATTCCCGGCGTCGACGCGCCCGAGAGCGGGTTCAGCGACATCACCGCGCCGGTCGCGCTCGCGCTGGAGCAGGAGCGTCGCGTCAGCGATCAGATCGGCGAGCTGATGGGCGTCGCCCGCGAGGAGAACGACTACCTCTCAGAGCAGTTCACGCAGTGGTTCCTCAAGGAGCAGGTCGAGGAGGTCTCGACGATGTCCTCGCTGCTGGCGGTGGTGCAGCGCTCGGCCGATTCGCCGATGCAGATCGAGGACTACCTCGCTCGCGAGCACTCGCAATCCGAGGGGGCCGATCCGACCGCCCCGACCGCCGCCGGTGGAGCGTTGTGAGTTAGCCGGCGCTGCGGCGCAGCACGTGCTCGTCGCCGCGGCGGATCGTCACCTTCTCGGAGTCGAAGTGCTCGAGCAGCGCCTGCGCGAACTTGCGCGAGGTGCCGAGCTCGTCGCGTAGCTGGGCGAGCGTGACCACGCCGGCATTGCGCTTGGCGAGCTCGATCAGGCGGGCGCGAATCTCGTCCAGAGCATCCGCGTGGTAGTGGAGGGCCTTCGACACGCGCACCGCGCGTCCCGAGTCTCTGAGCGCGGCCAGATCGCCGGCGTCTAGCTCCGAGTCGATCGGGGGTTCGACGCCGGCGTCGCGCAGTTGCTGCTCCAGGACGAGAGCGGAGCTCGACAGGGGTTTTTTGGGCCTCGCTCCGGAATCCGGCCTCCAAAGCGGCGGTTGCTCCCGTCCGCGCAGGGCCGGATTCCGCAAGCTCGGCGTCCGTGGGGCCGGGCGGGCCCGTCCGGTCGGTTCCGGCGCTTCACCTCGAGCGAGCCGCTCGAGCCGGGCCAGCACGTCGCGGCTCGGGCCGTGCCGGCGGGGCCGGGGGTCGAGCACACGGCCCCCGCCCAGGGTGTCCGGCGGCGCCACCTGCCGCACCACGATCCGGTCGCCGGCGGCGGGGACGATCGGCTGCTCGAGGCGGACCTGCCAGAACCGCCCCCCGAGCCAGGCCAGGCGAGCCGCCGCCTCGCGCGTGCCGTGGTGGATCTGAACGCGCGCGCCGTGGTCTGGCTCACGGCCGCCGAAGTCGAGCTCGGCATCCACCCGGTAGGAGGGCCGCACGCCGCCCTCGCCCGAGACCAGTACGTCCCCACGCGCGATCTCGTCGACCGAGGTGCCGGCGAGGTTCACGGCCACGCGCTGACCCGCCGGCGCCCGGTCTAGCGGCTGATCGTGTACCTGGACGCCGCGCACGCGGACCCGCAGCCCCTGGGGCAGGATCTCGAGCTCGTCGCCGCGCCCGACCTGCCCCGACCACAGCGTACCCGTCACCACCGTGCCCGCGCCCCGGATCGTGAACACGCGATCGACGTGGAGCCGCGCCCCGGAATCGGTCGTGTCGGCCCGCGAGACGACCGCGGCGGAGGCCCGGTCAAGCGCGGCCCGGAGCTCGTCGAGCCCGGCGCCGGTACGCACCGAGACGGCCACGGCCTCGCTCCCCGGGAACAGGTCCGTGGCCTCGATCAGCGCCACCTCGGGGTCGGCGAGATCGCTCTTGGTCACGGCGACGACGCCGATGCCGACGCCGAGCGCCTCGAGCACGGCGGCGTGCTCACGCGTCTGCGGCATCACCCCGTCGTCGGAGGCGATCGTCATCAGGAACAGGTCGATCCCGGTGGCGCCGGCGACCATCGTCCGCACGAAGCGCTCGTGGCCGGGAACATCGACGACCGACAGCCGCCGCCCGGACGGCAGCGTCAGGCTCGCGTAGCCGAGCTCGATCGAGATCCCCCGGGCGCGCTCCTCGGGCAGGCGATCGGTGTCGACGCCGGTCAGCGCCCGGATCAGCGCGGTCTTGCCGTGATCGATGTGGCCGGCGGTGCCGAGCGTCAGCGGCTTCATCCGGCGACGGCGCGCGCGACCATCGGGACCTCTTCGTCGGTGAGCGTGCGCGGGTCGAGCAACAGCTGCCCGGCGTGGATCCGGCCGATCACCGGCGGCTCGTTCGCGCGCAGTGCCCGGGCGAGTGCTTCAGGCTCCCCTTCGAGCGCAACCGCCGGCCCCTTGAGCTCGAGCAGAGGCAGCGTTCCCCCACCGACCCTGGCCACGGCCCTGATCACTCGCGCACGGTCGCCGATAGCTCGGGCGAGCTCCTGCGCCCGCGCGCTGAGCGTGAACTCGTCCGCAGCCAGCATCGCCAGGGTCGGGATCTCGCTCAGCGCCCGTTGCGGATCGCGGTAGAGCCGGAGCGTCGCCTCGAGCGCCGCCAGCGACAGCTTGTCGATCCGCATCGCGCGAGCCAGCGGGTGGCGGCGTGCGGCCGCCACCGCGTCCTGCCGGCCGACTATCAGGCCCGCCTGGGGCCCCCCGAGCAGCTTGTCACCCGAACAGCAGACGAGCGCCGCGCCCGCCGCCACCGAATCCGCGACGGCCGGCTCCTCCACCGCCACCGCTCCCCCGACCCAGCCCGAACCGACGTCGTCGATCACGGGCACGCCCAGCTCGCACAGCGCCCCCACCGGAACGTCCTCGACGAACCCGATCGTCCTGAAGTTCGACTGGTGCACGCGCATGATCGCGCCGACGTCGTCATGGGCGTGGAGCGCCCGTTCGTAGTCGCTCAGGCGAGTCCGGTTCGTGGTGCCCACCTCGAGCATCCGCGCCCCCGACTGGGCGATCACCTCCGGGATCCGAAAGCCGCCGCCGATCTCGACCAGCTGCCCGCGCGCCACCACGATCGCTCGCCCCGGCCCGGCCAGCGCGGCCGCGGATAGCAGCACGGCGGCAGCGCCGTTGTTGACCACGATCGCCGCCTCGGCGCCGGTCAGCTCGCGCATAAGTCCCTCGACGTGGGAGTGACGGCTGCCCCGCTCGCCCGACGCCAGGTCCAGCTCGAGGTTGCTGTAGCCCTCGGCCGCCCGCGTCACGGCCTCTCGCGCGCTCGCCGCCAGCGGCGCCCGCCCGAGATTCGTGTGGAGGATCACCCCGGTGGCGTTGATCACGCGCCGCAGCGATGGCCGCGCGAGCTCCTCCAGCAGCTCGCGCGCTCGGGCCACGAGGTCGACGTCATCGGTCGAGCCTCCGAGCACGGCTGCCCGCCGCTCCTCGATTGCCGCTCGCGCGGCCGCCACCGCCAGCCCGTGCGGCGCGTCGATCGCCGCCGCCAGCTCGTGCACCGCCGGCAGCGATCTCAGGGCTGCGGGTCCGGCGTCACTCCGCGCACCCATTCGCCCTCTTCCTTCTTCCAGATCGGGACCTTCATCTTGATCTCGTCGATGATCTCTCGCGCGCCCGCGAACGCCTCCGCTCGGTGCGGCGCCGACACCGCGATCGCCACCGACGCCTCGGACAGCGGCACCGTGCCGACGCGGTGCTCGACGGCGGCGGCACACAGGCCGTGTCGCTCGATCGCGCGGGCCACGATCTCGGTCATCTGGCGCTCGGCCATC
Organism: uncultured Solirubrobacterales bacterium; assembly: GCA_963822855.1. Classification (GTDB taxonomy): domain Bacteria; phylum Actinomycetota; class Thermoleophilia; order Solirubrobacterales; family Solirubrobacteraceae; genus Palsa-465. The sequence continues at coordinate 217,208 of CAWGJE010000019.1, read as the reverse complement.
TCCGCGTACGCCTCGTACTCCAGCTCGGCCACCTCCCGGGTCACGCCGAGAAACGTCACGACCGCGCCGGCGCGAGGGTCGCGGACGCGCTCGACGAGCGGGTCGAGCGCGAGCTTGGCCGTCGTCAGCAGTGCGTGCGAGGCGCCGACGGCGCCACCGGATATCGGCGGGATCAGCGCGACCTCGTCTCCGGTGTGCAGGGGCGCCCCGGGGTCGGCATATTCCTGGTTGACGGCCATGACCACGGGCACGCCGTCGGTCAGATCCCGGATTCGGTCGAGCGCGTCGGCCACCCGCGCGCCCTCGGGCAGCTCGAGTTCGACCTCGCTGGCGCCGGCGCGTTCACGCAGCCCGGCAAAAAGTCTGATTCGAACTTGCACCGGCTCAAAGGGTAACCTCGCGTTCATGGCCACCACCGACGAGCACCGCACGATCGCCCCGATCGTCGGGCCCGATGACCCCCGGCGGTTCACGGACTCCGGGATCGAGGTCAAGGGCCTGTACGCCGACCAGGACCTGCCTGCGGACCTGCCCGAGCGGCTCGGCGAGCCCGGCGAGTACCCATTCACGCGCGGCATCCACCGCGATATGTACCGGGGCCAGCTGTGGACGATGCGCCAGTACGCGGGCTACGCGAGCGCAAAGGAGTCCAACGAGCGCTACCGCTACCTGCTTCAGCACGGCTCGACCGGCCTTTCGATGGCGTTTGATCTCCCGACACAACTCGGCCTCGACTCCGACGACCCACGGTGTCTCGGCGAGGTGGGGCGGACCGGCGTGGCGATCGACTCGATCGACGACATGCGCACCGCGTTTGACCAGATCCCGCTCGACCAGGTGTCGACCTCGATGACGATCAACGCGCCGGCTGCGGTGCTGCTGCTGCTCTATGAGCTGATCGGCGAGGAGCAGGGGGTCCCGGCCGACAAGCTCCGCGGCACGACCCAGAACGACATCCTCAAGGAGTACATCGCGCGCGGCAACTTCATCTACCCGCCGAAGGGCGCGATCCGGCTCACCACCGATCTGTTCTCGTACTGCCGCGAGCGGATCCCACGTTGGAACACGATCTCGATCAGCGGTTACCACTTCCGCGAGAAGGGCTGCTCGGCCGTGCAGGAGGTCGCGTTCACGCTGTGCAACGGCATCGCGTACGTGAAGGCCGCGCTCGACGCCGGCCTCGCGGTCGACGAGTTCGCGCCGCGGCTGGCGTTCTTCTTCAACGGCCACAACAACGTCTTCCAGGAGATCGCCAAGTTCCGTGCCGCCCGCCGGATGTGGGCGAAGATCATGCGCGAGCGGTTCGACGCCAAGGACGAGCGTTCTTGGCGCCTGCGGTTCCACACCCAGACCGGCGGCGTCACGCTGACCGCCCAGCAGCCGGAGAACAACATCGTGCGCGTCGCGCTCCAGGGATTTGCCGCCGTCTGTGGCGGCACCCAATCGCTGCACACCAACGGCTTCGACGAGGCGCTGGCGCTGCCGACCGAGCGCGCCGCGAAGATCGCGCTCCGCACGCAGCAGATCATCGGCTACGAATCAGGCGCCGCCGACACCGTCGATCCGTTCGCCGGCTCGTACTTCATCGAGGCGCTGACCGACGAGATCGAGACGCGCGCCGCCGAGTTGATCGACAAGGTCGACGGCCTCGGCGGCTCGATCAACGCGATCGACTTCATGAAGAACGAGATCGAGGAGTCCGCGTTCGGCTACCACGAGCGCTACCGGACCGGACAGGACGTGGTCGTGGGTGTCAACAAGTTCGTCGACGAGGGCGAGCCCGAGGTGCCGGACATCCTCCGCGTCGATCCCGAGTCCGAGCGCGAGCAGGTCGAGAGGCTGCGAGCGTTCAAATCTGAGCGAGATGCGGAATTGGTCGAGAAACGGCTCAAGGAAGTGAGCGCTGCTGCCGATACGGCCAATAACCTCCTCCCTTCCCTACGGCAGGCACTAAAAGACCGATGCACGTTGGGTGAGGTGTGCGGTGCGATGAAAGACGTGTTCGGCGAGTACCAGCCGACCTTCTGAAACCGCCTTCGCACAGACGTTCTGAGAAGCACCGGAACGGGAACAACCGGGAGGCAGGGGTCCTTTTGTCATGCCCAGGCTACGGATCGCCGCCACTGTCACCGCACTCGCTGCGCTAGCCGTCGCACCGGCGGCCGCTCACGCGGCGGTGACGAGCACGCAGATCACAAGCTGGACGACCCAGAATCCGACGACCTCGGACAACCCCTATCTGCTATCGGTCGACAACCCGCCGCACGCGACGACGGTGACGGTCAGCGGCGATGCGCCCGGGGCCAACCCCGGCGATGAAGTCGACGTGGTCTGCTATTACGGCGCCGCCCCCGTCGGTCGCGAAAGCTCGCCGCGCCCGATCGGAGTCGACGGCAAACAGCACGTTCGACACGGACGCCGTGGCTGCTCAAGCCGATCGCCGGTCACGCGTGCCGCCTTCGCGCCATCCCGACGGCAGCGAGACCGGCCCGGAGCTCGACAATTTCGCGGCGCAGCCGGTCGCCGTCTCCGAGTGGGCGCGTGGGCTCGCGATCTCAAGTGGACCCAATCTGAACACGGTTTCAACTACTACGTCAACGACGTCACGTTCACCGGCTTCGCGACGTGGTCCGCGGCCGGCACGCCCGTCCAGAGCCTTCCCACTCCTTACAAGAAGGCGTGCGGCGGACCCGAGATCGCACCGATCGATCGCAGCGTACGACGTCGGGAACTTCGCGATCGACTGCACCGGGTCGTCTGCTGAGCGACGACCTCGGAGCCTTCGGGGGCCGATCGGAGGTTCAGATCGATGGTCGGAATGCCTACGATCCGGCCGCGGCGCAGGGCCTGTTCACCTCCGGAAGCCCCATCAGCCAGAACCTCAACGGGTTTCCCGCGAACCTCGGGGACGGCCTCGATTGGGATCCCGCCACGGGCCTGATCTCGTCCGACGCGACCGAGCCCTTCGTTGAGTGCGACGGACCCAACGAGGAGAAGCCCACGCCCGTGTCGTGTCCGAGCTTTGTCAACTCGGGCGTCGAGCTACAGCGGAACATCACCACCAGCGACGGCGGCCTGGTGGTCGCGATGACCGATACCTGGTCCTCGACCGATGGCAAGGCGCATGCGCTTGAACCTCCTGTACGACGACGCGATCGGCTTGGTCACGACGCCGCCGGACGGAGAGCCGGGCTACGAGTTCCCGGGACAATCCACGTTCTCGCCATACGCCGCGGGGAACACGTTGCCGGGCCCGGGCTCGGCGCCGGGCTCGATTCTGGTCCACACGAACGTCGCCGCACCGGACGGGGATCCGAGCGAGGCCGTCGGTGCGCTCACGTTCAGCACCGCGCCGTCGGAGTTCGCGTTCACGGCAAACGATGACTTCGAGGAGCACAACGTCCTCGTGGTTCCGGCCGGCGGGCGCGCGACCCTGAGCTACGTCTACTCGGTGGGCTACAGCATCGCGGACGTCACAGCGATGGCGCTCGCCGGGCAGGATCACTTCGAGCCTCCGTCGGTCGTGATCGCGCCGCCGGCCGGCGGGACGACCGTGTCCACCGCCACCACGACTCTGTCGGGCATCGCCAGCGCCGGCTCCGGGATCGCGTCGCTCCTCGTCGGTGGCCAGACGGTTCCGGTCGCGTCTAACGGGGCCTGGACCGCGCAGGTCCCGCTGAGCCCGGGCACGAACACGATCACCGCGGTCGCCACCGACGCCGCGGGCGCCACCGCCCGGGCGCAGGTCGCGGTCGTCTACAACCCGCCGCCGACACCACCGGCTCCCGTGCGCTGCCGGGTCCCGCGGACCAAGGGCATGAAGCTGCCCGCCGCCGAGAAGGCGCTCCGCCGCTCCCATTGCAAGGTCGGCAAGATCAAGAAGCAGACCTCACGCGCGGTACGCCGCGGGCGCGTGACGAGCACGAGCCCTCGCGCTGGCCGCACGCGCCGCGCCGGCAGCAAGGTCGAGCTGTTCGTGTCAAAGGGTCGTTAGCGCCGGAAGCACCGTCGAGCTCGTTGCGTGTCGAGGGGCCGTTTCCGGGGCAGCTTTCGCGAAGGATGATTCGTCCTCGCCGTGCCGGTGCCGGCTGACCCCATGCACCCGAGCCCGAGCGCCGAGACGGCGGGTCCGGTGGCGCCCAGCTGTCTGGTCCGGATCATTGCCTTCGTCACGATATCGGGGGTCCGGAGGCGGTAGAGAACTACCTGCATAACGCGGCATTTCGCACGCCCGCGCCCGCTCTCGACCACATCAGCATGGTGACCATGCTTATGTGGTCCCGGCGACGTCGAGGCGACTGAAATGCCGCGTTATGCAGGTCTCGCGTCGTCACCCGGCGGCAGGCAGGAGTCGCGCCCGCGCGGGCGAAACCACTAGCCATGACGGAGCACGTGGCAAGCCGAACGCTGGTCAAATCGCCACCGGAGTTGTGGGCCGAGTGCAGCGACGCGGCCTCGCTGGCGCGCCACCTGGACCAGTTCGGAGAGATCAGGATCACAAGGCTCGAACCGGAGACCGCCGTCGCCTGGGAGGGCGAACATGCACGCGGCACGGTGCGGATCGAGCCGTCCGGATGGGGGACGAAGGTGATCCTGACCGCGGTGGCGGAGGAGGGCGAGGTCGTCGAGCCGGCCGAGGTGGCCAACCCGGTCGCCGAGGTGGCGGAAGTGACGGAGCCCGAGACGGTCGCCGAGCCCATACCCGAGGTGCCCCGGAATCCGGAGCCGGACCCGGAGGTCGCCGTCGAGGCGCCGCCGGCGCGCCGGCGTCGGTTCCGGTGGTTCTCGTTCCTGCGAGCTCCGCGGCCCGACCCACCCGAGCCCGAGGTCGACGAACCCGTCGAGTTAGCCGAGCCGGAGCCTCCGCCCGAGCCCGAGGCGGTCGTCGAACCCGAGACGGTCTTCGAACCCGAGCCAGACGTAGACCCCGAGCCAGTCGCAGAACCCGAGCCCGAACCCGCACCTGAGCGCGAACCCGGGACCGAAGCACCCCCCACCGAGGCCGCGCTCACCGCAGCCCTCGACAGCCTTGGCCAGGCGCACCACCGGCCGTACTCGCGCGCCTAGGGGCTGGGGGCGCGGCGCGCGAGTACGGACCGGTCAGCCCTCGATCTTCCCTGGAGGGCCTCCTAGCTCCGCGATCAGGGCTGAGAAGTCTTTGCCGGCGGGACTGGGGACGCTGTTCGCGTCGTCGCCACCCTGCCACTGCCCCTGCTGCATGGCGTACGACTCGGTGCCGACGCCCGCGCCCCAGCCGATCTCGATCCCGCTCGAGTCACCGGCGATGATCTGCGCGATCGTCTGTCCGGCGTGGACGCTCTGCCCGACGCGCAGGCCGGCCGCGGGGCTGATTCCCTCGGCGTAGTAGACATAGCGCCCGGCGTCGGGGCCGTCGGTGAGCCGGTACTCGACGTACGCTCCCGGCCAGCCGGTGCCGCTGGTACCCACATACGTGATCGTGCCGTCGCCGATCGCGCCGAGCGGACCCGACCCCGCGTAGTCGACACCCTGGTCGATGCGCTCGGGGGTCACGCTCGCGCCGGCGAGCGGGTTCACGTACTGACCTGGGGCTACGATTGGGGCCGGCGCCGGCTTGGACGCGGGCGGCGGGGTGCTCGCCACCGGGCGTGGCTTCGCGACGGGCTTCGGGTGGGGTGCCGTGGTGGTCGGGCGCGGATGGCCGACGGAGGTGGTGTCCTCGATCGTGCCGCCGCCGGTGTGGGCGTGTGTCGTCTTCGCCGCGGCCGGGACGCGCGGCACGCGAGTCGATACGCGGTGCACCGTCGGCGCGACACGGTGCACGGTCGACGAAGTTCTGTGGACGGTCGAGGTTGGATGCACCGCCGGCGTCGAATGCACCTTGGGAGCGGTCTGCGTGCTCGCCGCCGCCACGCTGTGCTCAGCCGCCGGCGCCACGCCACCGCTCACCGAGGCCGCGCCGCTCCCCGCACCGCCGGTGCCGTCGCCGGCCGCCGCGATGTGCGCGGTTGAAGCCGCTGCGTGCACGGTCGTGACGGTCGCGTGTGCCGGGGCGCGCCGGGGCCGGCCGTGACGCGTGCACCGCCGCCAGCGCCGGGTGGGGCTCGGTGGCGTACGTCGGCACGGTCGTTGCGCCGGCAGCGGCGAGCGTGGCCGTCGCCGGCCGCGCCGCGCTCGCAGGCGCGGCAACGGACGCTTCCGCGATCTTCGTCTTTGGGCTCCCGGCGCCGTGATCGTCGGCCTTGTAGGTGATCCGGGCCGTCCGCACCGAGCTGCCGCGGCCGCCCAGAAGGCCGGGGAGCGTGGTTGCCGCAAGCAGCGCGAGCGCCGAGATGCCGCCGGCGCTCGGCAACGTCATCATCGTCGGCCGCCGCGACGCGGCCGACCGGCGCAGCTGCGAGTACATCGCCGACTCGCGCAAGAGGTCGCCGCGACCGAGGTCGCGCTCTGGCTGAAGGTGGAACAGCTCGAGCGAGCTGCGAGTCGCCTTTCCCCTGCGCGCAAGCGAGCGCTCCAACGACGCCTGCCACACATCAGCGCAAGCGAGATCCCGTGCGGTATCCACCAACTTCCTCCTTGTTCGTAAGCCTGCGGAGTTAGCTGACGGGCTCGCGTCTTGCGCTACGCCGCACGATTGCGGCGATTCGCCCCGGCGCCCCTAGAGGTCGCTGTTGGGTCCTCCGTTCGCCGGCCACGGATGGTGCGGCGATTCGGCTGCTATGTCGTCCGTCGTCGACGCTTACGCATCGATTCCTGCAAGGTGGCGGAAGTTGTATCGCATCTTGCAGCGGCGCGGTACCCCATTTCCTCCTAAACTCGCCCACCCCGATGCGTGAAAAAGCCCCGGAAACGTACGCCGAGAAGCTCGGACAGCTCGAGGCGCTTCGCCACGAGGCCATCCACGCGGGCTCCGAGCAGGCCGTCGCCAAGCAGCACGAGCGCGGAAAGTACACCGCCCGCGAGCGCGTCGAGAAGCTGCTCGACCCCGGGTCCTTCCAGGAGCTCGACGTGTTCATGCGCCACCGCACGGTCGAGTTCGACATGCAGAAGAACCGGCCCTACGGCGACGCCGTCGTCACCGGGCACGGGACGATCGACGGCCGGCGCGTGTGCGTGTTCAGCCAGGACTTCACGGTGTTCGGCGGGTCGCTCGGCGAGGTCATGGCCGAGAAGATGTGCAAGATCATGGACCTGGCGGCCAAGATCGGCTGCCCGGTCGTAGGAATCAACGACTCGGGTGGAGCGCGGATCCAGGAGGGCGTCGTGTCGCTCGGCGCCTACGGCGACGTGTTCACCCGCAACGTCCAGTGCTCGGGCGTGATTCCGCAGATCAGCCTCGTCATGGGCCCGTGCGCCGGGGGAGCCGTGTACTCGCCCGCGATGACCGACTTCGTCTTCATGGTCAAGGAGACCAGCCACATGTTCATCACCGGCCCCGAGGTGATCAAGACGGTCACGGGCGAGGAGGTCGACTTCGAGTCCCTCGGTGGCGCGATGACCCATAACACGAAGTCCGGCGTCGCCCATTTCGCGTCAGACAACGAGGACCAGTGCCTCGAGGACACCCGGTACCTACTCAGCTTCCTGCCCCAGAACAACCTCGAGATGCCGCCGCGGGTCCTGCCGACCGATGATCCGTTCCGTCAGGACCCCGAGCTCGACCACGTCGTCCCCGACAGCCCCAACAAGCCCTACGACATGCGCGACGTCGTCCACCACGTGTTCGACGACGGTGAGTTCTTCGAGGTGCACGAGCACTACGCGCGCAACATCATCTGCGGCTTCTCGCGGCTGAACGGTTACGTCGTCGGGATCGTCGGCAACCAGCCCAACCAGCTCGCCGGCGTGCTCGACATCGACTCCTCGACCAAGGCCGGGCGGTTCGTCCGCACGTGCGACGCGTTCAACATCCCGATCATCACGCTCACCGACGTTCCCGGCTTCCTCCCCGGCACCACCCAGGAGTGGGGCGGGATCATCCGCCACGGCGCGAAGCTGCTCTACGCCTACTGCGAGGCCACCGTCCCGAAGATCACGATCATCACTCGCAAGGCGTACGGCGGCGCGTACGACGTTATGGGGTCAAAGCACCAGCTCGCGGACTTCAACTTCGCCTGGCCGACCGCCGAGGTCGCGGTGATGGGCCCCGAGGGCGCGGTCAACATCATCTACCGCCGCGACATCGCGTCCTCGCCGACCCCTGACACGCGCCGGCAGAAGCTGATCGAGGACTACAAGGCGCACTTCGCGAACCCGTACGTGGCCGCCGAACGGGGATATATCGACGACGTGATCGTCCCCCACGAAACGCGTCCCAAGATCATCACGGCGCTCGAGACGCTGCAGAACAAGCGCCAGCCGGGCCCGCGGCGCAAGCACGGCAACATCCCGCTCTGACCGGGAGCCGGCTCTCAAAGCACGACGGTCTGGGCCTCGACGCGGTTGTCCTCCCAGGCCTCGAACGCGGCCGCCGCCACCGCGAGGTCCTGTACGGCCAGCCCAGTCGAGTCGAACAGCGTCACGGCGTCAGGTCCCGGGCGCCCAGGCGCGTCGCCGGCGAGGACCGCGCCGAGCTCGGTCACGCGGTCGCGCGTCACCAGTCCGGCGGTGACCGCTCCGGTCAGCTCGCCGCCATGCGATGCCTGCTCCCACTCGTCGCAGAACAGCGCGCACGAGGCGACGGCGCCGACGCTCGCCTCTGCCTTGCCCGGGCCGTCGGCGCCAAGCATGTTGAGATGCACCCCGGCGTGGAGGCTGCCCACGTCGACCACGATCTCGTTGCCGGGAGTGACGCAGCAGACCACGTCACACGCCAGCGCCTCGGCCCGCGAACCCGTCGTCCATTCGAGCTCGCGCGCGAGTGCGTCGGCGACGTCCGCCCGCGGGTCGTGGCACACGCCGGGGCCGTAACCGGCCGCCACCAGGCACCGCGCCGACCACGCGCCGTGGAGACCACATCCGATGATCCCGACGCTCCGCGCGTCCTGGCGAGCCAGCGCCATGGCCGCCACAGCCGCGACCGCTCCCGTCCTGAGCGCGGTGACCGAGCGCGCGTCCATCAGCATCACGGGTTCGCCGTTCTCCACGTTGGACAGGCAGATCACGCCGGTCACGGTCGGCAGTCCCAGCGCGGGGTTCCCGGGGAACGAGGTCACCCACTTGAGCAGCGCGAAGCCGCCACCGCGCGCCGGCATCGCGCGGAAGTCGCCGAATGGCGGACTCTCGAGATACACCTTGGCGGGCATCACCCAGTCGCCGGCCTGAAACCTCAGCAGACCCTCGCGTACCCGCTCGATCGCCGTCTCCGCAGAGACGGCCGCCAGCACTGAATCGTGATCGAGCACGGGGAGCGACGGCACGCTCGCGCACGATACGCTCGTCGACCCGATGAACCGGCGACCGAAGCTCACGATCGTCGCGCCGACAGCCTCGCCCGAGGAAGCGGCGGCGGTCGTCGCCGCGCTCGAGCGGTTCATGCGCGACACCGCGCCGGTGCCGGCGCCTCCCGCGCCCAAGCCCAACCCATGGCAGCGTGCGGCCCTCGAAGAGAGCGTGAGCCGGGCCCCCGGGGAGCCCGCGCCCTGGGTTTGAAGCGGTGCAAGCACCTGTTTGCATCAACTTACGTTGCTTTATGCGCGCTTGCCTTGACAGGAACCTGTGCGTATGCCAGCGTGCACTTGTTGGCTGGTGAGCCAGTTTTTTGAAGGCTCACCCCGGGAGAGTGCTTGGGGCGCAAGCAAGAGGGGGTCGTACGCGGGTCGTGCTAGTCGCGGGGTGCAGTAGACGTCGTCTCCGACCCGATCGGTTTCCGGGCTCGTCGTCGCCGCGACGGGTTTGTGCTCGCGCTCGCCGACGCGCCGGCGATCAATGGCATCGCTCAGCCCCCAAAGCGGATGCCAGCCACTCGATCGGCGCCGGCTGAGAGCGCACCGGCTGCCGCGGCGGTTGCCCCCACCGTCGCGGCGCCGGACCTTGCTTCGGCTGCCCGGGTCGTTGCTTAGCGTTTGGCTTCGGCGGCACGCCCGTCCGCGGCCGCGCGCTTTCTTACGTTGACCGCGTTCCCGCCGTGCGCCGCGCCACTATCCCCGCCACACGGGGTAAATATCTGAACCCCGATTGCCTTTTGCTAGATTTCGTGGTCCGCCCGCGACCGGAAGGAAGGACCGATGCACAGCGCACGCACCGGATCACTCGAGAACCCAGAGCTGGTCGAGAACGTTCCGGGGCACGTCATTCCGATCCTCGAGCGCGAGTTCGACGACTTTGACACCGAGTCCACGCGCTTCCTGAAGGGCGATCTCGAGAACGACGAGTTCGTCAAGTTCCGCCTCAAGCAGGGCGTCTACGGGCAGCGCCAGCCCGACGTGCAGATGGTCCGGGTCAAGCTCCCGTTCGGCGGGGTGACGCCCGACCAGCTTGACGCGTTCGCCGACGTGATCGAGAAATACGTGCCGCTGCGCAAGGGCCACATCACCACGCGCCAGAACATCCAGATGCACCACATCCCGCTGCCCGACGCGGCCGAGCTGATCCGAGAGCTGGGCGACGCCGGCCTGTCGAGCCGCGAGGGCTGCGGCAACACGATGCGCAACGTGACCGGCGACCCGCGCGCCGGCACGCTCGAGGGTGAGCTGTTCGACATCACCCCATATGCGGGCGCCTACGTGCGGTACTTCGTCCGTCACGAGACGACGCAGGCGATGCCGCGGAAGGTCAAGACGGCGTTTGCCGCCACCGACGAGGACAACGCGATCACGCGAATCCACGACGTGGCGTTTCTCCCCAAACTCAGGGACGGAGTGAGGGGCGTGGAAATGCGGGTAGGAGGCGGTACTTCGATCATGCCCCGCCTCGCTCCGACCCTGTACGAGTTCATCGAGCTCGACAACGGCGACTACCTGAAGGTCACCGAGGCGTGCATGCGGATCTTCGACCGCCAGGACTGGCTGCGCGTCAACCGCGCCCGCGCGCGGATCAAGGTGCTGGTCGACAAGATCGGGATCGACGAGTTCCGAACGCTGGTCGAGGAGGAGCTCGAGGGCGACTGGGTTGGAGAGCGCGATTTCAGCCTCGACAGGATCCTGTTCGACCACGACGAAGAGTTGGATGCGCCGGCGAAGCCGCAGAGCTCCGCGACGCCCAACGGAGACAACCGTGAGTTCACGCGTTTCGTCGAGACCAACGTGCAGCGCCAGCGCCAGCGCGGCTTCTCGACCGTCGAGGTCAAGGTGACGCGCGGCGACCTGACCCCCGAGCAGCTTCGCGGGCTCGCGCAGATCATGCGTGAACACACCGGCGATGCCGCGCGCACTACCGTCCACCAGAACCTGATCTTCCGCTGGGTCCGCGACGACTCTGTATATGCGGTGTGGAGGGCGCTGGGCGAGCTAAACCTCGCCGATGCCGGCGCGGACGAGATAACCGACGTCGTCAGCTGCCCCGGGACCGACTCCTGCAAGCTCGGCATCACGAGCTCGATGGGGCTCAACCAGGCGATCCAGGACCGCCTCATCCAGATGGAGATCGGCGACGAGCTGACCCGCCGAATCCACGTCAAGATGAGCGGCTGCCCGAACGGCTGCGGCCAGCACCACATCGCGAACATCGGCTTCTACGGCGCGTCGATCAAGGTTGGCGACCACTCGATCCCGGCGTACATCCCGCACATCGGCGGGGCGTACGAGGGCGGCGACGTGCGGTACGGACAGCGGCTCAAGGCGCGCCTCCCCGCCAAGCGTGTACCCGAGGCGGTCGAGCGGTGGGTACGCTTCTACGAATCCGAACGGGCCGATGGTGAGGAGTTCAACGCTTTCGTCGACCGCGTCGGCCCCGCGGAGTTCGAGACGAAGGTCAAGGATCTCACGATGCCGATCGAGTTCAGCCTGGACAACATGAACTACTTCATCGACTGGACCAAGCAGTCGCCGTTCGAGGTCATACGCGGCGAGGGCGAGTGCGCGGTCTGACCGGTGCCATGACCATGAGCGCAACGATTCCCGATCTCGAGACCGTCTCCGCCGAGGAGGTTCTCGCCTACGCGGTCGAGCGGTTCCATCCGCGACTGAAGATGGCGTGCTCCTTCCAGAAGGAGGAGTCGGTGCTCCTGCACATGCTGAGCTCGATCGAGCCCGACGCCCGGGTGTTCATGATCGACACCGGCGTGCTGTTCCCGGAGACGCTCGAGACGTGGAAGCGGTTCGAGGACAGGTTTGGCGTCAGCATCGAGGTGATCGATGCCCGGAGCCCGGATCAGCCGTGGACGATGGACCGGTGCTGCGGCGAGGCCAAGGTTGACGCGCTCGAGCGCGCGCTCGACGACGTCGACGCCTGGGTCACGGGTATCCGCCGCGAGCAGGCTCCGACCCGGGCCGCCGCCAGCAAGCTCGAGTACGACGAGCGGCGTGAAATCTGGAAGGTCAACCCGCTCGCCGACTGGAGCGAGAAGGACCTGTGGCGGTACATCCACGCGCACGACCTTCCCTACCACCCGCTCCACGATCAGGGCTACTCGTCGATCGGGTGTGAGCCGTGCACGCGGCCGGGCGCGGGGCGTGAGGGCCGCTGGGCCGGCCTGGACAAGACCGAGTGCGGGATCCACGAATGAGGACGGCCGCTTGAACCCCCTCCACTACGAGCTCTCGCACATCGAGACGCTCGAGGCCGAGTCGATCCACATCTTCCGCGAGGTCGCGGCTGAGTTCGAGCGCCCCGTGCTTCTGTTCAGCGGCGGCAAGGACTCGCTCGTGCTGCTCCGGCTGGCCGAGAAGGCGTTCCGCCCCGGCCGCTTCCCATTTCCGATCATGCACGTCGACACCGGGCACAACTTCCCCGAGGTGCTCGAGTTCCGCGATCGGCTGATCGACCAGATCGGCGAGCGGCTGATCGTCGCCAGCGTGCAGGAGTCGATCGATAGCGGCCGCGCGGTCGAGGAGACCGGTCCCCGCGCGTCGCGCAACCGCCTGCAGACGGTGACGCTGCTCGACGCGATCGCCGAGCACGGGTTCGACGCGGCGTTCGGCGGCGCGCGCCGGGACGAGGAGCGCGCCCGCGCCAAGGAGCGCGTGTTTTCCTTCCGCGACGACTTCGGCCAGTGGGAGCCCAAGCGCCAGCGGCCCGAGGTGTGGTCGTTGTACAACGGCCGCATCCGCAAGGGCGAGCACGTCCGCGTGTTCCCGCTGTCGAACTGGACCGAGCTCGACGTGTGGCAGTACATCGCCCAGGAGAAGCTCGAGGTCCCGAGCATCTACTACGCGCACAACCGGCAGGTGTTCGAGCGCGACGGGATGCTGTACGCGCTCAGCCCCCACGTTCAGCTGATCGAGGGCGAAACCCCGTTCGAGGCGTCGGTGCGTTACCGGACCGTCGGCGACATGACGTGCACCGGCGCCGTTCGCTCGAAGGCCACGACGCTGCCGGAGGTCGTCTCCGAGATCGCGGCCACCCGGATCACCGAGCGCGGAGAGACTCGCGCCGACGATCGGGTGACCGAGGCTGCGATGGAGGATCGCAAGCGCGAGGGCTATTTCTAGCCGTGCAGGGAGTCGACCGATGACGCCTGGCGCGGCGACCAACGGGCACGCGCTTAGAACCCGCACCAGCGAGTTGCTCAGATTCGCCACCGCAGGGTCGGTCGACGACGGCAAGTCGACGCTGATCGGCCGCCTGCTGCACGACTCCAAGTCGATCTTCGAGGATCAACTCGAGCACGTCGTGCGCACGTCCGAGCGGCGCGGCGACGGCTACGTCAACCTCGCGCTGCTGACCGACGGCCTGCGGGCCGAGCGCGAGCAGGGCATCACGATCGACGTCGCCTACCGGTACTTCCAGACCCCCCGGCGCAAGTTCGTGATCGCCGACACGCCCGGCCACGAGCAGTACACGCGGAACATGGTTACCGGCGCCTCGACCGCGGACCTCTCGATCGTCCTCGTCGACGCGCGCAAGGGGGTCAGCGAGCAGACGCGCCGGCACGCGTACATCGCGTCCTTGCTGCGGATCCCGCACGTGGTCGTGTGCGTCAACAAGATGGACCTGGTCGGCTACGACGAGGTCGTGTTCGAGCAGATCGTCGATGACCTGACCGACTGGACGGCGCGGCTGGGCATCCCCGACGTCAGCTTCATCCCGATCTCCGCGCTGCTCGGCGACAACGTCGTCGATCGGTCGATGAACATGGCCTGGTACGGCGGGTCGCCGCTGCTGTATTACCTCGAGCACGTCGTGATCGCGCCCGACCGGAACCTCGCCCAGGTGCGCTTCCCGGTCCAATGGGTGATCAGGCCGAACAACGACGACCACCACGACTACCGCGGGTACGCCGGCACGGTCGCCGGCGGCGTCCTGCAAGCCGGCGACGAGGTGGTCGTGCTCCCGAGCGGTCAGCGCACCGAGATCGATTCGATCGAGACGTTCGACGGTCCGGTCGACAGCGCCTTCCCGACGATGTCGGTGACCGTCCGGGTGAAGGACGACCTCGACATCTCCCGGGGGGACATGCTGGTCGAGGCGGACGATCCCCCGGTCGCCGCGCGGGAACTCGACGCGATGGTGTGCTGGATGGGGGAGACGCCGCTGCGCCCGGGCGTGCGGCTCGTCATCAAGCACACGACGCGCACGACCCGCGCCCGCATCGAGGAGCTCGACTACCGCGTCGACGTCAACACGCTGTCCCACGAGCGTGCCGACGGGCTCGCGCTCAACGAGATCGGCCGCGTGCGCCTGCGCTCCGGCTCACCACTGATGGCCGACCCCTACTCCAGCAACCGCACCACCGGCAGCTTCATCCTGATCGACGAGGCGAGCAACGACACGGTGGCGGCGGGCATGATTCTGAGCGCGCGCTAGCGTCTCCGATCAGGCGCCGGATATCGGGCCGGGGAGCGCAGCGGCAGCCGTCTGCGGTTCGCGCGGGCCGCACACGCGCTGCGCGGAACCAGATGGCGGAGCTCGTACCCGAGCAGTCGCTGGTAGTGATGGACTTCGGGCGCGAACCCGACCGCTCAAGCGTTTGCAACCTACCTAACGCTCCTCGTCACCGTGTTGCGGGCGTGTGTACGGGCACGCGTCGGTAAAGTCCCGCGCCGCATGTTCTCGAAGGTCCTCATCGCCAACCGCGGCGAGATCGCGGTCAGAATCATGCGCGCTTGTGAGGAGCTCGGCGTCGCCACCGTGGCGGTCTACTCCGAGCTCGATCGCGACGCCGTCCACGTCAAGCGGGCCGACGAGGCGTACCTGCTCGGGCCAGGCCCCGCGTCCGAGAGCTATCTCGCGATCGACAAGCTGATCGACGCGGTGCAGCGCTCCGGCGCCGAGGCGGTGCATCCCGGGTACGGGTTCCTGGCCGAGAACGTCGCGTTCGCGGCCGCGCTCGAAGAGGCGGGGATCACGTTCATCGGGCCGCCCGCGTCTGCGATCGAGGCGATGGGCTCGAAGACCCGGGCGCGCGAGCTGATGGCCGAGGCCGGCGTCCCGATCGTCCCTGGGACCACCGAGCCGGTCGAGACGATCGAGGACGCGAAGAAGGTCATCGCGGACACGATCGGCTACCCCGTGGCGGTCAAGGCGGCCGGCGGCGGTGGCGGCAAGGGCTTCCGGGTCGCGCTCGAGGAAGCGAAGCTCCAGGACGCGTTCGAGGGCGCCGCCCGAGAGGGCGAGAAGTTCTTCGGCGACGCCACCGTGTACTTGGAGCGTTACCTCCCGGATCCGCGCCACGTCGAGGTCCAGGTGCTCGCCGACACCCACGGGAACGTGATCCACCTCGGCGAGCGCGACTGCTCGCTGCAGCGCCGCCACCAGAAGCTGATCGAGGAGGCGCCGGCGCCGGCCGTCGATTCCGAGCTCCGAGCGCGGATCGGCAAGATCGCCACGGACGCCGCGGCCGCGGTCAAATATGCGGGAGCCGGAACGATCGAGGGACTGCTCCAGGACGGCGAGTACTTCTTCCTCGAGATGAACACGCGGGTCCAGGTCGAGCACTGCGTGACGGAGATGGTCACCGGAATCGACATCGTCAAGGAGGGCATTCGCGTCGCCGCCGGCGAGCCGGCTGTCGATCTCGCAGGACGACGTCGAGATCCGTGGCCACGCGATCGAGTGCCGGATCAACGCCGAGGACGCGAGCAAGAACTTCGCCCCGGCACCGGGTTCGATCGGTGACTACCGCGAGCCGGCGGGCCCCGGGGTTCGCGTCGACTCCGGCGTCGAGGCCGGGTCCCAGATCTCGCCGATGTACGACCCGATGGTCGCCAAGCTGATCGTCTGGGACGTCGACCGCGAGCAGGCCACCGCACGGATGTTGCGAGCCCTCGGCGAGTACGAGATCGAGAACCTCAAGACGCTCATCCCGTTCCACACCGCGATCCTCCAGACGCGCCAGTGGCACGACGCCGAGACGTGCCGCGACCTGATCGAAGACCGCGCGTGGCTGAAGGAACTGGCGTTCCCCAAACCGGAGAAGGCCGGTGCCTCGGGCGACGGCGAAGCGGCGCCCGAGCCGGTCGAGCAGAGCTACACGGTCGAGGTGTCCGGGAAGCGCTTCGACGTCAAGGTGATCGGACCGCCGCTCGCGGACGCGGTCAACGGGGCCGCCCCGGCCGCGGTGGAGGCGGGCGGTCGGCGAGCCCCGCGGCGCAGTGAGCGGGCCCGGGCCGGCGGCGGGGGAGGGGGCGACACGCTGTCCTCACCGCTCCAGGGGACCGTGCTCAAGGTGGCGGTCGAGCAGGGCGCCGAGGTGCAGGAGGGCGCGCTCGTCGCCGTGATCGAGGCGATGAAGATGGAGAACGAGATCACCGCGCACAAGGCCGGCGTCGTCTCCGAACTGCCGATCGCGGTGGGCGCCTCGGTGGCCACCGGCGACACGCTCGCGGTGATCAGCTCCGCGCAGTAGCCAATGCCGAGCGGCGCAGCCGGGGAATCGTCACCCCGCGGTCCGGCCAGGCGAGCGTCGCGAACAGGGTGACCAGCAACAGGTCGCGGCCAATCACCGTCCACGACTCGAGCGCCGCAAAGCTCTTCAGCGGCGCGAAGTGCAGCGGGTAGTAGATCTGCGTCATCGCCATCGCGCACGCGAGCAGCGCCATCGCCGCCAGCCCGCGGCGGCCGTTGATCATCGCCACCAATGGCGCCAGCCAGATCAGGTATTGCGGCGAGAGCACCCGGTCGAACACGATGAACGCGCATACCGCCGCCGCGGTCGCCGTCAGCAACCGCTCTCGGGTGGCCGGGCCGAGCGCGTAGAGCGCCCACACGCCCAGCAAGCTCACGAGCTGTAACACGCTCATGACACCGGCGAACGTGAGCGCCGGGTGACCGTCGAGGTTGTCCGAGCTGTGCGTGAAGTAGTACGAAAGGTGCAGCCCGACCAGGCGGTGCGCCGCGAGGAACACCGCCGCGCCAACGCTCTCGAGCTGCAGCGGCCGGTTCTCCTGGCCATGGATGGCCCACCAGACCCCGTGCGGAGCGATCACGAGGAATGGCAGGAAGCAGGCGAGCAACACGACGGCGAACGCCGCCAGGCAGATCAGCGCGGCGCGCCGCCCTTGCCGGCGCCACACGTACACGGTCGCGATCGGCAGCGCCACCACCGGGAACGCCTTCGCCGCGGTGCCGAGGGCGAGCAACACGAACCCGCTCCGGTTCCGGTCGAAGTAGATGGCCGCCAGCGCCGTGACCATGAGCATCGTCGGGAACAGGTCGTAGCGCGACCAGAGCACGGCACCGAGGAGCAGCGGTGACAGCGCGAGCAAAGCCACACCGCAGATGAGCTGGGGCGTGGAGACGCGCTGCGCCGCGAGCACGAGTGCGGCCAGGCCGGCTGAGATCACGCCGCACGCGGCCATCATCAGCCCGAAGACCTCCATGTAGCCGGAGAAGTGGCTGCCGGCGATCAGGCGCGGGAGCAGGAACACCGGGAGCGCCAGCGGCGGGTACTCGACCGAGAAGTCGCGGTACGGCACGAGGCCTCGGACGAGGATGTTGCGGGCGTACTTCGCGTACTCCTTGGTGTCCCACTGCGTGTCGAGCCGGTACCAGCCGTGATGGATCAGGTACCACGCGATCGCGAAGCCGATCGCCGCACACACGACCGCGGCGATCGTCCGCTGCCGGTCCGAGGCCAGGTAGCGGGCGGGGCGCCACGGGAGCGCCACAGATGAGCCCCCCAACTTCAGCACGGGATCTTGTGTCTGTCCGTCAGGCATTGCTCGTCGTCGCGGTTCCAGCAACGGCCCCGTCGAAGGCTCGCGAAACCCTTCCCGTCGGCCGATTATGTCGGCTTTCGCGCCCGGGAGCGGCCTCGCTCACGCCGTGCTCCTGATCCGTGCCGCGAGATCGTACGGGTAGACGTACATGGTGACCCGCCCGACGCGGTAGACGGCGGTCGGGCGCCCGAGGTCAGACGGTCGGATCCACACGTTCGAGAGCGCGGGATCGGTCAACAGGAAGCTGCCGGTGTGCGCGCGGGGCCAGTACCAACTGCTGATGAAGTGCAGATCGAATCGGCACAGGTGCTTGCGCTGGTCACACAACGAAACCGGGTAGACCTTGACGCGGAAGCCGGTGGCCCAGGTGACCGGAGCGGCGTCCCAGTAGCCCGCATAACCGACCGCCAGGTGGTCGCGTGCGGCGATCCGCTCGATCTGATCGGCCACGTGGGTCGTCACCGCGGTGTTGGCCTTCGGCGCGGGAACCGGCCCGTGCCGAGCGATGGACACCACGGCACCGAGCGCGAACACGCAGGTCGCTGCCAGCGCGATCGCTCTGGTCGGGACGCGGCCCGCTGCGGCGGCGGGAACCACCGCCGCAGCCGCGTACAGCAGGCCGACCAGGTAGCGCCCGGAGTAGATGTCGACGGGAGTCGCGCTGAACAGGAACGCGAGCGTGAGCAGGATCGCCGACGAGCACCAGAAAAGGTAGAACGCAGTCCGGGCGGGGTCCGCCGACGGGCGGTGGCGCAGTTGCCGCCAGCTCAGCCAGGGGATCGAAACCACCGCGGCGACGCTGATCACCGCGCATACGAACGCGAGGACGGTCGCGGGCGACAGCGCGTGCCCGAAAAAGTTGCCGTTGCCGAGCGTCGCGATCGACTTCCACCACAAGGTGAAGTTATGGAGGTTCTTGTGGCCGACGACGACCCTCGTCGTGTGCAGCCCGGGCTCGCGCGCGACCGACAGCGCCGACATCACGACGGCGGTGATCGCCCCGGTGACGCCGGTGACGGCGAGCGTGGCGAGTCCGCTCCGCATCGCGCGGGTGCTGTCGCGGCCTGGCGCCAGCATTCGCGTCGCGATGAGCGCCAACCCGAACGGCGCCACGCCGGCGACATCGAGCAGCGGATCGGAAGCGGCGTTGACGCCGACGATCGTCCCGACCACCAACACGAGGACGATCACCACGGGCCATCGCGGCGCGCGCCGCCGCTCGAGCCAGACCGCGAACGCTCCGAGCAACGCTAGGCAAAACCACGAGGGAGCGTGCTGCGTGGTCGCCAGCTCGACGCGCAGCGTCGCCGGCGAGGTCGAGATCAACAGCACCGCGGTCAGCCCCGCTGCCCACCGGCTCGCGACTCGGGACACCGACCAAGTCGTGAGCGCGGCTCCCGCCACTGCCATCGCATACGGCGCCGCTTCCCAGACCGTACGGTGGTACGGAAGCCACTTCGTGGCGAGGTCGAACAACAGCGTCGAGTACCACGCGAATGTGCCGAGCACTACGTTGGCGTGTGCCGGCGCTGCTCCGAATAGCTCGCCGATCACCGGTCCGGACGCCGCATCGGCGTCCAGATTTGTG
This sequence comes from uncultured Solirubrobacterales bacterium, assembly GCA_963822855.1. Lineage (GTDB taxonomy): Bacteria > Actinomycetota > Thermoleophilia > Solirubrobacterales > Solirubrobacteraceae > Palsa-465. The sequence continues at coordinate 197,444 of CAWGJE010000019.1, read as the reverse complement.
ATCCTGATCGCCGCGTCGAGCTGATGCGAGAGCAGGATCAGGTAGAGCAGGCCGAATGGCAGCGCGGCCCACCACGTCCAGCGGAGGAAGCCGCGAGGCCCGCGCTCGCCGGCTCGCGATCCAGTCGAGGCGGGCTCGGCTGAGCCCCGCAGGCGGGGGGAAAGCCCGGCGCCGGCGCCGGCGGTGGTCACGACAAACGCCGCCCCGACGTGGCGAGCACCAGCCGCCGCCGGGATGGTGCTCGCGCTCCTCGCGCGGAGATGGGTTCGAGCCGGCCATCGGCCCCCAGCGTCACCTGCGCGTGGGTTCCGGGGCCGGCCGATACCCACAGCGTGACGTCGCCCCGCCCGGGGCCGCTTGTGACGCGCACAATCGGCTCGTTGACCTTCACGTCGGCCGCGAGGGCGGGGTTGAGCCGCTCGAGGCGGAAGACGGAGATCGTGTAGCGGCCCGTCCGGGACAGCTCGGTTCGCTCCGCTGCCGACGCGAGTGCCAGCGTCCGCTGCGTGTGCGTCCGTAGGTTGCTCTCGCTCGTCGCGACGGCGGCGAATGCGACCAAGATCGCGCACACGAGCATGCCGAGGAACACGGGCAGCGCCTTTTCTGCCAGCCGGCGACGTCCCACGCACAACAGGACGCCCGCGGTCGCGGCGACGGCCGCCGCCAGCACGGCGAGCGCGACCGCGGCGGTGGCGAGGCCCGAGTAGCTCATGTCGGCCGTAGCGTAGATGGCTGCTGCGCGTTTTCGGCGTGAATCCGGCGTTGGGCGTCGGTTCGCCGGCCCGGTGGCAGGGGCGCCTCGAGGCCGTCCGCGCGCAGCGCGTCGAGATACGCGACGTCTTCGTCGAGGATCCGGGTGGCCTCGTCTGGCTCGAGCGGGCGGCCGTGTCCGGGGACGATCGTGTCTGCGCGTCCGATCAGGGCGCGGAAGCGCTCGAGCGTCGCCAGGTAGGCGTCCACCGACCCGCCCGGCGAGATCCACGGGATCTCGACCGGCGACAGATAGTCGCCGCAGACCAGGACGCCGAGCCACGGGACGAGGAACGCGGTGCCGTCCGCCGTGTGGCCGTTCGCCGGATGCAGCTCGAGCTCTTGATCGCCTACTCCGAGCGACAGGCGCCCGGGAACGGGCAGCGGCTGTACGCCGGCCAGCGCGAGCGGGCCGCGATCGTCGACGTACTGGTCCTCGTCGAACGCCCGCAACTCGCGCTGGGCGTCTCCCGGCTCGGCGGCCAGCCGCCTGGCGGTGCTCTCGCCGCACCCGAGCGACGCCTGCGGGAACGCGATCCGCCCCAGGAGGTGGTCCCAGTCGGCGTGGGTAACGAGCAGTCCAGACACCGGGAAGCCCGCCTGCTCGAGCACGCTGGCGAGCGCCTCCAGCTCGTCCGGGTACACGGGCGAGTCGATGACGAACCCCTCCTCGCCGGCCCGGACGGCGGTGCACGTGGTCTGCCAGAAGCGGCTGACCACGACGATCAGGTCGGAATGGACCGCCAAGACCTTCATCGCGGCGGGCCGGGCCCTATGAGATGCCGAGCAGCTTCATCGCCTCGCGCAGACTGGCAGCTTCCGCGTCCGGCTTCTTCTGGTTGGACTCGAGGGTCTCCTTGTCGCGGTTGACCCAGATCACGGGGACTTTCCGCTTGAGGCATGGCTCAACGTCGTAGTAGTAGCTGGCGGCGACGTGGACCCAGCCCTTCTTGCCGCCGATCCGACGCTCGCACTCGGCGAAGTGCGCCGGGTCCGGCTTGTACGAGCGAACCTGCTGGGCGGTGACGACCAGGTCGAAGTCGAGCGGAATGTGGCGGCGGGTCTGCCCCAGCAGCTTGTCGTCGATGTTGGAGATCAAGCCAACCTTGTACTTCTTCGCGATCTTCTGCAATACGGGGTTGGTTTCCTTGAACGCCGGCCAGCGCTGGACGGAGTCGGGCAGGAATCCGGCGCGGGACGGCTCGAGCGGCCAGCCGAGCGTCTTCGCGATCTGGACCGCGGTGCGGCGCAGGACCTCGGCGTAGAGCTCATACGAGCCCGCCTGGATCTGTTTCTGGACTTCGTAGAACAGCGGTATGAGCTCGTCGCGCTCGATCGTGAACCCGTCTCGGTCGGCCTCGGACTTGAACGCGTCGTACGCGCCCGTCTCCCAGTCGATCAAGGTCCCGTATACGTCGAACGTGACGAAAGTGATGTCCTTCGGGATCGCCATCGCGCGGGCCATGATGCCATGGGGACAAGGCTTTGCGCGGCGCGGTCGACAAGCCGAGCGCTCGATCCATTCACTAGAGTGGACCGGCGCATGGATCTGCTCGAGTACCAGGGTAAGCAGCTGTTCGCCCGGCACGGCGTCCCGGTGCCCGCCGGGCAGCCGGCCCGGACGGTCGAGGACGCAGTGGCCGCCGCGGAGGCGGTCGGGTATCCGTGCGCGGTCAAGGCGCAGGTGCAGATCGGCGGCCGCGGCAAGTTGGGCGGGATCAAGATCGCCAACGACCGCGCCGAGGCCGAGGAGTACGCACGCGCAATCCTCGGGATGGACATCCGAGGTCTGACGGTCCACGAGCTTTGGATCGAGGGCGCCTCGCAGATCGCCTCGGAGTACTACGCCTCGGTTGTCTTCGACCGGTCGGCAAAGGCCCCGTTGGTCATGCTGTCCACCAAGGGCGGCATGGACATCGAGCAGGTAGCCGATGAGGACCCGGACGCAATCGCTCTTCTGCATGTCGACCCGCTGCTCGGCTTCCAGGACTTCCACGGCCGCCGGCTGGCCTTCGAGGCCGGTGTCGACGACGACGTGGTGCGGCCGGTGGGGGCAATGCTCGCCAAGCTCTACGAGGTGTTCACCCGCGAGGAGGCGACGCTGGTGGAGGTCAACCCGCTCATCGTCACTCCCGACCGCGACGTCAAGGCGCTCGACGCCAAGGTCACGCTCGATGACAACGCGCTGTACCGCCATGGCGACAACGCCGACCTGCGCGACCTCTCAGGTGAGGATCCCCAGGAGCGGATGGCTAAGGAGCGCGGCCTGACCTACGTCAAGCTCGACGGCAACGTGGGCATCCTGGCCAATGGCGCCGGGCTGTCGATGTCGACGCTCGACGTCGTCGCCGAGGCCGGCGGCAAGCCCGCAAACTTCCTTGACGCCGGCGGCGGGTCGCGCGCCGACGCGATCACCAGCGCGGTTGAGGTCATCCTCTCCGACCCCAAGGTCAAGGCCGTGCTGTTCAACATCTTCGGCGGCATCACCCGGGGCGACGAGGTAGCCAAGGGACTGATCGAGGCGTTCAAGCAGGTCAACCCGAGCGTGCCGTTCGTCGTGCGTCTGGACGGGACCAACGGCGAGGAGGGCCGTGCCATGCTGGCCGAGGCCCAGCTGCCCAACGTGTACACCGAATCGACCATGGACGGCGCGGCCGCCAAGGTCGTAGAGCTGGCCGCCCAGCAAAGCTGATGAGCATCCTCGTCGACGAGAACACCCGTCTGTGCACCTCCGGCATCACCGGCCGCGAGGGCACGTTCCACTCACTGCGCAACCGGGACTACGGCACCCAGGTCGTGGCCGGGGTGACCCCCGGCAAGGGCGGCCAGGACGTTGAGGGCATTCCCGTCTTCAACACCTTCCGTGAGGCGGTGGACAAGGAGGGAGCCAACACGGCGATGATCTTCGTGCCGCCGCGGTTCGCGGCCGACTCGATCCTGGAGGCCGAGGACGCGGGCATCGAGCTGATCATCTGCATCACCGAAGGCATTCCGGCCCACGATGAGTTGCGCGTCTACAACGTGCTCAAGAAGAACGGCCGCTCCCGGCTGATCGGGCCCAATTGCCCGGGCATCCTGTCACCGGGCAAGGCCAGCGTCGGCATCATCCCGGCCTCGTTCTTCAAGCAGGGCAACGTCGGGGTTGTTTCGAGGTCGGGGACTTTGACCTACCAGATCGGCAACGTGCTGGCCCAGAGCGGGTTCGGCAACTCGACGATCGTCGGCATCGGCGGCGATCCCGTCCCGGGCACCGACTTCATCGACGTACTCGGGATGTTCCAGGCGGACCCTGAGACCGAGCTGATCGTGATGTGCGGCGAGATCGGTGGCGACGCCGAGGAGCGCGCCGCGGAGTTCATCGCCGAAGACGTCACCAAGCCGGTTGTCGGCTACATCGCCGGCTTCACCGCGCCCCCGGGCAAGACCATGGGCCACGCCGGCGCGATCGTGTCCGGGTCACGCGGCACCGCCAAGGCCAAGGCCGAGGCGCTCGAGAGCAAGGGCGTGCGCGTCGGGCGCACCCCAACCGAGGTCGCGGAGATCGCAGTCTCGCTGCTTGGCGCGGCGGCGTAACGTAACTCCGGCGGAGATCGCAGTCTCGCTGCTTGGCGCGGCGGCGTAGCGTAACTCCGGCAGAGCTCGCGGTCTCGCTCCTCGGCGCCACCGCGTAGTCGTCGCGCTCCGGTCTCGCAGCCACCGCCGAGTCGGTCGCTAGGGTGGACCAGGACGTGTCGAGCGAACGAGCGAGCACCCCTGGGGCGCATCTCGAGCAGTTGGACCGGCTCCTGCACGACGTCCAGGCCGAGCTCGCCCCCGACCGCAGCCCGCGCCCGGTGCTCGTATCCGACGCTGCGCTGGCCATCCCCGACCCGCCGGCGCCGGCTCCGCCACCGCCCGCACCGCTCCCCGAGCCTCCGCCGCAGCCGCCCACCCCGGAGCCGCCACCGCCGCCACCGCCCGCCGAACCGCCGCCGGTCCCCGAGCCACCGCCGATCCCCGCGCCGGCGCTCGACTCGCGCCACCAGGTCGAGGCGCTCACCGAGCTCAGCGAACGGCTCGTGGCGTCGATGCGCGAGTTGCTCGTCGGGTACGAGCGGGTGCTGGCGCCGGCGTCCGGACGGCGCCCCGATCCCGCCCAGCCGGCGAGCGCGCCCGTGACCCTGCTCGCGGGTCCGTTCCCGAGCACCGAGGCGCTCCGCGAGTTCGAGGCGGCACTGTCGCACCTGCGCGGGGTGCGCGAGGTGACCGTACGCGGGTACGAGGGAACCGACCGCGCGATCATCGACGTGCGCCTCGCGTAAGCTCCAGAGCATGGCCAAGTCGATCTCATTCGCCCGGGGCGCGCCGTCGCTCGACATCGTCGACGTCGCGGGCCTCCGCGCCGCGGCGGACACGGCGTTCGAGTCCGATCCGGGCGGCATGACCGCGTACGGCACCGCGATCGGCTACCCGCCGCTGCGCGAATGGATCGCCGAGCGCCACCAGGTGGGGCCCGAGCAGGTCATCGTCACGAACGGCTCGATGCAGGCTGACGCGTTCCTGTTCGACGCGCTGGTGCAAGACGGCGACTCGGTGATCGTCGAGCGGCCCACGTACGACCGGACGCTGCTGTCGTTGCGAAACCGCGGCGCCGACGTGCGGATGGTCGAACTCGAGCCCGACGGCATCGACGTGGCCGCGCTCGAGCGCGTGCTCGCGGCCGGCGCGCGGCCGAAGCTCGCCCACATCATCCCGAACTTCCAGAACCCCGCCGGGTACACGCTGTCGGCCGAGAAGCGCGAGCGGCTGCTCGCCCTGGCCCAGAGCCACGAGTTCACGATCTTTGAGGACGACCCGTACGTCGCGCTCCGGTTCGAAGGCGCGCCACTCCCGACGATGCTCTCGATGGACCCCGGCGAGACCGTCGTCTACGCCTCGTCGTTCTCCAAGACCGTGTGCCCCGGCATCCGGGTCGGTTACCTCGTCGGCCCGGCCGAGCTGATCGCGAAGGTCGTCAAGATCGCGACCCAGACGTACATCTCGCCGAGCATGGTCTCGCAGGGGATCGTCTACCAGTTCTGCGTCTCCGGCGCGATCGACAAGTCGATCGAGGCCGTGCGCAAGGCGCTGCACGAGCGCGCCGACACGCTGTGCGCGGCGCTCGAGCGAGAGCTGCCGGACGCGCGCTTCGTCAAGCCGCTCGGCGGCTACTTCCTGTGGGTCGACCTGCCGCGGGGCACCGACGTCGGGGCGCTGTTCGAAGCGGCCTCGCAACGCGGGGTCCAGTTCGTGAAGGGGTCGGACTTCGTACTCGAGGGCGGGGACTCGAGCCTTCGGCTGGCGTACTCGGGCGTCACCCCGGAGGAGATCGAGGAAGGCGTTAAGCGCCTCGCCGAGGCCTACCACGAACTGACGGGCGTCGCCGACGAGCATGCGGCCTGAGGAGATCGGCGCCCTCGGCGATCTCGCGAGCGAGGCGGCCGCCGGCGCCACCAAGCAGATCCACGAGCTCCACACGGGCATCGCCGGCCGCGTCTGGAAGCGGGTCGGGCCGGCATCGCTTCCGGCCAGGATCATCCACGACCGGATCGCGCAGCGCGCCTACGACGCGGCGGCGGAGCTGACCGGCGCGGTCGTCCGCGCCGGCGCGCAGGCGGCGTCCGCGGCACAGCCCGCCGATGCCCCCTCGATGCAGCGAAGCCCCGCCGGCCGGGCTATCGTCAGCGCGCTCAACGGTGCGTTCGGCGACACGCTCGAGCGCCGCGGGAACGCGCTCGCGCTGACCACGACATTCCGCCGGCGCGGCCGCGACCTCGAGCTGACGCCGGAGTCGCTCGCCGATGCCTACCCGAACGCCAAGCCGCGCCTGGCCGTGTTCATACATGGCCTGTGCGAGACCGACGACGCGTGGAAGCTCGGGGCGGCGCGCCACGTCCCCTACGGCCACCGGATGGAGATCGAGCTCGGCTACAGCCCGCTCTACCTGCGCTACAACACCGGCCGCCACATCTCAGAGAGCGGCCGCGACCTCGCCGAGCAACTCGAGCGCCTGATCGCCGCCTGGCCCACGCGCGTCGACGAGGTCGTCCTGATCGGCCACTCGATGGGCGGCCTGGTCGCGCGGAGCGCGTGCCACTACGGCGCCGGCAGCAACTGCGTCGGCAAGGTCCATCACGTGGTCACGCTCGGGACGCCGCATCAAGGCGCTCCGCTCGAGCAGGTCACGAACGCCGCGACCGCCGCGCTCGCGCGCCTACCCGAGACGCGCCCGCTCGCGCGGGCGCTCAACCTCCGCAGCTCCGGGATCAAGGACCTCCGGTACGGCTACCTGGTCGACGAGTGCTGGCTCGACCAGGACTGCGACGCGTTCGTGCGCAACACCTCGCGCGAGATCCCGTTCCTGCCCACCGCGCGCCACTACTTCATCTGCGCCACGCTGTCGCGCGAGGCCGACGCGCCGGTTGGCCGCATCCTCGGTGACCTGCTGGTGCTCCAGCCGAGCGCGTGGGCGCATCCGGGGCGAGGCAAGCGCCTGCAGTTCGCGGTCGAGAACTACTACCACCTCGGCGGCGCAAACCACTTCGACCTGCTGAACCACCCGGCAATCTACGCTCAGATCCGCCGGTGCCTTCAGAGCCAGCGCGCGCTGACGGCTTAGCGGCCGTAGCGTTCGCGGCCGAGCACGAGTTGCTCGGGCAGCGCGGTGCGTGGCGGCGGCGAGGGGTCGGCGAGCACCGACACGGTCTCCGCGACGCTCACGGTGACCGTCGCGACCGTACCGTCCGAGCTCACGGACACGTTCTCGCCGTCGTTGGTCGCCACCTCGCCCTCGAGCCCCGGCTCGATCCCTGCATCCTTGAGGTAGTGGAGCAGATCCTCGGCCTCGTTCTCGAGACGCAGGATCGTCACCTTGGCCCCGACCGAGCAGTCGGCCAGCGGCACTCCGTCGATGCGCTCGTGGACCCGGATGGGGTGGCCGTGAGGGCACGTCTTGGCGTCGCCAACTGAGGCCCGCACGTACGCCTCGAACCGCGGCGTCATCGCGTGCTCGAGCTTCTCGGCCTCCTCGTGGACGTCGTCCCACGGCACCCCGACGGTGTCGGTCAGGAACCGCTCGATCATCCGGTGGCGGCTGACGAGTTGCTCGGCGTGCTCCCGTCCGGCGTCGGTGAACTCGATCGTCCGCTCGGCGTTGCGGGCGACATAGCCGTCGCGCTCGAGCCGGCCGAGCATCTCGTGGACGGTCGGCGCTGAGAGCTGCATGGCCCGCGCGAGGTTGGCGCCGGTCATCGGGAGTCCGGCCTCGTACAGCCAGAACAGCATCTCGACGTATTCCTCTTCGGCGACGGTGGCGCGGGCGGGTGCCATCGATCCATCGTACTGGCCCCGGGTCTGCCGCCCCGGACGGCGGCCACGACGCCTGCTCGTCCACATCGCATAGCATCGCGGCCGTGTCCAGTCTGCCGCTCAAGCCGCCGGTCGAGCCTCAGCTCGCCCGCTCCCGCGCCAGCCTGCCGGTCGGCGAGCAGTGGTCCTACGAGCCGAAATACGACGGGTTCCGGGCGATCGTGTTCGTCGACGAAGAGCCGACGATGATCCAGTCCCGCAGCGGCAAGCCGCTCGCGCGGTATTTCCCGGAGCTGTCCTTCCCGTCCGGGCGGTACGTGGTCGACGGCGAGATCGTGATCGACGACCCGGAGGGCGGCCAGGACTTCGGCGCGCTCCAGCAGCGCATCCACCCCGCCAAGTCGCGGATCGACATGCTTGCCGTCGAGACTCCGTCACGGTACGTCGCGTTCGACTTGCTCGCGCTCGACGACGACTCCTGGCTGGAGAAGCCCTTCTCCGAGCGCCGGGCGGGGCTCGAGGAGCTGTGCGCGACCGGACTCGACTGCACGCCGCTGACGATGGATCCCGACGCCGCCGAGCCGTGGTTGCGTAGCGGCGAGGGAGTCGTGGCGAAGGATGTCCGCGCGCCGTACCGCCCCGGCGAGCGCACCGGGATGATGAAGATCAAGCGGGTCCGGACGATCGACGCCGCCGTCGTCGGCTACCGCCCCGGCAAGGAGCCCGACACGGTTGGCTCGCTGATCCTCGCGCTGTACGACGACGCCGGCAAGATGCACGTCGTCGGCCACTCCTCGGGCCTGAAGGCAGCCGAGAAGCGCTCGCTGGTCGGCAAGCTCGCGGCGTACGAGACCGGCAACCGCGGCCACGGCGATCCGAGCCGCTGGCAGAGCGAGCGCGACCTCGAGTGGATCGAGCTCCGTCCGGAGTTGGTCGTCGAGGTTACGTTCGACCACGCGAGCGGCGGCCGCATCCGGCACGGGACGAAGATTCTGCGCTGGCGCGAGGACAAGGCGCCGCAGGAGTGCAAGCTGGAGCAGATGTCGCAGTGAGCTCCGACGCCGACGTCATCGTGGTGGGCGCCGGGCTCGCCGGTCTGGTCGCCACCGCGGAGCTCGTCAACGCCGGCCGGCGCGTGATCCTGCTCGATCAGGAGCCCGAGGCCTCGCTGGGAGGTCAGGCGTTCTGGTCGCTCGGCGGCCTGTTCCTCGTCGACACCCCCGAGCAACGGCGGGTGCGGATCCACGACTCGCCCGAGCTCGCGCTCCAGGACTGGCTCGGGAGCGCCGGCTTCGACCGCCCAGAGGACGCGTGGCCGCGCAAGTGGGCGCAGGCCTACGTCGAGTTCGCCGCCGGCGAGAAGCGCCAGTGGCTCTCCGACCAGGGCGTGCGCTTCGTGCCCACCCCCGGCTGGCCCGAGCGCGGCGGCTACCTCGCCACCGAGCATGGGAACTCCGTGCCGCGCTTCCACATCGCCTGGGGCGCCGGGCCCGGCGTGGTCGAGCCGTTCGAGCGCCGCGTGCGCGAGGGTGTGGCCCGGGGCCTGGTGACGCTGAAGTTCCGCCACCGGGTCGATTCCATTACCTCCAACGCCGGCGCGGTCGCCGGCGTCGCCGGCACCGTGCTCGAGCCGAGCTCGGTGTCGCGCGGGCAACCGAGCTCGCGGACGCCGGTGGGCGAGTTCGAGCTGGGCGCGCAGGCGGTGATCGTGACCTCGGGCGGCATCGGCGCCAACCACGAGCTCGTGCGCTCGTCCTGGCCGTCGACGCTGGGCCGCGCCCCGGAACGCATGCTGTCGGGCGTCCCCGACTATGTCGACGGCCGGATGCTGAAGATCAGCGCTGACGCCGGCGCGCGGATCATCAACCCCGACCGCATGTGGCACTACACCGAGGGGATCGAGAACTGGAACCCGATCTGGACCCGCCACGGGATCCGCATCCTCCCCGGCCCGTCGCCGCTCTGGTTCGACGCGACCGGCCGGCGCCTGCCCGTACCGCTGTTCCCGGGCTTCGACACGCTGGGCACGCTGAAGCATCTGATGACGACCGGACACGACTACAGCTGGTTCGTGCTCACCCAGAAGATCATCGAGCGCGAGTTCGCGCTGTCGGGCTCCGAGCAGAATCCCGACCTGACCTCGAAGAGCACGCGCCAGCTGCTCGCGAGCCGAGTCGGCAAGGGCGCGCCGGCGCCGGTCGAGGCGTTCAAGCGCCACGGCGTCGACTTCATCGTCGAGCACGACCTGCGCTCGCTGGTCCGCCGCATGAACGCGCTCACCGGCGATGACCTGATCGACGCCGGCGACCTTTCGCGAGAGATCGAGGCGCGCGACCGCGAGGTGGCCAACCCCTACGCCAAGGACCTCCAGATCACCGCGATCCACGGGGCCCGCCGGTACCTGCCGGACCGCGTCAGCCGCGTCGCCAAACCCCACCGGCTGCTCGACCCGGGCGCCGGGCCGCTGATCGCCGTTCGCCTTTGGATCCTCACGCGCAAGACGCTCGGCGGGCTCGAGACCGACCTGTCGGGGCGCGTCATGACGGCCGGCGGCGAGCAGCTGTCAGGGCTGTACGCCGCCGGCGAGGTCGCCGGCTTCGGTGGCGGTGGCGTGCACGGGTACCGCGCGCTCGAGGGAACGTTCCTAGGGGGGTGCCTGTTCAGCGGGCGGACGGCCGGACGAGCGGTGGCGCAAGCAGTGGCGTGAGATTTTGGGCCGCCTACGGACGCCGAGCCGGGGAAATTCGGCTCATTGACGTCTCGCCGTCAGTCTCGTGACGGAGCCGAATTTCCTTAAGGGAATCCGGCGCACCAACGTTCGATTGCCGTGTGGCGTAGAGCCGGATTCCCCAGCGAGGCCCATCCCGGACAACCCCACACTCGCCACCCCCGCCGACGGTGAATTCACGTTCAGCCACCTCTGGTGTGGCTAAGCCCGCGCTCGCCGACGGCGACCTGTCGAATGTGGGCTTAGCCCGTCCCGAACGTGAACATCCGGTCGGCGTCGATTCGCATGTACACCGGCCCGCTGTCGAGGAACTTCTCCCAGTCGGCGCCGTAGCGCGGCACGTACACCTCGAGCAGCGTCGCGCGGAATCCGCCGGCGATCGCCACCGGCACCGCGCGGCCGTGCACGTTGACCGCGAACTCCTCGCGCGGCAGGTGCGTGGCGCTGACCTGCGGCCGCGCGAGCAGGTGGCGGTAGCGGACCGAGTTCGGCGCGGTCCCGAAGTGGAACGCGCCGCGGTAGAAGATCCCGTCGAGCGGTGCCGCGATGGGTCGGCAGTCGGCGGTGACGGTGGCGACCACGAGCAGGCACATGCCGGTCAGCTGCTCCACCAGCTGCTCGGCGCCAAGGCACCGCTCGGGAGTGGTGATGCTGCGCAGGTGCGGGCCGGCGCGGCTGTAGCTTCGATCGAGGAGCGCTTGGAGAGCGCGCATGTCATCGGGCGTCTCGTGCATAGGGAATCGGGCCTCGGGCCGGTTGCACGAAATCACGTTACAGAGCCAAATTCCCCATTCCGGACCATACTGCCGCGATGGCCCATATCCCCGGCGTTCCCACCACGATTCTCGTCGCCCCCGACTCGTTCAAAGGGACGCTGACCGCCGCCGAGGTCGCGGACGCGATCGGGCGCGGGCTCGAGGATGCAGGCCGGCCGGTCGACCTTTGCCCGGTTGCCGACGGCGGCGAGGGGACGCTCGACGCGCTTGTCGACGCGGTCGGCGCCGAGCTGCGGACCGTCTCCGTGTCCGATCCGCTGGGACGCCCGATCGACGCCGCCTTCGCGCTGGGTGATCGGGTCGCGGTCGTCGAGACAGCGGCGGCGAGCGGCCTCGGCCTCGTCGACCCGTCCGAGCGTGACGCGGTCCAGGCGAGCACGTTCGGCACCGGGCAGCTGATCATGGCGGCGGTCGAGGCGGGCGCCGATCTCGTCTACCTCGGCGTCGGTGGGAGCGCCACGACCGACGGTGGCGCCGGCGCGATCCGCGCGATCCGCGAAGCCGGCGGCCTCGGCGACGCCCGGATCACCGTGCTGACCGATGTCCGCACGCCGTTCGAACACGCCGCCCGCGTGTTCGGCCCGCAGAAGGGCGCCGACGAACGGACCGTCTCGCGGCTGACGAAGCGGCTGAACGACCAGGCTCGTCGTCTCCACCGCGACCCGCGCGGGCTGCCGATGACCGGCGCCGCCGGCGGGTTGTCGGGCGGGCTGTGGGCCGAGTTCGGCGCCGACCTCATCCCCGGCGCTCAGTTCGTGCTCGACGCGGTCGACTTCGACAGGCGTATGCGCGCCGCCCGCGCGGTCGTGACCGGCGAGGGCAAGCTCGATCAGCAGAGCCTCGCCGGCAAGGTCGTCTCCGAGGTCTCGACCCGGGCGCGTCAGTCCGGCGTGCCGTGCCACGCGATCGTCGGCACGCGCGAGCTCGACTCGTTCGGCGTACGCGTGCTCGATCTCCAGGCGGTGCTCGAGGCGGGCACGCCCGCGGGGATAAGGGCAGCGGCGCGGCGGCTGGCTGAGCTGCTCTAGAGCGCTCTCGCCGCCGCCACAGGCCTGCTGTCGGTCAGGTGCCGGCCGCTATAACAGCCTCGGCCGGCGCGCGTACCTGACTTATCGGCTCCGCGAGGCCGGACCTTGAGCGTTTTCTTAGTGAGCGAACGCGGTCCGCTTGTCGATGTCCGGACCGGGCAGCGGCGCTTTCAGCGACTCGAAGAACTCGGTGAACTCGCGCAGGTGCTCCAGCAGGTTGTCCGCCATCCCCATCGTCATCCCGGCTCGCACCACGATCCGCAGCACGCTCAGGTCCTGGCGGTTCTCCGGGAAGCTGTACGCCGGCACGAGCCACCCGGCCTGGCGCAGTTTGTCGGACACGTCGAACACCGTGTAATTGCTCACGTCCGGGTTCAGCGCGAACGCGAACACCGGGAGCTCCCGGCCGTCTGAGATCAGCTGGTAGGGGCCCATCTTTGCGATCGCGCCCGAGATATGGGTGGCCACGTCCTGCGCCCCCTGCATCACCCGGCGGTACCCCTCGCGACCGAGCGTCGTGAACATGAAGTACTGCGCGACGACCTCGCTGCCGGGACGCGAGAAGTTCAGCGCGAACGTCGGCATGTGACCGCCGAGGTAGTTGACGTCGAACACCAGATCGCGCGGCAGCGCGTCCTCGTTGCGCCAGATCGCCCAACCGACTCCCGGGTAGACGAGGCCGTACTTGTGGCCCGAGGCGTTGATCGACTGAACCCGTGGGATCCGGAAGTCCCACTCGAGGTCGGGCTGCAGAGTCGGCGCGACGAACCCGCCCGAGGCCGCGTCCACATGGATGGGCACGTAGCACCCGGTGTCCTCTTCGAGCTTGTCGAGCGCGGCCGCGATCTCCTTGACCGGCTCGTAGCTGCCGTCGAACGTCGAGCCGAGGATCGCGACGACGCCGATCGTGTTCTCGTCGCAGGCCGCCACAGCTTGTGGAGCCTCGAGGTGGAACCGGTTGCCCTCCATTGGCACCAGCTTCGGCTCGACGTCCCAGTAGCGGCAGAACTTCTCCCAGCAGACCTGGACATTGGCGCCCATCACCATGTTGGGTCGATCGGTCGGCTTGCCGGCCTTGCGCATCCGCTCCCGCCACCGCCACTTCAGTGCCATCCCGCCGAGCATCGCGGCCTCGCTCGACCCGGTCGTCGAGCAGCCCGTCGCCTGCTCGTGCTCGGGCGAGTTCCACATCCCGGCGAGGATGCTCACGCACCGGGCCTCGAGCTCCGCAGTCTGCGGGTACTCGTCCTTGTCGATCATGTTCTTGTCCGCGGTATCGGCCATCAGCTTGGCCGCGATCGACGGCATGTACGTCGTCACGAACGTCGCCAGGTTCAAGCGCGCCTGGCCGTCTAACAGCAGTTCGCTCGAGATCAGCTCGTACGCGGTCTCGCTGTCCAGGCCGCTGTCTCCGAGCTCGTGGATCGGCAGCGTCGCCGCGGCTTGCTCCATGCGCTCGATGACTTCCGGAACGGGCTGGCGCGGGCGCTGCTTGGCTAGCGGCATCGGGGCTCCTTGATCGGCAGGGCGGGCGAACAGATCATGCCTGAGCGGCTCGACCCGCGTGCACGGGCGCTCACCACTGCTCGCGGCGTGTCGCCACTACCGCGGGCCCGGGCAAAACGCGCGCCTCAGCGATCTGGGGGCGGCTGGCACCCGAGTTCGATCAAGTATCGCGCGAACGCCAGGCGGTCGCGATCGGGATGGAACGGCTCGCCACCGTCCCTCAGGAGCGCCGCCACCCGCTCGAGATCGAACAGCAGCGCGAGCTTCCCGGGTGGGTCGTCCCACTCGCCCGAGTCGTAGCGCTCGACCCAGGCCGACAGCGCCGCGAGCGCCTCCACCTGCACCTGGTCCTCCCACCACCCGCTGCGCAGCGCCAGGCGGTAGCGCACCCGGAGCGTGCACACGTCCGACCACAGCTGCTCGAACCACATCCAGCGCTCGCGCGGATACAGGCCCTCGCAGCTGAGCGGCCAGCGCGCGGAGACCGGCTCCTCCCAGTCGTGCTCGGGCTCGTGCCAGTCGTCCGGATCGGGCAGGCTCATGACGCAGTCGTCAGCCTTCGCAGGCGCCGGTCCTCGAACCACAGCCGCAGCCGGAGCTGCGTCGGCGGGATCCGGCCGTAAAGCAGCAGAGCATGGCGGTCGGGCAGTTGGCGGAGCGCCTCCGGCGCGATCAGCGGCCGGCGCCGGCGCGAGACCGAGCGCGTCGTGCCGCCTGCGCCGGTCGTGTGGCTGCGGTCGCGGGCCTCCTCCTCGCCGGTCAGGCCGGCGAAGTAGCGGAGCGTCTCGAGGTCGGCGACGCCCGGCAGCAGCATCCGCGCGCGATGGCTGTTCACGACGGTCTCGGCCTGTTGCCCATAGCGCGAGCGGGCCTGGGCGAGGTCGTGGAAGATCGTGACCAGCTGGATGTTGTGGCTCGGCGCGGTCGAGGCGATCTCGGCCAGATGGGGTAGCGGAGCGATGTTTCCAGCCTCGTCGAGGCACAGCAACAGCGGTCGTTCGAGACGGCCGCCGGCCAGTGTGGCGCGTTCGTAGGCCCGGTCGACCACCTCGCCGAGCAGCGCGAGGAAGATCGGCCGGAGCAGCTTCGACGCTTTGGCGTCGCCGATCAGGTACAGCGTCGCCGCCTCGTCGAGCAGCCGGTCCGCCGTGATCTCGCTCGACTGGGCCGAGCGCACGACGCGCGCGAACCGGTACGCGCGGAGCAGCGTCTGCGCGGTCGCCTCGATCGAGGTGCGCGTCCGGTCGGCCTGGGCCTCGAAGGCCCGCACGGCGTCGTAGGCGGGGTGGCCGCCCTCGCCGGCACACAGCAGCGCCTGGTCGAGCTCGCGGATTCCCTGGCCGTGGGTCCAGCGCACGACCGTGTCCATGCCCGCCCCGCTCACGGCCGCGGCGTACAGCAGCGGCGCGAGCCGCTGCTCGGCGGCGACCGCCCAGAAGTCGCCGCCCTCCACGCTGCGGCGGTCGAGCTCACCGGCCGAGGCGAGCCGCCAGGCGACTTCGAGCGCGCCGTCCCAGGTGTCGGCGGCGTGGAGTGGGGACCACGTGTGCCCCCGCAGCCCCGAGAGCCCGAACGGGTCGAACACGAACACCTCGCCGAGCGCGCGCCGACGCGCGATCGTGGATCTCACCAGATCGGTCTTGATCGAACTGGCGACCGTGGGGCCCTCCCAGTCGAGCAGCGCGGGGATCGCGATGCCGGCGGATTTGCCCGACTGCGGCGGCCCGAACGCCACCAGCGCGTGCCGCTGCTCGGCGTGGAGCAGCCTGCAGCCCCGGCGCCCGAGCACGAGCCTTCCAGCGCCACGCGAGCGCCCGGAGCTGCGCAGGGGGCGCAGCTCCGGCGATCTCGCCCACCGCGCGCCACCCGCGCCCGCGAACCGTCCGCTGAATCGCCCAACGAGCAGGAGGACGGCACCGCCGGCGCCGGCCAGCATCGCGAGCGCGGCGTAGAAGCCCGGCGCCCCCGGCAGCCCCGACCGGACGGCGGCCGGCCACGCGCCGGCGGGGTCCGACAGCCGCGAGGGCAGCCGCGTCAGAACGCCGAGCAGCTGTCCGGCGCCGACGTGGGGCCAGCCCGAGCCGAACAGTGCGCCGGCGAGGCCGCCCCATAGCCACAACGTCCCCGCGACCGCGAGCACGCCACCGATCGCCCCAAGCAGGACGCCGTCCGAAACGAGGTCACCGCCCCGCGAGTTCATCCGCGATCGACCCTCGCGTCGCTCAACCGCATGCCGGTGTCCGTGTTCGTGAGCTTCGCCTCGAGCCGCGATCGGTAGTGCTGGACGACGAACGAGCGGCTGCCGACCCGCCACAGCGCCTGCCCCGCCGACAGCGTCGAGATCAGCCGCGACTCGGTCTCGGACAGGCCAAGCAGCGAGCGCGTGAGCGGGACCTGGCTTTCGTCCTGGTGGTAGACGATTCGGGTCGACGCGTCAGCCACGAGCCCCTCGGCGATCCGCGCCGCGCGTGAGCCGGCATCGCCGGCGGCCCGCAGGTCCGCGAGCTTGTGCAGCACGATGAGGTTCATCACGCCGAACTGCCGGGCGAGCTTGAAGTTCGACTGGAACCACTCGCCGAGGCCGGTGTGCTGGACGATCTTCCACGACTCGTCGGCGACGTTGATCAGACGCTCGCGGCCGGGGCGCTCCGCCATCCGCGCCAGCAGCGCGCTCATCCACGCCGTGGCGCAGGCCATCAGGATCCCGACCGCGGGCGAGTCCTTGACCGCGTGCAGGTCGAGCACGAGCAGCCGGGCATCGAGGTCGAGGCCGGGACTGGTGGGGCCGTCGAACATCCCTCGTAGAGGCCCCTCGCACAGGTCCTGGATCGAGAGCGCGGCGCGCCGCGCGTCGAGCGCGAGCCGCTCTGGGGTGGTGCGCAGCCGCTCCGCCATGTCCGCCGAGGGATCGAATAGGACCTTCGCGATCTGAGGCAGCGTCGGCTCGGCGACGCCGCTGGCCCTGACGGCGTGGAGAGCCTCCCGGAGCGCGGCGGCCTCGATCTGGCTGAGTGGCCCGGAGACCGCGGTGATCGTCACTGCCCGCAGCAACTCCAGCTGGGCGTGCTCCTCGGGGCGGGAGGCCAGCGGGTTCAGCCGGATCCCGCCGCCCGGCTCGAGCGACACCGGCCGCACGCCGACCGCCGCGCACAGCGGACCGTATTCGCGCTTGACGTCGAGCACGAACGCGCGCCGGCCGAACAGCAGCATGCGCCACAGGAGCGTCTTGACCAGAGCGCTCTTGCCCTGCCCGAGCTTGCCGAGGACGATCGCGTTCGGGTCGTCGAGCGTGCCATCGCCGTACAGGACCCAGGGGTCGTAACAGAAGGCGCCCCCGCTCGAGTCACGGCCGACGAACACGCCGCGGCCGCCGAGCCCGCCGGTGGCGACGAACGGGTAGATCGCCTGCGCGTGGCGCGTCGTGCAACGGTGGCCGGGCCGCTCGGCGCTCATCGCGTGCCCCGGCACGACTCGCGGGTCATCGCAGCCCCCGGCACAGCGGGAGCGTGAACGCGAACGTCTCGGCCTGCTGCCCGTACATCCGGTGCAATTCGAGCCTGGAGCGTGCCGCCTGCTCGTGGACGTCCGAG
Source organism: uncultured Solirubrobacterales bacterium (assembly GCA_963822855.1). Taxonomy (GTDB): domain Bacteria; phylum Actinomycetota; class Thermoleophilia; order Solirubrobacterales; family Solirubrobacteraceae; genus Palsa-465. Next base: position 179,740 of record CAWGJE010000019.1, on the reverse strand, counting down.
CACGCGCGGCGTAGATCGTCGCGGTCTCGTCCCGACACGGTCACGAACCCTGCCAGCCGGACCTCCGCGTGGCCGGCGGCGAGCTCGGCCTCGCGGCGCATGGTCGCCTCCTGCGCCTGGCGGTGGCGGGCGGTCTCGGCCTGGCCGAAGCGGTGGCGAAGCTCGCGGTCGGCGTGGTCGCGCGTGACGGCGGCCTCGACCTCGCGGGTGGACCTGTCGGGGGCGATCGGCTGGAACGTGACCGCGACCGTCCGTACCACGTTGGACCGACCCAGGAGCGCGTCCATGAACATCGGCGAGACGTCGACGCGAGGCCAGCCGCCGATCCAGAAGGTGGCGTGGACCGCGCCGTCGCTCTCGTAGTGATCCCAGCGTTCGCGCGCGCCGAGCGGCCACGCGTTGGCCTCGGCGAGGCCGTCGCGATTCGGTTCGGCCGCCTCGAGGGCCGCCAGCTCGGCGCGGGCGTACGGATCGAACGCCGTTCTGAGCGTCCGCCCGAGCTGCCCGGGTCCGAGTGCGCCTAGCACGGTCACCTCCGCCGCCTCCAGCCCTTGCGCGATCCGCTCGGTCTGCTCGACCAGAGCTCGTGCCGGTCCGTCGTCGCCGCGGTCGGCGACGCGATGAGCGTCGATCTGGACGGCGATCAGGACCTCGTGCTCCTGCGTTGCCCTCGTCGTCGAGCCGATCAGCTCGAGGTAGGACTCGATCATCGGCGTGCCCCGCAGCGGCACGGCCGGGTCGCGCTCGTCGTGCAACCAGCGCGCGAGCTCGTCGCCCTGCGCGGGCGCGGTTCGCTCGATCCACTGGATCCGCCTGACCGGGCCGGCCGCGGCGCCGGCGAGGATCAGGCCCCAACGCGCGAGCCGGCGCTCCTGCGCCTCGGCGTCGAGCAGCGAGAACGCGAGCACGCGACACGCGAGGACGGCCGTGAGCCGGCGCCCGCGCCGCTCGCTGAGCACCCCGACCGGCCGATCGCGGTACGGAGCATCGAGGATTCGGACGCCTTTGACCGCGAGCGGAGCGTCCGGCGGCGGATGGCGGAGCAACCGGCGCAGCGGCCCCGAGCGCTCGGTCGCCACCATTCCCCCGGCCGGTGCCCGCGAGCGGAACCGCATGCGTCCGCGCACGAGCCGGAGCGAGAACGCGAGCACCACCGGCGCCCATTCCTCGGCGGTGTGGCGGCCGAGCGGCGCGAACGCGACTAGCAGCGCGCCGCCGACGAGGAGTGTGCCCAGGAAGGCGCCCGCCGCCGACGGCGCACGATCGAGCACGACGATCGCGGCTGCGGCTCCCGTCGCCACCGCGGCCGCCTGTCCGCCCCGGAGCTGCCCGAACAGGCCCCGGCGCTCGAGCGGTCCGAACCGGTAGGTGAGGCGTTCGCCGGTCACGACGCGTCTTCGTGCGGCCAGGCCGACGTCGTGCGGATGCCCTTGGGACTGAACTCGAGCTCGGGCATTCCGGCCCAGTCGAACACGGGGTCGGGACGCTGCTCGTCCCCAGCCGGACCGCCGCCCTCGGGAGCCGTACCGTCATCGCTCTCCGGACCCGGACCGCCACCGCCCTCGGGACCCGTACCGCCACCGCCTTCCGGACCCGTACCGCCACCGCCCTCCGGAGTCCGTCCGTCGTCGGCGCTATCCGAAGAATCCTCGAGGCCGCCCGCAGGACCGGAATCGGGCTGCGCCGGCGGTCCCGTGTCCGTTCCGCTGTCGTGCGCACCCCGCCGCATCGCGGCCGTGGCGATCTCGCTCCACTCCTCCGCGAGCACGCGGGCATCGTTGGCGATCGCGCCGGCGCGGCCTACCTCGCCGCGCAGCGGGCCGGCGGCGCCGCTCGCGAGCTCGGCCATCGGCACAAACCGCAGCATCGCCCAGGGCGAGAACGCCGCGAGCGAGATCAGCACCGCGCCCGCCATCACCCCGGCCACGCTCTGGTCACCGGCGCTGGCGCTAATCGCGGCGCCGCCGAGCGAGAGCACCGCGACGATCGCGAACTTCGAGAGGATCAGCGCCACCAGCACCTCGACGGCCCGGACCGCCCAGATCCTCCGCGCCGGCCACACCATCGCGGCGAACGCCAGCGGCAGCATCAGCACGATCACGTACACGGCCGCCTCTCGCATCAACAATTCGATCCACAGCGCGAACGCGCCGCTGATCACGAACAGGCCGACCAGAAACGCGAGGAACGGCGAGTCGGTGGCGATGGTCAAGCTGCCGATCACCGCGCCGGCGCGGTCGAGGAAGTGAGCACTCGCGTCGCCGGCGGCGGACGAGATGAACCCGCACAGCTGATCGGTGGCGGCGAGGAGCAGCGTCGTCACCGGTGCGGCGATCGCGATGGCGAGCGTCGCGAGCGGCAGGTAGCCGAATGTCGCTCGGGCCAGCAGCGCGAGGTCCGACCGGATCACTGCCTGGACCGCCGCCGCGAACAGGAACGGCAGCGTCAGCACGGCGGCGATCGCCGCCATCCGCCAGTAGGTCGACGAGAACCACGTCGTGTGGAGCTGAGGAGACGTGGTCGCGCTGAGGGCGGTCGCGGTGTCATTCAGCAGGGCGTGGGCGCCACCGAGGACCCAGACCCCGATCGCCGCTAGGGCGACCGCGGTGCCGGCGCTGCCCGCCGTGGATACAAGCGTCTGGGCGGCACCGCCCAGACCGCCGCCCAGGCCCGCACCGCCGAGACCCGCACCGCCGAGACCCGCACCGCCCAGGCCCGCACCGCCGAGGCCGAGTGCCGACGCTCGCGCCGGCGTGAGCGCACAACAGCCGACGAGCGCGATCAGGCAGATCAGAGCGACCGTCGCCGGTCTCGAGGGGCCGCTCATCGGGCCGTCGTGCCCAGATGTTCGAAGAAGTTCACGATGCCGGGGCCCGACCCGATCACGAGCGCGGACGCCCCCGAGATCACCGCCGCCATCCGCCCCCGCGCGGCGTAGTGAGGGTTGTGGGCGTGCGAGGCGATCGCCCACAGCGCCGCCCCGACGAATGCCCCGATCAACGCGATGGCGAGCGCCCACGCCTCGGTGCCGTTCACGAGTTGCTGGAGGACGTTGCTCCCCGGCAGACCGCCGACATTGGGGGTGGCGCTGACGTCGGCGAACGCCGACAGAGCGTGACTCAGCATGTCTGTTCTCCCTTCAGTCTAATTGAGCCAAGTGACACTAAATGAACCTAGCAATATCAAATGAAGCTTGCTAGGTTTGTTTGGATCAACTTAGACTCAATTAGACTCACTATGGCCTTCATCGACGAAATGATTGGGATCGGCGCCGGCGATGTAGGCGAGCTCTACGGCGCGCTCGCAGACCGGCTCGAGCAGATCGTGCGTCTCGACGTGCGTGCGTCCGACGCGGTGATCGAGGACGCGTGCCAGGTCGCGTGGGTCCGGCTGCTGCACCACCGCCAGCGGGTCCATCGCGACACCGTGATGGCCTGGCTCGCGCGGACGGCCGTGCACGAGGCGTTCAGGCTGCTCCGTCGCGCCCGGCGCGAACTGCCGCTCGACGCCTGGCTCGGAGACGATGCGGAGTCCGCACTCGCGGTCGCGCCGGTGACGACCGAGGAGCTATTCGAGCGCCAGGAGCGGATCCGAGAGGTGCGCTCCCTGCCCGAACGCCAGCAGCGGGTCGTGTGGCTACATGCCCTCGGGCTTAGCTACACCGAGATGGCCGCGCACGAAGGCTGCACGCGCCGGACGGTAGATCGCCAGCTCCTGCGGGCAAGGCGAGCGATCCGAGACGACCTGCGATCAAGCTGAAGCGTCGACTACCGTGCCCGGCCGCGCTTGCGCCGGCGCTTCTCCGCGGCGCTGAGCTTGCGCGGCTTCTGGCGCGCCTTGGACCCGGCGCGCCTGCCCTCCGCGTCGATTGGGGCCGTGAGCCGGTGGCCCTTCGGAGCGCGCCGGCGGGCGTCGCGCCAGATGAAGATCGCGATCCCGCCGAGCACCACGATCGCGCCGACCGCGATGATGATCGCGGAGCTGCCGCTGAGCCCGCTGCTGCCGCCGGCGGTCGCGGTTGTCTGGATCGTCGGCGTGGCCGTCGTCGACGTCGGGATCGAAACCGAAGGCTGCGGGAAGCCGCCGCTCAGTGGACTGGTCGTCTGGGCGCCGGCCGACGCGGGCAGCGTGAGCGCCACCGGACCGACAAGCGCCACCGCCGCGACCGCCCCCGCCACGGCGACCACGCCCGCGAGCAACACGCGACGCACCGACCTCAACCCCCGCCCGCTCCGAATAACCCGCCCTACTCGCACGGACCCGCCCTACGCGAGCGGTTGCTCCATCGCCGGCGTGTCGGGCGCGGCGACGTAGGGTTGCTCGTCCGGGACGTCCTCCTCGTGGTACACGCTCTCGGCGTTGACCGCCCAGATGTCGTTATGGGAACCGGTGAGGATGTTGTCGACGGCGCGCATCGCAGTCAGCATCGAGTGGTCTGAGTTGTTGTAGCGGTGCAGCCCGTTGCGCCCGACCTGGATCAGGTTCGGGATCCGATCGAGCCACCCACGGATCGTCTTCACCCGGTCGGCGTATTCGGCGTCGTACATCGGATATGCCTTGTGGACGCGCACGACGAAGCCCATCTTCACCTTGTCGGCCCGGGCCAGGCCGAGCTGCTGAATCTCGCGAGTCGCCATCGCGACGAGGTTGTCGTCGCCCATGCTCCAGAGCTCATCCCCCTCGAAGCAGAAGTACTCCATGCCGATCGACGCGTCCTTGTCGTTGGGGACCATGAACGGGCTCCAGGAGCGGAAGTTCTGGATTCGCCCAACCTTCACCGACGGGTCGTGGATGTAGATCCAGTTGTCGGGGAACACGTCCTCGTTCTCGATCACGAGCAGCACCGTGAGGAAGTCGCGGTAGCGCAGCCCGCGCGCCGCGTCTCGGACGTCGCCTGGCGCATCGGGCTCGGCGATCCCAACCGTCGTCCGCAGCGGCAGCGACGAGATCACGTAAGAGGGCGTCAGCGTCTCCCCGCCCGCGATGACCTCGGCCACACGGTTGCCGTCGAAGCGGATCCGCGTCACCGGCGCGTTCAGACGGACCTCGCCACCGTGGGCGCGAATCTCGTCGCGCATCTTCTCCCACATCTGTCCCGGTCCATAGCGGGGGTAGTTGAACTCCGAGATCAGCGACTTGATCTGGTTGCCTCTGTTGCCGAAGAAGGCGTTCTTGGCCGCGGCGAAGAACGACAGCCCCTTGATCCGCTGCGCCGCCCACTCGCCCCGGATCTCGGACGTCGAGACCCCCCACACCTTCTCCGTGTAGGACTTGAAGAACTGGTTGAAGAGCCAGCGGCCGAACCGGTTGGTGACCCACTGCTCGAACGTGTCCTCGCGGCCCTTGGGCCTAGCCGCGGCCCACATGTACGAGACGAGCGCCTTGGTCAGGTCGACCGGCCCGAGCTTCTTGATCACGTCCATCCCCTGCAGCGGATATTCGAGGAACTTGTGGTTCCAGTAGATCCGGCTCTGGCGCGGCCGCCTGAGAAACTCGTCGGCGAGGATCTCGTGCCAAAGAGCATCGACCTCCTTGGCCTTGGTGAAGAAGCGGTGGCCGCCCAGGTCGAAGCGGTAGCCCTCACGCACGTCGGTGCGCGCGATCCCGCCGACCTGGTCGGTCGACTCGAGCACGATCACGGGCTTTCCCTGCTTGGCCAGCAGATAGCCGGCGGTGAGGCCCGCCGGTCCGCCCCCGAGGGCGACGACCGGACGCTCCGGCGTGATGTCAGAGCCCGGGGCCTGGGCGACAACTTCCTGCTTCGAGGTCGGATCGGTCATCGCGGGATCTCAGGAAACCTTCTCGTAGAGCACAGCGGAGTAAGCAAGGATGCTGGCGCCGCGGTAGTTGTGCGGCGCGGTGGCTATCGGTTTGAGCACTCCGCTGTTGACGTCGTCCTGGAGGATCTGGCCCATCTGCGCGGCGCGGCGCCGGACCAGTCGTGTCCAGGGCGCCTTCCAGTTGTTCGCGCCCTCGGTCAGCGGTCGCATGTACAGCAACTGCTGCCCGGGCTTGAGGCTAGCAACCAGCGGATCGAGGACCGCCGACGGGTTGGCGTGCTGTAGACGCCTGAGCGCGTAGACCCAGTCCATGTAGCTCGGGTCCTTCACCGGCCCGAGCGCGGTCGCGTACTGCAGGCCCGCCGGGAGGTAGTACCAGGACAGCGGGGTCGAGTCGGGCTGCGCGTCGACCACGAGCGTGTTCTGGTGGATCAGCGGCTTCATCTCGCCGCCGATGTCGCGCATGTCGCTCTTGAACTGCGGTGCGTAGGAAGAGGGATGAACCACGAAGACGACGCACAGCACGATCGCCACCAGCCCGACGACGCCCGACCGGGCGGCGCCCCACGCGGCCAGCAGCAGGATCGACGCGAGGACCGGGGCCATGTAGCGGGCGACGAATGCCGGCGTGATCTGCGAAGCCAGCCAAGCCACGATCAGCGTCCCGAACAGCAGGAAAATGATCGACCACATAACCGTTCCCTCGCGAGTGCCCCGGCCGCGCCTGGTGAAGAACGGAGCGAGTCCGATGACGATCGCGACCAGCAGTGCCACCGTGAGACGGTCGCTGCCGAGCAGATCCCTCGACAGCAGGACGGGTACGCCGAAGCGGATCGTCGGCGCCCAGGGGGCGCCGGTGTGCGTGGCCTGGTAGATGAAGTTCGGAAGCCACGGGAGGAACAGGATCCCGGCGCCGACGTACGTGAGCACCGCGTCGCGCACGAGCCCGCGCCGATCGTCGCTCGCCCGCCACACCGGGATCAACGCGAGCACCGTCCCGACGCCGAAGAAGATGCCCCACCCGTGCGTGTACAGCATCAGCGCCTGGCAGATCGCGAACATGATCAGGTAGGGCCTTCGCCGGTAGACGAAGCCGTGGATGAACGCGGCGGTCTCGAGGATGCCGAGCAACGCCATCAACTCGTACATCCGCGTCTCCTGCGCGTACGCGGTGAGGAACGTGCTGAACGCGAACAGGACGGCCGCGTAAAGCCCGGCGCGCCGTCCGAACAGGCTCCAGGCGGCCCACGTGCCGGCGGGGATGCAGAGCAGCCCGAACAACAGCGACAGCGAGTGCGTGGCCGCCTCGGTGGCGCCGAACACGCTGATCCACACATGCAGCAGCAGATAGAACAGCGGCGGCGACCCGTCGTGGCGCATGATCCCCGGGATCGCGCTCAGCGAGTGCGACGCGATCCCGGTGGTGATCGCCTCGTCCTCCCAGAACTGCCCGGTGATGTACCGAGTCCGGAGGTACGCCGAACACGCCGTGAGGATGAGCAGGATCGCGGTCGTGCTCGCCCACACCGGTACGCGCTGGAGCAGCTTCGGCTCGCGCACGTCGATGACCCGGGGTATCCCGCGCGTGGGAGCGCTGACGGCCACTACGAGGTCACCTTACCCGCGCATGTCGAGAACACCCGGAACGTCCGCACGTGCGCGATCAGCTTGTAGTTGGCGCCGTCGTGCTCCCAGGCAATGATCTGCTGCGGGGTCGGCAGCAGCGTCGACTTCGACTGTGCGCGCGTCTGGAGGATCACGGCCGGCCACGGCTGCCCCGCGAGGTTGCCGGGCTCAGCCTCGACCCGGAGCGTGCGGACGCCGAGCGTCCAGGCGACCATCGGCACCTGGAAGCCTTCGGTCATCACCGTGCCGTTGCCGCATCCGAGCAGCGCGTCCTTGCCGCCGGCCTTCTGGACGGCTGCGGTCAGGTCCTCGCGCAGGTGGGCCTGGTAGATGAGCGCGTGGTGCGTGCGGGGGAGGCTGACGATGTTCGTACCGATCCACGGCGGCACCGCGAGGAATAGCGCAACCGCGACCACGACGCCGGCGGACACGGTGAACGCCGGGGCGGTCAGCCGCCGGAAGCCGGAGCCGATCAGCCCACCGAGGCGGCGGAGCCAATCCGCGAGCGTTCGCGAGAACCACCCCCACGCGACCCCGCCGGCGATCGCGACCGGCGCGGTTCCGAGCACGAGGTAGCGGTTGTTGCCCGAGAACCCGGCCTGCGTCTCGAACGCGATCCCGAGCCACCACACGAGGCCGAACAGCCCAAGCCCGAGCAGCCACGCCCGCGCCGTGATCCCTCGGTCGACCGGGCCGCTGTGCCGCCACCACGCGGCGCGGCTTCGAAACAGTCCAACCGCGGCCACGAACAGCGCGATGATGCCCGGGATCTTGACCCGGTTGAGCACGGTCGGCCAGGCCTCTTTCTTGAACACCGTGCACACCGGACACTTCGCGAACGCGGCGCTGTTGGCGCGCGGGTGCTGGGCGCGGGTGACGCCGCGGAGCAGGTGTCCGGATCCCCAAAGCTCAGGGAGGAACCACAGCACCGGGATCAGCGCGAACAGGCCCACAACGAGCTTGCGCGCGCCTGGATCGCGCCAGAACAGATACAGACCGTACGGGCCCCAGAAGAACCACAGTTCGGGACGGTCGAGCGCGGCGAAGAAGCCGAACACGAACGCTCGCTGGCGCGCCCCGTCCATGTAGCTGTCGACCGCGATCAGCGCCAGCGCGGTCGCGAGGCCCTCCGAGTAGCCGAGCGCGTTGTCGGATATGAACCCGCCCGAGTTGATGAGGCTGCCGGCCGCGATCACGCCGGCGAGGACTGGCGAGATCAGCCCCATCCAGCGCGCGGACCCCTTCGGCTCGGCCACCCCGGCGACGAGGTCGCGCGTCAGGCGCCAGGCGAGCCTGAACACCATCGCCACCGCCACGATCGCGCCGGTGCGCGCGATGATCAGCCACAGGTCGGGCTGCGCCTTGCCGAACAGCGCGAACACCGTCGTGAACAGCATCGGCAGCGGCTTCCACGAGGGGCCACCGGTGGTGTGGAGGCCGAGGTGCACGATCTCGTGGCCCCAGACGAGCCAGGCCCACGGGTCGTAGCTCGGGGTCGACGGGATCAGCAACGTCAGCGCGGCGATCACGAGCGCGCCCCCGACGAGCCACGGGTACAGGCGCCAGCCGGACATGCGGCCGGCCAGCGCGCGGCCACGCGCCGTGACATCAGTCGACGACGTTGCCGCAGTCAGCTCAGCAGTGGGAACAGACAAGTGGACCGAGAAGATGTGGTTCGTGCCGCGCTCGCCAAGTTACGCACGGCAGCGGCAGATACGTACAGGAGCCTGCGCACCAGGCGCCGGCGTCGCGGGGCATTCTAGAGGCCGCCTATCCCTGCACGCCCTGCCCCAGGCAGTCCTCGATCTGGCTCAACTCCCCGGGCGACCCCTGGTTCGGATACATCAGGGCGGGCCCGATCACCTCGGCGCCCTGCGCGTTTCCGTCGATCTGCTGGGCTTGCGCGGCCCCCGCCGTGGGCGTGAAGACGACCGTCGGACCCGCCGGCGCGGCGCCGACCTGGAGCTTCGTCGGGCTGAGGACCTGAACCGTCAGGTGATCGGCGCGCAGGCAGCCGAGGTGGTTGTGCACACCGGTTAGTGGACTGTCGATCGTGCCTCGGCTGGCGAGCGTCGCGGAGCCGGCCGGGGTCGTCGGCTGGACCCTGACCGCGCCACCGCAGCCGGCCACCGCCACCGCGGTGAGCACGAGCCCGAGCGCCGGCCAGAGGCCGCGGCGCCGGGCAATTGGAAGCTTCTTAGACGACATGCGCCCGACAAAGGTAGAGGATCATTCCGACCGTGCTCGTAATTGGAGCTCTCAGCGGACCGCTGCCAAAGGTAGGGATCGTCGTGGCCGCGGCGCTTGCGGCCGTCGCCATGCTGCACCGTGACGCGCGCGTGCAGGCGCTGGCGATGCTCGGGGCGCTCGTGCTCGCCCCCATCCTGCTGCTCGGGGACATCTGGCACTCGCCGCAACTCGGGATCGTCCATCGCCACCCGCTCGTGGCCGCGGTCGGCGCGCTGATCGCACTCGCGGCGGTGGCGGCCGCGGCGGTGCTCGTCGCCAAGCGCCCGGAGGTGCTCGCCGGCGCGGTGATCGTCGCGCTCCCGTTCCGGATCCCGATCTCGGCCGGCGGCGTGACCTCGAACCTGCTCGTGCCGCTCTACTTCGTGGTCGCGGCCGGCGCAGTGGCGTTCATCGTGACCACGTTGCGAGGACGGGCGTCGCCGGAAGCCGCGACGCCGCCTCGCGATGGCCCCATCCGCTGGCTTGAGTGGCTGCTCGCCGGCTACGTGGTCCTGTACGCGCTCCAGGCGGCGTACTCGCCGAAGTTCACGACCGCCTTGCAGCAGGTGGTGTTCTTCTACGTGCCGTTCGCGCTCGCCTACTGCCTGCTACGCCGGCTCGACTGGACGCAGCGGCTGACGCGGAGCTGCCTCGCGCTGCTCGCCGGGCTGGCGGTGCTGTTCGCCGTGGTCGGGTTCGTCGAGTACGAGACCAAGACGATCTTCCTGAACCCGAAGCTGATCGCCGCCAACCAGCTGCACGCGTACTTCACGGTCAACTCGGTGTTCTTCGATCCGAACATCTTCGGGCGGTTCCTCGCGCTGGTGATGATCCTGCTGGCGTCGGTGGTCCTGTACGCGCGCCGGCAACGGACCGTGCTGGTCACAGGCGCGGTGCTCGCGATCCTGTGGGTCGCGCTGCTGCTGACCCTGTCGCGGTCGGCGATCGGGGCGCTCCTCGTCGGCCTCGGAACGCTGGCAGCCGTCCGCTGGAGGGTGGGTCGGGCGGTGTTCATTGCCGCCGGAGTGGTCGCGCTCGTGGCGGCGGTGATCGCGATCACGCCAACGACGTTCGGCCTCAACCAGGGACTCAACGGCGCCTCGAGCGGCCGGCCGGGCCTCGTCACCGGAGGCCTCGATCTGTTCAAGCAGCGGCCCCTGTGGGGCTACGGATCGGGGTCGTTCGAGACCGAGTTCGCTGCCCGCCATCACGCGATCGGGGAAACGACGTCCGCGTCGCACACGATCCCGGTGACGATCGCAGCCGAGCAGGGGCTGATCGGCGAGCTCGTCTACCTCGGGCTCGTCCTCGCCGCGCTGGTCGTGCTGTTCCGGCGGTGCCGCTCGGATCCCACTCGCGTGGCGATCGCCGCGGCGTTCCTGGCGCTGCTGTTCCACACGCTGCTGTACGCCGACTTCCTCGAGGACCCGATCACGTGGACGTTGCTCGCGATCGGATCCGCGCTCGCGGCGCGGCCCGCGTCGGACTCAGGCGGGCGGGGAAGTGAGCTCGCCGCTGGCGAACGCGAGCTTCAGCAGCAACTCGCGTAGCTGAGCGCGCGCGTCCTCGCTCAGCGGCGCCAGCAATGGGTCGAGCCCTCGTTGCCCCCGCGCGTCGCCACCGATCCCTACTCGGCTTTGCGCCCGAGCGCGTAGTGGTCGATGTCGTTGTCGAGTGCCGCCGCGGTGTCGTACTCGCCGGTGTGGACGAACACGACGTTGCCGGCGGCATTGACGAAGATCGTCGTCGGCATCCCCTCGAGGACCGCGAGCGAGGAAAGGTCGCTCGACGCCACCGAGTAGCTCGGATAGCTCACCGCGTGGTGCGAGAGGAACGACCGCGCGTCGCCCGCCGAGTCGTTCGCGTCCGCCCCCAGGAACGCGACCTTGCGTCCGAACTGCGCCGACGCCGCGCCCAGGAGCGAGAACTCCGCCCGGCACGCCGGGCACCAGGAAGCCCACGCGTTCAGCACGACCGGATAGCCCCGCAGCGAGCGCAGCCGGTCGGCAAGCGTGCCGGCCGAGGACGAGGTGAGCAGCTGGCCGGCCTGAGCGTGCAGCGCGGCGAGCGACCCCGGCGACCCCGCGAGCACGCGCGCCGCGTCGGCCGCGGTCGGCGCCGTGACCTTCGGCACGGCGCTCGCGGGGACGTTCCGGTTCATCAGGAAGTACAGATCGTCGAGCGCCTGGCTGGCGGTCCACGGGAGCTGCGGGTGCTCGAGGTTCTGGAGTCCCTGGGCACTCAAGAGCCGCTTCAGCACCGGTGACAGCTGACCGTCGACCTCGGGCATGCCCTCGTCGATGATCCGCTCCTGACCGGCCGGATCGATGAAGAAGACCGCGTCGGTGTGCTGCACGTCGAACGTCTCGGGCTTATGGGTGAGCCAGTCGAGGTCGGGCGGCTTGCCCTGGGGAACGCGAGCGTAGTAGACGCCGAAGAACTTCCAGAGCCGCTTTATCTCCGACTGCGTGCCGGTGAGCATCTGGAAATTGGCGCCGGTGAGCTTTTGGTAGGCGCGCAGCCGGAACGGACTGTCGCGCCACGGATCGACGGTCGCCTCGGCGATTACGACCTGACGCGACAGGCCGGCCAGGCGCACGTCGTTGACCAGCTCCATCAGTGCCCCGGTGGTGAGCGGGCAGACCTCGTGGCACAGCGTCATCGACGGCGCGAGAATCACCCACTTGCCATGCCACTGGCTCAGCCGGAACGGCTTGCCGTTTGCGTCGATGAGCGGCACGGACGGGACCGGGCGGGGAACCTGGAGCTCGGTGCCGATCGCGAGCGGGGCGGGCACCTGGGCGCTCGCATTCGGGAGGCGCTTGATGTCGAAACGGGCCAGCAACGACAGCACGACAACCAGCACGAGTATCAGCACCCCGCCGGCGAGCGAAATCAGGCGAAGTCGAGCAAGCGACACGTCCGGCACCTTAATGCGTTTCGTGCAAGGTCTCTGTGCGGACGGGCCCGCGCCGACGGCCCGGCTCGGGGTGAAATCCCCGGCGGATCTCGGTAGCATCGGCTCCCGTGACTTGGGGAATCATCTGGTTGATGTTCGCCCTGAAGATCCCTCTCGTCGGGCTGATCTACATCGTCTGGTGGGCGATCAAGCAAGAGCCCGACGAGTCGTCCTCGCGCGACGACGACGGCGGCATCAAGCGCCATCCGACCCACCCGCGCAAGCCGTTCCCGCGCCATCCGCGCCGCGGGCCGCACGGCGATCCGGCGCCGTCCTCGCCACCGCGGGTGCGGACCGCGCGGGCGCGGACCCGCACGGTCGAGCGCTAGACAAGCCGGACATCTCCCCGCGCTGGCAGACTTGCGGGCGATGAGTGCACTGGCGTCTGTCCTGTCCGACGCGACGATCGTGGAGCTGGTCGACACCGGCCGGATCAGAATCGATCCGTGGGACCCCGGCCTCGTCCAGCCGGCTAGTGTCGACCTGCGCCTCGGCGACTCGTTTCGCGTGTTCCACAACCACCGCGCCTCGGCGATCGACCTGCGCGAGCCTCCCGCGGGGCTCACCGAGGAGGTGGTCATCCAGACCGACGAGTCGTTCGTCATCCACCCCGGCGAGTTCTGCCTCGGCCGGACGCTCGAATGGGTCGAGCTGCCCGACGACATCGTCGCCCGGATCGAAGGCAAATCAAGCATCGGACGGCTAGGGCTGATCGTTCACGCCACCGCCGGCTTCTGCGACCCGGGCTGGAAGGGAACCCTGACGCTCGAGCTCAACAACCTCACGCGCATTCCGATCAAGCTGTATCCGGGGCTGCCGATCGCCCAGCTGTCGTTCATGGCGCTCGACCGGCCGGCGCTTCGGCCCTACGGGAGCCCCGAGCTCGGCAGCCATTACCAGGGACAACGCGCCGCGACCGAGAGCCGCTACGAGGGCAGGCCCGCCGGCGCCCCGCCCCCGAGCCGCATCGAGTAGGCTCGCGGCCGTGGTCACGCTGATCGTTGCCGCCAGCGAGCCTTCGAAGGTCCCGTTCTACATCGCCGGTGGGCTGCTCGTGATCTGGGCGCTCAGCCTGGCCGCGGTCGGCCTCACGCGACCGGCGTTCCCGGGCAGCGCGCGCGGGGCGCGCGGCGTAATGGCCGTCAGCTTCGTGCTGATGGTCGCGGCGATGGCCGCCGCCGTGCTGACGAGCGCCTTCCCGAAGTAGCCGACGCGGCGCCCGGACACAGCCCCGGACACAGCCCAAACCAGACGGCGTTCATATACGTTGGCGGCTAGCGTCCCGTCGGCACGACATGGGTACTAAATTGAATGTCGGCAGTGCGCTCGGCTCCGGCCCGGAACATCCGGCGCCCGGAAGACCCGGCCCCCCGGAAACCGCGCGAGAGGAGCGCCATGACGACTGAGACGCAGCAACTAGACGGCGCCGGCGCAGTGACGGCGCGAGAGACCCTGACGGTCACCGACAACCGAACCGGCAAGCAATACGAGATTCCGATCGAAGACGGGACGATCCGCGCCACGGAGCTTCGCAACATCAAGGTCGACGAGGATGACTTCGGCTTGCTGTCCTACGACCCGGCGTTCATGGCGACCGCCTCGTGTCGCTCCGCGATTACGTACATCGACGGGGAGAAGGGGATCCTCGAGTACCGTGGCTACCCGATCGAGCAACTCGCCGAGCAGTCGAGCTACCTCGAGGTCGCATACCTGCTGGTTCACGGAGAGCTTCCCACCCAGCTGCAGCTCGACGAGTGGGTCCACCACATCACGATCCACACGTTCGTGCACGAGAACGTCAAGGAGTTCATGCAGGGCTTCCGGTACGACGCGCACCCGATGGGGATGCTGCTCGCGTCGGTCGGCGCGCTGTCGACGTTCTATCCCGAGGCGAGCCAGATCCACGACCACGACATCCGGTACATCCAGGTGATCCGGCTGCTGGCCAAGATGCCGACGCTGGCGGCGTTCGCGTTCCGCCACAACCAGGGCAAGCCGTACGTTTATCCGGACAACGAGCTGTCTTATCCGGGCAACTTCCTCTCGATGATCTACAAGATGACCGAGATCCGCTACGAGCCCGATCCGCGGCTCGAGCACGCGCTCGACGTCCTGTTCATCCTCCACGCCGACCACGAGCAGAACTGCTCGACGAGCGCCGTGCGCGGCGTCGGCTCCTCCCAGGTCGACCCGTACTCGGCGGTCGCCGCGGGCGTGGCCGCGCTGTACGGCCCGCTCCACGGCGGCGCCAACGAGGCGGCGCTGCGGATGCTCCGCCGGATCGAGACCAAGGACAACATCCCCGACTTCATCAAGGGCGTCAAGGAGGGCCAGGAGCGCCTGATGGGCTTCGGCCACCGGGTCTACAAGAACTACGACCCGCGCGCCAAGATCATCAAGAAGGCCGTCGACGAGGTGCTCGAGGTGACCGGGACCAACCCGCTCCTCGACATCGCGCTCGAGCTCGAGAAGATCGCGCTCGAGGACGAGTACTTCATCGACCGCAAGCTCTACCCGAACGTCGACTTCTATTCGGGGCTGATCTACGAGGCCCTCGGGATGCCGATGGAGATGTTCCCGGTGCTGTTCGCGATCGGGCGCACCAGCGGCTGGATCGCCCAGTGGCTCGAGATGATCGACGACAAGGAGCAGAAGATCGCCCGGCCGCGTCAGATCTACACGGGCGCACGCGGGCGCGACTACGTCCCGATGGACAAGCGGTAGAGATCACCTGGCCACCGAGACCTGGACGCTGACGATCCGCGCCGACGCGCGCGTCGAGCACCAGCGGTTCGACGCGCTCGACGCGGCCTTGGACGCACTCAAGACTCGCGTCAAAGACCTCGCCGACGAGGCCGCCCGCGATCCGGCGAAAACCCAGCTCAAGCGGTACACGCCCGACGAGCAGGTCACGGCCAGGGTCGAGCTCGCTGGTCCCCAAAAACGGCTCGCCAAGGTCCACGCCGGGATCGACGTGCACGGAGACGGATCGCTCGAGGCCTACCTCGGCCGCCTCAAGCGCAAGGCCCTCGAGCCGCCACAGGGCGAGGACGCAATTTCAGTGCTTCGCGGGGCGTTGCTCGAATCGTGAGATATCTTTCACACCGATGTCCACGCCCGATTTGAGTCCCATCATCCAAGTGCTGCGCTTGCTCGTCCGGCCGCTCGGCTACCTCGCGTTCGTTTTGGCGCTCGCGTCGCTGTCGGCGGCGGCCAAGCTGCTGGGCGACAAGGACGAGCTCGGCTTCTTCTCCGACCGCCTCGCCACGATGCTCTGGCGCTACCCCGAGGTCACCCGCAAGGGCGTCCAGACCACGTGGGTTGTGTGGGCGGTCGCGTTCCTGATCGCGCTGCCGCCGCTCGATCCCCTGTCTACCCCGTGGGACGAGATTGTGCTTGGTGCAGCTGCGATGGGCGTCCTCTGGCGCCGGACGTTCGTCGCGCGCCGAGCCGAGCGTTGAGGTTCTCGAGCGCCTGCTCGAGCCCCACTTCGGCGGGGTCGAGCTCGCGCATCGCGGCCGCCAGGCGATACTCGGCGAAGTAGTCGGGGTCGACGCCGCACGCGGCTGCGATCAATTCCATCGCGCGCATCGACGGCTTGTCGTGCCCATTCGCGAGCATGTTGATGTGGGCGTGGGTGATGCCCTTGCCATCGAGCTTGCGGGTCGCTTCGGCCAGGCCGCGATAGGTGAGGGAGCGCTCATCCATCAGCGAGCGAAGCGATTCTCCGAACGGTTTGCTGCTTGGCGCGGTCATCCAATGTCCTCTTCTGCCTCGGGGAGAGTACCGCCCTCACCAGCGGCCGGTTGCCGCCGGAACTTGACGCTAAGTTTACAGATTGGTAGGTTACCTAACAAGGCAGCCGCAGGCAAGCCTCACGAACCAGCGGCGCTTCCTCGCGCACGCGATAGACCGGCAGGCAGGCGCGAGGGCCGACCGGACCGAGACCTCAGACCTCGCAGGGGGTCGCAGGCGCGAAAGCGTCTGGCGAGGTCCTCGGTCCGGCATTTGTTGTCCGCAAACAACGTTTTCACTCCGGTCGCCACCCCGTGTGCGTCGCTCGTTCGCCGTGCGTCCGTGCGTCCGTCCCGAAAGTTCTCGAGCCCGAAAGCGCGAGCGCGAGCGTACCAGCGCCGGGAAGGCCGGGCAACGCTCTCGCATTTCCGTCCGGTTAGAGCACGAGTGTCGGGCCGTTAGCCCTCAGCCACCGCACGTGCTCGCGGTAGCCCGGGCTGCGCGCCGCCACCAGCCGCCAGAACCGGGGCGAGTGATCCATGACCTCGAGATGGCAGACCTCGTGCCAGACGACGTAGTCGAGCACGGGCTCCGGTGCGAGCAGCAGTCGCCAGTTGAAGCTCATCGCCCCCGATCGCGAGCAACTGGCCCACCGAGTCCGCTGCCCCCGGATCGTCAGCCTCGAGTACGACGTGCCGGCCAGCGCGCAGGCCCGCTGCAGGCGTGGCTCGATCTCGGCACGAGCCGCCCGGCGATACCAGCGCTCGAGCGCCGGGGTGCGCGCCTCCCCATCCGGAACCACGAGCACGTCCCCACGCCGTGTCACTCGAGAGCGTCCGTCCTGGACCGACAAAGCCAGCGTTCGCCCCAGATACGGGACGGTCTCGCCACGCGCCGCGACCGCCGCGCGCGCGCCCTCGATCTCCGCGACCCGACGCTCGATCCACGGCCTGAGCTCGCGGACCGCGGCGGCCGCCTCGCGCGCCGCCGCTCGGCGCGGCAGCACGACCTCGATCCCGCGGGTAGGATCGACCGTGACGCGCACTCGGCGCGCCCGATCGGAGCGCCGCACCTGGTAGACGACCGGTTCCACGGCCAGACAGGGTACGGTCCGCTTCCGACGACGGGATGTCCACCTTGCGCCCGACATGAGGTCGTTCCCTGTCCTGTCCGAGCCGCTGATGGATGGGGACGTCGCGCTGCGCGACTACGCCGAGCGCGACATCCCCGAGATCCTGATCGCCCACCAGGATGACCCGCGCCTGCACCTGCTGATCGGCGAGGACCGCCCACCGAGCGGGGCCGAGCTCGGGCGCGCGGCCGAGCGCGAGGCGCTCGAGCGGATGGCCGGCGAGCGAGCGACGCTCACCGTGGTCGAGTCGGGTTCGGACACGTGCCGCGGGCAGATCCGCGTGCACCCGGTCGACTGGGATCAGTCCCGGGCTGAGATCGGGATCTGGCTGACGCCGCAGGTGCGCGGTCGCGGGCTTGCGCCGCGGGCGCTCAAGCTCGCCGGCGAGTGGCTGCTCGGGGCCTGCGGACTGGCCCGCGTCGAGCTGTTCGTCGAGCCCGGCAATGCGCCGATGCTGCGGACGGCGAAGGCGGCGCAGTTCGTCCCCGAGGGGACGCTGCGCGAGTACCTGCGCCAGCGCGGCAAGGGCGTCAACGTCGTGATCATGTCGCTGATCCCAAGCGACCTGCGATGAAGCACTGGCGCCTCAGGCTGCCGAAGGTCGCCGGCGTCCTGCGATGAAGTACTGGCGCGTCAAGCTTCCGCCCGGGGTCCGCTCGCCGTTCGAGGTCTACGTCAACGGCGTACGCCAGGAACTCGGGGTCGACTACCGGATCGCGTCCGGTGAGCTCCTGTTCGAGCGCGAGCTCGTGCGCCAGAAGCTCAGCGGC
The DNA here is from genome assembly GCA_963822855.1 of uncultured Solirubrobacterales bacterium. Lineage (GTDB taxonomy): Bacteria > Actinomycetota > Thermoleophilia > Solirubrobacterales > Solirubrobacteraceae > Palsa-465. The sequence goes on along the minus strand of CAWGJE010000019.1, from coordinate 161,509 downwards.
TGGGCCTGGTTCCTCGGCTTCTGGGGGATCGGAACCTACAAGCGCAACGACGAGATCGACGTGCGCTACGAGCTTGACGGCGAGCCGAGGCTCGCCCACGCTCTGGACATCACTCCGCCGTCCTAACTACTTCCCGGCGCACCCAGGGCCGCAGCAGCCGCAGCGCGGCGAGGATCGCGCGCGTGGCCGGGGACCGGTTCAGCGTGTAGAAGTGGATCCCCGGGGCGCCGCGCGCCAGCAACTCGGCGCACTGCAGCGTCGCGTACGAAACCCCGAGCTGGAGCACCTCGCTGGGGAACGGGGCCCGGGCTTCGAGCTGACGGAGCAGCGCCTCAGGGATGTGGGCGCCGCACATGCCGGTGATCGTCTTGATCTGGGCAACGTCGGTGATCGGCATGATCCCCGGGAGGATCGGGACGTCGATCCCGGCCGCACGCGCCTCATCGACGAACCGGAAGTAGAGCTCGTTGTCGAAGAACAGCTGGGTGATCAGGAACGAGGCGCCCGCTTCCACCTTCTGCTTGAGGAAGCGCAGATCGCTCTCGAGGTCGGCCGCCTCGGGATGGACCTCCGGAAAGCACGCGGCGCCGACGTTCATCGGATACCGCTCGGCGATCAGCGCCGTGAGCTCGCTCGAGTAGCGCAGCCCACCCGGATGCGGCTCCCAGGCGGTCTGCCCGCGAGGCGGGTCCCCGCGCAGCGCGAGCACGTTCTCGATCCCCGCGTCGGCGAGGCTGTCCAGGATCACGCACAGCTCGTCGCGCGTGGCGCCGACGCAGCTCAGATGCGCCATCGCCTCGATCCCGAGCTCCTGCTTGATCCACTTTGTGAGCTCGAGCGTCAGCCCGCGGGTCGAGCCGGCCGCGCCGTAGGTGACGGACACAAAATCCGGTTCGAGCTCGCGTAGGGCGCTCAGCGCTGCGCGGAGGTTCTGCTCGCCTTCGTCCGTCTTCGGAGGGAAGAACTCGAACGAGAAGACGGGGTGATCGGCGGTGGCGAGTATCTGATCGATCAGCATGGTGCGGCACGATACCAACCTTGACAAGATTGTGTCAAGGTTTAATTCGGCGCGACTCCCCAACGGGCCAGGTCGCCCTCCGATTCGCTGAAGACCAGACCCTGGACCTCGAGGTGGCGCAGGTAGCAGAGCGTTTCCTGCAGCCGCCACCCCAGCGCGGCTCCGATCACCTCCGGGCCGAACACGTTCGCGGCGATCTCGATCGCGGGCTTGGGCTCGTGCCGCACGGCTGCAACCGCTAGATCGAGCCGTTCCCGCACGAGGCTGCGATTGGCCTCGACGTGGCCATGAACGTCGATGAAAGGCTTGCCGTGGCCGGACAGAGCCAAGCGCGCGCCCAGCTCGTCGGCCACGTCCAGCGAGCTCAGGAACTCGCCGATCGGGTCGGGCGTCCAGCCGAAGTCGAAGTACAGCGAGATGCGCCCGAGCAGGTGATCCCCCGAGATCAGAAGCCGCCGCTCGGCCTGGAACAGGCACACGTGCGACGGGGCATGGCCCGGTGTCTCGACTGCCGTCCAGGTGCCCAGGTCAGTTTCGATCTCGACCCCGTTCACCAGCGACCGGTCGGGCTCGACCACGCGCGCGATTCCGGAGGCCATCCCCCGCGAGCGCTCGGCGTACTGCCGCAGCACGGCTTCGGGCACGCCGCTCTGGCGACCGATCTCGACGCGCCGCGCGAGCGCGAGCTCGGGATCGGTGGCGGTCGCAAAGCCGTGCCGGTGGTTCGGGTGCAGCCAGAACTCGCACCCGGCCAGGTCGCGGATCGTCGCCGCCTGTCCCCAGTGATCGATGTGGGCGTGGGTGCAGACGAGCAGCCGTACCTGGTCGACGCCCAGCCCCACCTGGGCCATCGCCCGCTCGAGTTCCGCCATCGATCCCGGCTCGTGCATACCGGTATCGACCAGCACCACGCCGTCCCCGGCCGCGATCGCCCACGCGTTGCAGTGCGGCACGCCGGGCAGCGGCAGCGGCAGGCGCAACCGCCACAGTCCGGGTATGACCCGCTCACCACGGCCGAGCTCCTGTCTGCGCGGCATGCCCGCGCACGATATTCCTTGCCGACCTAGACTCGGCGCCCGGATGTCCAGCGCCGACGTCGCCACGCGTTACTTCGAGTCGATCGCCGCGCACGACATCGACGGAGCGCTCGCCTTCTGGGCGCCCGGCGGGGTCGAGCGCGTCGTCGGGCAGCGCGAGATGACCGCGCCCGCGGACATCCGCGCCTTCCTCGGCGAGCTGTTCGGCGCGTTCCCCGACCTCGATTACGAGGTGCTCGATGTGACCGCCGCCGATGGCCGCGCGGCCGTGCGCTGGCGGGCGCGCGGCACGTTCGCCGGCCCGGGCGCCTTCCAGGGCTTCCAAGCCAACGGCGCGCGCCTCGAGATGGAGGGCTGTGACGTCCTCACCGTGAACGGCGAGGGCGAGATCGAAGGCCTTGACGCCTACCTCGACAGCGGCGACGTGGCGCGCCAACTCGGGCTGCTCCCGCCAGCCGGCTCGCGCGCCGAGCAAAACCTGACCAAGCTCGCCAACGCGCGCACCCGGGCGCGGTCATGGATCCAGGGATCCGATCCCCAGCGCATCGCCGAGGGCGTATGGCTCGTCCGCGGCGGCATCCCGAAGACGATGAACGTGTACCTGATCGAGGACGGCGACGGCGTCACGGTGTTCGACTGCGGCGTCTCGGACATGGCCGCGCCGCTGGCCGCCGCCACCGCGCGCCTCGGCGGGATCAAGCGGATCGTGCTCGGCCACGCCGACGCCGATCACCGCGGCGCTGCCCCGGCGCTGAACGCGCCCGCCTACTGCCACCAGGGCGAACTGGCGGCCGCCGAGTCGGCGTCCCCCTACAGGAACTACTGGGACCGCGCGAAGCTCGACCCCCGCGGCCGCACCGTGCTGTGGCGGCTGTTCCCGACCTGGGACGGAGGTCCCGTCGCGATCGCCGGCACGCTCGACGAAGGCGACGTGGTCGCGGGCTTCACCGTCATTCACCTCCCGGGCCACGCGCCCGGGCTGATCGGGCTGTTCCGCGAGTCCGATCGTCTCGCGCTGGTCTCGGACACCATCTACACGCTCGATCCGCAGTCAGGGCGCCGGCAGCCGGCACACGTCCCGCATCCGGCCTTCAACCAGGACACCGAGCAGGCGCGCGCCTCGATCCGCAAGCTCGGGGCGCTCGACCCGGCGGCAGTGTGGGCCGGCCACGCCGACCCCGTAACCGGCGACGTCGCCGCCCACCTCGCCGGCGCCGCCGACGCACCGGCGCCATAGGCCGACCGTGGCCAAACGCGACCGCAAGCGACCCGAGAAGCTCGCCGCCCCGAACTCCGAGTACCGCGACGCCGAGGGGAACGTCCTCACGCTCCGCGGCTCGCTCACGCCCGGATCCCGCCGCCAGTACGCCGACGTCCTCGCCGGCGGCCTCGAGCGCGAGGACGCGTGGCAGCGGGCGACCGAGCTGCTGTTCGAACGGCTCGCCGTGTCATGGACGATCTCGGGACTCGAGATCACGCGGCAGAAGGAGCTGCTCGGGCGCTACCGAATGGCCACGAACGACGAGCGGCGATTCGTCCGAGACACTCTCCGCGAGCACGTCGCCGAGCACTTCCCCGAGCTCCAGGCACCATGACCCTCCCCGATCCCGACGCCTTCGCCGACCTGCTGTGCGATTGGTGCCTGCGCGTCCGCGAGCGCGACTACGTGCTCGTGTTCTCGACGCCGCAGGCGGCACCGGTGCTCCGTGCGTTGCACCGCGCCGTGATCGCCCGCGGGGGGTGGGCGCCGGGGCTGCGCATCGCGATCCCGGGAGTGGCCGAGGACTTCTACAAGCTCGCGTCCGACGAGCTGCTCGACGCGTTCCCGCCGCAGGAGCTGGCCGAGATGGAACGGATCGACGCATACCTCCGGATCGACGCACCCGAGAACACCCGGGCTCTCGCCGACGTCGACCCGGGAGTGCTCACGCGCGCCGCGCGCGCCCGGTCGCCGATCCAGGAGGCGCGGATGGGTAAGCGCTGGTGCGGCACGCTGTGGCCGACGCCGGCGCTGGCCCAGGAGGCGGGGATGAGCGACGACGACTACGCCACGTTCGTCAACGGTGCCCTGTTCCTCGACCGTCCGGACCCTGTCGCGGCCTGGCGCGAGCTGTCCGATCGCCAGGCGAAGCTGGTCGAGCGCCTCAGCGAGGCGCGCGAGATCCGGATCGAGGCGGACGGGACCGACCTGCGCCTGCGGGTCGAGGGCCGCACCTGGATCAACTCCGACGGCAGGCGCAACATGCCGAGCGGCGAGGTGTTCACCGGACCGCTCGAGGATTCGGCCAACGGGACCATCCGGTTCACGATCCCCTCGAGCCCGCGTGGCGTGCTCGTCGAGGACGTGACCGTCACGTTCGAGAACGGGAAGGTCGTGAGCGCCACCGCGGCACGCGGCCAGGACTACCTCGACGCCGCGCTCGCGACCGACCCGGGCGCCCTGTTTCTCGGCGAGCTTGGAATCGGCACCAACGCCGGCATCGACCGCGCCACCGGGTCGATCCTGCTCGACGAGAAGATGGCCGGGACGGTCCACCTCGCGCTCGGCCGCTCCTACCCGGAGACCGGCGGACTGAACGTCTCAGCCCTGCACTGGGATCTGATCTGCGATCTCCGCGTCGGCGGCCGGTTGACGGCCGACGGCGATCCAATCGGCGTCTAACGACGCGGCAACGAGCCGGACGGCCGCGTGCAGTAGCTTCCGCCACTGACATGCGCAGGACCAAGATCGTCGCCACTATCGGACCGGCGTCTCGCGATCTCGAGACGCTCACGCGCATGGCCGAAGCCGGCATGGACGTCGCGCGCCTGAACTTCTCCCACGGCAACCGCGAGATCCACGCCGAGAACGCGGAGCTTGTGCGCAGGGCCGCCGCCGCGGCGGGCAAGCAGGTCGCGATCCTCCAGGATCTACCCGGCCCGAAGCTCCGCATCGGTGCGCTAAAGGACGACATCGCCGAGCTCAAGCCGGGCGAGAAGCTCGTGCTCGTCTGCGGCTCGAGCGAGCCCGGCGACGGCGAGGTCATGTCGGTCAGCTGGAAGGGGCTCGCGGGCGCCGTCGATCCCGACGACGTGATCTACCTCGCCGACGGCGCGATCCGGCTGCGCGTGACGAAGATCCGCGAGGGCGACGGCGAGGTCGAGACCGCGGTCGAGATCGGCGGCTCGGTCGCCTCCCGTCAGGGGCTCAACATCCCGGGCTCGACCCGCGGGCTCGCGGCCGTGCCCGAGGAGGACCTCGACATGCTCCGCTTCGGCGAGTCGATCGGCGTCGATCTGGTCGCGCTGTCGTTCGTTCGCACCGCCGAGGACGTCACGTTCGTACGCCGGCACACCCGTCTGCCGCTGATCGCCAAGATCGAGAAGCCGCAGGCGGTCGACTCCGCCGAGGAGATCATCCGCGCCGCGGACTGCGTGATGGTGGCGCGCGGTGACCTCGGCATCGAGCTGCCGATCGAGGACGTCCCGATCGTCCAGAAGCAGCTACTGCGGATCGCCGGCAAGCTCGCCCGCCCCTCGATCACTGCCACGCAGATGCTCGATTCGATGGTGAACTCGTCGCGCCCGACCCGCGCCGAGGCCACCGACGTCGCCAACGCGATCCTTGACGGCACCGACGCGGTGATGCTCTCGCAGGAGACCGCGATCGGTTCCTATCCGGTTGGCGCGGTGGCGATGATGGCCTCGATCGCCGAGCGAACCGAGCACACGCTCCCGTACCGGACCTGGAACGAGGAGCGCGTCCGCCGCGACGCCCGCGATCCGGCGTACACCATCGCCTACAGCATGTGCGCCGCCGCGCGCGACCTCCACCTCGCGGCGCTGGTCGTGCCGACCCTGTCGGGGCGCTCGGCCCGCCTGATCTCAGCCCACCGCCCCCAGGTCCCGATATACGCGCTGTCGCCGGGCAAGGAGACAGTGCGGCGTTGCAGCCTGATGTGGGGCGTGGAGGCCGCGTCGATGCGCCGGCACGAGGTCACCGAGGCCCTGATCGCGGATTCCGCGCGTCGGGTGGTCGAGCTCGGCTGGGTCAAGCCGGGGGCGCGCGTCGGGATCACCGCGGGGTTGCCGAGCGGCCGCCCGGGTACGACGAGCCTGATGCAGATACAGCGCGTTTAGGGGAAATCCGGCGTCCACCCGTTCCGCTAAGCGACGCGTTCCGGCGCCGAATTCCCCAGGGGCTGCTTCGCAGCGGCGCCCTTAAGCCGCCGCGCGGCCGTAAAACTCGGCCTCGAGCTCGCCCAGCTCCGTCGCCGGCGGGTCGTCGTAGAACCACTCGCGCGCGATCCGGTGGAAGTTCCCGCGCGCGTGTAGCTGCGACAGCACCGCGAGCGTGAGCACCTCCATCCGCCGCCCGAAGATGTGGTCCGGTGGCGCGGACTCGTGGCGGAGCTGGCCGAAGTACTCAGAGCGCGGATCGCTCATGTCGATCAGCACCTGGGTCGCGTAGTCGGGGGTCAGCTCCGTGTACTGGTCGACCGTGTACCACGAGGTCGCGGCGCGGAAGTGGGCGAGCACCCGCTGCGGGTCGAACTTGTCGGGCTCGGGGAAGAAGCCGACCTCCGAGCCGAGCTGCATGATCGTGTCGGTATCGCCCTCGATGATCGCGCGCGCCACCTGGATCTCGAGCTCGACCGCGCCGGGTGGCATCCGCTTGAACAGGCCGAAGTCGTAGAACACCATGCGGCCGTCGTCGAGCAGCATCGAGTTGCCGGGGTGGGGGTCGCCGGAGAACTGGTGGTGGCGGTAAAGGCAGCCGAAGTAGAAGCGGAACAAGATCTCGCCGATCCGGTCGCGCTCCTCGTGGGGGTAGCTCTTGAGGTCCTCGAACCCGGTGCCCGAGATGAACTCTGAGACCAGCACCCGCTCGCGCGACAGCGAGGTCACGACCTCGGGGATCACGATGAACGGGTGTCCGCGGAAGATCCGCGCCAGGGTCCGCTGGTTCTGGGCCTCGAGCTCGTAGTCGAGCTCGTCGTGGATACGCTCCGAGATCTCCCGCCCGATCGACTGCGGATCGAGGCCGGGCGCGATCCGCTTGGCCAGGCGCAGAATCAGCCCGAGGTTCTGCATGTCCGCCCGGACCGCGGCGGCGACGCCCGGATACTGGACCTTGACCGCGACCTCGCGGCCGTCGTGGAGTCGCGCCCGGTACACCTGGCCGATCGACGCCGCCGCCACCGGCTCCTCGTCGAACGCGGCGAACACCTCCTTGAGCGGCTCGTCGAGCTCCTCCTCGATCACCTTGCGCATGTCCTTGAAGGCGACGTTCGGCGCGGCGTCGCGGAGCGCGGCGAGCTTGTGCTGGAACTCCTCGCGGTACTCGTCGGGCACGATGCCGACGTCGAGGAACGACAGCACCTGCCCGAGCTTCATCGCGGCACCCTTCATCGTCCCGAGCGCGGTCACGATCTGCTCGGCCGCCTCGATCTGGCGCTTTTCGAGCGCGACCTTCCGCCCCTCCTCGTTGCGGGTTACGTTCGCCGCGCGGGTGCCCGCCTGCCGGATCGCCTGCCCCGCGGCCAGCCCCCCGATCCTCGCGGTACGCCCCACGCGTGAGGTGGGGATCTTGTCCTTCGCCACGTGGCTAGATGCTAGCTCGCTACCTACCGCGCTCCACGCGCGACCCCGGAACGATGTCGTCTGAGCCGTCCGGCCACCGCACCCAGGCCTTGTGGCCGCCGTCGTAGTCGTCGCCGAGCAGGATCAGCGTGGCCGGGTCGCCGAGCGCGATGCACGGCTCGGACCCCTCCGGGTCGACGCCCCGCCAGATTCGCACGAACCGGTTGTGCTCGAGCTCGTCGGCGACCGTCGTCGGGTCGGTGTGACCGGGGTGGATGCGGGTGTCCGCCGGGAGCGCCAAAAGCTTGTCCATGATCGAGGACCGCAGGTCGGCGTACCCCGAGCTGCCCGGAGCGTGCACGCCACCGACCGATCCCTTGAACAGCGTGTCGCCCGTGAACACGTCGGTGCCGCCGACGAGCAGCGACAGCATCCCGGCGGTGTGGCCGGGCGTGTGGATCGGCTCGATCGTCAGGGCGCCGGTCTCGATCGTCTCACCAGGGGCCATCGTGCCGGTGGCTGTCGGCACGCGATCGCGTTCGAGCTCGTGGATCAGCACCGGCGTCCCGGGATGGCGCTCGAGCACCCGCGAAACCTCTGACACGTGGTCGTGATGGTGGTGGGTGAGCAGGATGTGAGTCAGCGTGAGCTGGCCGCGCTTCAGGTAGTCGAGCAGCGGCTCTACCGGGCCGCCGGCGTCGATCATCACCGCGTGCCCGCCCGGCTCGTCCGCGACCAGATACGTGTTCGACAGGAACGAGTCGTTCATCGAGCGCTCGACGATCACTCCGGGCAGCGTACTCGTTAGCCTCCGCACCATGAGCCTCCTTCACACCTGCTACCGGATCACCGACATCGATCGATCCGTCGCGTTCTACGAGGCGCTGGGCTTCGAGGAGCGGCGCCGGGCCCCGATTCGCGAAGAAGCGATCAACGTGTTCATGAGCCTGCCCGACGACGGGCCCGAACCGCGCCTGGAGCTGACCTACAACTTCGGCGTCGACTCGTACGACCTCGGGACCGCATACGGACACATCGCGATCAGCACCGAGGATTTGGACGGCACGCTCGAGCGACTGGCGGCGCAAGGGATCGAGCCCGAGCGCCCGCCGTACACGGTCAGCAAGGGCGGTAGCCGGCTGTGTTTCGTGCGCGACCCCGACAACTACCGGGTCGAGATCATCGAGCGCACCGGATCTGGCTGACCCAGCCGGACCGACCCGCTAGCCTGGGCTCCTCGATGGCGGATCCGAGCAAGATCGGAAAGCTGCTCCAGCAGATCGCGATGGGCGTCGCGGCGCACGATCGCGAGAACCCCGATCACAACACGTGGGGGATCGGCATGGCGCACTTCGACATCGAGCGGCTCGACCTCGAGGAGGGCGAGGAGCTCATCCCCGGCATCGTCCTGCACGCCGACGGCGGGCAGACCGGCCAGTTCCGGATCCTGTGCGACGGCCAGCACGACCAGGGCGAGGTCGAGGAAGAGGAAGAGGTCGTCGACGCGGTCGCCGAACAGGAGCTCGTGCAGCCGCTTCAGACGCCCAGCACTGCCCCCCGGGTCACACCGCCCTTCTAGGCGGCATCGGACACGGCGTGACGTACTCGATCGTCGCGCGCGACCCCGACACCGGCGAGCTCGGCGTCGCCGTCCAATCGCACTGGTTTTCGGTCGGCTCGGTCGTGACCTGGGCCCGCCCCGGTATCGGCGCGGTCGCCACCCAGGCCAACGCCGACCCCAGTTACGGCCCGCAGCTTCTCGACCTGCTGGCCGCGGGCGTGCATGCCGAGCAGGCGCTGGCGACGCTTGTCGCGAACGACCCCGCCGGCCACTCGCGCCAGGTGGCGGTCGTCGACGCGGCGGGTCATGTCGCGGCCCACACCGGCCCGACCTGTATGGCCTACGCCGGCCACGTCATCGGCGCGGGCGTCTCCTGCCAGGCCAACATCATGGCCACCGAGCGGGTGTGGCCGGCGATGCTCGAGGCGTTCGGGGCCGCCGGCGGCTCGCTCACGAGCCGGCTGCTCGCCGCACTCGACGCCGCCGAGGGCGAGGGGGGCGATCTCCGGGGCCGCCAGTCCGCCGCGATCCTCGTCGTCGCGCCGGATGCCGAGCCGTGGGAGACCGTGGTGTCGCTGCGGGTCGAGGACCACCCCGAGCCGCTACCGGAGCTCCGGCGGCTCGTGGCTCTGGACGACGCGTACAAGCTCGCCGGCCAGGCCGACGAGCTTTTGAACTCCGGCCACCACGACGAGGCCGCGCGCCTGTACGTGGAGGCGAGCGAATGCGCCCCCGGGAACCACGAGCTGATGTTCTGGGCCGGCCTGGGCAGGGTCCACGCCGGCGACCTGGACGCCGGCGTCGCCTATGTCGAGGCGGCGATCAAGGTCCAGCCGAACTGGCGCGAGCTACTGCGCCGGCTGCCTGCGGACGCCGTGCCGTCGGCGGCCGCGGTGCTGGCGCGACTTGGCGGCACCTAGCGCGAGCGCCGGCGCCTGGCCTCGCGCATCGCGTCGCGCTTGACCGCCTGCTGCTCACGCATCGCGTCGCGGCTCTCCTCGCGGATGTGACGCCACGCCGTCCGCGCCTGGCGGAGCGCCTTGACGACCTGCTGGCGAGCCTCCTCGGCGGATTTGGCGGCGTCGAGCACCTGCTGTCGCGTGCGCCGCCCGTGCGTCAGCAGGTTGAACGACCACAGTCCCGTGTCGAGCAGACGGGCCGCGCGCTCGAGATCGGTCAGCACCGCGTCGCGCAACTCGATGCCCCGCAGCCCCTGCTCGATGTAGCGCACGCGCGCGGCGAGCGCCACGCCGCCGAGCCCGCTCAGCGCCCGCGCGGCGATCATCGGCTCCGGGTCGCGCGGGTCCACTTCGGCCCGCGCGGCCAGCGCTTCGGTGGCGACGGTGACGATCCGGTCGTACATCTCGAGCCACGCCGCGCGCAGCGCCGGAGTCGAGTCGATCAGGTCCACGAACCTGGGCAGGAACACGACGATGTCGTCGGGAACCACGTCGAAGCGCTCCATGTCCTCTTTCATCGCCCGCACCACCGCGGCGGTGAGCGACTCGTTCGGAGGACACTCTCGGATCACGCGGGCCATGCTCTCGACGGTCTCGTCGGCCCAGTCGAGGACCATCGACTCCTTGGTCGGGAAGTAGTTGTAGACGGTCTTCTCCGAGACCCCGACGATGTCGGCGACCTCGGAGACCTTGACGTTGTCGAACCCGCGGGCACCGAACAGGATCGTGGCCACGTCCGAGATTCGCTGGCGGGTCAGCCGGCGCTTGCGCTCGCGCAGCCCTTCGTCGGGATGGCGCTTCAGCTCCTCCGCCTCCTGGAATCGCCGCACCCGGCGCAGCGCGTCGGCCAGCTCCCCGCCGAGCTCGGCGGCGAACACCTGGTGAACCCGGTCGTCGCTGAACGGTTCCTCGAGCAGCTCTTCGTCGTGGTCCATCTCTCGACAAAGCATATGGCGAAAAGTTCAGTTGCAGAATTTTTTCAGTGACTGTAGAGTTGTGACCCATGACAGAGATACCGGCAATCGAAACCGAAGGACTCACCAAGCGCTTCGGCGAGTTCACGGCGGTCGCGGACCTCGACCTGCGGGTCGATACCGGAACCGTCGTGTCGCTCCTGGGGTCCAACGGCGCCGGCAAGACGACGACCGTGCGCATGCTCGCGACGCTGTCGCGTCCCGACTCCGGCTCCGCGCGCGTCGCCGGCCATGACGTCGTCCACGAGGCGGCGCAGGTCCGCCGGCTGATCTCGCTGACCGGCCAGTTCGCCGCGCTCGACAAGCACCTGACCGCGCGCGAGAACCTCGTGCTGATGGCGCGACTGCGCGGCCGAACCCGACGCGACTCAGCCGACGTGACCGAGCGCCTGATCGACCGGTTCGCGATCGAGGAGTTCCGCAACCGGCTGGTCAAGAACCTGTCCGGCGGCGAGCGCCGGCGCGTCGACCTGGCCGCCAGCTTGATCGACACCCCGCACGTGCTCGTGCTCGACGAGCCGACCACGGGTCTTGACCCCCGCAGCCGGCAGGTCGTCTGGTCGACGATCCGCTCGCTCGTCGACGAGGGCGTGACCCTGCTGCTCACGACCCAGTACCTCGAGGAGGCCGACGCCCTCGCGGACCGCGTTGTGCTGATCGATCGCGGCCGAGAGGTCGCGTCCGGCACGCCGGCACAACTCAAGGCTCAGGTCGGGGCGCAGCGGGTTGACGTGATCGCGGCCGACGGCGCCGAGTTCGAGCGCCTCGGGTCGCTGCTCGGCGAGCAGTTCGAGATCTCGGCCTCGTCCGAGCAGCGCACGATCTCGGTGGCCGCACCCGACGAGGCCGAGGACCTTGCGCGCGTCGCCGCCGCGGTGGCGGAGGCGGACGTCGCCGTCGACGAGATCGCGCTCCGGCGTCCGACGCTCGACGACGCGTTCCTCGCGCTGACGGGCCACATGGCGCGCGAGGACCCGCGATCCGACTCGCGTTCGAACGAATCCCAACCAACGGAGGTGGCCGCATGAGTGCGATCACAGCTACCGCACCCGGGCCCGTGCGGGCTGCGGCCGGCGCCGGCGGGGTGCTCGGGTTTATCCGCGACACCGCGCTGCTCACCGTGCGCAGCCTGCGGGCGGTCCCGCGCGTCCCCGAGCGTCTGCTCGACGTCACGATCCAGCCGATCGTGTTCATCCTGCTGTTCCTGTATGTGTTCGGCTCGGCGATCCACGTCCCGGGAGTCAGTTACAAGGACTACCTGTTCCCGGGGATCATCGGGCAGTCGCTCGCGTTCGGGATCATCGGCGCCGGCGTCGCCACATCGCACGACATGACCGAGGGCGTGATCGACCGCTTCCGCTCGCTGCCGATCAGCCGGCTGTCGATCATCAGCGCTCAGGTTATGGGCCAGTTCTGCGAGCAGGTGCTCGGGATGACGATCGTGGTCGTGTTCGGCCTGATCCTCGGCTGGAACCCGCAGCTGACGACCGGGCACGCGATCGAGCTTGTCGGGCTGATGGTCCTCGCGATGCTCGCGTTCACCTGGATGGGCGTCCTGCTCGGGATGCTCGTCCGCTCGCCCGACGCGATGCAGGGGGTCGGCTTCATCGTGATCTTCCCGCTCGCGTTCCTGGCCGGGACGTTCGTGCCGATCGCAGGCATGGACGCGGTGCCGCGGGCGATCGCGCACTGGGACCCGATCTCGGCGCTCGTCGGCACCGTGCGCGGGCTCACCGAGGGCGTGCACTCGACGGGGTCCTGGCAGCTCGTCCATCCCGAGCTCGCGATGGCCCTGTGGTGCCTCGTGATCATCGGGGTCTGCGTGCCGCTCGCGCTGCAGCGGTTCAACCGCACGCTCGCCGGCTGAGGCTTCGGAGCCCGGCCGGCGGGCTCGCGGTTCAGGCGGACTGGCGGGCGGGCTGCTGCGCCACGCCCCCGGCGGCCCGCCACCGCTGGACCACCACGAGCGAGCTGTCGATGATCCGGTCGACGAACATCTTCGAGTCGTTGAGCCGCGGGAACTCCGCGTCGGGGACCTCGACGTCGAGGAAGCGGCAGAGCGGCTCCCAGCCGTCCTGAACACTCCACACCAGCAGCCGGTCCTCGGGGATATTCCGCTGGACCTGCTCCTGGTAGCGGGTGATGGCGTCCGCTAGCTGCCCGGGCTGCAGCTCGGGCCCGCTGAACACGCCCTGGGCGGCCCACATCCTTCGCATCAGCTGCATGTACGCCCGCCAGTCGGGATCGACGACCTCGCGCGCCTTGGAGATATGGGCCATCAGGGATTGGCCGTGGAACAGACCCCAGATCGTGTCGAGCATGCTCCGCTCCCACGCCTCCGGGTCGCGGACGCTCAACACCACCTTCGCCTCCGGGTACGCGTCGGCCAACTCGCGGTAGAAGAACGAGCCCGGCCAGTCGACGGTCGATTCGTGCTCGCCGAAGATCGCATCCCAGTCGGCCGGTTCGTCCATCGCCCCCGCCCAGTGCTCCGCGAGCGGCAGGTCCGTCAGGACATTGACCATGTGGTAGCAAGGCCCGAACCCGAGCATCTCGAGCGCGACCTTCTGTGACAGCGTGCCGGTGCGGGGCAGTCCGGCGCCGATGACCTTCATCTGCATCCTCCTGATTCGTTGGTTGCGACCGCAACGACCACGTAGTAGCCGAGGTGGAGCTCATCCATCGTGAGCAATTCGCGGTGGCGCCCTTGCCACCTGCCGTGTTCCAGATCCGCGCGGAGCGCATCGATTGCGCGGTTCACCGTGCCCGAGGGTAGCTGTGGAAACACCGAGACGCCGGCCCGCACGTCCGCGTCCAGGTATGCCTCGGGGCGTCGCCAGAACGCACCGTAGAAGCCGTCGGTGCAGTCGTGCGGAATCGAGACCGGGGTCAGTCGCGCTGATCCGAGGGCGGTGCGGAGCTCCTTCTCCCACGCGCCGGGACCCCGGTACCGCGACGGGATCAGCCCGAGGAACTCGGGGAGATACTCCATGGTCAGCCAGAACAAATGCGCCTCGCCGGGGTTCGCGTTGAACAGCACCACGCGGTCGCGCGCGACCCGACGGAGCTCGGCGAACCCCTGCCGGCGATCGGTCCAGTGGTGGTCGCTCAGCACGGCCATCGCGGCGTCGAACGCGCCGTCGTCGAACGGCAGCTCCTCCGCGCGTCCCTGCACGACCGGCGCCGATCCCGGCGGACGCTGCGCGATCATCACCTCCGAGGGCTCGAGCGCCACCACCTCGCGGTCCGGCGGCTCGTAGGCCCCGGCGCCGGCGCCCACGTTCAGCACGGTCTCGGCGTCGCCGAGCGCGGACCAGATTGCCGTGGCGATGCGCGGATCGGGGCGGCGCGTTCCCGTGTAGGTGCGCCCGATCGTGTCGTAGAGGTCGGCGGGCCGCTCGCCCCACGGGCGGGTCATGGATCGACGAGCACGCCGGGGTTCAGCGCGCCGGTCGGATCGACGGCTGCCTTGGCCCCGCGGAGCGCGGCGGCGAACGGCTCGGGGCGCTGCCGGTCGTACCACGGGCGGTGCACGCGCCCGACCGCGTGGTGGTGGGTGATCGTCCCGCCTCCTGCGATCACCGCCTCGGAGGCGGCGCGCTTGAGCTCGCCCCACTGCTCGAGCTCGGCGCCCCGGCGCGCCGGCGCGAGGATCGTGTAGTACGGCGCGGGCCCGTCCGGATACACGTGCGTGAAGCGGCACGTGACCGACCCGGCCTCGCCGCACACGGCCCGGACCGCGGCGGACACGTCGCCGATCACCCGCTCGTGGAACGCCGGGAAGCGGTCCCAGGTAATCGCGGTCTCGAACGTCTCCGACAGCACTCCGATGGCTACGAACACATCGCGTAGGTAAGGCGCGCGGAGGAACGCCTCGCGCCAGCTCCCGACCTCCTCGCCGCTCCGCGAGCCGGATCCGCGCCGCTCCCACGTACCTCCGTGGTCGCCGCAGATCTCGAGCGCCGTCGTCATCGAGCGCTCGACGTCGTGGTCGGCCGACTCGAACCCGAGCACGAGCAGCGCGTGCGACCCGTCGCCGGCGCCGGTCACCTCCGCCTCGCGGGCATCGATCAGGCGGCAGTTTGAGGGGTACAGGGCGGACTGCGACAGAGCCCTGACCGCCTCCACCCCGGCGGCGAACTCGGCGAACCGCACGGGGGCCGAGGCGCGACGGGTCGGGCGCGGCCGGACCCGGACCCACGCCTCGGTGATCACTCCGAGCGTGCCTTCTGACCCGATCAGCATTCGGTCGGGCGAGACGCCGGCGCCTGAGCCGGGCAGCCGACGCGATTCCCACACGCCGATAGGCGTCAGCGCCCGCACCGACTCGACGAGGTCGTCGATGTGGGTGTAGAGCGTCGCGAAGTGCCCACCGGCGCGCGTCGCGACCCACCCCCCGAGCGTCGAGAACTGGAACGACTGCGGAAAGTGGCGGAGCGTGAGCCCGTGCTCGCCGAGTTGCTCCTCGAGGCCCGGTCCGGTTGCGCCGGCCTGGATCCGCGCCGACAACGACACAGGGTCGACCTCGAGCACCCGGTCGAGCGCCTTCAGGTCGATCGTCACCACTCCCGAGTAGCTCTCGCACCCAGCTGCTTCGACGCCGCCGACGACGCTGGTACCGCCGCCGAATGGGATCACCGCCGCGCCCCCGGACAGCGCCCATTCCAAAATCGCCTCCACCTCAGCCTCGGAGCGCGGGTGCGCGACGACGTCCGGCGGGTGATCGAACTGCCCGCGGAACGCGCGCACCACATCGGTGTACGAGCGGCCGTAGCAGTGCAGCGCGCGCTCGTAGTCGCTCGTTGAGCAGATCTCCTCGAGCAGCGACTCGGGCGGATCCAACCGGGGCCCCCGTAGCGACACGTCCGACAGCTGGACCGGCTCCTCCGGATCGGGGGACCCGAAGCCAAGGCGCCCAGTCAGGAACGCAGCCGTGTCGCGCAGCTCCGACGGCGAGGGCTGCTCGTCCTCGTAGCCCCATCCCCAGTGTTTGAGCGCTCGCGCCACGGGCGCCGACCTTAGCTGGCGACCCGCGCCCGAGGCTCACGGTCCCATACGCCTAGGCGCTCCGAGCTCGTCTCACCGACGAGCGCTCCCCAGGTACCGTGTGTGTCGTGGCGGTGTCAGCCGGTGTCCTCGCCCGTGGCCCCTGGGATCCCGATCAGGTGGCTGTCGCCTGGCGCCACGAGCCGTTCGAGCCGTCCGGCGAGGCGACCGACGCCGCCGACGTCGCGCTCGACGCGCTGCGCCGACGCGGCTCGCCCAGCCACGACGGACTTGCGGCGCGGCTCGTCGACTTCGAAACGACCCCCGGACGGCTGTCGCTCGAGCTCCAGCCGATCCGCTGGGCGCTTCGCCTGATCCCCGACGGCGCGGCACGGAGCCTGTCGATCATGTGCATGGTGCGCGCCGCCGACGGCCGCTGGCTGGCGGGGCGCCGTGCGCAGTGGTTGGCCTCCTGGGCCGGGCGCTGGGCGCTCGGCGCCGGCGGCTCGGTCGAGGTCGACGAGAACCCGGCCGACACGATTGTCCGCGAGCTGCGCGAGGAATGGTCGGTCGAGCCCGCGCGCTTGCGGATCGAGGCGATGTTGCAACTGCCGAGCGAGCTGGTGCTGGTTGTCGGCCAGGCGTGGCTGGCCGACGGCGCCACGGTCACGCCGGACCACGAGCACGACGAGTTCGCCTGGTGGCCGGCCGATCCCGCGAGCTGGCCCGCCGACGCTGACGAGCCGCTCCGCCGGCTCACCCAGCTGGTGTCGGACTGATGCGCGCGATCACGTTTGGGCGGCTCGAGGCCGTCTCGTTCTTCCACTCGTGCGTGTACACGGCGCTCCTGATTTGCGCGTTCGCGCTCCACAACCCGCAGCCCGAGACGTTCATCTTCGGGCTGGCGCACGGGGTGATCTGGATCGGAATGTCGCTTGTGTGCATCGCCGCGGCGCGCTCACGCATCATTCCCTACTGGCTGGCCGTCGACGTCGCGGTCCTCGGCGGGCTCGGCCCGTTTTGCGGGACGATCGGGTTCGTGGTCGAGCAGCGCCGGCGTAGGCACAAGGCCGTTTCGAAGCTACCCTTAGTCGTAGATGGCAGTAACTAGCGGCACTGTCCAGGTCGTCATGCCGGCGATGGGCGACTCCGTCGCCGAGGGCACGGTGCTGGAATGGCGCAAGCAAGAAGGCGATCCGGTCGACGTCGACGAGACGCTCGTCGAGATCTCGACCGACAAGGTCGACGCCGAGGTTCCATCTCCCGCCGCGGGCACCGTGGTCAAGATCTACGCCGCCGAGGGCGAGACCGTCGCGGTCGGAGCCGTGCTCGCCGAGATCTCAACCAACGGCGGTGGCGCGTCCGTCGAGGCGCTCGCCACACCTGTCTCCGCCGAGTCTCCGCCGGTCACGCCGGAGGAGGCGGTAGCCGGAGCCGCCACCGAGGCGACCGGTGCCGCAGCGGCCCAGGCGGCGACCGGTGAGCTGGTCGACATCGTCACGCCGACCGGCGGCGAGTCCGTCACCGAGGGCACGATCCTCGAGTGGAGCGTGAAGGTCGGCGACGCGGTCAACGAGGGGGACAGGGTCGTCGAGATCTCGACCGACAAGGTCGACATGGAGCTGCCCGCCCCGGCCTCCGGGACGATCGCCGAGATCCTCGCGCAGGACGGCGAGACCGTCCGCGTTGGACAGGTGATCGCGCGGATGACCGCCGGCGCCGAACCCAAACCGCGGGTGGACAATGGCGCACCGGACTCCGGTGTGACCGCAGCTGGGACGCCCTTGCAGGACGGTGCGAACGCCTCGCCGGTGGCCCGTCGCGTCGCCGCCCAACAGGGAGTCGACCTCGGGGCGCTCCAGGGCACCGCCCGAGGCGGCCGGATCGTGAAGGCGGACGTGCTCGCGGCCAAGGCCAACGGCGGCAACGGCGCCACCGCGTCGGCCCCGCCCGCGCCCGCCCCGGCGCCGGCCACCGTCAGGCCCGCCGGCGCCACCCTGATCAAGGGCGGAGCGGCCGCGCTCGCCCGCTACATGGACGAGAGCCGCTCGATCCCGACCGCCACCTCGTTCCGCACGCTCACCGTGACCGCGCTGAGCCAGCGACGCGAGCAGCTGAAGCAGGCCGGGCACCGAGTCTCGTTCACGCACCTGATCGCGTACGCGATCGCGCGCGTCGCCACCGAGGACATGGCGGTGATGGCCAACCACTTCGCCGAGATCGACGGCAAGCCGCACCGGATCGACGACGCTGCCTGCAATCTCGGCCTGGCCGTCGACGTCGAGAAGAAGGACGGCAGCCGCACGTTGATGGTGCCGGTCATCCGCGACGCCGGGCGCAAGAGCTTCAAGGACTTCCTGGATGCGTACAACGCACTCGTGGAGAAGGCGCGGACGAACGCGCTCACTGCCGACGATCTGAGCGGTGGCAACCTGACCCTGACCAACCCAGGGGGCATCGGGACGATTGCGTCGGTGCCGAGGCTGATGGTGGGCCAGGGCACGATCCTCGCCACTGGCGCGATCGGGTATCCGCCGGGGCTCGGGGCGATCGGTGAGGCCATAGGGGCGGAGAAGGTCATGACGATGACCTCGACCTACGACCACCGGATCATCCAGGGCGCCGAATCCGGACGCTTCCTCCAGCGGATCGAGGCGCTGCTGCAGGGCGAGGACGGCTTCTACGAGCGCGTGTTCGCGGACCTCGGTGTGGCGCTCGGACCACTGGCGCCGGCGCCCGAGGCCCGCGCGATCACGCCCCCCACCGGCGTCCCCGCAATTCCGGACGCGATTCCGGCCGCGGCGCCGGGCATCTTCGACGAGGAGATGATGCAAGCGGTGCAGGCTGCGACCTCGCTGCTGAAGGCGCACCGCACCCACGGGCATCTCGCGGCCAAACTCGACCCGCTCGGCCGGGAGCCCGAGGGCGACCCGGCGCTCGACCCGGTCCCGCTCGGGCTCACCCCCGAGTTGATGGAGCGGATCCCCGCCCGGATCCTCCGCATGTACGTCTCCGGCCAGACGCTCGCCGACGCGCTGCCGAACTTGCGCGAGACCTACTGCGGGCCGATCGCGTACGAGATCGAGCACATCGCGTCGCACCGCCAGCGTCTGTGGCTGCGCGAGGCGATCGAGTCGGGCAAGTTCCGGGCTCCGCTGGCGACCGAGGAGCAGAAGACGCTTTTGCGGCGGCTGACCGAGGTCGACGCGCTCGAGCGGTTCATGCACAAGGCCTACCTCGGGCAGAAGCAGTTCTCGATCGAGGGGCTCGACATGACTGTGCCGATGCTCGACGAGTTGATCCAGCTCGCGGCCACCCGCGGCGCGCGCGAGGTCGTGATCGGGATGGCCCACCGGGGCCGCCTTAACGTGCTCGCTCACAACCTCGGTCGGCCGTACGACTCGATCTTCGCCGAGTTCGAGGGGTCGTCGACGCTCGAGGCGATCACGACGATTCCGCAGGGCGGCACCGGCGACGTCAAGTACCACCACGGCGCGCAGGGCTCCTACCAGCTTCCGAGCGGCGAGTCGATCATCGTCCGCCTCGAGTCCAATCCGTCGCACCTCGAGTTCGTCGCGCCCGTCGCGGCCGGCGCCACCCGCGCCGCTCAGACCACGCGCCAGGGCCCGCACGCCCACCGCGAGACCAATGCCGCCGTGCCGGTGATCCTCCACGGCGATGCCGCGTTCCCCGGTCAAGGTGTGGTCGCAGAGACCCTCAACCTCCAGGCGCTCGACGGCTACACGGTCGGCGGGACGATCCACCTAATTCAAAATAATCAGGTCGGTTTCACCACCGATCCCGATGATTCGCGCTCGACCCACTGGGCCTCGGACCTGGCCAAGGGCTTTGACGTGCCGATCTTCCACGTCAACGCTGACGACGTGGCCGCCTGCATCAGCGCCGTTCGCCTCGCGTTCGCGTTCCGCCAGGAGTTCGGCCACGACGTGCTCATCGACCTGATCGGCTACCGCCGCTTCGGCCACAACGAGGCCGACGAGCCCGCGTACACGCAGCCCGAGATGTACCAGGTGATCAAGAAGCATCCGCCGGCGCGCGAGCTGTTCGCGCGGCAGCTGATCGAGCAGGGCGTCGTCACCGAGCAGGAGTCGACCGAGCTGACCGACCAGGTCTGGGAGGTGCTGGCCGAGGACCACGCGCGGCTGAAGGAGAGGCTCGCCTCAAAGGAGCGCGAGCACTCGACCGGCGAGTACGAGCTCGATCGGACCCCCTCGCCCGAGGTAAAGACCGCGGTGTCGGCCGACCGCCTGCGCGTGCTCAACGACGAGCTGCTGGCGGTGCCCGACGGGTTCACCGTCCACCCCAAGCTCGTCCGGCAGCTCGAGCAACGCCGAGAGGTATTCGAAAACGAAACAGGCGGCGGAATAGTGTGGGCGCACGCCGAGGCGCTCGCGTTCGCCTCGCTTCTGACCGAGGGAATCCCAATCCGGCTCACCGGCCAGGACACCGAGCGCGGCACGTTCAGCCAGCGCCACCTCGTCCTGCACGATCCGAAGACCGGTCAGGAGCACTGCCCGATCCAGCACCTCCCCGGCGCGCTCGCTCCGATGGAGCTCCACAACAGCCCGCTGTCCGAGATGGGCTGCCTCGGATTCGAGTACGGCTACTCACAGGAGGCGCCCGAGACGCTTGTGCTGTGGGAGGCGCAGTTCGGCGACTTCGCCAACAGCGCCCAGGTGATCATCGATCAATTCATCGTCTCCGGCCTGGCCAAGTGGGGCCAGACCTCCCGTCTGACCCTGCTGCTGCCCCACGGCTACGAGGGCTCGGGGCCCGAGCACTCCTCGGCGCGACTCGAGCGGTTCCTCCAGCTCACCGCCGAGGGCAACATCCGTGTCGCGAACCCGACGACGCCGGCTCAGTACTTCCACCTACTCCGCCGCCAGGCGCGCGTGGCCAAGCAGCGCCCGCTGGTGGTCATGACCCCGAAGAGCTTGCTGCGCCTGCCCCAGGCGACGAGCACGGTCGCCGAGCTGTCCGAGAACCGCTTCCAGCCGGTTCTGCCCGACCCCGAGCACGACCACTCGCAGGTCAGGCGACTGATCCTGTGCACCGGCAAGATCTACTACGAGCTCGCCGGCCACGAGATGCGCAACGACAACCCGAGCGTCGCGATCGGCCGGGTCGAGCTGCTGTATCCGTTCCCGCAGTCGGAAATCCTGGCCCTCGCCGAGAGCTATCCGGCGCTCGAGGAGGTCGTGTGGGTCCAGGAGGAGCCGCGCAACATGGGAGCGCGCGCTCACATGGGTCCGCGCCTCATGCAGATCCTCCCGCGGCACCTGAAGTTCGGCTACATCGGCCGCCCCGAGCGCGCGGCGTCGGGCGAGGGCTACCCGGTCGCCCACGCGAACGAGCAGAACCGCATCATTACGACCGCGCTCAACGTCGGCGAGGCCGTCTCTCAGTACCCGCGCAAGCTCCCTGGCGAACGCTAGCCGCGAGCGGTCGCCCGTTAGCAGGGAGTTTTCACGCGGGCGACGCGTTTCTGGCACCCTTGTCGCCATAGGCTTTCGTAGAGACGGTTCAAAAAGAGACAACTCCAGACGCCACCTCGCGCCGGCGCTCGGCGTGCACGACATGGCGATCGATCTCGGCACCGCGAACACGCTCGTGTACGTGGGCGGCAAGGGCATCGTCGTGTCGGAGCCGTCGGTGGTCGCGTCCGACGTGGACACCGGCGAGGTTCACGCGGTCGGCGCCGACGCCGAGCGCATGATCGGGCGCACGCCCGCGACGATCGCGGCGACGCGGCCGCTCCGGCACGGCGTGATCGCGGACTTCGAGGTCACCGAGCAGATGCTCCGCTACTTCATCCGCAAGGTGATCGACCGCCGGATGGCCCATCCCCGGCTGATCGTGTGCGCCCCGTCGGGCGTCACCGAGGTCGAGAAGCGGGCGGTCGAGGAGGCCTCGCTCGCGGCCGGAGCCCGGCGCGTGCATCTGATCGAAGAACCGATCGCGGCCGCGATCGGCGCGGGCCTCGCGATCGACGAGCCGGTCGGCCGGATGGTGGTCGACGTCGGCGGCGGGACCAGTGAGATGGCCGTGATCTCGCTCGGCGGGATCGTCGTCTCGCGCTCGGTGCGGGTCGGCGGCTACGAGATGGACGAGGCGATCTCGTCATATATGCGGGGAGTGCACCAACTCGCGATCGGGTCGCGCACGGCCGAGAACATCAAGATCTCGATCGGTTCGGTCGTCCCGCTCCATCCCGAGGAGACTTTCGAGGTTCGCGGCCGGCACCTCGTCACCGGGCTTCCGACCGCCGTCGAACTGCGCAGCGAAGAGGTGCGCGCCGCGATCATGGCGCCGGCGCGCGAGATCCTCCGGGCGATCCGCGACACGCTTGAGGAGACGCCGCCCGAGCTGTCAAGCGACATCGCCAAGGACGGGATCCTGCTCGCCGGCGGTGGCACGCTCGTCCGCGGTTTTCGCGAGATGGTCGCCGACGAGACCGGGATGCCGGTGTACTCGGCGGAGTCGCCGCTCACCTGCGTGGCCTTCGGCTCAGGCCAGGCGCTCGACCATTTCGACGAGCTGAGCCGGGCGAGCCGGCACCGGGCTCCGAGCCTCACGTACGACTGGCGCACCGCGTAGCCGGCCCACGAGCGTCGCCAGCCCCGCCGACGCCAGCAGGATCAGGAACGGGTCGACCGGCTCCCGGAAGCGCGGCGTCTCGACGTTGACGAGCACCACGCTGAGCGCGAGCAGCACCGGCACCGCCCACACCCATTTCGGCGCCGTTCGCACCAGCCTGGTGAACGCGCCGACCAACGCCAGCGCGCATAGGATCCAGAAGCTGACGATGCCCCGCCAGGCGATGCTCGTCGAGATCGAGATCGCCGAGGCTGAGGCGTGCCAGGCGAACGTACCCCTGACCTCGAGCATTCGCAGCGTGTTGTGGTACGCGACGACGAACGGCGAGAACGGGTGGTCTGAGACGTAGTGGAGCGCCTGGCTTTCCAGGCGAGAGCCGATCTGCGGTTCCGTGAGCGTGGGAGCCTCGCGGATCAGGCCGCGCTCGCCAGGGATGCCGTAGAAGATCCGCCACTTGTACTGCAGCTGCGGGCTCGCGGCCGACGCGACGTTGTACGTCCCGACAAGCGTGATTCCGGTCTCGTCGGAGACCGGGATGAAGTGGTGCATGACGATCGCGTTGCGGATCGTCCACGGCAGGATCGTCAGCGCGGTGACGGCGATCAGCACCGCCGGCGCGGCGAGCGATCCGAGCTTGAGGCGCGGCCGGCCCGTCCACACCGCGGGAATCAGCGGGATCAGGATCAGGACCCCGTTCATGTGGGTGAGCGTCGCCAGCCCGGTGAGCACGCCCGTCCCCGCCACCCACGCCAGCCGCGTCCGCACGCTCCGCGCGCGTCGCACGCGCAGGCCGGCGTACACGGCCGCGAGGATCAGGGCGGTCAGCAGATTCTCGGCGACGATCGTCGCGGACAGTTCGATCAGCACCGGGTAGATCGCGGCCAGCACGAGCGCGATCCAGGCCGCGACCGGGCCGAACAACTCGAGCGCGACCAGCCCGACCAGCGCTACCGTGATCGTGCCGAGGACCGCCTGCGAGATCCGGGCCGGGTGGATCGCACCGCCGCGCCGGGTCTCGTGGCCGTCGATGATGTCGACCAGCCCGAGGAAGTACGGAAACCCGGGCGCGAAGTACGCACTCGGGCCGCGGGTCCCGCCTGCGCCGGACCCCGGCGTGCGCCTCAGCGAGTAGTCGCCGGTGCGCGCGATGTAGCTCGCCAGCGTCAGGTACGAGCCCGCGTCGTTGATCGGGCGATAGGACGTGCCCTGCACCTCGGCGATCCGCAGCGCGAGCGCGCCGATCAGGATCGCCACGACCAGCCCGCCTTTCACGGCACGGGGCACGGCGGGGAGGTTATGCCCTGCGGGGGCGTCCCGTCAGTGGATCCCGACGATCCCGGCGCACACCCAATTGGACGCGCCGGCCCCGCCGTTCCAGATGCGGCTCGCGACCGCGTCCTGCTCGGACTTGCTCGCCAAGTACGCCGCCGGGCCGGTGCCGCCGAACAGCTTCCAGGTGGCGGGCATGATCTGGTAATAGCCCGAAGCGCCGGCGTAGTTCGGGGTCAGGTTCTGGCCACCCGACTCGCACAGCACGATCGCGTACGGGATCGCCCAGCCTCCGGACGGTCCGTAGGTCGGGCCGACCGGCGTCGGCCCGCCCGAACCGCCCGCCGAACCTCCCGCCGAACCGCCCGCCGCTGCCTGCTGTTGCTGCTGGGCGGCCAGCGCGGCGGCCCGCTCGGCGGCGGCCTGCTCGGCCTCGACCTTGCTGATCTCCGACTGGAGCGCGGCGCCCTTCGCCTGGCTCGCGGCGAGGGCGCCCTGCTGGGCACTCCGCGCCTGCGCGAGCGCGCTCTGCTTGGAGTGAAGGAGCACGTTCATGCCCGCCAGCGCCTGAACGCGCTGACCGGTCTCGATCGTGATCTGGCGGACGCTCGCTTCCAGCGAGGCCAGGCGCGCCGCGGCGGCGTTGGCGCGCGCCTTCGCCTGCTTGGTGACCTGAATGATCGCCTGCTGTTGCTGCTGTGCGTCGCGCAGGTAGGTGATCTTGTCGAGCAGGTCGTTGAACCCGTTGGACTCGAGCACGACCGAAACGAGGCTGGGCTTGGCCTGCTCGTAGTTGGACAAGAGCTGGCGTCCCAGCAGCATGCGCGCCCGCGCGAGGCGGGCTTTGAGGAGCGCGAGCAGTTTCCGTTCGCGGGCCAGCGCGGCCTGGACTGAGGCCAGCTTGGCCCGGTCGCGCCCGAGATCGGCGCGGACGGCGGCCTCGCGCGACTCGACCAGCGCGATCTGCGAGCTGAGCGAGCTGATCAGGCTCGACAGGCTGCTGATGCTCGCCGACAGGCTCTGCTCGTGCGCCTGCACCGCGCCGAGCTGCGAGTGCAGCGTGCCGAGGCTCGGGTCGGCGGCCGAGGAGATCGGGATGGCGGCAAGGCCGAGAGCAGCCGCGACCGTGGCCGCGACTGCGACCACCCAGGCCGGGATCATGCGCCTTCTGGGGTTCATATGCGGTTGCCTACGGGGTTAGCTGTCGGGCTCGCGCGGCGGCTCGCGCTACGCGGTCATCAGACCGCGATTCGCCCCAGGGAACTCGGGTCCCCCGTTCCCCCACCCGTGAGGTGGGAAATTCGGCGAGCGGACCTTATCAGGAGTTGACGCGTTCGCAACGCTCCGGCATATGCTCCGTCGCCGTGAGCTTTGACGATCGTACGCAGGACATTCTTGCCCGCGTGCGCGCGGTGCCGGTCGGGTTCGTGCGCACCTACGGGGACATCTCGCCGGGCGCCCCGCGCGTGGCCGGCGCCGTGCTCCATGACTGCCACGACCCGGGGGTGCCGTGGCATCGGATCGTGCGCGCCGACGGGTCGCTGGCCAAGGGCGACCGCCAGCGCAGGCTGCTCGAGGCGGAAGGCGTGCCGTTCCGCGGATCGCGGGTCGACATGCGCGTAGCGCGCGTTCCCGATCTGTGATGTGGACGCAGCGCGAGATCGTGTTCGATCCCCGGCCGCGCGGGTTCCATCTCGTGACGCGGGAGGTGCTCGCTGCGCTCCCCGAGATCGGTTCGGTGAAAGTCGGGCTGCTGCACCTGCTGATTCAGCACACGTCCGCGTCCCTGGCGTTGAACGAGAACGCCTCGCCGGACGTCCGCCGCGACTTCGAGTCGTACTTCAACGCCACCGTGCCTGAGGACGCGCCGTACTGGACGCACACTCTCGAGGGGGCCGACGACATGCCGGCGCACATCAAGGCCGCGCTGCTCGGGCCGTCCCTGACGCTGCCGATCTCGCGGGGCCGGCTCGCGCTCGGGACGTGGCAGGGGATCTATCTGTGCGAGCACCGCAACCACGGTGGGTCGCGGTCGGTCGTTGCGACGGTGTTTGGGGAACCCGCGGCCTAGCGGCCCTTCGACACCGTCGGGCGACGATCTGGGGCGAGTCGGGCGCGGGTTAGCGGCCCTTCCAGACCGGGTCGCGTCTCTCGGCGAACGCGGTCGCGCCCTCGCGGGCGTCCTCGGAGCCGAACACCGCGTCGCGGATCGGCGCCTGGCGCTCGAAGAACTCCGAGTCGGGCCAGTCCGGCGACTCGACCAAGATCCGCTTGGTGGCGGCGAGCGCCAACGGTCCGTTGGCGGCGATCGTCCCGGCGAGTTCAAGCGCGACGTCGAGCGCGTGCCCCGGGTCGGCGAGTCGGTTCACCAGCCCGAGGTCGTGCGCGCGCTCGGCCTCGATCGGGTCGCCGGTCAGCGCCATCTCCATCGCCACGTTGAGGGGCAGCGCGCGGGGGAGCCGGAGCAGCCCGCCGCCGGCAGCGACCAGCGACCGCTTGACCTCGGGGATGCCGAGCCGCGCCCCGCGTGAGGCGACGATCAGGTCGCACGCGAGCGCCACCTCGAGCCCGCCCGCCACCGCAAAACCCTCGATCGCCGCGACCAGCGGCTTGTCGGCCGAGCGCTGGGTGATGCCGGCAAAGCCCCGACCCTCGACGAACGGCCGCTCGCCGGTCACGAACGCTTTCAGGTCCATACCCGCGCAGAAGCCCTTGCCGGCACCCGTGATCACGCCGACGCTGAGGTCGGGGTCGGCGTCGAGATCGTCCAGCGCCCCGGCGATCCCTTGCGCCACGGCCGCATTGACCGCGTTCCGCTGATCGGGGCGGTTGATCGTGATCAGGAAGACCCGGTCGCGACGCTCGGTCAGGACCGGATCGCTGTCGGCGCTCACGCCGCGAACAATCTCAGATCCGGCTCGCGCTCGCCGCGCAGCACCGCGAGGTCGACCTCGACGCACGCGATCCCGCGTGCGCCCGCAAGCACGGAGGCCTGCGGCTTGATCGTCTGCGCCGCGAGCACGCCGCGACATGACGCGAACGCCGGGTCGATTCGGATCCGCTCGAGGTAGCGCGTGAGCTGCTCGACCGCCTCGATCCCGGCGACCCGCTTGACCTCGACCGCCACCCACTCGTCCTCCGCGTCGCGGCACATGAGATCGACCGGCCCGATGTCGGTCGGCCACTCGCGGCGCACGAGCCGGAAGCCCTCGCCGCACCACGCCGGCTGGTCGGCCAGCAACTCCTGAAGGTGGGCCTCGACGCCGTCCTTGGTCAGCGCCGTGTCCGCATCCGGCGACCCCATGTCGTGGCTGACGTCGGACAGGATCTCGGCGATGTCGATCTCGAGGCGGTCGCCATCGGCCTGGCCGCGCTTACGGACAAGGATCTTGCCGGCGGACTCCTCGATCACGGTCGGCGGCGTCATCCAGTTCAGCGGCTTGTAGCCGCCGGCGTCGGCGTGGATCAGGACCGAGCCGTCGGCCTTGACGATGATCAGCCGCAGCGCCTCCGGCAGGAGGGCGTTCAGGCGTCCGACGTACCGGACCTCACAGCGGGCGACGAGCAGGCGCATGGTCAGCGGGAACCGTACGGACCCGGCCGGACCGATCCAGAATGCCGCGGGGACCCGAGAGCGGTAACGATACGGGAGGACTTCGATGCCAGACCCGACGGGCCGCTGGATCGCTAGAGGACGGACATCATCGGGAAGAGCAGGCGGCGCGACGGCGAGAAGTCTGATCGATAGGCGTTAGCCCGAAGATCACGGCGCCGGTCCGGCCGAGCCGCCCCACCTATGATCAGCGGCGGCGAAACATGCGCAACCAGCTACGACCATTGTTCGATCGCGTCGTGATCAAGGAGCTGGACCCGGATCGGGTCCGCCGCTCCGGGCTGATCGTGCCGCCCGGTTCCGAGGAGCCGCCGCCGCAGCACGGCATCGTGCTCGCGGTCGGCCCGGGGCTCGACTGGTGGGAGAACGTCGGGATCGCAATGCCGGTTCGGCCCGGTGACCACGTGGTGTTCCCGGCGTCTGCCGGCGTGTGGATCGAGGTCGAGGAGGAACGGCTGCTGGTCTGCCGCGTGGGCGAGCTGCTCGGCGTGCTCGAGGGTGTCGAGAACTGCCCCGGGTGCGGCGGCCGGCCGCTGGCCGTGGGCGAGTCCTGCCCCGTGTGCGGGCGCGAGGGCTCGATCGCCTGACGCCGGGCTTAGGCTGCGCTGCGCTCTGACAGGCCGCGCGGTCTCGACTCTACGACCCGCGCCAGCAGATCGGCCACCTCGGGATCGTCGCCGAGCGCCAGCGCCCGGTGGCACGCGTCGAGGCACTCGTTGATCCGGTCGGTCCGCGCGAGCGCGTGGGCGTAACTCGCCCAGGCGGTTCGGGAATCGGAGTCGAGCTTGGTGGCGGCCTCGGCGGCGGACACCTCGGCGCCGACGTCGCCGGCCAGGTGATACGCGAGCGCGAGCGTCAGCAGCCCCTCGACCGTCGGTCCCGCCAGCCTAGCCTGCTCGAGCGCCGCGATTGCGCCGGCGCGATCCATCAGCCTCAGCCGCAGGCGTCCCAGGCGCTCCCACGACGAGGCGTCGGCGGGCGCGCGGCGGGCAGCGCGCTCGGCGGCCTCGGCGGCGAGGTCGATCGCGCCCATGTCCTCGTAGATCCGTGCCGCGAACCGCTCAGGAGTCGGGCGGTCGGTCTCGGCCCGCGCCCAGTCGCGTACCGCGCGCGCGGCTGCGGGCAGGTTTCCGGCTTGCCAGAACGCGCTCGTGAGCAGCCGGAGCACGACCGGGTTCGTGGGGTCGGCGTCCCGGGCATAGATGAGGCGCTGGGCGGCCAGCGCCGCGTCGCCCTCGGCCAGGGCGTGCTGGGCGGCGGTCATGAACCGCTCCACCCGGTCGGCCGCGGCGTCGGGCGTTGAGAAGTCGACGAACTGGAGCGAGCCGGCCGGAACGGTCCGGATGCCGACGGCGAACTTGAGGCGGGCCCACTGCTGGACCTCGTCCCCGTCGCCCGAGAAGTAGATCCCGGTCACGCTGCCAACGCCCCATTCCGGATAGGACGTGCATCGGGCGTAGCGGTGGACGACCGAGTGGTCGGGGACCCGCGAGCCGAACGGATCGTACTTCTGGCGCTCCTCGTCCCGCGTCCGCTGGCGCTGTTCGGCCTCGTACGCGCGCCGGCCTTCCTCCGCGCGGGCCTTGCGCGTTGCGGCCGCGGACACCTTGACGGCGTTGCGGCTGACCTTGCCGCCGCGCGAGGATTCGGCCAGCTGCTCGAGTTGGTCGGCGGCCTCGTTGATCGCCTGCAGGTGGCGCTGATGCTCGTGCTGACGGCCCGGCGGCGCGATGTCCGGATGCCAGCGCTTTGCCATCCGCCGGCGCGCGAGTTGGACGGCGCGCTGATCGAACGGCGGCTCGAGCTCCAAGAGGAGCAGCGCTTGCTCAACGTCGAGGATTCGAGCCATACCCTGTTTACGTTAGCGGCGCCGCCGAGGTGAGGGCGCGTCGGATTGTCGGCGTCCACGCTAGCCCGCGGACAAGCCTCTTCTCACGGGATGCTTGTGCCACCAATATCTGTACCAAGTTAGCTTCAATTAGCCTCAACGGCACTAGTTGCCCGTAGTCTCGGCGTCATGCGTAGGAGCCGGACCGGTGGCGCCGTGGTCCTCGTCGGGGTGATCGGGGCGGTCATCGTCGCGGGTTTCGGGGGTGCCGTGCTGGCCCTGATCACGAGCGTATTCAGCCCCGGCGCGGGCGGCTGCGGCTCGGGCGCCGCGAACGGCGGCAGCAGTCCCGCGGCGGGGATCGTTCTCGGCCCGCCAGGTACCGGTCAGCTCGTCGGCGCCACCGAGTACGGCGGCCCCGGCGACCCGACCAGCGGCGTGATCGGGTCCTCGGGCGCGAACCTGCTTGCGCTGCCCGACAGCTACGCGGAACTGGGTGGCGAGACGTTCGAGACGGCCACGGCGATGGGCGGGCTGCCCTACCTGACGCCGCTCCGGATCACGTGGGGCGGCCATTCAGCGATCGCCTACAAGCGCGACATCGGTTTCGGCGGAGGGCCGATCGGCGGCCTGCCGCGGGTGCTCGACCTGTGGTGGGAACTGGCGGGCCGGCTCGGCATCCCATACGAGGACGGGCTGTGGTCGGGGCCCGTCCAGATCGAGCGCCCGCCCGAAACCGGCGCCGGCAACGTCCTCGATCAGTCCTCCGAGGGCGCGCCGGCGCTGATCGAGCCGTCGGCTGACGAGCACGATCCGGGTGCGTGCGCGCCGGCGGCGCTCGAGGGCGCGCCCGCGGCACTCGAGGGCGCGCCGATCACTCCCGGCGACCGTGCCCAATCGCTGCCGAGCGGCCTGGCCGCCGCCCCCGCCGCCGCGCCACTCGCGGTCAGGGAGATCATCGCCGCCGGCAACCAGATCGTCGGAAAGCCGTACACGTACGGGGGCGGGCACGGCCTCCCTCTGTCCGAGATCGCACCGGCGTACGACTGCTCGAGCAGCGTGGAGCATCTCCTGTACGGCGCCGGCCTGCTCCCGGTCGACTACGACGCCGCGTCGGGGACGCTCGAGTCGTTCGGCGCGCCCGGGCCGGGGCAGTGGGTCACGCTTTACGCGAGCGCCGATCACGTGTTCATGTACGTCGCCGGGCTCCGCTGGGACACGCACAACGCCGCGGGGCCCGACGACGGGAGCGCCGGGATCGGCTGGCATCCGCTGATCCGGAGCGACGCCGGGTTCGTGGCCCGACATCCGGTGGGGCTGTGACCGTGCCGCGGCGGGCGGTCGCGCTGGTGTGCGCGCTCACCGTCGCGGGCTGCGGCGGATCGCACACGGCGAGGCAACCCTCCGCGATCGCACAGGCGCAGGCCACGCACGAGTACCCGTCACCGCCGCCTCCGGCCCAGACCGCGGCCGACGCCGCGCCCACCGCAGCGCAGGCGATCCGCGCGTTCGTCACCGCGTACATCAACTGGAACGCGCAGACGGTGTCGGCGGACATGCGCTCGCTCGCGGCGCGCAGCGTCGGCCAGGCGCGCGCCGCGATGACGCTTGCCGCCGCCGGGACCGCCGGCGACTACGAGCTACAGCAGGGCGGGATCGCCAACAGCGGCACGGTCGAGGCCGTGGCTCCGCTGGCCGGCCACGCCGGCGAGTACGTCGTGGTCACCCAGGAGTCGACAACCGCCAGCAATACCGCCGGCTATCAGGGACTCAAACCCGCCTGGCACGTCGCGCTCGCCACCGCGCAGCGCGTTCCCGGTGGCGGCTGGGCGCTCAGCGACTGGCAGCCGGAGAACTAGTTGACCGGCTGACCGTTCGCGGTGAGCTTGACGTCGATATTTCCGCGGGTGGCGTTCGAGTACGGGCAGACCTCGTGCGCGCCGGCGACGATCCGCTTCGCCTCCTCGGGGTCGCTCACCTGAGGAAGCGTGACGTCGAGCTCCACCGCCACGTTGAACCCGCGCTCCTCGGTCGTCACCAGGCTGACCTTGCTGTCGATCGAGGCGTCGCCCGTCTCCACCTTCTCGCGCCGGCCGACGACGCCGAGTGCGCCCTCGAAGCACGCTGCGTAGCCGACCGCGAACAGCTGCTCGGGGTTCGTGCCGCCACCGTCTCCCCCCATCTCGCTCGGCAACCGGAGCGTCACGTCGAGCGCTCCGTCAGTGGTCTTGCCGTGGCCCTGATCTCGGCCGCCGGTCACGTTCGCCTCTGCCGTGTAAAGCACCTTCGCCATGCTCGGTCTCCTCAAGACGCCGGTTGAGCGCACAAGGATACGCGCGGTTAGTGCGCCGCGATGTTCAGCACGACCGCGGTCACGAAGCACAGGACTGCGGCGATCCGGATGAACACGCCAGCCCGGTCGCCCGGCTTCCCGGTGACCATCCCGACAATCGCGAGCGTCATGCAAACGACCGCAACGAGGGCCAAAACGGCCGCGAGGACGCGCAGCACGCCCCGGCTCCTATCCTCTCAAAGACCACATGTCGACCCAGTACATCTTCACCACCTACAAGCTCACGCGCCGCTACCCGCCCGACCGCGAGGTTCTGACCGATATCTCGCTCTCGTTTCTGCCGGGTGCCAAGATCGGCGTGCTCGGCTACAACGGCGCCGGCAAGTCGAGCCTGCTGCGAATCATGGCCGGCATCGACACCGAGTTCGGCGGCGAAGCCCAACTCGGCTCGGGCGCGACCGTCGGCCTGCTCGAGCAGGAGCCCGCGCTCGACGAGAGCAAGGACGTGCGCGGCAATATCGAGGATGGCGTGGCGGAGACGAAAGCCCTGCTCGACCGCTTCAACGAGCTGTCGATGAACTACTCCGACGAGACGGCCGACGAGTTCTCACGGGTCCAGGAGCAGATCGACGCGGTCGACGGCTGGAACCTCGACACCACGCTCGAGATCGCGATGGACGCGCTGCGAACCCCGCCCGGAGACGCAGACGTGGCGACCCTCTCCGGCGGAGAAAAGCGCCGCGTTGCCCTGGCCCGCCTTCTCCTCAGACAGCCGGATCTGCTGCTGCTCGACGAGCCGACCAACCACCTCGACGCGGAATCGGTCGCGTGGCTCGAGCGCCACCTCCTGGACTACGCGGGAACGGTCGTCGCGATCACCCACGACCGCTACTTCCTCGACAACGTCGCCGGCTGGATTCTCGAGCTCGATCGTGGTCGCGGCATCCCGTACCAGGGCAACTACTCGGGCTGGCTCGAGCAGAAGCGTGCGCGGCTCCAGCACGAGGAAAAGCAGGAGAGCGCGCGCAAGCGCACGATCGACCAGGAGCTCGAGTGGGTCCGCCTCAACGCGAGCGCGCGCCGGAACAAGCCCAAGGCCCGCCTCAACGCCTACGAGGCGCTCCTCGCCGAGGACCGCAACGTCAAGCTCGACCAGGTCCAGATCCACATCCCCGCCGGTCCGCGGCTCGGCGACACGGTGGTCCAGGCGACCGGGCTGCGCAAGGCGTACGGCGACCGTGTGCTCATCGACGACCTCAGCTTCGACCTGCCCCGCGGCGGGATCGTCGGGGTGATCGGCCCGAACGGTGCCGGCAAGACGACCCTGCTCCGCATGATCACCGGCCAGGAGCAGCCCGACGCCGGCACGCTGAAGATGGGCGAGACGGTCGAACTCGCCTACGTCGATCAATCCCGCGACGCGCTCGACCCCGACAAGAACGTGTGGCAGGAGATCTCCGGCGGCCAGGACCAGATCAAGCTCGGCGACCGCACCGTCAACAGCCGCGCCTACGTGGCCGGCTTCAACTTCAAGGGGTCTGACCAGCAGAAGAAGGTCGCCAAGCTCTCGGGCGGCGAGCGCAACCGGCTGCACCTGGCCAAGCTTCTGCGCACCGGCGGCAACCTGCTGCTGCTCGACGAGCCGACCAACGACCTCGACGTCGACACGCTGCGAGCGCTCGAGGAGGCGCTGCTCGCGTTCGCCGGCTGCGCGGTGGTCGTCTCGCACGATCGCTGGTTCCTCGACCGCATCGCCACCCACGTCCTGGCGTTCGAGGGCGATTCGCAAACCCGCTGGTTCGAGGGCAACTTCGAGGCCTACGAGAGCTTCCGCCACGAGCAACTCGGCGCCGACGCCGACCGGCCCAAGCGGATCACGTACAAGAAGCTCGTCCGCGGCTGAGCTCGCGTCACCGGACCGTCAGTAGCGCGGCGCTCGCCGGCGGCAGTTGCACCGTATACCCGCCGCCGCCCAAGTCGACCGTGATGTCGACCGCGGGACCGGCCGGCTCTCCGGTCGCGCCCAGGCTCTGGCCGCCGATCGTCACGTCGCTCGTCGCGGCGGCACTCGGCGCGAGCAGGCGGGTGATGCTCGCCGTGCCTTGCGCGCCACTCACATCGACAGCCAGGGTCTGAGCCGACGTCGTGCTGTCATTGATCAGCGTCACCCGGATCGTCCCGTCGGCCGCGCGTGTCGCCCAGGCTCGGATCGTCGGGTCGCTCGACGCCGCCCGCACCAGGTGCGAGCCCGCCGGCGCCGCGTGCGCGAACATCAGGAGGCCGTAGTACTCCGGCTCGACGGATGCCTGCCACCCCGCGCTGGTCTTGGCGAAGTTGAACAGGTTGTAGACCGCGCCCGGCCACGTGTGAACGTTGACCCCGTCGACCCCGGCCCGGGCGTACGCGAACAGTGCGTCGAGCGCCCACAGCGCCTCCGCGAACGAGTTCGGCACGATCGGTGGGTTACCGCAACCGACGGTGTTCATTTCTCCGATCCGGATTGGCACGCCGTGGGCATGAGCCACCGCCACGTACGGCGTCAGGCCGGCGGCCTGGTCAACGGTTCCTAGTCGCGACAGCAAACGGCTGACCGTCGGGTACGAGGGTGAGCTCGGGGGCACGGCGCAGGCCTCGAACGGGTAGCGATGGATGGTCACCACGCCGACGTGCGGCACGCTGGTAAGGAAGCTGCCGAGGTCGTCGAGCCACTCGGCCGCGCCGCTCGCCGGACCCGCGAGCGGCGCCTCGGTTATTCCGGAACCGACCGCGGCAAAGTCACGCGTGAACTGAGACGGGCCATAGCCGGCCGGTCGGCCCATCACGCCGTGACCGTTGCGCGTATACCACGAGAAGGCTGGGTTTCCGTACAGCTCGGGCTCGTTGCCAAGCTCAAATCCTTCGATGTGGCTGCTCCCGATGATCGCCGCCATCGCGCCCGCCTCGGCGCCGGCGAGCAACCGGCTGTCCGCCTCGAACGTGATGCCCATGATCAGTCGGGCGCCGGTCATGTCCGCCAGTCCCTTCATTACCTCGAGCCGTCGCGCGTTCAGCCTGTAGAAGACGCCGGGGGGTCGCTTGACACCGGCGACCGGCCACCACGTCTGGTCCGTGCTGACGCCGCCAATCCGCAACACCGGCGTCTGGTCCGGCGCAAGGTCCGCGATCAACCGCGCCAGCACCGGGTTGACCGCGTCGGGATTCTTCCCCGCGTACGCCTCGATCGCCCAGTACTCGATCGACAGGCCGAGAAAGCCGTCGGCGATCGTCGCCCCCGCGATGCCCGGATCCACGCTCACGACCGGCAGTCGGGCGGCAGAGGTCGACGGTTTGCTGGCGGCCGTGTGCGTTTTCGCCCGATTGCTCCCGCCCCCGGCGAGCAGCACGACCACGATCACGGCAGCGACCAACGCCGCTGCGGCCAAGGCCAGCGCGCGGCGCCTACCGCGCAGCATCAGTTCGGAGCGAGCGTGAGCATGGCCGCGCTCGCGGCCGGCATCCGTACGTCATAGTCCCCCGCGCGCGGGACCACGGCGACTGGGGCGACGGTAGGAAGCGCGCCGGTCGTGGTCTCGGCGCCGAAGGTCTGACCTCCGATCGTCACGCCCGACGTTGCCTTGACGCTGGGTGCCTCGAGGCGCTCGAGCCGGGCCGCGCCGCGGGCTCCGGGTACATGGACCGCGAGCGTTTGTGCGCCGGTCGTGTCGTCATTGATCAGGACGACGCGAATCACGCCGTCGGTGGCGCGCGTTGCCCAGGCCCTCAGGTCGCCGCTCGCCCCTGACACCTGCACGAGGCGCGAGCCGGCGGGCGCCGCCTGAGCGAACATCATCAGCCCGTAGTACTCGGGCTCGACGGCCGCCCGCCAGACATGGTGCACCTTCTTCGCGACGAACAGCCGGTCGGGGTACGTGGGCGCGGTGTGGATATTCACCCCGTCGACTCCAACGCGTGCCATCTGGAACAACGCGTCGAGCGACCACAGCGCCGATCCGAATACGTTGGCGACACCGTTCGCGGTCCCGCACGAGACCGAGTTCATCTCGTCGTTTCGCAGCTTCAGGTGGTGCGCATGAGCGATCGCGACAAACGGCGCGAGGCTCTCGGCGAGCCCGCCCGACGCAAACTCGGACAGCAGATTGCTCATCGTTGGGTACGTATCCGAACTGGGTGAGTTAAAGCAGCCCCACGTCGGATACCGATGGAGCGTCACCAGCGAGATACGCGGCTCGCTCGCCAGGAACTGACTCAAATCCACCCATGACAAGTCTCCGATCGTCGGGCCGGCGAGTGAGACCGGCCCGAGTGCGGCGGCGATCCGCTCGTAGTCCCGAGTGAACAAGGAGAAGTCCCACCCGGAGGACCGTCCGACGACACCGTCTCCGTCGGCCGCGTAGTACCAGGGGAAGCTCGAATACAGCTCGGGCTCGTTGCCCAACTCAAACGCCTGGATACTTTGGCGCCCGATCAACCTCAGCATCGCCTGCTCCTCGGCCGTCGCCACCGCGGGGTTATCCGCCTCGAGGTTGAGCCCGAGGATCAGACGAGCCCCCACGGAGCGAGCGAGGGCGCCCAACACTTCCAGGCGACTGGTGGTGAGGGTGTAGTTCACTCCTCCCGGCTGCGCGACGCCGTGCACCGGCCACCACGTCCAATCCGTCGTCACGCCGCCGATCCTCAGGCTGCCGCCGCCAGCGGGCATCAGATTGCGGATCAGCTGCACCAGCACCGGGTCGACCGCATTCGGGTTCTTCCCGGCGTAGTTCGCGGCTGCCCAGTACTCGAACGACAAACCGAGGAATCCGGCCGCGATCCGGTTCCCGGCGGCACGGGGGTCGACGGTCACGAGCGTCGGCGGGGTTTTCTGCGGCGCCGCCCCACCGTCCCGGGCAACCCGGTGCGCCACCGCATCCGATGTCCCCGGCCCGAGCAGGCCGAAGGCCGCCACCATCAAGACGATCGCAATCAGGCCCCCAGAACGCGCGCGCAACCAGACCGGCACGGGCCCAAAGATACGCAAGCACGCGGCGCATCGCGCCCGAGGCTCGTCCAGTCGGACTACGCGCCGAGCTCCTCGAGCCGGACCCGCAGCTCGCCCGCATCGCGCGCCACCGCGTCCGCGTCGGCAAGCTCCTCGGGCCCGTATTGGCCCGTCGTGACGGCGACGCAGCGGACCCCGTCGGCCCACGCGCACGCGATGTCGCGCGGGGTGTCGCCGATCACGATCGTGTCCTCACGCGGAATCGAGGTCCCCGACGCCGCCTGCTTTCCCACGCGCCGGCGCGCGATCGCCGGAAGGGCCGCCCGGTCCTCGGAATCGGACCCGAATCCCCCCGCCCTCGCCGGGAACCACCGGCCGATGCCGGCGCGCGCGAGCTTCAGACGCGCCACGGGCTCGAAGTTGCCGGTAACCAGGCCCAGCATCACGCCCTCGCGGGCGGCGAGAAACGCAAGCAGGTCCGGGATCCCCGGCACGACGTGATCGCTCAAGTCGGGAGGGCAGATCTGCGCGTAGATGCGGCAGCACGCCTCGCGAACGTCGTCCGCCCGCTCGTCGATCCGCCGTGCCGAGACGCCGAGATCGAGCAGGATGAGGCGGGCGATCTCACCGTCCGTACGGCCCGCCGGAGAGATCTGCGACCGCAGGTTGTCCGGGTTGACGCCGTGCACCTCTCGGATCGCCCCGTCGAGCGCCCGCGCGTGCTCGCGAGTCGCCCCCGACAGCAGCGTGCCGTCGATGTCGAACAGCAGCAGCACGTGCGCGCGGAGCTTAGTGGACCCTTCCGCTACCGCTCGAACGAGACGCCCGGCTCCAACCGCCGCGCAAACGCCGCGATCAACCGCGCCGCCGCGTCGATGTCCGCCACCGACACCATCTCGATCGGCGAGTGCATGTAACGGCACGGGATCGACACGAGTCCGGTCGGGATGCCGGCGCGGCTCAGATGAATCGCGTCCGCGTCGGTGCCGGTCCCCCGGCCAAGCGACTCGAGCGTGAAGGGGATGTCCTCCGCCTCGGCCGCCTCGTAGAGCAGCTCGAACACGAGCGGGTGCAGCGAGGTTCCCCGCGCGATCACAGGCCCCGAGTCGAGCGCGTGCTTGGTGATCTGGCCCAGCTCGACACCCGGCTGGTCGGTGGCGAACGTCAGATCGACCACGATCGCGACGTCCGGGTCGTGCGCGAACGCGCTCGTGCGCGCGCCCGCGAACGTCGTCTCCTCCTGGGTGACCGCGAGCGCGAGCACGTCGCCGGGCGCACCGCCCGCCTCGGCCACGAGCCGCGCGCTCTCCGCGGCGACGTAACAGCCCACCCGGTTATCGAGCGACTTCGACACGACGCGCTCGTGGCGGAAGTCGAGCGGGGGAGCGTCGAGCACGCCCACGTCGCCGATGCGGACCAGTTCCCGGGCCTCGTCGCCGTCCTTCGCTCCGATGTCGATGTGGAGGTCCTTGAGCTCGGGGATCTTCTTGCGGTCCTCGTCCTTGAGCAGATGGACAGGTTTCCGGCCGATCAGCCCGATCAAGTCGCCGTCGCACGTGCGCAGCTTGACGCGCTGCCCGAGCAGGACGCCGGGATCCCAGCCGCCGACCTGGCCAAAGCGCAGGTAGCCGTCGTCCTCGATATGGGACACGTGCAGGCCAATCTCGTCGATGTGGCCGATGACGGCCACCGTCGGGCCGCCGGCCGTCCCCGCCACCCGGGCGTACGAGGAACCGACCCGGTCGCCGCCGACCTCCTGGGCGAAGCCCGCGCAATACTCGCGCCACACGCGGGCGGGAGCCGACTCGTGGCCGGAGGGACCTGCGGCCGTGATCAGGTTTTTGAGCAGTTCGGGTATCGGCATGTGAAAGAAGGCTATTCGCTGACGCGCTCGATTGCGGTGTGTGGCCTGCAGGCGCGCGTGGAGGTGTTCGATTGGCCGGCTACGGGTAGCAATCCAGGCATGTCGCCGAAGGTAGGGATCGACGACCGCGAAGCCGACCTCGATTCGCTGCGGGGCTTGCTGGCGGACCGCGGCATCGAGCTCCGGGCCGAGCGGCCCGGACAACGACCCGACCCCGACGCGACGATGGACTCGATGTCGCTGTTCATGGCCGAGGTCCGCCGCCACCGCCTACTGACACGGACCGAGGAGCATGCGCTGGCTCGCCGGATCGAGCGTGGCGACCTCGCCGCCAAGGAGCGGCTCGTCAACTCGAACCTGCGCCTGGTGGTCTCCAATGCGCGGAGCTACGAGGGGCTGGACCTGCCCCTGCTCGACCTGATCCAGGAGGGGATGCTCGGGCTGATCCGCGCCGCCGAGAAGTTTGACTGGCGCAAGGGGTACAAGTTCTCGACGTACGCCACCTTCTGGATCCGCGAGTCGATCCAGCGCGCGATTGCGAACCGGGCCCGGGCGATCCGGGTTCCGGTCCACATCGGCCAGCGAGAGCGGCGGATCGCTCGCGCCCGGGCGGCGCTGGTCGCGCAGTTGAGCCGCGAGCCGACCGATGAGGAGATCGCGGCGGCCGCCGAACTCGAGGTGCGGGAGGTCCGCGCCACCAAGGACATCGCACGCGTCGTGACGAGCCTCGACCGCCCCGTCGGCGACGAAGAGGACTCGACGCTGGGCGCGATCCTCGCGAGCGACGCCGACGCGCCGGACGTGGAGGTCGAGCTCGCCGATCGCGACGACTCCCTGCGCCGGGCGCTCGAGCGCCTACCCGAGGCCGAGCGCCACGTGGTCATGCTCCGCTTCGGGATCGACGGCGACGAGCCGACCCCGCTGCGCGAGGCGGGGAGGCGGCTCGGCATCTCCTCCGACGCCGTCCGCAAGCTCGAGCGCAAGGCGCTCGCCGAGCTCGCCGAGAGCCGAGAGCTCGAGGCGCTCAGGCCCGCCGCCTGATCCTCGGCAGCCCGACCCGCGGCCTCTAGCTCGCCAGCAACTGACGCAAGACGTACTGCAGGATGCCGCCGTGGGCGTAGTAGCGCTGCTCCTTGGGCGTGTCGATCCGGACGATCACCTGGAACTCCTTCCCGGAATCTGTGCTCACCGTCAGCTCGCGCGGGATCGGATCGGCGCCGGCAATCCCCTCGATCGTGAACGTCTCGCGCCCGGTCAACCCCAGAGACGCGACCGACTCTCCAGGACTGAACTGGAGCGGCAGCACGCCCATCCCGACCAAATTAGACCGGTGGATCCGCTCGAAGCTCTCGGCGATCACAGCCCGGACGCCCAGTAAACGCGTCCCCTTGGCCGCCCAATCGCGCGAGGACCCCGAGCCGTATTCCTTGCCGGCGAGCACGATCAGCGGGATGTCGGCGTCCATGTACTTCATCGCCGCGTCGTAGATCGACATCTGTTCGCCCTCGCCGTCCCGGGCGCCGCCGAGATACCGCGTCACCCCGCCCTCGGTCCCCGGAGCAAGCTGATTCCGCAGGCGGATGTTGGCGAACGTCCCGCGCATCATCACCTCGTGATTGCCGCGGCGCGCGCCGTACGAGTTGAAGTCCCGGGACTCCACGTGATGCTCGTTCAAATAGGCGGCGGCCGGCCCGTCGCGTTTGATCGACCCCGCCGGCGAGATGTGGTCGGTGGTCACGCTGTCGCCAAGCACGGCCAGTACTCGTGCCCGCACGATGTCCTCCGGCGGGACGGGCTCGCGCGGCATTTCCTCGAAGAACGGAGGCCGGCGGACGTACGTCGAGCGCGGGTCCCATTCGAACAGCTCGCCGGTCGGCACCTCGAGCGAGTTCCACCGGTCGTCGCCGTCGAACACCTCGCCGTAGCTCTTGTGGAACATGTCCGACTGGACCGCGTCCTCCACGACCGACGCCACCTCGGCCGCGCTCGGCCAGATA
This sequence comes from uncultured Solirubrobacterales bacterium, assembly GCA_963822855.1. GTDB lineage: Bacteria > Actinomycetota > Thermoleophilia > Solirubrobacterales > Solirubrobacteraceae > Palsa-465. The sequence continues at coordinate 120,952 of CAWGJE010000019.1, read as the reverse complement.
TCCGCCAGGAACACCGGCTCGCCGTGACGATCCTCGCCGAGAGGCTCCGAGTACAGGTCGATGTCCATCGTCCCCGCGATCGCGTACGCGACGCACAGCGGCGGCGAGGCCAGGTAGTTCATCTTCACATCGGGGTTGATGCGGCCCTCGAAGTTGCGGTTGCCCGACAGCACCGAAACGGCCGCGAGGTCGCTGTCCTGCACCACCGCGGAGATCTCGGTCGGCAGCGGGCCGCTGTTGCCGATGCACGTCGTACATCCGTACCCGACCAAGTTGAATCCGAGCTCGTCGAGGTACTCGGTCAGGCCGGCGCGGTCGAGGTACTCGGTCACGACCTTCGACCCCGGCGCCAGCGACGTCTTGACCCACGGCTTCACCTTCAACCCCCGCTGAACCGCGTTCCGAGCCAGGATCCCCGCGCCGAGCATCACCGAGGGGTTGGACGTATTGGTGCACGAAGTGATCGCGGCGATCACGACGTGTCCGTGATCGAGGAAAGTCTCGGTCCCGTCTTCGAGCGTGACCGGAACGCGTGTGGCCCGCCGCTCGGCCACGCGAGAGCGGCCCGAAACACTGCCCGGCTCGTGCCCCACACCATTCGGCACGTGCGTGGCGACTGGGTCTGAAGCCGGGAAGCTCTCCTCGAGCGCCTCGTCCTCAGAATCCTCCTCCGGCAGGTAGCCCTCGAGCGCGCTCCGGAACGCCGGCCTTGACTCGGTCAGCGACACGCGGTCCTGCGGACGCTTCGGTCCCGCGATGCTCGGCACGACCGACCCCAAATCCAGCTCGATCCGGTCGGTGAACGTCGGCTCATCGGACTCCTCGTCGTGCCACAGCCCCTGCTCGCGCGCGTACGCCTCCACCAACTCGATCAGCTCAGCCGAGCGTCCCGAGAACTCCAGGTACCGCAGCGTCTCAGCGTCGATTGGGAAGATCGCGCAGGTCGAGCCGAACTCGGGCGACATGTTGCCGATCGTCGCCCGGTCCGCGAGCGGGAGCCGCGCCAGCCCGTCGCCGTAGAACTCGACGAACTTCCCGACGACGCCCCGCCTGCGGAGCATCTCGGTAACGGTCAGGACGAGGTCGGTGGCCGTGGCGCCCTCCTGCAACGAACCGGTCAGCTTGAACCCGAGCACCTGTGGGATCAGCATCGACATCGGCTGCCCGAGCATCGCCGCCTCGGCCTCGATCCCGCCGACGCCCCAGCCCAGCACGCCGAGCCCGTTGATCATCGTCGTGTGCGAGTCCGTCCCGACGAGCGTGTCCGGATACGCCTGCGCGGGGCCGTCACCTGAATCGTTCACGAACACCACGCGCGCCAGGTACTCGAGGTTGACCTGGTGGACGATCCCGGTGTCCGGCGGCACGACCTTGAAGTTCTGGAACGCGCCCTGGCCCCAGCGCAGGAACGCGTAGCGCTCGCGGTTGCGCTGGAACTCGAGCTCGGCGTTGCGCGCGAACGCGAGGCTCGACCCGAACACGTCGACCTGCACCGAGTGGTCGATCACGAGCTCCGCCGGCGCGAGCGGGTTGATCTTCGCGGGGTCTCCGCCCATCTCGCGCATGGCGTCGCGCATCGCGGCCAGGTCCACCACCGCGGGCACGCCGGTGAAGTCCTGCATGATCACGCGCGCCGGCGTAAATGAAATCTCGGTGCTCGGCTCGGCGCCGGCGTCCCACTTGGCAAGCGCCTCGATGTCCTGTGCCCGGATCGACTCTCCGTCCTCGTTGCGCAGGAGGTTCTCGAGCAGCACTTTCAGCGAGAACGGGAGCCGCGCGATGTCGTACTTCTCCTGCATCGCGTCGAGGCGGAAGATCTCGTATTCGCGATCGCCCACCGTGAGCGTCGCTTTGGCGTCGAAGCTGTTGGGTGTCAAGGCTGTTTCTCCTGGTCTATGGGTGCTTCCTACTGTATGAGAGCACTCCTACGCGCGTCTTAGAGACGTCTTCATACGGCCTTCGGCCAGCGCCCGATTCTCCTCGGAGTCAAGTCCATTCGTACCGAGGTGATGATCATGACCATCCTCAGTTGGGCCATTGTCGCGGGCGTCGCGGGCGTGTTCGCCGCGATGGCGGCCGCCGGAATCTACGCCGAGGCGCACCGAGCCCCCGACCAGTCCTAGCGCGATGAGTCGGCCCGTCCACACCGACCTCGACATCGTCATCCCCGTCTACAACGAGCAGTCCGCGCTCGAAGGGTCCGTGCGGATGCTGCACGGCTACCTCTCGCGCGGGTTCCCGTTCTCGTGGCAGATCACGATCGTCGACAACGCGAGCACGGACAAAACGCTTCGGGTGGCCCGGCGGCTGATGTACGAGCTGCCCGAGGTCGGCGCCATGCACCTGCCGGCGAAGGGTCGAGGGTTGGCGCTGCGAACGGCTTGGACGACGAGCTCGTGCGACGTCGTCGCCTACATGGACGTCGACCTGTCCACCGACCTGGGCGCGCTGCTGCCGCTCGTGGCGCCGCTGCTCGCCGACCACAGCGACATCGCGATCGGGACCCGCCTTCATCGTGCCGCGCGCGTGACGCGCAGCCGCAAGCGCGAGCTGATCTCGCGCGGCTACAACCGCCTGCTGCGGATCGCGCTCCACGCCCGGTTCACCGATGCCCAGTGCGGATTCAAGGCGATCCGCGCCGACGCCGCGCACAAGCTGATCCCGCTCGTCGAGGACGACTCGTGGTTCTTCGACACCGAGTTGCTCGTGCTCGCGCAGCGGCGCGGACTGCGGATCCACGAGGTGCCGGTCGACTGGGTCGAGGACGGCGACTCTCGCGTCGACATCGTTCCGACGGCGCTCGCGGATCTGCGGGGGATTATGCGACTGCTGTGGGGTCCGCACTCGGCGCGTGGTAACCGAACTTCGCCGTCGCCCCGCCGACCGATGCTCGCGCCGTGAGCTCGGTCTCCTATCCGACATCGCGCTGGGCCCGGACCCGCGCCGAGCGCCGGCCCCGCCTGGCCTCACTCGTCGCCTACCCCGAACTGCTCGCACTGCTGGCGCTGACGGCGGTCCTCAACCTGTGGGACCTCAGCATCAACGGGTGGGCCAACACGTATTACGCGGCGGCGGTCAAGTCGATGAGCACGAGCTGGCACGACTTCCTGTTCGCCTCGCTCGACAAGACCGGGCTGATGACCGCCGACAAGCCGCCGCTGGCGTTCTGGGTCCAGGCGCTGTCGGTGCGCGTGTTCGGCTTCCACTCGCTCAGCATCCTCGTGCCCGAGGCGCTGATGGGGGTGGCCGCCGTCGGGCTCGTGTACGACATGACGCGGCGCATGTTCGGCCGGTTCGCCGGCGCAGTCGCCGGACTCGCGTTCGCGCTCACCCCGATCACGGTCGCGATCGCGCGCCATAACAACCCCGACGAGCTGCTGATCCTGTGCTGCGTGGCGGCGCTGTGGTGCGCGGTGCGCGCGCTCGAGACCGGCCGAACCAAATGGCTCGTGCTGTCCGGCGTTTGCGTCGGCCTCGGGTTCGAGACGAAGATGGCGGTGGCGCTGTTCGTCGTGCCCGGGATCGCGCTCGCGTGGATGTGGAGCCGGTGGGGCGCGACCTGGTCCGAGCGCTTGAAGGCGTTCCGTCAGCTCCTCGCGGGCGGTCTCGCGATGACAGTGGTCGGCCTCGCCTGGCCGCTGCTCGTCACGCTCACACCCGCCGCGGACAGGCCCTGGATCTCCGGGACCGCCGACAACAGCATCTGGTCGCTGATCTTCGGCTACAACGGCATCGGCCGTGTCGCCGGCCAGACGGGCGGCCCCGGTGGAGGCGCCGGCGGGCCGGGTGGCGGTGGTGGCGGTGGCGGCTTCGGCGGCAACCTATTCGGCGGCGCCACCGGACCGTTCCGGCTGCTCGAGACGGCCCTTGGCGATCAGGCCGGGTGGCTGCTCGGGTTCGCCGTCGTCGCCGGGCTCGCGCTGCTCGTGCTCACGCGCCTGCGCCGGCGCGATCCGCGCACCGGCTGGCTGATCGTGGTCGGCGGCGCGTTCCTGACCACGGCGGTCGTGTTCAGCTTCGCGTCGGGCATCTTCCATCCCTACTACGTGTCGTTCGTGGCGCCGTGGGCGGCGATGCTGGTCGGCGCCGGCGCCGGCCTGATGCTGCCCCGGTCGCTTGGCGGCGCCGCCGACGGCCGCGCCGTCCGCGTCATCGCGCCACCGGTGATCGCCGCCGGCGCCGCCGGCGGCCGCGCCGTCCGCGTGATCGCGCCCCTGGCGATCGCCGCCGGCGCAATCTCCGAGCTCGTCGTACTCGGCGAGCTCGACGGCGCGATGCTGTGGGCGAAGCCGGTCGTGATCGGCATCGCCGGCGCGTGCGCGGTCCTGCTCGCGGTCGCGGGTGAAGCCCACGCCGGCCGGTACCGCGCGGTCGTGGTCGCGGTGGCGCTGGCGGCGTTGCTCGCGGCGCCCTCCGCGTGGGCGGTTCAGACGCTCGGTCACGCGACCAGCAGCACATTCCCGGCCGGCGGGCCGGAGAGCGCGTCGATCGGTGGTCCCGGTGGCGGTGGCGGCCCCGGCGGCCCCGGCGGCGGTGGCGGCGGCGTCGGCCGCGGCCCGGGCGCACGGTTCCGCGGCGGCGGCGCCCCGGCAGTCAGCCAGCTGTTCCAGCCTCCGGGCTCGTCGACCGGAGCCGGCGGAGGCTTCGCCCGCGGCCGCGGTTTCGCTGGCGGTGCAGGGGGAATGTTCGGCGAAAGCAGTGCGTCGCTGACAGCGGCAGAACAGTACGTCTCGCAACACGGAGGTGGCGAAATCGGGGTTTCGAGTCAGAGCACGGCGGCTACGGCGATCCTCGACGGCTACACGAACGTCGCCGGCCTCGGCGGGTTCTCCGGCCGGGAAAGCTCGGTGTCCGCCAGCTGGATCGCCATGGAGGTCCGGGAGGGTCGCCTGCGGTGGGTGATCGACGACGGCAGCAGCCAGGGCGGGGCCCTTACCGGCGACACCCGTACCGGAAGTCAGGCCGCGATCGACGTGGTTGCAAAGACCTGCCCCGTCGTCACGTTAAGTAGCGACGGAGCAAACGGACGAATGTACGACTGCCTGGGGCGCTCAGCGGCGATCCTCCAGGCCGCCAAGGAGTAGGCAGTTGAAGAAGATCCTCGTGGGGGCGACCAGGGCGGGACTAGCCGGAGCGGCGATCCTCGCCGCCAGCCTGTGCGCCGCGCCGGCGGCTCTGGCCAAGACCACGACAAGCTCGAACTGGGCCGGGTATGCCGTCCACCGTCCCGGCGTGTCCTACCGCCAGGTCTCGGGAACGTGGACGCAGCCGAACGCGACGTGCATTCCCGGCCAATCGACCTATTCGGCGGTGTGGGTGGGGGTCGGCGGCTACAAGCCGACCTCGGACGCGCTCGAGCAGATCGGCACCGAGGTCGACTGCAACCAGGCGGGGAACACGGTCTCGAGCGCCTGGTACGAGCTCGTCCCGGCCCCGTCGAAGTCGATCTCGTTCGTGGTCCGTCCCGGCGACTTGCTGCACGCGTCGGTCACCGTCGTCGGTCATCACGCCACCCTCGAACTCGACAACCTGACGCTGCACCGGACCTTCCGCAAGCGGCTGTTCGCGCCCAGCATCGACGTGAGCTCGGCCGAGTGGATCGTCGAGGCGCCGTCCGAGTGCGTCAGCCAGTACGCCTGCCAGGCGCTGCCGCTCGCGAATTTCGGGTCGGTCGCGTTTGACTCGGCGACCGCCACCTCCACGACCGGCACCACCGGCTCGATCTTCGACCCGCGCTGGTGGCGGACGAAGATTCAGCTCATGCCCGGCGCTCAGCGCTTCATCGTCGCCCGCAGCACCAGCGACACCGCCGGCACGGCAACGCCGTCGACGCTCCAGGACGGGGGCAGCCGGTTCGACGTGACCTACGGGACGGAGGCCGTCCCGAACGACCAGTTCGCCGGCACGCTCCAGAGCCGGCTGCGCGCAGCGTACGTCGAGCACTGACCGCCGGCGCACCGCCGGCCCGCGCCACTCCTATGAAGCTCTTATGCCGCCCCTACGCGGTTCTACCGGGGCGGCCCGATGCTGTAAGCCATGACCACGGCACTGACACCTCATCTCTTCTGGATAACCAGCCGTGCGGCCGGTTTCGCTGCCCTGGTGCTCGCCAGCCTCGCGGTCTCGCTGGGGCTTCTGATGAGCACCAAGCTGCTCAAGGGCAAGACAGCCGATCTCCGCACGGCGCATGACACATTGGCGCTGGCGACGATCGTCGCGATCGTCGTCCACGGCGTCTCGCTGCTGGGCGATTCGTTCCTGCACCCATCGATCCTCGACATCTCGCTCCCGTTCGTCTCGAGCTACAAGACGATCTGGACCACGCTCGGGATCGTCGGCGGGTGGGGCCTGATCCTGCTCGGGCTGTCCTATTACGCCCGCCGATGGGTCGGGGCGGTCCGGTGGCGCAAGCTCCACCGCTTCACCGCGCTGGCGTGGCTCCTCGGCCTGGTGCACGCGCTCGGCGAGGGCACCGACGCCGGCCAGGTGTGGTTCCTGGCGATGGTGGCGCTCGTGGCGGTCCCCGCGCTGGCGCTGCTTACCACCCGACTGGCCCGGAGCGGCGGCGGCGCCACCGCCCGACCGCCGGCGCACCAGCCTCAGATGTCCAACACCCGCCCCGCGGGCCCGACGTTGACCACCGGGGTGGTTCCGATCGTCGCCTCGCGGCCCCAGCACTGATGGATGTGGCCGCACAGGACGAGCCGCGGCTGCTTGCGCTCGATCGCCGCGAGCACCGCCTCGCTGCCGAGATGGCGGCCGCCGGCCTCGTCCACGTAGCCCTTGGGCGGTGAGTGGACGACGAGGATCGCCTCCTGGGGGCAGCTCTCGAGCTTGGACGCCGCCTCGTCCTCGCTGAGGTCGAAGCTCCACGGGAACGGAGTCGGCGGCACGCCTCCGCCGAGCCCGAAGAACTGAGCGCCGGCCACCTCCTTGGCCTGGCCGTGGAGCACGTTGGCGCTCGGCCAGGCGGCGCACGCCTGCCACAACTCGACGTCGGTCTCGGCGTTGCCCGGCACCAGCACGGCGGGCACAGCGATCCCGCTCAAGGCCTCGATCGTGCTCTCGAGACCCTCATGCATCGTGGCGAAATCGCCGGCGCCGACCACGACGTCGACGTCCTCCGCCATCTGTACGAGGCGCTCGGCTGCCCGGCCGTCCCGGTGGAGGTCGCTGAACGCGAGCACTCTCATGACGAGATACAGTGGTCGTGCGGCGGCATGCCGGTAGCATGCCCGGCGCGCGACCTCCGCGTCCGCTCCACGCCTAGATGAAACGGCCGGCGTGGTGGGAGATGGGGCTGGAGGGCCCGCTCAGACGGACACCATCAGAGGAGGTATCTGCCAAGTGGCAATACGAGCAAGGCGAGCCCTGATCGGGCTCGCGACAACGGCTGCCGTGCTGGCGTTGCCGGCAGTGGCAGCGGCGGCACCGTTGCTAACGGTGACGCAGAGCACCACGACCGCGGGCACGAGCCCAGCGACAGTGAGTTTCAACTCCACGTTCACGAGCGCGCCCAACGACGTCACGTTCGCCCTACCCGCGGGACTGCTCGCCAACGCGAATCAGGGCGGCGGCGCTTGTCTGGCCGCAACGACTCTGACCACGGCCTGCCAGGTCGGCAGCGGCACCGTGACCTCGGGTGCGGGCCCCGCAGCCCCGGTCAACCTGTATCTTGTCCCGGCGCCGGCGGCCGGAGACGCCGCCGGGGTGGCGCTCGTGCAGGGCAGCACCACGCTGTCCACAGCTGCCGTCACCGTGAGGAGCACCGATGGCGGGCTCAACGTCGCGTTCTCGAACCTCTCGGGAGACGCGATCACCGCGCTCAACGTTCAGTTGACCACGCTACGCATGCCGTCGTCGTGCCCGACGACGCCGGCAAACGTCACGCTGACGGCGGACGGAGCCAGCACCACGGCGCCCCTGAACGTCACCGGGTGCAGCACTCAGACCTACCAGCCGGCGCTGAGCGCGTCGATTACCAAGGACGCGCACGACGCGGGCGGTGAGCTCGTCCTCGGGATCACGCAGGGCGCCACCGAAGCCGCCAGCAAGACCATCACGCTCGGTCTGGGCAGCTCGGTCACGCCGAACGTCGGCGCCGACCTCGGGTGCCTCGCGGGCACGGCCTGCACGATCGGCACCGCGACGGCGACGTCGCCGCTCCTGCCGAACGCCGCCCTGGCCTCAGGCACCGTGACGCTGGGAGGATCGGCCACCACGCCGACGATCGCGGTGTCGTTCCCGGCGCCGTTCGCAATGACGCTCGACGGGGCCGTGAACCTGGCCACCAACTCGGTCACGTTCAGCAACGTCCCGGACCTGCCGCTGACCAGCCTGACGCTGACCGTCACCGGCCCGAGTGGGCAGAAGGCGTTCAACATCACCAGCTGCGCGCCGGGCACCGTGACCGGTTCGTTCTCCGGCCAGGGCGGGCAGTCCTCGAACTCGTCCGCGGCGATCAAGTTCAGCAACTGCCCGAACGCCCCGAAGGCTTCGGGTTCGAGCAGCGGTCTGGCCACCGGGCATCCGAGCCTCAAGGTCAAGGTCAGCCACAGCAGTGGCGGGGCGAAAATCGCGTCGCTCGCGGTCGGGCTCCCGACCGGGCTGTCGTTCGCGCGGTCGGCGATCAGCACCCACAAGACGTGCACGACGTCGAAGGGCAAGAAGAAGTGCACGACGACCACGCTGATCAAGGGCCTCGGCGTCTCCGGCGCAAGCGTCAAGTCGGTCGCGCTCAAGGGCGGCAAGCTCGTGATCACGCTGAAGAAGGCCGTGGGCAGCGTCACGGTCAGTCTCAGCGGACCCGTGCTGTCCGAGTCGAAGGCGCTTCAGACGAGCGTCAAGAAGCACAAGACCAAGACCGTCAAGGTGACGCTCAAGGTCACCGACGCGAAGCACACGACTACGTCGGTGCCGGTCACGATCAAGGCGCACTGAAGTAATTAGCGACGATCCGCCCTTCCCCGCCACCGGCGGGGGAGGGCGGGCCTCGCCCCAGGCCCTAATGCACCGGAAATCGGGGCCGAAAACTTCTCACTCGGCGACCAAGTCGCGGCCAGTGTCCGGCTAACCGCGCCTGGGCCGGGTGAACCGGCATTCACCGTTCGCGAGCGGGCGAGTGTCCAGAAACCCGGAGAGCGGCGAGTCTCGGCGCCGGGCTAGTCCGGCCGCTCTACCGGATCCGCGTCCGGAGCGGCTGAACTTGGCACATCCCCCGGAGCGTCCGCCCCGGGTCCGAGTGCGCGCGGCTCGGCAGGACCGATGGCGCCGTTGCCCGGGGGCGCCGGCGGGGTCTGCACCGAAGCGCTCGCCTGCCCCGATTGGATCGCGTCGAGCACCGGTTTGACCAGATCGATCGGCATCGGGAACACGACGGTCGTGTTCTGGGTGGCGCCGATCTCCCGCAGCGTCTGCAGGTACCGGAGCTGGAGCGTGGTCGGGTTGCGGCCGATGATGTCGGCGGCGTCGGCCAGCCGGGTGGCGGCCTGGGCCTCGCCCTCGGCGTTGATGATCTTCGCTCGCCGCTCGCGTTCGGCCTCGGCCTGACGGGCGATCGCGTGCTGCATGCGCTCGGGGATCTCGACGTCCTTGATCTCGACCGTGGTCACCTTGATGCCCCACGGCTCGGTCTGTGCGTCGATCACCTTTTGGAGGGACTCGTTCAGGGTTTCCCGCTCGGACAGCAGGTGGTCGAGATCGACGCCGCCGAGCGTCCCCCGCAGCGTCGTCTGGGCGATCTGGAGCGTCGCGTTGTGGAAGTTCTCCACCGCGTTGACCGCCTTGTTCGGATCGACGACGCGGTAGTAGGTGACCGCGGTCACGCGGACCGGGATGTTGTCGCGGGTGATGATCTCCTGCGGCGGCACGGTGAGCGTGACCGTTCGCAGGCTGATCCGCACCATCCGGTCGATCGTCGGCACGAGGAGGATCAACCCTGGGCCGCGGAGGTTCATGACCCGTCCGAGACGGAACACGACGCCGCGTTCGTACTCGCGCAGCACCCTGACTGAGGCGCCCAGGGTCGTAAGCGCGATCACCACGATGATCACCAGGAGGATGCCGATTGCCAGGATCACGCGACCTGCTCCCATTCCTCGGCGCGGCGGACGCCGACGGTCAGGCCGTCGAGATGGTCGACCACGACCGTATCTCCGGCTTTCAACTCGCCCGGGCTCTCGTCGTCGAGCACTGAGCGGCACGCGCGCCACAGGGCGCCGTCGACCATCACGGACCCGGTCGGATCGACCCAGCTCCGGACGGTCCCCAGGTGCCCGATCATGCTCTCCGGACCGGCCCTGACCACCCGCCGGCGGACCGCGAGCCCCTTGCTGACGGTCAGGAGCATCACACCGCCGGCGGCGCCGGCGAGCACCAGCGCCGACAGGATGCCGAGCGCGAGCCCGCCGCCGAGCCCCATCACCGCGAGCAGCGCGCCGACGGCCAGCGCGATCACTCCGGGGCCGCCCAGCACGCCCAGAGTCGGCACGTGAGCCTCGACGAGGACCATGATCGCCCCGATCATCAGCAATGACACGCCTAATGCGGTCATGCCCATATCGTACGCCCCTTTACCCGCCGTTTACGGACGTGAACTGTTGCGGCTGGTATCAGCGGCTGCGCCCAGAGCTGAGCGTGCGCGCCCGCGTGTCCCGCTTTACCCCGAACATCGCCGCGTCGGCGGCACGCAGGAGGCCGTCGTCGTCGTCGGCGTCGATCGGGAACACCGCGCGGCCGATGCTCGCACCGAGGTGGAGCTGGTGGCCGTCGATCACAAACGGCTGGGTCAGTGCGGCGGCCAGACGGTCGGAGACCTCCTCGGCGTCCACTGGCGAGGTCTGCGAGGCGATCAACACCGCGAACTCGTCCCCGCCGAGGCGAGCGACGGTGTCCTCGCCGCGAGTGCACGAGTTCAGCCGCTTGGCGACCGCCACCAGCAACTGATCGCCGACGTCGTGCCCGAACTCGTCGTTGACCGGCTTGAACCCGTCGAGATCGAGATACAGCAGCGTCACGGGCTGGATCTGCTCGCGCGCGCGGCTGATCGCGCCCCGCAGCTGACCGGTGAACTGCAGCCGGTTGGCGAGACCGGTGAGCTGGTCGTGCATCGCCTGGTGGGTCATCTCGTCGACCAGCCGGCCGTTCTGGAGCGCGGTGGTGGCCTGAGCGGCGACCCCGGAGAGCCGGTTGAGCAGATCCGCCGTCGGCTTCAGGCGCTCGGGATGCTCGAACACCGAGACGATCAGAAGTCCGAGGAACGAGTCGGGGCCGACAAGCGGGACCAGGATCGCGGCGGCCAGCCCGAGGTCGGCGAGCATCTGGAGCAGGTGGGGGTCGTCGACCCCGGCGTCGACGAACAGCGGCTCGCCGCGCGGATTCCGCACCATGCGCTCGAGCGGGCTGCCGGGGATCGGTTCCCACACGAGTTCCTCCGCGTCGACGCTCCCCTCCCGCGTGGTCACGGCATGACGCACGAGCAGTTTGCGGCCGGCGTCCCACAGACACACACCGACCCGATCGCAGTCGACGACCATCGGCACCGCGTCGGCCAGCCGGGCGGCAACCTCCCGGCTGGTCCCGGCGGCGGCGAGCGCGCGCGCCAGCGACAGCAGCGCGCTCGACTGCTCCGAGCGGCGCTTGGCCTCCATCAGCGCCGAGGCCCCGTCGAGCGCGGTCGCGGCGTAGCGGGCGTAGACCTCGAACAGCTCTCGCTCCTGCGCCAGGAAGCTCTGGCCGGGGCCGCGCAGCGCGAGCAGCCGGCCATACTCGCGCCGGTTCGACCGGACCGGGACGACCAGCCACGAGTCCGGATGGGTCGCGGGCCGACGGTGGAGCAGTTCGTCGACGTACTCGGCGACGCCCTCCTCCTCGAAGCCCTTGTGGTGGCAATGAAGTTCACCGGTCGGCCCGACCTGTACCGCCAACAGGTATCGGATCGCGCGGACCTCGAGCGCGGCGCGGGCGGTGATCCGCGCCAGAACCTCGTCGAGGTCATCGACCGCGATCAGGTCCGACGCGGCCGCAAACACGCTGCGCAGTCGCTCCTTCATCGCCTCGAGCTGGTGCTGGAGCGCGGCGACTTGCCCGGGGGAGCCCTCGGCCGACCCCGTCTCGGACCCCCACCTGACGCGATACACGCAGCGCGGCGCGCCGACCGCCTGGCACTCCTCATGCTCGACGATCGCCGGATCGAGCCCGAACAGGACGGGTCCACACGTGAGCAGTCCAGACGTCCATGCGCAGTGCTCGGCGCTTCGTGGGAATCCGAAGGCCGCCGTCGCGACGACGTCGGCGAAGCCAGGGCCGGCGTCGATCACCCCGAGCTTGGTCACCGTGCTGAATTCGCCCGTGCTCGTCACGATTGCCCGGTAGACGTTCTCCGGCGTGCCGAGCGACCGGAGCGCGGCGGAGACCTGCGATCCACTGAGCCTCCGTGCGGTGTCCTCGCCGACCGCGCGCGCGAAATTGGGATGGTGGGTGACGAGCGTGCCCGCCTGCCACAGTGCTACGGCCTCGTCGTAGGCGATCCAGTTCGTGATGTCGCTCAGATACTCGGGGGTACGCTCGCTGCCGGCGAGCCGCAGCAGTTCGGCGACCGCCTCGGCGCCACCCGACGCGTGCACGCGCGCGAGCAGGACGGCGCTCATCGAGCACGAGAAGTGATCTCCTCGACTGGTTTCGGGCATGTGGTCGGCCTGGCGGCGCATCATCAGGCACGTATCGGTGCTCGGGGCCCATCGATGCCGTAGTTCGCACGCCATTGGACGAACGATCTGTCCGGCGCTGATAGCGTGCCGTCCCTCGACCTTCGACCCTCTGGAGCGGCAGATGAGCAGCGCGAACACCACGGGCCTGGTGACCGATATCGCGGGGTTGCGCGACCGCGCCGGCACACACATCGGGTACACCGACTGGCAGGACATGACGCAGGAGCGCGTCAACCAGTTCGCCGACGCGACCAACGATCACCAGTTCATCCACGTCGACGTCGAACGGGCCAAGCAGACGCCGTTCGGGGGCACGATCGCGCACGGCTTCCTGACGCTCTCGCTGGTGGCGCCGGTCAGTCAGCAGTTGATGAAGGTCACCGACGCGGTGATGGGCGTCAACTACGGCCTCGACCGGGTCCGCTTTCCGGCACCGCTGCCGGTCGGTGCGCAATGGCGCGGAGGCATGGAGATCGTCGAGGTGAGCGAGATTCCCGGGGGCGTGCAGATCAAGTCGCGCATCACGATCGAGGTCAAGGACACCGAGAAGCCCGCCTGCGTCGCAGATTCGCTTGTCCGCGTGTACGGCGGCGGCTAAGTGGTCGCTTTCGCAGGTACGACGAGAGACCACCGGTGAGCGTCGACGTCGAGCAGTTGGCCGCGATCGACGTTCACGTTCACGCCGAGCGCAACCATTCCGAGCCGCAGGATCCGGTCACGACTGAGATCCTGGATGCGGCGGCACGGTATTTCGGCGGCACCCCGCCGCAGCCGAGCGCACGCGAGGTCGCCGACTACTACCGGCAGCGGAACATGCTCGCGGTCATCTTCACCGTCGATGACGAGGCCGGGATGGGCCGAAAGCGGCTCGGTAACGACGAGGTCCTGGCCGCGGCCCAGGCGAACCCGGACGTGCTGATCCCGTTCGGCAGTGTGGACCCGCACAAGGGCAAGCTCGGGGTCCGCCAGGCGCGCGAGTTGATTGCGGCGGGCGTCCAAGGATTCAAGTTCCATCCGAACACGCAGGCGTTCTGGCCCAACGACGCGACCTTCTATCCGCTGTACGAGGTGATCGCCGAGGCGGGTCTGATCGCGCTGTTCCACACCGGCACCACCGGGATCGGCGCCGGGATGCCCGGCGGCGGCGGGGTGCACCTCAAGTACTCCAATCCGATGGCGGTCGACGACGTCGCCGCGGACTTCCCCGACATGCGGATCATCCTCGCGCACCCCTCCTTCCCCTGGCAGGAGGAGGCGCTCGCGATCGCCGTGCACAAGCCCAACGTTTACATCGACCTGTCCGGCTGGTCCCCGAAGTACTTCCCCGAGATCCTGATCCAGTACACGAACACCCGCCTCAAAGACAAGATGCTGTTCGGCTCGGACTTCCCCCTGATCACCCCCGACCGGTGGCTCGCGGACTTCGAGAAGCTCCCGATCAAGGACGAGGTCCGCCCACTCGTCCTCAAGCAAAACGCCGCCAGATTGCTCGGGCTCTGACCGCGCCGGGCAGCGCCGGTCGCCCTCCCGAACCCCATACTTTCCCCCAACCTGCAGGAAAGTGGTGCTATTCGGGCCCACTCCTTGTGCAAGTTCACCGCACCGGGGTTTGGTGACTGGACTCTCGGGTACCGCCGCGGCAGCCGGTGTGGTCATATCGCTCTTGAGAAGCGAGCCTGGGCCGCACTTGCCTCTCCTCTCCTCCCTCACCTGGCGACAGTCCATGAAACGGCTGTCGCCGGGTGGCAGGGTCAACGCGACAGGATCACCTCGGCGTCGTGCCGCGGAGTCTCGGTGATCGCGCGCCGGTAGACACGCTCGGGCCGGTCGCGGGCGGGACCGATCGGCGTGCGGGCGGCGAGCTGCGCTAGCACGACCTCCATCTCGAACTGCGCGAACGCGCCTCCCAGGCAGCGGCGGACTCCGCCACCGAACGGAATCCAAGTGTAGGTGCCGGGCGGGCTCGACAGGAACCGCTCGGGTAGGAAGCGCTCGGGCTCCGGGTAGACGTCGGGCCGGCGGTGCATGAGGTAGATCGAGGGCACGACCTTGACACCGGCGGGGAGGTCGTAGCCGCCCAGCCGCATCGGCGCCTTGAGCGTGCGGTTGACCAACGAGATCACCGGCCGCAACCGGAGCGTTTCGCATACGACCGCTTTCAGGTACCGATCCTGGCCGGCGCGCGTCTCGGCCGCGAGCCGCTCGAGCTTGTCGGGGTGGCGCGCGAGCCGTTCTACCGCCCACGCGAGCGCGGTCGCGGTCGTCTCGTGGCCGGCGACGAGCAGCGTCAGCAACTCGTCGCGCAACTGGCGGTCGCTCATTCCCGAGCCGTCCTCGTACTCGGCGGCGAGCAGCATCGACAGGATGTCCTCGCGGCCGGCCGCGGTCCGCTCGGCCCGCCGGGCGGCGATCACGGCGTACATCAAACGATCGAGCCGGTCCATCGCGCGCCGGAACGGCGCGAATCGCTGGATCCGCTCGGGGCCGAGCGCGACCAGGACGGCCGCCCACCTCGGGTCGGTGAGCCGATCGAGCACGCGGCGAAGCTCGACCCGGAGCTCGGCGAGTTGCTGCGCATCGTCGAGCCCGAAAACCGCGCGGAGGATGATCTCGAGCGTGACCGCCTGCATCCGCGGGCGCACGCGGAACGGCGTCCCGCTCGGCCAGCGTTCTATCTCAGAGCGGGCGATGTCGGTCATCAGCGCGCGGTAGCTCTGCATCCTCGCGCCGTGGAACGGCGGGAGCATCAGCTTGCGCTGGGCCATGTGCTCGGCTCCGTCGAGCAGCAGCAGCGAGTGCTCGCCGAGGATCGGGAGCAGGATCCGGTTCGCCTCGCCCGCGTGCAGTAGCCGGGGATCGCCCGTGAACACCGCCTTGACGTCCTCGGGGTCCGAAAGCATCACCCACATGCCCTCGTACGCGATCTGCAGCGTGAACGTCTCGCCGTAGCGCTTGCGGCACTCGGCCATCATCCATTGGGCGCGCCTGAACCAGATCGCGGTCTGGAGAGCGCGCGGCATCCGCGGGCCGGGAGGAAGGGCGGTCTGCGCCATGTCGGGCGTCAGCGTAGTGGCCCGCCCGCGTACCGGCGCCGAGCAGCGGGTATAAGAGGCTGCTCATGGCCACCGAAACACGCATAACCGTCCTTGGCGCCGGCAGCACGATGGGTCTGCCGATGGCTCGCAATCTCGCTCGCGCCGGATTCGAGGTGCGCGGCTGGAATCGGACCCGCGAGAAGGCTCACCCGCTTGAGGAACACGGCGTTCGGCTTTCGATTCCCCGGCGGGGCCGGAGGACTCCGATGACGCGCGCGCCACCGTCCGGCCGATCTTCGATGCGGTCGGGCAGAAGACGATCTGGCTCGGTCGCGCGGGCACCGGCACGCGCCTGAAGCTCGTCGCCAACGCCTGGGTCCTGACGGTCGTCGAGGGCGGCGCGGAGACCATCGCGTTCGCCGAGGGCCTCGGGCTCGACCCCGGGCTGCTCTTTGAGGCGATCGAGGGCGGGGCGCTCGACCTGCCCTACCTGCGGCTCAAGGGCAAGGCGATCGCCGAGCGCAACTTCGAACCGTCGTTCCGGCTGACGCTGGCCGCCAAGGATGCGCGGTTGATCGAGGAGTCGGCGCAGCGCCGCGACCTCGACGTGCCGCTCTTCAGCACGATCCGCCGCCGCCTAGCCGAAGGGGCGAAGGATCACGGGGACGAGGACATGAGCGCGACCTACTGGACGAGCGCGCCCAACAAGCGCGAGGGCGACGGGCTCTGACGGCTCAGGAGGGGTCGCGCGCGCGGTCAGCCTCGACCAGCTGAGCCGGCGAGTCGACGATTCTGATCAGCTCGGCGACGCCCGTGAGGTCCAGCAGCCGCTGGACCTGTTCGCCCCCTTTGGTCAGCACGAGGCTACGGCCGGCATCCTGCTCACGCTGATGGGCCTTGACCAGAACGTGCAGCCCGGTCGAGTCCATGAAGTCGAGCGCCCTGAGGTCGACCAAGATCACGTCGCAGTCCGCGCTATTTACTCGCTCGAGCTCCTGCTCGAGCGCCGGGCTTGACAGGAGATCGAGTTCCCCGCCGAGCGTCAGCGTGGTGACTCGGCCGGTCGTGTGCGTCTCTACGCGGAAGTCGCTCTGCAAATCCTCGTGCCCCTTCGTCCCCGGACCCCTCTCAGGTCGGGGACAAAGCTACCACGGACGGCCGCCGAGGCCCCTGGCGCGACCTAGGAGCGCCGGTGGTCGCGCATCGCGACCCGCAGCGTCTCGTGACCGTTGACATTGCTGACGGTGAGCTCATCGGTCAGGGATGCCAGCGACTCGGGTCTCGGCTGGGACTCCGGGCCGTCGAGGCGTCGGCTCGCGCCGATGCGCAGTGGCGACACCGCGAACTCGAGAAGCTGATCGTGGGCGCCCAGCGCCACGCTGATCGACGTGCTCTCTGCGGCTCGCTCGACGTAAGCGCCGAGCGCATCGGTCACCAGGTACACGTCGGCGCAGCGATCGAGCGAGAAGCCGGCGCTCGGCGCGAGCGCCCGTCCGATCCCCCCGAGCACCGGCGCCAGCAGGTCGACGGGCGAGACGGTCAAGATCACGTCGCCGGACAGGCCGGCGGGAAGCCGCGCGAACCGCACCGGCGCGGGGTCGCCCGCGCCCTCCGCCTCGGGCCTCGCGGCGCGGGTCGCGGCGGCGGGGCGGGCGGCGCCCCTAAAAAAGAGCCGCACCTCGGTCCCACCCTCGGGGACGCGCACGAACTCGGCGCGGTCCGCCACGGCGCTCATCAGCGCAAGGCCGACCTTCAGCCCGTCGTGTTCGGGCGCGGCCTGCCGGATGCCGCGACCGTGGTCGCGGACCCGCACCTCGAGCCCACCCGCCGTCAGCGCGAAGTCGACCGAGAACGGCCCCGGCTCGTCGCTGTAGGCGTGCTGGATCACGTTGTTGCACGCCTCGCTGACCGCGGTATTGACGTCGCTCAGCAACTCGGGGTCGAACCCGAGCGCCTCGCCGGCCGCGGTCGACATGCTCCGCACTAGCCTCGCGGACTCGGGTCGGCTGGTCAGCTCGAGGCGGACCTTGGGTGAATCGATCTCTCCGCTCATTGATCCCTGCGCTCGGCCGGCACGGTCGCGCGCTACTAGAGAGCTACCCGCAGCGCCGGAGCGCAAGCGTCCGAATTCCATCGATCCTGTTCTCGGTTGTCGGGAGCGGAGCGTGCTCGTGGTCAGGCGGCCGCGGCGGCGTCGAGCTGGGTCATCGATCGCCGCAACAGCCTCGAGACGTGCATCTGCGAACAGCCGATGCGCTGGCTGATCTCGCGCTGCGTGAACTCGTGCAGCAGGCGCAGGCTCAGGACCTGACGTTCGACCGCGGTCAGCGAGGCCCAGCCGGCCGCGAGCGCCTCACGCTCTTCGGCGAGCTCGAACCCGCCGTCCTCGCCACCGAGGGTCTCGCCGAGCGCGCACCGGTCGCCGTCCTCGCGGGAGATCGGCGCATCGAGCGAAGCTGGGCTGTAGTTGTGGGCGGCGTCGAGCGCCTCGATCACCTGCTCCACCGTGCAGGCGAGCGCCTCGGAAAGCTCGTCGAGGGTCGGCGAGCGGCCGAGCCGCGCTGACAGGCGTTCGGTATGCCGGCTCACCGACAGCGCCCGCTCCTGGAGGTCGCGCGGCACGTGCACGGCCCATCCCTTGTCACGGAAATGGCGCTTGAGCTCGCCGACGATCGTCGGCGCGGCGTAGCTCGTGAACTTCTTGCCGAACTGGGGCTCGAACCGATCGATTGCGTTCAGCAGCCCGAGAGCTGCGACCTGAACAAGGTCGTCGAGCGGCTCGCGACTGTGGACATAGCGGAGCGCCAGCTTGCGCGCAAACGGGATGAATCGCTTGACGAGCTCGTCGCGAGCGTCGGGGTTCCGGTCTTCGTGGTATTCGACGAGCAAGTCTTCGTCGGTGAGGCGCGCCAGGTCGCGCGCCATCGTGAAAGCGGACATCGGGCCTCCGTTTTGGCAATTTCCAAAGCGAGGTCCGTGCGAGGGCCGCGAGCGCGACCCGTCCGTCCGTCCCGAGCATTCGATTGCACTACGAGATTGCGCGATCCAACCGTCGCACAGCCTCGAGCACGACCATCATCCTGTCCCGAGGATCCGTTCGCGAAACCTCGGCCGCACGAAATGCGTGCCTTTTCTAACGTTTGCCCGGGGGTTCAACTGCCTCAGGCACCGCGGACGAACCGCCGCGTCGATCTCCGGTACCCGTCAGGTCTTCCTCGATCGCCGCGGCGGCTCGCAGCGCCAGCGGTAGGAAGTCGCGCCGGAGCGCCGCCATCGACGTGCGGCTGGCGTGCACCGACAGGTTCAGCGCCGCGATCACGTTGCCCGAGGCGTTGCGAAGTGGGACCGCGAGCGAGCGCAGCCCCTCCTCGAGCTCCTGGTCGGTGGCCGCGTACCCCTGCCGGCGGACCGTTTCCAGGATCGTTCCGAGCGCGTCCTTGTCAGTCACCGTGTGGGCGGTCAGCGGCGCGACGTCGATCCGCTCGAGTCGCTCCGCGAGCTCGTCGTCCGGTAGGCCCGCGAGCAATACGCGCCCCATCGAGGTGACGAACGCGGGTAGGCGCGTGCCTACCGCGAGCGTGATGCTCATGATCCGCCGCGTGGGCACGCGTGCGACGTAGACGATGTCGGTGTCGTCGAGAACCGAGATCGAGCACGACTCGTTGACCTCGGCGACCAGCGCCTCCATGTGCGGCAGCGCCACCTCGGGCAGGCTGAGGCTTGACAGGTAGGCGTACCCGAGCTCGAGCACGCGCGGGCGCAGGGAAAAGCGTCCATGCGAGAAGTTCACATAACCGAGCTTGACCAGCGTCAGCAGGAAGCGGCGGGCGGCGGCGCGGGTGAGCCCGGTCGAGCGAGCCACGTCGCTGAGCGCGAGCTCGCGGTGCTCGGCGTCGAATGCGCGGATCACCGCGAGACCCCGCTCGAGGGACTGCACGAAGTCTGAGCTCTGCGGTGGTTTATCGGCCATCGTCGGACGTCCTCGCCCCCCGTTCGGTATGCGAACACTACCGAAACAGGCGGGCAGTAGGATCCGCGCGATGGCCGAGATCACCCAGGCGCCGATCGCCGCCGTGCCCGCCAACGGCAGCCGCGGACCGGTGGCCGGGACGACCGTCCGCGACGCCGCCTTCGACGTCATGCGCCGGCACGGACTGACCACGATCTTCGGTAATCCCGGCTCGACCGAGATCGCGTTCCTGACCGATCTCCCCGCCGACATCCGGTTCGTGCTCGGCCTGCACGAAGGATCGGTGGTGGGAATGGCGACCGGCTACGCGCTCGCCCGCGGCGAGCCGGCGTTCGTGAATCTGCACACGGCCGCCGGTCTCGGCAACGCGGTCAACGCGATCGCCAATGCGCGAGACTGCCGCGCCCCGCTCGTGATCGTCGTCGGCCAGCAGGACCGCCGACAGATGGCGTTCGAGCCGTTCCTGACCGGGCGCCAGCTCGAGCGGCTGGCTGGCGAGTATCCCGTGTGGGGGCATCTGCCCGCTCGCGGCCAGGACGTGCCCGGCGCGATCGCGCGCGCGTATCACGAGGCCAAGTCCGCCAAAGGCCCGGCGGTGCTCGTGGTCCCGATGGGGGACTGGCTCGAGCCGGCCGACGACCTCGCGGCCGGTGCGCCCACGCGGATCCTCCGCCCGCACGCGGTCGACGCGGCGCAGGTGGCCGAGCTTGCCGACCTGCTCGCCGCCGCGCGAGCGCCGGCGCTCGTCGTCGGGGCGGTCGGCGAGGGCCGAGAGGGCTGGGACGCCGTCGTCGCGCTCGCGGAGCGGCTCGACTGTCCGGTCTGGCAGGAGCCGTTCAGCCGCGCGGTCAGCTTCCCCCAGGATCACCCACTGTTCGCCGGCCACCTGGCCTGGCAGCGCCGGCTCATGCACGACGCGCTGGCGGGTCACGACGTCGTGCTGACCGTCGGGACCAACGCGTTCAGGGCCTACCTGTTCGACGAGCCCGTGTCGCTCGTCGATCCGGAGACGCGGGTCGCGGTGCTCACCGCCGATCAGGCCGAGGCCCACCGGAGCCCGTGCGACCTGGCCGTGGTGGCGCCCGTTGCGGCGAGCTGCCGCGCGCTCGTGGAGCGCTTGCCCGAGCGCGCCGGCAACCCACCCTCACCGGTGCCGCGGCCAGCGCGATTGTCTCCGCCCCCCGCCGGACAGCCGCTCCTCCCCGGTCACGTGCTCGATGCGCTCGCCGAACGACTCCCCGAGGATGCGCTGCTCGTCGAGGAGTGCCCGTCGTCCCAGCCCGAGCTCTACCGGCGGATCCCGGTGCGGGTCCCGTTCGGGTTCCTCAGCACCGCCAACGGCTGCCTCGGGTTCGGCCTGGCCGGCTCGATCGGGCTGCGCATGGGTCTGCCGGACCGCCCCGTCGTGGCCGTGCTCGGCGACGGCTCGACGACGTACGCGATCCAGGCGCTGTGGAGCGCCGCCCACTACGACGTCGGCGTACTGCTGATCGTGCTCGCCAACGGGCGCTATGCGGTGATGGATGCGCTTGCGCGCAAGCACGGCGGCGTCGGCGCCTGGCCGGGGTTCGAGGCCGTCGACATTGGCGGCTTGGCCCGCGCGTTCGGCTGTCCCTCGGTCCGCGTCGAGACCTACGACGATCTGACCCGGGTCCTCGACGAGGTGCTGCCCGGTCTCGCGGGACGGGGCGAGCCGCTGCTCCTCGAATGCGTGGTGGGGGAGTAGGCGTGACCGCAACGGGCTCGTCCAAGACGACGCCGTCGGACATCACTGCCCGTGCGGTGGCGAGCTTCGAGGGCTGCTCGGACGCGCGTCTTCGGGAGCTGATGCAGAGCCTCGTCCGCCACCTGCACGGCTTCGCGGTCGAGAACTCGCTCACCGAGGACGAGTGGCGAGCGCTGATCGGGGTCCTGACCGACACTGGCAACATCACCGACGAGCGCCGGCAGGAGTTCATCCTGTGGTCCGACGCGCTTGGGCTGTCGATGCTCGTCGACGCGCTCGCACACGAGCTTCCGCCCGGCGCCACCGAGTCGACGGTGATCGGACCGTTCTACGTGCCCGGGTCGCCGGTGCGCGAGTACGGCGAGAGCATGGTCGTCGAGCCCGGCGCGGGCGTTCCGGCTTGGGTCTACGGCCGGGTGCTCGACGTGTCCGGGGACGCGATCGCCGGCGCCGAGGTCGACGTGTGGCAGAACGGCGCCGACATGCTCTACGCGGTTCAGCGCCCGGAAGCCGAGGAGGACCACCTGCGCGGGCGCTACCTGACCCGCGACGACGGCACCTACGCATTTGTGGCCGTGCGACCGGTCCCGTATCCGATTCCGCACGACGGACCCGTCGGCCGGATGCTCGAGGTCACCGGGCGCCACCCCTGGCGGCCGGCGCATATCCACATCATCGTGCGCGCGCCCGGCTACAAGACCGTCACCACGCACGTGTTCGACGCCACCAGCGAGTACCTCGACTCCGACACGGTGTTCGCCGTCAAGCCGTCGCTCCTGCGGACGTTCGTCGAGCGTTCGGCCGGCGATCCCGAGCGTCCGGCCGGCGTACCCGAGGGTGAGTGGGTCTCGCTCGAGAACGACATCGTGCTCGCGCCGGGCGACGACGGCGCCGCGGTCGTCGACCCCGGTCGCACGGCGTAGCACCCTTCCATCTGGGGACGCCGGCGCGTTAGTATGCGCGCCTGTGACCAACATTGTCGACAATTCAGCCGACACTGGTAAGCCCGAGGACCTGCTCCGCGCGGCGATCGTCGCCGGGCGCTTTCAGCCCAGCGAGCGCCTGGTGGAGATGGACCTGACGCAGGTGCTCGGCGTCGGGCGTTCGGCCGTCCGTACCGCGCTGGCCCGGCTCGAGCACGAAGGGTTGGTCGTCCACGAGCGCCACCGCGGCGCCCGGGTCCGGCTCGTCGACGCGAGCGAGGCCGTCGAGATCCTCGAGGCGAGAGCCGTGCTCGAGGGGCTGGCCGCCCGCCAGGCCGCGCTCCGCGCGACGACGGCCGACGTCGCGGAGCTGCGGACGATCCTCAAGGGGATGCGCCGGCGCCTCGACGCGGGCGACCTGCTGAGCGCGTCCGACGAGAACGCGGTCCTCCACCGCCGGCTGCTCGAGATATCGGGTCACAGGACCGCCGAGCGGCTGATCGCGACGCTCAAGTCCCAGCTCGTCCGGTTCCAGTACCGCACGATCATGCTGCCCGGCCGCAGCGAGCACTCGTTTGGTGAGCACACGGCGATCGTCGAGGCCGTCGCCGCCGGCGATCCGGACGCCGCCGAGGCCGCCATGCGTACACATCTCTCCCACGTCGCCGAGGCCCTACGAGGAGTAGCGGAATGAGCGAGACCCCGTCCGATCGCGCGCGGGAATTGCTGCGCGGCGCGTTCGACACCCACATGCACATCTCACCCGACGTCGTCGAGCGCATCATCGACGACGTCTCGCTGGCCCGGAAGTTCCAGGAGCTCGGGATGGCGGGGTTCGTGCTCAAGTCGCACTACGGGTCGACCGCGGAACGGGCGGCGGTCGTGCGCGCGGCGGTGCCGGGCGTGCACGTGCTCGGCGCGATCGCGCTCAACCGGGCCGTCGGCGGCATCAACCCGCTCGCGGTCGAGATCGCCGCGCGCGAGGGCGCCCGCACCGTCTGGTTGCCGACGGTCGACTCGGTCAACGAATCCCACGAGCGTGAGGCGCCGCCGGGGGCCAAGGTGCCGGTGTGGGTCAAGCTCCAGCTGGATCTGCGCGAGCAGGGCATCGAGATCCCACCGGTGCCGGTCGTCGATGCGCACGGCTCGCTCCTGCCCGCCGTGTACGAGGTCCTCGGGATGGTCGCGCGGCACAAGATGTGCCTGGCCACGGGCCATCTCAGCCGCGACGAGATCTTCGCGGTCGTGGACGCGGCCGTCGATGCGGGCGTCGAGACGATCGTGGTCACCCACCCCGAGTTCCCGTCGCAGGACCTTTCGGTCGACGATCAGAACGCGCTGGCGGACAAGGGCGCCCTGCTCGAGCGGTGCTTCACGACCCCGCACACGGGCAAGGTCACCTGGGAGCAGTGGATAGAGAACATCCGCGCCACCGGACCCGAGCGCTCGGTCCTATCGACCGATCTCGGGCAGGTGTTCAATCCGCCCGTCGAGGACGGGATGCCCCTGATGGTCGACCGGTTGCTCGACGCCGGCTTAGGCGAGGAGGAGATATACGTGATGGCCGTGGTCAACACGCGCCTGGTGGCGGGCGCTGAGGCTCTGTGAGCGCGCGCCGGATGATGGTGATCGGCGCGCATTCCGCGGACTTCGTGTGGCGCGCCGGGGGCGCGGTCGCGGTCACGACGGCGGGCGGCGGCGAGGCGTCCGTGATCGCCCTGTCCTACGGCGAGCGCGGCGAGTCCGGCGAGCTGTGGAAAGAGGAAGGGCAGACGATCGAGAACGTCAAGAAGATCCGCCACGGCGAGGCCGAGCGCGCCGCCGCGGCACTGGGCGCGTCGTTCGATTGCCTCGATCTCGGCGACTATCCGCTCGAGATCGACGGCGACGGTCTGCGGCTGATCTCCGACAAGATCCGCGAGTTCGGGCCCGACGTGCTGATCACCCACACCGACACCGACCCGTTCAATCCCGATCACCCGATCGCTCACTACGCGGTCGATCGTGCCCGCGGGCTGGCCGCGGGCGCCGGTGTGGCGAGCGCGTTCAAGACGATCAGCCCGCCGGCGCTGTTCCTGTTCGAGCCCCACCAGCCGGAGCTGTGCAACTTCACCCCCACGGTGTTCGTCGACATCACGGGCGTGATCGACAAGAAGCTGGCCGCGATGTCGGAGATGAAGGCGCAGAAGTACCTCCAGACCTATTACGCCGAGCGCGCCGACCATCGCGGCAACCATGCGCGCCGCTCGTCGGGAAACGCGGATATTCGGCAGGCCGAGGCGTTCCAGCGGGTGACGCCGGCCGTGGTGAGTGCGCTGTGAGCTCCTCGGTGTTGGCCGAGTTGGCGGAGCTTGGGTCTGCGACCGTGTACGAGGCCGGCGGCCGGCGAGGCTATGTCGACGCCGATCTCGTGCAGGTCGTGCCGGGGTCGCGCGTCGCGGGGCCCGCGCGCACGGTCAGGTGTGGGCAGGACGACAACCTGATGGTCCACGCCGCGATGGCGGCGGTGCAGCCGGGCGAGGTGCTCGTGCTGAGCATGCCCGAGCCGCGGCCGGTCGCGCTGGTCGGCGACCTGCTCGCGACGCAGGCCAAGGCACAGGGCGCCGCCGCGATCCTCGTGGACGCCTCGGTGCGCGACATCGAGGAGTTGGCCGAGCTCGGGCTGCCGATCTGGGCGCGCTGGGTTCGCGTGCGCGGGGCGACCAAGGACGCCGTGGGCCCGATCGGGGAGCCCGTGGTCGTCGGCGGGGCCACGATCCGGACGGGTGACGTACTGGTGCTCGACGCCGACGGCGTCGCGGTCGTCGAGGCGGAGCGGGTCATGGAGGTGCTCGAGGCATCGCGCCAGCGCGCCGAGCGCGAAGTGGTCAAGCGCGAGAAGCTCGCCGGCGGTGCCCTGTCGTACGACCTCGACGGCCTGCGGGAAAAAGTGGAGGCATGAGCGAGCCGGTCCACGACGTCGCCCACATCGCCCACGCCGAGCTGCTCACGCCGTTCCCCGATGCGAGCCTGCAGTTCTTCGTCGAGCTGTTCGGGATGCAGATCGAGCACCGGGAGGGTCAGTCGGTGTTCCTGCGCGGGTGGGGCGAGTATCAGCCCTACGGGCTGAAGCTGACCGAGTCCGAGCTGCCCGGTCTGGGGCACACGGCGCTCCGGGCCTGGAGTCCTTCGGCGCTAGAGCGGCGGGTCGCTGCTATCGAGGCTTCTGGGTTGGGTGTTGGCTGGAATTCCGGGGACCATGGGCATGGTCCGGCGTACGAGTTCCGCGACCCCGACGGCCACCGGTTCGAGCTGCTTTTCGAGCAGGATCGGTACCTGCCTCCCGAGGAGCTGCGCCCGCGGCTCAAGAACGTCCCCCAGCGCCACGTCGATCGTGGCGCCGCCGTCAAGCGGATCGACCACGTCAACGTCCTGGCTTCCGACGTCGCCGCCAACCGGCGGTTCGCGGTCGAGCAACTCGGATACCGGACGTACGAGCAGGTGATCAACGACGACGGGTCAGAACAGGGGGCGTGGATGAGCCTGTCGATCGCCGCCCACGAGCTCATCTACACCGCCGACCACGCCGGTGGCAACGGCCGACTGCACCACCTGGCGTGGTTCGTCGACACGCGCGAGGAGTTGTTGCGCGCCGCCGACCTGTTTCTCGACGCCGACGTCCCGATCGAGGCCGCGCCGTCCAAGCACGCGGTCGCGCAGGGGATGTTCCTGTACGTGTACGAGCCCGGCGGCAACCGCGTCGAGGTGACCACCGGTACCCACTTCATCTTCGACCCCGCGTACGAGCCGATCGTCTGGACCCAGGCCGAGCGCGCCCGCGGCCAGGCCTGGGGGGTCAAGACGATCGAGACGTTCCATACGTACGGGACCCCGGACCTGAGCGGCAGGCCGCCGGGCCCGCCGATCCCGCCGACGAGCCAGATCCCCATGCTGTCCCACAGCGTGCACGCATGAGCGACGATCGGTTGTTGATCCGAGAGCTGGTCGAGAACTGGGTCGTGTGGCGCGACGCCGGCGACTGGGAGCGGTTCGCCACCGTCTGGCATCCCGAGGGGTTCATGATGGCGACCTGGTTCCAGGGCCCCGCCGCCGACTTCATCCGCGTCAGCCGCGAGGGCTTCGAGCGCGGGGTCAACATCCTCCACTTCCTCGGGGGTAACTCGGTCGACCTCGCCGGCAGCCGGGCGATCTCGCAGACGAAGATGACGATCCTCCAGCGGGCCCTCGTCCACGGCGTCGAGTGCGACATCGCCTGCATCGGCCGCTTCTACGACTTCCTCGAGAAGCGGGAAGGGCGATGGGGGATCGTGCTCCGCCAGCCGATCTACGAGAAGGACCGGCTCGATCCGGTCGACCCCGCGGCGGCCCTGGCGCTCGACGCGGACCTGCTCGCCCGCTTCCCCGTCGGATACCGGCACCTCGCCTACGCGCAGACGCAGATCGGGTACGACGTCAAGCCCGATATGCCGGGCCTGGTCGGTCCGGGCGTCGAGCGGCTCTACCTCCGCGGGTCCGAGTGGCTCGCCGGCGGACCGATCGGGGAATTCGGCGCCGGCACCGCATCGGACTCTGACCCGGACAGAGCCGAATTCCCTTAAGGGAATCCGGCGGAGCGGGAATCGAGCGGCGTATGGCATCGCGCCGGATTCCCCGGCGATCCGCTGACGACGTTAGATTGAACCGGCGGCGCCTCCGGTGGCCGCGGTCCTCGGTGCTGCTGGCGGTCGGGATGGTGGTGGTGGCCGCGAACCTGCGTCCCGCCGCTGCCGGCATCGGCCCGCTGATCGACCGGATCCAGTCCGACACCGGCCTGTCGAACGCCGGCGCCGACATCCTGGTGGCGCTCCCCGTGTTCTGCTTCGGCGCGCTCGCGCCGCTCGCGCCGGTGCTCGCGCGGAGGTTCGGGGCGCGGCCGGCGATCGGCGGCGCACTGGCCCTGCTGCTCGCCGGCTTATTGGTCCGGCTCCTTCCCGGCATCGCGTTCCTGTTCGTCGGCACGGTGATCGCCGGCACCGCGATCGCGGTCGGGAACGTGCTGCTGCCGGTGCTGGTGCGGGGGAACTTTCCCGATCGCGTCGGTCTCCTCACCGGGATGTACAGCACCACGCTGATCGGCTTCGCCGCGCTCGCGGCCGGCGTGTCGGTGCCGGTCGCGGATGCCTTCGGCGGTGGCTGGCGCCCGGGGCTAGCGATCTGGGCGGTCCCGGCGGCCGTCGCGCTGCTCGTGTGGGCGCCGCAGTTGCGCCGCCGCCGCGACGGCAGCGCCCCACCCCCGGATGAGGTCGCGGGCGCGCGCTCGCTGCTCCACGACAGGGTCGCGTGGGCGGTGACGATGTTCTTCGCGATCCAGTCGGCCGGCTTCTACGCGACGCTCGCCTGGCTGCCGAGCGTGTTCCACAGCCATGGCGCCAGCAGCAGCAAGGCGGGCCTGCTCTTGAGCATCGCGCTCGTCGTCGGCCTGATCCCCGCGCTCACCGTGCCGACGTTCGCCGCCCGCGCACGCGACCAGCGCATGTTTGTGTGCGGATTCGTCGCGTGCATCGCGGCCGGGTGGATCGGCGTGATCGTGGCACCGATGTCGGTGCCTTACCTGTGGGTGGTGTTGCTCGGGTTCGGTCAGAACGCGGCGTTCCCGCTCGCACTGACCCTGATCGTCCTGCGTGGCGGCACGGTGACGAGCACCGCCGGCCTCTCGACGCTCGTACAGACGGTCGGGTACCTGATCGCCGCGGTCGCGCCGCTCGCGATCGGCGCCGTTCACGACATCACCGGCTCGTGGACGCCGGCGCTGTTCGTGCTCCTGGCGCTGCTCGTCCCGCAGTTGCTGGTCGGCCTCGCCGCCGCGCGCGACCGGACGGTGGCGCCGGTCGGCGCCGGCGGGGTGCCGGCGCTCGATCGGGCCTGAGCCGCCGCGCCACCGGTCCCGCCGCGCCACCGCACCACCCCGCCGCCGCCACACCACCACACAATGCACCGGAATCCAGGGCGGGCAAGCCCACACTCGCCACCCTCCCGGTAGGTGAATGCAGGTTCAGCCACCTCTGGTGTGGCTCACCCCACGCTCGCCGCGAGAGGCTCGTCGAGTGCGGGGTTAGCCACACCGCGCGACCGCCGCGAAACCCTCTGTGATACCCATTCCGCGCATCGATCTCCGTGGTACAGTTCGGCATGTGACCCTTTGTTCTCATTGCGAACACGGCATCCTCACCCGTGCGACGCGATGTGACGACCGGGGAGGTCGCTCGTGGCTGAGCTGATGCCGCTCCCGGATGCCGTCGAAAGCTTCGTCAGCGACGGTGACTCGGTGGCGCTCGAGGGCTTCACTCATCTGATCCCGTTCGAGGCCGGCCACGAGATCATCCGCCAGGGCCGGCGCGAGCTCGAGCTGATCCGGATGACGCCCGACCTGCTGTACGACCAGATGATCGGGATGGGCGTGGCGCGACGGCTGGTGTTCTCCTACGGCGGGAACCCAGGGGTCGGGGGGCTGCATCGCTTCCGCGACGCGATCGAGAACGGATGGCCGCGGCCGGTCGAGATCGAGGAGCACAGCCACGCCGGGATGGCCAATCGCTACGCCGCCGGCGCCGCCGACCTGCCGTGCGCGGTCATGCGCGGCTACGTCGGGACCGATCTGGTGGCGCACACGACGGTGGCGCCGATCACCTGCCCGTTCACCGGCGAGCGGCTGATGGCCGTGCCGGCGCTGCGCCCCGACGTCGCGATCGTCCACGCCCAGGAGGCCGACCGCGACGGGAACGTGCAGCTGTGGGGCATCCCCGGGGTCCAGAAGGAGGCGATCCTCGCCGCGCAACGGTCGCTCGTCACGGTCGAGCGGATCGTCGACGAGCTCGAGCCGCGGCCGGGCGGGATCACGATCCCCGGCTGGGTCATCACAGCAGTCGCCGAGGCCCCCGGCGGTTCGCGCCCCTCATACAGCCTCGGCATCACCACCCGTGACAACGACTTCTACAAGTTCTGGGACAAGATGAGCCGCGACCGCGACGAGTTCACCGAGTGGATGAACGCGCACGTGATGCATCAGGGAGCCGCCGCGAAATGACGGTGGAGGCACCCGAAGCGAGCGCGGGCGAGATCCAGACGATCGTCGCCGCGCGTCGGCTGCGCGACACCCGGACGGTGTTCATCGGTGTCGGCCGCCCCAGCACCGCCGCGATCCTGGCGCGGATGGTCCACAACCCCGACCTCGTGCTCGTCTACGAGTCGGGGACGATCGGCGCCAAGCCGTTCCACGTCCCGCTGTCGATCGGCGACGGCGAGCTCGCGGAGACCGCCGACTCCGTCGTGTCCGTGCCCGAGATGTTCAACTACTGGATCGGGCCGGGGCGGATCGACGTCGCGTTTCTCGGCGCCGCCCAGATCGACAAGCACGCCAATCTGAACTCGACCGTGATCGGCGACTACGACCACCCCAAGACGCGCCTGCCCGGCGCCGGCGGCGCGCCCGAGATCGCGGCGAGCTGCGGCGAGGTGATCGTGATCGCGCCCCACGCCAAGCGCACGTTCGTGGAAAAGCTCGACTTCGTGACGACGGTCGGCCACGGCGACGGCCCGGGCGGGCCCGTTACCCGCGAAAGCCTCGGCTTCCGCGGCAAGGGCCCGACCGCCGTGATCACCGACCTCG
Organism: uncultured Solirubrobacterales bacterium; assembly: GCA_963822855.1. GTDB lineage: Bacteria > Actinomycetota > Thermoleophilia > Solirubrobacterales > Solirubrobacteraceae > Palsa-465. Next base: position 90,946 of record CAWGJE010000019.1, on the reverse strand, counting down.
GCGTGCTCGAGCCCGACCCGGAGACGAAAGAGCTCGTGCTGGCGCAGATCCATCCCGGGGCCGACGTGAACGAAATCCGCGAAAACACAGGCTGGGAGCTCAAAATCAGCGACGACCTGCGAACGACCGAGCCGCCGACCGCGGAGGAGCTCGCCAAGCTGAGGGAGCTGCTCGAGCGATGAGCACCGCGTACGTGCTTGATGCGGTGCGCGCCCCGTTCGGTCGCTACGGCGGGTCGCTGGCCAAGGTCCGCCCCGACGACCTCGCCGCGCACGTCGTCAAGGCGCTGCTCGATCGCAGCCCGGACCTCGACCCCGAACGCGTCGACGAGGTCATATTCGGCGACGCCAACCAGGCCGGCGAGGACAACCGCAACGTCGCCCGGATGGCGTGGCTGCTGAACGGCCTTCCGACCTCCGTTCCGGGCTCGACAGTAAACCGGCTGTGCGGCTCGAGTCTCGACGCGACGATGCAGGCGAGCCGGATGATCGAGATCGGCGAGGCCTCGATTGTGGTCATTGGCGGAGTCGAGTCGATGAGCCGTGCGCCGTGGATCCTGCTCAAGCCCGAGCGCGCCTTCCCGTCGCAGCAGCAGGAGCTCTACTCGAGCACGCTCGGCTGGCGGATGGTGAATCCGGAGATGCCCGACCAGTGGACGATCTCGCTCGGAGCCAGCGCCGAGAAGCTCGCCGATATCTACAACGTCAGCCGCGAGGCGCAGGACGAGTTCGCGCTGCGCAGCCACCAGAACGCGCAGGCCGCATGGGACAGCGGCTTCTACGGCGAGTGGGTCGTGCCGGTGCCAGACACCGACCTCGACCGCGACGAGAACATCCGCGCCGACACGTCGCTCGAGAAGCTTGCGAAGCTGAAGCCCGCATTCGTGAAGGACGGCACGGTGACCGCCGGAAACTCGTCACCACTCAACGACGGCGCCGGCGCGGCCCTGCTCGCCGACGAGGAAGGCGCCAAGCTAGTTGGCAGGGAGCCGATCGCGAGGATCGTTTCTCGCGGGGCGGCCGGGGCCGATCCGGACGTGTTCGGAATCGCCCCCGTCAAGGCCGCCAACGTCGCGCTTGAGCGCGCCGGCATCACATGGGAGGACGTCTCTGTTGTCGAGTTGAACGAGGCGTTTGCCTCGCAATGCCTGGCCGACATCGGCGAATGGAAGGGGTTGGACCCCGCCAAGGTGAACCCCAACGGTGGCGCAATTGCACTAGGCCATCCTCTGGGGGCATCAGGCGTCCGTATCCTGGGCGGCCTCGCCCACGAGTTGCGACGCCGCGGCGGCGGCTATGGAGTCGCCGCCCTTTGCATCGGTGTCGGCCAAGGCCTGGCCGTCGTACTGGAGGCATAGAAAGCAGATGACCGAGGAGCTTCAAGCCGAGCCCCGCGAGGAGCGTCAGATCTACGACCCGATCGGCGAGACGCCGACGAGCTACCTGCGCGAGCCCGCGGAGGCGCACCCGCCGCTCGACTATCCGCCGTACAAGTCGACCTCGTTGCGCCACCCCAAGCAGCCGCTCGTGTACCTCCCGCAGACGATCACCGAGATCACCGGTCCGCAGCTGGGTGGCATCCCCGTCGGCGACACGGACAACGACCTCACGGTCCAGCATCCAGGCGAGCCGATCGGCGAGCGGATCATCGTCTCGGGTCGGGTGTTCGACACCGAGGGCAAGCCGCTGCGCGGGACGCTGGTCGAGATCTGGCAGGCGAACTCCGCCGGGCGCTACAAGCACCGGTGGGATCGCTGGCCGGCGCCACTCGACCCGAACTTCACCGGCGCCGGACGGTGCATCACCGACCCCGAGGGCCGCTACCAGTTCACGACGATCAGGCCCGGGCCGTATCCGTGGGGCAACCACTACAACGCCTGGCGCCCAGCCCACATCCACTTCTCGCTGCTCGGCCGCGCGTTCACCCAGCGCTTGGTAACGCAGATGTACTTCCCGGGCGATCCGTTCTTCCCGTACGACCCGATCTTCAACTCGGTGCGCGATCCGAAGGCGCGCGAGCGGATGGTCTCGACGTTCTCGATCCACGGCACGGTCCCGATCTGGGCCCAGGCGTTCGAATGGGACATCTACCTCCGCGGACCTGGCGCCACGCCGTTCGAGGAGGAGCATTGATGTTCGAGACGACACCCTCCCAGACGGTCGGCCCGTACTTCGCGATCGGCCTGCCGTTCGACGTCGGGCCGTTCGCCGTGCCCGAGGGCACGCCCGGCGCGATCCACATCACGGGCACGATCTACGACGGCGCCGGCCAGCCGATGCCGGACTTCCTGCTCGAGACCTGGCAGGCCGACTCCGAGGGGCGGTTCGCCGACGCGCACGGCTACGGCGGCCCCTCCGAGATCGAGGGCTTTCGCGGCTTTGCCCGCTACGGCGTCGAGGACGGCGACGGGACGTTCGACATCCTGACGCTGAAGCCGGGTCCGGTGGCCGGTCTCGCCGGCGCGACCCAGGCGCCCCATATCGACGTATCGGTGTTCGCGCGCGGGATGCTGCATCGCACGGTCACGCGGATCTACTTCGCCGACGAGGCCGAGGCCAACGCCGGTGACCCGGTGCTGGTGCGGGTGCCGGTCGAGCGGCGTGCGACGCTGCTCGCGCAGCCGGATAACGGTGGCTACCGGTTCGACATCCGCTTCCAGGGTCCGCACGAGACGGTCTTCTTCGCCCTCTGAGGGTCATGCCCCGCGCCACCGCGCGATGAGGTCGCTTTCAGTGGTCGGCGAGCCCGGCTGAGTGCTGGCGCCTGGGAAGAAACGTTGACTATGTGAACGTTTCTTCCCAAGGGAGCGCCACCCACTAAGGCACGCGCATCCCCATAAGCCTCAAATACCGCGTCACCGCCTCGGCCCGGTTGGCCGCGTGCAGCTTGCGCAGGATGCTGTTGACGTGGAACTTGACCGTCCCGCTCGAGATCACGAGCGCGTCGGCGACCGCCCGATTGGTGGCGCCATCGGCGAGCAGGCGCAGCACGTCCAGCTCGCGCCGCGTCAGAAGGCCCTCGAACACGACGCGGTCATCGCGCCCCCGGCCAGCGGGCGAGGACTCCGGTAGCGGCGCGGGCGGGGGCAGCGGGGCGTGACCTCCGGCCGACAAGGTCACGGGCGCATCGGTGAGCTCGCTCGACCGCGCCCCCAGCCAATCGAGGAACTGGCGCATCTGGTCGCGCTCGCCGCGAAGGGTGCGGCGCAGGCTGGTGCTCTCGTAGGCCTGGGCGAGTCCGGTGGCGAACGCCCACAGGACGTCGCGATCGAGCACGTCGAGCGGCTGGCCGGGACCTCGGTCGGCGTGGATCACGCCGACGACCTGAGACCCGACGACGAGCGGCGCCGCCGCGTACGACCGCCACTCCATGAGCCGCGCCGTCTCACGGTCGACGCGGGGATGGACGTCGGCGTCGACGACGATCGTGGCCCGGCGCCGGCGGAGCAGCTCGGTCTCGATCAGCGTGTGCTCGAGCCGCAGCGGGTTCGCCTGAAGCTGCGCCAATGTCGTCGCCGCGACCCGGCCACGACCTGACATGAACACCGCCTCGGCGACCATCCGGCTGCCCTTGACCAGGCTGAGGATCGCGCGCTCGAACGCCGAGCCCGAGCACAACGCCGCGGGCGCTCGCAGCAGCATCTCGCGCGGCGAAGTCACCTCGCGCACCTCGGCGACCGCGGCCGTGACCCGCTCGAGCGCGTCGAATCGCGCCTCGAATCGCTGGCCCAGCCGCTCCAGCGCGGCTTCTTGCTCGTGGACGGCCTCGGCGCCGAGCTCGGACTCGGGGAGCCGTGCGCGCACAGCGGCGATCAGCTCCCGAAGCGCCCGCAGGTCCGAAGCACCGCCATCGGCCGGCAGATCGAGCCCGGCCAACTCGCGGGCCTCCGCGGTCGCGCGCTCGAGCCGCCGCAACAGCTCGTCGGCTAGCGGCCCGGAGAAAACCTCAGCCGACGGTGTCGCGCTCATCAAACGGACGCCCCGGCGGCGCGCGCGTATCGCGCCACCGCGTCGGCGCGGCTGGTCGCGCCGAGCTTGCGCAGGATGTTCTTGACGTGGTACTTGATCGTGCCCTCGCGGACGACGAGCGTGCGGGCGATCTCGAGGTTGGTCTGCCCGCGCGCGAGCAGGCGCAGGACCTCGACCTCACGCGGCGTCAGCGCATCGACCAGCGACGGATCGCCCCCGGATCCGCCGAGCGCGGTCAGATCGCCGGCGTCTCCGATCGCGAGCTGATCGAGCCGGGCGCCCATCCACTCGACCGCCGAACGCAGCTCGCGGTGGTGCAGCTGGAGCATCTCCCGCAGCACCGCGCGCTCGAACACGCCTGCGAGTCCCTCCGCGTAGAGCGACGCGACCTCGAGGTCGAGCGAGTCGAGCGGCCGGCCGCTGTCGAGAGCATCGCCGTGCAAGAGGCCCACGGTGACCCCCTGCACGACCACCGCGGCCACCACGTAGCTATCCCAGCCGAGGACGTCGATCAACCGCCGGGCTCCGCGCGACCGGGCCGCACGCGCCTGCACGATCTCGGTCCGCTGCCCGCGCGCTACCTCGTCCTCGACCAGCGGATACTCGAGCCGGATCGGCCGGCCGCCGAGCTCTCGGAGCGCCGCCGCCGCGCCCTCACCGTCCGCGCCGCTCCAAATCCCCCGCACGATCAACTCGTCCCCGCGAACCTCGCCGACCATCACCCGGTCGAACGCCGAGCTCGTCCCGAGCTCCTCGGCGGCGCGGTCGAGGATCCCCTGAGGCGAGCCGGTCTCGCCGAGCCGCCGGACGGCGTCGGCCACCCGCTCGAGCGCGTCCGAGCGCCGCACGTAACCGGCCTCGACGATCTCGCGCTCGAGCGCGAGCAACTCGACCAGCACGCGCTGAGCGCCGGCCACGTCAGCACCGCCTCGCGACGGCGAGCGCGGAACTCAGCCCAGACGAAGCGCTGCCGGGCGCGTGCGCTCGAGCAACGTGTACCGGGCGGCAGCCTCGTGCCCGACGCAGCTGATCCCGAACGGCCGTCCGGCCTCCTCGATCGCCAGCCACGCCTCGCCGGCGTGCTCGCGCGGCACGAGCGCGAGCGCCCGGCGATCGGAGTGGAGCAGCCACGAGGTCGGGATCCCGGCGATCCGACCGTGGGCGAACGGCGCCACCGAGCGTGGATCGCCGGACTCGCCGAACGCCCCGAGCGCGTTCAGCACGTTGTCGGCGCTCCGGCCCAGCAATCCGATCGCCGCCAGTTCGACTGATACGTCCCGCACGGTCATCCCGGCGAAGCGTCGTGCGTCCACGTGCAGGCGCTCGCGCAGGCGCGACCCGGTATCCGGATCGGAGAGCACGATCACGCGCCCGGGACCGTCTCCGCACCACCACGCGCTTCCGGCCACCAGCACGCCGCCCGGTGACACGGCGGCGCCGGCGAGCCGCGAGGTGAGCGCAGCCAGCTGCGCCGCCGGCGCCTCGAGCACGAGCTTCGAGAGATCGGAGCGGTCGACCAGGCCGACCGCCCTGACGCATACCGCGAGTTCGGCCGCAGACGAGCCGAAGTTCATGGCCACGGGCCTGCCGGCGCGGGTGCAGAGCACCGCTCCCGCCCGCCGCAGCACTACGTCCAGCGGCTCTGCGGGTCCACGAGAGCGGGCGGTTGCGGACACAGCGCAGAAGGTATCGCCGGCCCGGTCCGGTTGTCCTGCTCTTAGCTCCTAAATTACCTGTCCGATAGAGAGGTAGGCGTTCGGATCTCACGACGCTCTCAACCCAACCCTAGTCTTCAGACCCTCTCTAAAGTCTAGGCTAATCCGGCGCTGCGAGAGTGGCGGACCGCGAGGCCCACCGGCAAGCTGTGGCAGTTCGCGAGTCGTACGCTGACGGCACGGAGGGAGATCCAGACAGTGACCACGCACGTGACCCCGAGTGATGCCTCAGTAGCGGCGGTTGGTGAGGGCCGCTATGCACGCCTCGCCCGTCTGATCGCCACCGACCAACCGGTGATCATGGACGGCGCCACCGGTACCGAGCTGATCCGCGTCCGCGGCGAGCGACCCGAGCTCGAAGACCATCTGTGGGGGCTCACCGCGATCCTCGAGGCTCCCGCCGACGTCAAGGCCGTCCACCGCCACTACGTCGAAGTGGGATGCGACGTGATCTCCACCGACACCTGGGGCCTTGCCACCGCACTCCGCGACGGGCGGGCGAACCTGTGGGAGTCGACCGAGCCCATCCACTGGATGGATCTCGCGAGGCGCGGGGTCCACCTCGCGCGCGAAGCCGCGGCCGACGCCGGGCGGGCGGACGAAGTCGCGGTCGCGTTCAGCATCAACGGCGACGTCGACACGCCCGACGGACGGGAGACGATTCGCCTGCTCGCGCGGGCATTCGAGCACGACGCGCCGGACCTGATCCTGGTCGAGACACTCACGCTGATCCGCAGCTCGACGTACGCGACCGTCGAGGCCCTGCTCGACACGGGCCTGCCGGTCTGGCTCAGCTTCCGCCGCTGCCGGCACGGGGTGTGCGGCGTGTACGGCGAGCACTGGGGCGGCCCCGAGGGCGACGCGTTCGGCCGGGCGGGCCGCCGCTTCGAGGAGATGGGCGTCGGCGCGCTCGCGCTCAACTGCCTGCCGCCGGATCACGTCACCGGGATGCTGGCGTGGCTGCGCGACTTCACCGATCTACCGCTCGGCGTGTATCCCAACCTCGGGTATCTGTCGGCCGCCGGCTGGCGCCAGGAGGCGGGCGTGGGCGCCGAGGAATACGCCGAGCTCGCACTCCGGTGGCGCGCGGAGGGCGCGCAGATCGTCGGCGGCTGCTGTGGCGTCGGGCCGGAGCAGATCGCGGCTGCCCGCACCGCGCTCGCCGGCACCAAGCCGGGCCACGCCCGCCCGGCCGCGCTGCTCGACGAAGGCGCCCGGCCGATCTCGCCAGCCGAGCGCAAACGCGCGCCCGTGACACCGTGGGCCGATTCGCGCGGGCGGGTCATGTACCCGCTCGACTTCCCGGACATCACCGTCGAGCCGGGCGTGTTCACCCCTACGCAGGGCAGCTTCATGGTGTGGAAGTGCCTGTATCGAGAAGGAATCGGGGCCCATCAACGTTGCTTGGACATCGGCTGCGGAACCGGGCTGTTGACCGTCCAGCTCGCCCGCAATGGCGCCGCGCACGTGCACGGCCTCGACATCTCGCCTCCGGCGGTCAAGAACACCATGACCAACGCATTTCGAAATGGGGTGGCCGACCGCGTCAGCGCGGCTGTCCAGGATCTGTACCCGTGGGTCCCCGAGGAGCGCTACGACGTGATCGTGGCCAGCCTCTATCAGACCCCGGTCGACCCGTTCGAGCCGGTCGTCTCGCACCGGCCGCTGGACTACTGGGGCCGCGGGCTGGTCGACCACCTGATGCGGATCCTGCCCGAGGCTCTCGCCGACGACGGCACCGCGTACGTGATGCAACTGTCTATCATCGGCGAGCGGCGAACTACGCAGCTGCTGGACCGTCTGGGCTATCAGGCCCGCGTCGTGGACTTCGGCTTGGCCGAGTTCACGGAGCTTTTCAACGAGGCGCGCGACCAGATCGCGCGCGTAGAAGAGCTTTCGGACGCCTATCACCTGAAGCTCGGCGCGACGGATGTTATGGCCGCCTATCTACTCGAGATCACCCGGAAGGACAAGACCGCATGACCTACGCCGACAACGAGTATCTGTTCACATCCGAGTCCGTGACCGAAGGTCACCCGGACAAGGTCGCCGACCAGATCTCGGACGGAGTACTGGACGCCGTGCTCCGGGATGATCCGAACGGCCGGGTGGCGTGCGAGACGCTCGTGAACACGGGCCTCGTCGTCGTCTCCGGCGAGATTACGACCACCACTTACGTCGACATCCCCGAGGTCGCGCGCGAGACGATCAAGCGAATCGGATACACGAACGCCGAGTTCGGGTTCGACTACCACACGTGCGCGGTGATCAACGCGATCGACAAGCAGTCACCCGACATCGCCCAGGGAGTGGACAACGCCTACGAGACGCGCACGAACTCCCATTCGGCGGGCGGCGACGAGCTCGACATCGCCGGCGCGGGCGATCAGGGAATGATGTTCGGCTACGCGTCCAACGAGACCGAGGAGCTGATGCCGCTTCCGATCTCGCTCGCGCACAAGCTGGCCAAGCGCCTCGCCGACGTCCGGCGCGCCGAGATCCTCCCGTACCTGCGTCCGGACGGTAAGACCCAGGTGTCGGTCCGCTACGTCGACGGGCGCCCCGTCGAGGTCGAGAAGGTCCTGATCTCGACCCAGCACCGCGACGGCGCCGAGTCGCTGCTCAAGGAGGACCTGTGGGAGCACGTCGTCGAGCCCGAGCTGCCCGACGATCTGTATGACCGCAAGAAGCTTCGCCGCAATCTGCTCGTGAACCCGACCGGCCGGTTCGTGATCGGCGGTCCGATGGGCGACTGCGGCCTGACCGGGCGGAAGATCATCGTCGACACCTACGGCGGGATGGCACGCCACGGCGGCGGCGCGTTCTCCGGCAAGGATCCGTCGAAGGTCGACCGCAGCGCCGCCTACGCCGCACGGTACGTGGCCAAGAACGTGGTCGCCGCCGGCCTCGCCGACCGCGCCGAGCTCCAGGTGGCGTACGCGATCGGCGTCGCGCATCCCGTGTCCACGATGGTCGAGACGTTCGGCACCGAGAAGATCTCCCGATCGAAGATCCTCGAGCTGATCAACGAGCATTTCGACCTGCGGCCGGGCGCGTTCCGCCAGTACCTTCGCCTGCACCGGCCGATCTACCAGAAGACCGCGGCGTACGGACACTTCGGCCGCGAGGACCGCGACTTCACGTGGGAGCGGACCGATAAGGCAGCTGCGCTCGCTGAGGCCGCCGGGCTCGCCGTCCCCGCTGGCGCCGCCGCAGAGGCGCTCCGCGCGTGAGCATCACGGTAGTCGGGTCGGTAGCGTTCGACGCGGTCAAGACGCCGTTCGGCGAGCGCGAGCGCATGCTCGGCGGCGCCGCCACGCATTTCGCGCTGGCGGCTTCGTTCTTCGACCAGGTACACGTGGTTGGCCGGGTGGGCGCGGACTTCGGCGACGAGGACATGGCGGTGCTCGCGATTCGCGGCACCGATGTCGACGACGTCGAGCGCGTGCCGGACGGCAAGTCGTTCTTCTGGGCCGGCGAGTACGGCTGGGATCTCAACTCACGCGAGACGCTCGACACCCAGCTCAACGTGTTCGAGGACTTCCAGCCGCTGCTGTCGGCGTCCTCGCGCGACTGCGACGTCCTGTTCCTGGCCAACATCCAGCCCGAGCTCCAGCTGAGCGTGCTCGAGCAGTGCGGGCAGGTGCAGTTCGTCGCGATGGACTCGATGAACCTGTGGATCGACATCGCCCGCGACGCACTCGTCGAGGTGATCCGCCGCGTCGATTGCGTGATGCTCAACGACGCCGAGCTGCGCCAGCTGACACACCGGCCGAGCCTGGTTGCCGCGGCGCGCGAAGTGCTCGACATGGGACCGTCGCTGGTCGTGGCCAAGCAGGGCGAGTACGGCGCCGCGCTGATCACCGCCGATGAGTTCTTCTCGCTGCCCGCGTATCCGCTCGAGACGGTCGTCGACCCGACCGGGGCGGGCGACACGTTCGCCGGCGGGTTCGTCGGCTACCTCGCCCGCCACGTCGACAAGCCGCTGACCGACACCGTCGTGCGCCAGGCGATGGCGTACGGGACCGCGCTCGCCTCGTTCAACGTCGAGGAGTTCGGTACCGAGCGTGTCGAGCGGCTGACCGCCGGCGAGGTCGATGGGCGGGTCGAGGATCTGCGGCGGATCACGCAGTTCGAGCTTTCCCCGGCCCCGCTCCGGGCATCATGAGCGGTGGCGGTCTCGCTGCTGCGCCTGCTGATCTCCTGCCCTGACCGCCCGGGGATCGTCGCGAGCGTCTCGCGCTTCCTGTACGAGTCCGGTGCGAACATCGTCCGCTCGGACCAGTACTCGACCGACCCCGAGGGAGGCACGTTCTTCCTGCGGATGGAGTTCGCGCTGGCCCCCGAGAGGCGGGACGGCCTCGGCGAGCAGTTCGGGCTGAAGGTCGCCGAGCCGCTCGGCATGACCTGGCGCCTGTGGGACTCCGCGCGGCGCAAGCGGATCGCGGTGCTGGTGTCGCGCTATGACCACTGCCTGCTCGATCTGCTGTGGCGCTGGCGCCGCGGCGAGCTCGAGGGCCAGATCGTCCTCGTCGCCTCAAACCACCCGGACCTGCGCGGAGACGCCGAGCTGTTCGAGGTGCCCTACCACCACGTGCCGGTCGATCCCGACCACAAGCCCGAGGCGGAGGCGAAGCTGCTCGAGTTGCTCGACGGCAAGTGCGAGCTCGTGGTGCTGGCGCGATACATGCAGATCCTCTCGGGCGAGTTCCTCGAGCGGCTCGCCGTGCCGGTGATCAACATCCACCACTCGTTCCTGCCGGCGTTCGCCGGCGCAAATCCGCACGCTCGCGCTAAGGCGAGAGGGGTCAAGCTGGTCGGCGCCACCGCCCACTACGTCACCGAAGAGCTCGACGCCGGACCGATCATCGAGCAGGACGTGATGCGCGTCAGCCACCGCGACGATGTCGCCTCGCTGGCGCAGATCGGCGCTGACGTCGAGCGGACGGTGCTGGCGCGCGCCGTCCAGGCGCACTGCGAGGACCGCGTGCTGCGCCACGGGAATACCACGGTCGTCTTCTGAGCGCCGCGCGCTCAGGCGCGGCGCGCGCCGCGCGCGCCGCGGCGCTCGGACCGGTCGGCCACCAGCGTTGCCGTCGGGTGGGCGCCCGCGTGGTGGCGGACCTTCGTCCGGTGGCGATCGGTGCGCGGCGCGCGCTTGCTGGTGACGGCAGGCCCGATCCGCACCCCCACGAGCGCTTCGCTTCGCCGGGGAAGCGTCAGCATGTAGCCATGGGCGCCGGGGGTGACCGTCTCGGTCAGGCGCGTCCCGATCCAGGTGCCGTCGGGTCCTAGCCGCTGGCCGTCGAGGGTCTCCCCGGTGGTCGAGCTCGCCGAAGGGGCGAGCAGCCGCTGCACGGTGGCCGGCCCGGTGGCGGGGAGATGTAGCGCGACTCGGACCGTCCGGTTGCTCTTGTCGATCAGCAGCACGTGCAGCATCCCGCCGCGCACCCGGACGGCCCAGGCGCTCAGGTTCAGCGAGTGAGCGTGCGCCATGTGCAGCCGTACGAGGCGGGCGTCGGCGCCGAGCGTGCGCGCGAACATGATCAGGCCGTAGAGCAGGGGCCGCGGGTTGAGGCCGTACCGGTTGAGCGAGAACGGCGCGTTGATCGCGTACGCCCGGACGTGCAGGTTGACGCTGTCGACGCCGGCGCGCATCATCGTGAACAGCGCGTCGGGGGCCCACAGGGCGGTCGCAAACGTGTTGCTGACCCCGGGCTTTCCGCCGCACGTGACCGAGTTGAGCTCGGTCAGGCGGAACTTCAGTCCGGCGTCGTGCGCGACGGCGACCGCGCCGGCGACGTCTTTGGCCAGCGCGCCCACGGCCTTCCAGCTCAACAGGCGCGCGACCGTTGGATAGCTCGAGTTCGACGGGTGCTTGACGCACGCGGAGTACGGATACAGATGTGCGCTCACCGCTCCGAGCTCAGGACGCTGGTCGGCGATCAGCGTCTTGATCCACGGCAGGCTGAGCCTCGGGTGAGCGATCGCAGGCCCGATCAGCGGGATATCGGGGGCGCCCTCCCCGAGGACCTGCGCGTAGGCGTTGAAGTCGTCGACGTAGCTGTCGGGGGTCAGCTCGAGCGGGAGCGGCTGGTCCTCGAGCGGCGAGCGCGCGACCGTCGCTGCCCAGAAGGAATGGGTGTAGAGGTCGGGCTCGTTGCCGACCTCGAACCCGATGATGCTGCCGCGCGGGAGTGAGGTCTCGGCGGCGCGCGCCCACGTGCCGGCCGTGATCGCCGTGTCCGTGACCAGGTTGAGGTCGACGATCAGCTTGACCGGGTCGCGCTCGACCAGGCTTCGCAGCTGCGCCAGGAACTCGGGCGTGACCGCGAACGCCCACGCCGGCATCGTTCTCGGCTTCTTCGGCATCCAGAACGAATGGTCGGCCGAGTCGCCGCCGATGCGCAGCACGAGCGGGCCGTTGCCCGGTACGTGCAGGAGCGAGAGCACGCGCTCGAATACCGGCATGTTCCGCTCGAACAGGGGAAGCGCCCAGTACTCGGTCGACAGACCGAAGTACGAGGGTGGTACCGGCGTTGTGCTCGCCGTCGGGCCGATCGTCACCACGGCGTTCGCCGGGGCCGCCGCGCCGTGCGCCGGCCCACCGGGCGCAGCCACCTGCGCCGAGGCAAACTCGCTGGCCGGTCGCGGACCCGAGGTGCCGGCGGCTGTGCCGTCCGGGTCCGGCAGGCCCAGGGCAATCCCCGAGACGAGCAGGGCAACCACCGCGACCAGACCCGCGAGCAGCGCTAATCCCCGCCGCCCCTGGCGGGCACCGCCCTGGGTAAGCATCACGCGTCGCACCTGGGCTCCCTCCCGTCGGAATCGATCTGCCTGGTGGCCCTAATGTCCTATCGGCCGAGCATACGCACGGCGTTACCCCCTTCTGGCCTTCCGTCGCCAGGCTTAACCGCGCCGAGCAGCGAAGCTAACACGCCTTAACCGGAGCTACTCGTCTCCGATCACGACCTTCATCACGTCGGTCGGGTTCTCGATCGCGAACCGGATCGCCGCGGGGGCCTCCTCGAGCGCGAACCGGTGGCTGATCAGCGGCGCCAGCAGCGGCGTGTTGCGTTCGACGACCGCCACCGCCTCGCCGAACTCACCGGCGCCGCAGCAGCTCACCCCGAGCAGGTCGAGCTCCTTTTCGGTCAGGCTGCCGAGGCGGAAGGTGACCTCGTCGGCGGACATCCCGACCTGAACGGCGCGACCTGCCGACGCGACCATGTCGATCATCGCCCGGACGGCCGCCGGCGCTCCGGTTGCGTCGATCGCCACCGGCGGACCCGCCGGTCCTGACCAGTCGCGAGCCCGCGCGACCACCTCGGCGCGGTCGGTCCACACGAGCGTCTCGGCCCCCATGTCGCGGCTCAGCGCAAGGCGGGAGTCCTGGAGGTCGATGACCAGCACGTCCGCGCCGCGCTCGCGCGCCACCAAGCAGATGCATTGCCCGATCGGCCCGGCACCCAGCACGACGACGCGCTCGCCGGGCGCGATGCCCGCGCGGTTGACGGCTCGCACGGCGATCGACACCGGTTCGGCGAGCGCCGCGACCGCGGCGTCGTCGGCGTGGATCGGGTACACGTGCTCGGCCGGCACCGAGAGCAGTTCCTGCAGGCCGCCGTCGCTGTGGATCCCGATCAGCTCGAAGTAGTCGCACGTGTTCGGACGGCCGACGCTGCACGGATAGCACTCGCCGCACGCTTGTAGCGGCCATACCGCCACGCGCTGCCCTACAGCGAGCTCGGGCGGGCAATCCGGGCCGACGGCCGCGATCGTCGCCCCGATCTCGTGCCCCTGGACCCGCGGGAACTGCGAGCCGCCCGCCTCGGGCGACAGCTCACCGAGGAAGAAGTGGTAGTCAGAGCCGCAGATCCCGACCGCCTGGGGCGTGACCACGACTTCGCCCGGGCCCGGGTCGGACGGCTCGGGACGCTCGAGCACCGCCATCGCGCCGACGCCCTCCGTGACCGCTGCGCGCATGTCAGTCCTCCCATACCTCGGCCGCACGGCAGAGACCCACGACCACGATGCTCATCCCCATACCTCTGCCGCAGTCTCCACGATCAGCTCGAGCTTGGCCATCTGCTCCTCGCGCGTGAGCACGTTGCCCTCGACGGTCGAGGAGAAGCCGCACTGCGGCGACAGGCACAGCTGCTCGATCGGCACGTATTGCGTGGCCTCCTCGATCCGGCGCTTGAGCAGGTCCTTGGATTCGAGCTCGCCATGCTTGGTCGTGACCAGCCCGAGCACCACGTACTTGCCCTTGGGCACGAATCGCAGCGGCTCGAACCCGCCCGAACGGGAATCGTCGTACTCCAGGAAGAACCCGTCGACGCCGAGACCGCCGAACAACGCCTCGGCGACGAAGTCGTAGCCTCCCTCAGCCGCCCACGAGGAGCGGAAGTTGCCCCGGCACAGGTGGGTGGTCACCGCCATGCCGTCGGGCTTGCCCTCGAGCGCGCGGTTGATGTTGCGCACGTACTGCTCATGGAGGTGCTCGACGTCGCCCGTCCCGCGCTGGCGGATCTGCTCGCGCTGGCGGGGGTCATTCAGGTACGCGAGCGAGGTGTCGTCGAATTGGAGGTACGTGCAGCCGAGTTCGCCCAGCGCCCGTACCTCGTCGGCGTAGGCGGCGCACAGGTCGCCCCAGAACTCCTCCATGTCGGGGTAGATGCGCTCGTCGACCGCCGCCCGGCCACCCCGGTAGTGGACCATGTTCGGCGACGGGATCGTGAGCTTCGGCGTGGCTCCGTTGACGGCCGCCTTCAGGAACTCGAATGCGTCGGCGAAGATCGTGTGGTCGAGATGGATCTTCTCGGTGACCTGGAGCGCCGCCGGCGTCCATTCGACGATTCCCTGGTCGTTGCGGAACTGGACCTTGATGTCGCCCGGCGCCTGCGAGAGCCCGCCGAGTTGGTAAATGAAGTCCATGTGCCACGTGGCCCGGCGGAACTCGCCGTCGGTGGCCGACTGCAGCCCGGCGTCCTTCTGCAGCGTGACCGCGTCGCGGATCGCGTTGTCCTCGATCGCACGAAGCTCGTCGTCGTCGATCCGCCCGGCGGTGTGATCGTCGCGTGCGCTCAGCAGCTCGGGCGGGCGCAGCAGGCTACCGACGTGGTCGGCGCGGAACGGCGGGGTGGTTCGCTTGTCGGTCACTCAGCTCCTCACGTTGATTTCGACCCGAACGCCGTTCGGATCCTCGATGAACACCTGGCGCGGCCGTCCCACGCCGGCAAGCCGGACTGACGCGACGCCGTTGCGCTCGACCCGGTCGATCACCGCGTCGTAGTCGGTGGCGACGAACGCGACGTGGTCGACCGGTCCGATGCCGGGGTCGCTCTCGGGGACGCTCATCCCCAGGCCCGCGGCGTGCGCCGCGTAGGCGCGCCGATCGGCGATGTGCACGACGGGCGTGGACCCGGCATAGAGCCAGTACCCGCCGAACTCGAGCGCAGGCCGCTCGCCGACCTCGAGCCCGACCACGTCGCGGTAGAAGTCGCGCGTCGCGTCGACGTCGTCACTGAGCACGAGCACGTGCTCGATCGACGTCACGGTTGGGCTGCGCTCGCCATCCGGGCTCACCTAAACGCAGCCCGCGTGACTCATCCGGCGGCTCATTTAGGACGAAGCTGGGCGCCCGTCACCGGCTCCGGGGCCCCCGCGCCGTTGCGGGTCCGCAACAGGTACGCGGACTGGAGCATCGCGGGGTTCTCCTTCAGCTCGCTCGCCATGCCCGAGTACTGGATCTGGCCGCCTTCCATGATGTATGCACGGTTGGCCAGCCCCAGCGCGAGCGTCGCGAACTGCTCGATCAGCAGCACGCCGGCGCCGGCCTCGGCGACCGACTGGATCGTCGGCACGAGCCGGTTGATGACAACGGGCGCGAGCCCGAGCGACAGTTCGTCGATGATCACGAACCGCGGGTGGGAAACGAGCGCCTGGGCGAGCACGACCATCTGCTGCTCGCCGCCCGACAGCGACCGGGCCGGGTATCCGAGCCGCTTCTCGAGCTCGGGAAACAGTTCGAGCGCGCGCTTGCGGCCCGCGGTCGCGTCCGCGGTGGACATCGTGTACGTCGCGACGCGGAGGTTCTCGGCCACGGTCAGTTCCGGGAGCAGCCGCCTGCCTTCGGGAACGATGGCGAGCCCGGCCCGGCGGATTCGCTCCGGGCGCTTGCCGGCCAAGTCCTGTCCGTCGAGCACCACCTTTCCCGCCACCGGCTTGAGGATCCCGCCCATCGCCAGCACCATGCTGGACTTGCCGGCACCGTTCGGACCGAGGAGCGCGGTGATCTCGCCCGCCGGAATCTCCAGCGACACCTCGCGCACAACGTTTCGGCCGCCGCGGGGCACGGTCAGTCCGTCGACCGATAGCAAGTCGCCGCCGGTGGTCACGCAGCGACCTCCTCGGTCCCGAGGTAGGCGCGCATCACGCGCTCGTCGCGAAGCACCTCGGCAGTGGGGGCAGATGCGATCAGCTTCCCGAAGTCGAGCACGGCGGTCTTCTCGCAGCACGAGGACACGAGGCTCATGTCGTGATCGACCAGGATCACGAGCGCGCCCATATGCTCGGGAATCGCGCGGATGACGTCGCTGAGCACCGCGGTCTCCTCGTCGGGCAGGCCGGCCGCGGGCTCGTCGAGCAGTACCAATCGAGGCTTGCCGACGACCGCCCGCGCGACCTCGACAAGGCGGCGCTGCGCCGCGCCGAGCGTTCCCACCTTGGCATACGGGTCGACGTCGAGCTTGACGAACTCGATCGCCCCCAGCACGTCGTCGCGACGGGAGCCGCCGATGCTCTTCGAATGCTCGTGGATCATGGCCACGTTGTCGTACACCGACAGCTCTTCGATCGCCTGCTCGGTCTGGAAGGTGCGGCGAACTCCCCACCGCGCGCGCCGATAGTGCGTCATCTTGAGTAGGTCCTCGCCAAAAGCCGTGATCTGCCCCTCGACCGGCTTGACGAAACCGCTGAGCACGTTGAAGAAAGTCGTTTTGCCCGCTCCGTTGGGCCCGATCAACCCGCACGTCCCCTCCTCGAAGGTCACGCTCATGCGGTCGAGCGGAACGACGCCGCCGAAGCGGACGGTCAGGTCGGAGACTTCGATCAAGGCTCGCGCTCCCGCGCTGCAGCCGGGCGGCTGAACAGGCCGCCGATCAGTCGGGCGAGCCGGGCGATGTCCTTGGGCATCTGCTCCACGATCCCGCGCGGCGCCGTGGTCAGCACCTGCAGTACCCCGATGCCGAACAGAATCGTCAGCCAGTCGGGGGAAACGCCCCAATTGTTGAGGAGCTGCTGGAGGAACTTGAGCAGGAACGCCGCTACGACCGCGCCCGTCATGCTGTACGCGCCGCCCATCAGCACCACGGCGAGCAGCGTGATCGAGTCCGTGGTCGCGAACGTCAGTGAGTTCAGGTAGTGGTAGAAGCCGGCCACCAGGCCTCCGGCTACGCCCGTGATGAACGACGCCAGCGCGAACGCCCACAGCTTGTACAGCGTGGTGTTGATCCCGCCCGCGAGAGCGGCCGCCTCGCTCTGGCGGATCGCCGCCCATGCCCGACCCGGCCGTCCGCGCAGATGAACCAGCACAAGTAAGAACATCAGGACCGCCACGATCACCGAGTAGCGGAAGAAGGCCGGATCGGTCGTCGCGATGCTCGGCCGGCGGATCGGCGGTATGTGAACCGAGGCGCCGTTGTAGCCCGTGAAGCCGTGCCCGCCGTTGGGGAAATTGATGTTGTCGAGCACGATCGTGATCGCCCCCGCCAGCATCAGGGTGATCAGGGCGAGGTATAGGCCGCTCATACGCAGCGCCGGCAACCCGACAAGCGTGCCAAGCACCATCGTGATCAGCCCGGCAGCGAGCAGCACAAGGGGGTACGGGAGGCCGGTGGCGAAAAGCAGCCGGGCGGCAACCCAGGCGCCCATCGCCAGCACGGCGCCCTGGCCAAGTGAGACCATGCCGACGCGGCCGACCAACACGCCGAGTCCGAGGGTGACGATCGACCAGATCGCCACCTGGGTCCACGCGTTGACGTAGTAGAGGCTGAAGATCGACGGGATGAACAGAAACGCGAGCGCCACGAGGGCGGCGATCACCGCGGGGCGCACGAACGACCGCGGCTCGACGCCACGGGTCCCGCGTTCGCGCGCAGCCGGAGACGCGTCCGAGGCCGTCGGTGCGGCCCCTGCCGTGCCCGCCTCGCTCTTCACGCCGGACTCGATCGTCTACACCCCCTGCCGACCCACCGCGATCACGCGCCGGCGGTTGAGCACGAGCAATGCGATCACCGCGAGCACGAACGGGGTCATGTCGCGGTAGTTCGACAGCGACGTGACCGGGGTGAGCTCGGCGTCGATCAGACCGATCACCAGCGCGGCCACGAACGTGATGACGATCGAGCGCAGCCGCGCGATCAACGCGGCCGCCAACGTAAAGATCACGAGGAAAGTCAGGCTGGTGGCGTCCAGCGCCACCAGATCCGCGAGCAGCACACCCGCGACGCCCGACAGCACGCCGCAGCCGAACCACGCCGCCGCGGTCACCCGTCTCACCGGGACGCCGAGGCTCGCGGTGATATCGCGGTCGTTAGCCATCGCGCGCATCGCGGTCCCGAGCTTCGAGTAGCGCAGGAACGCAGCGGTGACGACCGTGATCACGAGTCCGAGCGCGAGTGCGATCACGTTCGTGTACGTGACCGAGATCTGCCCGATCTGAAACGTGTTGTTGTCGGTCGGGATCGTCAGCGCCCGGGATGCGCCGCCGCTCGACGGCCAGAGCAGGTCCATCGCCCCGAGCAGAATCAGCGTCAGGCCCAGCGTCGCCGTCGCCTTGACCAAAGGGTCGCGGTGGGCGAGCGCCGGGCCGAACACCATCCCGTAGGCGAGTGTCAACACTCCACCGACGAGCACGGCCACCACCGCGGCAGGCCAGAAGCTCATGCCGTGGTTGATCAGCTGCCATGCGATCAGAGCGCCCAGGGCACCGACTGCACCGAAGGCCAGGTTGAGAACTCCGGTGCAGCGGTACAGCACGACCATGCCGACTCCCGACAGCGCGTACACCGCGCCCAGCGATAGACCAGTTACGAAGAACTGCTCGAGGTCAGTCAGGCTTGGCATTGATCCTCAGGTGCCCTGATCGCTTGTGCTTTCTTTCCTCCTAGCCCGTCGGCGGGTTCGTCGACGGCGCCGTTCCCGCGACCGACCGGTACTGCGCGATCTGCGGATCGGCCGAGGACACGTTGAAGCATCCTTGGGCCGTCACCATCTTCCCATTATCGGGCGTCGTGGTGAAGTCGGCGTTGTTGGGAATGTGCAACGGATAGTTACCGTAGACCCACGGCTGGCAGAGGAGCTCGGTCTTCTCGTCCTTGATGTTCTTGAACGCCGTGTTCACGCTCTTGATCGTGTACGGACCATTGATCGTGTCGAGCGCATCGACCGAGAACTTGCCGAGCAGGTAGCCCATCTGGCTGAACGAGCCGAGTCCGCCAGCGACGGCCGAGCCGTACTGCTTGAGGATGTTCTTGTAGAGCTGCATCTCCGGGCCGTTGTGGTCATCGGGAGATGTCAGCTCTGCGTTCACGAACAGCTTGTGGTTCCACTTCGGTCCCAGCGCCTTGGCCACGAAGTCGGTGTTGCACGGGGTCGAGCATCCCCAGCCCTTGACCCGGTCCTCGAGACCGAGCTTCTGGGCTGCCTGGAGGATCGGCAGCGCCTCGGGCGGGGTGAAGTTGAGCACCACCCAGCCGTTAGAGCCTGCTTTGTTGACCAGGTCCAGCGCCACCGAGTTGGCGTCGTTGATCGGGACGTTCTCGGTCAGCTCGGTGATCGGGGTATGCGCCGCGGCGGCCAGCGCGGCGGGACCGGCGGCGATGTAGCCAGTGCCGGGCACGTTGGACTGCACGAACACGATCTTCGACGGGTGCTGGCTGAGTCCGTACTGCACCGCTCCGTCGGAGCTGTAGCGCGGGCCCATGTTGACCGCGGCGCTGTTTGGCGTCGACCAGCATTCGGGTGCGATGCCGGCGCCCATCTCGTAGATGCCGAGCTGCTTCCAGTAGCTCTGGTCGATCGTGCACTCGAGCAGGTCGAACACGCCAACGATGCCCACCACGTGATCGGTCTGGATCAGCTGCTTGGCCGCCGCGGCGATCTGCGCCGGCTGGGTCTGGTCGTACTCGACGAACAGCTTGACGGGGTGACCATTCACGCCACCATTCGCGTTGACGCACGCAAAGTAGGCGTTGATCATGTTCGGGCCGTCGCTGAAGTCGGTGCCCGGCTGCTTGGTGTCGATCGTGCCGATGTTGATCGGCGTGCCGGTCGCCGCGACGCCCGGCTTCTTGCCGCACGCTGACGTGCTGGTGCTGCCGCCGCTCGAGCCTGAGCTCGCGGCTGTGGTCGCGCTTGTGCTCGACGCGCTGCTGGCAGCTGCGCCCGAGCTGGTGCTGCTACTGCTGCTGCCGCAGCCGGCCAGCACCAACGCACCGACGAGCGCGGCCAGCGCGAAGCTCGTGCGCGCGCGCAGCGCCTGGTGATACGTCCTCACCTTTTGTCCTCCTCCTCGGAAAATGATTCGGTCGACCCGCCCCGGTTTGGCGAGGCGACGATCTTATTCACACCGCGAGCTGTATGCAATGCACGCCTAACCTGACCGCAAGAATCGATTGCATGAGTTCTCTCACGCCGTTTTTGCATACAACCGGGCGAGGCGGAATAGACTCGCCGTCCTCGATGGTCAATCACGTGAACCGGACGCAGATGACGCGAGCGCTGCTGGCATTGCGCGAGCAGATCCTGAGCGGCGAGTTCAGGCCGGGCGAGCGTATGTCCGAACTTCCGCTCGTCGAGCGACTCGGCGTCTCGCGCACGCCGCTGCGCCTCGCGCTCGCCGCGCTCGAGCATGAGGGCCTGCTCCGCGTGCTTCCGGCCGGCGGCTATGCGGTACGCGAGTTCACCCTCGGCGACGTCCGGGACGCGATCGAGCTGCGTGGGGTGCTCGAGGGCACCGCCTGCCGGTTCGCCGCCGAGCGGGGAGCGACCCGCCGGGAGCTCCGCACGCTGCGGGCGATCAACGACTCCGTCGAACCGCTCGTCCACCGCGCGGATTACGAATCGTTCGAGCGCTACGTCGCGCTCAACGAAGACTTTCACGCGCGTCTGTTGAAACTGGCCCGCAGCCCGCTGCTCGAGCGCACGCTCGATGCCGTGGCATCGCTGCCGTTCGCCAGTCCCAGCGCGCTCGTGCTCCAGCACGCCCAGCTGCCAGAGTCGCGCGAGATCCTGATCGTCGCCCACCGGCAACACCTGTGGCTCGTCGAGGCGATCGCCGCCCGGGAGGGCTCCCGGGCCGACAACGTCGCCCGCGAGCACGCCCGCCTGTCGCTCACCAACCTCGAGATCGTCCTCGGTCACCGCGGCCTGCTCGAGCAGATGCCTGGCGCGTCGCTGATCGCGCTGCACGACGACGGCGAGCTGCAGCCGGCCTGACGGCGCGCTACGGCGCCGCGACCGCCCCTTTATCCCACGGCTCCGCGTCGTATTCCCCCCATTCGAGCGCGACGCGCACGGCTGCCTCGATCTCCCGCGCCCCGGGGCGATACGCGTCCTCGAGCGGCGGGCTCACCGGGACCGGCGTGTACGGCGCGCCGACCCGCTGAATCGGCGCTTCGAGGTAGTCGAATGCGGCAGCCTGCAACTGCGCCGCGAGCTCGGCGCCGAACCCGCCGGCGGTCACCGCCTCGTGCGCCACCACCGCGCGGCCGGTGCGCCTGACTGACCGCGCGAGCGTGTCGAGGTCGAGCGGGACCAGCGTGCGCGGGTCGATCACCTCGGCCTCGATCCCGTCGTCGCTCGCGAGCCGGTCGGCGGCTTGCATCGCGTCGCCGACGAGCCGCGACAGCGCGACGATGGTGACGTCGCGGCCTTCGCGGAGCGTCTTAGCCTGCCCGATTGGGACGGGGGGCGGGGGATCGGGGACGGTCTCGCGGCGGAAGTACAGCGACTTGTTCTCGACGAACACCACCGGGTTCGGGTCGGCGATCGCGGTCCGCAGGAGCCCGGCGGCGTCCGCGGCGTTGCTCGGCATCACGACCTTCAGACCCGGCACGTGCGTCAGCCACGCTTCGAGGCTCTGCGAGTGCTGGGCGCCGTTGCGCTGGCCGGAACCGCCCTGGGTGCGGAGCACGAGCGGCACCGACAGTTGGCCGCCGGACATGAAGTGCGCCTTCGCCGCCTGGTTGACGAGCTGGTCGAGCGCGAGCGTGATGAAGTCGATGAACATGATCTCGACGACTGGCCTGCGCCCCGATTGGGCCGCGCCCACCGCGACGCCGCAGACCGTGCCCTCGCTGATCGGCGTGTTGCGGACGCGTTCGCGCCCGAACTCCTCGGACAGCCCCGCCGTGGCGAGGTAGGGGCCGCCCTCGGCGACGTCCTCGCCGAGGACGATCACGCGCTCGTCCTCGCGCATTGCGCGCGCCAGGGTGGTCGCGATCGCCTCGACGAAGGTGGTCTCGATCATGTCGCGTACACCAGCGTCGCCGCGATCCTCGGGTCTGGGAATGGGCTGTCTCTGGCGAAGCGGACGGCCGCTTCGATCTCATCGCCGGCCTCGCGCTCGATCCGTCGTGCGGTCTCGTCGTCCACCAGCCTGAAGCGGGCGATCGGATCGCGTCTGGCCCATTCGCGATCGGCGTCGGGGTCGCGGTACTTCTCGGGGTCCCCCTCGTAGTGCCCGCGGCGGCGGAACGTGAGGCACTCGAGCAGGTAGGGGCCTTTGCCGGCGCGAGCTTGTTCCAGGTATTTCGCGAACGCCGCGTGCACCGCCGGCACGTCGCTGCCCTGGACCGTCTCGCGGTCGAATCCGTACGGCGCGACCACGTCGCTGACCCGCTCGATCGTCGAGTGCTCGTCCCGCGAGGTGAACTCGGCGAAGCCGTTGTTCTCGCACACGAAGATCACCGGCAGCTTCCACAGCGCCGCGAGGTTGATCGACTCGTTGAAGTGGCCCGCCTGGACCGCGCCGTCGCCGAAGAACACGACGGTCACCTGATCCGTGCCCTCGAGCCGCTTCGCAAGCGCGGTGCCGAGGGCGAGCGGCAGGTTGCCGCCGACGACGCCGGTGGCGCCCATGAAGCCGTGCTCTTTGTCGACGAGGTGCATGGAGCCGCCGAGGCCGTGGCAGAGGCCGGACTCGCGCCCCATCAACTCGGCCATGACGCCGTTTATCGGCGCGCCCTTGGCGATCGCGTGACCGTGCGCGCGGTGGCCGCTGTAGACCGCGTCGTCGTCGCGCAACTGCCGGCACACCCCCGCCGCGACGCCCTCGCCGCCGATGCTCAGGTGAATCAGGCCGTGAACCTGGAGCGTTCGCTTGAGCTGCGCCACCCGTTCCTCGAACAGGCGGATCCGCCACATCGTGCGCAGCAGGTCTTGCGCCGTGTCGGCGTCGAGCGTGGACGTGGCCACTTGAGGCTATGCGGCGACGGGCGCCTCGCCCAGGACCTGGCGGACGCTCAGGGCGATCTTCTCCTCGTTGGGCAGGACGTACGCCTCCATCGGCTCGCTGTAGGGCACCGTCACGTCGAGCGCGGTCACCTGCGCGATCGGCGCCTTCAGCGACCCGAACCCGTGCTCGGCGACCTCGGCTGCGATCACCGCCGACGCGCCGCCATGGCGAGTGCCCTGGTCGGCGATCACGAGCCGGCCGGTCTTCTCGACCGAGGACAGGATCGTCGGCATGTCGAGCGGGTTCAGCGTGCGCGGGTCGATGACCTCAGCGTTGATGCCCTCCTTGGCGAGCGTCTCAGCGGCCTCGAGTGCCCGTCCGACGGTCCAGCCGGTGGCGACGATCGTCACGTCCGAGCCCTCACGGCGAACGGCGGCCTCGCCGAACGGCACCACGTACTCGCCCTCGGGCACGTCGCCGTGCTCGAGCACCTGCAGGTAGTTGATGAGGTAGCAGACCGGGTTGTCATCGCGGATCGCGGCCGCCATCAGCCCCTTGGCGTCGGCGGGCGTCGACGGCAGCGCGATCTTCAGCCCAGGGAAGCCCATGAACATCCCGTAGATCGAGCCGGTGTGCTGCCCGGCCCAGCCGGCCGTGAACCCGTAGCCGGCCTTGAACACCGCCGGCACCTTGACCTGCCCGCCGCTCATGTACCGCAGCCGGGGCGCTTCGTTGACGACCTGGTTCATCGCCACCAGCATGAACTCGGCCATCAGTAGCTCGACCACCGGGCGATAGCCGGCAAGGGCGAGCCCGACGGCCATCCCGATCTCGGCCGTCTCGGAGATCGGCGACACCCGCACGCGCTCGCGTCCGAACGCCTGGACGAGCGGGTCCTCGTCGCTCGGAGCCACGTCCTGTCCATAGAAGATGACCGTGGGGTCGCGTTCCATCTCGACGCGGATCCCCTCCTGGACCGCCGCGATGTAAGGAATCTCTCGTGCCATAGCTGTCTCCTAGGCGTACACGTAGTCTTGGCGGGCGGCGGCTTCGGGCTCGGGGAACGGGCTGTCGAGCCCGAATTGCACGGCCGCCTCCATCTCGTCGGTGACCTGTTTCGCGATCTCGTCGGCACGCGCCGGGTCGAGCACGCCCTGCTCGACCAGCCGTGCGCGGAACCGGGGAACGGGGTCACCGCGAAGCGCGGCCTCGTACTCCTCGCGGTTGCCGAACGTGGTGATCGCCTCGTGCTCGGGGTAGTGGAGCGGCACGCCCGGCGGGGCGATGATGTTGCCGTGGGCCGACAGGCGGTAGACCTTCGACTCGACGAGCGTCGGCCCCTCGCCCGCGCGGGCGCGATCGGCCGCTGCGCCCACCGTCTCGTACACCGCCACTGGATCGCCGCCGTCGACGGTCACGCCGGGCATGCTGTAGGCCGCGGCCTTGACCGACAGCGGCTCGCCGTTGGCGGCGTTCGCGTCCTCCTGCTCGGAGCGCGTCGACACGTTGTAGCTGTTGTTCTCCATCACGTACACGACCGGCAGCTTCCACAACGAGGCGAGGTTGAGCGACTCGTGGAATGCACCCTGCTTGGAGGCGCCGTCGCCGAAGAACGAGAGGACAACCTCGTGCTGCTTACGTAGTTGCGCCGCGAACGCGAGGCCGGTCGCCTGGGGGATGCCCTGACCGACGATCCCCGATGTGCCCATGAACCCGCGCCCGGGGTCGACGAGGTGCATCGACCCGCCGTAGCCGCCGCACAGCCCGTCCTTGCGGCCGTAGATCTCGGCCATGATCGCCTTGGTGTCGGTGCCGAGCGCGATCGGGTAGCCGTGGCAGCGGTACGTCGCCATCATCTGGTCGCCCGGTTTCATCGTCGCCAGCGACCCGACGATCGACGCCTCGGCGCCGTCGGCGAGGTGGGTGTGGCCCCGGATCACGCCGGGATGCTCTTCGAACGTCCGCTTGACGCGCTCCTCGAACTCGCGGATCCGCAGCATCTGCGTGAACATCCAGACGAGCCTGTCGTTGTCCAGTTGATCCATCTGTGGGCTCCTCCTCAGGTCTCCTCAGGTCACGCCGGCGCGAAACTGCGCAGCCGTCGTCTCGTATGCGCGCTGGAACTCGTCTTCGATGGGCAGGTTGCGAAGCTCCTCGGAAAGGACTTCGACTCCCCACGGGCCTTCGTAGCCGACGTGCTGGCACGCCTCGACGTAACCCGGGATGTCGAACTCGCCCTCGCCGGGCAGCTTGCGGCGGTTGACGACCTCGTCGATCGGGTCGGGCATGTTCTCGTACTGGCCGTCGGACAGCTCGACCCAGCCCAGGTACTCGGGCGGGATCCGCTTGAGGTCCGCCGGCGAGATCCCGAGCTTGCCCATGTGCCACGTGTCGATCGCCAGTGCGCCATTCGGCTCGGCGGCGCCCTGCACGAGCTCGAGCGCCGTGTCCAGCGTGTTCACGTTGACGTCGAACGGCATGAACTCGTAGACGACCTTGGCGTCGGTGTGCTTGGCCGCATCCTGACACAGCTCGGTGAACGCCTCAATGAGCTTGTCCAGCTCGCACGGAGTGCCGGGGATGTTGCCGACCTTGATGTGGTGGGCGTCGAATGCGGCCGCTGTCTCGAACAGCTGCTTGCGCAGGCGGTCTGACTCGGCGCGCGCCGGCTCGCCCTCGTCGACCCAGAACTCGGCGAGGAACTCGACCTCGAGGTACTTCAGGCCGGCGTCTTTGAAGATGGTGGCCATCTCGTCGAGAGTCGTGGTCTCGAGCTGGCGCGTGACGTCCGCGTGCCACAGCCCGATGCCCTTGAACCCGGCCTTCGCCGCCTCCGCGCACCGGTCGGGCCAGCTGAACAGGCTCCACTCGCGCCCGACATGGACCTCCACCGGCCCGCTCACCGTCCAGTACAGCGCCATCAGCTCGATTTCGGCCACCCGTCACTCCTCTCGTGTCGGAGCGACGGTAGCGCCGCACGCTGGACAGAGTCCAGTCGTCCAGCGCAGGCGTTCTTGTGTATGAGCGCGGTCAGGACACTTCGCGCAAGCGGCCCGTCTCGACCTCGTACACGAACCCGCGGATCGCGTCCTTGCGTGGGATGAACGGAGAGGCGTTGATCCGCGCGATCGACTGGCGCACGTCGGAGTCGAGATCGGGGAACGCCTCCGGTGCCCACTCCGGCCGGATCCCGGTGTCCTCCTCGATCGAGCGCTTGAACTCGTCGTCTGTGAACGTGAGCATGCCGCACCCGGTGTGATGGATGAGGATGATCTCCTCGGTCCCGAGCAGGCGCTGCGAGATCGCCAGCGAGCGGATCGCGTCGTCGGTCACGACGCCACCGGCGTTGCGGATCACGTGCGCGTCGCCCTCGCTCAGTCCGAGCGCGCCGTAGACGTTCAGGCGGGCGTCCATGCACGCCACGATGGCGGTTTTGGTCGCCGGCGGCAACGGGAGATCGCCCTTGTCGAACGAGGACACGTAGTCCGCGTTGTTCGCGAGCAGGTCGTCGGTCGAGCTCAATGTTTCTCCTTGGGGCGTGGGGGCGGGCTGGAAAGGGGCGGTCAAACTATCAAAAGCCGATCGAATTCATGGTGATTCCGCCGGCGGGTCGCCCCGGAACCACACGCCACCTGTATCTCAGGTGCGGACCTCGCCGACGCCGGCGACCGCACCGCACCGCCCCGCGGTCAGGCGGCGAGCGGCTCCGGGATCGAGGCAGGCGCCGGCGCGGTCAGCTCGTACGCCGCCTCGTCGAACCGACGCGTCTGCTGCCAGAAGCGCCACGTGAAGTCGGGCCAGATCGTGCTGTTGCGGCCGTTGCGGTCGATGTACCAACTCGCGCAGCCGCCGGTGTTCCAGACCGTCCGGCCGAGCCGGGACTGGACGTGCTGGTTGTAGGCGTCGTAGGCGTCGCGGCGGACCTCGATCCGGGTGGCGCCGCGGCGGTCCATCGCCTCGAGCGCTCCCATCAGGTAGTTGAGCTGCGCCTCGATCATGAACACGACCGAGTTGTGGCCGAGGCCGGTGTTCGGGCCGACGAGCAGGAACAGGTTCGGGAACTCGGGCATCGCGGCGCCGCGGTAGGCCTGGGGGCTGCCATTCCACACGTCTGACAGACGCGTCCCACCGCGGCCGCGGATCACCCCGGAGAACGCGGTCTCGGTGACGTGGAAGCCGGTGGCGAAGATCACGGTGTCGACATCGTGGGCGCTCCCGTCGGCGGCGACGACGCCCGTCGGGGTGAACGATGTGACCCCGCTCCCCACCACCTCGACGTTCGGCTGAACGATCGCCGGATACCACTTGTTCGAGGGCAGGATGCGCTTGCAGCCGATCACGTAGTCGGGCGTGAGCTTCGCGCGCAGCGCCTCGTCGGGCACCTGCTTGGCGAGGTGGCCCTCCGCCATCTTCTGCACAGCGTTCATCAACTGCGGGCGGTAGGCGAGCCCCGGCACGAGCGCCTCGCGGCTGACGTACACCATCGTCCGCACGGCGCGCTGCGCCGCCGGCACCCGCCGGTACAGCCGGCGCTCGAACTCGGTGATCGGGCGGTCGCGGTGCGGCACGACCCACGGCGCGGTCCGCTGGAAGATCGTCAGGTGCTTGACCTGTGGCTGGATCTGCGGAACCGTCTGAATCGCGGACGCCCCCGTCCCGATCACCGCGACGTTCCGACCGGTCAGATCCTGTGAGTGGTCCCAGTGGGCGGTGTGAAACGCGACGCCCTGGAAGTCGTCGATGCCCGGGAGCGACGGAATCGAGGGCTCGCTGAGCGGCCCCGGCGCGCCGACCAGCACCTGTGCCGAGAACGAGCCGTCGGGCGTCTCGATCTGCCAGACGCCCGCGTCCTGGTCCCACTCGGCGCTCTGCACCGGGCAGTTGAAGCGGATGTGTGGGCGCAGGCCGAACCGATTGGTGCAGTCGCTCAGGTACTCGCGGATCTCGGGCTGGAGCGGATAGGTCCTCGTCCACTCCGAGTTCGGCGCGAACGAGTAGCTGTACAGATGCGAGGGGATGTCGCACTGGCAGCCCGGGTAGGTGTTGGCCCACCAGGTGCCTCCGACCTCGCCGTCGCGCTCGAACACGACGAAGTCCTCGCTCCCGGATTGCTTGAGGCGGATTGCCATGCCGAGGCCGCCGAAACCGGCGCCTACGATCGCCACCCGAAAATGCCGCCGCCGTTCGTCACCTGTACTCATGTCGCCTCTTACACGCTTTCGTAGAAACAGTCGTGTTCTTCAGTGTACACTGATGTTCCTATGACGGTCGCACCGCCCGAAACAAGCATCCTGACGGTACTCCCGCGCGGGCGCCACGCTGCGCCTCGACCGGTCGTCCGGGAGGCCCAGCGTGTGCGCATGCTCGCGGCGATGGTTCAAGCGGTCGCGGACAAGGGCTACGCCCGGGTCGCGGTGGCGGACGTGATCGAGCGCGCGGGCGTGTCGCGCAAGACGTTTTACGAGCAGTTCGCGAACAAGGAGGACTGCTTCCTCGCCGCCTACGACGCCACCGTCGACGACCTACTGGCCACGATCGACGAGGCGCTCGAGGCGCTCGCGCCGGACTGGCTGGCCGCTCACCGCGCCGCCGTCGGGGCGTACCTGGAGGCGCTCGCGGCCAGCCCCGAATTCGCCAAAGCCTTCCTGATCGAGGTTCTGGGCGCCGGCCCCGAGGCCCTCGACCGCCGCGCCGCCGTCCAGGACCGGTTCGCGAACCAGCTCAAGGACGTCCACCGGCGGGCGCGGCAAGACATCCCCGGGATTCCCGAGGTCCCGCCGCACACGTTCCGCGCCGCCGTCGGCGCCGTCAACGAGCTGGTCACCGCGCACGTGCTCGAGCACGGCGCGGACACCCTGCCCGACCTCTCCGACGCGATTCTCGACGTTCAGCTCGCGCTGCTTGTCGGCCGCCAGGTCGCGCACGACCTGGCCACCGACGCGAACGCAACCTGATCTCAGCCGGCGAGCTGGTCTAAAGCGGCCGCGAGCTCATCGGGACGCGATGCCCAGACCGAATGATCGGTGTCGATCTCGAGCACCGGGTCGCATCCGGCGGTCTCGAGCATCCGTCGCTGAAGCGCCGGCTTTATCGCCCGGTCCTGGAGGCACATCACGTACGCCCGCGGGAGCGCGCCGAACGCGTCGGCGCCGGGGCCGCCGAGGGCCACGGGATTCGTGAACGGCACGACGGGCTGCGAGCCGCGGATCGATGCCGACCAGGCTGCCGCCTCGTCGTCGGCGCAGTGACACAAGGCTTCGCGCACCGCCTCCGGGGCCATCGTCGCCACCGGTGGATCTCCGTCGACGACCAGGTTTGCCTGCACCTGATCGCCGGCGCCCTCGGGTAGCTGCGTCATGTCGATCAGGCTCATGCCGTCCCAGGGCAGGAACGCCGCCACGTACACCAGTCGGCTCACATGCGAAGGGCAGCGTGCCGCGGCCTGCGTGATCACCATCCCACCCATGCTGTGCCCGACGAGCACCGCCGGCGGGCCGCCGGCCAGCGCCTCGCACACGCGATCCGCGTAGCGATCGAGCGTGGCCTCCTCGACAGGGGTCGGGTCGTCGCCCTGCCCCGGAAGGTCGATCGCCTCAACGGTGTGACCCGCCGCGCGCAGGCCCGGAGCCACCCGGTCCCAGCAAGCAGCCCGTCCGAACGCCCCGTGCACCAGCACGATCCTCGCCATCAGCGGACCTCCTTGATCATCAGTGTCAATCTTCGTGACAAGCCGCGCGATCCTACTTGGGAGGCGATCTGGCTCGGTTTAGACTCTCCATCGCTCGTGGCGGTCCGCGAGCTCGGAGCTGAAGAGAGGGAGCAGATGGCTACAACCGCGCCGAAGGCCGGGGCATTTCCCAGCCCCTACGAGATCGAGACCCCGCCGGGATGCGAGGGCTGGGAGGAGATGTACCCCTACTACGCGCTGTTCGACGAGCGCCGGCGCGAAACCGACGAGAACCGCTTCTGGTTCTGGAACTCGATGCACTTCCCGATGCCGATGCCGGCGTTCGACGTGATCTGCATCGATTCGCCATATCAGGCGGTGGGGGCGTGGCAGAACCGCGTGTTCGCGGTGCCGCCCGCGATGGGGATCGACTACCGGTGCGTGAACGGCTACATCTACATCTCCGGAAACCCCGTCACAGATCCGGCCAAGATCGCGGAGCGGGCCGAGTTCTTCCAGAAGCGCGCCGGCTACTACTTCCAGAACTGGACCGAGCTGTACGGCAAGTGGCGGGCGAAGATGGAAGCGCTCATCCGCGAGCTCGGCGAGCTCACCGTCCCCGACCTCCCCGAGTACGAGCCCGACGAGGTCGCGTTCGGGGACGACCGCAACACCGCGTTCTACGAGGTCCTCGACGCCTACCCTCGCGCACTCCGGCTGGGCGACATGATGTGGCAGCACCACTTCGAGTTCCTGCTGCTCGGCTATGGGGCGTACGGGACGTTCGTGGAGTTCTGCAAGGGCCACCTGCCTGACATCCCCGACCAGCACATCGCGCAGATGGTCGCCGGCATCGACGTGCTGCTGTTTCGGCCCGATGCCGAGCTGCGCCGGCTCGCGCGCCTCGCGATCGAGACCGGTGTCGATGAAGCCTTCCAGCAGGGCCGCACGCCAGACGAGATCGACGCCGACCTTGAGCAGACCGACGCGGGCCAAAGCTGGCTCGCCGAGCTCGAGAAGGTCAAGGACCCGTGGTTCAACATGGCCACGGGCGACGGCCTCTACCACTACTACCGCAGCTGGCTCGACGACCCGAGCATTCCGTACGCGTCGCTGATCGGGCACATCAGCGCGCTCAACGCCGGCGAGCAGATCGACCGGCCGACCGAGGAGATCCAGCGCGAGCGCGACCGGCTCGCGACCGAGTACGGCGCGCTCCTTGACGAGGACTCGCGCGCGGCCTTCAACGAGCTGCTGAACCTGTCGCGGACGGTGTTCCCGTACGTCGAGGAGCACAAGTTCTTCTGCGATTACTGGTTCCTGACGCGGTGGTGGAACAAGATCCGCGAGTTCGGCGACCTGCTCGCACGCAACGAGTTCCTCGAGGACTCAGAGGACGTGTTCCAGCTCTCGCGCTACGAGGTCGCGAGCGCGCTCGACGAGTTGGTGCTGACCTGGGCCACCGGTGGCCTGGCGCTTGGACCCAGGCACTGGCCGCCGATCGTCGCCCGCCGCAAGGAGATCCTCAAGCGGCTCGGCGACTGGACGCCGCCGCCCGCGATCGGCGTCACCCCCGACGCCGTCACGGACCCGATGACGATCATGCTGTGGGGGGTCACGACCGAGCGCGTGCAGGAGTGGGCGCGCCAGGTGGACGGCGGGTCGGTACTGAACGGTGCCGCGGCGTCGCCGGGCGTCGTCGAGGGGCTCGCGCGCGTGGTCAGGTCGGTCGACCAGATCCGCGACGTGCGCGACGGCGAGGTCCTCGTCTGCGGCAGCACCTCGCCGGCGTGGGCGCCGATCTTCTCGAAGATCAAGGCCACGGTTACCGACGTCGGCGGCGTGATGTCGCACGCGGCGATCGTGGCGCGCGAGTACGGGCTGCCCGCGGTCGTCGGCACGGGGCGCGCCACCTCGGCCATCCGCACCGGGCAGATGATCCGGGTGGACGGCACCGAGGGCACGGTCACGTTGCTGTGACCGATTACACCCGGCCGCTGCCGCAACTCTCCCGTAGCGACGAGCCGAGCTTCGGCGGCAAAAGCTCGAACCTCGGAGAGCTGCTCGCGGCTGAGATCCCGGTGCCGCCGGGCTTTGCGATCTCGACGGCGGCGTACCAGGCGTTCGTACGTGAGGCGGGGTTGGAGGAGGCGATCGCGGCCGCGTCACCGGCGAGCGGCGACGCGATACGGGCTGCCCCAATGCCCGACGACGTGCGTGCCGAGGTCTCGGAGCAGTACGCGCGACTCGGCGACGACGTCCCCGTCGCGGTCCGCTCGAGCGCCGTCGGCGAGGACAGCGCGGAGGCGACGTTCGCGGGGCAACAGGAGACATATCTCTGGGTTCGCGGCGCAGACAGCGTGTGCGACGCAGTCCGCGACTGCTGGGCGAGCCTGTACAGCCCGACCGCGATCAGCTACCGAGCGCGGCTCGGTCACGTCGCCGACGCTCCCGCGATGGGAGTCACCGTGCAACTGATGGTGGACGCCGAGGTGTCGGGTGTGATGTTCACCTGTAACCCGGTGAGCGGCGATCCCAGCATGGTCGCGATCAACGCAAGCTGGGGTCTCGGGCTCGCGGTCGTGGGCGGCGAGGTCACCCCTGATGACTATCTAGTGAGTAAGGTCACCGGCGAGGTGGTTCGCGAACACGTGCACTCAAAGGACGTCGAGTACGTCCCCGACCCGAGCGGCGCCGGTGCAGTCCGCGTCGACGTCCCAAACGAGCGTCGAGAGGTCGCCTGCCTCGATCACACTGCGCTCGCCCAGCTGATCGAGGTCGGCAAGCGGGTCGAGCGGCACTTCGGGGCGCACCAGGACGTCGAGTGGGCACGCGCGCGCGACGGCGATGAGACGTTGTTTGTGGTGCAAGCCCGGCCGGTCACGGGGCTCGCCAAGAAACCGGACAAGCCCAAGCCGGCGTCCGCCATGTCGCTGATCATGAGCACCTTCGGCGCCGGTCCGCGTAACGACTGACCATGTCTCTAAGCGACGAAGACGTCCGCGAAATCCTGCGGATCATCGATGAGTCAGCGCTTACCGAATTACAGATCGATACCGAGGGCTTCTCGCTCCACGTGCGCAAGGGTGGCGGGGACGCGCCGGGGCCGATCGCTCGCCCGCGCAAGCCTCGGGCCGACGACAAGCCGGCACCTGCCGAGCCAGCGACAGCCGACGGCTTTGCCACGATCACCGCCCCGATGCTCGGAACGTTCTACCGCGCCGAGGCCCCCGGCAAGCCGGCGTTCGTCGAGGTCGGGGCGCGCGTCGAGCCCGACACGATCGTGTGCATCATCGAGGTCATGAAGATGATGAACTCGGTGACCGCCGGCGTGACTGGGCTGATCGCGGAGGTCGTGCCGGTGAACGCCGAACTTGTCGAGTACGGCCAGGCGCTGTTCCGGGTGGAGCCCGCGTGAAGCGGATAAAGCGCGTGTTCGTCGCCAATCGCGGCGAGATCGCACTGCGGATCGTCAACGCCTGCCAGGAGCTGGGCCTCGAAACCGTGGTCGGGACCTCGGAGGCCGACCGCGACGGGCTGGCGGCGCGCCGGGCCGACCGCGCGGTATGCATCGGGCCCGCCCCCGCCAGCGAGAGCTATCTGCGCGACGACCTCGTCGTCCAGGCCGCGCTCGGGACCGAGTGCGACGCGATTCATCCCGGCTACGGCTTCCTGTCGGAGAACCCGAAGCTCGCCGCTCGTGCGAGCGAGAACGGGCTCGTCTTCATCGGGCCGCCACCGGAGGTCATCGAGCTCAGCGGCGACAAGCTGCGCGCCCGCGACGAGGCCGCTCGCGCCGGCGTCCCGATCCTCCCCGGCAAAGAGATCGCGCCCGGCGACGACGCGCGCCAGGCAGCCGACGAAATCGGATACCCGGTGCTGGTCAAGGCCGCCGGCGGTGGCGGCGGCCGCGGGATCAAACTCGCCAAGGACGGCGAGGAACTCGACAGCCTCCTCAGCCTCGCGCGCAGCGAAGCCGGCGCCGCGTTCGGCGACGAGCGCCTGTACCTCGAGCGGTTCGTGGCCAACGCCCGACACGTCGAGGTCCAGATCGCCGCCGACGAGCACGGCGCCGTCGTCCACCTGGGCGAGCGTGACTGCTCAGTCCAGCGCCGGTACCAGAAGGTGGTCGAGGAGGCGCCCGCGCCGAACCTCGACCCCGCGACCCGCAACGCGCTCACCGCCGAGGCGGTGGCGTTCGCGACGGCAATCGGGTATCGCAACCTCGGCACGGTCGAGTTCGTGGTCGACGCCGACACCGGCGAGTACTTCTTCCTCGAGGTCAACTGCCGGATCCAGGTCGAGCACCCAGTCACGGAGGCGGTCACGGGCCGCGACCTTGTCAAGCTCCAAATTCACATCGCCGACGGGAACGAGCTCGGCTTCAGCCAGAACGACGTCACCTTCGACGGCCACGCGATCGAGTGTCGGCTCAACGCGGAGGATGTGGCGCACGGGTTCATGCCGAGCCCTGGGACGCTGTCGCTGTTCGCGGTGCCGGACCACTCACACCTTCGCGTCGATACCCACCTGTGCGCCGGCTCCACGATCCCGCCCTACTACGACTCGCTGATGGCCAAGCTGATCGCACACGCCGAGGGCCGTGAGGCCACGATTGACGTTCTGCTGGAGGCGCTCGAGGACCTCGACATCGAGGGCGTCGAGACGAACCGCGCGCTGCTCATCAGCGTGCTCGCGCACGAGGACTTCCGCCGCGGCGCCGTCAGCACCGACTGGCTGGAGCGCGCGATCGTATGACCGCCGCCGGTGGGCGCACGGTCGACCTCGTCGACACGACGACGCGTGACGGCAACCAGAGCCTGTGGAGCGCCACCGGTTTGACCACGCCAGACGTGCTCGCGATCGCGCCGACGATGGATCGGGTCGGCTACCACGCGCTCGACTTCACCTCGAGCACGCACATGGCGGTGTCGGTGAGGTTCCATCGCGAGGACCCGTGGGAGCGAATCCGCCTGATGAGCGCGGCGATGCCGAACACGCTGCTCAGCATCATCACAACCGGGATGCGGTTTATCTCCTGGGTGCCGGCCGACCAGGACGTGATCGCGCTCGCGTTCCGTCTGGTCGCGCGAAATGGGCTGCGCCGGATGCAGATCGCGGACCCGTCCAACGACCCCGACCGCCTGAAGCGCCTCGCGACCATGGCTCGCAGAGAGGGCATCGAGGAGGTCGTGATCGGCCTCACGTACTCGATCAGCCCTGTGCACACGCACGAGTACTACGCCGAGCGCGCCGCGATCCTCGCCGACTGCGCCGACATGGATCGGCTGTACCTCAAGGACCCGGGAGGGCTGCTCACCCCCGACGCGGTCCGGGAACTCGCGCCCCACTTCGCGGGCGCCGCCGGTGACCGGGCGATCGAGCTCCACAGCCACTGCACGATCGGGCTCGCGCCGCTCGTGTATCTCGAGGGCGTGAGGGCCGGCTTCCAGGTCGTGCACACCGCGTCGGGAGCGCTGTCGCGCGGGACCTCGCAGCCCGAGGTGTTCAGCACGGTCCGGAACCTGGAGGCGATCGGGTACGAGACCGATCTCGATCTGGACGCGCAAACCGCAGTGTCCGAGCACTTCGATCAGATCGCCCGGGTCAAGGGCCTCCCGCCCGGCGCGCCGCGCGAGTTCGACGCGGTCTATTACACCCACCAGCTTCCCGGCGGGATGGTCACGACCACCCGCCGGATGCTCGAGGAGCTGCGTCGGCCCGAGCTGTTCGACGCTGTGCTCGAAGAGGTCACCCGTGTTCGCGCGGAGATGGGCTACCCGATCCTGGTCACCCCGGTGTCGCAGTTCGTGGCCAGCCAGGCGGCGCGCAACGTGATCGACGGGAAGCGCTGGGTGAACGTCTCGGACGAGACGATCCGCTACTTCCTCGGGCACTACGGCGATCCGGCTGCCCCGGTAGACCCCCAAATCGCCGAGCGCGTGCTGGGACTCCCACAAACCGACAAACTCCGCGACCTGCAGCCGATCACGCTCGACGGCGCGCGCGAGCGTTTCGGCCGGCGGATCTCCGAGGAGGAGCTTCTCCTTCGCCTGACGATGCCCGCCGAGCAGGTCGACGCGATGATCGCCGCCCGCGACCGGCCCGGATCCGCGCCGGCGCCGGCGGCCCGCCCCGGTCGCAGCCCACTTGTCACGCTGCTCCACGAACTCGCGCGCCGCCCGGCGATCACCGAGTTCGAGTTGACGAACCGCGTGGGCGACACCGTGGTGTGGCGCCGTGCCTGAGGGCCTGGCGGGCCTCGGGCTCGACGGCGTGCGCGGGTTCGTGTTCGACGTCGACGGCACGCTCGCGCACCGCGGCCCCGACGGTCGCGCCCGGCCCCAGCCCGGCGCGGTCGAGGTGCTCGAGCGGATCCGCGCCTCGGGGCGCAGATTGGTTCTGTTCACCAACGGCAGCCACGTCCGCTCGGACACCATGGCCAGAGCCCTCCGGGAGGACGGCCTGCCAATAACAGACGACGAGATGCTGACGCCGGTCGACAGCGCGATCACGTACATCCGCCGCCGGTACCGCGACCGGCCGTCGCTGCTGTTCGCATCGGACGTCGTGCGCGCGCGGATGGTCGAAGCCGGAATCCCGGAGGCCAAGAACGAGGAGGCCGAGGTCGTGTTCGTCGCGCACGTGGACGAAGCCGACCTGCCCTCGATGGAACGCGCGGCGCGCGCGGTCGAGCGCGGCGCGCCGCTCCTGACGGGCAGCTGGGCGCGCGGCTATGCCGGCGCCAACGGGATCATCTTCAGCCGCGGGGCGATGGTGACGGCGGCGATCGCCAAGGTCACCGCCAAGCGGCCAAGAATCGTCGGCAAGCCCTCGCGCGCGGCCGTCGAGGAGATCCGCACCCGACTCGGGATGCCGACCGAAGAGATCGCGGTGATCGGCGACGACGTCGGCATGGACATCGCGCTCGGTCGGATGGGCGGCTCGAAAACCGTGCTCGTGCGGAGCGGCATCACCGGCGCGACTTCGCTCGACAAGCTGCCCGAGAGCAGACGGCCGCACGCGGTGATCGATCGCGTCGCGGATCTGCTCGAGGTGCTCGGCTAGCGGCTAGATCCGCTCGGGCTCGGCGGTGAACTCGCTCGTCTCGGCGTCGCCCGTGTTGGTCGTGCCGATCGGCTCGATCACGAGGATCTCGGCCTCCTCGTCCGTCCTCGGGCAATGCTCGACGCCGCGCGGCACGACGAACAGCTCGCCTTCGTTGAGCTCGACGTCGCGATCGCGCAGCTGGATCGTGAGCCTGCCCTTGAACACGTAGAACAGGTCGTCCGTGTCGTCGTGCTTGTGCCACACGAACTCGCCGCGGACGCGGGTCAGCAAGAGCTTGTTGTCGTTGTACTCAGCGACGAGCTTCGGCTTGTAGACCTCGTGGATGAGCGCAAACTTGTCGGCGAAGCTGACCTTGTCCATCGTCCCTCCTGCATCTCGCGGGTCTAGTACATACGCCACCGTAATGTGAAAGGCTGAACCGATGGCCACGACCGAGCAGCAGCAACCCGCCGCGATCCTCGAACAGGCGGGGCTGACCGTCGAGCAACTCTACGACGAGCTGACCGACAACTGCACGAGGCCGGTCAGGCTCGAAGACCTCGTTTATGAGGCCGCCGAGCGCGTCCCGGGGCTGGTCCCGACGCGCGCCGAAATCGAACAGGAGCGAACCCGCAAGCTCGCCGACAAGGAGCGCCTCGAACTGGCGCAGGGTCTGCTGCTGGCCGAGATACTCGCGATCCCGCGCACGGGTCTGCACCTGGTCGAGTCGATGCTGTACCCGTCGGAGCTCGCACTCCAGCGCCTCGACGAGCTTCGCGCCAACGGAACGGTCGACCTCGGCCACGCGCGGGTCACCCGCCGGGGCCGCGCCGGCGTGCTCGAGCTGTGCAACCCACGCCACCTGAACGCCGAGGACGGGAACACGCTCGCCGAGACCGAGGCCGCCGTCGACCTTGTCCTGCTCGATCCCGAGATCCAGGTCGGCGTGTTCCGCGGTGGCGTCGTCGACCATCCGCGCTACGCCGGCGAGCGGCCGTTCGGGGCCGGGATCAACCTCACCCTCCTCTACCACGGGCGGATCGACTTCCTGTTCTACGTCGTGCGCGACATGGGGTACGTCAACAAGCTCTATCGCGGCCTCGCGGGACCGAACGCCACGGAGAAACTGTGGATCGCCGCGGTCGAGAAGTTCGCGATCGGCGGCGCCTGCCAGCTCACTCATGTGATGGACCACGTGATCGCGGTTCGGGGCGTGCGTCTGTACCTGCCGGCGCGGAAGGAGGGGATCATCCCCGGCGCCTCCAACCTGCGGCTACCCAGGTTCGTCGGCGACCGCGCCGCCCGGCAGGCGATCCTGTCCGGCCGCGAGTGGACGGCGGGCGACCCGGACGCCGACCTCATCTGCGACGAGGTGGTGGAGCAAGACGAGATCGAGGACGCGATCGACAGGCGTATCGAGGCGCTTACGAGCTCGGGGCTGATCAACGCCTCCGCCAACCGCGCCGCGATGCGCACCGGCGAGGAGCCGGTAGATCTGTTCCGCCAGTACATGGCCACGTACTCCCGCGAGCAGGCGTATTGCCACCTCAGCCCGGCGCTCGTGCACAACCTCGAGGAGCACTGGAATGCCGACCGTCGCAGCGTCTGAGCCGCTGATCTGGGACGCCTCCGCGGAGA
The DNA here is from genome assembly GCA_963822855.1 of uncultured Solirubrobacterales bacterium. Lineage (GTDB taxonomy): Bacteria > Actinomycetota > Thermoleophilia > Solirubrobacterales > Solirubrobacteraceae > Palsa-465. The sequence goes on along the minus strand of CAWGJE010000019.1, from coordinate 52,447 downwards.
CGATGTCGCGCGAGCAGCTCGCCGAACTTCAGCTCGGGCGGCTGCGCGAGACGGTCGCGCGCGTGCTCAAGGGGCAACCGCTCGGGGCCGGGCGGCTGTCCGAGGCCGGGATCACCACGCCTGACGACGTCGACACGCTCGACGACCTGCCGAGCCTCCCGTTCGCCCACAAGACCGACCTGCGCGAGAACTACCCGTTCGGTCTGCTCGCGGTCCCTCGCGAGGAGCTCGTTCGCGTCCAGGCCTCGAGCGGGAGCCACGGCAAGCCGACCGTCGTCGGATACACGCGCGCCGACCTCGAGAGCTGGACCGAGCTGATGGCGCGGTCGATGACGATGGCGGGCGTCCGCCCCGGGATGCTGATCCACAACGCCAACGGCTACGGCCTGTTCACCGGCGGGCTCGGCTTTCACCAGGGTGGCGAGCGGATCGGCGCCACCGTGGTTCCGGTGTCGGGTGGCCAGACCGCGCGCCAGGCGATGCTGATACGCGACTTCCGTGCGCACGTCCTTGTCGCCACCCCGTCGTACTCGCTGGTGATCGCGCAGGCGCTGCAGGATGCCGGCGTCGACCCGCAGGACAACACGCTCGAGCTCGGCCTGTTCGGCGGGGAGCCGTGGACCGAGGGACTGCGAAACAAGATCGACACCGCGCTCGGGATCAGGGCGATCAACTTCTACGGCCTTTCGGAGATGTGCGGTCCGGGGGTCGCCACCGAGTGCCTGACCGCCCGTGACGGCCTCCACGTCCAGGAGGACCACTTCCTCGTCGAGGTCATCGATCCCGCGGACGGCAGCCCCCTCCCGCCGGGCGCCGACGGTGAGCTCGTGTTCTCGACGCTCACCAAGGAGGCGCTGCCGCTGATCCGCTACCGCACGGGCGACCTCGGCGCAATCTCGCTCGAGCCGTGCTCCTGCGGGCGGACGACGGCCCGGCTGATCCGGCTGGGCGGCCGGCGCGACGACATGATGATCATCCGCGGGGTCAACCTGTACCCGTCGGCGGTCGAGCAGATCCTGATGTCCGCCGATGGCGTCGGCCCCCACTGGCGGCTGATCCTCGAGCGGACCGGTCCGATGGATGAGGTCACCCTCGAGTGCGAGCCCAGCACGCTCGATGGCGACCGCGGCGGCTTGGCGCAGACGCTGGAAAACAATCTAAAAGAAGGCACTGGCGTCAGGATCGTGGTCTCGGTGGTCGAACCCGGAGGCGTGCCCCGCAGCGAGGGCAAGGCCGTCCGGGTCGTCGACCGGCGCTAGTGACCGTTGCGCGGCGACGCGCCGTTCTGCAGTGCCCCGTGGCGGACGTCACTCGGCGTAACCCCGAACGCGCGCTTGAACACACGCGAGAAGTGCGCCGCGTCGCAGAATCCCCACCGGAACGCGATGTCGGTGACCGAGCCGCCGTTCGGGCGCTGGAGGTCCTCGAGGCACCGCGCCAGACGCTCGCTGCGCACCAGCCCCGCGACCGATGCATCGACGTCCTCGAACAGCGCATGGAGTGCGCGCACCGAGATCGAATACGCGCGCGCGATCGATGCCGGACCGAGTTCGGGGTCCTGGAGGCGCGTCCGCGCGTAGCGACGGATCTCCGCCCGCATCGCCTCGCGCGCGGCGGCACGGTTCGTGGGCACGGACGGCTCGACCGCCCCGCGTAGCAACTCGAGCGCGGCGTTCGCCGCGGCGACCCCGGCAGCCGGCTCGAGCTTGGGCTGCTCGAGCGCGAGCGCGTTCATGTAGCGCACGAGGAGTCGCGCGGGACCGTTGTCGTCAAGCGGCGGGAGCGCCCGGAGCTCGGCAAGCCGCGGGCACACGGCGAGCACGTGGCCGCGCGGGAACAGCAGCGTGCGCTTGTGGAACGCCTCGACGATCTCGACGTCGGTCGGCTGCAGCCCGTCCCACAGGACCGCGTCGCCCGGCGTCAGCGACAGCCCGCGCGCGCCCTCGCTGACGGTCTCGACGCCGCGGCAGACGAGCTGGAAGCCGAGGATGTCCTCGTGCTTGGAGTCCGAGCTCATCACGGCACGGCTGCGGTGGCCGAGGAACGGTGAGGCGGCGCAGTCGACGAGCATCAGGTCGCCGATCGGCCGGCGCGTAACTGTGCCGCGGAAGTCCGGTGGCGTGCGGTCGGTCGCGTGCACCTCGAACGCGAGGTGCGTCTCCGCCAGGATCTCGGACCACGAGTCGAGCCGCTCCTTGATGCAGCCCCCAGCGACGCTCCAGCGCTCCGGCTCGCGAACCGCCGGGCTCAACGCCACATCCGTTGCAAACGTGTGCGCCACGAAGCGATGTTACCGCCGCAACGAGGCTCGCCTACCCGGTCGAGCGGGAGTCGGCGAGCGCCACGAACGCGTCGAGCGCCGCCGGATCGAGTAGCGAGTCGCGGCTGGCGACGCGCTCGGACGACTCGCCACGCAGGATCCGCTTGACCGGCGCCTCGAGCTTCTTGCCGGTAAGGGTCCGTGGGATCGCGGGGACCGACACGATCGTGTCGGGGACGTGCCGCGGGGACAGCTCACTGCGCAGCGCGCGCGCGATACGCTCGCGCAGCGCTTCGTCGAGCTCGGCGCCCTCGGCGGGCACGACAAACAGGAGCAGCTCGCCGGCGCCGCCCCCGGCGTCCTCGAGGTGGACGACGAGCGCGTCGATCACCTCGGGAACATCCTCGACGACTGCGTAGAACTCGCCGGTGCCGAGCCGCACGCCGCCGCGGTTCAGCGTGGCGTCGGACCGGCCGGTGATGATGCAGCTGCCGCGCTCGGTGAACATGATCCAGTCGCCCTGGCGCCACACGCCCGGGTACACGTCGAAGTACGACGACCGGTACCGCTCGCCGGACTCGTCTCCCCATAACGCGACCGGCATCGAGGGCATCGGCTGGGTGATCACGAGCTCGCCGAGGTTGCCGATCACCTCGTTGCCGGCTGGGTCAAACGCGTGCGCGTCGATGGCCAGGCAGGGCCCCGTGATCTCGCCCTCGTACACGGGTTGGGCGAAGCTGCCGGACACGAGACCCGTGCACACGTCGGTCCCGCCCGAGCCGTTGTTGAGCAGCATGTTGGGGCCGAGTTGCTCGTACGCGTACAGATAGCCCTCGGGCGGGAGCGGCGAGCCGGCCGTGCACAGCATGCTGATGCTGCTCAGGTCGCACTCGCGGCCGGGCTCGATCCCCGCCTTGCGGCACGCCATCAGGTACGCGGGCGCGACGCCCATCACCGACGGCTGGAGCTCCTCCGCGAGCCGCCACTGCTCGAGCAGGTCGGGCCACGCGGGGTCGCCGTCGAGCATCACGATCGACGAGCGCAGCTGTAGCCCCGCGACGAGCGCGTTCCACATCATCCACGCGGTCGTCGAGAACCACAGCAGGCGACCGCCTGGCTTGAGGTCCCACCCGAGCCCCAGGTTCTTGCGGTGCTCGATCAACTGGCCGCCGTGGCCGTGGACGATCGGCTTGGGCAGCCCGGTCGTGCCCGACGAGAACAGAACATAGATCGGGTGGTCGAACGCGACCTGCTCGAACTCGAGTGGCGCGCTCTCGGCGGTCAGGTCCTCCCAGGAGACCGAGTTTTCCAGGCGGGCCTCTCCGAACGGGACCCACACGACGTGCTCGATCGATCCGATGCGGCCCCGGATCGTCTCGACCTCCGCCCGCCGGTCGATGTAGCGGTCGCGAAAGCCGTAGCCGCCGACGGCGATAAGCACGCGCGGCTCGATCTGCGCGAACCGATCGACCACACTGCGGGAGCCGAACTCCGGCGCGCACGTGGCCCAGATCGCGCCGAGGCTCGCGGTCGCGATGAAGGCGATCAGCGTCTCGGGGATGTTCGGCATGTACGCGACGACGCGGTCGCCTTTCTCGATCCCTAGCCGCTGGAGCCCGGCCCGAACGCGCCCGGCCTGTTCGATCAGCTCGGCGAACGTCAGCTCGCGCGGCCCGCGCGTCTGCGATCGCGCCACCACCGCGACTCGATCGCGGTCCTCCTCGAGCCCGATCAGGTGCTCGGCGTAGTTAAGGCGGGCGCCGGGGAACCACTCGGCGCCGGGCATCGCCCGTGCGCCCAGAACGCGCTCGTACGGCGTCGACCGGATCCCGTAGAAGTCCCACAGGGCGCCCCAGAATCCCTCGAGGTCATCGACCGACCATCGGTACAGATCGTCAAACCCGCCGAACTCGCGGGCGCGCTCGTCGCGCAGCCAGTTGACGAACCGGCCAATCTCGGTCGTGTCCCGCCAGTCCGCGGGTGGCGTCCACAGGATGTCCCCGATCATCGGCAGCGGGCAGGATACTGGGAGACGTGACCGAGGATGGCAAGCAGCTTGCGATTGGGGAGGTGGCACAGCGCGCCGGCATGACCGCCTCGCGGATCCGTTACTACGAGGCCCGCGGTCTTCTGCCGCCGGCCGGGCGCGTCTCCGGCAAGCGGCGGTACGGATCCGACGTGCTCCGGCGGCTGGCGATCATCGACGCTGCCCAGCGGGTCGGGTTCGGCCTCGACGAGATCCGTGACCTGCTCGGGTCGCGCGACGAGCTGGCACACGAGCGGCTCCGTCAGCTCGCGCTCGCCAAGCTGCCGGAGCTCGATCAGCTGATCGATCGCGCCACGTCGGTGCGCCGCCTGCTCGAGATGTGCAGCGAATGCGACTGCGAGTCGATCGACGTGTGCCGCATGTTCGACTTGACTTCAACCCGGGTTGAGGTGTAAGGCTGCTGTCGTGACCTACGTGATCGCCGAGCCCTGCATCGGGACCAAGGATCTCTCGTGCGTCGAGGTCTGCCCGGTCGACTGCATCCACCCCACCCAGGAGGAGCCGGGGTTCGACGACGAGGCGCAGCTGTACATCGATCCCGAGGAGTGCATCGACTGCGACGCGTGCGTCGAAGCGTGCCCGGTGGACGCGTGCTTCGCCGAGGACCAGCTGCCCGACGAGTGGCAGCAGTACGCGCAGATCAACGCCGCGTACTACAAGCGCAGCTAAACGTCCCCGTCGCCGTCGCTCGGTCCGCCGTTGTTGTCGTCGTCGTGATCGCCGCCATCGCCCTGCGGGATCCCGTTGGTCATCGGGGGCGGGCTCGCGTGCGTGGTGATCGGCGGCGGGCTCGCGTGGGTGGTCGTCGGCGGCGGGCTCGCGTGGGTGGTCGTCGGCGGCGGCGCGGGGGTTGAGTGGGTCATCGTCATCGGGGCCGCCGGCACGGCCGTCGGCACGGGCGCCGGCGCGTGGGCGACCGCATGCTTGTGGATGTGCCGCCGCGGCTTGTGGGCGGGCTTGGGCGTCGTCCGCGCGGCCGGCGCGCCCGATGTGGTCGTGGGTTGCGCGGCGGGCGTGGACGTCGGCGGCGTCGCCGCGCGCACGCTCACGGTATCGGTCGAGGTTGAGGATGCGGACCCGCAGGCGCTGACGAGCAGCGCGAGCAGCACGGCGAACGCCGATAGGCGCAGAGTTCTCATCTGTTGTCTCCCTGCCCCCCGGTCTGTGACTTGTGTGTGAGGACGCCGCCCAGCCCGAGTTGCTTCCCGTGGATCTGAACAACCGATGAATGCGCCGCCGGCGCGGTCGATTCGGCCGTCGAACGCTGCGACAATCAGCCCATGGAGGACCATGTCCGGGGCTCGGTGCTCGTGGTCGACGATGAGCCCACGATCGCCGAGGTGGTTGCCCGCTATCTGAACCGCGCGGGATACGCGACGCGGGTCGCGGCCAACGGGCGCGAGGCGCTCGACGCCGCCGCCAGCGAGCGTCCCGACCTCGTCGTGCTCGACCTGATGCTCCCCGGCATCGACGGACTCGAGGTCATGCGGCGGCTCCGCGATCAGGATCGCGACCGGGTGGCCGTGATCCTGCTGACCGCCAAGGGCGAGGAATCCGATCGCGTCATCGGCCTGCGCCTGGGCGCCGACGATTACGTGGTCAAGCCGTTCTCGCCGGCGGAGTTGGTGGCGCGGGTCGACGCCGTGCTGAGGCGGTTCGACACTTCCAAGGAGCAGCAGGCGCCGATCGAGCTCAGCGATATGACGATCGACCCCACCGCCCGGCGGGTGTTCGTCCGCGACGAGGAGGTCCAGCTCACCCACCGCGAGTTCGACGTGCTCCTGTACCTCGCCCGGCACCCGGGCCAAGCGTTCTCGCGCAACCAATTGATGGACGCCGTGTGGCAGTACTCGTTCTACACCGACACGTCGACCGTGACCGTGCACATCCGCCGCCTTCGGTCGAAGATCGAAGCCGATCCCGCCCAGCCCAATCACATCCAGACGGTCTGGGGGGTCGGCTACCGGTTCCAGCCGTGACCGTGCGCAAGATCGCCGCCTGGGCCCGCGAACGCGCCGGGTCGCTGCCGCGGCAGTTCGCGCTGGTGGTGGCGATCGTGGTGGCGCCGGTGCTGGTGGCGCTCGTCGTGGTGGGGTCGCTGATGGTCGTGTCCGACGGCGGTGCCGAGCTGGTGGCCGCGATCGTCGCGGCCGCCGGCCTCGTCGCGATCGTCGCCGCGCGGCTCGTCGCGGGCGGCATCCTGCGCGACGTCGAGGCGATCCGCGACGGGCTCGCGGCGGTCGGGCGCGGCAAGCGCGAGGTGCGGATCGAGACCTCCGCCCACGACGAGCTCGCCGAGCTCGCGGCGGCGGCGAACGTGATGATCGCCCAGCTACGCGACGAGGAGACGGCGCGCGATCAATCCGACGCCGCCCGCCGGGACCTGATCGCGGCGGTGTCGCATGACCTCCGCACGCCGATCACCTCGCTGCGCCTGCTCGCCGAGGCGATCGGCGACGACATCTTCGAGGACCCCGAGACGCGCCGCGCCTACCTGCGGCGGATGACCACCCACATCGATGCGCTGAGCGTGCTGATCGACGACCTGTTCGAGCTGTCCCGGCTCGAGGCCGGCGACATCAGCTGGACGATCGAGCAGGTGCCGCTCCAGGAGCTCGTCGGCGAGACCGTCGAGGCGATGCGCATGCAGGCCGAGGCCAAGGGCGTGGCCGTCGTGGCCGAAGTTCCGGAAACGCTGTGCCCCGCGCAGGCCAACCCCGAGAAGCTCCAGCGGGTCCTGTTCAACCTGATCCAGAACGCGATCCGGCACACGCCGACGGACGGCAGCGTAGTCGTGCGCGCCGAGCCGGTCGCCGCCGGGATCGAGTTCGAGGTCGCCGACACGGGCGACGGGATCCGTCCCGAGGAGCGCGAGCACGTGTTCACCGCGTTCTATCGCGGCGGCACCGAGGCCGCGCGCACAAGCCCGGGGGCCGGACTCGGGCTCGCGGTGTCGCGCGCGATCGTCGAGGCGCACGGCGGCCGCATCTGGCTCGCGGATGCGGCGATCGGGACGCGCGTCCGGTTCAGCTTGCCGGCGGCGACTTAGCGCCCTCGCCCGCGGGCGGGATAGCTCCCGCCCCGCGCCGCCGCGCCCCCGACTCCCGGCGGGAAGGATCTCCGACAAGGCGGGGTCTATCCGCCTGAGGGCTTCCGCCGATGACCGCCGACCGTTAACCAGCCGTGCCGTTTGCCGCCGATCGCGCGCTGCCTCGGTCTGGCGCGATGTCGACTCCGGCACGCCGGCTCGATCCCAATCGTCTCGGCGACCACATCGACAGGCTGTACCGCGCGGCCTGGGCGCTGTGCGGCTCCCGCGAGGACGCCGAGGACCTCGTCCAGGAGACGTATGCCCGCGTCCTTCAGAAACCGCGGATGCTGCGCTCGGACGACGACCTCGGATACCTGCTGCGGGTGCTGCGTAACACCTACTTCTCCCGCCTGCGTGCCGCGGCTCGGCGCCCGCGGACCGACGCGCTGCCCGACGAGCTCGATCGCGTCGTCGATCTCTCCGCCAGCGCGCCCGACGCGGCACTCGACGCCTCCGAGCTCTACCGGATGATCGCCGAGCTTCCCGATCCGTTTCGCGAGGCGCTCGTCGCGATCGACGTCGTCGGGCTGTCCTACCGCGAGGCGGCGCGCGCGCTCCGCGTTCGCGAGGCGACGATCACGACCCGCCTCTACCGAGCCCGGCAGCGGCTCGCGCAGTCGCTTGGCAACGAGCGAAGCCCGTCCGACGGCGCGATCGGCTAGACGTCGGTGCGCCACGGCAGCCGACACCCCCGCGTCCTCGAGCGTGATCTCGCGCGCCTTGCCGACGGCACGATCGACCCCGCCCGCGTTGACGACGTGGAGCGCTCCGTCGCCGCCTCGACCGAGCTTCAGGCCCGGCTGGACGAGCAGCTCCGTGCGCTGGCGGCGGTGCGCACGCTCGCATCCCAGCGGGCGCCGGCGACTTTGCGGATGCGCCGGCGTTTGCTGTCCCGCGCCGTGGTTCCGCGGGCGTCGGGTCGCCGCGCAGCGCGTCCCCGGGCCGCTCGGTTATCCCGGCCGCGCGTTCCCGCGCTCGGGCTGGGGTTGGCCGGCGTCCTCGCAGCGCTCGTGTTGGTGCTGGCCGCGCTCGGGGGAAGCCAGGGTGTGGTGACCGTTGCCAACGCGGCCACGGTCGCGGTCCGCCCGGCGACCGGCACTGTTGCAGAGCCGGCCGATGACGGGACCATGCTCCCGCACCTGCGCGCTGCCGGACTTCCGTTCCCGTACTGGGAGGATCGCTTCGGCTGGGTCGCCACCGGCGTCCGTCGCGACGACGTCGACGGCCGGCTTCTGACCACGGTCTTCTATCGCGGCCACGGCAGTCGGGTCGCCTACACGATCGTCTCCGGCGCGTCGCTGCGCGCGGGCCACAACGTCCGGACGATCCGGCGCGGCGGACTCTCGATGGCCACGTTCGCGACGACCGGGCACCGGCTGGTCGTCATGTGGTTGCGCCGCGGCCACACGTGCGTGCTCTCGGGCGTCGACGTTCCGCTCGACGCGCTCGTGAGGCTCGCCGTCTGGCGCGGGCACGGAACGCTTCCCTACTGACCTGCTCACACAATGGCTAGCGGCCGGCTCGACCGGATACGGGCAGTGCGTACCCCTCCGGTCATCACGGCTCAGACGACAAATCGCAACGACTTGCTCGAGGCAACGCGCGAGCTTGCCCAGACTCAGCTCCTAGCGCAGATCGCCGATGAGACAAGCCTCGACGGACGGACCGTGGGAATACTCGCCTTTCTCGGCGCGCTACTTGCGGTAGACGTTGCCGCCAAGGACATCCTGGGCACCTGGTGGTGGACTCCGCTGGTCGGGGTTGGGCTGGCGACTCTGCCGTGTCTTCGCTCGATCCTGTCCAAGGACACCGACCTCGGTCCGCTCAGCGTCACCTTCTACGCGACCTACGGAGGACACCCCTCAACTGCAGCACGAGAGCAGCTTCTCGCAGATCTCGCCGATGCCTTCGAGAACAACGCCGCGCGTGTCAAGACCAAACGAAGCTCGCTCCGCTGGGCGCTCGCGATCATCGCCGCGGGTCTCATCGGAGCATCCCTCATGATCACGTTAAACAGGCCGACTACAATCACAAGCCATGGCCAGCACGGGAAATCAGCCACGTCCAATGCCTCTTCCGCCCGCGTCGATTCCGGTTCCGGGCCCTTCCCAGCTGCCTCACGTCGCTCCTAGCGGCGTGATCAGCGGCGGTCACTAGGGTCGCGAACGCTGCGCCGACGCAGCGGAGGCAAGCAAGATCCGGCGTCCCACGCGGATCTCATTCCTCCAGGTACGGCCCGATCAACGACAGGTCGGCCTCGCCGAGGCGGTCGCTTGCACTGTCACGCTGATGCCAGAACGGATAGATCAGCGGCGGCCGGCTCACCGCCTCGAGCCGCGCGGCCTCGTCCGCCGACAGCGACAGATCCGCGGCGGCGAGGTTGTCGGCCAGTTGCTCGTCGGTGCGGGCGCCGACGATCACGCTCGTGACCCCGGGCCGCCCGAGTAGCCACGCCAGCGCCACCTGCGCCGGCGACACCCCGCGCCCCTCGGCCACCTCGACGACGGCGTCGATCGTGTCGTACATTTTGTCCTCGTCGTAGATCGGAGGCTCTGACCACTCCGTCGCGTGGCGCGACCCCGCGGGCGCGTCCTGCCCGCGCCGGTACTTACCGGACAGCAGTCCCCCCGCGAGCGGGCTCCAGATCAGCAACCCGAGGCCCTGGTCGATCGCCGAGGGCACGATCTCGTACTCGGCCTCCCGCGCCTGCAATGACAGGTGCACCTGCTGGCTGACGAACCGCGGTAATCCCGTGCGGTCGGCGATCCCGAGCGCCTTCATGACCTGCCAACCGGCGAAGTTCGAGCAGCCCACGTAGCGGACCTTGCCGCTCTCCAGGAGGTGCTCGAGCGCCGCGAGCGTCTCCTCGAGCGGGGTCTGCCCATCCCACTCGTGGACCTGGTACAGGTCGATGTGGTCGGTCTCGAGGCGGCGGAGGCTCGCCTCGCAGGCCCGGATCAGATGGTGTCGCGACAGGCCGGCGTCGTTGGGACCCTCGCCCATCGGGAACCGGGCCTTGGTCGCCACGAGCACCCGGTCACGCGTGCCGCGCAGCGCCTGACCGACGATCTCCTCCGCGGCTCCCGCGGAATACACGTCGGCCGTGTCGATCAGGTTCAGCCCGGCGTCGAGCGCCATCGCGATCTGCCGGCGGGCCCCTTCGAGGTCGGTGGCGCCGACGTCGCGGAACTTGTCGCGTCCGCCGAACGTCATCGTCCCCATCGTCAGCTTCGAGATGCGCAGGCCGGACCGTCCGAGTTGCCGGTATTCCATTTCGTGCTCTCCTTGTCGCTCGTTCACGCCCGAGCTTAGGCGAGCGCCCGCGTTATGGGTGGAGGACTATCTTGCCGCGCGTGTGGCGCCGCTCGAGTTCGCGGAACGCGTCGCGAACGTCGTCCAGCGGGTAGACGCGCGCGATCGGCACCTCTAGCCGCCCCTCGTCGATCAGCTTCGCCAGCTCGGCGAGCACGTCGATGCTGGCGGCGGCGGCCGTCCCCTCCATCTTGACCCCGTACTTCGGTCCCGCCTCCCAGTCGATGATCGTGTCGACCCGGTCGGGCGCCACGCCCAGCTCGTCCACGGCGAGCGCTACGTAGCCCGATCCGAACGTGTCGATGAAGGCGTCGACCTTGCCCTCGGATACCTCACGGATGCGGTCGGCGACGCCGTCGCCGTACGCGACTGGGATCGCGCCGTGCTCGAGCAGCCATTGGTGGTTGGTCTCGCCGGCGAGACCGATCACCGCGGCGCCGGCGATCACGGCGAGCTGCACGGCGAGCGACCCGACGCCGCCCGCGGCTCCGGATACGACCACGGTGTCGCCGGACCCCGCGCCGACCGCGCGCACGGTGGCGTACGCGGTCGTGCCGGCGACGAACAGCGCGCCGGCAGCCTCCCACGAGACTCCCTCGGGCTTTCGCGTCAGCTGGCCGGTGGGCACGACGACGAGCTCGGCGTGGCTCGCTCGCCGATCGGTCCACCCGAGCACCGGCTCGTCGATCTCGATCCCCTCGACCCCGGGCCCGAGCTCCTCGACGACGCCGGCGAGGTCGCTCCCCTCGCCGGACGGGAACGTTGCCGGAAACTGCTCGGCGAGCAGCCCCTTCCGGATCGAAGCTTCGCCGGGGTTGATCCCGGCCGCCTTGACCCTGACGAGCACCTCGCCGGGCCCCGGGACCGGGCGCTCGACCTCAACGACGTTCAGGACATCGATGTCGCCGTAATGATCGAACCGCACCGCGCGAGGCATCCAGCCGCAGTTTTATCAGCCGCGGGGCGCGAGCTATTCGCCCAGGTACCGCGGCGGCAACGGCCGTTCGGTCACCCCGTCGCCGCTCCGCTCGACCCGGTACGCGCGGGCGTGCGGCCGCGAGGTCACAACCTCTTCGAGTTCTGTGCCCGCGAACACAAGCGCGGCACCGTCGTCGGCCGCCCAGCCGTCGGCGAGCTCGCCCGCCGCCACGAGCCGGGTGAACGCCGGCCGCCGCTCCTCCTCGCCGTCGTAATGCGGGCAGGCGCTGCCGGGTAACAGGCCAAGCCCGTCATGGAGCGGCTCGAGCTCCGCGAAGCCGAACGAGTCAGTGACGGATTCAGCAAACCAGCAGTTCATGCCGGCGCTGAGGCCGCAGAGCACAACCCCTTCCTCCCAGGCGCGACGCAGGATCCGGTCGAGGCCGTGGACGCGCCAGACCGCGAGCAGGTTCGCCGTGTTCCCGCCTCCGACGTAGATCACGTCCTGCTCGAGCACGAACGCCTCAAGGTCGCCGACCGTCCGGGGGAACAGCTGAAGGTCGGCCGGCCGGCAGTCGAGCGCGGCGAACGCTCGGTAGAAGCGGGCGACGTATCCCTCGGCGTCGCCGCTGGCGGTCGGGACGAAGCACACGCGCGGTCGCGGCGAACGGGCCAGCGACAGCACGAACCGGTCGAGCAGCGGGTTGTCGGGCTCCATCGAGAACCCGCCGCCGCCCATCGCCACCACCCGCGGGGCGGTCACGGCCACACGGACTCGGCGACCTCGTAGTGCGAAACGGTTTCCTCGCGCTCGACGAGGTAGCGGTCATCCTCGGGGTAGAACACCGCGACTTCTGGCTCCTGCCCGGCGAATGCCTGGATCGCCTCCATCGAGTCCCACAGGGTGAACATCACGAACTCGGTCTTCCCGTCGACGTCGCGGCGGAGCATCCAGGCGCCCCGGTTGCCCGGGGTGTTCGTGTAACCGGCCATCCCGGTCCCGTGCATGTACTCGGCATACGCGTCACCGTCGGCTTGGGCGACGGCGCCGCGCCAGATGCGGGCGATCATCGGTCCTCCTGGGTCGAGGGCTGGCGCCCGCAGCCTAGTAAAGGCCCGCTGGGCTCGGCTACGCCAGGATCGAGATCGTTCCCGACGCGCCGCCGCGGCCCGCGATCCGCTGGGCGTTGGCGGTGTAGCCTGCGAGCGGCGTTTCCTCGGGCCCGGACCGATCGGTGCGGGCGCCCTCCCCGCGGTCATGATCGAGCGACTGATCGACGAGCTGGCCGAGCGTCGACTGGCCGAGAGTCGACTGGTCGAGCGGCGTCGAGGCACCCTGCGTCGCGGCGCCGGCCGTGCCGAGCTGCGAGGTGTAGGCGGCCACGCCGACTGACTGGATGTCCACGAGAGGTCTGGCTTTCGATCGAGGGAGACTTCGTCCCTGTGATCGGCAGGGAGCCCCAGGACCTTCACCCTGGGAGCGGAGGATTTGCGAGCACTACCGAGGTTTCTACCTGGCGCTCGGGGATCGACCAGTAGCTCCGGAGCAGCGCCGTCTTCTGCTCGGGGGTGACCAGCTCGAATCCGTGCCGGCGGTAGAACCGGATGGCCCACTCGGCCGTGGCCCACGTCCCGACGAGCATCCGTTGTGTGCTCGCGGCAACCAGGTGGTCGAGCAACGAGCTGCCGACCCCGCCCCGCTGGCGCCCGGGCGCCACGTAGGCATGCCGGATCAGGTCGACGTCGCGAACCGGCTGGATCCCCATGACCCCCAGCAGCTCACCGTCGGCCTCGTAGCCCCAGAACACGACGCCGGCGGCGATCTCCTCGTCGAGCTCGCTCGCCGGCATGTACGGATCGTGCCAGCGGTCGGCCGGGATCACCCCCCGGTAGGCCTCGGCGGCGAGGTTGACGATTCGCAGCATCTCGGCGCGCTCGTCGTCGCGACAGCGCCGGACGGGGCTCATCGTCCAGCGCCCAGAAGCGCTCGCTCACGGGCCTCCACGACGATTGACGCCACCTTCTCGGGATCGCTGACGACCTGTAGCTCGGTCAGATCCGGCGGTTCGATCCGGTGGTCGGCGAGCGCACGCGACCGCAGCCACTCGATCAGCCCATCCCACTCGCCCTCGCCGACGAGGATCGCCGGGAAGTGGCGGATCGTGCGGCTCTGGATCAGCGTCAGCAACTCGAACAGCTCGTCGAGCGTGCCGAAGCCTCCGGGGCCGGCGACGAACGCGCTCGCGTAGCGCACGAACATCACCTTGCGCGCGAAGAAGTGCCGGAAGCGAAGCGCGATGTCGAGGTAGTCGTTCTGGCGCTGCTCGTGCGGAAGCTCGATGTTGCAACCGACCGACAGCGCGCCGGCCTCCCGCGCGCCGCGGTTGGCGGCCTCCATCACCCCGCCCCCGCCGCCGGTGATGACCGCGAATCCGGCCCGCCCGAGCGCCGCGCCGACCTCACGCATCAGCGCGTAATGCGGATGCTCGCGTGGCGTGCGCGCCGAGCCGAACACGGTCACGGCGGGGCCGATCGCGGCGAACCGGTCGAACCCCATCGCGAACTCCGCGGCGATCTCGCGAACCAGAGCCGCATCCGCGGCCAGGACCGCGGCGGACTCGTCCCCGAGCCACCCGAGCAGCTCCTCGTCGAATGTCGGCGTCGACTCCATCGCTGTCCTTTCGCGGCCCGGGGCCGGGGCGCGAGTGTATCCGCGCCCCGCGAGTAGCCTTGGGCGCTGCCCGATGGCCGCGACCGCGAGACCGTCCACGCTCGGGGAGTGCGTCCCCGAGAACGCGATGACCGATCCCGGCGAGATCGCGCGGTTCTACGACCGCTGTAGTGACCTGATGCGCGAGTTGCTCGACGGGCTGGCCGCCGCGCCGGATCAGCCACGGCCGTTCCCGGAGATCGAGGACGCGATCGGATGGCCGAGGCGCCGGATCGCGTCGGTGCTCGGCGGGGTCTGCCATCTGCGCAGGATGGAGTTCGAAGGGCGCCGGCCCTACCACTTCCACGACCCGAAGCAGGCGGCGTCGCGGCGGTGGGAGATCTGGATGGACGGCGCCCAGGCGCGCGCCGTCCAGGCCGAGCAGCAGAGGTAGCGCCCGCTTCTACACGATTGGGTAGCGCGCACGCTTGCAACGCCGGGGCGTAGGCAAGAAACTCGCGATGTCATGCCGTTCTCCCTGCGTCGCCGCCGCGTCCGGCTTCGTCACCGGGATCTGGTGCCGGACCGCTACCTGACCGACGGGCTCCGGCTGCTCCGGGTCGTCTCGCGATTCGTCAACGACGGTTCGGTCCTGGTCGTGCTCGAGGACTGCTCGACGCTCGACGCGTATGCCCTTGCCGCTGTCGAGCTGGTGGCGCTGGGGATGCGGCCGGTCCGCAGGCCAAAGCTGCCGCCAACCGAAGTGTCGCTCCCGGCACCGGCGCAGGATCGCACTCTGGAGGAAGACAGCCAGGCGGTCGCTTGACGGCTACGAGCTCGTGCACGCGCTGGGAAACGCCGGCGGCCTGGTCACGAGCGAGGGAACGCTGTATCCGCTGCTGAGCCGGCTGCAACGCGAGGGGCTGGTGCAGACGACGTGGCGTGAGTCGGCCTCGGGCGCGCCCCGCCGGTATTACTCGCTCACCCCGGCCGGAGTCGGGGCGCTCGACGCGTTCCTGATCGAGTGGGCGCGCTTCCGGGAATCGGTCGACGCGGTACTCGAAAGCTCTGGCAGAACCGTCTAGCCGGCGACCTTGAACTGCTCGACACGAGTTAGTGCCCTGACCGGCATGCTTATGGCGCGTGCGCCTTTGGCGCCACGCGGAGCCGGCGGCGTGAGGCGCCCGCCGGCGTCTGGTCACGGGCTGCATCGAGCGGCTGACCGGCGATCTGCCCGCCGGCGCAGTCCTCGCAGCGCACCCGCCGCCGCGGGTTCTGAATCCCGACGAGTCCCAGCAGGCCACCGAGCGCGACGAGCACCGCCGAGATCCCGACCCCGAGGTGGAACGCCCCGACCGCCGCCGACTGCACGGCGTGGGCGACCTGCACGCCGGCCCGCGCCGGATCGACGCGGGCGAGCGTCTCCCCTCGCGCCTGGGCCACCGCGGCCCGCGCCGCCGCTGTGAGCCTGATGCCGGCCAGGCGGTGATCGAGCGACGACTTGAACTGAGCGCTTATCACCGCCCCGATCGCAGCGATCGCGATCAGGCCGGCCACGCGCGCAACCGCGTTATTGACGCCCGACGCGATCCCGGCGTCCGACTCGTCGGCGTCCGAAAGCACCGCTGCCGTCAGCGGAGCCACGGTGGCGGCGAGCCCGAGCGAGAACACCACCAGCGCCGGCAGCAGATCGGTGAAGTAGTTCACGTGGGCGCCGATCGTCGTCATCAGCGCCAGCCCGACGGCCGCCGTCAGCGGCCCGAGGCCCATGAACAGCCGCGGACCGTAACGATCGGCGAGCCTCCCCATGCGCTTGGACAGAAAGAACATCACGATCGTCGAGGGCATCAGCGCAAAGCCGGCGTCGAGCGCGCTGTAGCCCGCGACCTCCTGGAGGTACAGCACGAGCAGGAAGAAGGTGATGCTGAGGCCGCCGTACATCGTGAACGTCTGCACGTTCCCGACCGCGAAATTTCGGCGCTTGAACAGGCCGAGCGGCAGCATCGGCGCGGGGGTGCGCCGCTCGTGGTCGATGAACACGGCGAGCAGCGCCAGGCCGCCGAGCCCGGGCACCCAAACCTGCGGGCTGCCCCAGCCGACGACCGGCTGGCGGATCAGCGCCAGCACCGGACCGGCGAGGCCGAAGAACGTCAGCACGGCGCCGATCCAGTCGACGCGAGCGTGCGTCGTCCCGGGCGCGCGCGGCGGCACCGCGATCGACACGAGCACGAGCGTGGCGATCACAAACGGCACGTTCACGGCGAAGATCAACCGCCACGACGCCGTGTCAACGAGCCATCCGCCCGCGAGCGGCCCGATCACGGTCGCGATCCCCGACCAGGCTGTCCACGAGCCGATCGCGCCGCCGCGCTCCTCGCGATCGAACGCGTGCACGATCACCGCGAGCGAGCTGGGCATCAGCAAAGCTCCGAACGCGCCCTGAAGTCCACGGCAGGCGATCAGGAAGCCGATGCTGGGGGAAATCGCACACAGCAACGAGACGACGCCGAACCCGCCGACGCCGATCGAGAACACGCGCCGCTCGCCGTACAGGTCCCCCAACGACCCTCCGACCAGGATCAGCGAGCCGAGCGTCAGCAGGTACGCGTTGGACACCCACTGCTGGCCGGCGAGGCCGCCGCCGAGATCGGCGCGAATCGCCGGCAACGCGACGTTCACGGCGGTCGAGTCGAGCCCGGCTACGAACGACCCCATGATCGCCGCGACCAAAGCGAGTCGCTTGCGACGATCACCCACGCTGCGCACGTTACCGTGCCTGGCGTGCCGCGCTTTGTCGTACAGCTTCACGATGCGACCACGCTGCACTTCGACCTTCGTCTTCAGATCGGCGACGTGCTGCGCTCGTGGGCGGTGCCGAAGGGCCCGTCGCTCGACCCCGCGGCGCGGCGACTGGCCGTGCCGGTCGAGGATCATTCGCTGGAAGCGGGCGAGTTCGAGGGCGTGCACGAAGGAAGCTCGCGGGGCACGGGCGCGGTGATCATCTGGGACGAGGGCACCGCCGAGTTAGGCACCGACGACCCGTCACATCTCTCGTTCGTGCTCCACGGTCACAAGCTCCGTGGACGGTTCGGCCTGACCCGGACCGGCGAGGACCAGTGGATCCTCGTCAAGGCTCGCGACGCGGACGCCCGGCCCGGGTCGGACATCGTCGCCGAGCGCCCCGAGAGCGTCCGAACGGGGCGAACCTGGCAGGAGGTGGCGGGCACAAATTACCCGAGCACGGACGGCCAAAACTAGAATCGCCCCCGGCGACCAGACGGAGGAGAGCCATGGCCGAAAACGCGACGACACTGCGCGGCATCTCGGAGCTGCGCGGCTTCTTTCGCACCAACCAGACGCCGGTCTATTTCATCTCGCCGATCGCGTTCAACCTGCTCGGGATCGATCGGTGGGTGCGGCGGTTCTACTACGTCAACTACTTCGACTCGTTCGACGGCGGCCATCCGTGCGTGTTCGTCCCGCCGAGGACCCCGCACGCGCAGTTCGGCTCGATCGAGGACGTCTGCAACTACCTGCTCGGGAACGCCGGGCTGACCGAGTTCGTCGGGGGTCACAAGCAGGGCGCCGCCGCCGACTCGACGAGCGGCAAGGCGGTGTTCGTGTTCTTCGACGAGGAGACCGAGCGCCGCGCTGCCGGCGTCGGGCTCGACGTCGCGCTGCCCTCGGCCGAGCTCCGCCACCGGCTCGACTCGAAGATCATCACGACGCAGCTGGGGGAGGAGGCGGGCGTCCCCAGCGTCCCGAACGTGCTCGGGCGGGCCACGACCTACCCGGAGTTGCTGGAGCTGGCGGGGACCGCGAACCTCGGCGACGACCTGGTCGTCCAGACCCCGTACGGCGACTCGGGCAAGACGACGTTCTTCGTCCGAGGCGAGCGCGACTGGAACGCCGACGCCGCCGAGATGGCCGACCAGGAGCTCAAGGTGATGCGTCGGATCGAGCCCAAGGCGGTCGCGGTCGAGGCGTGCATCACCCGCCACGGCACCGTGATCGGGCCGCTGATGACCGACCTGACCGGCCACCCGGAGCTGACCCCGTATCGCGGCGGCTGGTGCGGCAACGACATCTTCCCGGGCGCGCTGTCGGCGGACAATCGCGAGCGGGCGCTCGACTTCACCCGCCGGCTCGGCGATCGCCTCGCCCAGGAGGGGTACCGCGGCCAGCTCGAGGTCGACTACCTCGTCGATGCCGTCACCGACGAGCTGTATCTGGGCGAGCTCAACCCGCGGCTCAGCGGGATCAGCTCGATGACCAACGTCAGCGCGAGCGCGTACGCCGATATGCCGCTGTTCCTGTTCCACCTGGCCGAGTACCTCGGCGTCGACTACGAGCTCGACGTAGACGATCTGCGCCGGCGGTGGGGCAGCGACCACCTGACCGACGTATGGGGGCAGATCATCCTCAAGGAGCCCGACGATGGGATCGAGTTGCTCACCGACGCGCCCCGGACCGGTATATGGCGCCTGCACGACGACGGGCAGATGACCTTCAGCCGGCCCGCGGTCGACTGGCACGGCCTCGGCGACGAGTCTGAGGGCTTCTACCTGCGAATCCTCGGTCCCGGCGACTACCGCTACCGCGGCGCCGATCTCGGGATCCTCGTCACCCGCACGCGTCTGGAGAGTCCCGACGGCCGGCTGACCGACCGGTGCCGCGCGTGGATCGACGGGATCCGGTCGCGGTTCGTCGGCGCCCCGCTCGAACCCGAGGCGCCGCCGCCGATCCACGACGCGCTCGCGTTCAAGACGGGTTGAGCTTGGCGGAGCGGGACGAGATCCTGGCTGCGGTCGCCGCCGAGCAGGCGGCGACCGAGCAGGTGCTGATCGATCTGGTGCAGGCGCCAACGCTGTTAGGCGACGAGGGCCCCGGTCAGGAGGTCATGCGCGCCGCGTTCGCGGACCTCGGGCTCGAGCCGCGCGACGTCCCCCTCGACCCCGAGGCCCTGCGCGAGCACGCCGGGGCGTCGCCGTTCAGCTGGGGCGTCGAAGACAAGGCCAACGTGGTGGCCAGCTGGGGTCCCGGGACCGGGACCGGGGCCGACGCCGGCGGGCGCTCGCTGATCCTCAACGGTCACATCGACGTGGTCGACCCCGGGCCGCTCGACATGTGGGCATCGCCACCGTTCGTCGCCCGCCGCGACGGCGACTGGTTGTATGGGCGCGGCGCCGGCGACATGAAGGCCGGGCTGGCCGCGATCGTCGGCGCGGTGCGCGGGCTGCGCCGCCTCGATTTGCAACCGCTCGCCAAAGTCGAGCTGCAATGCGTGGTCGAGGAGGAGTGCACGGGCAACGGCGCGTTCCAGTGCGTGCTGTCCGGACGGCCGGCCGACGCGGTGATCGTCACCGAGCCGACCAGCCTGACGATCCAGACCTCGCAGGTCGGCGTGTTGTGGTTCCAGGTGGTCGTGCGCGGCCGCCCCGCCCACGCCGGCGATGCCCCGATCGGGCTGAACGCGATCGAGGCGAGCCACCCGGTGATCTCGGCGCTGCGGGCGCTCGAGGCCGAGCTGAATGTGGCGCCGCCGGCCCCGTACGACATCTACGAGCACCCGATCAACCTGAACATCGGGATGATCCGGGGCGGCGACTGGCCATCCACGGTAGCCGCCGAGAGCGTTCTCCACTGCCGGCTCGCGCTGTTCCCGGGAGCCCGCGTGGACGAGCTGAAGCGCCGGGTCGAAAACACCGTGGCCGGCGCGGCCGCGGCGCTGCCCGGAGGCTTCGAGGCGCACGTCGCATACGATGGCTTCGCCTGCGAGGGCTACACGCTCGAGCACGACGCGCCGCTCGTGGGCGCGCTCGGCGACGCGGCCGAGCGCGTGATCGGCGCGCAGCCGGTCCTGATCGCGTCGACCGCGACCACCGACGCGCGGTCGTTCGCGCTGTACGCGGGGACGCCGGCGGTCTGCTTCGGGCCGCACGCGGAGTCGATCCACAGCGTCGACGAGCGGGTGTCGCTGCCCTCGGTGCTTCAGACCGCGCAGGCGCTGGCGCTCTTCATCGACGGCTGGTGCGGGCTCGCACGCGGATGACGATCGGGCCGTGTGTAGCGTTGGGGGTGTGCCGACCCCCGACCACCTCGAGTTCCAGCTGCTGCCGGCGCACACCGCGCCACCGGGCTTCCGGATCGTCGACGAACCGCAGCCGGGCGAGAACTGGGAGGCGGCGTTCGGCGCGATGTGGCCGGCCTACCGGGCATGGTGGCTGAAGGAGGGCGAGTCGGCGCGTCCGGATCTCGGCACCTGCCGGGCGATGCTCGACACGTGGATGCCCGAGCTCGTGCCGACGTTCGAGCGCTTGGTCGAGCTCGCGGAGGGCGACCCCCTCGCCGCCCGCTTCCTGTCGATGTACCGGCCGCCCGGGTTCGTCGTCGGCTGCTCGCAGGCGGCGTTCACCGGCGAGGGCGGCCCGGTTCTGATCCGGAACTACGACTACCCGGCCTCGCGGGTCGAGGGGATCGTGTACCGCACATCGTGGACTGGCCGCGGGGTGATCGGGATGAGCGACTGCCTGTGGGGGCTACTCGACGGGGTCAACGACGGCGGTCTGGCGGCGTCGCTGACGTTCGGCGGGCGACCCGCGGTCGGGGACGGGTTTGGTATCCCGCTCGTGATCCGCTACGTACTCGAGGTGTGCGAGGACGTCGAGGCGGCCTGCGGCGTCCTCCGCCAGATCCCCGTCCATGCGGTCCAGAACGTCACGCTGATCGACCGCGGTGGCGACTTCGCGACCGTCCGGGTCGGTCCCGATCGCGAGCCTGAGGTGCTGACGGTGCCCGTGGCGACCAACCACCAGCACCGTGGCGACTGGCCCGAGTACGAGCGTGCGGTCGGCACGTTCGAGCGCGAGCGGCGATTGCTCGAGCTGCTTCGAACCCCCGGCATGAGTGGTGACCGGCTCGTCCAGGCGTTCCTCGAGGAGCCGCTCCACCGCGACGATTTGGCGAGTGGCTTCGGGACGCTTTATACGGCGATCTACTTCCCCGCCGATGGTCGCGCGGAATACCGTTGGCCCGACGGCATGATGATGACTCAATCTTTCGATGAGGCAAAGGAGAGGCTATGACCAAAACGCTGACGAACTTCGTCGACGGTCAGGTGGCCGGCCAGAACGGCCGCGACCTTGAGCTCGTCGACCCGGTCACCGAGGAGGTGTTCGCCAAGGCGGCGGTGTCCTCCGAGGAGGAGATCGACGCGGCGTGTAAGGCGGCGGCGCGCGCGTTCGAGAGCTGGGGGCAGACGACCCCGTCCGAGCGCCAGCTCGCGCTGCTGAAGATCGCCGACGCAATCGAGGCGCGGGCCGAGGAGCTGGTCGCGGTCGAGAGCGAGAACACCGGCAAGCCCAAGGCGCTCGTCCTGTCCGAGGAGGTGCCGCCGATGGTCGATCAGATCCGGTTCTTCGCGGGGGCCGCCCGCGTGCTCGAGGGGACCTCGGCCGGCGAGTATATGAAGGGCTACACGTCGTTCATCCGGCGCGAGCCGATCGGCGTGTGCGCGGCGGTAACGCCCTGGAACTACCCCGCGATGATGGCCGTGTGGAAGTGGGCGCCGGCGCTCGCCGCGGGCAACACGATGGTGCTGAAGCCGTCCGACACGACCCCCGCGAGCACCGTCTGGATGGCCGAGCTGATGGCCGAGTTCCTGCCCGACGGCGTGTTCAACGTCGTGCTCGGCGACCGCGACACGGGCGCCGCGCTCGTGGCCAACAAGATCCCGCAGATGGTTTCGATCACCGGCAGCGTCCGCGCGGGCATGGCGGTTGCCGCGTCGGCGGCGTCCGACGTCAAGCGCGTCCATCTCGAGCTCGGCGGCAAGGCGCCGGTGGTGATCTTCGACGACGCCGATCTCGCCAAGGCAGCGGAGGAGATCGCGGTCGCCGGCTACTTCAACGCGGGACAGGACTGCACGGCGGCAACCCGCGTGCTGGTCTCCCCGCGCGTCCACGAGGAGTTCGTCGATGGTCTGGTCGAGCAGGCCAAGGGGACGTCCACCGGTGCGCCCGACGAGGACGTGCTCTACGGCCCGCTGAACAACGCCAACCAGCTCGGCCACGTGACCGGGATGGTCGACCGCACGCCCGACCACGCGAAGATCGTCACCGGCGGGCACCGCGCGCGCGACAAGGGCTACTTCTTCGAGCCGACCGTGATCGACGGACTCCAGGAGAACGACGAGCTCTCGAAGACCGAGATCTTCGGGCCGGTCATCACCGTGCAGCCGTTCAGCGACGAGGACGAGGCGGTCCGGTGGGCCAACGACGTCCAATACGGGCTGGCCTCGAGCGTGTGGACCAAGGACCACGGCCGCGCGATGCGCGTTTCCAAGCGGCTGAACTTTGGCTGCGTGTGGATCAACACCCACATCCCGCTCGTCGCGGAGATGCCGCACGGAGGCTTCAAGCACTCGGGCTACGGCAAGGACCTATCGCACTACGGCCTCGAGGACTACACGCGCATCAAGCACGTGATGAGCCACATCGAGGCGTGACCGTCCCCGAGCAGCCGGTCGCGCCGTATCTCGACGCGGTCGTCGAGTACGCGTTCCGTGGTGCGGCGCGCTACCACGTCCCGGGCCACAAGGGTGGCCCGGGAGCCGACCCGGGTGTGGTCAAGGCGATCGGGCTCGACGCACTCGCGGCCGACGTGCCGCAGCTCATCCACGGGATCGACGTCGGGGCATCGCCGACGCCGTACGAGCGGGCGGAGGCGATGGCCGCCGAGGCGTTCGGCGCCGCCCGAAGCTGGTTCCTCACCAACGGCGCGACCCAGGGCAACCACGCGCTGTGCCTCGCGCTCGCGCCGCTCGGGGCACGGGTTGTCGTTCAGCGCAACTCGCACGCCTCGGTTGTCGACGGGCTCGTGTTGAGCGGCGGCCTCCCGAGCTTCGTCGTGCCCGAGTACGACGAGGAGCTCGGGATCACGCACTGCGTCACGCCGGACACCCTCGCCGCCGCGCTGGAAGCGACGCCCGAAGCACGCGCCGCGTGTGTCGTCTCGCCGACGTATTACGGGATGGCGGCCGACATCGCCGGGCTGGCCGAGGTCGCCCACGCGTTCGGGATGCCGCTGGTGGTCGACCAGGCTTGGGGACCCCACTTCGGCTTCCACGAGGCGCTGCCCCCACCAGCCCTCGTCCAGGGCGCGGACGCGATGCTGACCAGCACCCACAAGATCGCCGGCTCGCTCACCCAGAGCGCGATGCTGCACGTCGGGCTGAGCGGCCGGATCGATCCCGAGTCGGTGGCGCGAGCGCTCCGGCTCTTGCGCACCACGAGCCCCTCGTCGCTGCTGCTGGCCTCGCTCGACGGGGCCCGCCGGCAACTCGCTCTCCACGGCGAGCAGTTGCTGCACGAGGCGCTCGAGGCGATCGCGGTGGCGCGCGCCAAGCTCGAGACGATCGAGGGGATCCGACTAGTCGACTCCTCCTGGGTCGGACGGTACGGGATCGCCGGGTATGACCCGATGCGGATCGTGGTGGACGTGCGCGGCACCGGCTGCACCGGGTACGAGGTGGCGGACGCGCTGCGCCGCTCCTACGACGTCCACGTCGAGCTGCCGACGCAGGCGACGATCGTGCTGATCGTCGGGCTCGCCGACACCGCCAAGGCCCTCCGGCGGGTCGCCGGCGACATCGAGGAGACCGTCAGGCGGATCGCCAGGTCGGGCACGACCGCGGCGATCGTCGGGCCGGCGAAGATGCTGCTCGGCGAGATGGCCGTTCCACCACGCGACGCGTTTCTGGGCGAGGCCGACGTCGTGCCGGTCGCCGACGCCGTCGGACGGATCTCGTGCGAATCGATCGCGAGCTACCCGCCGGGCGTGCCGCAGCTGCTCCCGGGCGAGCGGATCTCGGGCGAGATCGTCGCGCACCTGACCGAGCTCGCGATGACCGGGGCGCGGCTGCACGGCGCCAGCGACCCGCGGTTCCGCACGATCAACGTGCTCCGCCGATCGCCATCGGCACGTACCTGACGTTTCAGGCAATAGTTGCCCAAAACGTCGGTCGTATCGAGTCCTAGCCCCGCCGGCGCATCGCAACCCCGGTGAGGATCTCGCGGACGATCCGCTCGCCGGCGAGGGCGGCGGGATCCGCAGAGCCGATGCCGGTCGGGATCACCTCGACCAAATCCGCGCCAACGACCTCCAGTCCCGCCGCCACCGTACGCGCCGCCCACAGCAGGTCAACGGTCGTCATCCCGCCCGGCTCCGGGGTCCCGGTGCCGCTGGGAATGAACGCCGGGTCGAGCACGTCGATGTCGACGGTCAGGAACACGGGGCCCGGGCCAACCACCTTGATCGCCTGCGCGATCACGTCACGGATCCCGCTGTCGCGCACGTCGTGCATGAACAGGCTCGCGATCCCGCGCTCGGCCTGCCAGGCGAACTCGGCGGGCCCCGGCCAGTACCCGCGCAGCCCGATCTGCACGTAGCGGCGGGGGTCGATTACACCCTCGTCGACGATCGTCCGCATCACGGTCCCATGCGACAGCGTCGCCCCGAACACCTCCTCGCCGGTGTCGGTGTGGGTGTCGAAGTGCACGAGGCCAAGCGGCCCGTGACGGGCGGCGCAGGCGCGCGTGTTCGGCGCGGTGATCGAGTGATCGCCGCCGATGATCGCCGGCATCAACCCAGCGTGTACTACCTCGCCCACGGTCGCCTCGATCGCGGCGTGGCTCCGCTCTGGCTGCGCGGGGACGACGGGTGCGTCGCCGAAATCGACGATCCTTAAGACAGCGAACGCGTCGACGCCCGTCTCCAGATCCGGCCCCGGCGGGCAGCTCGCGGCGCGGATCGCGCGTGGCGCGAACCGCGCTCCGGGGCGATCGGACACCAGTTCGTCCATCGGGGCGCCGACGATCGCGACGTCGAAGCCGTTCAACTCGGCCGCGTCCTGCGTGCACGGCACGCCGCCGAACGTGAGGGGTCCGGCGTAGTCGGGCTTCTCGCCGTACTTCCGCCAGCGCTGCATCGGGTCGAGCATCGCGCGTAAACCTACACATAGGATTGCGCCCGCATGGGCTCTCGCCACCCGCTCGATCCACTCACCGCCGAGGAGATCCGCGCCGCCGCCGCGATCGTCCGCGCGCAGTGCGGCATCACCGACCGCTGGCGCTTTGCCTCGATCGACCTGAAGGAGCCGTCAAAACAAGCGCTCGCCAACAGCGCCCAAGCTCCCCCGCGGACCGCCGAAATCGTGTGCTGGAATCGCGACGATGGGAACGCCTACAAGGGCGTCGTGTCGCTCGCCGACGAGCGCGTCGTGACCTGGGAGGAACGCCCCGGGGAGTATCCGCCGATGACGCCCGACGAGTTCCACGAGGTCGACCATGCGCTCCGCACGCACCCCCAGGTGATCGAGGCCCTCGCGCGAAGAGGCGTCACCGACATGGACCTCGTCCTGTTCGACACGTGGGCGTACGGCGCCGAGCTCGTGCCCGAGCGCCACCGGGGCCGGCGGATCGGCTGGACCGACGTCTGGCACCGGAACTCGCCGGAGGCAAATCCGTACGCGAACATGGTCAGCGGGCTGCACCCGGTCGTCGACGTGAACACGATGGAGCTGCTCGAGCTCGAGGACGTCGACCCCGGCCCGGCGCCGACGATCATGGGCGAGTACACGCCCGCGCTCGTCCCCGGCCTCGAGCAGCGCACGGACCTGAGAGCCCTCGACATCACCCAGCCCGACGGCCCGTCGTTCACGCTGGACGGCAACCACCTGCAATGGCAGAGGTGGTCGATGCGGCTCGGGTTCAATTTCCGCGAGGGCCTCGTGGTCCACACCCTGACCTACGACGACGCCGGCCGGATCCGCAAGGTCGCCCACCGGATGTCGTTCGCCGAGATGATCGTGCCGTACCGCGACCCGACGCCCGACCACTACCGCCGCACCGCGTTCGACATCGGCGAGTGGGGGCTCGGCCTGATGACGACCTCGCTCGAGCTCGGCTGCGACTGCCTGGGCGAGATCGCGTACCTCGACGCGGTCCTCCACGACTCGCGCGGCGAGCCGCACACGATCAAGAACGCGATCTGCATCCACGAGGAGGACAACGGTGTGCTGTGGAAGCACGTCGACGACCGCACCGGCGCCGAGACCCGCCGGATGCGCCGGCTCGTCGTCTCGTTCCACGCCACCGTGGCCAACTACGAGTACCTCGTGTACTGGCGCTTCCACCAGGACGGGAACATCGAGTGCGAGGTGCGCGCCACCGGGCTGATGGTCACCACCCCGTTCGCCGGCGATCAGCCGCCGTACGGAACGCTGATCGACAACCGAACGTACGCGCCGTTCCATCAGCACTTCATCGTCGCCCGGCTCGACCTCGACGTCGACGGCGAGGACAACACCGTGTACGCCGCTGATGCCGTTCCGCTGCCGACCGGTCCCGACAACCCCCACGGCCTCGCGCTGACCCAAAAGCTCACGCCCTTGACGACGGAGCGCGACGGCGTCCAGGACTACGACTGGCATCGCCAGCGCACGTGGAAGGTGCTGAACGACAACGTCGCCAACGGCCTCGGCACCCCGGTCGGCTACAAGCTCGAGCCGAGCGCCGCGATCCCGTCGCTGCTCGACCCCGACTCGCCGGTGGTCCGGCGGGCGCGCGCGATCGAGCACACGTTGTGGGTGACGCCCTACGACGAGGACGAGCGCTGGCCGTGTGGCGAGTTCCCGAACCTGAGCGCCGAGGACTCCGGCCTCCCGGTGTGGACCGCAAAAGACCGGCCGATCGAGAACACCGACGTCGTACTCTGGTACGTGTTTGGCATCAACCACGTAACGAGGCCCGAGGACTGGCCAGTAATGCCCGTCGACACGGTCTCGTTCTGGCTGAAGCCCGTGGGGTTCTTCGAGCGCAACCCGGCGCTCGACGTACCAGCTCACCCGGGCCACGGACCCGGACCCGATCCCGCCCACCCCGATGTTTGACCACGTGACGATCCGGGTCACCGACCGGGACGCGTCCGAGGCGTTCTACGACTCGGTCCTGCGGACGCTCGCGATCGATCAGAGCTACCGGACCGACGCGTTCTCCCAGTGGCAGGAGTTCATCCTGACTGCGGCCGACGCCCAGAACCCGCCGACGCGCCGCCTACACGTCGCCTTCGTGGCGCCGACCCGTGATCAGGTCGACCAGTTCTGGCGAGTCGGCACCGAATCGGGCCACCGCGACGACGGTCCCCCTGGGCCGCGGCCCGAATACAGCCACGATTACTACGGGGCGTTCCTGCTCGATCCCGACGGCAACAGCGTCGAGGCCGTCAACGACTCGGCGCCGAACCGCACCGGGATCATTGATCACCTGTGGATCCGGGTCGCCGACGTCGCCGCGGCGAAGGCGTTCTACGACACGATCGCGCCCCACGCCGGTCTGATCCTCGACACCGACACGCCCGAGCGCGCGCAGTTCCGAGGAGCCAAAGGGGGTTCGTTCTCGCTCGTGTCCGGGGCGCCGACCGAGCACGTCCACATCGCGTTTACGACGCACGACAACGCGGTCGTCGACCGGTTCCACGAGGCCGCGACCGCCGCCGGCTACGCCAGCAACGGCGCCCCCGGCGAACGCCGCCGGTACCACCCGGGCTACTACGCCGCGTTCATGCTCGACCCCGATGGCAACAACATCGAGGTCGTCAACCACAATCGGGACTAGCGTAGGCTTCAGAAGATGAGCGACGAAAGCATCACCGCACGGATCGAAAATCTGGTCGCCGAGGAGCACGTGCTTCGCAACCGCGAGCAATCCGACGCGGCGGACGACGACGCGCTCGAGGCCGATCAGCAGCGCCTGCGCGACGTCGAGATCGAGCTCGACCGCTGCTGGGACCTGCTCCGCCAGCGGCGGGCGGCCCGCGACGCCGGGGGCAACCCCGACAACGTCCGCGTCCGCGACGCCAACACGGTCGAGCGCTACTGGCAGTAGCTCCAACGGACAAGTTTCGCCGCGCCCATTGACGACTTTGTCAAGGTGGGTGTGCGTGAGCGCGCCCCGACCGAGACGAAACGAGGGACTATGGAGCTGGACGGGATTCACCACATCACCTGCATCACCGCCGACGCGCCGGGCAACGTCGATTTCTATGCGCGCGTGCTCGGCCTGCGGCTGGTCAAGAAGACGGTCAATTTCGACGCCCCCGACGTCTACCACCTGTATTACGGCGATGAGACCGGGGCTCCCGGCTCGATCCTGACGTTCTTCGAGTTTCCCGACGCGGCGCGGGGCCGCGCGGGCGCCGGCATGATCCACCGCCTGATCTGGCGGGTGGGCTCCGACGACGCGCTCGCGTTCTGGGTCGACCGGCTCGCCGCCGAGGGGGTCGAGGTCCAGCACGACGCGATCGGTCGCGCGATCGTGTTTGAGGACCCCGAGGGACTCGCGCTCGAGTTCGCCGCGGTCGACTCCGGCGACGAGCCGCTGCGCGCCAACGCGGCCGATATCCCACCCGAGTACGCGCTACTCGGATTCGAGGGCGCGCGCGCGTATGGGCGGGTGGGCGAGGACGACGCCGAGGACCGGCTCCTGACCAAGGGCATGGGGTTCGAGCGCACGGCGCCCGGCGTGTACGTGATGCGGGGCAACCGGCGCGCGACCTACACCTACGACGACCCGCCGCCCGCGAGCGGCTTCCAGGGCGCCGGCACCGTGCATCACATCGCCTGGTGCGATCGCGACGACCAACACGAGCAGTGGCGCGAGCGAGTCGCCTCTTTCGGTCAGCACCCGACGCCGGTGATCGATCGCCAGTACTTCCTCAGCATCTACTACCGCGTGCCGAGCGGGGTGCTGTTCGAGCTCGCCACCCCGAGTCCCGGGTTCGCGATCGACGAGGACCCAGCCCATCTCGGTGAGGCGCTCAGGCTCCCGCCTCAGCACGAGCACATGCGAGAACACCTCGAGCACACGCTCACGCCGCTGATCAACCCGCGCGCGCAGGCCGCCGCCTGATGGCCGAGCCGCTCGGCGCCGGCTTCGAGGAGCCGGTCAACCGCAACGGCGCGTTTCCGCGGCTCGGGGACGAGCAGCGGGCGCGCCTGCGCGCGGTCGGAACGGTGCGGGCGGTCGAGTCCGGCGAGGTCCTGTTCCGCGAGGGCGACCAGAGCTACGACTTCTTCCTGGTCGAGTCGGGCGTGGTCACGATCGTGCAGGGCTACGGCCACGAGAACCGGATCATCTCGGTCCACGGGCGCCACCGGTTCCTCGGCGAAGTCAACCTGCTGACCGGCTCGCCGGCGTACCTGAGCGCGGTCGTGCGCGACGCCGGCGAGGTGATCCAGGTCTCGGCCGAGCGGCTCCGCAACCTGCTCGCCAACGACGAGGAGCTCAGCAACATCATCCTGCGCGCATTCCTCGCGCGCCGGGAGATCCTGATCGACCTCGGCGCCGGCGTGAAGCTGGTCGGGTCGCGCTACTCGCAGTGCACGCGCCGTCTGCGCGAGTTCCTGGCTCGCAACCGCATGCCGTTCCAGTGGCTGGATCTCGAGGAGGACGAGGAGGCCGACGGGCTGTTGCGGGCGCTCGGGATCTCAGCCGGCGAGACCCCGGTCGTGATCAGCGGCGAGGGCGTGCTGCGCAACCCGAGCAACGCCGAGGTCGCGAAGCTGCTCGGGTTCGGCTCAGGTGGGGCCCCACCGCCGATGTGCGATCTCGTGATCGTCGGCGCCGGTCCCGCCGGCCTGGCGGCGGCCGTGTACGGCGCCTCGGAGGGGCTCGACACGCAGGCGATCGACAAGATCGCGTTCGGCGGCCAGGCGAGCACGTCGGCGCGGATCGAGAACTACCTCGGGTTCCCGACCGGGATCTCGGGGAGCGAGCTGGCCGAGCGCGCGACGCTCCAGGCGAGGCGGTTCGGCGCGCGTATGGTCGTGCCGGCGCAAGCCGTCGGCCTCGTGGCGGACGACGGCCACTACACGATCGAGCTGTCCGACGGGTCGGTGGTCAACGGCCGGACGGTGATCGTCGCCACCGGCGCCCAGTATCGAAAGCTCGACCTCCCCGAGCTCGAGCGCTACGAGGGCCTCGGCGTCTATTACGCCGCCACCCAGGCGGAGGGGCAGATGTGCGCCGGCGACCCGGTGCTGATCGTCGGCGGCGGCAACTCCGCCGGCCAGGCCGCGATGTTTCTGTCCCAGCACGCCGCCAGCTGCCGCCTGATGATCCGCGGCGGCGACCTCGGGAAGTCGATGTCGCGGTACCTGATCGACGAGCTCGAGAACCGTCCCCAGGTCGAGCTGATGACGTATACCGAGATTGTCGAGCTCAAGGGCGATCCCACGCTCGAGACGGTCGTCGTCGTCGACAAGCGGACCGGCGAGCGCCGCGAGCTGGAGGCCAAGGCGCTGTTCGTGTTCATCGGCGCCGATCCCCACACCGACTGGCTGCGCGGCCACGTGGCGATGGACGAGCACTCCTTTTTGATCACCGGGCGCGATCTCCCCTCCAGTGATCTCGCCGAACACGGCGACGAGCCGCCGCTGTTCCTCGAGACGAGCCGGCCCGGCATCTTTGCGGTCGGTGACGTTCACTCGGGCTCGGTCAAGCGGGTCGCCTCCGCCGTCGGCGAGGGCTCGATGGCCGTACAGCTCGTGCACCGGCGCCTCGCCGCGCGGTAGTAGCGCGCCTCTTGCAAACCACCGTGATTTGGATCAGGATCGTTCTGCATGAGAACGAACAAGAACCTCGTGCTGGCCGCGATGGTGTTCGCCGTCGCGATGACGTTCATCGATCAGACGATCGTCGCGATCGCGATCCCCAAGATCCAGCGGGAGCTGTCGCTGTCGCCGACCGGCACGCAGTGGGTGATCAACGGGTACCTGCTCGCGCTGTCGGCGCTGTTCGCGTTCGGCGGGAAGCTCGGCGACGTGCTCGGGCGCAAGCGGATGGTGCTGGTGGGCGTCACCGGCTTTGCGATCGCGTCGGCCGCGTGCGGTCTCACGCCCAAGGGCTCCATCGCCGAGGTCTGGATCATCTTCTTCCGCGTCGTCCAGGGAGCGACCGCGGCGCTGCTGTTCCCGTCCGCGGTCGCGATCGTGGTCGCCTCGTTCCCGCTCCGCGAGCGCGGCAAGGCGATGGCGATCTTCTTCGGCATCTCCGGCGGCCTGACCGCGATCGGCCCGATCGCGGGCGGGTTCCTGACGGAGTGGACGTGGCGGGCGATCTTCTGGATCAACATCCCGGTCGCGATCATCGCGGTCGTTCTGACCCAGATCGCGTGTCCGGAGGACGAGCCTCGCCCGCAGCCGCTCGACTACCGCGGTACGGCTCTGATCACCGGGGGGATGGGTCTGACCGTGCTCGGCTTCGAGCAGTCGAGCGTATGGGGATGGAGCAGCCCCGCGACCTGGGTCTGCATCATCGTCGGCCTGCTGTTGATGGCCGTGTTCGTGCGCTTCGAGCTCAGGATCAAGTACCCGCTGCTGCGACTCCAGATCTTCCTCGACCGCGGGTTCGCGACCGACACGGTCGTGCTCGGGCTGATGTCGATCGTGTTCGTCCCGTTCTTCTTCTTCGGGAGCGTCTACGCCCAGGTCGCGCTCGGCAAGAACTCGTCGCAGGCAGGCGAGTACATCCTGTGGTTCTTCATCGGGTTCGTGATCGCGGCCCAGATCGGCGGCCGTATGCTCGACCGCCGAGGGGCGAGACCCGCGATCGTGATTGGGGGCGCGCTCGGGGCGGTCGGGTTCTTCCTGCTTGCCGGGAAGCTCACTGACCTCTCGCTCGGCGCACAGAGCCTCTACATCGCGATCGCCGGAGCGGGCCTCGGGCTGATGCTCGGTCCGGCGAGCACCGATGCGGTCAACCGCGCGCCCAGCACGAGCTACAGCGAGGTCACCGGGATTACCCAGACCGCTCGCAACTTCGGCGCGAGCTTAGGCCTGGCGGTCCTCGGCGCGATCCTGATCAGCCGGAACGACACGAACGTGACCAAGGCGCTGACCCTGCACGGCGTCCCCAGTGGGGTCGCCCACAGGGTGGCCGCCTCGTTCAGCGCGAGCGGCGCGCCCTCCGGGTCCGGATCCGCGCACACGGCCGCGCTGGTGCACAGCGTGCAACTCGCGTTCGCGCACTCGACCCAGACCGTCTTCTACATCATGGCCGGGGTCATGGTCGCGACGTTCATCGTCGCGGTCCGCTGGCTACCTCGCGGGCGACTCGAGTCGGCCGAGGACGAGGAGGAGTTCGTGGCGCCTGCCGTGGCGAAACGTGGGACGGCGTTCCGATGAGCGACGACCAGCTCGTCACCAAGCTCACCTCGCGGTCGGTCGCAGAGACGGTGGCGCGCTTCTCCGAGGTCCTCGGGGCAAAGGGCGTAAACCTGTTCGGGGTGATCGATCACAGCGGTGAGGCGCACGCGGCCGGGCTCGAGTTGCGCGACACCAAGGTCGTGATCTTCGGGGCCCCGAAGGCGGGGACTCCGGTGATGGAGGCCGTGCCGGTCGCGGCGCTCGACCTGCCGCTGAAGGTGCTGGTGTGGGACGACGAGGGCCAGACCAAGCTCACGTACACCGCGCCCGCCGCGCTCGCCGCCCGCTACGGGCTCAGCGACGACCTATCCGCCAGGCTCGCCGCGATTGACCCATTGACCGACGCGGTCATCGCCGACTGAACAGCCGGCGCCGAGTCAGGCGGCGCCGGCGAACGCCTGGCGGCGGGCCGGGGCGGCCGAGCGCAGCTCGAGCTCGGTTCGCAGCTGCCGGACGAGCGGCGAGTCCGCGACGTGGCGCTCGAGCAGCTCGAGGCAATGGCGGTAGTGAGCCAGCCGGCGTTGCCGCGTTCGCGAGACGGTCGCGGCCAGCCGCGCCGCCTCGCTCCCCTCCGGCGCCAAGGACAGCTCACGAACCTTTGAGACCTTGTCGGCGGCGAACACCATCATCGCCTCGGTGCCGGCGGCTTCGACCTGCCGGCGCAGCGCAGCTTTCCGGGTCGCGTACCCGGCGATGCTCTCATCCTCGCTCACCGCCGCGACGAGCCGGGCGACTCTCGGGCCGAACCGCGTTTGGAGCTCGGTCCCGTCCGTGCGCGTCTTCTCGAGCGTGTCGTGGAGCAGACCGGCCGCGATCACGTCATCGCCCGCGCCGACGTCGTAGAGCAGCGACGCGACCTCGATCGGGTGTGCGATGAAGGGAGCGCCGTCAGCCTTGCGCAGCTGACCGGCGTGCTGCTCCTCGGCGAAGGCCAGTGCCGCCTTCGTCCGCGGCATCCGAGCTACCAGATCACGAAACGTTCGTCCACTCCGCACGGAGGCGCGAGTCTACGTGACCGTGCAAATTCCGAGGAAAATATTTACCGCATTTGCACGAGGCCTGGCCGAGTTCGCCGGCCGCTACGTCTTCGCAGCCACCTCGGGCTCAGGCGCGGTCTCAGGCTCGATCTCGGGCGGCACAGGTATCTTCACGCCCGCGGCGGCGTAGGCGGCCGCGCCGTCGAGCGTCTCAGCGAGGAGGAGCGCGTGCGCGAGGCTGTCGAGCTGGCCGCGGTGGCCGCGCAGCAGATCGGTCACCGCCGTGTGGGCCTCCTCGACCATGCGTTGCACCTCCTGGTCGATCAGCCACTGGAGGTGCGGCGAGGTTTCGCTCGCGCCCGGGAAGAACGACCCCGAGCCGTCGCGTGGCAGCAGCGCGATCGGCCCGAGCTTGTCGCTCATGCCCCACCGTCCGACCATCTGCCGGGCGATCTGGGTCAGCTGTTCGATGTCCGACTCAGCGCCGGTCGTGATCTTGCCGTACACGACCTCCTCGGCGACGCGGCCGCCGAGCGCGACCTTGATCTTGGCGTCGAGCTCGTCGCGCGAGTACGAAACCCGGTCGGCGTCGGGCGTGGACAGCGTCACGCCGAGCGCCTGGCCTCGGGGGATGATCGAGACCTTGCGCACCGGGTCGGCCCCGGGGGTGAGCATCCCGACGAGCGCGTGCCCGGACTCGTGGAACGCAGTCCGCTCCCGGTCCTCGCGGTTGAGCAGGATTCCGCGCGGCGCGCCGAGCAGGATCTTCTCGAGTGAGTCGGTGAAGTCGGCGTTCTGCACCTTGTCGTGGTTGCGCCGAGCGGCGAGCAGCGCCGCCTCATTGCACAGGTTGGCGAGGTCGGCGCCGACCATCCCGGGGGTCGAGGACGCGAGCGCGCCCAGGTCGACGTCCGCGGCGAGTGGAATCGACCGGGTATGGACCTGGAGGATCTTCAGCCGGCCGGTGCGGTCGGGTGGCTGCACCGCGACCCGGCGATCGAACCGGCCTGGGCGGAGCAGCGCGGGGTCGAGGATCTCGGGCCGGTTAGTCGCCCCGAGCACGATTACCGCCTCGTTCGAATCGAACCCGTCCATCTCGGTCAGGATCTGGTCGAGCGTCTGCTCGCGTTCGTCGTTGGCGCCCGTGATCCCCGCGGATCCCTGGCGCGAGCGGCCGATCGCGTCGAGCTCGTCGATGAAGATGATCGACGGCGCCGCCTCCTTGGCCTTGGCGAACAGGTCGCGAACGCGCGCCGCGCCGACGCCGACGATCGCCTCGATGAATTCCGAGGCGGCGATCGAGAAGAACGCGGCGTGGGCCTCGCCGGCGACCGCCCGCGCCAGCAGCGTCTTGCCGGTTCCCGGCGGCCCGAATAGGAGCACGCCGTGGGGCGTGCGGCCGCCGAGCTTCTGATAGCGCTCGGGGTTCTTCAGGAAGTCGACGATCTCCGTCAGCTCGGCCTTGGCCTCGTCGATCCCGGCGACGTCGTCGAACGTCACCTGGATCTTCTGGGGATCGACCCGGCGCGCCTGCGAGCGCCCGAAGCTCCCGAGCCCGCCCAGCCCGCCCGCACCGGACCTCGCCGCGCGCCTGATGAAGAAGTAGATGATCGCGAACAGCAACAACGTCGGCCCGAACCCGACCAGGAGCTCGGTCAGGAGCGACGTTCCCGGGTTGGGATTCTTCGCGTTGACCTCGACCTTTTCGGAGGTCAGCTGGTCCGTCAGCTGGTTCGTGTTCCAGAACGACGGAACCTGGGTGGCGAACAGCGTCGTCGGCGTCGCCTTCTCGTCGTTTGCCGGGTAGCGGATCTTCTCCTTGAACGTTCCCTTGATCGCCCCGCTCGTGGAGGAGATCGACGAGACCTTGCCCGCCTCGAGTTGCTGGAGGAAATACGGGCTGAATGGGACCGTGACTCGCGGCTGCCCGACCGGCTGGCTGACCAGCACCAGTATCCAGTTGACCGCCAGCAGCAGGATGAAAAAGATCCAGAAGCCGCGGAGGCGATGGGGCGGCGTCGGCTTGTGTTCGTCGGGCATCCCGCGCCCGTCGGGCGCCGGGGCCACCCGCCAGCCGCGTCGGTCACGCGGCATCGCCGGAGACGGCGGGCCTGGCTTCTGGTCGTTCGGCGAGGTCTGGGAGGCGGATGGTTGGTCGGCCACGTCTTCATTCTCGCGCCTGAGCGGCTCCGGCGTGAATTCGCGGCTACAAGCGATGGTGGGACTGAGGTGGGGCCGTCAGATAGTGATGGACCTCTCGATGCGTCCCGGGGACCAGAAGCCTGTCGAGTTGCTCGAGCAGGTTGGCGTCGTGCTGGGTCGCGCGGCCGTGCTGGCGCTCGTGCTCTTCCCAGGTCTCGACCAGGAACGTCTCGAGGTATCGACCGGGCTTCTGCTGGTCGACGAACAGCCCCCACCGCATCCCGCCGGTGCGCTGGCGGAAGTGCTTCAGCCGGTCGGAGTACGCGAGGAACGCTTCCTCCTTGGCCGGTGCGACGTCGTAGCTCGCGGTCACGAACACACGGCCGACGGGGCCCTCGGGCACGACCGGCAGCGGCATCGCGTCGGCCGGCGCGACGTCGATCTGGCCCGGTCTGGGCAGCGATAGCCGGAACGTGGCCGCGGCTCCGACGACGAGTCCGCCGGCGAGCACCACGAGCCCGCTCTTGAGCGAGGTCGCCTGCGCGACTGCCCCGAGCGTGAGGGCGCGGGTCCCGGATGGGCCCTGGAACGCGACCGTGTAGAACGCCATCCCGCGTGCCTTGACCCAGCTCGGCAGCGTCGACTGGAACGACGCGCTTAACTGGCCGAGCGGCGCCGAGCAGCAGCCCGTAGCCGCCCGAGCCCAGCCCCAGAGTGTTCCGGGCGACCAGCGGGAGCAGCGCCCACACGCCGCTGGCGAAGAACGCGAAAGCCGCCGCGCGCACCATGATCGCCAGCAGCGCCGGCGAGTTGCTGACGAACCGGGCGCCCGCGACCGTCGCCGAGCGAACGTGCTCGCGCGGGAGCGTCAGGACCCGGGCCGGCACCGACACGATCGCGCGGGCCAGGTTCTGGTTGACCGACCCGAGCGCGATCGCCTGCGGTCGTTCAGACGGCGGGACGAGCTCAGGCTGGAGCGTCTGCGCGATCGGCCCGGTCAGGCCCTGCCCCACGCCGACCCCGCAAAGCAGGATCAGCAGCACTGCCGGCGTCACGAGCCCGGCAAGATCGAGCGCGCCGAGCGCGGCCGCCGACGCGAGCATCACCGCCTGTCCGGCGATGATCAGCTTCTTGCGGTTGAGCAGGTCGCCGAGCACTCCGCCCGGACCGCGAGCAGGAGCACTGGGAGGTTCGTGCCCTGGATCGCCCCGACCAGGAATGCCGAGCTCGTCAGCGTGGTCATCACCCACTGCGCCGCGACCGTCTGCATCCAGCTGCCGACGTTCGAGGTCAGCTGCGCCAGCCACCATCGCCGGAAGTCGGAGTAGCGCAGCGGGCTCCAGCCTGAGCGGTTCTCGTCGGGGTGAGAACCGGTTCCCATATTTCACTCAACACTATGTCTCCGCGCGTAGCATGAGCGTCGTCCCCCAACCCAGGAGAGTCGTCTATGGCTTCAACCCAGCAGGGCGCGCACCTTCCGGCCCTCGGAACGCATCAGCGCGAGGAGGTCGGCAACCAGTTGCAGGCGATGCTCGTCGAGCTGATCGATCTTGCCCTCATCGGCAAGCAGCTCCATTGGAACGTCACCGGGCCGCTGTTCCGGCCGCTGCACGAGCAGCTCGACGAGCTGGTCGCCTCGTGGCGCGAGCTCTCCGATGTGGTCGCCGAGCGGGCGGTCGCGCTCGGCAACGCGCCCGACGGTCAGGCCCGCGCCGTCGCCTCCATCACCGAGCTGAGGCCACTCGAGCGCGGCGCGCTCGATGATCACGTCGTCGTCCGCGAGCTCAGCGAGCGGTTGAACGACGTGACCGATCGCGCCCGCGAGCGCATGGACAAGCTCGGCGAGATCGACGCGGCGTCGCAGGACGTGATCATCGAGGTCGTCCGCGCGCTCGAGCAGCAGCTGTGGATGATCCGGGTCCAGTTCGGGCACGCGGTTAGCAGCTGATGTCACCTGTCTCGCGCGGTTTCCTGGGTCGCCGACGTCCGGTCGGCGACCCCTCGCGGCTGCCGCCCGGGCAATATGTCGAGACCGGCTTTCCGGTGCTGTCGGCGGGCCCGACGCCGCACACGCCGCTCGACGAGTGGAGCTTCCTGATCGACGGCGAGGTCGGCAATGCGGTGTCGTGGCCGTGGAAGGAGTTCCTCGAGCTGCCAGCCGAGATGGTCACGGTCGACATCCATTGCGTGACCAAGTGGTCCAAGTTCGACACGAAGTGGAAGGGCGTGTCGGTCGACACGCTGCTTGAACGGATCGACAGCGAGGCGGCGTTCGTGACTGCGTGGTCCGACGGCGGATACACGACAAACCTGCCTCGTGACCACATCAGCGACGGTAAGGCCTGGGTGGCATACGAGTACGACGGCCAGCCTCTGCACCCCGAGCACGGCGGACCCGCGCGCCTGCTGGTGCCGCACCTGTACTTCTGGAAGAGCGCCAAATGGGTGCGGGGGCTGACGTTGACGGTCGACGACGAGCCCGGGTTCTGGGAGAACTACGGCTACCACAATCTCGGCGACCCATGGCTCGAGCAGCGCTACCAGGGAGACTGACGTGGCAGCTGGTGTCCGTGGTCGACCTCGTCGAGGAGACCACGCGCGCCAAGAGCCTCGTACTCTCGCAGCCCGACTGGCCGGGCGGGTATCGGTCCGGGCAGCACGTCGACGTCCGCCTGACCGCTGAGGACGGATACGAGGCGCAGCGGAGCTACTCGATCGCATCCGCGCCCGAGGACGACCACCTGGTCCTGACCGTCGAGCGGCTCGAGGACGGCGAGGTCTCCCCATATCTGGTCGACGTGCTCAGACCAGGGGACGAGCTCGAGCTCCGAGGGCCGATCGGCGGCTATTTCGTCTGGGAGGAGTCGCTCGGCGGCCCGCTGGTGTTGATCGCGGGCGGTTCCGGTGTGGTGCCGCTGCGGTCGATGCTCCGCCACTGGTCGCACACCGACCACTCCGTCCCGGTTCGGCTGATCTACTCGGTGAGGCGTCTGAGCGAGGTGATCTACCACGACGAGCTGCTGGGGTATGGAGAGCTTGACGGGGTCGATGTTCGTTTCGTGCTCACCCGGGAGTGGCCGGACGACTGGCAGGGTCGTCGTGGCCGGATCGATCGGGCGCTGCTTGACGAGGTCGGCGGACCGCCGTCCGAGAAGTCGCGCGTGTACGTGTGCGGTCCGAACGCGTTCGTCGAGGCCGCCGCCGGCTGGTTGGTCGACATCGGGCACGACCCCGGCCGGATCCGAACCGAGCGGTTCGGTCCGACGAGCTGAGCGTTCGTGTCTTTCGGCCTGTCCCCATCCCGCGCCGCGGCGGTCGCGTCCCGCGCGATGGTCGCCTCCAGCCAGCCGCTGGCGACGCTCGCCGGCCTGGACGTGCTGCGAGAAGGCGGGAGCGCGGTCGATGCGGCGATCTGCGCGGCCGGGGTGCTGTGCGTGACCGAGCCCCACGCGACCGGGATCGGCGGCGATCTGTTCGCGATCGTGCGCGACGTGTCGGGCGCGGTGCATGGGATCGACGCCGCCGGGCCGGCCCCGCGGTCGGCCCCGGCTGAGCCGCCGGCCGAATTCGGCCCGCGGTCGGTCGACGTTCCAGGGGCGGTGGCCGGGTGGGGCGAGCTGTCCCGGCGGTTCGGACGGCTCGAGCTCGAGCGCTGCCTGCGACCGGCGATCGAGCTGGCCCGGGACGGAGTGCCCGCGGGGTTCAACTGCGCCCAGGTGTGGCGTGGGACTCCGCGTGCGCCGGCGGAGTTCGGGGCACCGCCCGCGTTCGGTGGGACCTACCGGCTGCCGGAGTTGGCGGAGACGCTGTTCGGCATCGCCACGCACGGGCCGCAGTTCCTCTACATGGGCCCGCCCGCTGGCGAGATCGCGGACGCGTCGTGGCTTACGCTCG
This sequence comes from uncultured Solirubrobacterales bacterium, assembly GCA_963822855.1. GTDB lineage: Bacteria > Actinomycetota > Thermoleophilia > Solirubrobacterales > Solirubrobacteraceae > Palsa-465. Next base: position 12,894 of record CAWGJE010000019.1, on the reverse strand, counting down.
AGGACCTGGCGGCGTACAGCCCGCGCTGGGTGGAGCCGCTGGTGGGCACCTACCGCGGCTTCGAGGTGTACGAGCTGCCGCCACCAACCCAGGGCGTCGCGGTGCTCGAGGCGCTCGCGATCCTCGGCGGGTCAGGTCGGGAGTTACCGGAGCTGGTGCGGGCGGTGGGGCTTGCGCTGGAAGACGCGCTCGCAACCGTCCGCGACGGCGCCGACGTCGGGCAGCTGCTGTCAGCCGAGCACGTGGCCGCCCGCCGCGCGGCGCTCCCCCGTCCGGTCGCCGAGCCGCCCGGAGGAACCGTGTGCGTGGTCGCGGTCGATCGCGACGGGATGGCGGCATCGCTGCTCCAGAGCCTGTACGAGTCGTTTGGGTCGGGCGTGGTCGCGGGGTCGAGCGGCGTCGTGCTGAACAATCGCGCCGCCGGTTTCGCGGTGGAGGGCACGGTCGTCGGTGGCACGCGCCCGTATCACACGCTGATCCCGGGGATGCTGACGCGTGGCCGTGAGTTGGTCGGGCCGTTCGGCCTGATGGGCGGGTTCATCCAGGCCCAATCCCACGTGCAGTTCCTGACCGCATTGCTGCCGGACGGAGACCCCCAGGCGGTGCTCGACCGCGGCCGCTTCCGGATCGACGGCTCTTCGCTCAGCCTCGAGCAGCCTCTGTGGGACCGGGCGGACGAGCTCGCCCGGCTCGGGTTCGATCCGCGCAGGGACACTGGGCGCGGTGCGTTCGGCGGCGGTCAGGCGATCATCGTCCGCGACGGCACGCTGTTCGGCGCCTCGGACGCGCGTAAGGACGGCTGCGCGCTCGGGTTCTGAGCGCCGGCGCGCCGCGCTTGACGGCGCGTGGCCGATCTACTATGATGCATAGTAGATCGCGGCCGCGGTCTCATCCTCCGACTGGCGCCGGCGCGCGGGCCCTCCCAGACCACGCGCCGGCGCAGGCGGAGCGCCACCAGCCCAATCACGACGGGGATCGCGGCCAGCACGACCACGCACGGCCTGCTCGAGAGCAGCGGCGGGGCGAGCGTGGTCGAGCCCACCGCGACTTGTCCGGCGAGCGCCGCGACCGCCACCAGCAGCGCGAGCAGCGCGGCGGCCGCCACGCACAGGAACATCGGGAAGCGCCAGCTCGAAAGCTCGCCCACCAGCTGGTCGACCCGGGCGGGATCGATGCCGGCGCCCGGGTCGTCGCCGGACTCCTCGACGAAGCTCAACATCGCCTGCGCCAGCGCCGCGCGATTCTCCGGAGCTGCGGCGATCGCGCTCTCGTCCGCGCTCAGTTCGGCGAGCGATTGCTGGCGTCGGAGTAGCTCGCGCAGCCCGGGGACGAAGAACAGCGCGCGAGCGCAGACCCGGCCGGCGGCGAGACGGAGCGGATCACGCCGGCGCGCATGGTGGCGCTCGTGCGCGAGCACCGCGCCGAGCGCCGCCTCGTCGAGCAGCGCCACGGCGCCGCTCGACACATACACCGTTGGCCTGATCAGCCCTGCGCAGAACGCACGTGGCCGTTCGTCGGCGATCAGCCAGGCGTCCCTTAGCGGCCGGGGCTTTTGGGCGCGGAGCGCCCGCGCGAATCGTCGGGAGTCAAGGACTTCGCCCACCGCGGCGGCCACGGCCTGGACGGTCACCACGAGTCCGACCAGCGCGAGCACGAGAACCACGACCGCCGCGAGGTTGGCCGCGGGGTAGCTCAGCCGGTCGCCGATGATCGAGATCTCGTGCGAGGCGCTCGCCGGCGCGATGCGCCAGGCCTCGACGAGCCGCGAGACCACGAACGCCGCGGAGGCGAGGCCGAGCGCGCCGAGCAACGCGCCGGCGCGGGCGACCCGAGCCGCCGCGACGGCCGCCGGCTGGCGGCTTCGGTCGAGAGCCATCTGTCGATGCAGACGCACTGGTCGCCTGAAACCTTCCGCGGGGTGGGTCCCGGGTCTACCTATCTGCTAGCTTGCGTCGTAGATGGCGAGCCGTTCGACGAAGCGCTCACGGGCCGGGGCCCCGCCGCCGCCTCTGCACGAGCTCGAGTCCGAGGTGATGGAGCAGCTTTGGGCCCGCGGCGAGGCCTCCGTGCGCTCGGTGATGGAGGCGCTCAACGCAGGCGCGGGCAAGGAACGCGCCTACACGACGTACATGACGATCATGGCGCGGCTTCACAAGAAGGGGCTGCTGAACCGGCGACGCGAGGGCAAGACCGACTACTACGCCCCCGCGTATGAGCGCGACGAGTACATGGCTCTACGGGCGAAGTCCGAGGTCGAGGGCCTCGTCGACCAGTACGGCGACGTCGCGCTCAGCCACTTCGCCGAGCAGATGGCGCGGCTGGATCCCGCGCGGCGGCGGGCGCTCCAGCGCCTGGCGCGCAAGAGCTGACCCGGCGCCCGCCGGAGCGATGGAAGGAATTCCAGCGCCCGGGCGTCTTCCACAGCATGAGCCGCAAGCGACCTTCCGCGCTGACCCGCATCTCGGACCTGATCGACGCGGTCATGGACGGCTACGTCAGCTGGCGCGAGGAGAGCGCAGCGGTCGAGACCGCCTACCGCAACTGGCGCCAGGCGGCGGCCGACGAGGAAGCGATCGCCTTCGACGACTACGTCACCGCGCTCGACCGGGAGGAACACGCCGCCTCCGAATACCGACGCCTGGTCGAACTGGCGGAGGCGGCGTAGTGCTCGCGCGCGATCAGTAACCGTAGTAGTTACCTGATGGGGTCTTCCCGGAGCTACGATGCTGGATCGTAGATTCGCGGGGGTGTATCAACCGGGACCGATGCGATCCTGTTCTTCGATGGTGCGCTCGGCGGTCGGGAAAGCCTCGAGCCGTCCATCCGGAATCGGCTCGCCGCTCTCGACCGACAGGCCGTACGTCCCGTCGGCCAGCCGTGCTTCGGCGCGCTCAAGCGCTTCCAGTTCGCGCTGGAGGTCCCCGGCGCGCGTGGCGTTGAACTCGTCCTGGTAGAGATCTTCGGAATCCAGGTCGCCGGGCTCGACGCTGTCGTCGCCCTCGAGCGCGCCGTCGCGCTTGAGCGCGGCCATTGCGTCCTCGATGCGGGCGCGTTCCTGTGCGAGCAGCTCGCGGGCGCGGTCGGTGTCCATGGCGCACAGGCTACTGCGCCTCGCGACGCACCGGCAGCCCGGCTATGGTTCGAACCCAGCAGCACCGGCGCGCGGAACCAGCGAAGATACGAGGCGTGGAAGGACAACTGACCGCTCCGGCGGCTGAAGGCTTCGACTCGATCACGCTGACGTCGGCCGACGGGAGCACGAGCGCGGAGTTCGTGCCTGAGGCAAATATGGTGTGCTGCTCGCTCGTGGTCGACGGCGACGAGCTACTCGACCGCCGGCGCGGGGTGCGCGCCTACGCCGAGCAGGGCAAGACGATGGGCGTCCCGCTCCTGTACCCGTGGGCGAACCGGCTGGCCGGGTTCGGTTACGAGGCCGCCGGCAGGCGCGTGACGCTGTCCGAGGACGACTCGCGGATCCCGCGCGACGGCAACGGGCTCCCGATTCACGGGGTCCTCCCAGGGCTCCTGCACTGGGATGTCGAGGACTCCGCCGGCGCCGACGCGATCGCCGCCCGGCTCAGGTGGGACGCCGGCGAGCTGCTCGAGCTGTACCCCTTCCCGCACGAGGTCCGGTGCGAAGCGACGGTCGGCCGGGGGGAGCTCACGGTAACGACGACGGTGACCGCCTCCGGCGACGGGCCGGTCCCCGTGTCGTTCGGATACCACCCCTACACGCGCTTACCGGGCGCCGGCCGCGACGACTGGCTGGTCGAGCTGAGCGCCACCAACCGGCTCCTGCTCGACGACCGCTCGATCCCGACCGGCGAGCGCGTGCCCGTCGATCGCGATCCGTTCCGGCTGCGCGGCGTGAGCCTCGACGACGGCTACGACGCCGCTCCCGCGCCCGCCCGGTTCGACGCAGCCGCCGCGGGCAACGAGCTCACGGTGGAGTTTCTCGCCGGTTATCCGTACGCGCAGGCGTTCGCTCCGCCCGGGGAGGAGTTCATCTGCTTCGAGCCGATGACTGCGCCCACGAACGCGCTGAACAGCGGCGACGGCCTGACGGTGATCGCGCCGGGGGAGTCGTACCGCGCGGCGTTCAGGATCGGGTTGTCGCGGGGCGCGTGATGGCGGCCGGCGTGCGGGTGGCGTGTTGCCAGATCGCGCCGGATGTGGAGAGTCCGGCGCGCAGCGCGGAGCTCGCGCTCGACGCGCTCGCCGCCGCGGTCTCTGCCGGCGCTCAGATCGTCGTGCTGCCCGAACTCGCGAGCAGCGGCTACGTGTTCAGCTCGCGCGAGGAGGCGCAGGCGGCCGCCGTCCCCGCCGACGGCGCGCTGCTCGCAGGCTGGGCTCGCGAGGCCGCGCGTGGTGACGCGGTCGTCGTGGGTGGCTTCTGCGAACGCGGACCCGACGGCCGGGTGTTCAACAGCAGCGCGCTCGTCGACGGCGGCGGCGTCCGCGCCGTGTACCGCAAGCTCCACCTGTGGGGCGACGAGCCTCGGTGGTTCGGCGCCGGTGAGGACCCGGCGCCGGTCGTCGAGACGCGGCACGGCCGGGTCGGGCTCGGTGTTTGCTACGACATCGAGTTTCCCGAGCTCACCCGCGGGCTCGCGCTCGCCGGCGCCGACCTGATCGCGCTGCCGACGAACTGGCCACGCGACCCGCACCCTCCGGATGGGCGACCGGTGTTGCATTCGCTCGCCGCCATGACGGCGTATCTGAGCAAGGTATTCGTGGCCGTGTGCGATCGGTGCGGCATCGAGCGGGGCGTCGAGTTCGAGGGCGGAAGCGTGATCGCCGGGCCCGACGGCGGGCTCCGCGCGGGCCCCGTGCCCGACCGCGGGACGGCCACGCTGGTCGCCGACTGCGACCTGGTGGCCGCGCGCGACAAGCGGAGCGGCGAGCGCAACGACGCGTTCGCCGACCGGCGGCCCGCTCACTACGCGGCGTCGCTGAGCGGCGACTGATACCCAGCAGTTTGGCGACGGTGCGGCCGAAAGTTGTCCTGGTGGGGTTGGCAGTCGCGACCGTGTGCGCGGGGTGCGGGTCCAGCGGGAGCTCGGAACACGTCGCGGACGGCGCCTCGCTGTTCAGCGAGGATTGCGGCATGTGCCACTCGCTCAACGGACGGCCGTCGGCCCGGCAGCAGGGCGGCGACCTGCTCGGGCTGCACACGACGCGGGCCGAGATGCTCGAGTTCGTACGCGAGATGCCGCTGCCGCACCGGCTGACCGCCGCCGAGACCCGGACCGTAGCCGACTACGTGCGCGCCGCCGAGGCGCGCGGTCATTGAGCGCGGCTACGGCGCGAACTGGGGCACGAGCTCACCGACGTCGGCCACGGTGGTCGTCGGCGCGAGTCCGCCGGCGACAACGATCGCGCCGTTGATCGACAGCGACGCCGTGTCCGACAGCGGCTGGGGCAGCTTGCCGGCGCGTTGGACCGCGCCGGTGCGCGGGTCGATCGACCACACGGTCGACGTCTGCGTGCCGAGGTTGTCGCCGCGGCCGCCGACGAGGTACGCGAACCCGCCGAGCGTCGCGGCCGACGCGTGCGTGGTCGGCTGGGGGAGGCGGCCGATCTGGCGCACCTGCCCAGTGGCGGGATCGAAGCGGTAGACCGCGTCGCTCGCGCCGGTGGGCGTCGAACCGCCCATGATCAGGATGTGGCCGCCGACCGCGGTCGCCGCCGCGTAGCGAAGCCCCACGGGCAGGTGCCCGGCGACGCGCACGGGCGAGCCCGGCCGCCACGCGAGGATCGTGTTCAGCCAGTTCGTGCCGTCGTAACCGCCGACGACGTAAGCGGTGCCGCCGGTTGTCGCCACGGCGACGTCCGACTGGGGATGCGGTAGCGCGCTTACGGTCTGCACGACGCCTCTGGAGGGGTCGAAGCTGACGATGTGGTCGAGCTCGGTGGACGAGCCTCCGCCGAACACGTATACGTCGCCGCCGATCTCCGCGCCCTGCGCGTCGTGCTGGGCGAGCGGCAGGTTCGCGGTCCGCACGACGCCCTTCAGATCTGCGAGCTCGATCGTCGCGCTCGAGACCTCGGAGGAGTCGAGCCCGCCGAGCAGCGCGAACCGCCCGGCTCCGACGACGGCGAACGCCGGGTCCTTGATCGGCGCCGGCAGCTGGTACTGGGCCCGGTACACGAGCGTCGCCGGACGCGAGGGCGCGGTGGGCGTGGCCGCGGCCCGGGACGCGTGGGCGTGCGCGGCCGTCGGTCGGTGCGTGGTGCTCGTCGTCGCGGCGCCGCCCCCGCACGCGGACGCGGCCAGCGCGGCCAGGAGCATGGCCAGGAGTAGTCGACGGCGGATCCGGGCGATCCTAGCCAACGAAAATCGCTCCGAACCCGAGTACGGGGTCCGTGTGGAAAGTCTCACTGCCCGCTTAGGTGGATCCGACGTACGGGCCCCAAACTCGCGATCTTGCCGCCCACCGACTCGATCGCCCGCGGCCGGCGGCCGCGTGGCGCCGTCCGCGCCGCCGCACTCGCTTGCGCGCTCGGAGCGCTGCTGCTCGCTGGTTGCGGATCGAGCCACACCCGCGCGAGCAGCTCGTCGAGCACGGCGACCTCCACCCTTCCGCCGAGCCCTCCGCCGCGGCCCGCTGGCGAGCGCGGCGCCGGCTTGAACGTGTATGCCGCGGACGCCGTGGGCGACCTGAGCCCGGTTGTCCGGAGCGATCCCGCGCTCGTGTACGTGCCGAACAGCATGAGCAACACCGTCGACGTGATCAGCCAGCGGACGCTGAAGATCGTCGAGCAGTTCCCGGTGGGTGCGCTGCCGCAGCACGTCACGCCCTCCTACGACCTACGCACGCTGTACGTGGACAACGACCTGGGCAACAGCCTGACGCCGATCGACCCGCGCACCGGCCGCCCCGGACGTCCGATACCGGTAGAGGATCCGTACAACCTGTACTTCACCCCCGATGGCCGGTTCGCGATCGTCGTCGCCGAGCGCCTTCAGCGCCTCGACTTCCGTGACCCGAACACGATGCGCCTGGTGCACTCGCTGTCGGTGCCCGAGTGCCGCGGGGTCGACCACATGGACTTCTCCGCGGACGGCCGCTACGCGTTCGCGAGCTGCGAGTTCGCCGGCCGGATGATCGAAATCGACCTCAGCACCCAGCAGGTGATCCGCACGCTCGAGATCAACAACGGCGTCGCGAGCCCGCAGGACGTGAAGCTGTCCCCCGACGGCCGCACGCTGTACACGGCCGATCAGCAGAACGGTGGCCTGTGGGAGATCGACCCCTCGTCGTTCCGCGTGATCGGCTTCCTAAGGACCGGGGCGGGCGCCCACGGCCTCTACCCGAGCCGCAACGCGAAGGTCATGTACGTCGCCAACCGCCAGGCGGGGTCGATTTCCGTGGTCAGTTTCCGGACACGGCGCGTGATCCGCACGTGGCAGCTGCCGCTGCCCGCGAGCCCCGACATGGGTGGCGTCTCGGCCGACGGCAACACGCTGTGGCTGAGCGGCCGGTACAACGCGGTCGTCTACGCGATCGATACCCGCACCGGCCGTCTGCGCGCCGCGATTCCCGTCGGTTACGGCCCGCACGGGTTGTGCGTGTGGCCCCAGCCCGGGCGCTACTCGCTCGGGCACACGGGGATTCTGCGCTGAGGCGCGTCAGCCGCCGGGAGTCGACGCCGGCCCCGGGAGCGGGTGCAGCGGCAGGATCAGCGGCGGCAGCGGCTGCTGGTCGAAGTCGAAGTCGGCGGTGAAGTCGCCGAGCCCGGGGTTGTCCTCGCGCACGTCGGGGCGTGGATCCGGGCGGCCGTCGTTAGTCGGGTCGAGCCGCTGACCGTCGAGGAAGTCGTCTTCGATGAACTTGTTGATCGCGTCGAAGCTGAGCGTCTGGTGGTCGATGAACCCGCGCCGGGCGTACGGGCTGATCACCAACGACGGCACTCTGAACCCGTAGCCGTTCTGGTCGACGACCGGCGGCAACACGTGGTCGTAGAAGCCGCCCCAGTCGTCCCACACGAGGAAGATCGCGGTCGAGTCCCAGTCCGGGCCTTCCATGATCGTGTTGATCAGGTTGGTCACGTATGTCTGGCCGGTGGCGATGTTGGCCGGAGGATGGTCGGACTCCTGCTGATCGGGGACGATCCAGGAGACCTCCGGCAGAGTCCCGGCGGTGGCGTCCTTGAGGAACCGCCTGGTGTCCTGGATGTTGCCCAGCTGGCCGTCCCGCTGGACGTCGGTGAACGACGGCAGCGGGTTCCAGATGTCCGGGGTGCCGACGCTGAACGGCGAGTTCGAGCAGTTCGCGTTCCCACTCTCACAATCGGGCTCGCCTCCGGGGGTGATGAAATAGCCCCAGCTGACTCCGTACCTGTGCAGCAGGTACGTGATGTCGGTCCAGGCGTAGTTGTAGGTGGTCGAGACCTGCCGCGCGATCGTGGCGCGGCGCTCGGCCAGCCCGTCCTTGACGCGCCGCCGGCACTTCGCCACCGGCGGCGGGTAGCGCCGGCTCGATGCGGTCGGTCCGATCGCGCCGCCCGCGCCGGTCGTGCCAGCGCCGCCGCTGCCGGTGGGGGTGCCGGTCGTGCCGGTTCCGCCCGTGCCGGTGGCCCCCGGTGCTGCGGGGCTGCGCGCGAACCGGCACTGCGCGAGCCGGCGCCGCGCCGTACGCAGTAGCCGCCGGAGGCGCTCGACGGCCTGGTGCCCGCGTGCCCCCACGCCGCTGATGTCCGAGGTCTGGTAGCCGCCGAGCTCGTCGTCGTTGACGCAGCTCGAGGGATCTCCGGGACGCGAGCATTTGGCCGACCACTCCGACACCTCGTACAGGTGCGCCGGGAGGCTCCACGACGCGTTCGACTGGAACATGTGGTCGTCGAGGACGAAGTTCTCCGCGTACGACCAGTAATTCGGGATCTCCCGCGCGTCGTGGTAACCCATCACGTCGGAAGGCGCGAACGAGCTGCACACCCCGGCGAATCCGCCGCACCCGCGGCCGCCCGCGGTCTCGGACTCCCGGACGAACCCATCCATCTCGCCGCCGTCGAGGTCGTCGTACACCGATCCCTCGCCGTGCGGGCCGCCGCCGTTGACCAGCGACGATTCGTGGAACGGGCGGTCGCACCCGCCGGTCAACGGGTCGGGCAGGCACACCGTGAAATGGCCATCGCTGGCCGGGATTCCATCCGCGCCCGGATACGTACCGAAGTACGAGTCGAACGAGCGGTTCTCCTGGATGATCATCACCACGTGGCGGATCTTGTGAATGCCCACGTTGGACAGGTGCACCGGCGGTGCTTGTGCCGTGGCTCCCGCGGCGCCCGCGGGTTGACCGGCTTCATCCGCGGCACCGCAGCCTGCGAGCGACAGCGCGGCGGTGCACAGAACCGCCGCGGCCAGCCTGCCGGCTCGTCGCCGATCGGGCCCGCTCCGATCGGTCATTGCGGACGGGTTGTTGGCCGGCGCTCCAAGTCGCCCGCAATCTAGACCGCCGACGCACTCGCCGGCCTCACGGCGTGCGCCTGCCTGTGCACTTGCGGCCGCGTTGCCCTACGGCAGCTTCCGCAGCCCGTCGCCGTTCAGCAGATAAGCCGGCGCGAGCCCCGCAGGATCGCTCTGGACCAATTCGACCACCGCGGCGCCGGCGATCTCCGCCGTGAGCAGCTGGAACGGCTGTCGTTGCAGGAATTCGTCGACCGGCAAGCCGGCCTGCGCCGCGTATGCCGCGACCGCCGGCCGGCCGACGCCGGTTTCGGGCGCGAACTGCGGGAGCACCGTCGTGAACGTGATGTCGAGGCCCGCGCGGTTGGCCTCTTCCTGGGCGTAGACGGTGATCAGGCGCTGGGTCGCCTTGGCGCCCGCATACCCGCCGCTCAGCGGCGAGCCGCCCGGATTCAGCGCCGCCCCGCTGCTGAACACGACCACGCGGCTGCCGGCTGGCAGGGGCTTCAGCAGAGACTCGCGCAACCAGTGGAACGCGATCCGGACGTCGGTCTGCCAGTGGACGGAGAACGTGTCCCACGTCTGCTGCTGCAGGGGCCGCATGTACGGGGTCGCGCCGGCTACGAGGACGATCACATCGGGCTCGTGGCGGTCGAGCAGGCGTGCAGCGACCGTGGGTTCGCCGGCGTCGGCGATCTCATCGTGGATCGCGCCCCGTCGCGAGGCGACCTCGTCGGTCGCCTGCCCGGTGCGGGCGACGGCGACCACCGAGGCGCCGGCCTGCGCGAGGGCGGTCGCGATGCCGCGGCCGAGGCCGCGGCTCGCGCCCACCACGACCATGGTCTTGTCGGTGAGCGAGGACATTTGTGTCTCCTTGCGTGACTCGAGTTGTCGTGGTCAGTTGGTCCCGGCAAGCGCGGGCTTCGGATCGCCGCCGACCGGGTCTCGGTCCGGGCCTGTCGTTGCGCTCGCGGCGGGCGCAAGTTCGCGTCGCCCGACGAGCACGAAGATCGCCGGCAGCGAGATCAGCGCGATCGCCCCGAGCACCCACATGGCGTGCTGGAAGCCGCCGGTGAGAGCCACCGGAACGGCGTTGCCTGCGTGCGCGAGCGTCTTGGTCTGGCTCGCGGCGATGCTCGACGCGATCGCGATCCCGATCGCCCCGCCCAGCTGCTCGGAGGTGTTGAGTAGTCCGGACGCCAGCCCGGCGCGGCCTTCCTCGACCCCGGCGAGCGCGGCGATCGAGATCGGGATGAACGAGAACGCGGTCCCGGCGCCGGAGACGCCCATCGGCCCCGCGAGGTTGGCCAGGAAATGGCCGTGAACGGGCACCTGGGTGGCCCAGATGATCCCCGCGCCGATCAGCGCCATCCCGGCCGCCATCACCGGCTTCGCCCCGACGCGCGTCACCAGCAGCTGCGACACGCCGGCGAGCGCGATCGACGTCAGCGAAGCGGCCAGCCACGCGACCCCGGTCTGCAGCGCGCTGTAGTGAAGGACCTGCTGCATGTACAGAGTGCCGACGAAGATGAACGCGAAGAAGCTGCCGCCGAGCAGCAGACCGGCGACGTTCGCGCCGGCGAGCGTGCGCTGCCGGAAGATCGACAGCGGCAGGATCGGCTCGCTCACGCGACGCTCGATCACGATGAACGCCGCGAGCAGCGCAACCGCCGCTGACAGGACGGCGACCGTTCGGGTCGTCCCCCACCCGTACTGCGGCGCCTGAGAGATCGCGTCGACCAGCAGCACGAGCCCGCCGGTGCCGGTGGTCGCTCCGGCCACGTCGAACCGCCGGCGCGTCGTCGCCCGCCGGCTCTCCGGGACGAGCCGTGGTGCCAATACGAGCGCGGCTACCCCGATCGGGACGTTCAGGTAGAAGATGTACTGCCAACCGGCGTAGCGCGTGAGAAACCCGCCGGCGATCAGCCCGACCGTCGCCCCGGCGGCGCCGAGCGCGCCCCAGATCCCGAGTGCTTTGTTCCGCTCGGCGCCCTCCTCGAACATGTTCATCACGATCGAGAGGGCGGCGGGGAGCATGAACGCCGCGCCGAGCCCCTGCACCGCGCGGCTTGCGATCAGGAACGCGTCGGTGCTCGCCAGCGCGCACGCCAGCGACGCGGCGGTGAACACCGCGATGCCGGCCATCAGGATGCGGCGGCGCCCGAGCAGATCCGCGGCCCGTCCGCCGAACAGCAGAAAGCCGCCGAACGTGAGCCCGTAAGCGGTCGCCACCCACTGTAGGCTCGTGTCGGTGAAGTGCAGGTCGCGACCGATCGTCGGGAGCGACACGTTGACGATCGTCAGATCGATGATCGTCATGAAGTACGCGACCGCCAGCAGCGCAAACGCGCGCCAGCGGTTGATGTGCGGTGATGCGGACGTCATTGGACCTCCAGGGGTCTGGCCGGAAAAGGACAGCTGCGAGAGGAGAAGAGGGGGGTGAGTCGCTCTTCACCCCGTCAAACGGGCGCCGGCGCTGAAACTCATCGCCGCCGTTCGGCGGGATCTCGACTCAGGGCTCTGCGGCGAATCCGAACCGGGGGAGCAGCGCCGGCTTGATGAACGAGTCGATTCCGACGATCCGTCCGTCCTCGATCTGAAGTACGGAGATCCCGTGCGGGACCCAACCGCGCTCTTCGTCGTCGTGGTAGATCGCGACCGCCGGCCGGCCGTTTGCTCGCGTCGGCGTCAGCCGGAACCGCGTCAGCGTGCCGCCGCCTGCGACCTCGCGGAAGAAACGCGCGATCTGCAGCGCCCCGATCGCCGACGGTTGCGGCGGCATCCGCATGACGGCGTCCTCGCGCAGCAGCGCCACGAGCCCGTCCACGTCGTCGTGCTCGAACGCGGCCACGTACCGATCGAGCAGCTCGCGCTCGTCGGGCGCGGCCATCCCCGCCGGGGTCGCGGTGAGGCGTTCATCGATCGTCCCGCGGGCACGCTGGAGCGCGCTGTTGACCGACGCGACGCTCGACTCGAGCAGCTCGGCGACCTCGGGAGCGGTCCACCCGAGCACGTCGCGAAAGATCAGCACCGCGCGCTGGCGACCGGGCAGCTCCTGGATCGCGCGCAGCAGCGCCAGCTCCATGCCCTCCCGGATCGCATACCGCGCCTCGGGGTCGTACGTCGGCGCCGCCGCCTCATCCGACGGCTGGTCGGGGAACGGGTCCAGCGGCTCCGGCCGGCGGTGCCGGCGCTCGAGCTCATCGAGACACGCATTGGTCGCGATCCGGTAGAGCCACGTCTGAAGCTGGACGCGCGGCTCGAATCGCCCGATCGCCCGCCACGCCCGTAGCAGCGTCTCCTGGACGAGATCCTCCGCGTCCTGAGCCGACCCGAGCATCCGGTAGCAGTGAACGTCGAGCGCGTGGCGATACGGCTCGATCAGTTGACGGAACGCGTTCTCGTCACCGGCCTGTGCGGCGATGAGGAGCAGGCGCTGGTCGGGCTTAGCTTGGCCGCTCACGGGGCTTCATGACGTCAAACGG